>JBMOMJ010000031.1:77752-136114 GCA_049324695.1 Myxococcota bacterium
TTCGCGAAGCGCGGAGCTAGGCGTTTCGCAAGGAACGGAGCAGCTCGCTTGGCCAAGAGTCACGGAGCTAAGCGTTTCGCGAAGCGCGGAGCTAGGGTTTTCGCAACGAGCGGAGCTGCTCGCTTCGCCAAGAGTCACGGAGCTAGGCTTTTCGCAACGAGGCACTGAGCTGAGGGTGTCACAATGCGATTCGCAGGCCAACGGATGCGGCCACGGCTGGGCTGTGAGGCCAACGGAGGCAAGTGTGAATCCGCCACAAGGTAGGGCGTGCGCGGCTGCAGTGACGGAAGTCGAGCGGCGGTGGTGCCTCACGTGCCACGTCCCGCATGGCGCGCCCTTTTCGGCGCTCCCCCCCAACCCCAGAAAAATGAGCTCGCCTGGGCTTGGCGGCGTTTCGATTGGAGATGACACGTGCGATTGGGCGTGCGATGCGGCGCTGGATTTGGGGAGCGAGGGCGCGCGGAGCGAGTTCGCGCACGGGGCTGCGTGCAATGCGGCGCTGGATTTGGGCGGCGAGGGGGCGGATGCTGTCGTGCGCGATGAGGCGCTTCTAGAGGCGAAACGGGCGTGCTATCGAGGGGCTTTGTTGCGACGGTTTTCTGGGATTTGGTTTTCGATTTGGGTTCTTTCCACGGCGGCGTGTGCACCGGCGCGGGCTGCGGCGGCTCCGGCGCACGATCAGGCGGTGCCGGCGAATGAGCCGCGCGCGAGTTTGAAGCTGGAGCTGGATTTGCCGAAGACGGCAAGCTGCGAAGAGGACTTCGATTTGAAGCTGTACACGAACGCGGCGGTGGATTTGATTGAGTGGACCGGCGGCGGACGGAAGTGCAGCGGGCGGCGCGTGACGATTCGTTATTTGTCGCAACGGACGAACGCGGAGAAGTTGTTGGCGCAGGTGAAGGAGCTGTCGAAGAACGCGAAGGTGGCGCAATGAGTCGCGCGGGTGGTGGCGCGAGTCGCGACGATGATGGCGTGAGTCGCGAGCGTGATGGCGTGAGTCGCGAGCGTGATGGCGTGAGTCGCGAGCGTGATGGCGTGAGTCGCGAGCGTGATGGCGTGAGTTGCGAGCGTGATGGCGTGAGTTGCGAGCGTGATGGCGTGAGTTGCGAGCGTGATGGCGTGAGTTGCGAGCGTGATGGCGTGAGTTGCGAGCGTGATGGCGCGAGTCGCGACGGTGATGGCGTGAGTCGCGACGGTGATGGCGTGAGTTGCGACGGTGATGGCGTGAGTTGCGGCGGTGGCGGGGTGAATCGAGTTGCGAAAATGAGAGCGCGGCGCGGCTGGGTTTGGTTGGGGGTGAGTCTGCTCGCGTTGTTGCCGAGTTTTGGGGTGTTGAAGAGCGCGTTCGCTCAGGAAGAGGAAGGGCCGATCGAGGGGGAAGCGAGTGAAGCGGTCGAAGGGGGCGTGAGTGTGGATTTGGGGCGGCGGCAGCGGGCGATTTTGGAAGCGTTGCCGAAGGACGCGAGCGCGCTGGTGAATGTGTCTGGCGCGGATATGCCGGCAAGTCCAGATATTTTGAATTTGGGTCGGCGTGCGACGCCGGCGTTGGCGCGTTGTGTGGCGGACAACGTGGACGATGGCGTGCGGGCGACGTGCGCGATGGTGTTGGGGCGGCTCGGTGATCGACGCGGGCTGACGGCGTTGCAAGAGGCGTTGGAGGCTTGGGCGCCCGGTGTGCGAACGACGGCGTTGGCGGCGTTGGTGCGGATTCCGGATGCGAGTTCGTTCATGGCGTTGTCGAATGTGTTGGCGCGCGAGGATGAGACGCCCGAAAATCGGTTGATGGCGCTGTCGGCGCTGGGGATGTTGTCGGATCAGCGTGCGGTGCAGTTGTTGCGCAAGGTGTTGCACGACGAGAAGCGCGCGGAGTTGCATTCGGCGGCGTTTCAAGCGGCTTGGAAGAGTCGGCATTTGTTCGCGCGGCAGACGTTGGTGGGCGACGTGAAGTTTGCGTTGGGCAGCGGCGATTATTCGTTGGTGCTCGCGGGGACGTTTGCTGCGGCAGAGTTGCGTGATCCGGCTTTGGTGCCAGCGCTGGTGCCGCTGATGAACAATTCGGATTCGCATACGCGAAACCGCGCGGTGTTCGCGTTGGGGCGCATCGGCGATAAGGCGGCGAGTAGCGCGCTGGTTGCGCAGATTCCGAAGGTGCGCGAGGCGCGCATGTTGAACAACATCGCGTTCGCGTTGGAACGGCTGGATCCGAAGGCGTTTTTTGCGGCGATTCAGGGGTTGTCGCAGCACAAGCAAGCTTCGATTCGCATGAACGCGGCGTTCGTGCTGGGTGATGTGCGGAGGCCCGAAGGCTTACCGTTGCTCGAACGCGCGCTCAAAGATCAGAATGATTTCGTGCGGGTGAGCGCCATTGCCGCGTTGGGTAAGCTGGATGCGCCGGAGGCGATTCCGCTGGTGATGCCGTTCACGAGCGATAAAAATCGCACGTTGAAGAAGACGGCGTTGTTTTCGCTGCTGTCGCTGAGCAACGGAGAAAAGCGCGACGTGGTGTACAATTCGCTGGTGGCTGTGCCGAGTGGTGACTCGTTCACCGAGCAGGCGCGGCTGGAAGCCGTGTTGGCGTTGGCGGCGCTGGGCGATCGACGTGTGTTGGATTCGGCGGTGGAGTGTTTGGAGCAGCATCGCTGCGCGCGTTCAGCGGTCGAGCCGTTTTTGCTGTCTCAGAAGACGCCGGCGCTCGGCGGTCGCATGTTGCTCGCCTGGGTCAAAGGGCGGAACGATTTGACGAATTTGGTGGCGGCGTTGCGTCCGGCGGGCACTGGGTTGCTGGCTGCCAGCGAGGCGCGTGCGTTGGGACCCAACGGTTATTGGTCGCGGCTGGAGAGCGCGGTCGATTTGGTGGGCGCGGTCGGGGAGAAGCAGGCGCTCGATGTGTTGGGTGCACTGGCGAAGCACCAGAACACGGCTTTGCGTTTGCACGCTTCGGTGGCGCTGGCACGGCTTGCGCAGCCGAGCGCGGACGCCGCGGTGTTTGCTGATTTCGACAATCTGCCGGGGTCATGGTTGCCGCGCTTTTCGCGCGTGCTTTCGATTGTGGACGATCAAAAGGTGCGCGAACGTTGGCAGCCGGCGTTGCTGCAGCGCGAGAAGAGTGCGGATCGTTCGATAGCGCTGGCGTCGGCGTCGGTGCGCATGGCGTGGCAGCCCGATCCGGGAGTGTTTCGGTTTCTCGAAGGGCTGGCTTCGAACAGCGCCGAGGAGCGCGAGCTCAGCATGGGTTATTTGCAGCGTGACCAGCGTCCGCTGACGACGAGCTTGTTGCGTCGCGCGTTTGCGCGCGAAGGGCGGCCGTTCGTGCGCGACCTGTTGCGCAAGCTGCTGGATTCGCGGCGGGGCGCGACCGGCGTCAATCTGTGAGCTCGCGCGCGCTGGCGGCGCTGCCCTGGGCGCTCGCGGCAGCTTGTCTCGTGTATGATCCGGCAGCGCCGGCTGCTGCGACGAAACGAAGTTTTGCGCTGTTGTTCGGTGTTGTCGGTGTCGCCTGGTTGCTCGTGCGCCGGCGAGCTTCGGCGCGACCGCACGGCGCGCTGTTGATGCTGACGGCTTGCGGCGCATGGCTCGCGCTGAGCGCGGTGTACGGCGGAGGTGAGCGCTGGTTGCGGCTTGGCAATTGGGCCGCGATGCTGAGCTTGGCGTTTGCGCTGACTTCACTCGGCGATGCAACGAGTCGCGTCATTGCCGGGCGCACCGCGCTGCTAGTTACGGTTGGCACGCTGGTTTGGCTGTTTGCCTCGTGGGCACTCGCTGCTCGCGGGATGCATTTGCACGCGGGACAGGGCAATCCGAATTGGGCTGGTATGGTGCTGGCGGTGGCTTGGCCGCTAGCGTTTGGCGATCGCATCGTGCGCGAGCGGCGCTGGGCGACGGCGTTGCTGGCTGCTGCGGTGGCGTCGGGTCTCGCGCTGACCGAATCGCGCGTAGCTTGGGTTGCGAGTGGCGTTGCTTGGCTCGTCGTGATTGCGCTGGGGAACTCACGTCGCGAGCGTTTGCTCGCGGGTTTGCAGCTGGTAGTGCTGTTGGTGAGCGTCGCGGTTCACGAGCGACCGGCCCAGCGCGCGATGGTTCGGCACGAGGCGCGCGCGGTGGAAGCGGCGCCTCGCAGTGTGGAGCTCGATCGCAGCGCTCCGACGTCGTTGCGAGGGCGGATTTGGATCGCGCGAAACGCCGGGCGCGCTGCGCTCGATGTATTGCCGCTTGGGGCAGGGCTGGGCAATTTCTATCCGCGCTTCTTGGAAGCGCAGGGTCGGGCGCTGCAACGCCTCGCGCCAGCCGAGGCGAGCCGCAGGTTTTCGAACGCGACCACAGCACACAATGATTGGATCGAGTTGGCGGTCGAGGCGGGACCATTGGCTCCGCTGCTGTTGCTGCTTGCGTTTGCACTGGCGCTGCGTGCTTCTGTTCGCTCGCGTGCTTTGGAATTTGCGGCCGCGTTGTTGGTCGCGGCGATCTGCGCGTTGGGAGACAGCCCGTTGCATTTGCCGGCGGTGAGTGTGCTGTTGGCGCTGGGGTTTGGCGCACTGCCAGCGTCGGAACGAGCGCTGCCAGCGTCCGAGCGAGCGCCGTCGAAGGGCTGGAAAGCGTTGGCAGTGGCTTCGTTGTTGTTCGCTGGTTTTCTGTTGTCGCGCTCAGTTGCCGACTGGTTGGCTGCGCGCTTCGCGACAGCTGCATTCGCTGCCGACTCACCGCGTGAACGTTTGCGGTCGTGTGAACGCGCCGCTCGTTTGGCTCCTGATTCCGCCGAGAGAGTGTTGGAGCTCGGGCTGGCGCGGCGTGACAACGGCGACACGCGGGGCGCGCTGGTTGCGCTCGAACGGGCGAGTCAGCTCGGTGGCGGCGTCGCGAGCGCGATTGCACTCGGCGCGGCAGCGTTGGACGCCGAGCAGCCGGGGAGGGCGCACGCCGCTTTTGAGCGTGCGCTGAGCTGGAGTCCAGGTTCTGCGCGCGCGCACACTGGCCTCAGTGAGGCGCTGCGTCGTCTTGGTAGTCTCGAGCAGGCCGAGCGGCACGCCGTGCTCGCCGCCGAGCTGCTGCCTGGAAACTCCGATTTGCGGGCTCGAATCGATGCAATTCGCGAGCAGCGTATGGACCGAGAGCTGGATCTGAGTCCGCCCTGAGGGCCGAAAGCGAAGCGGGGCAGATCGCGCTCGGCGACGGCGATGATTCACGCTAGAACCGGACGAGGTGCGTCGTGAAGTTGCTGTCTTTGTCCCCGGCACTGTTGTTCGTTGCTTGTGCGCCGCAGTCGGCTGGTCCTGCGCCGGCAGCCCCAACGAACGAAGCGGTCCGCGGCGCCAACTCGTCGAGCGCTGCGCCATCGACGGCTGCAGCCTCGGAGGCACCAGCATCTGCCGCGCAGGCCGGCAATGCTCCTGCGGGAGCGCCGTCGACGGAACCTTCGCCGCCGCCACCGCCGGGAACACCCACGTTGCCCGCGGTTGCCGTGAAGAGCGTTGGCATGCACATCGGGGGCGGTCCGAACGACGCTGCGGGCAAGGCACCGTACGAGAAGGCCATCGAGCAACGCTTTCCGGAGTTCTTGCGCTGCTACCGTTTAGTCACGGATCCGGGCAGGGGCGGCACGTTCGGTGTCGACTTGCACATCGATCGGGCGGGAGGAAAGCCGCGCGTCGAGCAGCCGCGCAGCGCACTGGGTGGCGAGCCCTTCCGCGCGTGCATGCTCGGCGTGTTCGAATCCGTCGAGTTTCCCGCGCTGAAGAAGCCGTCGGTGGTGAGCTATTCGCTGCGCTTCACGGTTGAATCGTGAGGCTTGAATCGTGAGGGCTTAGTCGAGCGCCGGCGCGAGGTGGCCAAAGCGCAGCGCGAGCAGCCGTGATGCGTGTGCGACGCTGCGCGAGGACCGGGTGTGTTTGGGGAGCCGGAACCGAGCTGAGCGTTTTGCGAGCGTGAGCCGCGACTCGCAGCTCTGGACACAAGCTCTGGGTTCGTCCGAACACCCGCGCTTCGTTGAGAAAAATCGAATGACTAACTCTCGCGTTTTTCGCGCCTCGGCTGTTGCTTCGCTGCGCGCCATGGCTCCGATTTTGTTGATGATTGGTTGTAGCAGCGGGTCTTCCGAAGGAGGCTCCGGCGGCACTTCGTCCGCGCGCGGCGGCGCTTCCGGCCAAGGTGGCAGCACTTCGGCGCAAGGTGGGAGCAACAACAACGCTCAGGGCGGCAACCTTTCCGCGCAAGGCGGCGCGAGCACTTCGAACGGTGGCGCATCCGCATCCGGCGGCTCCTCCAATTCGTCAGGAGGCCAAGCGGCGGGCGGGAGCAGCGGCGGCGCGACAACCAACGGGGGCAGCAATAGTAGTAACGGCGGCTCCGTGAGCGCACAGGGCGGTTCGAGCAGCGGTGGCGCGACGGCCATGGGTGGCACCACGAGTTCGCAGGGCGGGAGCTCAGCGGGCGGCAAAGCGGCGTCGGGTGGCACCTCGAGCAGCGGTGGCTCGTCGGCTGGAGGCAGCGCCAGCGGCGGGAGCAGCAGCGGTGGCACGACGAGCGGCACGGGCGGTACCACCAACGCGGGGCCTTGTGATGTGTGGGTGGCAGCGGACGGAACTGCGACGGCACCGGGCACCGAGTCGCAGCCTGCAAATCTCCTGCACGGATACGATCTTCTCTGCCCACCGCCGCCTTCCGGCACCGCAAATGGCGCCGCATGTTTGGGCAATCTGAAGACGATGTGCCTCAAAGCAGGCACCTACGTGATGAACACGCGCTTCGAGCTGAAGAAGACGCGCATGGGCACAGCCAGTCGCGTGCTAACCATTCAAGCGGCGCCCAACGCTGCCACGCGCCCGCTGCTCGATTTTTCTACGCAGCCGCGCGTTGCGTGTGGCGCGAACCCGTCCGACGGAAACCTGGGCGGCATCACCATGAATGCCGACTACTGGACCATCAAGGGCATCGAGATCAAGAAAGCCAATGACAACTGCATCAAGGTGCAGGGATCGCACGACACCGTGGAAAACGTGGTCGTCAGCGAATGCGCCGACACCGGCATTCAGATCAGCGCGGGCTCCGGGTACGCCGGCAGCGGCACCAATAATCTGATTCTCAACTGCGACTCACATCACAACTACGATCCGCAGTGCAACGGTGAAAACGCTGACGGCTTTGGCGCGAAGGAAGAAACCGGCGCAAGTAACATCTTCCGCGGTTGCCGCGCGTGGGAGAACGTCGACGACGGCTACGACTTCTACGCTTGGCTCAGCCCGATTCGGCTCGAAAATTGTTGGTCGTGGAGCAACGCCAAGACGATTAGCGCCTCCGAACAAGATGGCAATGGTTTCAAATTGGGCGGCGACAGCAAAGGCGGGAATCACACGCTCACCAACGGCATCGCTGTCAGCAATCGCATGCGTGGATTCACCAACAACAGCGGCGCCAGCTCGACTTGCACCGGCTGCCGTTCGTGCTCCAACGCACAGGCAGATCAGGGTATCAACGGCACCATTGGTACGAGCTGCCCCAGTACGGCACAACTTGCGGCCACGCGCGGCGCGGACGGGTCGCTGCCGGCGGTTCCGTGAAGCGCGCCGCGTACGTTGTTGCGTTCGTTGCGCTCGGTTGCTCTAGCGGCGGAAGCAATTCGCCGGGTGGTAGCGGTGGAGCGTCGAACGGCGGCAGCACGTCAGCCAGCGGAGGCGGCACGGCGCTTGGTGGTGCTGCCAACAGCGGCGGCGCTCGAGTTGCGAATGGGGGCAGCGCCAGCGGCGGCGCACCAGCCAACAGCGGCGGCGCGGGCGTGAGCGGTGGCGCACCAGTGAACGGAGGAGCTCCCGCAACCGCTGGCTCTGATGCAGGCGGAACCGCTGGAAACTCGCAGGCGGGCGGCGGTGGCATGGCTGGCGCGCTGCTCGATCCCAAGTTGTGTCCGACCCAGCCGGACGGCGTTGTTGCGCGTCTCGACGCTGCGCTGCGCCCACCCGGAGCCGCCATTGCGAGCACAGCGACGCGCCCGCAGCTCAGCCAGGAGCAAGCCGATGCTCGCTTTACGATCCTGAAAGCACTGGCACGCGGCGGCGACTTCAGCGTCAACGCCGGAACGATCACGTACGCTCGCGACGACAATTGGGATCCCCTGAGCGCCAGCATCGGTGACGTCACCAAGGTCGTTCCGGGCTACACCGTCGCGCTCGACGGTAGCGGTACACACACCTCGATTCAGGCCGCCATCACCGAGGCGATCTATTTGGCGACTTGCCCGCGCGTGTACATTCGCATCATGCCGGGCACGTACCGCGAGACCGTCGTGGTGCCGGCCAAAACATCGGCGCCACCGCTCACGCTTTATGGCATCGACAGCGACGCTAGCAAGACGGTCATCGTGCGCGGCAACTCCGCCGCCGGCACCGAAGCGGGCGAGCCCAGCACGATTTCGGCGTCGGCCACGTTCACGAACTCGCTGCCGAGTGGCTTCCAAGCCAAAAACCTTACGATTGCGAACGACTACGCCGAGGGCAAGTACCCGGGCGACGATCAGTCGGCGGTCGCGCTACTCAACCAAGGTGATCGCGCGGCCTACGAAAACGTGCGCATCGTTGGAAATCGCTTCGCGCTGTACGTCAAGTCGACGGCGGTGACGCAAGTGTCGCGCACGTATTTCCGCGACTGCTATGTGGAAGGCGACGAGGAATTCATTGCGGGCCGCGGCACGGCCGTCTTCGATCGCAGCACGGTTCATTCGCTGGGTTCGCGCAAACCCGAAGCTGGCATCATCGCTGCGCCGAGCACGGTGCTCACCAATCCGTATGGCTTCTTATTCATCAACAGCGTGTTCAGCGGGGAGACCAGCGCAAGCGGAGTGTTCCTCGGCCGGCAATGGTTCGAGGGCGCCAAAAAGGACGCCGTTGGTAAGATGGTCGTCAGAAACTCGCAGCTCGGCGCACACGTTCGACGCAGCGACCCTTGGGCCGCGTATCCCGGGCGAGTGACGGACAAGGACGCGAGCGGAAGCTCCCCCATCGTGCTGTACGGGTCGGACGACTACTTCGCGCCAGCCAACGCGCCCAATGAGCGCGAAGCATATCTGGGCGAGTACGCCAACGACGGCCCGGGCGCGGTACCGTAAGCTTTCTCGCTGCTGCGAACGCTATCCAGCGCGCTTTCCGAGAGTGCCGAATGCGGCACTCGTGCAAAGCTCCAACCGGTCGGGCGGGCGGGCCGAACCCTTGACAACGCGAGCCGGCGACGAAAAAATCCGTTCGCTTGGTTGGGAAGGTTGGGAGAAGCGCGACAGCATGAAAAATCGTGGTCCAGACGGACAGAGTGTGCGCGATCTGCTCGAGGCAGCTTTAGAGGGGCACGCAGCACGCGCAGCGCGTTCAGCTGGTGCCGAGCCCGCGGGTCCTAATCAGGGATCGAGCGGTCCGCAAGCATCGGCGGCTTCTACGTGCGTCGTGGTCGGAGAGATCGTGGACACGCACAATCCGCACCTACCCGGTCGAGTGCTGACTCGATGGCTCGACGCCGCGGGCGTACCAATCGAGCGCTGGCTGCAACGTGAACGGTACCTTTCATTGCGTCCGGGAGATCGCGTGCTGGTCACGCTTCCGGCGGGTTGGAACGAATGGATTGTGACGGGTGTTCTGGGGCGGGAAGTGAGCCCAGTCGAGGCGGACGAAGCGAACCTGCAAACGTTGCAGTTGGGACCGGGAGAAGCCGTGCGCGTCGTTTCGCACACCGGCGAGCCGCTGCTCACGTTGCGGCAGGCGCCGGAAGGTCCCGTACTGGAGCTTGCCAAAGGTAACGTCGAGCTCGCGGTGGAGCGCACTTTGCGCCTGCGTGCAGATACGATTGAGCTCGTGTCGTCTCACGGTGGCATCGATGTGCGTAGCGAGGGCGACGCCGTCCTGCGTGCACGCACGATTCGCTTGAATTAATCGGAGAGCGCCGAGTGCAACGCCAAGCCGACGCGTTGGTGAGCTCGCTGCGCGAGTTCATCGCGCAGCCCGATTATCCCACGCTGGTTCTGAACGCTGCGGATATCTCCATGGTGTATCCGAACCGCACCTTGGCAGCGCTCGATCGCCAGGACGACGACGCCTACTACCTGCTGTTCCCTGAGCCGTGCGCCGATGCGGGCG
The DNA here is from genome assembly GCA_049324695.1 of Myxococcota bacterium. Classification (GTDB taxonomy): domain Bacteria; phylum Myxococcota_A; class Polyangia; order Polyangiales; family Polyangiaceae; genus PMG-095. The sequence continues at coordinate 87,859 of JBMOMJ010000031.1, forward strand.
TCTACATGAACGGCATCGCAGCTGCGCTCACGAATCAGCTCGAGATTCTGAATACCGAGCTTTCGGCGAGACAGCAGCCGCGCCTTCCGGAGCTGCCCGTGATGGTGAGCGACGCGCGTTATCCCGCCGCTCAACGCCTGCGCGCCGCAATCGAGCATTTGGGCGAACACTTGCCGGGCAGCGCGCCCATCGCCTGGGGCCTCTTGCCGAGTGAGCTCTCGGACGCGCTGGGCTATCGCGGCATGATCTTGTCTCTCTTGGCGCAACAGGGCGTCGAACCCTGGATGGCGCGCCATCGCTTCATCCTACGAGACCAGGCGGCTCAACCGCTGCTCGTGCCGGAGCTCTTCGCGCAGAAAAACGACCGCGTGCTGGTGATGGAGGTCGACTTCAGCAACGAGAGCTACGTGCAGAACTTGGTTGACACCGCACACGACAAATCGATGCCGGCAGATGATCGCATGAACGCCTTCTTCCAGCTGGCAGCAGTGGACTTCGCTTTCAAGCGATACCCGCAGGCGCTCGAGAAATACGGCGTGTGTTTCAACTACTTTCAGGACAAGGGCAACAAGCCCATGCAGTCGCTGTGCCTTTCTGGAGCGGCGGACACCATGCGCCACGTCGGGCGCCCCGCCGAAGCGTTGAAGTTCTATCAGCAGTCGTTGGCAGTGGGTGTCGAAGACCAAAATCTGCCAGTGATTCAACAGGGTCTCTTCGGCGCCGGGCTCGCCTGTTTGGAGCTCTCGCGTGACGACGAGGCGGAGGGCTACTTCAAGAAAGCCGATGAAGTCGCCGCCAAGCTGCACAACCCCTTCGCGAAGTGCGACGCCATGGAAAAGCGCGGGCTCGTGGAATGGCGCCTCGGGAAAATTCAAGACGCAGTCGACACTTGGCTCAAAGCCAAGGACCTTGCCAAGCAGTTCTCGTATTTCGCGCGCGCGGGCTCAATCCTCGATTTCTTGATCGCGCTTTCACGAAAGTCCGGGTTGCACCACCGCGTGGCTGAGTTCGAGCGTGAGCGCGGAAGCCTCGGGCAGGAGGTAGCGTGACGGTAGAACTCGGCCACGTCGTTGCGATGCGCCCGCGCGTGGCGGCCATGCCTGCGCCCAAAAAGCCGGCACCGCCGCTGATTGAAGATACCGGCAACGCGAAAGTCGATGCTGTGGCCGACGTCGTCAATAGCGTCGCCTCGCCGTTTCAGAATCCTCCGGATCCAGAGCGCGGTGTGCTCGGAAAGGTCGAACATGGCATCGGCGCCGTGATGGGTGTGGTTGGTGCGCCGTTTCAATTGCTCGACACTGGCTTTGCCATGATCACGGCGCCACTTGCGTCGATGATGCCGGGCTTCCCTGCGGCCACGCTGTTGATGCCGCATCTCGGCACGCCGCACGCACACGCGCACCCACCGAGTCTCACGCCTCCGAACCCAGTGCCGGTCCCGTTGCCGAGCATCGGTCAGGTGATGCTGGCTGGCTGCGTTTCCGTTCTGATCGGCGGCGTCCCTGCTGCGCGCGCTGGTGACGTTGGCCTCGCTCCCTTGTGCTTCAGCTTCGGCCCGGCTTTCGATATTTGGACCGGCTCCAGCAATACGTGGATCGGTGGCTCGCGCGCGGCTCGCATGATGGACATCACGCGCCACTGCAACCCAGCCAGCGCCATGAATGCCATCGGCAAGGCCATGGGTGCGATCGGCGTGGTTGCGGGCGCGGTCAGTGCCGGTGCAAGTGCCGCTGCCGGTGCGGCGCTGCAGGCCGCCATGCAAGCTGCCCAAGCTGCCGCGGACGCAGCTGCGCTCGCCATGAGCGCATTGCTCGGAAAGGACCCCGGCATTCCACCTGCCATGGGCGCCGTCATGATGGGCAACCCGATGGTGCTCATCGGCGGCTTCCCGATGCCCGACACACTCGAGTTGCTCGGCGGCATGCTCAAGGGCCTCAAAATGCTCGGAAAAGCCGTCGGCAAGAGCAAAGCCTTCGGCAAACTGCTGAGCAAGGTTGGCCTCTGTAACTCGCCGGGTGAACCCGTGCACCCGTTCACGGGTGAGGTCTACAACGACTTCGAGGACTACCACGCGCCCGACAGTGCCTTCGTGTGGGAGCGTCACTATCGCAGCGGTTGGAACGAACAAGACGGCCCGCTCGGCTTTGGCTTCCGTCACTTCTACCAACGCAAACTCACACTGTTGCGCAAGCGCGCCCTCTACGAGACGCACGACGGCGAACTCGTTGCGCTCGAGCGTCGCGAAGACGGAACCTTCGCCACAACCGATGGTTTCAGCTTGCGTGCCCTGGATGCGGCCCGCTACGAGCTCCGCACCGATCGCGATGAAACCCTCGAATTCGAGCTATTGGCTAGCACCCCTCCGAGCTGCCGTCTTACTCGGTACAAGACCCGTCGCATCGATCTCTACCTGTTTTACGACGCCAGCAATCGCCTGCGTGCACTCTCAGAACTTTCGCTCGGCCAAACCATCGACACGCTCCTCGTCTACGACGCCAACGGCCGCATCGAGCAGGTGCAGCGAGGCGTCCGCGGGCAAGCATCGCTCACCGTCTCACGTTACAGCTATTACGACGGGTGCTTGGTCGAATGGCACGACGCGCTCGGCGGCGTGGCGCGCTTTCGCTACGACAGCCGACACCGCATGCTGCGCGGCACCGATCGCCGCGGCTACAGCTTCCACTGGCACTACGATCCCAAGAGCGGCCGCTGCATCAAGAGCCACGGTGACGATGGCTTGTGGGCCATTGAAGCACTCTACGAAGGTAGCCAATCGATCTTCACCGAAGCCGACGGCGGCAAGTGGATCTTCAAACACTACCCCGACGGAACCATCTCGCACATCGTCGATCCCTACGGCGGCGTGAAGCAGTACGTGCGCGACGACGCGAGTGGTCGCATCGTGAAGCAGATTGCGCCGGGGGGCGTCGAAATCGCCTGGATCTATGACGATGATGGCAAGCACATCCATCGTCGTGACCAGTGGGGAAACTTGCTGTGGCCAGAGGACGTCGATCCCGATCCGCCGAACCCGCTGCGCCACGACGGTCCGCTGACGCAGCGTGGTTGGCTACTAGGGCGCCCCATCGCAAACATCGCGACTCGCATGAACGGCGTGCCGGCATCGATTGCGAGCGCCATCGACGAGCTGACGCGTCATCGTAAAGCTGACGAGACCTTGATTCGTGACTCTCTGGGTCGAGTGACGGAGGTGCGTTACGCGGACGGTTCCAGCCGACGCATGCAGCACGATGCAAACGGTAACGTGATTGCTGCGCAGCAGACGAACGGCGGGTGGCTGCAGCGGGCGATTATGTCTTGGGATCTGACCCAAGCCGAACGTAGCGCTCTGGGCTTCGTGACTCATTTCGGCTACACGCATCACGCTGAGCGCGCGTCCATCGTCGATGCGAACGGCAATCGCACCGATTACTTGCGGGATCACTGCCATCGCGTGCGCCAGGTAGTCCACGACGGTAAGGTCCACCTGACCTACACCTACGACGAGCACGGTGGCATAGCATCTGAGCAGGACGGCGACGGGGCGGTGCTCGTTCGCTACACGTCGAACCGTCAGGGCCTTCACGCGAGCGCGAAGCTTGTGAGCGGTGAGTCATACACGTACGAGTACGACTCCAACGGCAATTGCTCCAATGCCTCGTCAAGTCGGCACGAGGTGCGCCGAAGCTTCTATCGCAATCGGCAGATCAAAGCCGATTTGCGCGACGGGCTCGGCACTGTGCATCACTATGCGGATACCCTCACGATCCGCCAAACGGACTACCTGGGTCGCTTCATCGTGCGCTACTCGCGCTACGATCGGCGGGGCCAGCGCATCGTTACGCCCGACGGAAAGGAGCACTGCTTCTACCGCACCGAGGCAGGTGTGTTCGTGCGCGAGACCGCCAACGGAACTTGCGAGGCCAGCGTTTTCGATGCACATGAGCGCCTCGTCGTTAGCGCTTGCTGGAAGCGAGACACTCCCGCGCAAGGCGTACTACGCGCCGCCCGCTACGAGTACAACGCCGCCAGCGAGCTTGTGGCTTGGACCGACAGCGAACGTGGCCCAATGCAGTTCGGCTACGATGCGGATCATCGCCTCGTCGTGCAGCGTGATCAGCGTGGCGAGCTCGCGTACGCATACGATGCCGCGGGCAACCTGGCGCGCACGCCGAATTACACGAAAGTCGAACGAAGCCCTGGGAATTTCCTCGCGTACACGGACAGCGAACGCTTCGAGTACGACGCGCGTCGCCGGCTTTCACGCAGAATCCGCTGGGATGGGCTGATTACCACTTATACGTACGACAGCGCTGACCAACTCGTCGAAGTCAGCTGGAGCGATCGGGAAGAAGTTTGGCGTGCAGCTTACGACGGCCTCGGGCGCCGTTTGTGGCGTGAATACGCTGGAAAACGCCTGGACTTCTTCTGGGACAAGGACCGGCTAGCCATCGAACGGGATTCCGACGGCAAGGTTCGGCTCTACATTTACGCGAATCAGGACAGCCTGGTGCCATTCATGTGGCTCGATTACGACAGCGCCGACGCTGCCCCTGAAAGCGGGAAGGCGTTCTACCTATTCAGCGCGCCCACGGGCATGCCGCTTCGGGTCGAAGACGCCAACGGCACTTGCGTGTGGCAAGTCAAATCGTTGGACGCTTACGGCGACATCGAGGTCGAGCCAGCGGCGAGCGTGAGCGTGCGTCTTCGCTTCGCAGGGCACTACTACGACGAGCATCTGGAGCTTTGCTACAACCGCTTTCGCGACTACGACACGAAGCTTTGCCGCTATTTACAGCCGGACCCGCTGGGTCACGCAGGTGGGACTAACCTCTATTCCTACCCCGCCAATCCCGTTGTTGATGTCGACTTACGTGGCCTGGTTCACAAGAAGACAGCGAAGACGGACGGGGATGCCGGCGACGGCGATGCTAAACCCAGCGCCAAGCCCGAAGCCAAGAAGAAGCCCATAGGGGACGGACCGGAGCAAACTCAAGCGCTGAAGGACAAGGTGCGCGCGGAGGTCGAGGCGAAGCACGCCACGCTTTCGCAGAAGGGACGCAAAGAAGAGATCATGGTCGCTGGTGTTCGCAACAAACGGACCGGCGACATCTTTACGGCGACCAACGCGGACGCGGCCAAAGTCAACAAGGCTGATATGCATCCGGTTACTCGGAAGCGCGTCGAAGCTCAAGATCAAGTCGTCAAGACGAACGAAAGACTTTTGAAGGAGGGCAAGACGACGGACGACATTCACAAGATGAGCGATGCCGAGCTGCGCGCCGAGCTAGCCAAAGATGGTGTCGACCCACATGTCGAGGGCATGGACACGACGGATCAACTGCGCCGAACCAACGATCGCGTGAAAATGCGCGAGGACCAACTTGGTCGGCCGATGAACGAGGACGATTGGGGTGGATTCAAGCGCGAAAGCGGCAATCATGGCGAGGTCAAGGCCATGGATGATGCTCTTAAGAAGATCGAGGCGGACGAAGGTAGGCCGGCCACGGCGGATGATCTCAAGGACCTCGAACTTCACAACCAACGCATTCCGCCATCCAAATCCAAGCCAATTTCCGATGATGCGATGCCGCGTTGTGATCACTGTCGCGGTATCACCGACGGCGTTGAGCCTTCTCCCGACCTCCAGGCAGCTGAGCAGGCTATGGATCAGAGTGCGGCGAACCGGTGGCTCCCCTGAGACGAGGAGCCGAGAACATTACGAGTAGGCGTCAACCAGCATGACAATCAAAGTCGACTTCGACGAACTCGATACCACCAACGACGGCTATGGCGACACCATTCTGAATGGCAAGCTCTATTCTGGCGTTGCCTACGAACGCTTCGAGAACGGCGCTGCGTTGCGCTCCGTCAGCGGATTTCGCAGCGGTAAGCTGCACGGTGCGAGCCGGGAGTGGTACGCGTCTGGTCGCCTCAAAGACGAAACCTTCTACCATATGGGCGCCTATCACGGCCCTGTGCGCAAGTGGTATCCCGACGGCGCACTGCAGGAAGAGGGCTACTGGGAGCAGGGCATCAGAATTCGCGAGAAGCAGTGGGGCACCGATGGAGTTTTGCTGAAAGAGATGTCGATAAGGCCGGATTCAGCGGACTATCAAGCTTTGCTCGAACGCCGCGCCGCATACAAGGACGTGCCGGTCGTGGACATCGATATGCAAACCCTAGAGTTCGTGGAGCGCCCGGCAGGCTGGGGCTCGGACGCGAGCTGAGTTCTGCGCGTGCCCTGAGCCTACCAGGTCGACGTGCAGGCAAACTCGATATTAGATATTCGATAACGTCAGCCTCGCGCAGCATCAACGCTGGATCACCGGCGCTCACGAGGGTGTGCAGCTGTGTGCGCGCGACGTGGGTTCAGGCCTTCATGTTGGAGGGCGCGGTAGTGCGAGGCCGCGGGCGAGGTGATCGACGCGTTTGGCCAACGTGGGGATGCGGTGCTCGCCGTGCATGTGTTTGACGCGTTCGGCGGCTTCGATGCTGGGGATGCCGCGGGCGGTGACGAATAGGGGATTTTGGCTGTCGCCGCGCAGCACGGGTTCAGCGAAGGTCGAGCGCTGGTAGGGGCGTTTGGCGATGCCGATGACAGGAACGCCGCCGCTGAGTGCTTCGTAGAGGTGAGCTCCGAGACCGGGGTGGCCATGCTCGTCGAGGTCGACGTAGCCATCGACGATGATGGCTTCGAGTGGGTGCTGGACGAGCGCCAGAACCTGTAGAAGGCCAGGCAGCTCGCGCTCGAAGAAGTGGCCTGGCCGATAGGGCTTCACGTCCTTCAGCGAGAGCACGTGTTCGTTGCGCGAGTCGGGCGAGGTCCAGGCGTCGGCGACGAGACACGCGACGTGGCCACTTTGGCTAGCGTCATCGTATTGGGCGTCGAGCAACGCGATGGGGCACACGAGCTCAGGGTACTCGTTCGAGCTCGTCGTGCCAGCCGCGGCGAAAGCTTCAACCGATCTTGATTACGGGGCCGCCGATGGTTACGACGCCGTTGCCGTTTACGTTGACCATCGATCCGGCAACGTCAGAGCTCGCCGGGCTCGCCTTGAAAGAGTTGGATGCCACCGACACACTCGCTTCGGTTTTGCCCGTGGCTGCGACGGTCATGCCGTCGATGGAGACGTCGCCGCTGGTGGCGCTGATCGCGGCGTTGCCGTCGAGCACGACTTTGGCTTTGCCGCTCGATTCGGCGAGCACGTTGGCGTCGAGCAGCAAGGTGCTACCTCCGTTCGATTTGGCGCAGGCGTTGGCGTCCAACAGGATGGAGCTGCCGCCATTCGACTTCGTGAAGACGTTGGCGTCGAGCACGAGGGTGGCTTTGCCGCCGGCAGTGAGCGTGATTTTGCCTGGTTCGATCAGGATGGAGCTGCCGCCCACCTCGAACTTGATGTGAGTCGGCGCGTCCACGTCGATGGTGTCCGAAGCGTGCAGGTTGTGCTTGCCGGTGACGTTCATCGAGCTGTGAATTGGGCTCTTGCCGCCGCCGGAGACGCTGACTGAGAGGTTGCCGCTAACGCTGAGCGAGCGATCTCCGCCGACCGAGACCGAGTCGTTGCCGCTGACGCTGGCGGAGCGGTTGGCTTGCACCGTGGTCGACTGGTCGTTTTTGACCAGAGTGGTCATGTTCTTTTCGGCCTGGATGTGCAGCTCTTCTTGGCCTTTTTTGTCTTCGAAACGAATCTCGTTGAAGTTGTCGGCACCACCGCCCACGCTGCTGCGGCTCTTGATGCCGCTTTGAGTTTGATTGTCGGGCAACGTGTAGGGCGGCATGTTGTCCTTGTTGTAGACACGCCCCGTCACGATCGGCCGATCCGGATCGCCCTCCAGGAATTCGACGATCACCTCTTGCCCAATGCGCGGTAGGTGGATGCCACCAAAACCGCTGCCGGCCCAAAGCTGCGCGACGCGCACGGTGCAGGACGCCTCTTCCGCCTGCGCGTTCAAACGATCCCAGTGGAACAGCACGTCCACCTGGCCGTAGACGTCGGTCCAAATTTCCTGGTTTTTCTGGCCTTTTTGGCCGACCACGATCGCCGTTTGCGGGCCCTCCACGCGCGGTTTGCGCGTGATGCACGGCGCGCGAAATTGCTTGAGGCTATTGATCGCGGAGAAGGTAACTGCGAAATCGGGTGGCTCGTCGGGTACTTTGCCAGACTCATAGCCGCTGGTGCGAACGACGTAGTTCACCTCGGTGGGTAGGTATTCCTTGTTCTGGTCGTCGCGCGGGAAACCGGTGAGCTTGAAAATGGAACCTACGCTGATGCCACGAGCGTTGCCTGCGCCCTGCACCACTTCGTGGTCGGTTTGTAGCTCCTCGAGGCGAATGCGCGCTTGCTGATTGCCCTCCGACGGAACGCGAAACTCACCGGGATAATCGTAGTACTCGTACTCGGCGAAGGCGTGCTCGTTCGGGTGCTCGCTCTTCGACTCCATCACATCGCCCGGCGTCTTGAAGTTGAAGTCGCGCGATGTGTACGTGCCGGGTCGAATCTGCCGAGTTGCGAACCACGACTCGATGTGGTCGCGCTCCCGGCGTTCGCGGTGGTGCGGCGGATAGTAGGGCACTTGCTCGTAGCCCTTCACCTTCTCATGCGAGCTCGGCGAGTCCGAAAGCACGAGCGTGTGCTTTCCATCCGCGTGCTTGAAGTAGTAGTAAATGCCTTCCTGTTCCATGATGCGCGAGACGAAGTTCAGGTCTGACTCGCGGTACTGAATCAGGTACTCCCAGGTGCGGTATTCACCGGTCAGCGCGTCTGAAAAGTCGCTGAAGCCGTGCTCGCGAAAGATCTCCTTCACGATGATCGGCACGCTCTTGTTCTTGAAGACGCGCGAATTGCGGCCCTGTCCGAGGAGCCACAGCCAAGGGCGCAAGCTCGCCCGGTAGCGCGCGTAACGCCCGAGCTCGCCGGTCAACGAGAAGTGGGTGACGACGCCATTGAACTCGCGATAGCTGAAGTCGGTCAGTTGCAGCGCAACCTGCATGGGTTGGCCGAGCAGCTTCGACAAATCCAGCGACTCGTCCGTGCTCAGCAGCTCGACTTCGTACAAGAAAGGTCTGCCCAGCGTCTCGCGCGCCGTCATCGCGTAGAACAGCAACACATCATCGCCGAGCGTCGTAGCAACCAGCGCCGTGCGTCCGTCCCAACTCATGGTTCTCGACCCATTTCGGTGCTCTCTCGCCCAACCACCATGTTCGCACTTTACGTTGAGGCGTACGCTTCGTCCAGTTTGGCCGACCGTGCGGCTCGTTGCGAGTTCTTACCGAGCACGTGCTGAAGCGAAGGTTCAGGCTTCAGCTCGCGCGAGATGCGTGACTCAGAAGGATGTGCGGAAAAAGCGTTCGAACGGCATGTTTACGTGCGCGCTGTCGAGCGCGACCTCTGCCAGGTGACGAGCCAAAGGAAAATCCTCGGCGCTGACTCTGCCAGTCGCGGTGAAAGCGTTCAGCGCCGTGCGTAGCGTCGCCAGGATTTCCAAGCACTCCAAGGTGGCGCCGTGCATGCGAAGAACGGCTTCGTCACGTCCCAGGCCCTGGCCCAATAGTTGGCCAAAACGACCGGTTCTACCGCCGTTGCAGGTCACGTCCAGATCGCCCACACCTGGCAGCCACGAGGCGTGATCGGGGTTCGCGCCGAGCAGCGAGATGAGGCGGCGCATTTCCCAAATTGATTGGGCGAACACGGATGCTTCGTAGTTGTGAAGCGCGATGCTGCCTTCCTTGCCGCCCCGCGCGCTGTGCATGCCTGCGGCGAGAGCGATCCCCATTGCATAGGCATTCTTGAGAGCTGCGCATACCTCGACGCCGACGACATCGTCCGCGCACCACACGTGATAGTACTCGCCACGGCAGAGCTTCGCGAAGGCTTCGGCGGCCGCCAATGAACGCGACGTGAATACCACCGAGGTGGGCACGCGCCGAGCCAGCTCACCAGCGATGCACGGCCCAGCGACACCAACGGGAGCGATTCCTTGCTGCAGGGCGGCAGGTAGGTGTGCACTGAATACGTCTGGCAGCGTGTGCAGCGCGCCATCCTGAAACGTGAGCCCTTTGGAAATCATCGCAAGCGGGAGCGGTCGCGATAGTAAAGGTGCCAGACGTTCCGCTGCCCAAACGACGCCCGCCGAGCTCACGCCGAGCACGATGGCATCCGCGCCCTTCAGCGCCTGCGGTAGCTCGTCGTTCAGGAATGGCTGCACACCGTTCGGCAGTGCCAAGCCAAGCTTCGGGTGGATGGCGTGAGTGCGCATCGACTCGACCAGCTCGACATCCAGGTGAGTACCAACCAGCCGCACCTCGTGCCCGCGGTCTACGAGCGGCCACGCAAACGCGGTACCCATCATGCCGGCGCCGAGGATCACGAAACGAGCCATGCGCGCCCTTTATCGATACTCCGAGCGTCGCGTCAACGCCCACTCGCAGAGGCTCGCGGAGCCGCGGGCTTGGCCGCGCTGGGGAGCGGCAACGGCAGTGTGGGCAGGGGCAGCGCGGGCATCTTGGAAAGGTCGATTTTCGTGTCTGGGCCCAAGTTGGGTAAGGTGGGTAACGGACCGCTCAAAATCTTGGCGAGATCGTCTCCAACTCGCGGATCGAGCGCTTCGGGCAGAAGCTCGCCGAGCGCACGCAGCTCGCGAATGCTGAGTGGCTTGAGCCCGCAACCTGGCACGATGGTTTTCAAGACGCGCGGCTTGTCGAGCTCCATCAACCCCGCTTCGACGCTGACCTTCACTCCAACGACTCCGTTCAGCGTTTCGCGCGCGGCCTTGGCCGTGACGCGACCGAGCGCCACACCGAGGCGGCTCTCGGCAGTGGCGCCGGCTAGTGCCGCGCAGGGTAGTGTTCCGCTCAGGTTCAAGCGCAGGCGAGGGGCACCCGCTTCGACGCCCAACGAACCGCCGCCTTTCAGTTCGAATGCACCCGCCTTCAACCTGGTTTCTTCGAGTTGAATGCGCAGCTGCTCGGGGAGCACACTGAAGCGCGACGAGATTTCGGTGACGTCGCCGAACACGAAGCCATCGAGTTCGACCGGGTGCGGCGGAATGTAACCTTTGAGAGTTGCGTCGAAGCGCCCGCTCGGATGAGAAAGCGGCGTCATCGCGCGAGGCAGCTCGAGGTCGAACGTTCCGCTGGCAGTCACGTTGGGTAGCGGCAACGGCATCTCCAGCGCCGTTCCGAGGCGTGCCACGGTGACGGGGGCCAGTGCGATGTGGATCTTACGCAGCTCGCCCTGGCGCGCCTCTACGCTGAGCAGCGGATTCGCGAGTTCGCTCAAACCCAAGGTCAGAGCGATTTCCGCGATGTCTTTCTTGGTGTTGAGTCGGAGCGCACCCAGCTTGCGCCCGGCGAGCGCGACGCTGTTCGCAACTAGGCGCAGCTGATCTTTGTCGGCGCTGATTTCGGCGCCGTCGAGCTCGAGCTGGGCTTCGCCCTTGGGCTCGCGGCGCACTTGCACGGAGAGCGGCTTCACGAATACCGGCTCCGTGAATTGCGCTTCGTGAGCTCGCAGCCACGTGCCCAGATCCGCCTCGAGCTGCGTCGGCTCGCCAACGGCTTCGAGCGTGACTTGATTGAGCGTGAAGCGCTGCGCCGTGAAGCGCGCCAGCTCGACGTCGATGATTTTCGCCGTGGCGCGAATCGCGGGTACGCCCACGAGGCCGAGCTTCGCGTCTTTGACTTGCAACCAACCGAGCCCGAACCCGATGTCACCCGGCTCGAGCTCGATTCCGCGTCGTTTGGCCTGCTCCACCACCTCGGCGTGAACGAAACGCGGCAAGAACACCGCGACCAGCACGCCCATGCCCAAGAGCCCGAGCACGAGCAGCCCGAATAGAATCGCCAGGACCTTCTTGAAGCTCACCCGCCGTACGTTATCACCTCGAGCGGGACGCCGCGGCACCAGCCGCGTAGCGCATTAGCGCCTCAGTAGCCCACGTCGAATTCATCGTCGCCGCTGCCGCGCGGCGCGCCGGGCGGGCGCACGCGGGCATGACCGCCTTTGACTGCGCGGGCACGCGCCGGACTCGGTTGGGCAGCGCCAGACCGGGTCGCGCCGCTCGAAGCTTTCGTTTCCGGCTGGTTGGCGTCGATGCTCGGTTTCGTCGCGCTGGAGGGCTTCGGGGTTTCGGTAGCGGCGACCGGCTTCTGCTCCGTGTTTACCTCGCTCGGCTTTGCAGTCTGAGCTTTCGTTGCCGGCTCGCTGCTCGCCGTCGTTGCTGCAGATCGGCCGAGGACGAAATACAAGGCGGCCGCACCCAGAGCGAGACCCATGCCAGCCAGCGCGAAGATCGCGCGGCGACGCTTCGGCTGCATCGCGCTCGCGTCGTTGCTCGACGGGCTCTCGGTGATCGCATTCGGGTCCGAGATGCTCACGGCTGGCGTGGGAACAGACTGCGCCACGATGACGGCGTCGGACTCCAGCTGCTCCTTCAACGCGGGCGGAGGCACGCTGCCAATTTCGAGCGGGAGCGCGCCGGGGTTGGTGCTGCGCAAGAGATGCGTGCTGCGTTCCACCGAAATGCGCGCGCGGCGCGGTGCAAACGGATATAGAGCTACTGCGAGCTCGGCCACGTTTTGGTAGCGCTTGCTCACGTCCTTTTGCAGGCAGCGTTGGATCACTACTTCCAGCTCGGGCGGCGCGTCCTTCACCAGCTGCCGTAGCGGCACCGGTTCACGCTCGAGGATGGCAGCGCCGAGTTGCATCAAGGTCGGCGCGTCGAACACGCAGGTGCCGGTCAGGAGTTCGAACAGCACACAGCCGAGCGCCCAGATGTCGGTGCGCGCATCGACGTCGCCCGTCGAGCGAATTTGCTCCGGCGACATGTAGGCGGGCGTGCCCATCGGCATCATCGTCTTGGCAAACTTGCGCGCGTTCTGCGTACCCGGGCGCACGACGCCAGGAGGAGCATTGCCGTTCAGCGCCAGCTTCGAAATTCCGAAGTCCAGCACCTTGATCACTTCGACGCCTTCGCCCTGGCGGGAGAGGAACAAGTTCTCCGGCTTGATGTCGCGGTGCACGACGCCGACGGTGTGAGCGCTCGCCAAAGCCTCACAGGCCTGCAGGATGTACTCGACAGCGGTCAAGACCGGCAGGCGGCCGCGCTCACGCACGATATCGGCCAGATCCTTGCCGTGCAGGTACTCCATCACGATGTACGGCACGCCGTTGGGCAGCGCCCCGACGTCGTATACGCGAGCGACGTGCTCGCTCTTGATGCGTGCCGCAGCGCGAGCCTCGCGCGCAAAGCGCTCCACGACTTGCTCGTGCACCAGCGATTCTTCACGCAGGAACTTGAGCGCGACCATCTCGCCGAGCTCGAGGTGCATGGCCGAGACGACGTAGCCGACGCCGCCGGCGCCAATCAAACCGATGATCTCGTATTTGCCGGCGATGACACTGCCCAGCGCGAACGGCAGCTTCACGAAGTTGTCTTGGTGCGGCAGAATCGGTTGCGCCCCGCTGGTGGGATGCGCTTCAGGCGTCGGAGGCTTGGAGCTCACGAGCCGCGTCGGCCCGTCCTGATCGTCGGTCAGACCGCTGAGCGCGACGAGGATGTCGGGGGGCGTTTGGATTTTTTTTCTCTCTGGGCTCATGAAACTAAGCTCCGCACTCTGGCCTCGCGCACTTCGTGTGACGACTCCCTGATCACGCAAACGGCGAGGTTCGCGGCCGCTTCAGGGGCCGCACTGAGTGTACTGTCCCGATTTCTGCTGAGTAGCGATGTCGAACGTCAGTCCTGAAGTTTGGTACGCTGGAGTGCCCGTGCTGGCGCCAATGCACCACATCTCGATTGTGCCGCCTTGGATGGCGCCGTTCGCATCCCACGCGAGTGGTCCAAACGTTCCCATGGCGTCAATCGACTCACCCGCAGACAATTTTTGAAATGCGAGCAGAGCGCGCGTTGCGCCGACGTCGATATGAGTGGGTCCGCCCGCGAGCTTGCGCAAGGCTTTGGCAATTGCGCTTCCAGTCGGCATGGCTTCGCGCGTCGCTGCGTACGCGAACGCAATCGCGTAGGTAGCATCGTACGAGGGACCCATTCCGGACGCCGTCGCAGTCATACCCGGGTACTGCACCTGGTAATCGATCTTGAAGGAATTGTTCACTGGCGTGGATTGCGGACCAGAGGTCACACCAGTGCCGCGCACGCGACGGCGGAGATCGTCGTTGCCGCTGACTGCCGCGAGCAGGTCAGGGCCTTTCACGGGATCAATCAGCAGGTAATAAGGCCGATTCGGCGCTGTCCACTGCTGTTCGATCGGTACGAAGAGATTCGGGATCGCTTCCGCCGTGCCTGCCAGCACGATGATGTCCGGCGCGAACGCGACGTGCTTCTGGATGATATCCTTCTGATCGGTCTGCCTGGCTTCGTAGCCGCTGATCTGCACGTTCTTGCCGAAGTTCAGGGGATCCACCAGCGGCTTACCGTTGATCACCAGCTGGTCCAGCGACGTGCGCGTTCCTTGTCCTAGCGCATCGTTCTGGAAGATCACGCTGAGCTTGATCGTGCTGACGGATCTCGCCGCTTTCAGCGAAATCTCGAGGTCGTTGATTTGATCGATCATCAACGGGGCGCGCTGCACGTCGGTGGGCACCATCAGCCACGTGAGGTCGTTATCCACCAACGAAGTGATGCTGGAAGCCACCGCGGACGGCGAGATGATCACCGTACCACCGGCGACAGATACCTTGTTCGAAACATCGAGTGTGTCTTGACTCGTGTTGGGGCCGACGATTGCCGCCACCTTCAAGTCTTTCACCAAGTGCTCACTCGAGCGCACGAGGTTGGTGCCCACGTCGCACGACACCATCGCGATCTTGCGCGGGTTGCCCGACGGTGTCGGCACACCACCGACATTGTTGATTTGCTGAACGGCGAGCATAGCGCTCTGCTGGCGCTGCTGGTTCAACGTCGCCTGCTGTCCTTTCGTCGCGAACAGCGTGCCGATGATGATCGCGCGATCATCCGTGATGTCGCCGGTAATTGTGCCGCAGTCTTCGCTTTTCACTTTGGCGCACGTTCCAGTTGCTTTTACGCAGATCGAGACATCAGATCCGGCACCGGCTGCGCCCATCATGACCTCGTCCATGCAGTCTGCATTGGTCGTGCATTGCGCTTGCGTGTTCGAGCTCGTGCCGACGGAAAAATCGCTGAGCCCCGTGATCGAGTTGCAGGCAGTCCCGGCGAAGACGAGCAGCGTGGCAATAAGTCGCGTTTGCATGGCGCTCCTTGAGTGCGATTCGAAGCGGCGCGTGCGAGGCCGCTGGAAGCAGATCCTTACTTATCAGAGTCGAGCGTGGTGTCGCGCGTGGCGAATACCGACAGACACGTGCTTCTGTCACTGCATTCCAGTGACGCGTTGGCTCGATTGTGCTCAGATATCGAGTTGCTCGAGCTCGGAAGCTTGGTCTTCAGAATCCGCACCTTGGACCGTATACCGCGTCAAGCGTCCACTCCGTGGTGAAGGTGAAGGGCTAACGATGATCAACAGTCAAAATCCCGCCAGGCGTTCGAGGGTCGTCCTGTCTGCGCTCTTGCTGGCGTGTGCCGGCACGGTGACCACTTCCGTGCGCGCCCAAGAAGATCCTTCCGCTGCTGAAACCGCCGCTGCGCGCGCGCTTGCAGTCGATGGCTTGAAACTCGCGAAAGCCGGACAGTGTCGCGAGGCCGTGGAGAAGCTCGAGCGCGCAGAAAAATTGCGTCACTCACCGATCGTGCTGGCGCGCCTCGGTGAATGCTACGTGAGCATCGGCAAGCTGGTGCAGGGCACTGAAGCGTTACGTAAGTTCCTGCGTGAGCCGCTGCCGCCGGATGCCAATGCGACCTTGAAAGAAGCTTACGAGCGCGCACAGGTCGTGATCCAAGAAACCAAGGGAAATATTGCTGGTTTGACCATTGCGATCAGCGGCGCCGATCGCAGCAAAGTCACCCTTACGGTAGACGGCGTGGAAGTCCCCTCGACCTTGATCGGCGTGGAGATGCCGGTCGACCCCGGTGAGCACGTGATCGAGGCGAGCGGAGCTGCGTATCTGAAGTCTTCGGCGCGCGCCAAGCTCGCGCCCGGTGAAAAGCAATCCATCTCGATCGAGCTCAAGCCTGATCCAGAAGCCGCGAAACAGAAGGCCGAAGAGCCAGCGCGCACCGGCGTTGCGAGCACTCTCCCTGAACCCAACGAGACCCGCGCGCCCAATCAGCAAGTGGACATGACCACTGCTACTCCACCGGCGAGTTCGGGCAGCAGCAAGGCGCTTGCGTACGTCTCCTACGGCGTCGGCGCGCTCGGCATTGGCGCCGGGATCCTGTTCGGTCGCTCGGCCATGCAAGACAAAGATCAGCTCGAGGCGCAATGCCCCGGAAAAGTGTGCCCTCCCGATCAGGAGGATCGCTTGAACTCGGCGAGGACCAAGGGTGTGGTCTCTACCATCGGCTTCGGAGTCGGTGCAGCGGGCGTCGTGCTCGGGACGGTGTTGCTCGTGACCAGCAGCGGCTCGTCTTCGTCGAGCAGTGCGCAAGCGAATAAGTCGCCGACCGCGTTGCGTCTGCGGCCTCGTGCTGCGGTTGGACTCGGTAGCATTCAGCTCGGCGCGGACTTCTGAGCCGACGAGCCTCGCTGCGCGGGCTCTGCTACGGTCGGAGCTCGCGATGCCGAACTACCTAACCCCCGAGGGTGCGAAAAAGTACGCCGAAGAGCTCAACAAGCTCTTGAGCGTGGAACGGCCGCGCGTCGTGCAAGAAGTCGCCGATGCAGCCGCGCAGGGAGATCGCTCCGAAAATGCCGAGTACATCTACGGCAAGAAGCGCCTGCGCGAAATCGATCGCCGCGTGCGCTTTCTCAGTAAGCGCCTGGACGCCGCCGTGGTCGTTCGCAGCGAAGAGATCGAAAAGATCGACGAGGTGCGCTTCGGCGCGACTGTGGAAGTCGTCGATGAGAACGGAAAAAAGAGCCGCTACCAGGTGGTCGGCCCGGACGAAGCCGATCCCAGCTCCGGCCGCATCAGCTTCAAATCGCCGCTTGGTAGCAGCTTGATGAAGAAGAAGATCGGCGACGTCATCAACGTGCAGCGCCCGGCCGGCGAAATCGAAGTCGAAATTCTCGCGATCGAATATTGAGCGGCGAAGGCGCGCTCACTCCACGAACAGGTCGCTCATGAGTTCTGCGCCGGGTGTGACCGCGTAGCGCGAGAAGTCGTCGACGCCGGCTTCGCGCAGCACTTGCTCGTCGATGCAGAAGTTTCCGGAGAACTCGCGGCTCGGGCGGGTGAGAATGGCATGCGCCGCGTCCGACACGATTTCTGGCGTGCGTGCGCGTGCAACGCTGGCGGCACCGCCGAGCAGGTTCTCGACCGCGGCGGTAGCGATGACTGTGCGCGGCCACAGCGCGTTCACGGCGATGCCTTGAGGTTTGAGCTCCTCGGCGAGCCCGAGAACGCAGAAGCTCATGCCGAACTTGGACAAGCTATAGGCGAGGTGTGAGGCGTAATACTCGGGCTTGAGCGAGAGCGGCGGAGACAACATCAAAATATGCGGGTTCTCTGCCTTGGAGAGCGCGGGCAAGCAGGCTTTGGAACACAAGAAGGTGCCACGCACATTGACCTGTTGCATCAGGTCGAAACGCTTCATGTTCGTGGCGAGCGTGGTGGTGAGGCTGATGGCGCTGGCGTTATTGACCAGAATATCGATGCCGCCGAACGCTTCGATTGTGCTTGCCACGGCTCGCTCGACCTGGTCTTCGAAGCGAATATCGGTGACGCAAGCAATGGCGCGCCCCCCGGCGGCTTCGATTTCGCGCACCACGTCGTGGACGGTGCCGGCCAGCTTCGGGTGCGGAGTGTCGGTCTTGCCGAGCACAGCGATGTTTGCGCCGTCGCGTGCTGCACGTAAAGCGATGGCGCGGCCGATGCCTCGAGTAGCGCCCGTGATGACCAACGTCTTGTTCTTCAGCGACATCTGCATGGGGCTCGCGGGTGGGTCAGACTCTTGCGTGGGAAAGCGTCAGGGTAGCCTGAATCTCGCCGGTGACGAGCTTGCGGTGGTTCTTGATGACGGGGCGTTCGTGAGGCAGCAGCGACTCGGGCAGCGCTTCTTCGAGCAATCCGAGCTGCCGCAGCATCGAAATGCAGATCGCGCCGAGAGCGCGGTCATGGCCGTCATGCACCTTGATGGCGAAGCCGAGTGGCGGTTCGAGCAGCGCTCCGAGCTGAATGCCTTCAGCGCCCGCCTTGGCCAACATGTTGCCCGGAAAGGCGCGGGCGAGATCGTAGTCGAACCGCTTTTCTCCAGAGACCAGCTGCGGGTGAGCCAACATGGCGTCGCGGATGCGCGTCAGTGCGGTGCGCAAGCGCTCGGGTGCGACCTCGGGCAGGGCTAGACGCAGCATCCCGCGGGCGAGCGCGGCGAGTGGGAGTGCGTAGTTCGGCGCGCTGCAGCCGTCGACACCGCCGCTGAGCGATTCGGCGGCGACGTCGCAAGCCGCGGCGAGCTCGTCGCGCACGCGCTGTTGCGTGGCGGCCAGCGGATCGAGGTAGCTCTCGAGCGGTTCGCCCAAATGGCGACACAGCGCGAGGAAGCCGGCATGCTTGCCGGAGCAATTGTTACGCAACGGGTCTAGGTTCTCTCCGTGGGTGGGCTGCTCTCCCGCGATGCGCATGCCGATCGGCAAGTGCGCACCGCAATGCAATGCTTCGGCAGAGACTTGCGCTTTGACCAACATGCTGCGCACGACGTCCACGTGCAGATCGCTGCCATTGTGTGATGCGCAGGCCAACGCGAGCTCCCGCTCGTCGAACCCGAAAGCGTCCGCGGCGCCGCTGGTCAATAACGCGATGGCTTGAAACGGTTTCAGTCCCGATCGTGCGAGCGTCGTGAGCTCCGGATCGCCGAACCAGTGAGCCACACCACCGTCCGGCGTAAACACTGCGATTGACGCGTGGTGCCAGGCTTCCACAGCATTGCCGCGCACGACGCAGGCCGCGGTCACATTAGGTTCGAGCGTCGAAACAGTCACGAACCAAGATTTTGCCGGCTCGACGGCATGGGGGCAACACGGGCTCTGCCGGAAACGTAGCCGAACATGCTAAGCAGCGAGGTGGAATGACTCAGCCGGACCCGAATGGCTCGCAGGAGCGCCCCGGCGCCTCGGTCGCGAGGCCCGGCATCTTCCTACTCGTGCTGATCGCCAGTGTTTCCGCAGCTGGCTACGCCATTTATTGGTTGATCCGCGCCGGGCGCGGCTGAGCAGCGCCACGCTTAACGGCTGGCGTCTTTCTGATTACTATCGCGGCGTGGTTCGCGTTTGCTTCGTGTGTTTGGGCAACATCTGCCGGTCACCCAGCGCGGAAGGCGTCATGCGCTATCTGGTGGCGGAGGCTGGTCTCGACCACCTCATCGAGATCGACAGCGCGGGCACTGCTGGTTATCACAGCGGTGAGTCACCGGATGCGCGAGCGCGAGCCGCCGGCCGTCGGCGCGGCATCGAAATCAGGGGTCGAGCCCGTCGTGTCGAAGCACACGACTTCGAGCGCTTCGACTACGTGTTGGCGATGGACAGCTCGAATCTGGAAGATCTCATTGCGCTCGCGCCGGCAACTGCCCACGAGAAGATCCGCCTGTTGCGCAGCTTCGATCCCGCATCGCCGCGCAACGCATCGGTTCCCGACCCTTACTACGGTGGGGAAGACGGCTTCGATGAGGTGCTCGACCAATGCTTGGCTGCTTGTGCAGGCTTGCTGAGTCACATCCGCCAACGCCACGGTTTGACATGACGAGACTCGCTCGTGGCGCGAGGTAGCGATGAACGCGGAGCTCACTAGCGTCCTCCGCGAGCGCCTCGGCGTCGATAAGCTGCGAGCTCGCCCTGTGTCTGGCGGCGACATCAACGACACCTACCGGCTCGAATCTTCGCGCGGCGTTTTCTTCGTGAAGACCAACACCCACGCTCCTCCGAATTTGTTCCCCGCGGAAGCGCGTGGGCTCGAGTGGCTGCGCGAAGCCGGTGTCTTGCGAGTTCCCGAAGTGCTCGTCGTCTCGAATCCGGACGAGCCGTTCCGTTACTTGGTTTTGGAGTTCATCGAACCGGGTCGTCCTGCTCAGGATTTCGACGATCGCTTGGGTCGCGGCTTGGCAGCGCTGCACCGCTCGGGGCCGCCGACATTCGGGCTCGATCACGACAACTTCATTGGTTCGTTACCTCAGTCCAACGAAACTGCTCCGACCTGGGCTGAGTTCTATGTGAGTCGCCGGCTCGAGCCGCAGCTGCGCCGCGCCGTCGCGTCGGGCAAGGCGAGCTACGCCATGCGTCGTGGCTTCGAGCGCTTGTTCGCGAACATGGCCGAATTGGTTGGCGCAGCCGAACCACCGTGCCGTTTGCATGGCGACTTGTGGGGCGGCAACTTGCACATCGACGGCGATGGCGCGCCTTGTTTGATCGATCCGGCGGTGTACGCCGGCCATCGCGAAATCGATCTTGCGATGATGCGCTTGTTTGGTGGCTTCTCCGAGCGTGTCTTTCACGCTTACGCTGAGGCGTATCCGCTCGCGGCTGGAGCAGAGCAACGCGTGGCGCTGTATCAACTGTACCCGCTGATGGTGCACGTGAATCTGTTTGGTGGTGGTTACGTTGCGTCCGTCGAACGTGCGCTCGCTCGTTACAACTGACTCGCGTGGCATTTTGCCCGGCCATCTCGCCTCGCTGCGTCGGAATTGAGTCCTGCGCATTACGTCACTGTCGAGCGTCGCCCAGCGCGATTGTAGGACAAATGCGCTGAGGCGTGCTGCGCGGACGTTTTCGTGAATTCACGGCACGAGAGCTGCACGCAGGCTCGCCGCGCGCGAATCGTCGCGCGACGTGAAGGAGAGGTCCATGCGAAGAGCAGCGTGTCTCGTTGGGCTCGGGTGTATCGCGTTGGCTTGCGGCGAGGGTTCGCCTCGTCAGCCGTCGACGAAGAGTGACATTTCTTCACCAACTAATCGTTACCCCGATGCTCCGCCGAACGCGCCGCCTCCGCCGGCAGCGTGTGGTGACATGAACGGCGGGGGCGACCAACACGTGGACTTTCCCACGTTGATGGCTCAGAAGGTCGAAGAAAAACCAGTCGCGATGGAGCGCCAGCTGACGCTCCTCAATGATCGTTACGATCTGAGCAACAACCCGCATCCAACCGTGCGTATGTCGGCGGGAAAAGCGGTGCAGCAAGGCGTGCGTGTGAAGCTGCCGCCGGGCGCGACGTGGGACCTCCTCTCGATTCTCGATCCAGCGGAGATTCGTACGCAGGATTTGTTTCCGCTCGGATTTTATGCGCTGCCGCATCCCAAGCAGCCCGAAGGCGGCATGTTGTTCCCACATTTCCACATCGAAGAGTTGCTGCGGCAGACCGGTCGCGATTTGACCCGCTTCGATCTCGACTTCGATATCCCTGATCAGTTCCTGCCTGAATTCCCGCCGCCGATCTTCCTGACGACACACAAGGAGAAGGGCGATGTGAGCCAGGGTCAGCTGGTCACCACCGACAACTTCTACGACCTCTTCAAATGCTTGCTGAATCCGAAGCAGTTGGATGGCTTGCGCTTGTTGGTGACCCCCTTTCCTCAGCAGCAGTTCAACCCGATCGACGATCGGCGTTCCGCGCGACCCAGCTTGGGCGTGTCGTGCTTTGACTGTCACGTGAACGGCCACACCAACGCCGCCACGCACTTGGTCGGCGATATTCGTCCCCAGGAATTGCGCCACCGCATCGATAGCGTGTCGCTGCGCGGTGTGAATATTCAGCAGCTATTCGGCTCTCAGCGCGCCCTGATGAGTATCGAAGACTTCACCGAATTCGAGCAGCGGGCGGCGTACTTCGATGGCGATCCGGTGCTTGCGACCAAGAAGGGCATGAACATTCTAGATCGCGGCGCGCAGGTTCAGACCATGGCTGAGTTCCAAAAGATTTTGGACTTTCCGCCGGCACCGAAGTTAGGCCTCGACGGTAAGCTGAACGAAGCGCTCGCGACGGCAGCCGAGCTGCGTGGGCAGGATCTGTTCTTTGGCAAGGCACGTTGCAGCACTTGCCACTTGCCGCCGTACTACACCGATAACTCGATGCACGATCTGGCGCTGGAGCGTTTCTACACACCGCGCCTGATCAATGGCATATTGGCGAGCGCCGAAGGCCCCATCAAGACCTTCGTGTTGCGTGGCCTGAAGGATTCGCCGCCTTACCTGCACGACGGTCGACTGCTCACCATCGAAGATACCGTCGAGTTCTTCAACCTGATTCTCGGAACTCGCCTAACGGCACGGGAAAAGTCCGACCTCACGCAGTTCTTGTACACGCTCTGAAGGAGACCATATGTCAACGCAAAGAATGCTAGCGACCCTGGCGAGCAGCATCAGCCTTCTGATGTTGCAGTGCGCCGAACAACAACCCGCGCAGAACGCCAACGCCGCCAACACGACCGCTACGACTTCTACGCCGGAGTCGGCTACGACCATGAGCTCGACTCCGGCGTCTGGCCCGCAGCCGGAAGCCGTCGCCACTACCGCCACCGAGCAGCGCAGAGACGCGACTCCTGAATCGGGCTCTGCCGCAACCAACAAGCCCACAGACGACGCGCCGCCCAGCACGCTCAGCGACGCGCAGATCGGCGCGATCACCGAGGGCGCGAACAGCGCCGAAATCGAGCAAGCCAAGCTCGCACGCTCGAAATCCAAGAACCAAAAGGTGCTTCAGTTCGCCGCGATGATGATCACCCATCACTCCGAAGCGCAGAAGAAGCAGGCCAAGCTGAAGCTGACTACCGCCGAGAGCCCGTTGTCGGCGCAGATGACTGCGGACGCGAATCAAATTCTCACGTCGCTCAAGGACAAGACGGGGATGGACTTCGATCGCGCATACATGCAGGCTCAAGTCGAGCAGCATCAGACCTTGCTGGAGACGCTGAACACGCGCCTCTTGCCCAGCGTTAGCAGCCCAGAGCTGAAGGCCTACCTCACCGAGATCAAGACGCGGGTCGAGCAGCATCTCGAAAGCGCGCGCACCACCGAGGCTGGCCTCGGCACCACGCCCAACACTCCGCGCCCGGGTAACGCTGCGAGCTCGATCCAATAGCTAACCGCAGAGCCGCTCATTCGAGCTGGCTCGACGTGCTCGCCCGTGGACCCCGTCATGTGCGGTCCACGGGCACACGTTTGTGCGTATCAACCGCGTTGGGGAGACGCGGTGTGCGGCTTCAATTGCCGACGTAGCTCACTCAGGCCGGTTTTTACCAATGCGCGGGCGTATGCCAGCGGTGAATGCGGCAGCACCAAATAGGTGTAGCCCGCGCCGGCTGCGCCAGTGAACAACATCAAGGCGGCTACTACCAGTGCCGGAACTGCGCTCGCACCGAGGGCCAAGACGAGCGCGGTCGTGATCGCTCCGAGCGCGAGCACGGCGAACGCAACGGCAGCCGCGCCGAGCAGCGCCGCATAACGCGCTTGTCGCAAAGCCTCGTTGGTCTGATCGCGCGCCAGCTTGAGCTCGTATTCGATCAGCGCGCGGGCCTCAGCGATTGCTTCCTCAGCGAGCAGCTGGTTGCGCCGCTCTTCGGCTGCAGCAGCGGCTTCACTTGCGCGCTTGCGGGCGGTCATCGGAGGGGGAGTAGGTTCTCGTTCCATGGCGGGCCTACCTGGCAAGAGTCGCGCCGCTGACCATCGCTGTAAATTGGCGGAAGTCGCTGCCGCACGAGCTTGGAATAGCGACAGCGCTACCTCGCTGGGACGAAACTGACACGCCACAACGATGGCTCTGCGCGCAGCAAGAGTGTTACAAAAAATTCCGGCCGCGAACTGCAATTGGTCCGCGGCCGGTCCTCACAACGCGCTCAATTTGTTGCGAGAATGCGTTCGCCAGCTCAGCGGTGGCTCACGCGTTCATCGCGCGGAACGCTCGCTTCGGTGGTGCTGGTGATATCGTGAGCGCCGCCGCGTCGCAGAATCTCGGTGGCGCGTTCACGCTGCTTGCCGTCTTCGACGTGGACTGCAATCAGGATGTTTCCGCCGCGGATCTTGCCTTCGTACTTCTTGGCTTCGAACTCGGGAATACCGAGACCAACCAGTGCGCCCGTAACACCGCCAACGGCTGCACCCGCTGCCGCGCCGCTCAATGCCGCCATCAGCGGACCGGCCGCGATGAAGGGCCCGAGCCCCGGGATTGAAAGCGCCCCGATGCCTGCCAAGAGGCCCAAGGTACCGCCGAGAATGCCACCGCCGGCCACGCCAGCAACAGCACCTTCCGGCGCCTTGGTGTTGTGCTCGTGCGCGAAGTCGGCGCTGCCGCGGCGATCCGGGAACAGCGCCGAGATGGAGTTCGAGGAGAACCCGGCGTTTTGCAGAGAGCCGACGATCGATTCAGCCTGAATCTGGGTTTCTACCATTCCGACAACGGTCTTGTTGGCCATACTGTTCTCCTGAATTTCTTACGGTTTCACTTCGAGCTGGTTGATTACGGCGCGCTCGCCAGCGATGCGTCGCGCGAAGTTGTCGATGGTCGAACGTTCGCTTGCCGAGTTGACTGGGCCGCGCAGCGTGACCTTGCCGTTCTGCGTGATGATTTTCACGTTCTTGGCGGTGAACGAGAGCGTGTCGTCGCTCATCAACGCCCGACGAATTTGCTGAGTCAACTTGCGATCCTGCTCGCTCTCTCCCTGGTTGAGAGGCGTCGGCTGGGTCGTGTCGCGATCGCGCTCATTGACGCCTGTGTCGTCGGCGGCGGGCGCGGTGGTCGTATTGCCGCTATCCGTGAGGCGCGTTGTCTCCTTGCCGTCCCAGTCGCGGACTTCTGATGAGTCGCGTTCGCTGACATCCGCGGCGCTGCTCTTCGCACGGCCTTCGGAGAAGTTCTGCGCTGATTCTCGCTTCGGCACGGTACCGCTGCTGGGGTTCGCACGATACTCGGCCATGTTGCTCTGCTCCGGTGGCGGCAGCGACGCGCGCGGCGGCTCGTCCGCGCGGGTTGCCACGACGGTCGTGCGATCGGCACCAGTTGTAACCGGGGTTTCGCGGTGCGAACAGGCCGCAGCTGCGGCCGCTACTCCGAGCAAGAGAGAAAGTTTAGTGTACATGATCCTTCTCCTCGGCCCCGGGCAGCCGCCTCACAGGGCCACCTTGCCGTGCGCCTCAGGATCCTGCGCGCCGGCTTGAAGCTTCTTGCCTTGCACGTAGGCTGCGACGGCGCGAAACGCGTACTTGATGCCCTTGGCTCCCGAGTTGTCCCAATATTCGCCTTGCTCGGGCGTGACCTTCAGGAGCACCAGCTTCGGATCGTCTTTGCCGTCGAACCAAACGCGGTACGTCTCTTTCCAAACCTGGTCGAGCTTTTCAGCGTTCCTCGCGACTTCGCAGAGGCCATTCAGCGTTGCGTAGCGATCCGAGGTTTGGCACGTTACCACCGCGCGCGGATCCGCCTGGATTTCCTCGATCTTCGGCGAATCCAAGCGAGTCAGAAACCAGAGCGCCCCATCGTCATCGATGTCGGCCAGCGCCATGGGCCTTCCGTGCAGACTGCCATCGCGCGTGTGCGTCAAAAGGATCGACGTATCGAAGCCTTTCAAAATCTCGAGAAAGCGCTCGGTCGTGGACTCGTGCGATGACATGACGAAAGAGATAGCAATCGTCATGCCGGCATCGCTCGTTGCGAGCGCGTGGGCAAAACCAAGGGGCAGCACCAATACACGCGGCAGCAGCGAACGGCGCGATAAGCGCGCTGTTTTCGTCTGAGCTGAGCGACGTGCCACGCCGCCTCAGAGGGGCGAGGACGCTGACAGTCGAACACGCACCCCGGGCAGTTCCAGCCAGGGGCATGCCGCGTGCTGCGCGGCGACGTGCATAACGTAAGTGATGGGCACGTGGCTTGCTACGACCCCGCAGCACTCGGGCGCCGCGCATGGCTCGCGAGGAACCACCATCAGGAGAGCTCCCGATGCTTAAATCAGTCGTTCGAATTGGCTTGGCTTTCGTGATCGTTGCAGCAACCGTTGGCTGTAGTGACGTCAAGAACACGATTACGTGTGCTGATGTTTGCAGTCGCTACAAGGATTGCTTCGACTCCGATTACGATGTCTCGTCGTGCACTGACAAGTGCCAGTCACGAGCGGGCAGCGACTCCGACAAGCAATCGCAGCTGAACCAGTGCGACGCCTGCATCGACGACAAGTCCTGCACCGCCGCGGCCTTCAGCTGTGCCACCGAATGCGTGGGAATCGTGCCTTAGGCAATTCGCTCTAACAAGGTGAGCAAACAATGGACGCTACGAAGCTACTCGAAACTCAGCACCAAGAAGTCAAAAAGCTCTTCAAGCAAATCGAGTCTCAGGGATCTACGACCGATCCCGCGGTCTTCGAGGAGCTCGCGCGCAATCTGGTCGCTCACGACGCGATCGAGCGGGAGATTTTCTATCCCGCCTGTGAAAAGGCGATGGGCATGACGGATCACCTGGCCGAAGCTCTCGTCGAGCATGGGTACGTCGAGTTCGGTCTCTATCAAGCCGATCTGTCGGTGGGAGAGGACGATTTCGAGGCCAAGTGCAGCGTGCTGAAAGAAATGGTGCTGCATCACGTTCAGGAGGAAGAGGACGAATTCTTTCCGGAGGTGCGTGCAGCCATCGAAAAGAACGAGCTCGAGTCTTTGGGGCAGCAGATGAAAAAGCGCTTCGAAGAGGTCAAGAGCTCCGACATCCGTGAGCTCACTCGTCAGAACTTGCTGCAGGTGATGAGCGGCAAGCTAAAGACCGAATCGGCCAAGACGCAGCCGAAGGGCAGCAAAGCTCCGAACGGCACTCCCGAGCGCGCGGTCAGCCGTTAGCTCACTCCCGCTGCTCGCTAGTGCACCGCGCATGAGATACGCGCAATCATCGCGGCGATGATTGTCCCGCTTGCGCGGGGTGCACTATCCCTAGTTGGTGGCCGGGGCTGCGCCCCAGACCCCAGCGTCCGCTTCGCGTCCGGTGCTAGTGCAGCGCGCAGGAAGATTGATCCTATCTCACATGCGCTGCACTAGCTCGCAGTCACGTTGAGCCGACGCTCGACGACACTGCAGATGGCGTCCACGGTAATCATGGAAAACAGGGAGCGCGGCGTTATTTTGTCGCGCTCCTTGGCTTCTCTAACGGCGGGTAGCCAATTTGCCAGGCGCTCGACCACTTCGAGCGTCAGATAGCCATCCTTCATCACTTCGGGCGAGGAGAAGTCGAGGCGCGTCAGAAAGTTGAACTCGGTTTCGCGCACGTTGATGCCGAACTTGCGCTCCAGCGAAAAGATGATGTCGACGAAGTCGAGCGAATCCGCGCCGAGGTCGTCCAGCATGCGGCTCTCCCGCGTGATTTGCTCGCGCGGCACCGCCAAGCTGTCTGCAATGCTGGCTCTCACTTTCTCGAATACCGAATCTTCGCTCATCGAAACCACCTGCTCACGGCGCTCACCGGTTTGCGCGCCGTAGGCTCTGGAACTTCCGCGGGGAAACCGAGGGGCACTAGCGCTAGGATGTCCCAACTCGTGGGCACTTCCAACAGCGCCTTGAGCTCGCGCCGGGCGATGAGCGGTCCCGTCATGCCGGACGCGCCGAGACCAAGCTCCGGAGCGAGCAGTAGTAAGTTCTGAAGGGCTAGCGCTGTGCCGATGCAGCCCGAGGCTTGCTCGAGCTCCTCGACGTGGTCGCGATCGAGCGCCGGCAACGTGTCGCTCACCAGGTTGGAGAGGATGGTGAGCGCCTTGTAGATGGGTACGATGACGACCGGCGCGCCTTCGAAGCGCGTGAAGTAGTCACCGTAGGCGAGGAACGCCGCGCGACTGGTCTCCGGAATGTGCTCCGCTACGCGCGCGGTTGCCGCACGCACGGCTTCAGCCATGCGCTGAATCAGCTCGGGAGCTTGCACAATCAAAAACTTCCACGGCTGCTTGTTGCTGGCGGATGGCGCGGTGACTGCGCCCTCCAGCAAACGCAAAATGAGCTCGTCTGGCACCCGGTCGGGTTTGAAGCGCCGTACGCTGCGGCGAGCACGCAGAGCCGCTTCGATCACGAAAAGCCCCCATCTACGGCGTGAACCGAGCCCGTGACGAAGCTGGCTTCGTCACTCAGGAGGTACGCGCACAGGCTCGCGACTTCTTCCGCGTTGCCGAGACGTTGCTGCACGGTGCGCTGCGCGGCGACGTCACCGGCGATGGCCTGCGTTGCGTCGAGCATCTTGGTTTCGATGGGGCCCGGGCGCACGCACACCGCACGAATGCCCTTGCGACCATATTCGAGTGCGATGGCGCGAGTGAAAGTCTCCACACCCGCCTTGCTGGCCGCATAGACGGCACCGCCGCGCACCGGATGCTGCGCGGCGACCGAGCTCACGTTCAAGAGAACGCCGCGGCGCTGCCGCAGAAAATGCGGCAACACGGCGCGCGAGCAAAAAATCGTTCCAAGCAGATTCACTTCGAGTTGCTCGCTGAGTGAAGCGTCGTCGGCGCTGACGAGCAACGCGGCCCGATGAATTCCGGCAGCGTTGACCCACGCGTCGACGCCGCCAGCATGAGCCACGAAGCGCTCGAGCTCTTGGTTGAGCGCGCTGGGTTCACGCACATCGAACTGCAGCGCGAGGCCATGTATTTCCGCGGCGAGCGCTTGCGCGGCTTCACGATTGCGTCGGCAATGCACGCCCACCAGCGCGCCCTCGCGTGCACAACGCAAGGCAATCCCACGCCCAATGCCGCCGCTGGCGCCGGTCACGACGATACGCTTACCTGCGAGCATGCGCCGCCTCCGCGCCGCGCAGCACGATCGCAGCGTTGTGACCGCCGAAGCCGTACGACGTGCTGAGCACGTGTTCCTGCTGCATGCGGCGCGCCTGATGCGGAACGTAGTCGAGGTCGCAGCTGGGATCCGGCTCGTCCAGGTTGATGGTGGGATGCAGCCAAGCGGCGTTCATGCAGGAGAGCGCTGCTACCGCTTCGACCGCGCCTGCCGCAGAGATGAGGTGGCCTATCATGCTCTTGGTCGCCATCACCGGAAGTTTGCGTGCGTGTTCGCCGAATACGCGGTGAATCGCCAAGCTTTCCACCGGATCATTTTTGGGGGTGGCGGTGCCGTGCGCGTTGATGGCAGAGATGTCGCTCGCTGTGAGGCCCGCGTCGGCGAGCGCGCGTTGCATGGCGAGTGCGGCGCCCGCACCTTCCGGTTGTGGTTCGCTGATGCCATGGGCGTCGAGCGAGTTGCCGTAGCCAACCAGCTCTCCCAGCGGGCGAGCTCCGCGTTCGACGGCACTTTCCCACGGCTCCAGCACCAGCATGCCTGCGCCCTCGCCCAACACGAACCCGTCGCGAGTGCGTTCGAAGGGGCGCGACGCACGCTCGGGTTCGGCGTTGCGTGTGCTGGTGGCATTCAAGGTCGCAAAACCCGCCACGCCGAGTGGATTGATCATGGAATCGGTGCCGCCGACCAGGGCGAAATCGACGCGACCACTGCGCACCAACTGCAGCCCATTGCCGAGTGCGTCCGTGCCAGCAGCGCAGGCAGACACGTGAATGCGCGGAGGGCACTCGAGAGCGTAGCTGTGGCTCAGAATGTGCGCACACACGTCTGAAGGAGTTTGCATGAATGATAAGCGCGACGCCGCGTCCTTCAGTGCCGGCGCGTTGCCGTGCTGTTTTTTTGTCAAGTCATCCATCGAGAACAGTTCGAGGCCAACCCCCAGGCTCAAGCCACCTCGCCCGCGTGGGCGGCCGTGCTCACAGGCTTGTGACATTGCTTGGCGCGCCGCTTCGAGTGCAAATGCGATTTTGCGATCGGGTAAAGGGCTCGGATACTCGGCTTTGACTTCGCCGGCGATGCGCGTGGGCAACGAGGCTGGGTCGAACACAGTGATTGGACCGATCCCAGAGCGGCCCGCAATCAGGCTCTCCAGGAACTCGGCGGGGTTGTTGCCGTTCGGGGCAACGACTCCCATGCCGGTGATGGCGACGCGACGCGGGTTCACGACAGCACCTGCCAACGGCTGTGCGCGCGGATCCCATCGCGTGAAGCCAGGCGATGTGAGATCTCGCGCGCTCCGCGTTCAGCGGTAGCGCTTGCAAGCGCACACAGAAGTGCAGCTGGGCCCAGCGCACCGGCCGGCGCTTCCACGCCGACGAATCGCTCTTGCTCGGCACCTGCGCCTTCCAGCGCCGCATGCGATTGATAGCCGTGCTCGAAGTTCAACAATGCGAGCAACGGCTGACGCTGCTCGCGCTCCGCGCGTTCGGCGTGTTCCAACACCAGGCAGGCGCCCGCATCGCGCAGTTCGCTCGCCCGCGTGGGTGGCTCCAGGCGTTCGAAATGGTGCTCGACTAGGAAGTTTCGTTGATGCGCGACGGCAAACAAGAGAGCTACGTCAATGCGGCCGCTTTCGAGAGCCAAGCAGGCTTCTTCGAGGGCAGCGTAGAGTTGCCCAGGCCCTGGGTAAGTCACGAAATAGGGGCCACGCACATCGAAGTTCGCCGACACGTGGTACGCGGGCATGTTCGGCAAACAGCGGAAGGTGAGCAGCGGGTGAGCCTGCTGAAAGCCGCCGTTCGAGAAGCGCTGCATGCTGAAGCGCTCGCCGTCGAGCGATGCTGCCAAAACGGGTGCAATGTCGGCTTGGTCGAACGGAATGTAGCCAACCACTGCAAATAGACCGGCGCGCTCACCGAGGCCCGCGCGTGAGATCCCGGCGCGCTCGAGCGCTGCGCCCGCAGCTAGCACCGCGAGATCATCCTGCACGCCCATGAATTTGCGCGTCTTCTTCTGGCGCAAATACGGTAGCGGATCGAGCGGAGCGGAAGCTCCCGGCTCGCGTACGACAGCGTGCGCGCCGGTCGCGACGATCACGGCTGAGCTCCTTCGCGCAGCTCCCGCGTCCACAACGCGTACAGGCGCTCGCGCTGCGTGTGCACCCGCTCGGCTTCGATGCGGCGGAGCATGAAAGTGAGGCGAGCACGCGCAATGCAGCGATCGCCCACGTGTGCTTCTGCATCGACTTGAGCCGCTGCCTCCAACGAGTGCGCCACGAACACTTGCAGCGCGATTTGGTCGCCTGGTCCGGCCGGCGAATGAAATTTTGCTTTTTCGATCTGCGCCAGCACCGCGCGCATCACTGGCGGCGGCTTGCCTATTTCGAGCACGAAGCCAGCGAGTTGCGCCATGCCCTCGATCAGAAGAGCGCCCGGCAGCACAGGAACGTCTGGAAAATGGTCGTGCAGCACCTCGTCGGTCAGAGTGACGTTTTTGATGCCCCGTCCACTCTTGCCGGCTTCGTAGCTGACAATCTTGTCTAGCAGGAAGTATCTCACGAGGACCTCATGCGAGTGCCAAGCTCGATCCAATTGCGAACGCTGCCGCCGTTGCCCATGGCTTGGTTGAAGCCGCGGCAAGCTGTGTAGCAGCGCTGGCAGTCGGCAATTTGGGGATGCATCCCCGTCAGCAACGTGTGCAGCTCGCTGAGTGAGCTGCGTTTGACGTTGCCCACCACTTCATCGATGCGCTCGATGCATGGCGACACGTTTCCCACGTGATCGATATTGAAGCTCTGGAGCCCGGCGCGACACGTTGGCAGGGCTTGCTGCCGCACGAAAGCAGCCGCGGTGCTGAAATACTCGCTGAAGAAACGCACGTGCGAAAAGCGCTCGAGTAGCTGGCTCAGCTGATCGAGTGATTCCGCGGAAGGTAACTGGTCGACCTCATTGTGGCCGCGGCGGTACCCGTTGGTTGCGAGCAACGTGAACTGATGCCCGACGTCGTGCGCGCGGCTCTGCTCCAGGAGTGCCTCGAGCTCGCTTTGATTGCTTTGCATCAGCACCGTCATGACGTGCACCTGCAGCCCTTTGCGAGGTGCGGCTTCGCGAAAAATGTCTACGGCGTTCCACGCGCGCTCGGTAGCTTGCGGCAAGCCCCGCTTGGCGTCGTGTTTGCTCCCATCAGCGTAATCGATGGATACGCTGGCGTGCACGAGACCGGCGTCGAACAGCGAGCGAGCTCGCGCAGCGTCGACGTACCAACCATTGGTGAACAACGCCGGAATGTGATGCTCGGCAAACGCTGCCACGATTTCTTCGAGATCTTTGCGGACCAGTGGCTCGCCGCCTTCAATCGACACCAAGAAGCATCCGAGCTCGGCGAGCTCGCGCGCGATGCGCTGAAAATCGGCAACGGTCAGCTCTTCACCCTTTGCCGCGGGGTTGGGCCAAAAGTCACAAAAGCTGCAGCGCATGTTGCAGCGATTGGTGACCTGTACCAACACCTGAAAGGGCTGCTTCTTGAGGAGCCCCAGCGCAAAGCGCATGTCTTTCTTGAGTACCTGGAGCGTCATCGGAAGGACCAACCTCCGCGGTACTGCTCGCCAAGCCGTTGCGCCACGTCCTTCATCAGCGGCAGAAGAGCGGTGTACTCGCTCAGTAGATTGCGAATTTCGAGCACAGTGCGATCGATTTCGGCGTTCGAAACCGTGAGCGGTGGCTCCAACCGTAGGACGTTCCAATGTTGTGAAGCCGGCTGGCACACGATGCCTCGCTCCAGGAGCCTCACCGCCAGCCACTGGCCGAAGACCTTTTCGGACACCGATTCAAACAGCTGCCCGAACACACGTTGGCCGAGCGTGCTGTCGGTAGGACCGAGCTCGATTCCAATCAACAGGCCCGCGCCGCGCACTTCGCGCACCAGCGGATGACCCATCAAGATTGTCCGTAGCGCATTCAAAAAGCGCTCGCCGCGTTCTCGCGCAGTCGCCACGAATCCATCGGCGCGCACTTGGCGCAGGACTTCGCTGCCGACACGGCAGGCGAGCGCATTGCCGGAATACGTGCTGCCGTGCAGATCGAACTTGTCCTGGCTGCCGAACGCGCGCCGCCAAATCTCCCGCGAAGTGATGGCTACCGAGAGGGGCAACAACGCGCCGCCCAGTGATTTTCCCAGCACGAGCACATCCGGCACGCAGCCGCTGGTTTCGTAAGCAAAGAGCGTTCCCGTGCGCCCGAGCCCCGTTTGCACTTCGTCGAGCACGAACAGCGCGCCTTTGCGCTTACACAAGTCCCGAGCTTCGGCCAGATAGTTCGGCGGGGGCATGATCACTCCGCCTTCGGCTTGAATGGGCTCCACCACGAACGCCGCCGCGCGATTTTCAGTCAACACTCGCTTGAGCGCATCCAGATCGCCGAAACGCACCGCGTGGCAATCTGGCAACAGCGGTTCGAACGGCTCGCGTAGTCGTGGATGTCCCATCACGCTGAGTGGCCCCAGCCCGGTGCCGTGAAAGCTCCCGTAGGCATAAATGATGGCGCTGCGTCGCGTAGCGACGCGAGCAAGCTTGATGGCTGACTCCACCGCTTCGCCACCGCTGTTTGAAAACATCGTTACTTCGAGCGGCGGGCTCAGCGCGGCGGCTAACTCACTCGCGAGCTTTGCGGCATGAGGCTGCGGGCCGATGTGGATGAGATTCATCGCTTCTTCATCGAGAAACGACTTCATGCACTCGATGAGGGCTGGTGAATTGTGCCCCAAGTTGGCGGCGCCGAACGCGGCCAACATGTCCAGATACTCGCGACCCTGGTCGTCGAACAAGGTGGTGCCGCGCGCTCGCACGAAGACACGCCCGTAGCCGAACGTGCCGAGCAAACGCACGAACGCCGGGTTTACGTGCCGTGCATACGCGTCGATACTGGAATCCGGCGCGTTCATGAGAGCAACCTGCGAAGGCCGAGCTCCGCCACGAAGAAGGTAGCGGCGCCTGCGAGCACCAACATCGAGAGGTAGAGCGGGTACGACGTGAACGTCCGCTCCCAACCGCTTGCCACGGCGAATGCCAAATTCACATTCGCGCGCGGCGGCGTCAGCAAGCGCGTCAACAACAACAGCAATACGAACGCGAGCACGGCTTTCCACCAAGCCGACTCCGGGAAGCCGAGGCGGCGCAAGGCGAAACACCCGAGAACGAAACCGCCGATATGAGTGAACGGCGACGTTGGCAAGAATTCGCCGCCCGTCGACAGATCCAACACCCACAAAGGATTGCCGAACGCGAGCCACAAAACGCCAATTGCAACCAACGTTGCGTTGCCGGCAAGCGCGCCAACGCCGATCAGCACTGAAGCCACGTGGCAAGCCCACAGCACCTCGGCAGGGCGCCCGGCGAGCACATGCGAACCGGCGTGGATCGCATAACAGAACAGCGCACCCAAGCCGAGCCACAGCATCACAAGGCTCCGTCCACGACCAGAGTTTGCCCAGTGACGTAGCTGTTGAAGAGCGC
This sequence comes from Myxococcota bacterium, assembly GCA_049324695.1. GTDB lineage: Bacteria > Myxococcota_A > Polyangia > Polyangiales > Polyangiaceae > PMG-095. The sequence continues at coordinate 122,124 of JBMOMJ010000031.1, forward strand.
AAAGTAGGAGACCAACCCCGCGATCTCGTCGATGCGGCCGAAGCGCTTCAACCCGCAATGCTTGAGGTACTCAGCACGTAATTCGGCGGGCACACTGCTCGAGGAGCCGCTTTCCAACACGCCTGGCGCGATGACGTTGACGCGCGTGCCTTGGAGCCCAAGCTCCTTGGCCAAAGCGCGAGCCAGCGCTGAAAGTGCGCCTTTGCTCGCCGCGTAGGCAACTGGCGATGGCACCGACTTGGCGCCGTCGAGTGAACCCAGCAGCACGATGTTGCCGCTGAAATCCCGAGCGAACTCGCGACACGCGAAGAATGCGCTGCGCACGTTCACAGCGAAGAGTCGATCGAAGCTCGCCACATCGGCTTCGCGAATGCTCTCGAACTTTTGCTCAGCCGCAGCCGACGTCAGCGTGGCGGAGTGAACCAAGGCCGTCACTTCGCCGAGCTCGGCGCGAAGCTCGCGTAGCACTCGCACGAGTTCATCCACCGACGCCAAGTCCGCCCGCTTCGCGACGCTATTGGGCAACTCGCGCTGGAGCTCCGCCGCAGCGTTTTGGTTTTGGAAATAGGTGAAGCCCACGCGTGCACCGTCGCGGGCCAACGCTCGGCAGATCGCGCGACCCAAAGTGCCGCTGCCTCCCAGCACGATCACCGCTTTGCTAGGCTCAGACGCCGCCATCCATCACCAATGTCTCTCCGGAGACGTACGAACTCCGCTCCGACGCCAACAGCGCACACATCTCCGCAACCTCATCCAAGCCGCCCACGCGACCGAGCGCGCAATGCTTCAAGTAATCAGCCAGACGGTGTTCGGGCAAATTGCGCCCGAGCCCATCTTCCAGCAAACCCGGCGCGAGGCAAACGACGCGGATGCCGTGACGCGCGACCTCCTTCGCCAGCGCCTCGGTCATGCCGATGATGGCAGCTTTGCTGGTCGTGTAGTGAATCGGTGCTTCGATCATGCGCGCTCCCGCGAGCGAGCCGATATTGATGATCACGCCCGATTTGCGACGGATCATTCCGCGCAGCGCGGCTCGCGAAGTGATGAAAGGCCCTTTTACGTTGACGCGAATGACTCGATCGAAATCTTCTTCGTCGAGCAGCGCGAGCGGCAGATTTTGGGTGATGGCGGCGTTGTTCACCAATATGTCGAGCCCGTCCCAACTGCGCTCGATGCTGCTCAACATGTCTTCCGTTGCTTTGCTGTCGGCCGCATCGACGCGAAACGCGAGCCCTAGGCCGCCGAGCTCCTCGAGCTCCCGTTGCGTGCGAAGCGCTGCTTCTTCATTCTTCGCGTAAGAAAACGCAACGCGCGCGCCGTGTCGTGCAAAAGCCAGCGCGATGGCACGCCCGAGCCCGCGCGAAGCGCCAGTAATCAGCGTGCGCTTGCCTGCCAGCAGCTTCATTGCGGGCTCTCGTTGCGACCCCAAATTTTCGTCTGACCTACTGGACCCACGTAGCGCGCGTCGCGATCGCGATACAAAAGATTGTAAGCACAGCCGGGCATCAAGCGGCCGTCCGGCATCGCGTAGTGGGTGCAGCACTTTTTGATGCGATCGACCTCGAAGGTGTGCACGTCCATGAAGGCGTGAATGAAGATGGTCTTCACCAGGCTTTCGCCGATGTGCAGGCGCTCTTCGAGCTCGAGCGCGCGGTCCTCGGGGTACATCAGGTGAATCGAACGCTTCAGAGCCGAAAGGATCTTGGCTGGGTCCGGCACTTGTCCGGCGCTGGTCCACATCTCGTCGATGGTGCTGCGAATGGCACCTTCGAACTCGGCTCCCGGTCGAATCGTGCCGCGGTTGGCGAGGAGCTCGAGGTACTTCGAGAGCTCGAGAAAGCGCGGGAAGGGAACGAAGCCATCGTCTGTCTTGAGCAGGTAGGTCAAACCGAAGCAGCTCGGGTGCGAGCACGGCAGCGGTAAGAAGTCGCTTTGCTTCAACATGCCGTCGGTTTGGCGTTCCGCCGCATGCACGATGTCCGGAATCGTGATCACGTCGAGAGGGTTGTGCGGCGCGAAGTGCTCGCCGCCATAGCCGGTGTAGGCTGCAGGCTGAAAAGTGAGCGACAGGATGAAATCGCGCTCATACAGCAGGCGAATGCAGTCGCCGATGGCATCGTCGTTCACGCCCTTGGCGACGGTGGACACAATCGTCGTGCGCACGCCGGCGCGTTCGAGATTGTTGAGCGCCTTCTCCTTGGCGGCACGCTGGTCGCCGCTGCCTCGCAAGACGCGCAGCGCCGGGTTGCTCAAAGCATCCAGCTGCAAGCTAACGTACACCTTGCGGCGAGCGAGCTCTTCGCAAAACGCCATATCGGTGGCAACGCGCAAACCGTTGGTGGAAATCGAAACACGCGAAATCTCCTTCTTCGCGCGCGCCATGTCCAAGAACTGCAAGAACTGCGGATGCAGCGTGGGTTCGCCCCCCGAAAGATTGATGGTCTCGATCGTTCCTTCTTTTTCGACCAACCCGTCCAGGATGTTGCCGAACTCCTCGACGCTCATGTTGTAGTTGTGCCGGTTCTGCACGATGCAAATCGGGCATTCCAAATTGCAGTGGTTGGTGATCTCGATGATTGGCAGGCAGGAGTGCTGCTCGTGATCCGGACACAACCCGCAATCGTCCGGGCAGCCTTTTTCCACCGGCGTCGAGTACTTCAGCGGAATCGAGCCTTCTTTGATGTAGGTGAGCGACCGCAAGAACCAATCGGCGTCGCCGGAAATCAGCGCTTCACTCTGGCCATGCGTTGGGCACTGCTTGCGCAGATAAACCTTGCCATCGCGCAGCAAGCGCACGCCGTCCACCGGCTTGCGGCACTGCGGGCACAGGCCGCGCGAGAACGAATGAAACACCTCGCGCGAGCTCACGTCCGGCGTTTTCACGAACTTGGGCTCGACCAGCGGCAACTTCAGCATGACGACCTCACCATTTTCGTCTACTCCGCCGCGTTCGACCCGCGGCCCCTTGTGCCCGAAGTACTCTGACTACTCCGGCCGAGCCGAAGTCTCAATGGCCTCGTCACTCGTTGGGTTGCCGCGCGGCACGCCGCGGAGGCCCAATCGCTCACGACACCGCCGTTTTGAAGCTCGGCCGCGCCTGGTTCACTCGGCGTGGGCAGGCGCGTGAGTCTTTGGTAACCTCACGAAGCATGCCGGACGAGGAGGAGGTGCTGATTGAAACCCTGGCCGCGCTCGACCTGCCTCGGCACATGTTGCGCCCATTTTTCGAGCACAATCGTGCCTTCTGCAACCAACACGGGGGCAGGCGAGTCTACGCCGGCCTACTAGAGCTCTTGGATCGCTGTGATGCCGCGCTCAAGAAGAGCGAAGGCCAGCGCTGAGTCATGCGGTACGGCGGCCTCTACGTAGTGATCGAACTCGCGATGCGGAAGCTGCGCGACCCCGGCGTCGAGCGCTACAAAGATCCCCTGCTTCTCGGCTCACTCCGGGAAGATCTCTGGCACATCCCGCTGTTCGACACCCTCTTCGAACACTGGTCTTTTTCACACTTCTACAAGCCACCCCTGCCGGGCGGCTTCATTCCACTGCTGTGGCCAGGTCCGCGCATGAAGGCCGAAAAGTTCTTTCGGCGAGCCGTGCGTGAACACGCGGCTGGTCGCAAAGCCGCCGGCTTCGTCCAGCTCGGTCGGGTTGCGCACTTGCTGACCGACATGTGCTGCCCCGTGCACGTGCACCGCTTCACTCACGATACCGATCCGTACGAATGGTACGTGGAAGGCAACATCGCGAAGCTGCTCGAATGCGACGTGCCCGACGTGCCCGACGCCGAGCGACCGAGTGAGCTCATTGAAGCGCTCGCAGCCTACACGAGCCGTTTCCGCGCTGACGCCGGAAACCACCATTTGGGTCGCGTGCTGAAACGCGCCAAGCTGTTACGCGGTGTCACCTCGAAAGAAGCCGCCGCCCAAGCGCGCGAACTAATTCCCCTCGCGGCAGGCTACACGGCATCGTTGTTGCGCCTCTACCAACGACGTTGCGCCGAAGTTGCGACAGTTGCTGCCGTCGGCTGAGCGATGCAACTCAATAGCCATGCGTTCGTGATCTACGCTGCGGTTGCGGCGAGCGGGCGCTCATGGCTCGGCGAGTACCTCAGCGAAATCCTGAGCGGAGCCTATGAGGAAGACGGCTGGCGACTGGGCCCCCTGCGCCTACCAGCGCCCGGCTTGACTCACACCTATCGGCCTGGCTACTCGCGCGGTGAGCTCGGCGCGCCCTCCGCGCGCACCTGCTTGCTCCGCCACATCGAGCGGTCGCGTGCGAGCACAGAGCACCGCGAGGCGGCGCATTGGCTTGGTCGCGCTTGCCATTTGCTCGCAGACATGGCGGTCCCAGCGCGCACGCGCGGCGTTTGGCACCTCTTCGGCGATCCGCTCGAAAGTTGGCTCGAGCGAAACCACCGAGAGCTCCCGAAATTGCTCGCTGACTACCCGAAGCTGCCGGCCGAACTGCCCACACCGGCAGAACTCGCGGACAGCCTAGCCAACGCATCGAGTCGCTTCGCAGCCGATACAACGCGCACGCCATGGGGAGCACTCGCGTACCGCTGGTTCAAAAGCGGTTTAAAGCTCGAGGAAGCTGAAGTCGTGGCGCAAGCGCGTTCGTTGATTCCGGTCGCCGTCGAGCACACCTTCCTGCTGCTGGAAGGCGAAGTGAAGCGGCGCGGCGTCGACTGACGATGTCACCGCGCACGCTTTCTCTCAGAGCTACCGCGCGCAAGCGTGCAGATCGGTGTATGTGAACCAGTAGTTTGGTTGCGACGTGGAGCTGCCGTAGGTGGCATCTACCCGAATCACGTTACCGGTTGCGACAGGGAACGTCGAGTAGCTGACCCACATACCGTTCGTGCCATCAGCATTCGTAATGGTGTACTGAGTATTCGCGGTCAGCTGCCACGCCACGTTCACCACCAGTTTGGCTGGGCTGCCCGCCGGAACGGCGTAGGTGTAGAGCGCTGCGGTTTCGCCCATGCGTCTCAAGGAGATTGTGTCCGCCTTGGCCTGATTGTTGAACGCGAAGCTAGTCAACGTGGAGTTGGTGAGTGCGGTGAACACTAGGCCCGAATCAGCCCAGCCGCTGATGGTGGTGGTGGGAACCGGCCCTTGAATGTACGCGCAGCTCTTGCAGCTCGTGCTGCACGCATCGACGTTGCTGGTGTTCCGATCGTCGCAGGCTTCACCGTTGGCGGTGTCGATCACGCCATCGCCGCAGAAGGATGTCGCCCCGGCGGTGAGTATGCAGCGTCCGTCGCAAACGTTGCAAGCCGACAAGCCGTAGGCGCAGCGCTCGGTGACGGTGTTGCGATCATCGCAGGTTTCTCCGTCGCCGGTGTTGACGGCGCCGTCGCCGCAGTACGCGGTCGCGCCGGCGGCGGTTTTGCACATCGAGTCGCACACGGTGCAGGAGGTCAAGCCGTACGCGCAACGATTCGTGATCGTGTCGCCGTCGTCGCAGAGCTCGTTGCGCGCATCGACGACCTTGTCGCCGCAGTACGAAGTTGTGCCGGCTTCCGGTTGGCACTTCGGACCGCACACTTTGCAGCTGGTTTGCCCGTAGACACACGCTTCGAGCGCGGTGTTGCCATCGTCACAGGCTTCACCGGGTTCGATCGTTGCGTTGCCGCACACTCCGCTGTGCGCGCCACCGCCGGCTCCGCCGTCGCCGCCAGCTCCTGCGACAGGCTCACCGCCGCCTGCACCACCTGCGCCACCTGGTGTTGCGCCCGCAGCACCCGCTGCGCCACCGCCTGGCATTCCGCCATCGGATGGTGTTCCCGCTTCGCCACCCATGCCGCCTACCGTTTGGCCACCGAAGCCGGGCGCGCCACCCTTGGTGATGGCGCCGCCGCCCATGCCGGTGGTTTTGCCACCGTTGCCAACGACTGTGCCGCCCTGTCCGACGGCGCCGCCCGCTGCCGCTTCGTAGTCGCGATCTGGACCCGAGCAGGCGTTGAATTGAACGAGCGTGAGAGAGAGCGAGAAGCCGACGAGCGCGAAGCGAGAGCGATCAGAAGTCATAGTTTTATCCAATGCCAGGCAAGGCCCTCGTCAGCTGCCCCAACGAGAACGTACGCTGACTCGCGATCATACTGAAAGGTGTTCGGTGTTCGCCATCGATATTTGGCTGAACTCGAGTACGCAAAAAACCCGCGTACCCGGCGTCTCTCGTACATGTGCTCACAGGTGCCTCCTCACACGTTCCTGGGCACGCGAGGTTTGTGTTACGCGATTGCAGCGCAAACGCTCACGACGCTTGCGTCGAGTGGTGATGTCGCGCTAGGCGCGAATCAACGCGGAGGGTACGAGCCCAATTGTCCGCGTGGCGGTGCAGAGCTCGAACGGCCACGAAGCGCGTGCCACGCTGCGCGCCCTTCGACGATGCCGCCGTCCACGGTCATCGCCACGACCATACCTGCGTCGGCCATCATGCTGATGAATGGTGTTTGCCACTCGGGCGCGCTCCAAACGCGTTGCCATTCCATCTCGCGCTCCGCGTCGCGTACCCACAGTGTGCCGAGGCTCGCTACCCACTCGCGCGCGAGTACGTCCATAGCTGCTGCGGTGAGATCGGGAGTGCCGCTGGCCGCGCTGCTGGTGACTCCGTTGGACCCGACACGCAGCGCGACCCCATCTGCACCGACCAGCAACGCCACACCGCGCTCGGGCTCGCTGGCTCCGCCCACGAAGGCGCGAGTGTGAGGTACATCGAGGTACTCCACCTCCCACTGCATCGGCGTGTAGATGGCTGCAAAGCCTAATCCTTGCGCCAAGCGACCGCAGAGTAACCAGCGCGATTCGTCGAGACGATGCAGCGCGGCGACGTAGCTCACACCGTCGAGCCGCAACGGCTTCATCCAGCGTCGCGCTGCCATCGCCCATAACGAGGGTGCTTCATCCGGGCGCTGCCCGACCGCGACCACCAGATCGTCGAAACGGCCGCTCGCGTGCGAAAACTCCAACGTCGAATCTGGCGCGCGCACCACCTCGCGCACGCCGTGAGTGTTGTAAACCGCGAGAGCGCCACCGGCGCCGCCGACGAGCCAACCGCCGGCTTCGTACCGGCGCGCGAAGCTCATGCCAGCTGGCAGGCTGTGCGCCACCTCCGGCGCATCGAGCCACGATTGTCCGTTCCAAAATAGCGGCCCCCGTGGCGTAAACACGAAGCAGCGCCCGTCGGCGTCCCACGCTGCACTCTGAATCACCACGTTGTCGCCGGGTGGGTGCCGCGTGGTCCACGACCACTTGCTCAGATCTCCCGGCGGCGCGAGATTCAGCAAGCTATTCACCAAGCGCCGACTCGGCCGCGGTGCCGAGCCCGGAGCGCCGAGCAGCGGAATGAGAGCGTTGGCCAGCTCGTACGCGGTCTGTGGACGCTGCTCGGCTGCGAACGACGTCGCTCGCGCCAACACCGCGTCGATGTTGCGGCACACTTCCGGCTGCTCCAGAAACTCCGGGCTCAACGTGCTGCATTCGGTAATGCTGCGCCGCCTGCGATCGCGCACCAACGAATAGGCCTGCACCGGCGACGTGCAATCGAAGTAGTGCTCCCCCGTCATCACGTGGAACAGCACACACGCCAAGCCAAACACGTCCGTGAATGGCCCGGCCGCGCTCGTCTCCGGCAAACTCTGCTCGGGCGCTGCGTAGCCAGCGGTGCCGACGCCCATCCCTCCGAACGTTGCCGCGAGCCCTTGTGGTCGCGCCACGCCGAAGTCCGAAATCTTGAAAATCTCACCTTCGCCGAACCCGCAACACAGCACATTGCCCGGCGTGATGTCGCGATGCACGACACCGACCGCGTGAATCGCCGACAAGCCGGATGCCATGCAGCGCACCACGTGCGCGGTGCGCGTTGGGTCGAATGCAAAGCTCGTGCGATTGATCGAGTACGACACGCGATCTTCGAGCGTCGTGCCTTCTACGCCGCCATGCACGTACTCGAGCGCGATCCACGGCATCGCATTCTCGTCGAACAACCGCGCGGTGCCCGTGTCGATGAAACGGACCACGAACGGCGTCGGAGGAATGCGCTCATTCAAGCGGCCAAGAGCCACCGCTTCCTTCCGCACTAAAATGTCCGGGCTGATATTGCCGACTACCGGCGAGCCCCGCACCACCTTGACCACGACGGGCGACATCCCATCGCCCGCGTGCCGCAATGCCAGGTACGCAGTCCCCAAGCCACCTTCGCCAATCGGTTTCTCGATACGATAACTGACGCCTGCCTGGAGCTCTGACTGGATGACCATCCCGCTGAGGGAAGCGGGCGGCGACGAGAAGCGATCAACCATCGGAATTCCGTTGCGCCGAAAGACTCCGAAGAAACATCGGCGAGCCTAGCACGGAAACGTCACGCGCCGGCTCCACGCAAAAGCTCGCGCGCCCTCTGAACTTCGGCTGGTACGCTTGACATTGCCGATGAAACGCGGAAAAGCGTCCCCTCGAAACCCGAGGAGCAAAGCCATGGGCACGGTTCGCGACTTCATCCAGCACCACTACCGCCACTTCAACGCTGCAGCGCTCGTCGACGCGGCCCGCGCTTGGGAGGCGCATCTCGCCAAAGGCGGCAAGATGTTGTTGACGATGGGTGGCGCCATGAGCACCGCCGAAATGGGCATCGTCATCGCGGAGCTCATTCGCAAGGAAAAGATTCATGGCATTTGCCTCACCGGCGCCAACCTCGAAGAAGACGTCTTCAACCTGGTTGCGCACGAGAGCTACCGCCGCGTCCCGAACTTTCGCGAGCTGCGCCCAGAAGACGAAAAAGCCCTGCTCGACCAAGGTTTGAACCGCGTCACCGATACTTGCATCCCCGAGCACGAGGCGATGCGCAAAATCGAGAAGAAGATGCTCGCCTTGTGGAACAATGCCCAGCGTAAAGGCGAACGCTACTTCCCGCATGAGTACTTTTTCCAGCTTTTGCGCAGCAAGGAGCTCGAGCCCGAATACGAAATCGAGCCCAAAAACTCCTGGCTCCTAGCGGCCGCCGAACGCGACTTGCCCCTATGGGTACCAGGCTGGGAAGACTCGACCCTGGGCAACATGTTCGTCGCCGGCGTCATCCGCGGCGAGTATGGCTACCAAATCATGAAGGGCGGCACCGAGTACATGGGCCGCCTCATCGAGTGGTATAAGGAAACGGACCGCCAGTCCTCAATCGGCTTCTTCCAAATCGGCGGCGGCATCTCGGGCGACTTCCCCATCTGCGTCGTCCCCCTCATGGACCAGGACCTCGGCTGGGATGTGCGCACCTGGGGCTACTTCTGCCAGATTTCGGACGCCACCACGTCCTACGGCTCGTACAGCGGCGCGCCTCCCGGCGAAAAGATCACGTGGGGCAAACTTGCAGTCGACACCCCCCGTTTCGTCATCGAGTCCGACGCGACCATCGTGTTCCCTCTGGTCGCCGCGTACCTGCTCGACATGTGACCGCCAGCGCGCGAGGGGGGATGGACAGTCATGGGCACGCAAGATCCCAAGGTTGATGCATTCGTGAGCCGCGCCAAAACCTGGCGCGGCGAGATCCAGAAGATTCGGTCGATCCTCCTCGAGTGTGGGCTCGATGAAGAGCTGAAGTGGGGGAAGCCGTGCTTTACGTTCGAGGGGAAGAACATAGCAATCATCCAACCCTTCAAAGAGCATTGCTCGCTCATGTTCTTTAAAGGCGCCTTGCTGAAGGACACTCACGGACTGCTTCGGAGCCAAGGGGAGAACACGCAGTCGGCGCTGCGCTTGGAGTTCACCAGCGAGGCTCAAATCAAGAAGACCATGTTGAAGTCGTACGTGACGCAGGCCGTCGCCGTGGAGCAGGCTGGGCTCAACGTCGACTTCAAAGCGAAGCGAGAGCTCGAGCTTCCGGAGGAGTTGACCTCAACGTTGCGGAAGGATCGCAAACTCGCGAAGGCCTTCAAAGCGTTGACCCCCGGGCGACAGCGCTCCTACGTCCTCTACATTACGGCAGGGAAGCAAGCGAAGACTCGAATGGCGAGAGTCGAGAAGTCTATTCCCGGGATCCTTGCCGGCGTGGGAATGAACGAACATTAGAGCGCACGGAGTAGCGAGTCGCGTTCGGCATCTACTGCGCGACCGAGGCGAGCGGCGGCCAACGCAAACGTCCATGTGTTCAAGCGGGCTTGATCGCTTGCCGTTAGGCCGTAGGCCGCGAGGTAATCCGACGTTAGTCGCTGTCTCAGGATCCGAATCAATTGTCGAAGCGCCCACGGGGTTTCGGCGGGCGGTTGGGCGAAACGCATCATGATCGTTGTGACGGCCACATCGACCAACGGGTGACCACGGCCCGCAGTGGACCAGTCGATTATGGTCAAGTCCTTGCCGGCTTCGAGGAGGTTGCCGGGGTGAAAGTCGCCATGGCAGAGGGAGTTACCATCGGGCAACTCTGCCAGCTGAGCGAGTGCGCGCGTACGCTGGGGTACGGTGAGGCCGTGTGCGCTGGCGACGAGGCGTTGCAGCTGCTCGATGAGGCGGGGTAGGGACGGTGCCTGAAGCCGGTGAATGGCGAGGTGGGCTGCTGCCATTCGACGCGTTGACGCGCGAAGGAGCCAGGGGTTTTGGGAGAGTTTGGTCATCAGCGATCGGCCCGCGGCGCGTTCGAATAGAACGCCGACCCGGCCATCAATTCGCACGAGGTCATGTACTGCGGGCGTATTGGCTCCTAATGTTCGCGCAGCTTTGGCTGCTTCGAGTTCGCGTTCAGCGCTGCTCTCGAAGCCCGCGCGAAAGAGCTTGATCACTTGGCTCGAATCCCACTCGAAGACTTCGGCAGTCCTTCCTTGGCCGAGTAGGGGGCCGATTTTTCCGGGCATTCGCCAACAATGCTACGATGGCGCGCGCGGAAGAGCGCGAGCCGTCGCTTCTGCGTTGCTGCGCCGCTCCCACTCCCGCGAATTACCGTGAGAGTTCGAATCTGCACCGTTTGCCTCGCAGCCAACGTCGCGCAGCCAACGTTTGGAAGCTCGGGATAAGGAAAACTCGCACGGCCTGCAACGGCGGAGGCGATGTGAGGCAACTTTGCAATGATCACTGGCGAATTCGGCCTGCGAAAGGGTGGCGGCTTCGTGCTACGAATGGATGGTTCGGTCAGACCGCCAGCGCCCAATCGCGCTCTCTGCGGGTTCCGAGGGGATCCCGAGAGGACCTCGCCAGCGCGTTGCCATGAACGACTCTTTCGCGACGTCCACGTTCGGCAGTGAAGACACGCCCCACACGGACCGGCTGCTTCGCATCGCCAGCGCGATCGCCGACGCGGTTTCGGCTGCAGAGGTCTTCGAGGCGTTGGTCGACCGCACGGCGCTCGCGCTCGAAGCGTCGAGCATGGCGCTGTGGCTACTCGGTGAAGATGAGCAAACAGTCACCCTGGCGCGTGCCTACGGTTACGCACCGCGCTCGGAGCAGCAGCTGCGAACGCTACGTTTGGATGCGGCGAACCGCTTGCCGTTGCTCGATTCGATAGCGCGTCGCGAGCCCATATGGATCGCATCGCGAGAGCAGTTGCTCGCTCTCTACCCGGATCTCAGAGCGCTAGTCTCGCCCAACCGCGCTTATCGCGCCGCATGCTTACCGTTGGTAGTACAGGGTCGCGCGCTCGGTTGCCTCGGGCTCACTATCGAGCGCGAGGGCGCTGCCAACGAGGACGAAAAGGAGTTTTTGCTGCTCACGGCGCGCTACGCGAGCCAAGCAGTCGAACGCTTGCGGCTCTATGAGGCCGAGCGCCGCAACCGCGCGGAGATCCATGCGGCGGCGACGCGCTTGGCCGCGCTGAATCGTGTCTCGCGTGTGTTAGCCGAGTCCGAGTTGGATTTGGCGTCGCGCCTGCGCACCATCGTTGCGGAGCTGGGCGCTGTCCTCGCGAGTGCCGTGAGTATCTTTCTGCTCGAAGCCGATGGCCTGCTGCACGCGGCCGCCTTTCATCATCCAATTCCAGAGGCGCACGCCGAGTTGCAACGGCTCAACCCGGCTCCAGCGCTGCGCGTTGGTGAAGGACTGACCGGCTCGGTTGCTGCGACCGGAAAGAGCGCCTCGCTGGCTAGCATTCCCGCCGATGCCGCGGGCGGCGCACCGGCTTACAGCGAGTTTTCGAGTCGATTTCCGCCTAGCGCAGCGATGGCTGCTGCGCTTCGCTCTCGGGGACGCGTAGTAGGCGTCGTCAGCGCCTCGCGAGTTCATGCCGGTGAGAGCTATACATCGGCAGATCTCGAGTTGCTGGAAGAGCTCGCCGAACGCGCCGCCCTGGCCATCGACAATGCGCGCCTTCATGCCGAAACCTTGGTCGAGAAGTCTCGTGTCGAACAACTCTACAAGTTCGCGCAAGCAGTCGTCGCTGCCGATCGTGTCGAGGTCGTATTCGAAGCTGCTCTCAGCGCCATCGAAGAGGCGCTGCACACCAAGCGGCTCGCGATCCTCACTTATGGCGCCGATCCAAGCATGCGCTTTCGTGCCTGGCGCTACCTTTCCGAAGAGTACCGCAATACCGTCGAGGGACATTCTCCCTGGCCACGTGACGCAAGCGCTCCCGAACCGGTGTTGGTAGCCGACGCACGCAGCGATCCCACCCTCGCTTCATTTCAGCCCTTGTTCGAGCGTGAGGGCATTGGCGCGATGGCTTTCATTCCGCTCGTGGCCAGGGGCCAGCTTCTCGGCAAGTTCATGGTCTACTACGGCGAGCCGCACGCCTTCGCGCCGCATGACGTCGACGTGGCGCGCGCGATCGCAAATCACCTGGCCTCGGTAATCTTGCGTTTCAGCGTGCTCGCCCAACTCGAAGAGACCGTGCGTCACAACGAACTCTTCGCCGGCGTGCTCGCTCACGATCTCAGGAACCCGCTCGGCGCGATCATGACTGCAGCACAGCTCGTCCTTGCGCGGCGCGAACAAAAGCTCGCCTTGCTCGAAGATTTCGCCCAACCCGTCGAGCGAATCTTGACGAGTGGTCGACGCATGACCGCCATGATCGACCAACTGCTCGACTTCACACGCGCTCGATCGGGTGGCGGCATCACAATTCGTTCCGCGGCGACCAACCTCGACGAATTGTGCACACACGCCATCGACGAACTCCTGCTCGCCAATCCAAGCTGGCACGTGCAGCGTGAAACGACGGGCGACCTCGCTGGCGACTGGGATCCCGATCGCCTCTTACAAGTCATCTCCAACCTCGTGGCGAACGCCGGCCAGCACGGCACCCCGCGCGGCCAAATCCTGGTCAGGCTCGACGGCAGCGAGACGACCTGCGTGCGCCTAGAGGTTCACAACGGCGGCGCCATTCCAGCACCCATGTTGCCCGAGCTATTCGCTCCTTTCCGCAGCGCTCGCTACGGGCGAGATCACGCGCGTGGCCTCGGCCTCGGCTTGTTCATCGTGCGCGAGATCGTACGAGCCCACAACGGCCGCGTGGAAGTGCAGTCCTCGCCTGAAGCCGGCACGACATTCAGTCTCTATCTGCCGCGCTGAACAATCACGGAACGCAGCCGCGAAACGTCGGACATGCCACGCCGCGAAACGTCGGACATGCCACGCCGCGAAGCGTCGGATATGCCACGCGGCGAAGCGTCGGACATGCCACGCCGCGAAGCGTCGGACAGCTATGCGGCGAAGCGTCGGATATGCTACGCGGCGAAGCGACGGATATCACGCCGCGAAGCGTCGGACAGCTATGCGGCGAAGCGACGGACAGCTATGCGGCGAAGCGTCGGATATGCTACGCGGCGAAGCCTCGGATATGCCACGCGGCGAAGCGTCGGATATGCTACGCGGCGAAGCGTCGGATATGCCACGCGGCGAAGCGACGGATATGTCACGCGGCGAAGCGTCGGACATGTCACGCGGCGAAGCGTCGGACAGCTATGCGGCGAAGCGTCGGACATGCTCCGCGGCGAAGCGTCGGACATGCTCCGCGGCGAAGCGTCGGACATGCTCCGCGGCGAAGCGTCGGACATGCTCCGCGGCGAAGCGTCGGAT
>JBMOMJ010000032.1:0-18329 GCA_049324695.1 Myxococcota bacterium
GGCGCTCTCATCCGTTGGCTCAGTCGGCTGTTCCGCGGAGAACGAGGCGCGCCATGATCTACAAGAGCGCACTCGTCGCCGTCGCGGCAGTCGCGCTTGTCGTGCTGCTGACCGGGAAGAACACGGTAGTGCACCGCACGTTGGTTCTGAATGGGCTCAAGTACGAGATCGCCCGCTTCAGCAACGACACGGTGGAAGTCGTTCGCGAGGACGGGCTCCGCTTCACGGTCGACATGCAAACCGGAGCGGCGACTAAGGTTGTCGGGACCCAGACTCAGCTTGAGGATGCCCTCGCTCAGCTGAAGGCAAGCGCCCTCGCTCAGCTCAGGGGAAACGAGGTCGCTGGTACCGACCCGTTGAGGTCCAACTGATGACGACCATCGGTGATCTTGGCTGCCTCGGAGTGGACGTCGACGAGTGGCGTCGACTCAATCGCGTCCCGCTCTATCCGGGCAAGATGAACCGCTGGATTCTCGCGCGCACGCTGCGCGACGATCCGACGCCGGACGACGTCAAGAGCACGCTCGCCGCGGTGTTCATGAAGTGGTTCGAGGGAACGCTGCTCGACCCGGCGCTCACCTATCACGATACGACGCGCAGCGGGACAGCTGACCTAGTCAAGCTCGAACGTGTATCGCGGGAGCGGTTGATGTTCCCGAACACGGTCCGTCGACGCGAAGAACTTCCAGGCGTCATGCCGATGCTCCGCGCCGGGCCGTTCGTCTGGCTCGAGGTGAGCTTTGCCTACCGAGGTCAGCAGACGGACATGCCGTGGCCTGTGCGCACTGGCGCGATGGTGCAGCTCGAATCGAGTGCGCAGTGTCCGCTGGATGCGGACTGGATCTTGGATAGCGTCGCAACGCCCACGGAGAACGCACCAGTCGAGCTGTCATCAACAGACAAGCTTCTGGCATTGCTCGGCGAAAAAGGGGCCGAGCTAAAGAAACCACTTGAGGACATGGCTCTCTGGGCGGCCCTCATCGTGGGTGGCGCGCTTCTGACGCTGCTCCTCGCGAGGAGGAATTGAACATGGCGACCGCAACCGCTGCACTCATCAACTGGCTCACGCCGCTACTGTCGGATCTAACGGAGGACGGACCTATCAATCGCTTCGAGCTCGTCCACGTCGTGGAAGGCGAACACCCCGAACGCCTCGAGCTCTGGAACCTGAGCGCCGAGAGCCTACCCGACGCGCAAGAGCTCGGAGCGGAGATTTGGGAGCGCGCCGACGCCGACGCTCAATCGCGCGCGGCAGGGCAGCCCCAACGTTACGTCGTGTATGCGTACCGCGGCCAGAACGAGCTTCACGATACCCAGCACGCGTTTCTCGCGCGTGGGAAGGCGCAGCTCGGCAGGCTTGGCGACGACTCGGAGCCACCGACCGCGAAGGGGCTGCTCGCGCACTTCATGCGCCACGACGAGAGCATTCACCGGCTCCTGATGAGCGCGAACGAAAGTCTTTTAGGGAGGCTCGCGCACGATTTGGAGCGCGAACGTGTCGCGCGCCAGAAGGCCGAAGAGATCAACTGGTCGATGTTCGAGAAGTACCAAGGCCTGCTCGATCGAGAGCACGAGCGACGTCTTGCAGAGGCCAAAGAGCTCATGAAGGCGCGCCGCATGGACGAGCTCATGGGCGTCGTGACGGCGCTGCTTCCGATTCTGGCGACGAAGTTCCTGGCCAATGGCCAAGCTGGCGCGAACGCGCCCACCATGATCGGCGCGCAGCGCCAGGCCGAGCTCGTCGATCCGAAGGATGCGGCCGTGCGTGAGTTTCTGAGCGGGCTCTCGGAGTCAGAGGTCTCGAGCGTGCTCGCGAGCCTGTCGACCTCGAACCAGCTTGCACTCATCGAGCTGCACCGGTCGTTCAGCGACCAGACCGCGACGGCTGCGGACGTGATGGCTCGCCACCTCGCGATCCGAAAATTCCTGAAGGGCCTCAACGAGAACGAGATGAAGAGCATTCTCGCGTCTCTGAGCGAGTCCAATCGCCAGCGGCTCCTCGTTCTGTACGCGCAATATCGCGTGCTCGAAGAGCAAGAGCAGGGACGAAAACCGGAAATTCTACGCTCGTGATCGGGCGTGAGAGGAAAAACACATGGCTAAGAAAATCGTCAAAAAGAAAGTGATGCATGCGCCCAAGCAGCCACCGCGGCGCAGAGCCAAGCGCAAGAAGCCGGTGCGGCGGTCGAAAGCGGAGATCATCTCTGCGAGCAAACCGGCGAATACGAATGCGCGGCCGCATCGTGCGATGGGACGACTGAGCACGGCGCGCCGCAAGCAACTCGCTTTCGCGCGCAAGAAGAAGTTCGAGCGCCAGGTCACTGAAAAAACGCTCAGAGACATCCTCGCACTGCGCTGCGTGCAGCGCTGCGCTCACCCGTGAGCGTCGCTTCAACAGGAGAAAGGTCCATGACCGTACACAAAGACCGCGTCCCCCCGACCGGGCCAGCGACGAGTGCCCGGTTCAAAGTCACCATCGACCACGGCACCGTCCCGGCTCAAAACACCAAGGCCTCACCCGCTCCGTTGCCTGCCAAGAGCGCGCGCCTCGGCGACAACGTAATCGTCAACCCGAGTGCGGCGATGCCGAGCGGGCTCGCGATCGCGTCGGTGCGCGTTCTCGCGGCGGACTCGATCGAGGTCATTCTCGCCAACGTCACCACGGCTGACGTCAACGCGGGTTCGGTCCCCTACGACGTGCTCGTGCGCAGGCTGTGATGCAAGCCGAGCGCCGCACATTTGAAGGAGAGTTCTCATGTCTGATGAAATTTGGGCGAGCCTTGCGAAGGCCGCCGAAGCACTGTCACCGGTCTTTCTAGCGGTGTTGAGCTGGGTCTCGGTTCGCATCGCGCAGCTCGTCGACGCCAAGGTAAAGAACGAACATGTCGCTGGAGTTTTGCATCGGCTCGATGACGCCGTGACCGTTGCGGTGCGGGAGGTTGAGCAAGTTGTTGTGACGGAGCTCAAAGCCGCGAGAAGCGACGGTATCCTCAACCCGGATGAACGGCTGCGCGTCAAGGGCGCAGCGCTCGCTGCGGCACGCTCTTACATCGGGTTTAAGGGACTGCTCGAGATCGGCAAGATCCTCGGGCTGAAGACGGACGAACTTGATCGCTTGGTCGAGGCGCGTGTCGAGGCAGCCGTGTACGAAATGCGGGTAGAGCGTGGACCGGTGCTGAACGGCACCAGCAAGCCGACCTTCCGCAGCTGACGCCGAGGAAAGCCTAGTTGCCGCCTCACCGGCAAGCCGATGCTGACAGTGGACCCGCGCGCTCCAAGAATCGGCTGCTTCACGCGCAGAGGGCTCGCATTCCGCCCCGGCGCGTGGCACGCTCTGCCCAAGCCAGGACTGCTGGCGCGACGAGATGTTCAACTGTCGGTTCTGCCGCTACTCGATTCCCAACCCCACGGCCACCACGCCGTGGGACCGCGTTCTAGTGCGCTCACCGGATGAAATTGTGCTGCCAAGCAAAGGCGCCTTGGTGAGCGGTTGGTTTCTCGTCGTTCCCACCGCGCATGTCCTGTCTTCGGCAGCATTGCCACTCTCGAAGCGAGAAGGCTTCGGTGCTATGGTTGCTGCAACAGCCGAGCGCGTCCGTGCAATCTGGGGCAACGCGGTTTTGTTCGAGCATGGCGCCAGCAAGGAGGGGACCACGTTTGGTTGCGGAATCGATCATGCCCACGTTCACGTGGTGCCATTGGATTTCGATTTCCGTGCCGCCGTCTTTGACGCCTTGGGTTCGTCGAGTTGGGTGGGCGCGGATGCACCGTGGCGACGCGAGACAGGTGAGCCTTATCTAACATTCTCGACGGACTCGGAAACGTGGCTGCGAGCTACGCCGGTAGCCCCGCCTCATCAGTTTTTTCGGCGAGTGATCGCCGCTGCAGTGGGAACGCCGCTCGACTATCACTATGACGAGCACCCTAAGGAGCAGAACGTCGCGAGTTCCGTGGAAGTGTTCTGCCGCCACTGGTCCGCGGTTGGCAATCTCGATACGGCGCTGACCGGATAATCCGCCAATGAGCGAGATTGGTCCGAAAAAAACCGGTCGCGTTGAACCCGATGGTGCAGGCTGGGCTCCCGCCGATCCGGCGGACGGCCGCAAACGGTGGGACTGGGAATCGAAATGGGACGGCAGGGCGCGCCGCGCCATGCGTGTCGAATCGGCATTTCTCGTCGCCACAGCTTTGGCGGGCGTCGGCGGTGCGGTCACAGCGAGTCTCTTGCTCGATGCTAAGGCGGCCGCTCTGGGGTTCGATGCCTTCCTCTTAGCGTCGGCAGGTGCTGGCCTTATCGGCGGCGTCACGTTCGGATTCAAATGGTTCTATCATGTGATCGCTCGGGGGTACTGGCATCTGGATCGTCGCTACTGGCGATGTATGGCGCCGTACATTTCGGCAGTGCTTGCTGTCATCGTAGCGCTTGCCTCGTTTCGATCGGATCTGACCGCGGCCAAGCCTCGGTTGGAGGTCCTGATCGAGACGCTGATCGTGTCATTCCTCGCGGGATACTTCTCGGATGGCGCGTTGGCTAAGTTGGCTGAAGTCGCGCAAGTCGCATTCGGCAAAGCGGAAGAGCACAAGTCGCGGTTGAGCGATCAGGTGGATCGCCGAAGCATTCCAGAGTCGCCGCGGGCCCTTGAAGAACGTAAGATTGCTGACGAGCATGACCACCAACGAGATGGCGCGCTGAAAGGAAACGACTCGCACGAGTCGAACCGCGCCGCGTCACCAAAGATAGAGTAGCGCTGCGTGACCAACGATGGCTTCCCGCTAGCATATCACTCAACGGAGCTTAGACAGCTACTGCGCGACGCTCCGACGATGCGAAGCGCTCGCATGCCGGCTGGAGGTAGTCTCAATCCAGTCGGAATCCTGGGAACCAAGGCGCACGGACTACTAGCCCTGCCCGAAGCATGGACCGTTCCCGAGTTCGTCGTAGTTCCGACGTATGTGATCGCTGAAGTGTTGGGTGGCCGGCGTGGGCTCGATGAAGCCATCAGGGTGGCTCTCGCAACCATGAAAGCGCCGTTCGGCGACGGCGCTTGCTTGATTGTGCGATCGAGTTCATCGAACGAAGATCTCGCAGCGCGAGGTCGCTATCACTCAGCAATCGCACTGGACGAGGAGGAGCTACTTCGTGCCGCGCGCGAAGTAGTCGATTCCTTCCGGAGTGCCGGCGAGACTGACGGTGCCGCCCTGCTCGTTCACAGGTATTTCCGGGCTCAGCAGAGCGGGCATATCTCGAACGAGAGGAGGATAAGCCGACGAGTTCGCGATTTTGTCGCGGAGGCGTGGGGAGCGTCGCCAGAAGATTCAAATCCCGAAACTTACACTCTCCAGTCAAAGAAGGCCGTTCGGTCTGCCGACGCCGCGCGGCCTTTGATACTGGAGGCGGACCTTGCCAATTGCCTCCGCAGCGTTGCGCGCTGGACGCATCGCACCATCGGGCGCGCTCATATGGAGTGGGTCGTAAGCGGAGGGAAGCTGCTCATCGTTCAGTGTGACATTGAGGATGAGAAGCAGTACCCGGCACCGATGGCGGACTGGAAATGCGAAAGCGGTCGAATCGACCTCGCTAAGCTCCAGCTGTTTCGTACAGCGGAGCAGGTGAACACGACGACCCTGAGGAAGACTCGCTCCCTCGACGCGTTTCGCGCGCTAGCGCTTCCGGCCGCTCCCCTCTACTTGCTTCGCGACCGAGGGGTGTTCCAATCACTCTTAGACGGAGAGGTGCCCCGACGCTTTGATCAAGATTTGGCGGTGCTGCTCGCGTTCCCCCTGGTGATCCGAGTCGACGTCGAACTCGATCTCGGTGTCAACTGGCACAACCTCCCGGCATCCGGTCCTCTTCGCGACGTCGAAGCGGCCACGGCATTCGTTCTCTCAAGCCTAAGGCAGGTAGTAGAGCGGGGCGTCTCGCTCGACCAGGCGGCTCTCGTTGCTCATCATTTCATTCCGGCGCGCGCGGCCGCTTGGGTAGAATGCCATCCCGCAACCGGACGCGCACGAATCGATTCGACGTGGGGTCATCCCGACGGTCTGCAAACCTTTCCTTGCGACACGTCCTACATGGACCTCACAGCGAGTCAGCAATTTGTGCATGGGCGGCACAAGGACGAATTCCTTGACGTCGATGCTAACGGAAAGTGTGTGCGTCGTCGAAGCGGACAGCCGTGGGACAACGAACCGTCGATTAGCGCAGAGGAGGCGGCTCATGTTGCCGAATCGACTATGCGCGTCGCAAACCACCTCCGGCGGCCCGTGCGCGTGATGTGGTTCCTGAAAACTGATGGTCGAGCGGGGCTGCCCAAGTCCGTACCGTGGATCCTTGTCGACGACCTCGAAGGCGTCGAGGACGTGTTCCTGGAGGGAAAGGCTGGTTCTCCGAAGGCACCGCTTGCGGGCACCACGACACACGCGCGCCGCTTGGCCCTTGGTCGAGTGCGGAAGATTGAAGACGAGCAAGACTTAGCCGATTTTGAGAGAGACCCGCGGCCTTTCGACCTAGGCGGTCAAAGGGTCGTCTTCCGACCAACGACGAAACTCATTCGAGAGAAGTGGTTTCTGGCTGCCGTCGGAAAAGCTGCGAGCGCGCGCAGTTGGCGCGTCGTATTGGAAGGCAGCAAATTGGCGCATAACTGGTACTTGTTGCGTTCAAGCGGCGTCGACGTTGAGAGTTCAGCCGACTATTTGGCCGTCCCTAAGCGGCGGCGAATCTTCGATAAGCTCGTTCGCGACAAGGTCCCGGGTACCATTCAGGCGCAGGGCGAGGTTGTTTCCGCTATGGAGCTTCCAAATCGTGCGCTACGCGCTGCGCTGCGGCGCAAGCTCGTTGAAGAAGCGCTGGAAGTTGCGAACGCGGAAGGAGAGCAGGCTATCGTAGATGAACTGGCTGATGCCTTTGAAGTCATCCTAGCTCTTCAGCGAAATTTAGGTCTGAGTTCAGACGAGATTGAGCGGCGGGCGGAGAAAAAGCGAAATAAGCGCGGTGGGTTTGACCGCGGTCTTTTCTTGCGCTCAACAGGTGGCGACAAGAGCGAAGATGCGCCTACACGCAGAGACTATGTTCGGCTTGAGCGGAAGGGCAAGGCTCTGCAAATCGTTGTTCCACTCGTCCCTCCACCAAGTGGGGCATCGCCAGATGTCATTCGGCTGAAGATCGCCCAGCTAAGTTTGACGATCACGGCCAGCTATGATGGCGATCACGCGAGCCTTCGCTTCTCGTCGGCACGACCGATCGAAGAGGATCGGCAGCTTAGTCTATTTGGGCCCGATGAAGACGAACTGCCCAAAGCGTAACACGCTCACTCGCGGTAGCCACGACCGAAATCCAGTTCCTTCTTCTGGTCATTTTCTTATGGGACGAGCAGCACGCGGCAACAAGATCCTTACCTGCTCGGCGCACCGCCGCCGCGATCTGGCTCGCTGACGCGGGCTTCAACATTCTCTGCATGCCGAACGCTTGCGAGTGAGTGCGCCCGAGGCCTTGGAAAACGATTGCCGAGATTGCGGGCGCCAAGTTGCGCATGTGGGCCGCCGCTGCCCGCGCGGTGAGGGCCATGCAAGTCGGAGGATGGGATGCCGTCCGAGGGTTGGGGTTCACGAGGTTAAGCGCCGGGTTGGGCATGCATCGAATCGCCAGCCGTGCGCTCGCTGCCGACCGGGAGGGGGAAGGGACCGGACGGGGAAGTGGGAGTGGTCGAAGCGCACGGCTGGCAACCGGTCTTCGGTCGGCGCTGGCAAAGCGTTCGCGAAATCGTGAGGGCACGAGAAAAAAAAGAATACGCACCAAATTCGCGCCGCTGACCGAAAAGGAGGTCGGGAGCGCTGGCTCCCAACAGGAGGGCCATGCCGTCAGCCGACTTCTCACTCGCCGACGCCGCAACCGAGCCACTGTGGCTCGAGCTGCGCTGCAAGGGCACTACTCGCGTGTTTCCTTTCCTCACGGAACATGCGCGGGCGATTGCAGTTGGTTCCGTTTGCCACGCGGA
This sequence comes from Myxococcota bacterium, assembly GCA_049324695.1. GTDB lineage: Bacteria > Myxococcota_A > Polyangia > Polyangiales > Polyangiaceae > PMG-095. Next base: position 7,995 of record JBMOMJ010000032.1, read on the forward strand.
TCTTTGTGTTCGACACCCCGGCGTGTACCCGATCCATTTCGAGTTCGAGCGAGAATGCGATGCGATCGCGCTGGTACCTGCGCCCGGTGCGGATGTGCGGGTCAACGCGGCGCATGCCTCCGACCGCGCCGACATCGGCGAGCGGGCGCGGATAGAGTTCAGTGGAATGTACATCGAGGCGGTGGTTCACAAGCGCTGCCCGTTTCTCGATATGGAGAACGCCGTGCAGGTCCTCACCGGTAGTGAGGCCGAGATCGAAAGCCAGTTCTTCTTGTTCGACGAGGCGGAGCCGACTCGCGTAACGATTCCAGCGGCGCAGCGAACACTGGCGGACATCGGCGCCCAGCCGCTCGATACGACGATGTTCTCCGGAGGCGTTCCCGGCGGCGCCGACGTTGCGACAGTCCCCACTCTACCAAGCATCGAACCCTCCGAGCTCGATCGAGCCTTCGACGCTCTACTCGAACCGGTTTTCCTTTCGGGACCAGCAGACGCCGCCCTCATCGACGTTCCGAGACAGTCGACACTTCGCGCGCGATGCACCGCGGGCGTTTCCGCGCTGGGACTCTTCGCGATGCGGCACCCGATCCTTGCCGCTGGGTCGACGCTAGTGGTGGGCTTGATGCTCGCGCTGGCAGCCATCGGGGTGCTGCGCGTCGTGCATGCAGCGGAGTCGATACGAGACAGTACCTCTCGCGGGTTTGCTCCACACTCTCAGGCGACTGGCTCGGGTTTTCGCGGACTATGTCGAGCGGGCTGCTTGGAAATCTACCAGGGTGCCCAGCATCGCGTCGGCCGTTTGAAAGCGCTCCGAGGCGCGCTCATCCATCGCTCGCATCACGATTTCATCGAGCGCTACGGGGATGGGTTGCAAACTACGATGGGACGGAGGCAGCGCGACGTCCGCGTGAGCGTACGGATGGGAGCCGGTGATCATTTCGTATAGGATCAATCCCACAGCGTAGATATCGGCGCGCCCATCCACGCGCTCGCCCCTCGCGGCCTCGGGGCTCATGTATTTGAAAGAACCAACGACCGTTCCTGTATCCGTAGGAATTGCAGGAGGCTTCGGAAAGCCTGCCTCCGACCGCGGCAGCACCCGGGTCAGGCCAAAGTCGAGCACCTTGAGGACTCGTCCACCACCAGGCTCGAGATGGAGGAAAAGGTTCTCGGGTTTGACGTCTCGGTGAACGAGGCCGGCAGAATGGGCCGCACTTAGCGCGGCCAAAGTTTGGCAAGAGAGGTCGATCGCTTCAGCAATCGGCAGCGCCCGGCGATCAGCCAGCTCTTGCGCAAGCGTGTGACCGTTCAGCAGATCCATAACAACGCAGGGGACGCCTCCCGCGGTGGTCCAGAAGTCGACGACCCCGACCACGTTTGGGTGATTCACGCGACCCATCGCTTGCGCCTCGACCCTCAAGCGCTCAGCGCGATCAAGACGTGAATGCAGTACCTTGAGCGCGAACGAACAACCCAGGTGGATATGCTGGACGACGTGGACCTCGCCCATCCCGCCGCGCCCCACGAACCCTTCGCGACGGTAGCAGGTCCCGGCCAACAGGGCGTCTACGTCCTCGGGCGTCAAGCCGAGCCGGCGCGGCCTCGGAGTGTCGGCAGTTACCATGAGCGGCGGCAATCTATCGCAGTTCGAGCCAGCCGATGGGCTGGCTGAATTCGCCGCCCCGGCCCGGACAGAGAAAAAATGATGGAGTCCGGTCGAAATCGAGAACAGATTCGCGCTCACCTCTCGATGTACAGATGTGATGGTTGACGTGTCTTCTCCGCTTGGCCTGGGGGTCGCCAGCGACCCGTTCGAGGGCACGCCTTATCGTGCTCTGCGTCGCATCGGCGCGGGCGGGATGGCCGAAGTATTCCAAGTTGAGCATCGCCAGACCCGGCGCGTCCTGGTCGCCAAGGTGCTGCGCGACCAGCTGCTGACGAACGAGCAGCTCCGGCACCGTTTCCGCATCGAAGGTCAGGTCTTAGCGCGGCTTCGTCATTCGCACATCGTTGCAGTGCTCGGCTACGACGCGACGCGTGACGGTAGGCCGTTCATCGTCACTGAGCATCTCGAGGGAAGGTCCCTGGCCGAAGAGCTCGCAGATGTCGGTCGTATTCCTATCCACCTCGCCGTGCTCTACGCCTCTCAAGTCCTTTCGGCGCTGGCGGTCGCTCACGAAGCAGGCATCGTTCATCGAGACATCAAGCCTGCCAACATCTTCATCACGCGGCGGGCCGATGAGCTGCCGCGTGTGAAGTTGATCGACTTTGGCGTCGCTCTGCTGCTGCCCGGGCTAGCTCAGATCGAACCGCTGCCGGACAATCTGAAGACCACCACTAGCTCTGTCGTTGGAACACCGCGCTACGTTAGTCCCGAAGGCGCGTCCGGGGCTCGCGTGGACGGTCGAGCTGATCTCTATGCCGTAGCCTTGGTGCTCTACGCGCTCATTGCGGGACGTGGCCCCTTCGATCACATCGAGGCCGATCACCTGCTGTTGAATGCGCATGCCTCGGAAGAGCCGAGACCTCCCTCGAGCTTCGTGCACGGCCTTATCCCCAAAGAGCTCGATCGGTTGGTGCTGCGCGGCCTAGCCAAGGACCCTGCGCTTCGCTTCCAGACAGCACGTGAATTCCTTGCCGAGCTCGAGTACGTGGGAAGACTCGTCCGATTGCCCGCGGGTTGGCTCGAAACGATGGGTGCCGAAGGCATTGCGGTGGATTCGAGCACCGCGGTTCCATCCGCCACGCGCGAGCGGCGCGAGTACGAACCTCGCGTCGTCGTGCCAGCCAAAGCCGAGATCCTGGCGCCGACAGTGTTACGTGCGCACAGCGGCGAGACCGGCGCCGTTCGAGCCGAGGCCCCCGGCGATCCGGCGGGGCTCACCATCTTTCAGTTCGCGCTGATTGCCGGCGCTGCAACGATAGTCTCGGCGGCCATTACGCTAGCGATGGGAGGGGCTTGGTGAGCGAACCACGCGTTGAATCCACGGAAGGGCCGCTTCGCATCGGAAGCATCTTCCTCTCCAAGTACCGCATCCTTTCAGTGCTTGGCCAGGGCGGCCACGCTTGGGTTTACCTTGCGCACGAAATCCTGGCGAGGCGCGACGTCGCCATCAAGATCGTGTACCGACGCGGCGGCGCCAGCCAAGAAATGATGGAGCGCGGCCAGCGCGAAGTTCAAGCGCTAAGCCGCATCAAGCATCCCCACATCGTACGCCTGTATAGCGCCGATCTGATCGATGGCGTGCTCTCCATCGTGATGGAGCCCCTGCGAGGTCGAACGCTTCGAGACGTGTTCGCGCAACACGGCCGTCTTGAAATGGAGGAAATGCTCGAAATCGTCGCGCAACTCGCTGACGCGCTGCACGTGGCGCACACCCACGAGATCATTCACCGCGATGTGAAGCCGGAAAACATCTTCATCTGCGAAGACGAGGGCGCCAAGATGATCGATTTCGGCGTAGCCAAAGTGCTCGACGCCGAGGTCTTGACCCTGCCAGACGCGTTGGTCGGGACCATCTACTACATGTCGCCGCAGCAACTCCAAAGCGAGGAGCCCACTCCGTCGACCGACATATACTCTCTGGCTGTCATCCTTTACGAGGGCCTCGCTGGCAGACACCCGATCATCCAAATGATCGACAAGCCGAACGCGAGTATCTGGGACGTTGCCAAACTCATCGTCATGCGCAATCCGATTGTGCTCGACAAGCTCGACCCGCGCATCACCCGCTACGTCGCCGCGTTCGCCAGCAAGGGCATGTCGAAGAAGGAGAGCCAACGCCACGCGAGCGCGCTCGAATTCGCCGCCGAAGCGCGTTGGTGTCGCGAGTTGGTGCTCGCCAATCTCGCGAAGCAAGGCCGCTCACCGATGGAGCGCGATTTGGCGCGCGGCCTGCCATCTTCCGGTGTGAAGGAGACCTTGCGCTCCACCCAGCCCGTGCCGTCGATGATGACGGGACTGCTCGCAGGACCCGGCACCCCCGAGCCGGTCAAGTCTGCTGCGCCGGTACCGCTCCGGGATCAACGCCTTTCCCCTCTCCCGGCTCAAAAGACGGTGCCTCTTGGCTCGTCCGCTATCTACGTTGGCCCTTCCGTGGAGCTGAGCTCGGCTGACGACGCCCAACCTGCGCAGGCTGGGGAGGATTGTGATCATGCTGCCGAGACCGCCGAGGCAGCCGACACCGCTGAGACTGCCGAGTCCGATAAGGGTCACGGCGACCACGCTCAGAGCACCGAGTACATAGACGCTTCGCCCGCACCCGACGCCACGCCTATGTCCGCGTCGAGCCCTACCGACGCAACCCCCATCGAACCGCAGAGCCCGCCGCCCGTCGACGCACCTGCGGCTTTTCTGTCTGCGTCCATTGATGACCGCTCGCTATCCCGCTCGCGTCGTGATGTGCCGCGACCACCTCCCAATCCCGAGGTCGCGTCCGAATCACATGGAAACGCGAAAGCGAATCGTCTGCGTTCGTTCGGTTCGCGACGGCTGCGCATCTCGCGCTCGTTCGCCGTTCTGCTCGCCATCCTTCTCGGTTGCGACCTTGGCATCGGTCTCGCTAGCCTCCTGAATCGCGCCCACGCGGAACGCGGAGCTTCGGCGCGAAAGGTCGACTCACTTTCGCCTGCGCCGCGTGTCTCAGTTGGTGCAGAGCCTGCGCCTCCAGCACCCACGTCAGTGCCGCAACCGACTTCTGCGGGGCCGCTACCCAGCGCCGACGCACTGGCTTCCATTGCGCCGCTTCCGCCGCCGCCGTCTACTGAAGCAATGGCTCCCGTGTCCGCATCCGCACGCCCCGCCGTGGTCTCTGCACCCGCGATACAGCCGCAAAAACGCACCGTGCAAGCGCGGCCGCCACGGCCGAAAGCAGCGGCGCCCGCGCCATCGGCGAGCACGGCCAAACCTGTACGGCCATGGATCGCGCTTGATGATCTGGCAGTCTCGTCGGGTCTCGACGGACCTCCCATCGCTCCGCTCAAGCCCGCTGCCACTAGCAGCGCAAACCCGCGCTTCTGGATCATGCCGAGGGACTGACCATGACGCGGCACAACGACACAGAGTCAGGCGAGCGACTCAAGCTCATGGAGCTCAAGCAACCCGACGTCGACGTCCCTCCGCATCGCACTCGCGTCGGACTCTTCGATCACACGGAGCCTTACGGCTCCAGGCTCCCGACTCCCCCAGGCACCCCAGGCCCCGACACAACCGGACCCGATGCGCCGACTCCCGCTGCCGCGCCCGAGCCCAAGAAGGTGTTCAACCCGTGGAAATTCGGGCGCACCACGCTGCCGCCCGGCTTGCGGCGCGAGCTTATGCTCGCGGAATTGCCAGATTCACCGGAGTACGTGGCACCCGAAGCCGAAGATGCCGCGCCCCAGCTGGAGCTCGTAGCGACCGAGCAGGCGACGGCAGATGCGAAGCCCGAAGCTCCGCCGATCACCGTCCGGACAAAGAGAGCGCGGACTCGTACTCGACGCCGCGGTGCGCTCTGGTTGCTCGCACCGCTTCTCGCGTTGTGCTTCTTGGGAGGCGGTGCGGTTTCGGTGCTGACGAAGCGGCCGAGTCCTTCCGCGTCGACCGGCGATTCTACGGCGTCGCGCTCACGGGTAGCTGAACCGGCGCTGCCGCCGCGACCAACGATGATCGACCTGGGCAGCGCGCGACCAGCGCCGTTGCAGTCGAACGCGTCGGAGAAAAACAGGGCGGCTCCGGCAACTGAAGAGGCCGTCAAACTTCCTCAGCGAAGCACCGCGCCGAGGATCGGAGCTACGAATGGCGCTCTGGCGGGTCAAACATCCAAGACTTTGAAGAGCGCGGGCAATGAGGCGCCGTCGACCAAGTCTCCGGAAGACGCGACCGAGCCTCCGACCATCGATGCGCCGAAACCGGCGGTGGACCCAGCACCACCGATGTCAGCTGCACCAACAAGCGCTCCACCCAAGCGAAGGAATTGGGCCGAACTCAAATGAAGTCGTCACTGAAGAGCCGATCGCGCCACGCTGCCGGCGTGCTTGCGTGTTTCCTGTCACTCGCGGCAGGCCCCGGCACCGTCCACATTGCCGCTGCGCAATCCGCGCCGATCGGCACGAGCGGCGATGCGAACGAAGTACGCGAGCTCATTGCGCAGGCCAATCGCGCCATGAACGAGAACCAGTTCGAGTCAGCACGCGCTCTGTTTCTGAAGGCTTGGAGCTTGCGACGATCTTACGACGTAGCGGCAGGGCTTGGTCAGGCCGAACTCGAGCTTGGACGGTTTCGCGACGCTGCCGAGCACTTGGACTACTGCCTGCGAGAGTTCCCGCCGACTGAAAACCGCGACCTCGAGAAAGAGATCCGCGCCGGCTTCGAGCGCGCAAAAGGACATGTCGCGGTGCTATCACTGACGGTCGATCGCACCGGAGCCGACGTTCTTGTCGACGGCGTGCGAGTTGGGGTCACGCCATTACCGTCCGTGCTGTTTCTGGATCCTGGGCCACACGCAATCGAAGCGCGTCTGAATGGATCAACCGCGGCTCAGCCAGTCCACATGGAGCTTGGCAAGGAGTACAGCCTAGCTCTTCGGTTGCACGACGAATCGTCCGGATCCTCGTCGGCTCCGCAGCGTTCCTCTTCCTCAAGCGTCGCCCGCCCATGGATTCCGATTACGCTTGGTGCCATCGCGCTCGCGGGAGCGGGCACCTGGGCGGGCTTTCTAATCGCGTCCAACAACGATAAGGAAGACGTCGACCGGTATCGCGATCAACTAGGCCGCAACGGCTGCACGCAGAGCGCGGTGGCTGCGGAGACATGCGCCAGCGCCCAAGATGCATACGATCGCCAGCGCCGCAACGGCACGATCTCACAGGTGGGCCTCGGGGTTGCCCTTTTGGCCGGCGCCGGTACCGCAGCGTATCTACTTTTCGCCCCGTCTAAGCGTGAAGCGGAAGCTTCGAGTCGCCCCTTGCGTCCCCTCGTTTCGATCGATCGGCAGGGCGGCGCCGTAACTTTGAGCGGCAGTTTCTGAGTCGGAGATATTCTTATGCGAACGTCGTTGCGTGTGGGGCTGCTGAGCGTCGCTACTTTGGGAAGCGCGCTGCTCGGTAGTTGCGCCGAAATCGTTGACGGTTGCGAGTACACAGGCACTTGCAAGGACGGCGGAGGTGCCGGTGGCGGTTCCGCGGGCGGTAGCGGTGGAGAAGCTGCATCCGGCGGCGTGGATAACCGCGGTGGTGCGGGCGGATTGCCGGGCGCGGGAGGTAGCAGCGAGGGCGGCATGGGCGGAGCCGGCGATGGCGGCGCTGGTGGATCGGGTGGTGAGGGTGGCACCCCGAGCGTGTGCGACACGACGAAGAGCCCGAGCGTCGAGGCCTGCGTTGCAACAGATGCTCACGCCGTGTTCGTGGCGCCCACCGGCTCTGACAAAGCCGATGGCACGCAGCTAAATCCGTTGAAAACGATCACCCAGGCGCTCGCTGTAGCTGCCTCGTCCGGCAAGGTCGTGATCGCCTGCAACGGCAAGTTCGACGAACATGTTTCGCTGAAGAGCGGCGCGCGTATCTATGGAGGTTTCGCGTGCCCGGGCGAGAACTCGCCCTGGACGTATCAGGTAGCCAAGCGCGCGCTGGTCGCTCCGAGCACTGCAGGACTCGCTCTTGAGGTGCGGAACATCGCCGACGCGGTGATCATCGAAGACGTGGAGTTCGATGCGGCGGATGCTGCGACGCCGGGCGCGTCGAGCATCGCCGCAGTCATTGAGAGCTCGCCGAACGTGGCGCTCGCGCGCGTTAAGCTCGTCGCCGGCAAGGGCGCGGCGGGCGTGGACGGCGTGAGTGGTGCGAAGGGGGCGGATGGGACACTCACATCCGGCCAACAACAGGGCGCGCCTGCAAGCTGCGACACGACCCTCACTACCCAACCGGGAGGCCTCTGGCTCGCGGACAGTACCTGTGGTTCCCACGGTGGCCCCGGCGGCATCGCGCAGAAGAGTACCGCGGGCACTGACGGCACGTTCGGAACACCCCAGACGAACGTAGTCATCCCTCAAAATCCGGACGATCTGGATAACGGTGGGCGCAAGGGCGCCGAAGGCAGCGATGGCAATCCTGGCGCACCAGGACTCCCGGGAACGGCGGGTCAATCGCTCGCTGACGAGGGTAAGTTCGGGGCGACGGGTTTTACCCCCAGTGCCGCAGCGGGTAGCGGTACCGATGGCTTCCCGGGTCAAGGTGGAGGTGGCGGCGGCGCGAGCAACGCAAGCGGCATGTGCATCGGCGCAAGCGGCGGTGCTGGTGGCATGGGTGGTTGCGGCGGTAAACCTGGGACAGGCGGCGCAGGCGGTGGTGCATCCGTCGCGCTTATCAGCTGGAGCAGCAACATCACGCTGGACTCGTGCGAGCTAAGCGCAAGCGATGGAGGCGCAGGAGGCAAAGGTGGCGATGGAGGCCTCGGAGGTCTCGGCAAAGACGGAGCCACGGGCGGCGCGTCGTTCGTCGACACCATGAACTCGATCGGCAAGGGCGGTAAGGGCGGTCCAGGAGGAAACGGCGGTGCTGGGGGACCTGGAGCCGGAGGGAACGGCGGACACTCGATCGCGCTGGTCGTGCACGGTGCGGTGCCGTTGAAGCTCAAGACGAGCAAGCTCTCTTTTGGCCAATCCGGCACTGCGGGACCAGGCGGGACGTCGGGGACGCTCCTCGGACAGAGCGGAAAGGCGGGCTCCACGGCGACGCAGTTGGCGGTGCCTTAGGCTCCGCCATTGCGCCTGATCAGAGTGGGCTCAGTACGACGGCATCAAGGAGAACGAACATGAGCGGGGACCTAGCCACGCGAGCGCTCACGCTGGCGCTGATTGCGATTATCGTTCCTCTCGCGCTCCGCGCTATGAGCGGCAAAGGCGCCGCCACCGGGCGCGTCCGTTACTCTACTGCGGCGCGTTGGATTGTCGCGCTGTGTGGGCTGTTTATGTTGGTGGCCGCTGCGGTCGCTACTGCTTCGTCTCGCACAGGCGACGCGCGTGGCGCGTTGGTACTCGGAGCGCTTGCCGCGCTAGGTATCGGTGCCGCGCTCGAGTTCTGGGGGGTCAACCATTCATACGATAACAAGGGAATCGAGTATCGGTCGCCCTGGTCGCGGCACCGAAGCGTTGCCTGGAGCGAAATCAACGAATTGAAGTGGCGCTCCGCGATGAAGTGGCTAGACCTCGTGCCGGCCGAGGGACGCGTAATTCACCTGTCGCCCATGCTTGCGGGCCTCGATGGCCTAGCGTCGATCGCCCTGGACAAAGTTCCCGAAGCCGCGCGCTCCCGGGACCCCGAAGCATTAGCAGCGCTGCGCCTCATGGCGAACGGTGCCGCCAGCGCATTGATCACCGATGCTCGAAGGCCGAGCGTGATCGCCGCGGATCTCGTGAGCAGGTCGGCGCGACCCGAACCATGAAATCACTGTTCACTCATGACGCGTCGGCGCAGGAAGCGCACCACATGACAGCCGGAACTCGTGCGCGTCCCCTCGAATCTCATGGAGAGGAGTCGAGTCGCGCCGCAGCGTCCATATTGATGTCTCGCCTGAACGCTGGAACAATTGTGGGATGGCAGGAATGCAGCCGCTGTGGGAAGCCAATTGCTTCGAGCTTGGCCGAGGGAACTACCTGGTCGACATGGTCTCACGCGACGGTGCCGAGCGTTTGCGCATGCAGGACGTTCCCGCTGGCGGGCGGCCCGGATCCTTTGAACGCCACCTGGCCGAGATAACGCGGCGTGGAAACCGCATGCCCTGCGATCCGTCAGATATCGACATCATGAGGCACCGTCAGCTTGAATGGAAGGAACTCCACGAGAAGTGGCAGGCCAACAACGTTCCCATGATCCGCTTTGTGCTTGAGTGCGAGGCAGAGTTCTCTGGCCGCCCAATGCTGAAAAAAGCTCCAGACGGCAACCTGGACTGGAGACTTAGCTGGTCCAGTCCAGTGAGGTGCACGATTCAGGGGTTGCAGGAAGTAGCTGGCGACGCGGAGAGATACGCGGCGTTTGCGCTTCAAGCGTTCGCTCGGCATCAAGAGCGCCGGTTTGATTCTCTGTAACCGCTGCGCCAACCCCATCTCGCGAAGCGCGATCGATGCGTGCACAAGGGAGAAATGCGAAGGCGGTACACGGCGGAGCAGCGAGAGCAGTTGGTTAGCGAGGTTCGTTCGACGGGCGAGAGTGCTGGAAAGGTGGCGAGGCGACTTGGGGTGAATCCGTCGACGGCATACCTTTGGATGCAGGCGGCGGGCGGGAGTTGCGGGTTCGCGCGAGTAGTGCCCGCGATGTCGAGGCTGACAGCAGCCTCGAGCGTGTCGACGCTCGTCGTCAACG
>JBMOMJ010000033.1:0-82728 GCA_049324695.1 Myxococcota bacterium
CTCGAAGCCGAACGCGCGGCGGCGGCGCGTGAGAAGGCCGAGCATGAGGCGGCGGAGGCCAAGCGCATCGCCGAGGCGCAAGCCAAGGCTGCGCGCGAACGTGAGGCAGACACCAGACGCGAACGCGTCCGCGAACCCAAGCGCGCTGAGAAACCCGTGGCTGAGTTGCCGGCGGACGAAGCCGAAGAGGACAGGCTTGCCGAGTTGGCACAGCAGAAGCGGCGTCCCGTGGGGATCTGGATCGTACTGGTGCTGATGCTCGCAGCGGTCGCCTACGTGCTACTGGCCAAACGCTGAAGGCCGCGCCGATGCGCGAGCTTCCGTCTCTCGTGACTCGCATCGCCGAGCGGAGCGCCGCCACGTCTCAACCGCTGGTGGTCGCGCTCGATGGGCGTAGCGGCGTCGGAAAATCCACTTGGGCGAAGGCCTTGGCGACGCAGCTCGACGCCACCCTAATCGAAGGGGACGACTTCTTTGCTGGAGGGGTTGAGGTACGCAGGGATCGTCCGCAAGAGCGCGCTGCTGCTTGCATCGACTGGCAGAGCCAGCGCAAAGTGTTGAGCGAGCTGCGCGCAGGTCGGGCGGCGAGCTATCAAGCGTTCGACTGGTTAGCTTTCGACGGCCGGCTGCGTGTAGAAGCGACTCGCTGCGAGGCTCGGCGCGTCGTTTTGCTCGAAGGCGTCTACAGCGCTCGCCCCGAGCTGCGCGACCTTCTGGATCTGCGAATTCTACTGCGTGTACCCGAGGCGGTCCGGCAAGCGCGGCTGCTTGCACGGGAAGGGGTACTCACTGCTTGGGAGCTGCAATGGCACGAGGCTGAGCAGTGGTACTTCGCTGAAGCTGCTCCTCCAGAATGCTTCGACATCGTCCTCGACGCCGATTGACGCGAGAACGACTGACGCGGGCCAGCACCGTTGTGAGACGCCGACCCGCATCCATTTGCGGCCTTAGTGGGCCCCAGAAAATTCGGGGGCGTTTTTCGGAGACAGGATACTAGTCGCAGGCGATCTGAATACAGGCCACGCCCGGTGGACGACACCAGCCGCAGCTTGCGTTGCAGCACACGGTGCCTTCCGGACAAGTCACGCTGCCGCAACTGCCGCCCGTTGCGTCCGGCTCGCAAGTCGCCGTGGAGCCGTTGGCTACGCAGTGGTAGCCAGCTTTGCAGCGAACCGTCGCACACGGATCAATCGGCTCGCACGTTGCCGTGTCTCCGCTGGCGACACAGCGCGTGCCGGTTGGGCACAACACTGCAGCGCACGGATTCGTGGGTGCGTCGGGCACACAGGCGCAGACGGCAGGTGAGCTATCGAAGTGGAAACCGCTCACGCACAGCGCGATCACCTGGCATTCACAAATGCCGCCACAATCCGCGCCGGTGGGAGGAGCGCAGTCGTCGCTGGGATCGTCCACGCAGGTTCCTGCTCCGGGACAAGGAATACCGGCGATTCCACCGCAGAAAACCGAAGGACACTCGCCGTCACTCGCTACCGACACGCCGGCCGAGGCTGCATCGCAGGAGTTGCCGTACGTGCGCCCGTCGCAACCGCAAACCGGATCGTAGATCCTGGTACAGACTTCGGGACGTCGCTGACACACGCCGCGCCCGCCGCACGTAGTCGTTGCGCAGTATTGCCCGCTGCGGCAATCGCTATTCGAGGTGCAGCCCCGACGACGGCAGAGCGCGTCACTCGAACTCGCCGCATCCTCGCGCTCGTTCTCGAGTTCGTTCGCGGCGCTGCAACCCGCGAAAACGAAACATGCCCAGAACCCGAAGACAAACCTTCTCATGGGAACCCTCCTTGGCATCTGGCGAAGACACCGCCATACGAGTCAGCGGTGATGCGCGCAGCATAGCGCAGCGCAGTGGCCACGATGCGTGACGAGTAGTTCGTAAATGAATTGTTCGTTCGGCAAAACGATCACACGCAAACGCGCTACGCGATTGCTGTCGATCACCGCCATGAGTATTCGTTCGGATCGCGCGCCGCGGCGTTCACTCGTTCGTCGCGCTCGGCGTTGTGCAACGCCGCCTCGTCTCGTCTCGTCTCGCCTCGCCGGGCGGAAGCGCGTTGCTGCTCGGTCACAGCTTTCGCGCTGCAGGTCTCCAAGGAAACGAGCGGCTCGGCAGCGAGCCCGACCTTCCCGAAGGAGCTCTGAACATGATCGATAAAATCTCGAAGAAATTCATGAAGGTAAACAGCGTTGAGGTGGCGTACGTCGAGCGCGGTGCCGGCCAGCCGATGCTGTTTTTGCACGGCAATCCCACTTCATCGTATCTGTGGCGCAACATCATCGTTCCTCTTTCTCGGAGTTATCGCTGCATCGCGCCAGATTTGATTGGCATGGGGGACTCCCAGAAGCTCAGCGAGGGCGGTGAAGGGCGTTATTCGTTTTTCGAACAGCAGCGCTACCTGGAGGCTTTCTTAGAGGCGCTCGACTTCGAGCAGCCGCTCATTCTCGTGGTGCATGATTGGGGTTCCGCGCTCGGGTTCGATTGGATGCGTCGCCATCCGGAACGTGTGCGCGGCGTTGCGTACATGGAAGCCATAGTTGGGGTGCGCGCCTGGGACGAGCTGCCGCCACCGGCTCGAGAAATTTTCGAAGCGCTGCGCTCCCCGCGCGGCGAAGCGATGATTCTGGAACAAAACTTGTTTGTCGAGCAGTTGTTGCCGCGCAGTGTCTTGCGCGAGTTGCGCCCCGAAGAACTCGAAGAGTATCGGCGCCCATTTCGTGAACCTGGGGAGTCGCGACGGCCGACCTTGTCGTGGCCACGGCAGCTGCCGATCGGCGGCGAGCCTCCTGAAATTTGCGAGCTGGTCGAGCGCTACGCGGCCTTCTTGGCACAGTCATCGACCCCGAAATTGTTCGTGAACGCCGAACCGGGGCGCTTGTTGGTTGGGCCGCTGCGCGAACGCTGCCGGCGCTGGCCGAACCAGCGGGAGGTGACGGTGCGCGGCTTGCACTACATTCAAGAAGACTCGCCGCACGAAATCGCTGCTGCCATCCTCGATTGGGCCAACGAATTGCCATGACTGCCTCGCTCTCCGAACTCGCGAACCGTGCTCAGGCTGGCGAACGCGAAGCGCTCGAAGCCTTGGTACGTGCCCTGCAAGATCCGCTGTATCGCCTGGCGCTGAGGTTTCTTGGTCATCCGGAGGCAGCGCGCGACGCAACACAGGAAATTTTGATCTTGGTGATCACTCAGTTGTCCTCCTTTCGAGGCGAGAGCTCGATCAACACTTGGGCCTATCGTGTGGCTTCGCGACACTTGTTGCGGCGCAAGAAACAGCAACGCGAGGTCGCCCGCCGATTCACGTTCGACACGCTCGAGGCGGAGCTAGGCCAGCCGCCGAACGCGATCGCCGACACGGCGCTGGCAAGCGCTGAGGAGCGACTGCTGGAAGAGGAAATATTTCTCGGCTGCACACAAGCGATGTTGCGGGCGCTCGACCCACCGTTGCGCATCGCCTTCGTGCTCGGCGCCGTGCTCGAGCTCGATGCAAGCGACGCCGCGCGTGCATTGGAAATTTCCGAAGTGGCCTTCAGAAAGCGCCTGTCCCGCGCGCGCCTCGCGTTGGACGAGTTCGTGGCCAAGAACTGCGGCGTGGCGAACCCCGCGGCGCCGTGTCGTTGCGCCTACCAAGTGAACCATGCCACGCGCCAAGGCCGTTTCGATCCGAACTGCCTTCGTTATGCCAGCAAGACCGCGCGCACGAGCCTCGAAACGTTGCGCGCGTTTGGTGAGATTGCGGGCGTTCGTCGCGCTCTCGAGCTCTACCGCGCTCAGCCGGAGTTTCGTGCCCCGGAAGACTTTGCGGCGCGCATTCGCTCCTTGATCGACGGCGCGACCAGCCTCACCTTGTCATAGTGACGCACCGGTTTTACTGTGCGCCGAGTTCAGCGCGAGGGCCTGCGCAGCGCGCCAAGATTGCTTCCACGTCGGCGGTCTTGTCGAGCGTGTAGCTGTAGAACTGAGTGGGATTGAATACCGAGTAGCTGCTGCCCGTCGATGTCTGCCGGCCGGAGCAGCTACGGTAAGCATTGCCAATGCTGACGAGCGTGCCTGTGTCGTAGTAGTGGGGATCCTTCACGCTCGCAAAGACGCTATTTTCGAGCACCATATTGGTGCCGCCGCGAGCGTAGTTGCCGTAGCTCGACAGGTTCTGCATGAAATTGTTGAACAGGTGAGCGCGGAGTAGATTGTCGGCGCTAGGGTTCCGCTGGGTGGTGTTGCGGATCCAGTTGTGATGAATCGTGATTTGGGCGGTGACGTTTTCGGTCCAACCAATGCCGAACGTCTTGTTGTGCTTCTCGAAAATGTTCCAGGAAGCGGTCACGTATGTCGTGTCTTTGCGGCTATCGACTTGCCCGTCGCCCAAATGACTGAAGCGGCAGTGATCGATCCAAACGTGGTGTGCGGTGTCCATCTGAACGCCGTCTCGGTCGCCACCGCCGTCTCCGGTCGCGTCGTCTTGGCCTTCGATGTAGCTATCCCGAATCGTCAGGTTGCGGATGATGACGTTGTGGATGCCTTCACCCAAGAAGAAGCCGCCCATCACGATTTCGGCGCTGCTGCCAGCTCCGATGATGGTCTTGTTGCTGGTCACGCGAATTTCCTCGAACGGGCTGAAGGTCAACGTTCCCTGTACACGGCACACCCGCGGCTCGCTCGCCATGGCGCAGCTGCGAAGCTCCGCCTGAGTCGTTACGCTGGTGGGCGCCACGCTGCCACCACCGGTGGTTCCGCCTTCGACCGTCGCGAACCCAACTAAATTCAAAGGGCACGCATTGGTGTTGCCGCCCGTGCCGACAGCACCGCCCATCGCGTTCGTGCCGCCCGACGCGGTCCCGCCGGCATTCGTGTACCCGCCGGCATTCGTGTACCCGCCGGCATTCGTGTACCCGCCGGCATTCGCGCTCCCCCCCGCACCGCCATTCGCGCTCCCGCTGGCGCCGCCATTCGCGCTCCCGCCCGCACCGCTCTTTCCTCCCACGCCGCTCCCGCCCGCACCGCTCCTTCCTCCCGCGCTGCTCCCTCCGCTACTCGACGTTGCACCGCCTTTGCCGCTGCTCCCGTCAACACCTGAACCGCCGCTCGAGGCTTGGCTTCCACCGTTACTAGCTCCTCCGCTGGTCGCGCCACCCGCGGCTTTGGCGCCACCCGACTGTGCTCCACCACTGCCACCTTGAGTGTTTGCGGGGGTTCCACCGTTTCCCACGGCGCCGCCAGTTTCGGTCCCGGCGCCGCCATTCTCTGGCGAGCCACACGCGATTCCGGCAAGGCTCAGATTCAAGATGACCAGTGTGCGAGCAGTTTTGAGCATCGTGACGCAAGGAAGGTCGTTGGATGCTCTCAGAACGGGTCATAAAAACGGCAGGGTAGCCGGCTTTACAATCTCGGCGACTTGCGCGAAGAAACACCGAACGAGTGCGGCAGGTGCATTTCGCGCCGCCAAGTAGCCGGAAACTTCAAAATTCTGTTGCGGTGGGACGCTCCAATAAATAGGGTATGTAATGCCTGTTATTACGAGCGCAGAATATGAAGACCACTCGTTCACTAAAAACTCGCCGTCGCCCACGTGCAGCCACGCTGACGCGAACCACAAAGAATGAGGACCCGAGTGCTCGCTTGGTGAGCGCTCCTCAATTCAGCGTGGCACGAGCTGTTGATGAACTGCTCGCTCGCGTTGAACGTCATCGGTTGCTCGCGTCTCCATCAGGGAAGCGTGCGGCGGTGACGCGGCGAGGACGGCGCTAGCTTGTGCTCACTCGGAGCGACTTTGCGGACCTGTCTTGGAGCCCGGCAGCGTGTGGCGTAGATGTGCAACGGCTTCCACTAGGTGCTCCGCGCTCACGGGTTTCGTGAGGTACACATCGAATCCAGCGGCCAAGGCGCGCCGGCGATCGGCGTCACGTGCGTGTGCGCTGACGGCGCACGCTGGCGGCACAGGTCGTCCGCGGCGCTCGCACTCTGCCGCCACCAGCTCAATGAGCTCGTACCCACTGGTTCCGGGCAAGCCAAGATCACTGACGATCACTTGCATGGCGTCTTCGTGCTCGAGCGCGCGGAGCGCTTGAGTGGCATCCTCCACTGCGGTGACGATCGCGCCCGCCTCGGCGAGCATGCATTCCATGCCTTCGCGGGTGAGTGGGTCATCCTCTACGAGCAAAACCCGCAACTCGTCGAGCGGGGCACTCCGAATCGTGTCAGAGATTTGCCATTTGCCGCCCTCTTCTGCATTCGGTTCGAGTCGGGGAATTCGCACGCGGAAGACCGCGCCGTGACCAATGCCTGCGCTTTCGGCGACAATCGATCCCGAGTGAAGTTCGGTTAGCTGCCGTGCGAGGGTGAGCCCGATCCCTAAACCCATGTGTTTGCGCGTCAGGCCCATGTCGGCTTGCCGAAACGGCTCGAAAACGTGCGGCAAGAACTCACTCGCTATACCGTCTCCCGTGTCGGCGACCTCGATATCCAAGACGCCGTCGAGCGTTCGCATGCGCAACGTGACACACCCTCCGGGGGGCGTGAACTTCGTCCCATTCACCAAAAGGTTCCATAGGATTTGTTGTAGGCGTGCACGGTCGAGCACGCAGCTCCCCAAACCAGGCTCGATTTCGGTTCTGAGCTCGACGTTGCGCTCTGCCGCCAGCGGTTGAACGACGGAGACAGCCGCTCGACCAACTTCTCCTACGTCGACGCTCGACTTCGAAAGTGTAAAGCTGCCAGTAACGAGCCGCGACAGATCGAGTAGATCCTCGACCAGGCGCGATTGGTTCTCGGCGCTTTGCGCGATTGCGTCGACGGCGCGCTGCAGGTGAGCCGCTGAAACATGCGGGGACCTCAGCGTGGCGGTCCAAAGCGAGATCGCGGCGAGCGGCGTGCGAAGCTCGTGACTGACCGTCGCCAAAAACTGATCTTTGGCACGATTGCTGGCTTCGGCCTGAGCGCGCGCCGCTCGGGCTTCAGCCAGCAGTGTCAGAGCGCGCTGCTCGCTTTGCTTCAGCGCGGCCTCCGCGTGCGCGTGCTCAATCGCTGACCAGGTCCTGTCTGCCACCTCCGCCACGAGCGCGATTTCCGCGTCCGTCCAGCGCCGCGGCTCGGTGTGATGAACGCCGAAACCGGCCACGAGCCGACCGTTGCGGACCAGCGGCGCACCAATGAAAGCTCGAATGCCTCCCATTCGTGCATATGTGCTCTGCGCGCCCGCGGTCCGTGCGTCGTCCAGCGTGTCGGAAACGATGACGGTTGCCCAGTTGTGAAGCTGGCCGAGCAAGTCGCCGAAGTCGCTCACGTGAAAGCGCCCGCGCAGATGCTCGACGCTCCCGTCGGTCCAGTCGCCGTTGATGGCGAGCCACTCGCCGCTCTCGTCCGTGCCGACGTACAGGCAACGAGCTACCTTCAGGTGCCGACCGAGCCGCTCGGCCGTGATCGCGACGATCTCGTGTGCGTCTGCCGCGGCGCGCAGCGCGTCGCTGAGCCCCAAAAGAAAACGCTGACGTTCCTCGCGCTCCCGAGATTCTCGTTCGGCAAGCTTTCGAGCACTGATGTCGCTGTAGAAGATCGCCACGCGATCGTCCGGCCGCGGATAAAACAGGCCTTCATACCAGCGATTTGCAGAAGGCTGCGCCTCGATGGGACCGATCGCTTGCCCGCTTGCGGCGACGCGTGCCGCAATTTCGACGACTCCAGACGCGCGCTCGGCGAATACCTCGCTGCGTAGGCGGCCCACACAGCTCGCGACAGTCTTTTGGGTCAGCTTCTCGAAAGCAGCGTTCATTTCGAGCAGGCGCAGATCGCACGCGCGTCCCTCGACATCGCGCACGATTTCGCAGAGCGCAAAGCCTTCCTTCATGGTTTCGATGAGCGACCGATACTTCTCCTCGCTCGCGCGCAGCGCCCGCTCCGCGCGCGACTGCTCGACCGCAGCCCAGGTACGCGCCGCAGTTTCCTCCACGGCCGTCACGTCGGCCGCACTGAAAGAGCGGGGCCTCGCCATGTGCGTGCCGAGAACCGCGACGCAACGCCCGTCGCGTAGCAACGGCACCGAAACAGAGCTCATGATCTCGTAGGCGGCGAACCGCTCTCTGTCTGGCGTCACCCGCGGATCCGTACTGTGATCCTCAACTACGATAGGGCGCCCGTTCTTGTACTCTGCCAGCCTCCAAGTACCGGCGTAGCTTGCAAGTGGGTAGCGGCCCGGACGGATCGGCTGCACACCACACGTAAACTGCGCGTCGACCAAATACTCCTTTTCATCCACCACCTCCGCGAACAACACGCGGCTCGCACCGAGATGCTCACCGAGCTTGCGACACGCTTCGGCTTGAATCGCCCCTGGGTCGCCCAGACCGCGCAATCCGTCGCTCAGGTCGAGCAGATACGCGAGAACACTTTCCGTAATCCTGCTGCGATTCGGTAATGAATCACTGCGCGTGTCGTGCAGCATGGCCTCGGCCGCATTCTGCCGCCGCTGGGCCTCCTCGAGCAATGCCACGTTCGGGCAGCTCGGCGCTGAGTTCGATGACACGGGCGCGCATGCGCGGCGAAAAAGGATTGTCGCTGCAGCTTACACATCCTTGTGCAGTGTATCCTTGGGATTTGTGAATAAATCCGATGTCTTACGCTGGTTCTATAACGCGGCTGGCGAAGCGCGGACGCTGCACGCTGTCGAGAATCAACGCGCCCGAACGTCTATAGGTCAACCTGCACTTCGCGTGAGGACACCGATGCAAAAGTACATGCTGCTGTTTCACGAGTCAGAAGACATGTTTCGTGATCTGAGCCCTTCTGAAATTCAGGAGATTATTGCCAAGTACACAGTATGGCGGCGGCGTCTCGAAGCAGATGGGCGGTTCGTCGAAGGTAGGAAACTCGGAGCCAAGGGCAAGATCGTCAGAGGTAGCTCCGGCGCGATCGAAGTCACTGACGGCCCGTACGTCGAAGGCAAAGAGGTTCTTGGCGGCTACTTCATCGTGCGCGCCTCGTCGTTCGCCGATGCCGTGTCAATCGCGCAGGCGAGCCCTGCTGCGTGCAACGGTGCAGTCGAGGTTCGGGAGTTCGATCTCGAATGACCGTCGCGCCAGTCCCGGCAGAGGAATTGGTCGCACATTGGTTTCGGCGCAGCTCGGGCCAAATGGTCGCGACGTTGACGCGAATGTTCGGAAGCCATAACCTCGAGTTGTGCGAGGACGTCGTGCAGGACGCTTTGCTCAAGGCGCTTCAGGAGTGGCCTTACGCGGGCATACCCGCGAATCCATTTGCGTGGCTCGTGCAAGTGGCAAAAAACAGCGCACTCGACACGGTTCGTCGGAAGCAGCGCCACCTCGAGAAGGCAGCAGACGCTCTGCTAGCGTGGGAGGCTGGTGATGCAACCGAGCCCGGTCTACGTCAGGACGAAATCGACGATGTGCTGAGTCTAGCGTTTCTCTGCGCACACCCTCGGCTCGCACCGGAGGCGTCGGTGGTCCTCGCGCTCAAAACCGTGGCAGGCTTCGGCGTTGCTGAGATTGCAGCGGCACTCTTTCTTCAGGAGTCCGCCGTGTATCAGCGGCTTCTTCGCGCGAAGCGACAGATCCGCGAACTCGGGCTGACGTTCGAGCTATCTGCCCAAGGCCTCGCGCCCCGTCTCGAGACTGTCTTGCAGGTGCTCTACCTGTGGTTCAACGAGGGATACCGCGCCCGATCCGGGTCCGAGCTCGTCAGAATGGATCTCTGCCGCGAGGCGATCCATCTCACCGAGATGCTGGCCCGCCATGCCGTATTAGCGTCGCCAACGAGCGATGCTCTGCTTGCGCTCATGTACTTTCAGGCCGCACGTTTTTCTTCCCGCGCGGACGCATTGGGGTCGATGCTGCTGTTGAAGGATCAGGACCGAGCCTCTTGGGACCGCGCGTTGATCAATGCTGGGCTGGTACACCTCGACCGCTCCGCGCGCGGTCAGGCGCTGACGAGATACCACCTGGAGGCCGGAATTGCGGCCTGCCACGTCGTCGCGCCCACGTACGCGGACACCGACTGGGAACAGATCGTGGAGCTCTATGAGCAATTGTTGCGACTTGCTCCGTCCCCAATCGTAAGACTCAATCATTGCGTTGCCATTTCCCGATTGAGAGGCCCTCGCGCAGCCCTTCCACTAGTGAAGGCATTGCGCAATGACCCCTTCTTTCGGGGCTACTCGCCTGTGGACGCGATTCTTGGGCACCTGGCTCGGGAGTTGGGAGACTTTCGCAGCGCCTCGAAGCACTTCAGTGCGGCCCTTGCCGGTGACTTTAGCGATCCCGAGCGGCGCTGCTTGTCCGCATGCCTGGACGATGTCAGAGCCAAGCTTGGCCCGGTTGGTGTCTCAAGCGCGGGTTGCTAGCGATCCATGACCTCTCCGCAGGAAGCGTTGAGAATCGTTCCCGTGAGGGAAGCTGACGTATCGGAGGCCAGGAACGCTACGAGCTCCGATAGTTCGCTCAGCCGAAGTGAGCGGCGAAGTAACGCCTTCTCGAGCGCCACACTTTCGAACTGCTCCTCGGGAATGCCGATCACGCGAGCCATCGCGGCTCGCACGAGTTGGATCCGCCGAGTCTCTTGCACGCCGCTCGCTCGCACGCAGGCGACGCGGACACCCGCCGGGCTCCACTCCGTGGCGAGACAGCGCGTCAGCCCTTCGATCGCAGCATGGGCTGCGGCTGCGCCGGCGACGAAGGGTGCCAGCCCGGTTGACGGAGTAGCTCCCAGAAGGATCACCACGCCAGCTTTTCTCTCCAGCATGTGCCGTGCTGCAGCTCGGGCGGTCAGGAACTGCGACACCACGCTATGTGTCATGTAGCTCGAGAAACGAGCGCTCGAAAGCTCCGTGCTTTTGCAAACGAGTTCCTCTCCACGTTCCATTGGCGCGCCCATCGCGTTGAACACGACGTGCACCGCACCAGCACGCTCGACGACGCCGGCGATGTAGTCGTCAACGTGTTTGTCACTAAGAGCATCCACCTCGGCGGCCTCAGCGGCTCCACCTGCACGCTGGATCGCGTCGACGGTTCGGTTGACCGACTCGATCCGGCGCCCGCTAGCGAATACCGTCGCACCATGTTTTGCCAGGGCCATGCAAGCGTGTGAACCGATTTGGCCGCCCGCACCGAACACAACCGCAACCTTACCGTTGAGCATCGTTCGTCATCCTCCGCGTTTCCCCGTAGACGAACCGACCCCGGCATTTTCGACCTTGAAGCGGAGTTTCATCGCGCGCAAAAAAGGAGTGCATGACCGCAGACGCACGTTTTTGGAACGAAATTGCTGAAGCGTACTCGCGCAAACCCGTCGAGGACCCCGAGGCCTTCGAGCGCAAAATTGCGATCACATTGGGGTGCATGCGGCCTCATCACGTGGTGCTCGACATCGGCTGCGGCACGGGCTCGCTAGCGCTACGACTCGCTCCACACGCTGCCCACGTCCATGGGCTGGACATCTCGACCGAAATGGTGCGTATCGCTCGAACAAAGGCGGCGAGCGCCAACATCTCGAATGTGAGTTTCCACGTTGGCGCGGTCGAATCTCATGACGAATTCGCGGCGGAAAGCCTGGACGGCGTGTGCGCGTACAGCCTACTGCACCTAGTGGAGGATCGCGCGGCGGTGCTCGCTCGCATCCACCGCCTGCTGAAACCGGGCGGCTTTTTCGTATCCTCCAACCTGTGCCTCAGCGATTCTTGGGTTCCTTACCGACCGTTGCTGACCGCAATGCGCTGGGTCGGAAAAGCTCCACGAGTGCAGACGTTCCGTCGCACCGAGCTCGAACGTGCGCTGTCAGACGCTGGCTTTCTAAATCCTGCAATGCCGGACGTTGGTGCCAAACCCACTATCGCATTCATCGTTGCACACAAAGCACACGACGCCTCGTCTACACCTCTATGACGTAGACGTGGTGTTCCTCGGGTTCTCGAGCGGATTCTCGCGTCGCACGAGCCATACCCAGCGTGGGTCGGGAGTCGCGGCGATCCCGCTCCGGAACCTGGTGCTCACCCGGAGCCCGTTAAACGTCATTGATCGTCCTCATCGCGGGTGCCTTCTGAGCCGAGAGGTCGGCTCTGGAGAGAGACGTTCGAAAGCGCTGCGCCACGACAGCTCGCAGGCGCTTTTAAATTCGCGTGCGCACCTGTCGTGCCGCAACCAGCTCGCGCGTCTCTCCGGAGAAGCGCCCAGAGTGGGCCCTTCGAACCGTAGGAGAAACGACGATGACTTCCCCCTTTGTTTGGTTCCATCACAACGGCGACAAGTCCAAGGAAAGTAAGAAGTTTTTCGAGTCGTTGCTGGGCTGGAAAGGGTCTGAGGGGCCCGGCGGAATGACAATGCTCGCAGCCGCAGCAGGCCCGTTCGCCGCCGTCGGCTCGAAGCCAGAACGTTATGGTGACCGCGACGAGTGGATTCCGTTCGTTGCCGTCGAGGACGTCGACGCCGCGACGAAGCGAGCGCTGACTCTGGGCGCACTCCTGATTCGCGAAAGGACGCGCGGGCCGGCTGGTGAGTTCAGCGTCGTGCGAGACCCTGGCGGTGCCGCGCTGGCTCTCTGGAAGAAGGCGTGAGCGTGACTGTCCTCACGAATACCATTCACATCGCCGCGTCGCCCGCGCGCGTTTGGGCCGCACTCGCTCGCCTCGACGCATTACACGAGTACGATCCGGGCATCTCGAAAAGCGTGCTGCGAACCGACCAGTGTTCCGGGCTCGGCGCCGATCGCGAATGCCTGATCAAAACCGGTGGATGGTTTCGCGAACGCGTGACGCTGTGGGATCCCGAGCACGAACTGGAGTTCACGCTCTATGACTGCACGCTGCCGGTTCGCAGGCTGCGACACCACTACAAGCTCACGTCGGAAGGAGGGGGCACGCGCGTCCAGCAGACGCAGGAGTACGAGCTCAAGTACGGGGCGGTCGGTACCGTGCTCGACGTCGTTCTCGTACGGCGCAAGTGGGATGCCGGAATCAAGACCTTTTTTGCCGGTCTCAAGCGCTATGTGGAAGCGCACGCATGATTAGACTGCGTGCTCGTCAAACTGGGCCTGGAGCGAACGATGGTAACGTCGGGCGCTCCAGGCGGAGGCTCATCGCATTTGAGGCATCGTATTGCCTCACTTACGGATTGCTGAAGTGCGGCTGGCGTTCGCGTGCTTTCGATCAGCCCGCTGCTGCCTTTCGGTTGAAGCGATTGCCTCAATGGCAGAGAAGGTCCGACAGGAAACGATAGCGGCCGCTCGAAGTGCCTTCCCTCCAGTAGACGACCACATGGCTGCCCCCGCGCACCACGCGCGGCTCTGTCGGTGCATTGGCTGCGGTGTTCACGTCGATGTCGTCCATGACTTTGCAGGCGCTATCGAATCGGTACAAGTGGATGGCGTTGCTGTCCGGCGAGGTAGCGACGACCACGGTGCCAATTGCGGAATCGCCCACCGCAACCCGCTGATTCGAGGGGACGGTGCCAAAGGGAACGACGCTGGAAGTGCACTGCGTGCTGCCGTTCGCTTTCTTGATCATGAAGCGAAATCCTACGCCCTCGATCCAAGCGAGGCCGTACCCGGCGCCGATTGCCGAAATGTCGGCATATGACGCCGTAGTCGACAGCTGTTCCACCGCTCCGAATGTCAGGGTGGAGGAAACCAAAGACCAGTTGAGGGCGCGTGGCGTCAGCGTCTGCCAAATCACGCCTGCACTGGTGCCGCTGGCCGCAAGCCTCGGGTTGTACGAATCCCATGTACCGGTGATGGCAAGGCTGCCAGTTAGCGGTGTGCCCGACGAACCATACGTTGCCAGATTGAGATTCCCGACCGAAGCGCCCGCCATCAATAGATCGCCCTGTCCGCGCGTTGTGATATCGCCTTTGCCGCCCGCCGGCGCAGTGACGCCTTCCCAACAGCAACCGGTGAACGCCATGACGCCGGCATTGTTGGTCCTGCCGCCTCTGCCGTCCGTCGTGTACACGACACCCCACTTGCCCGGACCGCTGCCCCAAGCCAAATGCGTATCGAACCAGCCCATGTCCGGAGGGGGCGAGAAGATCGTACCAGTGGGAAAAGTGCCGACGCCGCTGGCCGAGATGTATCCGTAATAGAGACCCGCTGTGCTCGGAGCGGTGCCGACCAGTCCGAATGAGCCGTTGGTATGCGCAGCGATTGAGACGTTTTGACGGGGCTGCGAGACGTTCTGAATGGCGCCTACCAAGGGAAGGCCGTCAGAGAAATCGATCTTCTTGTCGCAGTCGTTGTCGATGCCGTCGCAGAGCTCGGTAGCGCCTGGGAGAACAGTGTCTTGTGAGTCGTCGCAATCGTCTCCTGGCGCCGCTGCGCAAGCGGCTGAGCCGTGTCCATCGCCATCTTGATCGAGCGCAACTTGAACGCAGTTGGAACCGCTGCAATTCCAACGACAGCCTGTGCCAGGGGCCGTGCACGTCAGCCCGTCGCCAGCGAAGCCGGCTTTGCAAGCACAGGTCCGACTGCCCGCGGTGTTCGTGCAGGTCGCGTTGACATGGCAGCCACCATTGTTGGTGGCGCACTCGTTGACATCGACGCAGCCCGTCGAGCCGCTGCCGGTGTAGCCAGAGGGACACGCTCCGCAAGAAAATGTACCCGCTGCATTCGAACACGTGACACGCGGATCGCAGCCGCCATTGTTCGTCGCGCATTCGTTGATGTCGACACAACCAGACGCGCCACCGCCCGTGTAACCCGCCGGGCAGTCGCCACATGTGTGCCCACCTGGCGTGTTGACGCAAGTCACCGTCTTGTCGCAACCACCATTGTTGGTGGTGCACTCATTGATATCAGTGCAACCCGACTCACCGCTGCCTGTGTAGCCAAAGGGACAATTGCCGCAGACACGCGCGCCGACCGTATTGGTGCAAGTCACCAACGCGTCACAACCACCGTTCTGCTTCGTGCACTCATCAATGTCTTGACAGAGCGTGCCGTCGCCTTGCGGATCCGAGTAGCCGGCGGGGCACTCGCAACGCGCATCGACGCCACTGCCCACACACTTGGCCTCCGCGGCGCACACGAGGCCGCCACAGCCCGACGCGGCACCTGCCTCGCCGCCGGAACCTCCCATTGCTCCCGGCGCCTCTCCGCCCGCTCCGGCTTCGACAGAAACCTGACCCCCTGCTCCCGCCCCCGACGAGACTCCACCGCTTCCGCCGCGGCCACCCGAAGACGCGCCACCACCAGGAGCACCGGCTTTGCCAGCCACGCCGCCAATGCCGCCAATGCCCCCAATACCGCCCTTGCCACCCGAACCATACTTGTTGTCGACCGAACAGGACGCCACGAGCGACACACAAGCAAGACACGGCAGCCAGCTCCAACCCAAAGCACCACGAATCATGCCGAACATCATACTCGAGCGTGAACCGAAGCGCATACACGAAATCACCATTCGGCGACGTCGCACGAGCGATCCGAGAAACTTCGCGAACTTCGCGTTCTAGCCTGAGACAACCTGGCCATCGGCGCGGTGCGGCGTCCAGAATGAGGCAAAGGGCGATCGCCAGATGGATTCCGAGATGACTTCAAGTGAACGCACCAACGCACGCTTCATCGTTATGGCGCTGCATCCGCCAAACATGGCGCTGCATCCGCCAAACGTGTCCGCCATGACCAATCGTTCGCGATGATGCAGTCGCCTCCCAGGCGTTGGCAGGATCGCAGCAGACGCAAGAGTACGAGCTCAAGTACGGACCCGTCGGCACTGTCCTCGACGTTGTTCTCGTGCGTCGCAAATGGGACTCCGGCATCAAGACCTTTTTTCCGGTCTGAAGCGCTACGAGGAGGCGCACGCACACGTCTAGGCTCGGTTGCCCAGCAAACTTCCTCTTCTTTCTTATGAGGCAATTCGGCCGACATGGCGCAAGCGCGCGGGATCGGCGTGAATGAACACAGCGCGGATTGTGTCATCCGCAATTGAAAGGAGAATCGCGGTGTAGGGACGTCCGTCGCGAAGCATGAGCACGGCGGGCTGCCCGTTGAGCTCGCACTCGCGGGTAACGAGCCCGGCGGCGCCCTGTGGCGTAACAGTGGCGACGAACGCGGCAACCTTGGCTCTGCCGACGATCGGGCCCGGCAAGTTGCGGACGCGACCGTACACGCCACCTTCGGGCCCCGCGTCGGCAATGAGCACCACATCGTCCGCAAGCAAGCGCGTCACCTGCTCCAGGTCACCTGATGAGGCAGCCTGCAGGAACGCACGCAGCAAGCGCCGGTGAGTCTCCGCTGGGACACTCATTGTTCGGCGCTCGGTCGCCACATGCTCACGCGCCCGTTTGAGGAGTTGCCGGCACGCCTGATCACTCTTCTGGAGCAAGCCGGCGATCTCCTCGTGCTCGAAGTCGAAGATCTCGTGGAGCAGGAGAACGGCGCGTTCAGCAGGCGTAAGTCGTTGCAGGAGCACGATGAACGCCATAGAGATCCGGTCGAGCGCCTCCACCTTCGCGATCCCAACGTCTTCGAGGTCGAGTGGCTCCGGCAGACGGTCCCCGCGTGCTTCTTCTCGGCGTGCCCGCGCCGAGCCCAGATCATTCAGGCACAGTCGAGTGACGGTCTTGATGAGGTAAGCCTTGGGTTGGTCCACCTCGCTGCCTCTGCCCTGCCACTGCAGCCAAGCGTTCTGGACGATGTCCTCAGCACTCCCCATGTCACCCAGCATGCGGTAGGCGAGCGCGAGCATCGCGGGGCGGTGCTCCTCGAATAGTTCGTCCGAGCTCATTCGGGAACAACCTGCGGTTCGAGCGTTCTCATCCAGCTCAGCATCATGGCAGCGACCGCTTCGCCTTCTGCAAGAATCGGAAAATGCCTCTCTTTTGGGACAATCGCGACAGTCGAGCGCGGAAACATCCTGCGGAATCGGGAGATGCCGCCGACGAAGCGCACGGGATCCATTTGCCCGAAGAGTAACAGGGCGGGCTTGTCCCGCAGGTACCGCGCCACGTCGCCTGCCGTTTCGCACATGAATCGATCGTCGCGAGCCATCGCCGAGAAGACGTCCAGGATCCGATCGCGCTTCTCGCGTGAATCGTATTGTCCAGTCAAAACCGCCCTCTCATGAGCGCTGAACGGGCGGCGGAGCGGATCGATGGTGGCCACGAGCCAAGGCAGCAAATTGAAGCGCCGATTGAGAAACCGAAAAACGTATGAGCTCACTACGTATCGAAGCACTGCCTTCACCAGCCACGCACGTCCGTTGAGCGGAAAAGGCACCGTGTCGGCGATTACCAGTCCAGCGATCGCCGGTGCCATCTTCGCGGCGGCGGCGAGCCCAACACACGCTCCGGCGTCGCAACCAAACAGCACGACCCGATCCAGCTTCAGGCCGCTACAGAATTCCCGAATGCTCCTTGCGTAGTCGGCCAACGACCCCGCGAAGCTAACGTCTGCGCGCGACTGCCCGAAACCAGGCAAGTCGGGAGCGATCACACGATGGTGTTCGCGCAGCGCGCGCACGACGCGCACGAAACCGAGCGATGTGAGCGGACCCCCGTGAACGAGAAGAACCACTGGCCCACTCCCTTCATCGACGTACGCGACGTCGCCACTGGGAATCGTGACCCGCCGGACCCGCAAACCAAGCGACGCGCTGCCTTCCGTCGATTCAATCGAAGTTCGAAGTGAGCCCATGCCGACAAAGACAGGGTAGACGAGCGAAACGTGACGTCCCCCGCGTCGAGCGCTCTCGCGTCCGCGCATACCTGCTTCCGCTCGAAGTTGCGGCGCACTCAGTCACCAATCAAGCGCTGCGCTACACACTTGAACAGCACGAGATGCGTGCGAGCGAAACAGTTGCTCTAACGGTAGCCCCTCCCGGGCTCGAACCGGGACTCCATTGCTGGAAAAGGATTTTAAATCCTGAGCAAACGACCGAGTCGGCGGCATTTGGCGGAAATTTGGGGAGAACTGGGAGCGTCACCTACTCCGAAGCGTGGCCGATTGCGACAGCCACCCTAGATTTGATGCCCGATCGCGCACCGCCGGCAATGGGCTATTCGTCCACTTCCCCCAACTCGCGTTCGATTTGCTCGATGCTGGGCAAGTTGGCTTCGAGGTCCTTCGGCAAGGCTTCGGCGAGCTGGTACTCGGCGACGCCCATCGGCTTGTTCGTGTCGCGCAGCGCGTACTCGGCGACGATGCGATTCTTACTCTTGCAGAGCAAGAGGCCGATAGTGGGTCCGTCTTCCGGCGCCTTCACCTGTTCGTCGACGGTGGTCAGATAGAATCCGAGTTGCCCCGTGTGCTCGGGCTTGAAACTCGAAGCCTTGAGCTCGATGACTACATAGCAGCGGAGCTTCAAGTGGTAGAAGAGGAGATCGATATAGAAGTCCTCGCCGCCGACCTCGAGATGGACCTGGCGGCCCACGAAGGCGAAGCCCGCGCCGAGCTCGAGCAGGAATCGCGTGATGTGCTGAACGAGTGCGGCTTCAATCTCGCGCTCGTTCGCCTTTGAGCCCACCGTTAGGAAATCGAAGCGGTACGGATCCTTCAGGCTCTCGCGCGCCAAGTCGGATTGCGGTTTGGGCAGACGCTGCTCGAAATTCGTGAGCGCCTGGCCCTCGCGCTCGAGCGTGCGTTGCTCGATGTGCATGACCAGAACGTTCCGCGACCACCCGTAGTGAAGCGCGCGCGCCGCGTGGGCGAGCCGGGCCTCCGGCGTCTTCAGCTTGGTCAGCAACACCAGGTTGTGTCCCCAAGGCAATTGGCCAACAGCTTGTTGGCCAATTGTTGCCGGGTCCGGCCAAGCCTCCGCAAATGCGCGCATGTACTTCAGATTTGAGCGCGAGAACCCCTTCATCTCGGGGAACGCGGCGCGCAGGTCGGCCGCAACTTGGTCCACGATCCCGGCGCCCCATCCGACTTGGGCCTGACGCTCGAGAATGTCGCGACCGAGCTCCCAATAGAGCTGCAGGAGCTCCCGGTTGACCGCGAGCGCGGCGCGCTGCTGAGCGATGTGGATGCGCGACTTCAGGTCGATGAGCCACTCGGCGTAGCCGGGCGGACGCTTTGCGAGCGCGGCGGGTGGAGGCGGGCTCGGATCGTCGTCTCGGTCCTCAGCCATGGCGTCGCCGACCTGAGCGGATAACGGAGTTGGTGCTCATCTCTACGCCACCAGCTCTTGGACGACTGCTTCGACGAGCTTCGAAGCGCGATCTTCGGCGAGACCGAGCTTGGCTTCGAGTTCATCGCAGAGTTTCATGAGGTGCTCGACTTTCGCAACGATGCGGTGCTGCTCGAAAAGAGTCGGTATAGGAACCTTGATGCTGCAGAGGACGTCCTGACTAATCTTGAAGATGCCCGCGGTCGTCTTTGCACTAGCCTCGAGTTGCCTTCGAACGAATCTGCTCTCCCAAACGTACCATAGCCACTTCGGGTCCATTACGTCAGCTTGAAGCCGCGCACGGATCGCTGTGTCAGGGAAGGCGACGTTCTGAGGTGCGTCACCGGCCATGCAAGCGCGTCCGACAAGTCGGATCGCTCCGTTGCCGCGAACGAAAAGGATATCGCCGCGCTTCACCACATATGGCGCCGCTTCCTCTTCGGTCCAAGCTCCCAGCTTCTTCTCGCTGAAGTCAATGAACCGTCCGCGTAACGCAGAAAGGCGGAGAACCGGAAATCCTCGAGGGTCGTCGGGTACCGATCGACCGTTCGCCAACGGTTCCTGCAAGACCACCGCGAGAGGCCCGTGTACCCAACCGCGTTCTTCCACCATGTGGTTCTGCCCGCCGAGTCGATCAGCAATTGCCCGGGCAAGAAAGAGCTCGGACACCCTAGCGGCGGAACCCGGCAGCGGGGCGACCAACCGCGCTGTCGCAGCGAGTTCGAGAATCGAAGCGCGAATGTCTGCGACCTTCTCGGCGGAATCGACGGTAGTCGCGAAGTTCTCGACCACTCGCGTCCAGGCAGTGTCGAAGTCTTCCGGCGACTCGGCGGTGGTTAGGGCATCGAGGGAGGCCTTGGTGAAGCGGGCGCTGAGGTCGCGCTTCTTGGTCTGCTTGGCTTCGAGGTCGTCGATGAGTGCGATGAGCTGGTCGACTCGGGCGACGATGCGCTTCTGCTCGGCGAGAGGTGGGATCGCCAGCGGGCTTCGTCGAACAATTCCCGAGTTGAGGTTAAGTTGCGCCAAGCCGCGAGCCTCGGATGTCAGGTAGGCCGACAAAAACCGAAGCTGCAGAAAAAAGAACCCAATGTCGAGTTCTTCCGGGAAGTGGGGGAACGCGAGGAACCCGTCGTGTATGTACCCGTCGATGCCCATAAACATCGGGACGCCAATCGTCGCGCTGTTTGTCAGAAGAAGGGTCCCTTTCGGTACGAACACGGTGTGCTTTGCGCCTTCCGCTGTCAGAAACTCGTCCGTATCGTGAAGCGTTTGGCCATCGCCATGCTTTCGAAAGTCGGAGAAGTCACCTTTTGGGCGACGAGCTCGGTGCGCTTCTCGAGCACGAGCGTCCGGTCAAAGTCGCGCTGGTTGTAGATGCGGTCTTCGATTTCTTCCCCGTGCTTATCCAGCTTGCCTTTTTCTGGGCGCCAGCCAGCCAAGTCCTTGTCGAGATCGATGCGTACGACCTTGTACGGGGCGAGGAAGCCGTCATCGATGCCCTGCTTCAGCGAGTAGGTGTACACGGCTTCGCCGAAGTAATGCGTGGTCGAAACGTCTTCGGTCTCCTTGGGCGTGGCGGTGAGCCCGATCTGCGTTGCGGACGAGAAGTATTCGAGCACCGAGCGCCAGGCTGAGTTGGCGCTGGCGCTGCCACGGTGGCACTCGTCCACGACGATGAGGTCGAAGAAGTCCGGAGAGAACTGTCTGAAGACGTCCTCGGACTCGTCCGTCCCTGAAATGGCCTGGTAAAGCGCCAGATAGATTTCGTAGGATTTGTTGACCTGCTTGGTTCGCACGTCGATCGCGAGGTCGATCTCAGTTGTGGGGCGGCGGGTGGGCGTGGTCTCGATGCTTTTCGAGCGCGTGCTCAGCTTCGCCATCGCCCCCTTGAAGGGCCGAAAATCGTTGGTCATGGTCTGGTCGACCAAGATGTTGCGATCGGCGAGGAAGAGAATTCGCTTCTTCACCCCTGCCTTCCACAAGCGCCAGATGATCTGGAACGCCGTGTACGTCTTGCCCGTGCCGGTGGCCATCACGAGCAAGATCCGGTCCTGCCCCTTGGCGACAGCTTCAACCACACGGTTGATCGCCTTCACCTGGTAGTAGCGTGGCATCTTGCCGGTCCCGTCCGAGTAGTAGTTCTGGGTGACGATCGACTCGGTCTCGGGCGTCAGTTCCTTCCATGCGCAGTAGCGCTGCCAGAGCTCCTCGGGCGACGGGAACTGATCGAGCGACAGCTGCCGTTCGACCTGCGACCCCTGTCCGGTGCGGTCGTGCAACAAGAAGCCGTCACCGTTGGAAGAGAACACGAAAGGCACGTCGAGCATGTCCGCGTAGGCGAGACCCTGCTGCATGCCATCGCCAATGCCGTGGTTGTTGTCCTTGGCTTCGACGATCGCGAGGGGGATGTTCGCGTTCGGCTTGGCGTAGAGGACGTAGTCGGCAAACTTCGCCTTCCCGCGCGAAACGAGCTTGCCCCGTACGATCACCCGACCCTTCGTGAGGTGGACGTTCTCCCGCACCTGCACCTCGATATCCCAGCCACCCTTCGCAAGCGCCGGGGTGATGAACTTCGTGCAGATGTCCCGCTCCGAAAGTGCTTTCTTGTCCACCGGATCGAGGATGATACCTTCGGCGGCCTACGGGCGGCAACTGGCTCACACGTGTGACTACCGGATCGAAGCTCGACCGAAGTGTTCCGCGAGAGTTCCTGTGGAAGTGTCCACTACGACGGCCAGTACGTGACGCAGCGCCTGCGCCGCGAGCTGCGCGCCATGACTCAGAGGCGGCGCGCCCATCCCCTCGCCGCCGGGCCGCGGCTTTCGCCCGTTCCTAAGCCCGCGGCGATGCGAGGACGGGAAAATTCTGAACGGCCCTGAGAACCTCGCGTAGGTGACCGTTGCGGATGATGAGCGGCCGGCGTGGCGTCAGAATCTTGTCGAGGTGTGGGCAGATGCAACCGTACGTCTGGCGATCACACGTTGCCACCTCAACATACGGAAAGTGCATTACATGCATCCCGTCGAGGGCGTCGCTGCGCGATGGAATGCGGTTTCGGTTGCGGGTCCGGCAATTTGCGAGTCGTCCCGAGAGAAACAGACCCGGCGCTGAAGCATAACCCTCGCTTGCGAAGGAGTGCGCCATGAAGGTCAGGAGTTGCATGCGCTCTTGGTCATTGAGCCTCGCATCGCCGAGGGACGTGATGAGGTCGCTCACGGGTTGCAGGCGGGTCCGCATCGAAACGCGAGTCGCATCGGAAATCCTGATTTCGCTCTTTGCTTCCCAATACGCAAGAATCTCAGCGACGTCGGTGCCGCGCCACCCGCGAACAAGGGTAACCAGGCACTGGAGCCAAAGCTCGAATTCCGCCTTGTTGAAAGCAGCGCTTTCGCTCAAGAGTAGGTCGCGAAAATTCACGTTTGCGGTGTGAAGCGCGTCGTGTGCGGACGCCAGCTTGTGCAGTGTATGGTGCCCTTGAGGGAACATCAGGAGCTCGCGGATGTTTGCCGCAGGCGCGAGTTCGATATCTGCTTCGGGCCGTCCAAGGCTCAACTTCGGCTGGTGTGCGGACCACGACAGCGCGAAGCTCGAAGCGCTCCAGCGCGTCGGCGATGCGAATCGGCGCGTCCCGATCGGTCGCTCGCGGAATCGCGTCCTGCAGGTGTTCAAGGCTCACGACCAACAGCATGCAACGTGTCCACATGGCCTGGACGAGGTCACGCACCAGACCTTCGTCCGCGCGACGATCTGCGATGCAGAGGATCTCTGCTGTATCGAGGTACAAGCGCGGCCAGGCGTTTGGTATCGAGACGGCGTGCGCACCTGTGCTAGTGCTCATAGCCGTTCGAACCGGTCTGTCCCGCGTGCCGTCGAGGCTCTTTGGTTGGCGTTGGCGGTAGCCCCTCCCGGGCTCGAACCGGGACTCCATTGCTGGAAAAGGATTTTAAATCCTCCGCGTCTGCCATTCCGCCAAGGGGCCAGTCGGTAACGTTGTGGTTGATGTCGCTCGTGGCGCGGACCCTACCTCAGCAGCGAGCGTTCGACGAGCCCCTTGCAGAAGCCGCGAAAAGCACCTGAGAACGGGCGCTCGTCCCGATAGAGGCCGGCCGGGCAAAGCTGCGTGGCAAAGCGGTGAAGGAACTGCACGTCACGTTGCGAGCGAAGCTGCGTGCGCGTGGTTGCACGCCGCGATCGCGAATTGTTTCGATGCGCTGAATGGCGCGTATGGTTGAGCGCGTGCAGTCGAGACGGACTTTCGTGCGGTCAATAAATGTCAGCGCGCGCGTTTACATTGCTTGATTAGCAAGTGGAGGCGTGGTTATATCCATTCACGTTCTTCGTGTGCATCAGCTCCGGCCGATAGCAGCGGCGATGTGGTGCGGGTGTAGTTGTTGATGGGCATGTGCTGACGCTCGAAAGCGGTGCATGCTGGGCAGTCGTGTTTGCATGGCCGAGTCGGTTAGGTCCACCGACGCGTGAACGAGCGAAGCGCTCGGTGGTTTGTTTTCGATTGCGGGGCGAAGTGCGTGCTGGGAGCGGGTATGTGCGTATCGAAACAAACGAACGCTAGGAGGAAGCGAATGAACAAGCGACGATTCGTGTGGGCGAGTGGGTGTGTGTTGGCGTTGTCTCTGCTAGTTGGTGGGGTCGCGTCCGCGGGCACGGTGAGCAACACGGCTGTTACGTTCTTCACGGAGACGAACGGCCAGCTTTCTGCCAGGGGAACGCTGCGAGTGGCGCGCAACAGTGCTGATTCGAATCAGCTCATCGGTTGTTCGGTTTACTCATATGATACGGGTAGTTACTCGACCGTGTGTTACGCCCGTGATGCGTCGGGGGCGACGCGCTCGTGTTCCACTGGCGATGCCAACATGGTTCACGTCGCACAGTCCATCAATCCAGCCAGCTACGTGTACTTCAGCATCAATCCGGATGCGTCGAGTTGTGATCGCTTGATCGTCGTGAACTATTCGAGCCATTTGTAGTTTCGAACTCGAGCGGAGGTGGTGAATGACTAGCAAAACAGCGGCAGTGTGCGCGCTTTGTCTGGGTGTGGGATTGGGGGTTGGGTGGTTCGCCCATCGACAACCTGAGGCACCGATCAAGAGCCGAGCGGAAGCGCCTGCAGCGGCAGCGAAGCCGGCAGAGGCAAGTGCGCTGAATGCACAGCTCGGGGCTGGCATGGAGCGTTCGCTCGACATGGCGTTGATGCGCGGGGTGGTTCGGGAGGAAGTGCGTGCCGCGCTGGCCGACGGTACGCTGCAAGCGCCGCAAGTGAATGCAGCGCACGCGCAGAAAGCAGCGAACGCCGAGACGGAGCTTGCAGATGCTGAAGAGGCGATGGCAGGCGCTGCGCCAACGGCTGCGTACACGCAGGCGAAGGCGCAAGTCGCAGAGGGGATCCGGCGTGGCGTTTGGACAGAACGCGAACGGCGGGAGCTTTCGTCTGCACTTGGGGAGATGAGTCCCGCCGAGCGAACGGTTGTGGTGCACGAAGTGATTCGCGCTACTAACCAGGGCAAGCTGCGTATCGACTTCGAGGGGCCGCTGTTCTTGTAGTCGCGAACGCAGAATAGGGAGCGACGCGGCGCTTCGGGGCCGCGCCGGGAGGGGTCAGGAGGAGGGGGCTGGTTTCGCACGCCAGGGTCGGGGAAAGGTGTTTCCTCGGCCCTGGTGGAGCGAAGGCCGCAGCGCTCTCGATGCGTCTCTGCGCTGGCGCTTGCGTCGCGAGAAGGTGGCGGTGGAAACTGCCAGGTAATGCCGCCGCTTCGCTTCCGGTTTGCGCCCATCGCGCTCGCAGAGCGCGTTTGTTCGGCGCGGGCGTTGGGGCTGGGACTCGCGTTGATGTGCGGTGCGTGCACGTCTGAAGTGGAACCGATTCAGGTGGGTGAAGGCTGTCCGTCGCAACCGCTGCGGGGGCCGTTGGAGGAGGTGGCGACCGAGCCTGCTGACGCACTCATCGACGACTTCGAACGCGGCGATAATCAGTTGCCGCACTTGGGTGCTCGCGATGGAGCCTGGGTGGTGGGTTCTGACGCGACGTCGGTGGTGCTGACGGCAGAGTCGTCGTCGCAGTGTTCTGCGCGCGGGCGTGAGGCGGGCCACTTCGCTGGTCGAGATTTCACGGATTGGGGTGCGAACTGGACGGCGGTGTTTCGTATTTTCGTGAACGCTATGGCGCGGCCGTACGATGCCTCGGCGTATGGGGGCATTTCTTTTTGGGCGGCGCTCGGGGGCGACAGCGGAGCGTCATTGACGACGCCGGTTGGCGTCACGACGATGGATACTGCGTGGAACTCTGGCATGTGCAATCGCTGCATGGACTTTCACCGAACCGAAATCGTTTTGTCGACGCGCTGGGAACGTCACGAAATTCGTTTCGATCAGCTGGCGCAAGCCGGGGTTGGCGATCCTTTGGTGCCGTTGCGGCGCGACCAGCTGGTGGGCTTGATTTTGTGGCCACCGAAGAGCGGTTTCGATATTTGGATCGATGACGTGCGCTTCGAGCCGTAGGGCCGTTGCGGCGCTAGCGCCAGGGCACTTCTGCCAAGAAGAAGGCGCCGGCGAAGAAGCGTCCCCAGCTGCCAGCTTGGTTGCCAGCGAATCTGACGTCGATGCGATCGAAAGCGACGCCGGACGTTGCGCGCGCGCCGAGCCGTAGCCAGGGTACGAGCTCGACGCCGAAGTCGGAGCGAGCGTAGGCAGCCGCGGTTGTCACACCGCTCGCGTTCTTGAAGAGCGGCGCGTTGGGGGAGGCGTCGAAGCTGAGGCGCATGGCAGCGAGCCCAGGGCCGGCATTCACGAACCAACGTCCGTTCGAGGTGCGTGTTTGAAGGAGGAAGACGGCGCCGACGAGGTACGTGCCGATGTGCGCTGTGCCTTCAGGGCCGTCGAGCGCCGCGGCACGCAGCGGTGCGCTGAGATCCAGCGCGAGGGCTACGTGATGGCTCAAGGAGCGCTCGAGTGAGATCCAAAGTTGAAGCGCGGCATCGGAACCACCGGGGCTGTACAGCGCTCCCAGTGCTGCCTCGAGCCCTGCGCTGGGCGGCGCTACACTGGGTGCGTTCGGCGGCGCATTTGCCGGCGTGTCCGGCGTGGCTGCGGGCGTTGCTGGTGGACGCTGCGTTTCAGTCGGTTGGCTTGATTGGCCCGCTTGTGCTGGTTGCGCGCTAGGCTCTGCGGCTGCTCGTGCAAACAAGCTGGTGCGCAAGAGCTCCGCTGTTTGAAGCGCAATCAGGCTGTGATTGGGGCCACCTGGGCTTTCGTCGACGATCACCTGCCGCAAGAGCGAGCGCCCCGAGGTTTGATCTGCCATCCACACTTCCACACCCTGTCGGGTAGGCAGAATGCGAATGGCGGCTACGGCGTGGACGTCGCGCGCTGCCTGTTCCAGCGGGGTGTCATTCTTGCGGCGTTGGGTGACGAAGCCGATTGCAAGCAGCTCGGCCCGAATGCGCTCGATGAAAGGATCGTCAGGACGTTCGGAGATGAGCAGCACGAGTTGCTGTGCTGGTTCCGAGGTGCGCGTCCCAGGTTCGGACACGCGCGTTGCGTGTTCGGCAGGGCGCGTTGCGTGTTCGGCAGGGCGCGTCGGGGCGGCCGAGGGCGGTGCGGCGGGAGCGCTTCCGACTTGCGCCAACGCGCTCGGCGTTGCGAACAGCGCGCAGAGGAGCGGCGTGGTTCTGCGTGAGCCCAGATTCGGGCACGCCCGGCGGGCGGATTGACGCAAGCGGCGAGCTCCTCAGTTCGCCAAGATTCGGCGAGCCTCGGGAGCATAAGGGCCTTGCGGGAAACGGCGCAAGTAGCGCTCCGCGTCGGCCTTAGCGACATCCGTATCACCTTGTCGCTCATGGGCTTCCATCAAGCGGCCGAAGGCGTCGCCCATCAGGGGGCCGTTCGGCTGTTCGGCGAGATAGGCAGAAAACCAGCGCGCAGCTTCGGCGTAGGCTTTGCGTTGATCGAAGGCGATGCGACCGAGCGCAAATGCCGCCGTGGCCGCTTCGTTCGAGCCGGGGAAGCGTTGCCGCACCGCGTTCAGAGCCTGTACGGCGCGCGCGGCGCGGCCCGAGAGCCGCGCTGCGTCTGCCAGTTGCAGCAGATCGCCTTGCGGCGCGTTCGCTACGACGCGCGCAAAGTCGGCGCGCTCCGCGGCCTGAATCGCGTCTGCCCATTGCCCTGCCGATAGGTGCTTGCGATACGCGTCGAGCGACTCCGAGCGCGCCGGCTCGGCACGCGGCGGCGCTCGCAGCGGTGCGTCCGCGCTCGGTTCGATCCCAGCTGACGGTGCTGCTTCGCCTACTGCGGCGCTCGCCGCCGGCTCGTTGCTAGTAAGCCCGTCGGAGGCTGCAGGGCAGCTCAGCGAAACCGATTCACCTGCGAACACACTCCGCTCGATTTGGGTGCTCCCGCGCGCGTCGAGACAGCGGCTCGTGACCACGACGCTCCCTTCGTGCAACTTCAGATCCAAAGCATGCGCGGCAGGATCCCAAGCCACGCGAAAGCGGGTTCCCGTCACCAATACGCGGAAAGGGCCGGCTTCGACGTGCCAATGCGCGGTCCTGCCAACACGATGCGTGATAGATACTTCGGCCGCCCCGCTCTCGAGCAGAACCCGCGCACCGCTGGAATCGGCGGATAACACGCGCGCGCGCCCACCCCGCTCCAGCATGACCGAGGAACCTTCGGAAAAGTTCAACGGAAGCGACTCGCTGGCAGCGGCCTCGACGACGTCGCCGAGATGACCGGAGCTCGAGCTCTCGCTCGGGCCTACCGAAAACGAGATCGGCCGCGTCACGTAGAACAGCCAAATCGCCATGGCGGCGATCGGCGCGACAAAGCTCGCGAGCACCCGCGGGTGCAGCAACAAAGCAAACACTCCACGCGGCTGGCGCGGGAGCTCCGCGTGTGTGACG
This sequence comes from Myxococcota bacterium, assembly GCA_049324695.1. GTDB lineage: Bacteria > Myxococcota_A > Polyangia > Polyangiales > Polyangiaceae > PMG-095. The sequence continues at coordinate 28,025 of JBMOMJ010000033.1, forward strand.
GCGTGCAAGAGCTCCGCGCGTGCGATGCGAATGTCTTCCGCGGCGTGGGTTTCCTCTTGCAGAGCGCGCTGAATCGTTTCCCCCACCTGACCGAGCTCAGCGCTGTCGAGCTTCAGCCTTGCTTTCGGAGATTCCATCTCGTCCCCCTTTCCAACCACTGCTCGAGAATGGGGCGCTGGCGCGCGGCTTCGATGAAGGCCTTCTCCGCGCGAGCCAAACGGCGCTTGATGGTGGCCAAAGAGACACCGCAGGCTTCCGCGGCGTCGGGTAAAGTCATGCCATCGACGAAGCGCAGCACGAAGGCCATGCGATCGTCGACGCGCATGCGATCGAGTACGGCGTAAGTTTCGCGCAGTGCTGCGCGAGCATCGGAGCAGGGCGGCTCTTGTTCTTCGCTGCGCGTACGCTCAGGTGAGAACAGGCTGAGCCAGTTGCGGCGAGCTCGGCGCCGGATGTGTGCGCGCGCCGTGAACACCGCGATCGTGGTGAGCCAGCTGCGCATGCGCTCGGGATCATCGAGATCCGCGATGTTGTCGAGCGCGCGTATGAACACTTCTTGGAGCATATCGGGTAGGTCCGCGTCGGCGCCCATCGCCGAACGCAGCGTGCGCTGCACGTGCCCCGCGTGGGCGTCGTAGAACGCCGCAACCGCTCCGGGGTGACGAGCTCGAAGCGCTTGTAACAGCGCCCGCTCGTCGCCAACGAACTTGAGGGGGGTTACCATGTGCTGGATGTGCGCGCGCGACTCACCGGGGCTGTGTCCACCGCAAGCCAAAACCGGCTCAGCCTGAGCAAATACGGCGAAGAGGCGAGATTTTTAGCCCTGCGCAGCGCGTAGTACCAGTCGCACTGAAAAACCTGGGTTTGCGTTCTCACCTTGAACCGTCGCACCCATGGCTTTGGCCAGACCCCTTACCAACGAGAGCCCGATACCCGTGCCCTGATTCTTGCGGGTTAGCTCGTGCTCGCCGCGGAAGAATGGCTCGAAAACCGACTTCAGGTGCTCGCGTCGCACACCCGGACCGCGATCGCGCACGCTGACGGCTACCCCGGATGCGCAGGGTTCGCAGCGTACGCTGATGCGACGCTCGGCTGCATCACGCCCGTACTTGAGTGCATTGTCGACCAAGTTGAAGAGCACCTGCTTCAGCGCGTCGGGCTCGTAGCGCACGCTGGGTAAATCCGGCGTTGCCTCGAGCTCCAGCTCGAACCCCAGCGCTTGCGCGTGCGGGCGCAACATGTCGATGGCCTCACGCACGCTCGGCAGAATGTCGCCCACCATCAACGCCAAGCGCCGTGTGCCGCGCTCGATTTGAGACAGCGCCAACACGTTGTCGATCAAGCGCGTGAGTCGCTCGCTCTCGCGCGTAATCGTTCGGTAGTATTCGTGACGTTTGTCGTCCCCGCCCACCAAATCTTCCTCGAGCATTTCGGCGTGCATGCGGATGGCGGTGAGCGGCGTCTTGAGCTCGTGAGACACAGCGGACACGAAGTTGTTGCGACGTTCGGCGAAGCGAACTTGGGTCGCGGCCATGCGGTACAGCGCAAATAGACCGAATACCAAGCTCACGCCGAGCACGATGCCCAGCGGGAACACGAGTGTGCCGTCTTCTGGCTCCGCCAATGGCCTCAAGTTGAGGCTCGCGCGCAACGATTCGAACGGTGCAGCGAAGCCGTGCGAAAACTCGTATCCTCCCTCGCTCGGGAGCTTCGCTCGTTTGGCAGGGCTCCGTCGCGTGTATGCGTCGAGTGACGGGAAGGAGGCGCCCAGCGAGCTCAGTTCCGCAACCTCGTCCAAGCCGCGCGCTTGCAACACACGCGCTTTGAGCAGGCTGATGAGGTGTTCGGAGTCGATCACCACTCCTTCGCTGTCGCGCCCGTTCGGCCGTGCGCGCGTGAACACGAGCGTATTGCTGCCGGGTGAGACGACTCGGAAAGTGTGCAGGGCAGGGTCGTCGGCGCGCCCCTCCGTGCTCGAGAGTAGCGCGACGAAAAGGGCGAGCAGCACGAACACGCTTCGCATTGGCTTGCTCACAGGGCCGGCTCTTGTCGTTGGTTGCGCTCTTCGGTAGCTCGATTGAGCTTGCGCATGACTTCGGCGGGACTCATCGAGCCGCTGGCTGGTTTGGCTGGCGCGACGTTGCTCCGCTCATCGAGTCGCGGAGCTTGCATCACGGCGTCGGGAGCTGGCTTCGGTACGCCGAGGCCCCCGAGCTGTTTGGCATCGATTGGACTCTTGTCGATGACGCCCTCCTGCTCCAACGCCCAGGCGAGCCTCTTGCGTCGCGTTGGATCGAGCTTTTCGGCATCGAGCAAGTGGGTCCGAGCGCCATCGCTCTTGAAGTACCCAACCACGTAAGGCTCCCAGCTCGAGCTGGACATCTCGGAGTCGAAGTTGCCGCTGGAAATCGCCGACTGTTGCTCCAGTACACGCGTGAGCTCACGTTCGAGCTCGTCGAAAATACGCTCGGCGACGACCTGGTGGCGCAGCCGGCGCTGCGTTTCCAAACGGATGTTCACCGAATGCATCAACCAGCCGAGCGGCGCGAGCAGCAGCAGGCCGAGCGTGATGAAAGCGATGCGGAGTCGAGTTATCGCGTCGAATTGCACAGCCGATACCCTTGTCCGCGCACGGTTTCGAGCAGCTCGCCGTGGGCACCGAGCTTCTTGCGCAGCTTGCCAATGTGCACGTCGACTGTGCGTGTCTCGACTTGGTCGACGTTGTGCATGCCCCACACGTCGCGCAAGAGCACACGCCGGCTGACGATGCGGCCTGGCTCCTCTGCCAACACGCGCAAGATTTCCACTTCCTTTTGGCTGAGCTCCACTTCGCCAGCGTCACCGCGCAAGAGGCCGTGCTCGGGCTGAACTTCGAGCGGCCCGAAGCGAAAGCTTTCGTCGGTAGGCTTGCGGCTACGCTTCAGCAGGGCCTGTACACGCGCGAGCAGCTGACGAATGCTGAACGGCTTGGTGACATAGTCGTCGGCGCCAGCTTCGAACCCGCGCAGCACGTCGTCCTCGGCGTTTTTGGCGGTGAGCATCAGAATCGGCAGTGCCGCGCCGCGCTCGCGCAGCGCGCGGCATACGCCGAAGCCATCCAGCTCGGGTAGCATCACGTCGAGCAAAACCAGATCGAAATCTTGTTGCGCCGCGCGCTGCAACGCTTGTTTCCCGTCGACGGCGAAGTCTGCGCGATAACCGCGAAAGATCAGGACATCGAGCAGGCCCTGCCGGATGCTGGGCTCGTCTTCCACGACCAAGATGTGCGGAGCGTGTGGGGAGGGGGCTGTCACCGTTGCCCAGTTTACAACAGCGTCGCGCGCCGAATGTAAAGCCAACGTAAAAGCGCGCCTTCTGCCTGCTGTTATGTAAAACCAACGTAAAACGCGGGCGCGGCTAATTTACGGAACCTTTCGCATGAAGCTCCGCACGCTGAGCTACTTCTGTTCTCGTCGCGGCGGGATCAAGGGGCCGCGCAGAGGTGCTGCCATGGATAAGAATAGGAAGATTGGCTATTGGGTGTTGGGTGGCTTGTTGTTCGTAACGGTCGCGGCGCGTGCCGCGTACTCACCCGCGCTTTCCGGAGTGTTCGCGACGCCGGGCGTCAAGCTGGGTTTGCCAGCCTTGAAAGGGGCAGAAACACCACCTTGGGCTGCAACCAAGGATCCGATCGCGCCGCTGCCGCCCGGCGAGCAGGGTGCGCTGCGTGTCAGCGCGGAGCTCGATCGCACGGCGGTCCTTCAAAAACAGGACAATCAGGTGCACGTCGCGGTTACCTTGGACACTCATGGCCTCGGAACTACGCAGCGCGCGCCCACCGATTTCGTGGTGGTGTTCGATCGCTCGGGCTCGATGGGCGGGCAGAAAATCGAGTTCGGCAAGCAGGCGTTGCGCGAGCTGGTCAATCGCCTGGCGGACAACGATCGCTTTGGTTTGGTGACCTACGAGAGCACCGCCGAAGTCCGCATCGCATTGGGCGAAACGGCGCGCGCCGCGCGTCACCGCTGGCTGCGCGACGTCGGTGAGCTAACCACAGCAGGCGGCACCAACATCAGCGAAGGCCTTGATTTAGGTCTCCAAGAGCTCACTCGCGCGCGTAGCGCTGGCCGAGTGCAACGCATGTTGCTGCTTTCCGATGGCCTCGCCAATGCTGGCGACAGCAGCCTGAGCGGGCTCAGCGCGCGTGCACGTCGCGTGAATCAAGCCGACTCAGTGCTGAGTGCGATCGGAGTCGGCGCTGACTTCGATGAAAATGTGATGACTTCGCTGGCGCGAGCCGGCACGGGCGCGTTCTACTACCTGGCGAAGCTCGAAACGTTGCCCACGCTACTGAGCGCGGAGCTCAAGACCGCGGGTGAGACCTACGCGCAACGCGCGGAGCTGCACGTCCAGCTCGAGCCCGGCGTGGAGCTCGTGAGCGCCTCCGGCTCGAGCTTCAGCAAACAAGGGAGCAGCGCGGTCGTGCCGCTCGGTAGCTTGTACGCGGACCACAAGCGGGAGCTGTGGCTCACGCTCCAGGTTCCGAACGAAAAGCTCGAGTCCTTTTCGCTTGCTTCGCTCAGTGTGCGTTATCGCCAGGGCGAGAAGCCACAAGAAGTTGCCGCGCCGGCGTTGCCGAACGTCGTGTGTGTTGCGGACAGCGCCGAGTTCGAGAAACGCTTCAATCAGCGTGTATGGGAGCGCGCGGTGCTCGAGGAGGAGCTGGCGCGCAGCAAGGAGCAACTCGGCGCCGCCATTCGCGAAGGCAACGCCAAGGACGTCGACTTGGCCATCGCCAGCGCCGAGAGACACCAGACGCTGGCGAGGCGCCTAGGTAACCAGCGCCTCGACCAGGAAATCGAGAACTTCAAAGCGTCGGCCGCGCCAGCCAAGGCCGCGCAAGTCGCGGGCGGAAGCGTGCGAGCGTCGGCGGCCAAGGCGCAGATCGCGGGCAGCTTTGCTACACGCAACAGTGGTTCGTACAAGAACATGCCGTCTTCGGCCACCTACTGAGAGCGGAGGCAACAATGAGTTTTCTTCAAAGGATTCAACGTAGCCTTCGCGCGGATGCGCATGGCTTGGTCGACGCGCTCGAAGACGAATCATTGCTCCTCAAGCAATGTCTACGCGACGCCGAACTCGAGGTGCAGCGCAAGCGCGAACGACTGCTCAAGCTCGAAGCGGATTGGAAGCGATTCAGCGTCGAGCGCGAGCGCGCCCAGAAAGAGGTCGATCGTGCCGAGCGCGACGCGGAGCTAGCCATCGCGCAAAATCGCGAAGATCTCGCGCGTTACGCGCTGAAACAGGTCCTCAATCAGCGCAATCTTGTGGAGCGCATCGGGGCGCGCATGCACGAATGCGCCGAAGAGCAAAAGGAACTCAGCGGTACGTTGGCAACGCAACAAGTTGCGCTCGAGGAGCTTCGCGCACGCGTCCAAGCTTTCCTCTGCGATCGGGAGAGCGGTCGCATCGAATCGACCTTGGTGCCTGTGAGCGAAGAGCAAGTTGAGCTCGAACTCATGCGGCGCAAAGCCGCAGCTACCAAGGAGCCATCCCATGGCTAGGTCCAGTTTGTTCCGCGGAGTTGCGTTTGCTCTGGTTGCTGGCGCGTGTGCACCCTTCGTATCTCTCGTCCTCGCGTTGAGTACGAACTACCCGGTGACGTTGGCAAGTCTACTTGCTGTCCCGCTCTACCTTTCGGTTGTGAGCAGCGACTTGCGCCGCGGCGTGCGTGCTGGCTCACTCGCGATGATGCTCGCGCTCCCGTGTGCGTTCTTGGTTCGCGACGACGCGGCCTTGTTCGCGCTTTCGCTCGTCATTCTATCCATCTGCCGCAGCAGCGTCCTGCATCCGCGTCCGTTCGCGCGCGCGCTGTTCCTCGAACCCGTGTTCATCGGCCTTGGTGTCGCTGGGAGCGCAATCTGGTGGGATGGGGGTGGTTCGTTGCGCATCGCCTTCGCAACCTGGTCGTTTTGGCTCGTCCAGGCTGGCTTCACGCTCACCGCCGCGAGCACCACGCCTGCGGAGGCTTTCCCGGCAGATCCATTCGAGCGTGCCTGTGCGGCCGCGGAAGCCGTTTTGGCTGGTAAACCGCGCTGAACTCCACCGCGAGAGTCAACGCGGGATGAAGCGCACATCGTCGATCCAGAGATCGTACGGTGTGTCTTCGGGACGGATCAGGAAGGCGAGGCTGTTCAGGCGCTTGGGATCGAGAGGGGGTTTGCCCAAGCCGCGTTGACGCACGTCGACGAAGCGCACTTCGTAATTGCGAAAGCGATTTTCCAGTTCGATTTTCTGGACGTGCGGGTTGTGGCAGTCACGTTCGCAACTGCCGCCTTCCGCGAGAGGGATGACGGCGGGCTCGCGCGGAGCAACGTAGATGCGACCGGGGCCGCGTGCGGAGAAGGCGATGCCTGCGTAGGCGGAGGCGTCGTAGCAAGAAGAAGAGAACGTAAACTCGACCGCGGCACCCCAGTCGCTCAGGCGGCCGCCTTTGACGTGCAGCGCCAGCCGGTTCACGGCGGTTGCACCCGGGCGGGGAATGGGTAGCAAGGCCGGAGCCGTGCCGGGCGCATCGGTTTCACGCACCCAGCGCCAAAAAGCCTGTCTACCCGGGTGAGGGAGAATCGCGTCGTCGCCATCTTCGAAGTCATCGATGAGAAAATCTGAGCTCCGCGTTGGTGCCGACACGGACGTTGGCGCGACTGCAACGTTCCGCTCTGTGCATGGGTCGAACACTGGGTTTACACGCTCGGCGCTCGCGTTGCCGTTGCGCGATGCGGTGCTTGCGTTGACGCTGCGCGAAGCGGCGCTCGCGTTGCCGTCGCGCGACGTGTCCGCAGCAGGTTCGCGCGAAATCGCGCTGCTCGCAGATCCTGGGCTGTGCGAACTCGAAGATCGGCCGGCAGCGAAGGCAACGGCGGCGGCGGCTGGAAGAGCCAACGCCGACGCGAGCAAGCGCCAGCGCCCTCCTGGACGCGGCGGGGCTGACGTGGCTAGAGCGCGCTGGCGTCGCGAGTCTTCTGCGACGCTGTCGAGAATGCGCGCAGCCAGCGTTGCCGGTGCACGCTCGCGCCGGACCTCGCTGCGCAGTCGCTCGAAGAAGGCGAGCTCCTCCAGGGTGAAACGGGGCTCCGAGGGCGGCACGTCGCGATCCTCGCGTGTCACGGGCTCCTCACTTTCGTAGCCGGGTTTGTGGGGCGACGCGCACCCAGACGTTTGAGTGCTGCGTGGAAGCGCTCGCGAGCGCGTGCAAGACGCGATGCTACGGTGCCTTCCGAAATCTCGAGCACGCGTGCGACCTCCGGGCGCGGCATTTCCTCGAGCTCTGTTAGAACGAAGACGTCGCGTTCCGCGGGTGAAAGACTGGCGAGCGCGCCGTCGATCAAAGCTCGCGCGCGCCGCAAATCGACGGCCTCGTCGGGCAAGGGACCATCGGACGCGCGTGTATCGCTATCGAGTTCGACGCTCGACGAGTACCACTTGGCGCGCCGGCGATCTGCCGCGAGTCGTAGCGCGGTCGAAACCAAAAATGAACGCTCCGCGGCGACGGGCACCGAATCGAGGCGGCGAGCAAAAACCCAAAATGTGTCTTGCGCCGCTTCTTCGGCGTCTGCTTCGGGAAGGCCCGTGCGGCGCAACACACGCCAGACGAAATCGATGTGACGCGCGAGCGCTGCCTCCAGACGACCCGCTTCGCGCGGTTGCGCCGGTTGCTCGAAGTACCCGGAACGCTCCGGATGTTCGTCGACTTTGCGCTCCTCCGCTGGCGCTCTGACGAGAGAGATGAGGGGACGGACCTCTCCGCGCACACTTCTCAGATGGCGGCACCTCGGCGTTCCGATCGCGCAAAGTGCACGGACGCTCGAAGCCGTTGCACCAGCAGCGCACTGTTGACAGGCGGGCTCCTGCCAGTTATCAGTAACCAATCGGTTACCTAATGCACCGCGCTCGCGCCGATACAGATATCTTTCGTGCCATTGCTGATCCCACGCGGCGCGCAATTTTGGACCGACTGCGCGCCGGTCCGGCGCCGGTAAATTCGCTGGCCGCTGACTTTCAGCAAAGCCGTCCAGCCATTTCCAAGCACCTGCGTGTACTGCGTGACTCGCGGCTGGTGAGCGAGCAGCGTTTTGGTCGCGCTCGCGTGTACCAGCTCGAGCCTGATGGGCTGCAAACCGTGGCTGGCTGGCTCGAAGGCTATCGTTCGTTTTGGCAGCAGAATCTCAACAATCTGAAACGTTACCTGGAGGATACATGAGCACTCGCAATTCCGGCGCGGCGCGCGCCATCGCTGACCTTTCCGACGGCAAAATCTTGGCGACCGTCGAAATTGGAGTGCCGCCCGAGAGAGTGTACCGTGCGCTCACCAGCGAAGAGATCACCAAGTGGTGGGGCTCCGACGACCTCTACCGGACCACGGAGTTCAGCGCCGAGCTGCGAGTGGGTGGCAAATGGCGCGCTGCCGGCAAGGGCGCAGACGGCAGGCCGTTCGAAGTCCGTGGTGAGTATCTGGAGCTCGATCCTCCCCGCAAGGTCGTGCAAACCTGGCAGCCCGACTTCGCCGAGGGTGCTGCTACGAAGGTTACGTACTTGCTCGACGCAATTCCTTCGGGCACACGCGTGACGTTGCGTCACGAAGGGTTCAGTGGCCGCCCGGAGGCGTGTCAGCGTCACGCGTCGGGCTGGGAGCGCGTGCTTGGTTGGCTGATTGCGCACCTGGTGCCAGCCGCAGCGCCTCCAGCGAGCCAGTTCTTCATGTGTCGTTTGCTGCCGCCGCGACCGACGTTCCCTATGGACATGACCGAATCGGAGCGGCAGATAATGCAAGCCCACGTCGCGTATTGGACGCAGAAGTTGGCGGAGAAGACCGCCATTCTGTTTGGGCCGGTTCTGGATCCAAAGGGCGCGTGGGGCCTCGGCGTGGTGCGTGTACCCAACGAAGCGGCTCTCAACGACATGACCGCGAACGATCCGGCCTTGCTCTCGGGGATTGGGTTCAAATACGAGGTGCTACCCATGCCGAACGCGGTGTTTCGCGACTGAATTTGCGCGATGACTGGCTTCGGATGATCCTTCGCGCGTGATTCCCCGCGTTCTAATCGTGGCCGGCTCCGATTCTGGGGGCGGCGCTGGTATTCAAGCTGATATCAAGACCGTGACCATGCTGGGCGGCTACGCTGCCAGCGCCCTTACCGCTCTCACTGCGCAAAATACTTTGGGCGTGTTCAGCGTAACCGGCGTCGATCCGAGCTTAGTGCGCGAGCAGATGCGCGCTGTGCTCGATGACATCGGTGCCGACGCAATCAAGACGGGCATGTTGTATTCGGCGCCGATCATCAAGGTGGTGGCCGCGGAGCTCGAGTCACGCGCGACATCCATTCCGGTTGTGGTCGATCCGGTGATGGTGGCGAAGGGCGGTGCCGCGTTGCTCGATGAACGCGCCACGGGTGAGCTCATCGAACGCCTCCTGCCGCTCGCCGCGCTGATCACTCCGAACGCTCCCGAAGCCGCCGCACTCACGGGCATCGACGTCAACCACGAGGACGATCTGGCTCGCGTGGCCGAACGCCTACTCACGCTCGGGCCAGCCGCCGTGCTGGTCAAAGGTGGCCACCTTCCGGGCGATCGCGTCGTTGACGTGCTGCGCACCATCGATGGTCTCGAGCACCGCTTCGAGAGCCCTCGCATTCCCACGCGATCGAGCCACGGCACGGGCTGCACATTGGCTTCCGCGATTGCAACGGGCATTGCCGAAGGGCTCACGCTGGTGAGCGCGATCGAGCGCGCTCGACATTACGTGGCGCGCGCGTTGCGAACGGCGCCCGGCTTGGGTCAGGGGCACGGCCCGTTGAATCACGGCTGGCCACTCGCCGAGAAAAACCGCATGAATTGAAGTCATGCGCGCGCGGTGGCATATGAGCGGAGTGCGAGGTTGGCTGTTCGGCGTCATCGGTTTGGTGTTTGCGGCTCCCGCTTGCGACGGAGATCACAGCGCGCTCGCGAAGGGATCGAGCGGCGGGCAAGGCGGTCGTGCCACTGCACAAGGCGGCAACACGCTGGCGAGCGGTGGATTCAATCAGCCGCACGGTAACGGGGGCACCACCGCGAGCGGCGGGCGTGCTCCCGATGAGTCTCCCGGCGAAAACGTGCTCAGCGTGGTTCATGGAGTCGTGGATGCAGGCCCATCGCTGTTCTGCTTCGCGAAAGGCGACGCCGCCGATGCGCCTTTGCTCGGCGTGCCGGCCCCGGAAGGCGGGTTGAGCTACGCGAAGTCTTGGGTCGTGCGCGCCGTCGAAGGCGTAGACTTCGCCGCCGACGCGCTTTCCACCTGGATCATCAGCGGCGACCTATCGTTGGTTGCAGGGCTCGATTGTGAGCAGGCCGTCGCGGTCGCCCGCAGTGAAGAAGCAGCCGCGCCTCCGAGCGCGTCTGGAGCTGGTGGCGCGCCCGGAGCAGGCGGCGCAGGTGGTGCCGGTGGCGCGAACGGCAGTGAAGACGCAGCGGCAGGTGAGGGCGGTGGTCCCGCGAGCGAGCCACCGCGCTTGCGCGCTGGGCGCTTGCCAACGGTTCCGGCCGGCACGCTCTCGGTGGGGCGCAGCGCGCTGCTCGTCGCGAACGGGTGCATCGGTGGCGAGGCATTCGACAGCCGCCTCGCGCCGAACGCGTGTGGAGCTGGCTACTCTGGCAAAGCGCCGAGCCTGAGCGCCGTGCTCGTCCAAATGTCGCGTCGCACGTCGCCCTTCCGCTTGGGTTTGCAAGTCGTGCATGCGTCACTGGCCAGCCCCAAGCTCTCGGTGATCTCAGCGCCAACCGAAGCCAACGATGCGCTCCGCGGAATTGCGTTCGACGTCGAGCTCGGCGAAATCTTGCCGCGGGTGCCCGATCTCAGCGCCGACGCCGCATCCTACGGAGTGAACGGTAGCGACTGGCGCCTCGAAATGTCGAGCGGATCAGCGACAGTCTACGCAGAGCCGTGGTCGAGCGTTCTCAGGAACGCCGGCTTCACGAGCCTCTCGGACGGCGAAACGTTTGCCCTCGTCATCGTTGGACCCGGGCTCGGTCTACCCCTCAGCCGCCACGAACTATGGAACCCGTCGCGTGTGGTTTTACTGCCGACCGACCCGAAGTAAGTTCGCCCCCAAGTGGCTTCCCTCGCGCTGGAGCGCCTCGCGGCGCGCCTGAGCGCGCGGTGTGTTGCGCCTGAGCGCGCGGTGTGTTGCGCCTGAGCGCGCGGTGTGTTGCGCCTGAGCGCGCGGTGTGTTGCGCCTGAGCGCGCGGTGTGTTGCGCCTGAGCGCGTCGCGGTGCGCCTGAGCGTCGGCGGGTGAGCGCTGTGTCGCGGCGGAACGCCCTGCCGCGCGCCTGAGCGTCGGCGGGTGAGCGGTGTGTTGCGCCGGAGCGCCGCGCGCTCGTACCTGAGTTTCGGCGCGTGAGCGCTGTGTCGTGCCGGAGCGCCCGGCAGCTGCCCGAGTGTGATCGTGAGTGAGCAATCGACAGCGCGCTTCCACGTCGAGCTGCATCGTAGGAGCGTTGGACACAGTGGAGATTCACTTGTGAGAACGTTGGATGTTGTCGGGTGTCAGATGGCCTAGCGCCGCGCGCAGCAGCGCCGAGTCATCCTGCTCACCGTTTCCGACGGTGAGCTCGAGCGCTTGCGCCGCTTCGCGCCTCGGAAACCCAAGCCAGCACAAGGCCGAAAGCAACCGCGTGTTGCGATTCGCTCCAACTTCCGCTGCACCTTGCCCCGAGTTCGACGTGCGCTGAGACGATGGTGTCTGCTTGTGGCGGCACGTTTCTGCGCAGCTTGGCACTTGTTCAATGCCTGGAGGTTGCGATGCGCGCCACTTCGTTGGACGGCGCGTCGCTCGGTGCCGCGCCTCCCGCCTCTTTCGGGCGATGTGATCGGCGCCGAACGCCAACTCAGCCGTGTAGGCATTGTGCGACGAACAAAGTAGGCACAGGTTTTGGGGTTCGGCCCGACCGCCGCGAGCGTGAGGGATGCGATGTTCGATGGTTATAAAGCGTCGTTCGCTGCAGCGCCTACCCTTGTCGTCGACGAACGTACACCGCGCACCGTCTCGTTTCCATACCACCCGCGCGACCTCGAGTGGCACATGGCGTGACCCGTCTTTGAGTTGCCGTTGTTTGCGCGGCGCGCCCGCACCCATCCGTCGTTTCTCTTCGCACCGAATCAACTCGTCGAGTGCTCGCTCCAGGATTGGAGCCAACTCGCCCGCCGGATTGGAATGGCTCAAGAGCTCGCGCGCATGCTGGAGCTTCACGTACAGCTCGTTCGACGCGGTGAATTGCACCAGGTAGCTTGCGGCGGAGAGCGGCTCGAGCCGTTCGCGAGCCGCGCCATCCGTCGGATTGCGCTCGCGATACATGCTCGCCGGCGTGCCGAGAGGCGTGACGCTTGTCTCCACGTCCGCCCGGGGAAAACGAGCTGCGAGCAAGCGCTCAATCTCACGCCGCGAGCGACATTTCGCCTCCCCCAATAGCTCGTCCGCATTCTCCCGAGTCAAATGCGGCGCGAGAAGGATCAAGCCCGACGCATGAATGCGACCCGAGCGAAGTTCATCCAACACTTGTGGTACCTCCAGCGCTAACCGCGCCACACGGACCCGCTTCCCCGCAGCGTCCTCGGAATAACCGAGCCGCTCCCGACAGTACGCGCTCAGTGAAGAACACGCCTCGCTGAGGTACAACTTGCGGCGATCAATCTCCATCAGGTGCTCGACCACCTCTGCTGTTGCGCTGCGCTCGCAAAGTACGAGTACCGGCATCCGAGCCAACAATTCTGCGTTCGAGAGGGAAGCATCGAATTGCATGCGTCACTCATAACACGGAGATTTTCGGCCCCTTGCGCGACCCTTGTAACGCGCTTTGCTCATCAAAATGACTTCGACTCCATTCGTTTTGCGCTGTCGCGTCAGCGAGCCACACAGCCTCCCGCAACGCCACCTCGGAGACCGTCGCGACAAATTGCTGCGACTGGCAGTGCAGATCGCGTCAAGCGAAATGCACACAGACAAGCGAAATTCGGCCCGCTCACTCTCGCACCAAGCGCAAGTCGCATCGCCCACGCGCGAAGAGTGATCGCGAGTCGCTCGGTGAGCGCCGGTGCAGCGCCCGTCTCAGAGCGGATCTGCGCAACGCCGGTCTCAGAGCGGATCCGTGCAGCGCCGGTCTCGGAGCGCGCGCGGAGACGCGAATCGGTTTGACGAAAGGAGTCGTTGTGCGCAGCGCCAGTCTCGACGCCGAACTGCGCAGCGTCGGTCTCGGGACGGATCCGCGTAGTGCCGGTCTCGGAACGGATCCGCGCAGCGCCGGTCTCGGAGCGGGGCGCGGAGGCGCGAATCGGTTTGACGAAAGGAGTCGTTGTGCGCAGCTCTGGTCTCGGGGCGGAACTGCGCAGCGCCGGTCTCGGAACGGCGCGCGGAGGCGTGAATCGGTTTGACGAAAGGCCGGTCTCGGAACGGCGCGCGGAGGCGCGAATCGGTTTGACGAGGAGTCGTGGTGCGCAGCTTTGGTCTTGGAACGGCGCGCGGAGGCGTGAATCGGTTTGACGAAAGGAGTCGTTGTGCGCAGCTCTGGTCTCGGGGCGGAACTGCGCAGCGCCGGTTCGCGGAGGCGCGAATCGGTTTGACGAGGAGTCGTTGTGCGCAGCGCCGGTCTCGGAGCGGGGCGGAGGCGCGAATCGGTTTGACGAAAGGAGTCGTTGCGCGCAGCGCCGGTCTCGGAGCGGATCCGCGCAGCGCCGGTCTCGGAGCGGAACTGCGCAGCACCGGTCTCGGAGCGGATCCACGCAGCGCCGGTCTCGGAGCGCGCGCGGAGACGCGAATCGGTTTGACGAAAGGAGTCGTTGTGCGCAGCGCCAGTCTCGACGCCGAACTGCGCAGCGTCCGTCTCGGGACGGATCCGCGTAGCGCCGGTCTCGGAACGGATCCGCGCAGCGCCGGTTTCGGAGCGCGCGCGGAGGCGCGAATCGGTTTGACGAAAGGAGTCGTTGTGCGCAGCGCCAGTCTCGACGCCGAACTGCGCAGCGTCCGTCTCGGGGCGGATCCGCGCAGCACCGGTCTCGGAGCGGACCCGCGCAGCGCCGGTCTCAGGGCGGGGCGCGGAGTCGTGAATCGGTTTGACGAAAGGAGTCGTTGTGCGCAGCGCCGGTCTCGGAACGGCGCGCGGAGGCGCGAATCGGTTTGACGAAAGGAGTCGTCGTGCGCAGCGCCGGTCTCGGAGCGGATCCGCGCAGCTTTGGTCTCGGGGCGGCGCGCGGAGGCGCGAATCGGTTTGACGAAAGGAGTCGTTGTGCGCAGCTCTGGTCTCGGGGCGGAACTGCGCAGCTCTGGTCTCGGGGCGGAACTGCGCAGCGCCGGTCTCGGGGCGGGGCGCGGAGGCGCGAATCGGTTTGACGAAGGGAGTCGTTGCGCGCAGCGCCGGTCACGGAGCGGAACTGCGCAGCGCCGGTCTCGGGGCGGGGCGCGGAGGCGCGAATCGGTTTGACGAAAGGAGTCGTTGTGCGCAGCGCCGGTCTCGGAGCAGAACTGCGCAGTACCGGTCTCGGGGCGGAACTGCGCAGCGCCGGTCTCGGGGCGGGGCGCGGAGGCGCGAATCGGTTTGACGAAGGGAGTCGTGGTGCGCAGCTTTGGTCTCGGAGCGGGGCGCGGAGGCGCGAATCGGTTTGACGAAAGGAGTCGTTGTGCGCAGCTTTGGTCTCGGGGCGGAACTGCGCAGTGCCGGTCTCGGAGCGGGGCGCGGAGGCGCGAATCGGTTTGACGAAAGGAGTTGTTGTGCGCAGCGCCGGTCTCGGAGCGGATCCGCGCAGCGCCGGTCTCGGAGCGGAACTGCGCAGCACCGGTCTCGGAGCGGATCCGCGCAGCGCCGGTCTCGGAGCGGAACTGCGCAGCGCCGGTCTCGGAGCGGATCCGCGCAGCGCCGGTCTCGGAACGGCGCGCGGAGGCGCGAATCGGTTTGACGAGGAGTCGTTGTGCGCAGCACCGGTCTCGGAGCGGATCCGCGCAGCTTTGGTCTCGGAACGGCGCGCGGAGGCGCGAATCGGTTTGACGACGAGTCGTGGTGCGCAGCTTTGGTCTCGGAGTGGGGCGCGGAGGCGCGAATCGGTTTGACGAAAGGAGTCGTTGTGCGCAGCGCCGGCCTCGGAGCAGAACTGCGCAGCACCGGTCTCGGGGCGGAACTGCGCAGCGCCGGTCTCGGGGCGGAACTGCGCGCGGAGGCGCGAATCGGTTTGACGAAGGGAGTCGTTGTGCGCAGCGCCGGTTTCGGAGCGGGGCGCGGAGGCACGAATCGGTTTTGACGGAAAGAATCGTTGTGCGCTGCGGCGGTCTTGGGGTGTAGCGCAGTGTCGCGAATCGGTTTGACGAAGCAGGTGGTTGCTCGGAGCGTTGGTCGCGCGGGGTTGTGGTTCGGTGCGGGTGGAATGGTGGCGTGGTGGCCGGTTGATCCAAAGTGATACGTGGCGGCCGCCTTTTCAGCGGGGCGCGTGCGCGGTGGCGGTTCCGCACGATGTCGCGCGGCGACCGCGCTAATGACTCGCGGCGTATAGTTTCGCGCACTTTTCGGCGCTGCGCCCCCCAACATGAGCGCCTAGGGATCGCGAGCTGCACGTCCTACATGAGCGCAAGAGCGTGCTTGATCTTGGGAAGCATGCTGGGTAGGGATGCGTAAGAAAGGAGTGGGAGGACATATGTTACGAATGCAGTTGCGAGGCCGGGTTTCGGCGTGGATGTTGGTGAGCGCGTTGGGATTGAGTGGGTTGACTTGGAGTGGGGAAGCGAGCGCCGCGGGCAATAAGCCGACGCCGAAAGAGGAGAGAGTTTCGCTGTATATCCAGATTATCAACAGCGAGTCGGAGCACGTATTCTCGAACTACGACCGTTACACCAAGCGCTTGAAGGATCCGCAAAAGGGGCCGACGTGCACGGAGACGGGGCCGCAATCGTGGATTAGCAGCATGGGTCCGAGCGCGCCGGATCGGTATAAGGGGTGGCGCAAGGCGCTGTCGAAGAAGCCGAAGGTGGAGATGGACGAGACGGCGGGCGAAATGCTGGACGCGCTGGAGGCGCTGTACGAGCCGGGCAACGAAGCCTCGGAGTATTTTTTCAAGAGCAAGTTCAAGCAGGACAGCTGCAAGCGCGCCGGCGAGTTACACGGCGTGCTGATGTCGGGTTGGACGAAGTACATGCGCGCCGAGCAGGCGATGCGCGTGTTTTTGGACAAGTACACGGACGAGCGCGATCAGAAGGAGTTGGTGGATACGCAGAAGAAGTATGGCAAGGCGTTTCACTACTATCATCGCAAGCTGATGGTCGACGCCAAAGCGCTGATTCGCGTGGCAGATCGGCAAGATCCGGATTTGGCGGCGGTGCGCGAGAAGCTCGCCGTGTTCGAGCCGACTTTGAACGAGGCGAAGGCGTTGGATGAGAAGGAGCGCAAGGGCAAGCTGCGTGACGCGCTGTATCAGGGCGGTTACGAGCAGATGCTGACGCACGCGGGGTGGTTTCGCGACGCCACGAACGAGGTGATTCGTGTGGTGGAGAACGAAGCGAAGGATCCAAAAGCGGCTTCGCGCACGAACGCGCGCCCGACTGCAATGAAGAACCTGATCAATTCGTACAACGGCCTCGTCGAGCAATCGAACAAGGTGATGTACTCGAAGGCGATGAAGTAGTTGCCGGGCGATGAAGTAGTTGCCGGGCGATGAAGTAGTTGCCGGGCGATGAAGTAGTTGCCCGGCAATGAAGTAAGTCGGCAGGCGATGAGGAGTTTGTCAGCGGTGTAGTGTCAGAACTCGCACCAGCCATCTGCCGCCGACTTGCCGAAGGAGTAACTGCGCGCTTGCTTGATGACGAGTGAGCGCGCAGGCCCCATCAGCTTGAACTCGATATCCATCGCGAACCACGGGTTTTTGGCTTCAGGATCGAGTAGCGGCTGGAAGTGGTCGTGAATGGCTCTGAGGTTGCAAACCAGAAAGGCCGATTCCTCCAGGCTGAGGACCGGCTCCTCGGGGCTGAAGCTGGAGCGATTGTTGAAGCTGACGGTGTCGGCGCGCAGGTCGTAGCTGAACTCATCGCTGAGAATACCGGGAGCCGGGTTCGTCACCAGGGCTTCGCCGACCTGCGCATTGACGTACACGATGTCTTGCAAGTTGGGATCGATGACGCTGCGGCTCACGGCGACGCCGTTGGCGCGCTCGGAGGGGAAGCCTGGGTGGATCAGCACGGCCATGGCCACCTGGCTCTGATCGACGCTGTAGTACTCGCGTTCAGAGAAGGCGCGAGCGTTCCACAAGCTGGCCCATACAGCGCGAATGGCGTCGTCCATGTCGCGTGCGGTGTTTTCGGCTTCGATGCCTTCTGAGAGATACAAGCCGGCGCCGTTGAAGCCGGCCAAGTCTTCCACGTTGCTGCTGCTGCGGAAGCGCACGCGCCGGGACGGCCAGCGCAGCGCGATGGCGGTGGCCACCTCGTCGTGCAATGCCTGGTCGACAGGATGTTTCGTGATGAGGTCGCGCACTCGAGCGAGCCCAGCGGCCATGGTGGCGGGATCGGCCAAAAAATTGGGATCGCTGTGCAACTCGGCAAGTAGCGTGTTGGCCCCGCTTTGCTCGTAGTGCTCGAGCGAATGCACCAGCGGAATGGCAAAAGCCTGATCCGGAACGCTGACGTCGCCGTCGCAGAACTCGACCTTGGCGAGCTCGGCGAATTGAGCCGCCTTGCCGCCCACGAGCGGTATGTCCGACAGCGAGGACGTTTCGAGCGGCACCACGCCACGCCGCGAGAGGTCGAGCCTTGGAGTCAGCGTTTCGCCGCTCGGCTTGCGGCTTTCCCAAAATGCGAGTGCTTCGGCTGGATCTGCCAAGCTGAGCTCGAAGCTCGAGCCCAACACGTCCAGTCGCACCAACTTGCCAATGAAGGGTACGACGCGCGGATCGTTGCGTGCATCGCGTAGCGCCATGTTGGGCGTACCGCGGCTGCGGCTCAGCACGTTGACGTGTGCAAGCGGCGTTTGAAAGGTTTCGGTCATGAGCCCCGCGATGAGCGGGATGTCGTTGGGAATGCCGTCGGTGAGCACGATGTCGCGCGGACTCAGGTTGAGCGTGGGTAGCTCGTCCACCGAAGCCACGCGCAACGTGCCGTAGCTGGTGCCGAGTACGAGAGCCTGGAACTTCACGTTGGCGTAGGCAGCGTCGGTGCCGACGAGTGGCAGCCGACCTTCCGCGGGGCGGAACATTTCGACTTGCTCCGGCGTCTGCGGGCGCACTGCCCAGCTCTTCGGATCCGGTACGTGTTTGACCACCGAGAAAAACGCGGTTTCGAGCTGATCGGGAGTGAGCTTGGCAGCGGTCGCAAATTCGAGGCTGGTGAGGTTGGCGCCGCCGTGGTGCACCAGCGCGCAGGGCACCCAACGTCGGCGCTCGGGGCTTTCGTACTCGTTGCGCACGAACGCCGCCCAACCTAGCGTCCAAGCTCGGTTGTCTTGGGGGGAGCACCGATCCAAGCGACGTTGCTTCTCGAGTTCGACGTGCACGAAGTCGTAGTGCCACTCGTAGACGTTGGAGTTGATGAACGTGACCGTGTTACCAAGCTCCAGGTTGACGAGCGCCTCTACGACCACTTCGCCCAGCGCTGCGTGGCCGGTGCCCAGCGCCTGGAAGTCGCCAGGCGTGTAGAAGTCGTGGATGTAACCAGCGCGGATTTCACGTCGCGCAAGCGGATCGCACTCATCGTTGAGCACGCCGGGCGTCGGCGTCGCGCAGAACCGAAACTGGCCGTTGCTTTGTTCGTTGCGTGCCAGGCTAGCGCCGTTGGGCCAGTCGCTGAATTCCAAGCGATCGGCGACGAGCTGACTCACGACGTCGACCGTGCTCACCACGCCTTCGTAGTTCGGACGCGCTGCGATCTCAGCGAGTGCACTCGAGGGAACCGGCACACGCAGGTATTCACCCGGCGCGAGCGAGTCTCGTGGCCATGGAACTTCCACGCCGTCTTTGGGTCCCGGCCACGGCATGCTCGCGTCTTTTGCCGCAAAACGCAGGCTGAATTGGCTCAAGTTCAGCGCGCGCGCCGAGGTGTTCTTTACTTCCACGAAATCCGCAGGGAGAAGGCGCGCCTCTGTGATCGCGAGCGGCGTAGGCGTGTTCGGAAACTGTGCGGGCCAGCTGTATGCAGCGAACGGATTTGGGTTGGGCTGAGTCACCTGCTCTTGCGGGCCACAACGCTTACCGTTTTCGCGCCCTGGAGTCGCCCAGCCGCAGTCTTTGAATTCGCCAGTGCCGTCCGGAACGCGTAGGTAGGCGTGGTGCTCGGCGAGCGCAGGCACTTCCACTTCGTCGACCACGCTGTCGCCCTTCTTGGGATCGCGCTTTACGATGCGCAGTCGCTCGCCGGCGCTCGAGATTTTGAAGGCTAAGTGGAGCTCACCTTGCTCGGGCGTGCCGTCCGCCCACAGCAACACAGTTTGTTTGGGAGCCAAACTGAGCTTCGGCAACGGATGACCGCCGCTGCTCTCGAATATCAGATAGTTTTCGAGCTGCCGCGTGCTGCTGCCCGCGTTGTAAATCTCGATGTAATCATCGGTCTCGCCGAACTCGTCGATCCAAACGCCTTCGTTGCTGGAGACCACTTCGTTGATGCGAAGATCGTAGATGGGCGAGGGCGGAGGAGGCGGTGGTGGCTGTTGTTGCGGTAACTTCTCGCGCGGGTC
Organism: Myxococcota bacterium; assembly: GCA_049324695.1. Lineage (GTDB taxonomy): Bacteria > Myxococcota_A > Polyangia > Polyangiales > Polyangiaceae > PMG-095. The sequence continues at coordinate 47,730 of JBMOMJ010000033.1, forward strand.
GTTGCTGGCGCAACCGACGAGCAGCGCGAATAACGAAAGTGCACTGCCGAATTTCGAACGCCCCGTCAGAGTCGCGCCTGCGAACAGGCGTCCGCATCGACCGAAACAACCGCCCATATTTTTCGCTCCTAAGTCGAAAGAAAGCCGGACTCGGAGAGAATGCGCTCGGCCGCCGCGAGCCGCAAGATTCGCGTAAAAACCAGCCGAATTGTCCGACTTCAGTGGAAGAGCTGCACTTCGGCGAGCTTGCCCTTGGCGTCATTGATGTGAACGCTGTTCGGGAAGCGCCGGATGAACGCGCGCAAAGTGTTCTTGGCGTCGTTCCAAGCCTGGATGTCGAGCTGGGCTTGAGCGAGCGCCAGCGTCGCCTCGTCCATCACTTCCTTGTCGGACGATGCCTCCGAGAGCTGCATCAAAATCGGGATGGCGTCGCGGTGCATGCCGAGCTTCACGAGTGCGCGTGCGAGCTGCAGGTTGGCTTGCGGGCTGTGCGCAGCGTCGGTCTTGTATTTGAGCGACTCGCGGAAGGTCTGCTGCGCTTCGTGGAAGCGCCCCATGCGCATGTGATCGAGTCCGTTCTGGTACGCGATCAACGACAGCTCGTTGCGCGCGCGCTCGACGGCGGCCTCGAATACGGAGCGCTCGGTGGCGCTGAGATCGAGCTTGGCGACTTCGGGATAACCTTCGATCAGCTCTTTGCGCTTGTTCAAGGTGATGAGCTGATAGAACTCGGCGGCGCGACGGCTGACGCGCGCTTGGGCCTCTTCACGGCCCTGCAGGTTCTTCATCTCCTTCTCGAGCTGATCGACGCGGTCACGCGATTCGCGCGATTCGCCGCGTACGGCCTCGAGGCGCACGTCCCAGGCGAGCTTCACGAAGACCAGAATCACGCCGATGGTGACGGCATACGCCGTTGCGCTGTTCACGAACACACGCCGCTCGTAGCTTTGCTGCCGCTTGGCGATGCTCTTCAGATCCGCGGCGAGCGCGTTGATGAGGTTATTGGTCTTGATGGAAAGCGATCGGCTCTCGACGATTTCGCGTTTGATTTCCTCGAGCTCGTACTCCTCCATGGGCTTTCCGTTGGGCAGCATCCCCTACTTCCGGCGGCTGAGACGAGCAAGTAGCGGCGGCAGGCTCGAATTGGGCTGCGCGCTACCCCGTTCGGCCAGCGGAGCGACGATCTGCTGTTGCTGGGGGAGCCGAGACGGCCGAGCGCCCCAAAAAAGCCGTCCAGCACCCCGGAAAATCCGCTTCGGGGTTGAACGCCGGGCGATCCCCCGCTAGAGGCGGTGGCGGCTCGGTGTCTCCGTGCGCCCGAGGCGGGCAGCGGGGCCGGGACGCGAGGAATCACATGGATACGAGCGACATTCGCAAAGGCCTGAAGCTGATGATGGACGGGCAGCCGTACATCGTTGTCGACTTCCAGTTCGTCAAACCCGGCAAGGGCCAGGCGTTCACCCGCACTCGCATGAAGAACATGCTCACGGGCGGTACGCTGGAGCGCAACATCCGTTCGGGTGAGAAGCTCGAAGCCGCCGACGTCGAAGAGCGTTCTCTTCAGTATATTTACCCCGAGGGCGATGCCTTCGTGTTCATGAATCCGCAGAGCGGCGAGCAGGTCACGGTGCAGAAGGAAGCTGTGGGTGACGACGCCGGCTTCCTGACCGACGGCATCGAAGTCTCCGTCATCATCTACAAGGGCAACCCGGTCAGCATCTCGCTGCCGCCTCACATCGTGGTGCAGGTCACCGAGACCGAACCTGGCGTGCGCGGCGATACAGCCACCAACGTGACCAAGCCCGCGAAGATTTCTACTGGGGCGACCGTGCCGGTGCCGCTGTTCGTCAACGAAGGCGACTGGATCAAGGTCGACACTCGTTCGCGCAGCTACCTGGAGCGCACCAAGGCTCCTTCGCAGTGAGCCGGCTGGCGGCGCGTCGCTGAACTACGGCGCGCCGCTTCGTTCGAAGCTCAAGGGCGCGCTGCCATCGCTCACGCTGGGCAGCGCGTCGCTGAACTACGGCGCGCCGCCTTCGCGAACCACGTAGAGTTCAGCGCGCCCATCGTGCACACATGCTGCGCGCGTGCCGCTATCGTCGACAGTGCAACCGCTCACTTGGCCGCTACTGAAGCCGTCGATCTTCAACAGGCGCTGCGTCTTGCCTCGAATCAAAAGTCCGAGCGGAGTTGGTACGGCGAGCTCCTGACCATTGGGTGAGCGGGCGGAGCCGGGACGGGGTAGAGCGGGCGATTTTTCGCCGACTAGGGTGCCCCCAACGAGCGCCTCAATGCCACTTCCCGTGCTCGCAGGACTCGACGCGAAGCTTTCTCGAAAGCTACCTCCGCTGCACACGCCAGGCCTCGGCGCGAGTAACTTCGCAGGCTGCGGCTCGGCTCCACCACCGACCACGAGCAACGAGAGCTCGGAGCGGTCGCAGGAGTAGCTGACGCCGAGCCAGCGCTGCTCACCTGCAGTGACTTCCAGCGGCCACGCTACAATTCCCGAATCGGGCGGCACCGCTTCTTCGCGCGCGGCGTCCGGCGGGAGTCGCATCAGTCCGCTGTCGGTTTGAATCAGGAGCGCGCCACCGCTCTCGAAGCTGAGCGGGCTGAAGCTCGGCGGCTTGATGGCTCGCGGTCGTGCGCCGATCACGATTTTGGAGGCAGCGGTTGCGTTGGCCTTCTTTTCGACGTCGCCTGCGAGCTGCGTGCGCTGTTTGGCGCGCATGGCGCCAAAGTACCAACCATCGCGTGACAGCGCGGCTAACGCTTCACTCACGTCGCCGAGCGCGAGCCAAGCGCTCACCTCGAGTGACGCCAAGCGATCGACAACGTCTTGCAAGCCGCCGCAGCGTACGGGATTGCCGGTCCAATCGAAGACGCGCGGTGTGCCACCCTCCGCGCACACAGAAGCCAGCAACCGACGCGTGGCATCGACGTGCGCCAGCGCGGACTCGGCGGTCTTCTTTTTTTGTGAGCGTGGGATGTCCTTCTTCAGGAGCTCGAGCAAGCTCTTGTTCGGCTCGCGCCCGTCGCGCGATACGCCGGCGGCGCGATCCAAAAACAAGAGATCCGCAAAGACCTCGGGCGCGCCTGCACCTACCGCGAGCCCGGCGCTCAGCCGATAATCCTCTCGACCATCCGCGTCTTCGTCGCGCGCCAGCAACGACAGCGTGAGGTTCTCAGCGGGCGCTGGCTCCGCGGCGCGCATACCAAAACGCGGCGCAGAGTCCGAAAACGGGTCGACAATTGCGAGCGCGCGCGTCGCTGCACGCGCCAAGAGCCGGGTGGCGCAGCTCACGCGCACGTCGACGGTCAAGCTGCGTGTACCACTCTGCGACAACGAAGCCACCGGCGTGCAATCGGGCCCGGTTGGCAAGAAGCTCGGAAAATCGAGCAGCTTTTTTGCGTCACCTTGCGCTGGGTAAAGCCAGAGCTCGCCGGGCAAGGCTTCGCTCGAGGCCTGCTCCGGCAGCGTCCACACTGCGATTTCGCGCGTCTCGTCGCCGTTGAAATCCGAGACCAACGCTTGTTCGAAGCGGCGCCCAGGTGGCGCCTCGATGTCGCGGCCCTCGAGGTTCCATCGGCGTGCGTCGGCTGGCGCGAACACCGCTTTCTTCACCGCCAAATCGGGTCCCGGCAAGAGCGGTGGAGCGCTTCCGCTGGGGATCGCGGCGGACTCTGGCGGCAGGGCAGAGCTCGGTAACGCCGACGTCACCCCGAAGGGTGTGTAGGGCCGCTCGCGCCGACAACTTTCGCAGGCCACGAGCACGAGCGGCGCTGCGAACAAGAGCGAAAGGCGCTTCATCGCGTCGGCTAGCGCCCCACGAAGCTCGCCTTGCGCTTGGCGAGAAATGCATCGATGCCTTCGCGCGCATCTAGGGTTGCGAACAGCGCGCCGAAGCGCTTGGCTTCGAGCGCGGCGGCGCTCGCGTAGGGTTGAAACTGATTCGCGAGCAGGCACTGCTTGGCGGCGCCCAGCGCGAGCGGCGCTTTCTCCGCCAGCGCGTGTGCGAGCTCGCTCACGCGCGCGGAGAACTCCGCGTGTGGATACACCGCGTCGACCAAACCAATGGCTTCGGCGCGCGTTGCGTCGATGGTTTCACCCGTGAAGATCAACTTGCGTGCGCGCCCGCTGCCGACTCGCGCGGCCAAGCGGAAGGTGCCGCCAAAGCCGGGAATCAAGCCGAGATTGATCTCGGGTTGGCCGAAGCGGGCTTTGTCGGAGCACACAATCAAGTCGGTGCACAACGCGAGCTCGAGCCCACCGCCGAGCGCGAAGCCGTTGACCGCCGCAATGCTGGGAAAACTGGCGGCGTCCAGCGCGCGGCCGAGGCGATGGCCGCGTTCGCTGAGCTCGCGCGCCAAATCGCTGTCGAGCCCGCCGAGCTCGGAGATGTCCGCGCCGGCCGCGAAGGCGCGGTCGCTCGCGGAGGCCAACACCAGCACGCGCGGTCGCTCGTGCGGGGCGCGCGCATCCAGCTCCGACACGACGGCGAAGAGCTCGTCGAGCACGCCGCCGCTCAGGGCATTCAGCTTATCGGGGCGATTCAACGTGACGGTGGCGACGGCGCCGTGCACTTCCAGCCGAGTCGTCGCGACGAAATCCTTCATGTGTTGGTCCCTCGTTTTTGGCCCTGCGCGTCGTAGCTGTAGAAGCCGCGGCCCGACTTTTTGCCCAGGTAACCAGCCGCCACCAAATTGCGGAGCAGCGTGGGCGGGCGATACTTGTCGTCCCCAATCTCGCGATGCAGCACCTCGGCGATGGCGAGCACGGTATCGAGACCGATCAGATCCGCGAGCTCGAGCGGGCCGAGTGGATGATTCAAGCCGAGCCGGGCACCTTGATCGATGTCCTCGGCGCTGCCCACGCCTTCCTGCAAAGCGAAGCAAGCTTCGTTCAAGAAGGGGAGCAGCATGCGGTTTACGATGAAGCCAGGGCTGTCTGCGCTGAGAATCGGCGTCTTGTCGAGGCGTTTACACAATCCGAAAATCAAATCGAGCGTGCCCTGGCTGGTCGCAACGCCGCGCACGATTTCCACTAGCTTCATGAGCGGCACCGGGTTCATGAAGTGCATACCCACCACTCGGTCCGGTCGCGTCGTGGCAGCACCGAGGCGCGTGATGGAAATACTAGAGGTGTTCGAGGCGAGCACCGCGCCCGCCGGGGCGGCTGCGTCGGCGCGCTTGAACAGCTGAATCTTCAGCGCAGGATCCTCCGTGGCGGCTTCGACGACGAGCTCCGCCTCGGCAAGAGCTGCCTCGAAGCTCACTGCACGCAAGCGTTGCCGCGAGCCTTCGAGTTGGCTCGGCTCGAGCTTGCCTTTTTGCGCCAGGCGCTCGAGCCGGCCAAGCACCCCGCGCACCCCGGCGTCGGCGCGCTCGGGCGTGGCGTCGCATACGCTGACGTCGACGCCGGCCAGGCAGAACACCTGCGCTATGCCGCTTCCCATCTGCCCGGCCCCGATCACCGCGACACGAGTCAGACCCTCAGCGTTCATTTCCGACACGTAACAATCGCCGCGAAACTGCGCAAGTCTTCGTGCTAGGCTCGCCAGCGCATGCGTTCTGGGTTTGGGCCCAACGTGACGCTGGCTTTCGCGGTGTTGGTTGCATCAGTGTGGGCGGGCGCTTGCGCGCACACACCGAGCGCCAGCGAACGCGCGGTGGTACTCGCCGACAAGGGGCAGAACCAAGAAGCCGTGCAGCTGCTCGAGGCCGAACTCGCCAAGCGGCCGGCCCTGGTGCGGGAGCGGCGCCTGTTGATCCGGCTGCACGGCGCGCTCGGCGATCTCGGCCGCGCGCGCAACGAAGCGAATGTGCTTGCGAAGCAGCTCGGCCCAACCAGCCCGCTGCCGTGGCTCGAGCTCGGTCACGCGCATGAGCTTTGTCATCGTTATGATGTCGCGCTGGAGCTCTATGACTATGCGGCGGCGATCGCACCGAACGACCCGGCCGGCCCGAAAACCGGAGGCATGCGCGCCGCTGCGTGGGGAGAGCTCGAAGCTGCCGAGCCTCGTCTCACTGAAGCCGTGCGTCGCGATGTGCGAGACGCGCGCTCCTTTCATGCACTAGGTCTCGTACGCGCAAAGCTCGGCAATTTGGACGGCGCCGAACGTGCGTATCGCGACGGCGTCGCAAGTGATCCGAAGGGGCTCGATAATCGCATTGGGCTCGCGACGCTCTGGCTCGTGCGCGGCGATGCAGCGCGCGTGCTCGCTGAGTACGAAGCAATTCTCCAACTTTATCCAAAGTTTGCTGATGCCGAGCTCGGTCGATCGTGGGCGCTGATTGAGCTCGGTCGGTTGACCGAAGCACAAGCCGCGCTCGACAAAGCGACGCGCCTCGGAGCTTCGCGGACGAGCATCGAGCGACAGCGCGCGTGGCTCGCCGAACGGCGTGCGAAGTCTGCGACAACCCATTGAAAATCAGAGCCGGATCTCGGCTTGTAAGCCCCAGTCGAGCGGCGTAACGTGAGCGCCCACCCGAGGCGCGGATGCGCGCGTTACATCGGGTTGGTTGCACGGGTTGAAGGAATGGATTCCCGAGAGATCCGCACGGCACTTGGAAAACTTCAGGCAGAGCCGGATGCCGAACAGGCATGGCAGGCGCTCACCGCGGCAGCAGCAGAGAAAGCAGGAGATCTTTCCGCCGCTGACTTCATTCAGCTGCTCGAGGCGGCTTCCGACGAGCACGCGAAAAGGGGCGAATGGCCTGCTGTCGCGCGCCTCTTGGAGCTAGCTGTCGCCGCTGCGCGCGATACCGAGCGCGAAGCCGAGTTGCTCGCAGCACAAGCCAAAGTGCTGAGCGAAGAGCTCTATGACGACGACGGCGCCGCGGTCGTGTACCTGCGGCTGCTGGAGCTGAAGCCGCAAGATCCTGTGGCGGTTGCTGCCATCGAAGAGAGCGACGGTCGGCGGCGTCGCATGGCGGAGCTCCACGAGAGCTACCTCACGGAGGTCGAGCGCGCGACAGACGACGTCTACAAGAGCTCGATGTTGATGCGCGCTTCCGAGCTGGAGCTGCGTTTCAGCGCGGTCGGCGCGGATTTGGATTCGGCGGTGGAACGGCTCGAACAAGCCGTGCGGCTCGATCCAACCAACGTGCGCGCCGGGCGTTTGCTCGAACACGTTTATCGACGACGCGGAAGCTGGGAGGAGCTCGCTCGCGTGCTGGAGCGCATGGCCGATCGCGGTGAGCGACCGAGCGAACGTGTGCCCGCCGGCGTGCGCTTGGCGCGTGTCTACGCGCAGCATTTGAGCGACCGCGAGCGTGCCGCACGCGCGTACGACCGCGTGTTGCGCGACGACCCCAGCCACGTGGAAGCCAAGGCGTTTCTGTCTGAGCTCTACTCGACGGAAGAGCGTTGGGCAGAGCTAGTGTCGCTCTACGAACGTGAGCTCAAGTCGAAGGATTTGCACGACGCCGAACGTCTCGGCGACATGTTGCAAATCGCGATGCTGCACTGGAAGAAGCTCGGCCACCCGCAAGATGCGGAGCCGTGGTTCGAGCGCGTGCGCAAGGTCGATCCGACCAACGAAGGCATGCTCACCTTCTACCGGGAGTACTGCCAATCGCTGGAAGACGATACACGGCTGATGGACGTGCTGCAGGGCGCCCAGCGCGCACTGAAGGACGGCACCAAGGAGAAGACGCGTCTTGCGCAAGAAATCGCGCGGCTCGCCGAGGGCCAGGCCAACGCTGCCAAGGCAATCGAGCAATACAAGAGCGTGCTGCGTCAGGATCCCGATAACGCCGAAGCGCGCGAGCGCCTGAAGACGCTGTACAAGCAGACCCAGGGCCACAACGCGTTGGTGGAGCTCCTGCGTCAGCAGCTCGAGCGCACGCCGCAAGACAAGTACGCCGAGCGCCTCGCGATTTTGCGCGAGGTCGCGACGGTGTATCGCCAATATCAAAAGAGCGACACCGCGCTGCTTTCGGTCTTGAACCAGATCGTGCAGCTCGACGACAAGCTCGACGAGCACGACGTGCTCGAGCTACGCGAGATTGTCGCGCTCTACGAGAAGCTCGGGCGTCACCGCGAACTCATCACGCATCAGATCAAGCTCGCCGAGGTCACTCCCGATGTGGAGGAAAAGCGCGAGCTGTATCGCGCGGCGGCGCGGCGCTGGCTCGAGCAGTTCTCCAACGTGCAGAACGCGACCGAGGCGTACGCCAAGCTGCTCGCTGTTGCGCCAGACGATCGCGAAGCGCGCGAGCGGCTCGAGGAGCTGTATCGCAAGCGACGAGCGTGGAACGAGCTCTATGCTCTGTATGCTTCCGAGCTCGATCAGGCGGAGGGCGGCACGCGCCTCACGTTGCTGCGCGAGATGGCGCAGCTCGCTGCGGAGCGCCTGAATCGTTCCGAAGACGCGGTGCGCCTGTACAAGCAAATTTTGGAGGCAGAGCCGGAGCGCCTCGACGTGCTCGACGCGCTCGAAAAGCACGCCGAGCGCAATAAGGATTTTCGGACGCTGGCGGACGCACTCGAGCGTCGCGTCAACTTGGTTAGCGACGACGCGGCCAAGCTCGCTGGCTTGCAAAAGCTCGGCACGATTTACGCCGAGCAGCTTTCGGATACGAACGCCGCGGCGCGCACTTGGCGACGCGTGCTGGAGCTTTCGCCCGGGCACAATCGTGCGCTGCGTGTGCTGCGCGAAACCTATCTGCAGAACGCCGACTACGACGGGCTGGAGCAGCTCTACGCCTCACAGAACGATTGGGAAGGTTTGGCGGAGGTGCTGAGCAACGCCGCCGATCGCGCCAAGGATCCCAGCGCGCGCGTCGAGCTCAGCTATCGCACGGCGCGTGTGCTCGCGGAGCATTTGAATCAACCGGAGCGCGCGTTCCGATCCTACGAGCGCATTCTCGCTGCCGACCCGAGCGATACACGCGCGGCGCGCGCCTTGGTGCCGCTCTACGAGCGCGACGAGAAGTGGTCGCGTTTGCCGGCCCTGTACGAGCTTCTGCTCGAGAAGGCCGAAACGCCAGACGAGAAGCTTTCGCTGTTCGAGAAGCTGGTCGATGTCAGCGGCAAGCGCCTTTCGGATCGTCGCGCGGCGGCAACCTACGCACGCCGCGCCTACGAGTTTGCGCCCACACACCCGAGCGCCCTCGCTCTCTTCGAAGAGTCGTCGCGCGCGGCCGGGTCGTGGGACGTATTCGTCGACGTGATCGGTGCACGCCTCGCGGCGGAGCCAGTGCCAGTCGCCGCGGTGGCGGAGGTGTCGTCGCCGACCGCCACGACCGACAAGAAAAAGGGCAAAAAGAAGGGTAAGAAAGGCGCCGCCGACGGGCTGGTCGCGAGCTCGCCGCAAAACGCGTTGCCCGAACCGCAGAACGCCGCTGCCGATCCGCTGGGTGATCGGCGCGTGGTGGAGCTGATGCTCGCGCGTGTGTACGCCGAGGAGCTCGGGCGCACCGACGACGCCGTGGCAACCTACAAACGCCTGCTGGATCGTGATCCGCTCGACAGCGAGGCGCGCGCACAGCTCGAAGCCATTTTGCGTCGAGAGGATCGGCGTGACGACCTGCGCTGGTTGCTCGAGTTGAAAGTGGACGCCGCCGGCGAGGAGCGCGAGAAGCTCGACCTGCTCGCGGAGTTCGCGGAGCTGGAAGAAGACGTATTCATGGCGCCCGAGCGCGCCGTGGCGCTGTATCGGCGCATTCTGGAGATCGACGGCAGCGACGAGCGCGCTCTGCGCGCGTTGCCCCGACTTTTGTTGGCGGCGGAGGACACCAAGGGTGCCGTCGAGATCATCGAGCGGCACCGCAACGTGCTGGGTGGTGAGGCGCGCGCCGAGCGCGAGGCCGATTTGGCGGAGCTGTATGCCGAGCGGCTCAACCGCCCTGAGGACGCGCTGGAAAGCGCGATCGCGGCGCTGTCGTCGCCCGCCTGTGCGCCGCGGGCCATCAACGTGCTCGAGGGGCTGGTTCGCGTGGACGGCGTGCGCGCGAAAGCTGCGGAAGTGCTCGCCGATCGCTACGCCGAGTCGGGTGATGCTCGCAAGGAAGTGGTGGCGCTGGACGTCATGTTGGCGTGTGCGCGCGAACCGTCGGAGCGCATGAGCCTTTATCAGCGCCTTGCCGACGCGCAGGAGAAGAAGCTCTCGAGCTACGGCAATGCGCTCGACAGCATGTTGGCGGCGGTGCGCGAGTTCCCGAAGGAGATCGAGCTGTGGACGCGCGCCGACTTGCTCTCGGGCTTGGCAGGGCGGCCCACGGATCTCGCCGATGCTTACCGCGAGGTGCTGCGCCGCGAGTTGCCGGAGTCACTCGAAATCGAGTTGTCGGAACGGGCCGCGCACCTGCACGAGGACAAGCTCGGCGATCCGATGGGAGCGATTCCATATCTCGAGCGTGTGCTCACGCTGGCTCCCAGCAACGAAGCTGCGTTTCAGCGGTTGAAGGACATTCTCACCGGCGCCGAGCGCTGGGCAGAGTTGGAAGCGCTCTACGATCGTGCTTCCAACGCCACGTCCGATCTCGAGCGTCGTATCGAGATGTTGGTCGAGGTGGCGCTGATCTGTGAAGAGATCATCGAAGATCCCGCCAAGGCGACGCGTTACTACGAGCGCATCGTAGAGGCCGATCCGCTGCACGACGGCGCGGTGCGTGCGTTGGACCGCCTGTACGTGCGGCAGGGCCGCGACCGCGAGCTGTCTGCGTTGTTGGCGCGCCGGCTAGAGACAGCGCTGGGCGAGGAAGCCTTCGAGCTCAAGCTGCGCTTGGCGAAGCTGCAGCTCGATTTGCACGAGCCCGAGAAGGCGGTCGTGCACGTGGAAGACGTGCTGCGCGAGCGCGTTGGTAGCTACGAGGCGCGTAGTCTCGCCGAGCGCATGCTCGAAATCGGTCAGCTGCGGGTGCGCGCGGCGCGCATGTTGGAGCAGGTTTACGAGGCGCGCGACGAAATGCGCGAACTCGTGCGTGTGCTCGAGATCCGTCTGGAAGGTTTGACGCCGGGAGCACCCGACGCCGACATCGAACGGCGCGAGCTCTTGCGCCGCATCGCTGGCCTGCGCGACGAGCGTTTGCACGACGACGAAGGCGCGCTGGACGCTTACGCGCGCCTGGTGCCGCTCGATCCGGTCGACGCCGATGCACGCGGCCGCTTGCGTGAAATTGGGCGGCGCCTGGGTGCTCATCCGCGCGTGGCTCGTGTGCTGGCTCAAGCCGCCGACAACGCGGACACCCCCGGGCTGCGCGGCGAAATCCTGATGGACGTGGCGCGCATCTACGAAGAGCTCGTCAACGACAAGACGGAGGCCGAGCGCGTCTATCGGCAGGTGCTCGACATCGATCGCAACGATCGCGAGCTCACCCTGCCGGCTGCTCGCGCGCTGGAACGCATCTACGCGGCCGCCGGAGACAATCCGCGCCTCGTCGAAATTCTGCGTGTGCAAGTGACGCTCGAGGAGTCGCGCGAGGCCCGGCAGAAGTTGCTCGGCCGCCTCGGCGATTTGTGCGAGCGCGAGCTGCTCGACAACGAGGGCGCCATCATCTCCTGGAAGCAGCGCGTCGAGGAAAACCCCGACGACGAAGAGGCGCTGGCCGCGCTCGATCGACTCTACGAAAAGACCGAGCGCTTCCGCGATCTCGTGGACGTGATGGCGCGGCGCCGCGAGCTGAGTACGGACGCGGAGCTGCGTCGTACATTGCTGGTGCGCACCGCACAAACGCTGTGGCGCAAGCTGGAGTCGATTCCGGAAGCCATCGACGCTTGCCAAACTTTGCTCGCCGAGTTCGGTCCCGACGGCGAAACCTTCCGCTCGCTCGAGTCGTTATACCAAACCGCCGAGCGTTGGGACGATCTGGCTGACGTCTACGAGCGGCACATCGACGCAGCGGCGTCCGACACGGAGCGGCTCGAGCTTCTGGCCAAGCTCGGCGACTTGAAGCGCGAGCACTTGGCCGACGTTTCGGGTGCGCTCGAAGTTTATCGGCGCGCCCTGAAGCTCGACTCGCGCCACACGGCGAGCCGCGGCGCGCTCGAAAAGCTGTTGGATTCGTCGGACGCCGCCGTGCGGCGTGAAGCCGCACAAACCATGCGGCCGATTTTGAGCTCGGAAGGCGCGCACGAGCAGCTCTTGCGCGTGATCGAAATCGAAATCGAGACGTCCGACGATGCGCATGAGCGCTTGCTCGGCTTGGAGGCGGCGCTGGGCGTAGCCGAAGGTCCACTCAACGATCCGCTGCGCGCGTTTGCCTACGCTGAACGCGGCATTCGCATCGCCGTGGGTCACACCGATCTCACGCCCTGGTTCGAACGCCTGTCTCGCCTGGCGAACCAAACCGGGCGCCACGCCGAGCACGTCAAGCTCTTGTGCGAAGTTGCTCCGGGCATCTTCGACGGCGAAGTTCAGCTCGAGATCACGCTGAAAATCGCTGAGCTTGCGCGTCACCAACTCGCCGATCGCGAACTTTCGCGCGAGTACTATCGCAAGGCGCTCGACCTCCGCGGCGACGATCGCAAGGCATTGGTGGCGCTCGAATCGCTCTACGAAGAGAGCGGCGATGCGCAGAGCTTGCTCGAGATCTTGGAGCGTCGCGTCGACGTTGCGGAGAGCGACGACGAACGCAAGCAGCTCATGTTTCGGCGCGCGCGGCTCCTCGCCGACGTGCTGGACGACAAAGCGCGCGCCATCGAGGTGTACGAGGCCATTCTCGAGCTCGGCATCGAGCGGCAGGCGCTGGACGCACTGGAGACGTTGTACACGGCAGTCGGGCGTTGGTCCGACCTGGTGACTCTGTATGAGCGTCAGCTCGATAACGATCTGGGCTCCAAGCCGGATCTCCACGTTGCCATCGCGCGCGTAGCAGCGCGGCAGCAGCAGAACATCGATCGCGCCTTCGACGAGCTCGAACAAGCTTTGAAGCGCGAGCGTCAACACGCCGGCGCCATCACGGAGCTCGAGCGGCTGTTGGTCGAAGCGCCCGAGGCCGAGCAACGCGCGCGCGCGGCGGCCTTGTTGGAGCCGGTGTACCTATTGCGCGCGGACTTCACCAAGGTGATGGACGCGATTCGGGCGCGCCTGGAGTGCGCCTCCGATCCGGACGAGCGCCGTGTGCTGCTCACGCGGCTGGCCAAGCTGTATGAGGAGCAAAAGGAAGATTACCGCGCAGCGCTCGAGACCGTTGCCAAGCTGTTCCACGATGACGTGACCGACGCGGATACGGTGAGCGAGCTGGAGCGCCTCGCCAAGGTGGCCAGCGCGGAGCAGCGCCTGGCGGAGATTTACGCGTCCGAGCTCGCGCAAATCGAGACCGACGACGCCAACAGCGCCAAGCTCGCGCGCCGCGCTGGCGAGCTGTTCGACTCGTTGGGGCAAGCCGATCGCGCGCTGGAGTCGTACCGGCGTGCGCTGCGTTTCGACCCAGAAAACACCGCACTATTCGGCGCGATCGACACGATTCTCACACGCCTGCGCCGCCACGAAGACCGGGTGCAGCTCTATCGCGAAGCCCTCGAGCATCGCTTCGAACCAGAAGCGCGCTTGGCCGCGTTGCATACCATCGCCGGTCTCGAACGCCGCGAGCTCGGGCGGCCCGATGACGCCATCGAGACGTATCGCGCGGCGCTCGACGTGTCCGACACCGACGAGCGGGCGCTCGATGCTCTAACGGAGCTCTATCGTGAACGCGAGCGCTTCGCGGATCTTGCCGATTTGCATCAGCGCCGCGCGGAAGCGGCGCCCAACGCTGCGCGAGCCAACGGCTTCCGCCTAGCGCTGGCGCGGCTCTACGTGCAGCAAGCGGAGCTCGATCGCGCCGTCGATCAGCTGGAAGAGATCGTGCGCGTCGATCCCTCTCACGGCGAAGCCATTGGTGAGCTCGAGGCCTTGCGCAAGTCTGACTCGCAGCGTCAGCGCGTGGTGGACATCTTGCGACCGCTCTACGAAGCGGCCGACGACTGGCGCCATCTGATTACGTTGAACGAGGATCGCTATGCGCTCGCGGAGAACGAGGCCGATCGCGTGCAGGTGCTGCGCGAAACGGCCGAGCTCTGGGAGCGACGCGGCGGCGACGTGCGGCGTGCGCGCCGCGCCCTCGAAGCCGCAGTTCGCATCGATCCCGATGACGCGGGCGTGCGCGCCGAATACGAGCGGCTGACCGAGGCCAACAGTGCCTGGGAGCACCTGGCCAAGACCTACGAAGAGGTGTTGTCGGCGCGCCCAGATCTGACGAGCCGCCGCGACATACTGGCGGTCCTGGCCGAGGTGCACAACGTGCGCCGCGATGATCCACGCAGCGCGCTCGATGCGTACGATCGCCTACGCGCCGCCGACGAGAGCGACATCGTGCCGCTCGAGAAGATGGAGGGCCTCGCCACGCTGCTGAGCGATTGGCCCACGTTGGTGCGCGTACTCACTGCCAAGGCCGACTTGATTCTGGACGATGCCGAGCGCGCCAGCACCTGGCGCCGCATCGGTGAAGCCAAGCGCGACATGCTGGACGACGCGCGTGGCGCCATTTCGGCGTACGAACGCGCGCTCGAGCTCGAGCCCGACAGCGCGTTCACCGTCGACTGCTTGATCGAGCTGCACGAAGCGCGCAACGACGCACGTCGTTTGGTCGAGCTGTATCAACGCCGTGTCGAGCTTTCGGATCCCGAGGACGGGGAGCTTCGCTTCCAGCTGCTGACCAGCGCCGCCCGTTGCTACGAAGAGCAGCTCTCGGATCGCCCACGCGCGATCGAGGCTTTGGTTTCGGCGCGCGAAGTGCAGCCGGGCTCCGACGCCGTGATCTCCGCGCTCAATCGGCTGTATCGCGCCGAGGGTATGTGGCACGAGCTGCTCGAGAATCTGCGCTTGCAGGTCTCCATGTCCGAGAGCGCCAGCACGCGCGCGGAGCTGCGCAAGGAGATCGCTTCGACTTTGGCCGAGCGCCTCGAAAACTTCGACGAAGCGCTGGAGGCTTATCGCGGCGCGCTCGACGACGCGCCCGATGATCTCGATGTGGTCGCCCGCGTGCGCACGCTCGGTGAACAACACGAAGAGCTGCGTCACGCGGTCTCGGACGTGCTGGTGCCGGTGTTGCGGCGCGGCGAGCGATGGGAGGAGCTCGCCAACGTGCTCGAGCTGCGCCTGACGGTCGAACAGGATCCGTCCGATCGCATGGAGACGTTGATGGCGATCGCCGAGATTTTGGAGACGCGGCTGTCGCGCAACAACGAGGCACTCACGGCGTTGCTGCGCGCCTTGGCAGAGCGCCCGGAGAATCCGCAGCTGCACCGCGAGCTCGAGCGCCTGGCGGAAGCGTCCAACGGCTTCGAACGCTACGCGGAGGCTCTCTCCGAGCGCGCCGGCGCAACCTTCGATCCCGATACGGCGAAAGATCTCTACGTGCGGCTCGGTCGCGTTTGCGAAGAGCGTCTGCACGATGATCGACGCGCCGTATCGGCGTACGCTCGCGCGCTGGAACAGGCCGGTGACCAACCGGAGCTGCTCGATGCGTTGGATCGCTTGTACGGCCGCCTTGGTGACCACGGCGCGCTCTCGGATATTTTGGAGCGACGAGTGGTGGTCGAGAGCTCGGACTCGCAGCGCGCCGAGTTGTTCCATCGCCTCGCGCTCTTGCAGATGAACGAATTCAAGGAGCCGGCGCGCGCGCTCGGCTCGTTGCGCTCCGCGCTGGAAGCCGCTCCCGATCACGAGGGCTCAATCGTAGAGCTCGAGAAGCTGACCGAGCTCCCCGATTTGTTCGAGGAAGCCGCGGAGGTGCTGGAAACGGTGTACCGCACGCGCGGTCGCAGCGATCGTTTGGCGAAGTTGTACGAGCAGCGGGTTCGCTACGCGGACTCGCCAGAAACGCGCGTCGAAATGCGCCGCAACTTGTCACGTGTGCTCGAGGAAGAGAGCCGCGACGCACGCGCGGCTCAGCGTGTGCTGGAGCAAGGGCTCGAGGAAGCGCCCGATGACAACAGCCTGCTCGATGAGATCGAGCGGCTTGCGGCGATCAACTCCGAGTGGCCCAGCGCCGCGCGAGCGCTGAAAGAAGCCATCGAGAAGAACCCTGGTTTGGTGCCGGACGTCGCGGTTGCCCTGTGCGTGCGCTTGGCCGGTTGGTTGCGCGATCGCGCGTCAGACGCAGCTGGTGCCGAGCAGGCGCTGATCATGGCCCTGGAGCACGATCCCAACAACGACGAGGTGCTGGAGCTCTTGGAGCAGCTGCAACGCGGAACGGGTCGCGAGCGCGATTTGTTCGAAACCTTGCGCCGCCGCGCCAAGCTCGCCAGCGACGATCGTCGCCGCGAAACGCTGTACGTGCAGGCGCGTGACATCGCGATGAGCGTCGGCGACGCCGCGTTGGCGGAGTCGGTGCTGCGCGAGTTTCTATCACTCGACGACGCCAATTTGTGGGCGCTCGATGCCCTCACGCAGCTGCGAGAAGCTGCGTCGGACCATCAGGAAACCTTCTCCTTGTTGGTGCGACAGGCGGAAATAGCCGCAGATTCTACGGAGATTCGCCGCTTGCGTCGGCGTGCGGCCGAAATCGCGCGGGACAAGCTGGACGATAAGAAGCGCGCGATCGAGCTATATGAGCAGCTGTTCGACGACGACACCAGCGATCAAAGCGCCGCGTCGGCGCTGCGCGCGCTGTATCCCGTAGCGGATCGCCATCAAGATCTGGCGCGGCTATTGGAGCGCCTGATCGACATTGCCACCAGTCCTTCGGAGCGCAGCGCGCTGCGCCTCGAACTCGCCGATCTCTCCGAGCAGAAGTTCCAGTCACCCGACGCGGCCATTGACCAGCTGCGCGCCATTCTCGATGACGAGCCGGGGCAGGAGCGCGCCGTGGTGCGCCTGAGCGAGCTCTTGGAGAAGACACAACGCGATGAGGAGCTGGCGGCGCTGCTCGAAAGCCAGATCGAAGGCGCGCGCGAGCGCAACGACGTATCTGCCGAGCTCGCCTTCCAGGTACGCTTGGGTGAAATCTTCGATTCGCGTTTGGGCGACAAGCAACGTGCGATCGATACCTACCGCGCCGTGCTGGGACGCGACGCGCGACACCGCGGTGCTTTGGAGGCGCTTGGTCGCTTGCTGCGTGCCGAGGCTCGCTTGGCCGAAGCCGCCGAGGTGTTGAGCCAATTGCTCGGCATGGAAACGGGCGACGTCGCGGTGCAGCGTGCCATCGAGCTCTGCGAGGTTTACCTCGATTTGGGCAACCGCGAACAAGCGGCTGAGGCGCTCGAGCGCGGGTTGGCCGCCGACGAACACAACATCGAGATTCGTCGTCGCTTGCGTTTGCTCTACGAGGCGCTCGAGCAATGGGACAAGCTGTCCACCTTGTTCGCGCGCGAAGCCGATTTGGCGCAGAACCCAGACGAAGCCGTGAAGCTCCTGCGCCAAGCCGCGCAGATCTTGTCCAGCAAGCGCAACGATCACGCCGGTGCAGCCGAGCTGCTCGATCGCGCGAGTCGCCTCAAGCCCGACGATCGCGAGCTCTTGCTCGAGCTTTGTGATCGCTACAGCGCTTCCGGTCGCGGTAAAGCGGCGGCGGAAGTGTTGGAGCGCATCGTGGCGAGCTTCGGCCCGAAGCGCACCAAGGAGCTGGGCGAGATTCATCGTCGCTTGGCGAGCGCCTATCTCGCCGACGGCGAAACGCAGAAGGCTCTCGAGGAGCTCGACAAGGCTTTCCGCATCGAGCCCGGTAACGTGTCGGTGTTAACCCAGTTGGGCGAGGTCGCCATGAAGGTGGGTGACCACAAGAAAGCTCAGCAGATGTACCGCGCGCTGCTGCTACAGAAGCTCGACGAGTCCGGTCCCATCAAGAAGAGCTTCGTGTTCGTGCGCCTAGGTGAGATCCACGAGGCGCTCGGTGAAAAGCCGAAGGCACAGCAGATGTACGAGCGCGCGGTGCAAACCGACGGCTCGCCCGAGGGCAAGCAGAAGCTCGAGGCGCTGAAGAGCGCGCCCTGACCTGAAAAGGTGGGGTGCGCGTCACTCGCACCTCCTGAAAGTTCCGGACTTCCCTTGCGATTTCGTCGCAGGGCCTGAATCCGAGCGCGCATCGGCCGTATCCTACCCTCGGCTGAATGTCGACCAGTCAGGACCCGCTACCCGCCGCGCGCTCGACGCTGCCGTACGATCCGCGCGCCGATTATCGCCCTCGGGTCGGCGTGCTGGCTGGCATCGGCCGCAGTGCGATTACCTGGTTGGCTGATCTCGGGGATTTGCTGGGAACGTTGGGTAACGCGGTTGCGTCCGTCACGACGCCGGGGAGCGCGGCGCGTCGCACGGTGCACGCGATTTTGCTCACGCAAATCTTGTTCACCGGAGTGCAAGCGCTGGCACTGGTGAGCGCGATCGGCATGTTGATCGGCGCCATCATCGTGATTCAAACCAGCTTGATGGTGCCGGGTGCCGATGGGGAGCTGCTCGGAAAAATCTTGGTTGCCGTGGCGCTGCGCGAGCTCTCTCCGCTGATCACGGCCATCATCGTGGCCGGCCGCTCCGGGACTGCCATTGCCACCGAGCTCGGCAACATGAAGGTGAACTACGAGGTGTTGGCGCTGAGCTCGCTCGGTATCGATCCTCCGCGCTTCATCGTGTTTCCACGCGTGGTCGCTTCGGTGGTCAGCGTGATGGTCTTGATGGTGTACTTCAGCGTGGTCGCGGTGTTGACCGCCGCCCTGCTCGGTCAAAGTGTGCTCGGCCCGAGCCCGGTCGAGCTGCGCGCCGGGATCGCGCGGGCGCTGCTACCGCACGACTTGGTGCTGTTCGTTTCCAAAGGCGTGGGCCTCGGCACCATCTTGGGTTGGTTTGCTTGCCACTATGGGCTGAAGGTGAAGAGCTCGCCCACGGAGGTGCCGCGCCAAGCCAGCGCAGCCGTGGTCAAGACTTTGCTCGGCTGCGTTGCCTACGACACCGCGCTCACCGTTCTTTTCTATTGGCTCGCTGGGCCGCCGCTGCGCTGACGTGACTGCCGCGGCTGCCGGACTGGAGTTGGAGCGGGCGAGCTTTCGCTATGGCGAGCTCTGGGTTTTGCGCGAGACATCGCTGATGGTCGAGCGTGGCCATAACCTCATCGTTACGGGCGACAACGGCGTCGGCAAATCGACGTTCCTGTACTTGTGTGCGGGCCTGGTTCCGGCGAGCAGCGGGCGCGTTCTGTTGGCTGGTTTGGCTGCGAATCCGGCTCGCCCGAGCGACCTGTTTCGCAGCGGTGTGCGCCGCGGAGTGGTGTTCTACAGCGGTGGTCTGCTCTCCAACTCCTCGGCGCTGAACAACGTGATCTTGCCGCTGCGCTACCACGCCGACGTGCTCGGCATCGACGACCAGGAAATCGATGCCACGGCGCGTGAGCTCTTGGCCGAGCTGCGCGTTTCGCAGAGCGACTTCCACGCGCTGCCGGCGCACCTCTCGGTGGGTGTACGGCGTCGCGTGAGCTTGGCGCGCGCTCTCGCGATCCGACCCAATTTCTTGTTCTTCGATGATCCCGACGCGAACCTGGACACCGGCACACGCCGGATCGTGTACGAGCTGCTCGAGCGGTTTCGCGACGATCCGGCGGTCACGCTGGTGTTGACCACCACGAGCCGCGAGCTCATCGATCGGCTTGGCATGCCGGTGCGAGAGCTCGCTCACGGTCACTTGCTCGAGCGCCTAACCGGCGCCTACTAGCGCTCAGCGAATCTGCAAAAGCTCGATATCGAACACGAGCATGCCTGCAGGTGCACCAGGCCGCGTCGGCTTATCGCCGTACGCGAGATTGCCCGGGATCCAGAAGCGCGTCTTTTCGCCCTCTACCATCAGCTGAACGCCTTCGGTCCAGCCCTTGATCACTTGGTTCAATGCGAAGCTAGCCGGCGCGCCGCGCTGCACAGACGAGTCGAACATGGTGCCGTCGGTGGTCCAACCCGTGTAGTGCACGCTCACGGTATCGGTGGCCTTCGGGTGCACCTTGCCAGTACCCGCCTTGAGCACGCGATAGTTGAGCCCGGACTCAGTCTTCTTGGCCGTCTTCGGCGGTGCCTTCACGTCTTCGGGCGGCTTCGGCGCAGCCACAATTTCGAGCAGCTCCACGTCGAAGGTGAGATCGCCGGCGGGCGCTCCGGGCGGCGCCTTCTCGCCGTAAGCGAGCTTGGCTGGAATCCACAAGCGCCGCTTCTCACCGACAGCCATCAGTTTGAGCGCTTCCGTCCAGCCGGGGATCACTTGCGTGACGCCGAACGTTGCTGGCTCGCCGCGCTGCACAGACGAATCGAACATCTTTCCGTCTTTGGTCCAGCCCGTGTAGTGCACCTTCACCTTGTCGACGTCGCCCGGCTTTTCTTTGCCGGAGCCCGGTTTGAGCACTTTGCTCATCAAACCCGATGCGGTCTTCTTCGCGTCTTTCGGGGGTGCAGCGACGTCATCGGGCGCCGGGATCGCGGGAGGCGCGCTGGGCACCGCGGGCGTAGCCACTGCTTCTGGTGCCGCCGAGGGAGGTGGAGTTGCCGGTGTGGCAACAGGGGCAGCTGACGCAACGGGTGGGGACTCTGCGGCGGTCGCAGGCGCTGCCGGCTCGGGCTCCTTCTTGCTGCAGGCGAGGCACAGAGAAGCGATGAGGGAGGGCAACACGGCACGGCGAGCGAAGTTCATGGCGGGCGAAGCTTCTCGGAATCTCGAGGAGTTTTCAACCGGGTTCTCCCCGTTGCAGCGAACCGCGGACCGCGCCGGAAAAACGCGCTAGCGTTGCGGCCGTGAACCGGGAGCGGAGTTCGTCGCTCGGGCCTGTAGGCCTCGCCTTCTACAACGCGGTGTATTGGCCGTACTTGCTGAGCACGGTAGTGGTGCTGTTTTTTCCGGCGCTGCTGTTGTTCCTGCTCACCCCCTGGCAGCGCCCGCGCCGCTGGCTGAACGCATTCACCGCGGTGTGGGGCTCACACTATCTTTCGTGGGCGCCGTTTGCAGGGGTGCGCGTCGAGGGCCGCGAGCGAGCGCTGTCGGGTGGCCCGTGTGTGTTCGTGGTGAACCATCAATCGATGGTGGACATTCTCGCCGTGTACGCGCTGCGCGCGCCGTTCTTGTGGGTGAGCAAGGTAGAAAACTTCTACGTCCCATTTCTCGGTTGGAACATGTGGCTGAACGGCTATGTGCCACTCCGCCGCGGACACCTGCCGAGCATTCGCCGCATGCTGCGAGAATGCGAGGCACGTTTGCAGAGCGGCTCGAGTCTGTGCGTGTTCCCGGAAGGCACGCGCTCGAGGGATGGCAACTTGCGTTCGTTTTATCGCGGCGCGTTCTGGATTGCGGCGCGCAATCGTGTACCAATCGTTCCCATCGTCGTGGACGGCACCTTCACCATCTTGCAGAAGGGTCGCTTCGGCATTCGCCCGACGCCCGTGGTTTTGCGCGTGCTGGAGCCGTTGACACCAGAGGAGTTCGGCGGAGACGATCGCAAGCTGCGCGACGCCGTGCGCGAACGCATGCAGCGAGAGCTCGCCTTACTTCGCAGCGCTCGCACGGCGGAAACGCCCGAGCTTGCTCGCGCCGAGCTGGGTTCCGAGTCGTAACCGAAGCCACGAACGGGCAGGCGCGCCACAGTCGAAGCTCGGGTTTTTCAGACAGTCGCTGCGGGCTCTCGGATTTTTCATACGTGCGCAGCGACCTCTGGGATTTTTCATACGCGCGCAGCGCTCTCTCGCGAGTTGGATGCGCGCGTGATACAAATGACGTTGCTCTGAAGCATGCGGAACCCGCTGAAGCTGCGAAACCTGCCCGTGCGACCGTACGTCCCTTCGTACGTCGAGAACGTTTTCGCGGAAGAGAACCCGTTCCGGACCAAGCCGCGGCGCAACGTCGAGCGCTGGCCGACCTTCGAGGAAGCGTGCGCGGAGCTGCCGGTGCCGCACTAC
The DNA here is from genome assembly GCA_049324695.1 of Myxococcota bacterium. Classification (GTDB taxonomy): domain Bacteria; phylum Myxococcota_A; class Polyangia; order Polyangiales; family Polyangiaceae; genus PMG-095. Next base: position 69,571 of record JBMOMJ010000033.1, read on the forward strand.
CCATCACGCCCGGAAGTCGTCGAGTGCTACTACCGCTGCTGGCAGATCGCTTTTTCGAATTTTCGGCGCGCCACGGAGTTGAACGGCTTCGTCTCCGACTTCTCTTCGACCATGTTCGAAGATTGCCTATTCTTGTGGGACTCGGTGTTCATCACGCTGTTCGGTCGCTACGGCGACCGCGCGTGGAAGTTCCAAAACACGCTCGACAACTTTTACGCCAAGCAACATCCGGACGGCGGCATTTGCAGGCAGTTCCGCGAGGACGACGGCAGCGAATGCTTCTCGCGTTTCGATCCGGCGGGTACGGGGCCCAATGTGCTCGGTTTCAGTGAGTGGGAGTACTTCATGCTCACGCGCGATGAAACGCGCCTGGCAGAAGTTTTCCCAGCGCTGGTAGCGTACGGTCAGTGGTGTCGGCGCTATCGAACCTGGCCAAACGGCAGCTACTGGGGCACTGGTTGGTCGAGCGGCATGGACAATCAGCCGCGCACGCCAGCCGGCGCACACCGCATGTTCGACCACGCGCATCGCACCTGGGTCGACACCAACATGCAGCAGGTGCTCGCGAATCGCATCGTGCTGGACATGGCCGAGGTGCTCGGCCGCAAAAAAGATGTCACGGATTTCGCCGAGGAGAACGCGGCGCTGGTTCCCTGGATCAACCAATACCTGTGGGACGAGCGCACCGGCTTCTATCACGACCTCGAGCGCGATCAGTCGCGCATCACCAGCGTGAAGACCATCGGGGCGTACTGGGCGCTCTTGGCCGACGCCGTCCCGCCGGAGCGCTTGGATCGCTTCGTCTCGCATCTAGAGAGTGAGGCAGAGTTCAAACGTCAGCATCGCATTCCGAGCTTGTCGTTCGACACGGCTGGCTACGATCCTGACGGCGGTCTCTGGCTCGGCGGCGTGTGGGCGCCCATCAACTACATGGTGCTCGTCGGGCTCAGTCGTCACGGTTACGACGCGCTCGCCAGCGAAATTGCACAAAACCACTTTTTCCACGTTGCGGATTGCTTCGCGCGCACCGGCAGTGTGTGGGAGCACTTCGCGCCCGATGCACCCGCCAAAGGCCGCGGCCGCAAGGACTTCGTGGGCTGGACCGGAATCACGCCGATCGCAGTGCTGTTCGAGTACGTGATCGGGCTGCGAGCGGATCCAGCGCGCCGCAAGCTCGTCTGGAATTTGAACTCTACCGAAGAGCTCGGGGTGTCACGTTATCCGTTCGGGCGTACGGGGCTGGTTGACTTGAAGGTGCAAAAGCGAGCTAAAACGAGCGATCCACCGCTCGTCGAAGTGAAGAGCGACGTGCCGCTCGAGCTCGAATTGAATTGGCAAGGGGGCAAGGAAACTCGACGCATCACACCCGAGTCGCGCTGAGTTACCGATTTCGAGGCAACCATGACTGAAACTGGGCTGGTGCTGATCGACGGGGAGCCGTGCGCGCTCGAAACTGCGCGCGTCAGCGTCTTCGATCGCGGGTTCTTGTATGGGGATTCGGTTTTCGAGGCTCTGCGCACCTACGCTGGCAAACCCTTCGGTCTCGGCGAACACATGGCGCGTTTGATGCGGAGCGCACGCTTGGTGGGAATCACTCCGCCGCTCTCGCAAGAGGCGTTCGAGCGAGAGGTGGCGCGTGGCATTGAACTCGCTGGTTTACCTGAATGCTACGTGCGCGTTTTGCTGACGCGCGGTCGCGCCGATAAACTCGGCCTATCGACGGCGCTGGCTGGCGGCCCGCTGCGCGTCATATTCGTGCTGCCGCTCGAGCTACCTTCCGCTTCCAAATACGAAACAGGAATCGCAGCGGTTACCTATCGCACGCAGCGCCTCGCGGATGGAACCAGCGCAGCCGGTGCGAAGCTCGGCAACTACCTGGTTTCAGTGTTGGCGATCGAGCAGGCGCGCTCAGCGGGAGCCGAAGAAGCCGTGATGGTAGATCACCGCGGTAAAGTGCTCGAAGGCGCCACCTCGAACCTGTTCTTGGTTTCGAACGGGCGGCTTATGACGCCACCGCTCAGCGAGGACATCTTGGCGGGCATCACGCGTCATCACGTGATCGAGCTCGCCAAGGAGCTCGGTCTCGCTGTGGAGGAGCGCACCATCAGCAGCGAAGAGCTCGCGGCGGGAGACGAATTGTTTCTATCGTCTTCCATCCGCGAGCTTTTACCGATCGTGAAGCTCGACGGCGCAACAATTGGTAGTGGCCGACCGGGCCCCGTCTACAACAAGCTGCTCGTGGCATTTCGTGAGCGCGCCCGAACGCTTGCCGTCGCCGAAGCAGCCGCGCGCTAAGCGCCGGCCGGCGCGTCTGCCGCTGGCTCTGCCTCTCCGCCTGCCTCGCCCGGCGCGCGTCGCGGGATTTGCAGCTTGCCGCCACCTTGCGCTGCCATCACAGCCAACGCCTTATCGAAGAAGGCGCGCAAGAACGGCACTTCACGCGGCGGATCCGTGATGAGACCGGCCTGCTCGATGCGCTTGATGGTGGCAACCAACTCGAGCGCGCGTGTTTCGCCTTCGGTGGCGAGCACACTCAGCGCGCAATCACGCAAGCGATTGACCAACACCGCGCGGCGCTCGGGACCAAAGTAACGATCCGTCGCGGCTTCGACGGCGTCGGTGATCACCTTCTGCACTGCTTCCGGTCCTGCGTCGGTGCCTTCGGGCAAGTGCTGGCCGATCTCGGCGAGCATCTCCTCTACGGCGCCTCGCTCCGGCAGCCAGCCGCGAAATTCGCGCAGCGCGTGCAAAGCGCCCGACTTTTGCGCGAGCTCCTTGGCGTCATCGTCCGAAAGCTCGAGCCCTTCGGCTTCGAGCGGATGCGGCAGCGGCTCTGCGGGTACGGGTTCGAGCAGTGCCTTCGCGGAGGTCATCCCCAGGGGCTCGGGCATGTTGCTCTTCTTCAGTTGCTCGCGCGCCTTCGCCACTAGCTGGCGCGCGTACTCCGGCGAAATCGAAACCGGCTCACAGCCGGCGTCCGCCGCGCGCTTCAGCGAGTCTTTGAGCGCGCTGCCGCTCAAAGTACCGACCTGCGCGCCGTGCACGCCGAGCTGGTCGTGAATGTAGAAGAAGCCGCTCTCTGCTCGCTTGGTGGCCGAACGCGTCGCGATCACCACGAGTGAGTTACCCGCTGCATCCGACGGAACGAACCAAGCTTCGGTTACGGCTTCGCGATCGCGATCATCACGGCCGAGCACGGCAACGTGGCCGCTGCTCTTGGCGCGAATTCCGCGGGACGAAAGCACGTTGAGCGCGCGGCGAGCCGCCTTGCGCGCGGCGCCAGCGCCAGAGTCGGCGACGGCTTGCACTGCTTCGGCGTTGCCAGCGCTCACCCAGGCGTCGATGAGGGAAAGCGCTTGCTCTCCGCTGGCGGCCAGCGCGCCGAGCGCGGTGTCGCGGGTGGCTTGCAGAGCAGATTGGTCGAAGGCGGTCGAGGGATTGCTCGTCTTGTCGGACATCGAAACTCCGAAATGTCAGCCGACGAACGCCGTTGCGTCCAACTCGACGCGCACGCCGCGCGGCAGCGCGGAGACGGCGACGGTGGCGCGAGCGGGCGGCTCGGCGGGGAAAAAGGTGACGTACACCGCGTTGAACGCGGCAAAATCATTCATGTCGGTGAGGTAAGCCGTGACCTTCACCACGTCGCTCAAGCTGGCTCCACCCGCGGCGAGCACTGCGCTCAAGTTTTCGAGCACCTGGCGTGTCTCCGCTTCGATGCCACCCGTGACCAAGCCGCCGGTCTTCGGATCGATTGCGATCTGACCCGAGGCGAAGACGAAGCCGCCGGCGCGCACCGCTTGCGAATACGCGGCCACCGGCTTGGGTGCTTGCTCGGACACGATCACGGTTTTGGGCATGACGGGGCGCGGATGCTAGCCCATCGAACGCCGTCCGTCGATGGCGCGGCCCAGCGTGACCTGGTCGGCGAACTCCAAGTCACCGCCGTGCGGAACGCCACTCGCGATGCGGCTGATTCGAACTCCCTGGGCGCCGAGTTCGCGCGCGAGTAAAAGCGCCGTGGCCTCGCCATCTACCGATGGAGGAGTGGCCAGAATCACCTCCGTTACGGAGTCCTCGCGCACGCGGCGGGCGAGCTCGGGCAACGGTAGCTCGTCCGGACCGATGCCATCGAGCGGCGAGAGCAGCCGCCCCAGCACGAAGTAGCGACCGCGCATCGCGCCGCTGCGCTCGATGGCGAGCAGATCTTGCACGCGGTGCACGATGCAGAGAAGGTGTGGCTCGCGCCGACGATCGCGGCACACCGCACACAGCGCGTGCCCGTCGACGAGGTCCGCCAGGTTGCCGCAGCGCTCGCATGGCCGCACTTGCGAGCCGAGCGCCGCCAGCGCGCCGGCGAGCTCCTCCGCAAGCCCCGCTCGATCGGAGGCGAGGTGGAGTGCGTAGCGCTGCGCGGTTTTTTCGCCGACACCTGGCAGCCGCCCGAGCAGCTCCATCACGTGGCGCAAGCGTTCAGGGAGCATCTCGGGTCTTTAGCGGTTCAGCTCGTCTTCGCAAGCTTCAGGTCCTTCAAGCGCGCCCCGAGGATTTCCACCGCGTCGGCGATGCGCGGATGCTGCTTGAGGCGCTCGTACGTTTCCCGCAGCCGCTGGGCGCGTGCTTCGGCTTCCAAATTGCTCAGGGTTTTCTTGCCTTCAGCGCGCGGCGAGTCGTGCTCGTGGACGACGCGGGTTGGCGCTCCCAGCACGGCTGTCGCCGCTTTTTCGACGACCGCGATGTTCTCGGGCGTCGCCACCAGCCCGCCGAAAAGATTGTCTTTGGCCCAGCCGATCACGAAGCGTCCCTGAGTCACCTCGAGCGCGACGCCGTGCTCCAGCTTGGCGGCGAGCTCTGGGCGTTCGCTGGCGACGCGCGCCACGACATTGCGCAGAACCTCCTCCGGATCGAGCGCCGTAGCTTCGATGCGCGCTGCCGTTGCTGGGACGCGATCGCTGCGCAGCGCCTGAGCACGCCCAGCGCCGTTCTCACTGCGAGGCGCGGGTGGCACGGAGCGCGGCGTCGTGTCGCGCGTATCGACTCGCGCTGCTTGCGGTGGGGGCTCCTTGCGATCATCGGCCGCTTCCGGGCGCGCGCTGGGCTCACTGCGCACCTCGCGCGGACGAGCCTGGTAAGCAGCGTTCGGCGCTGGCGCTGGGCCGCGCTGTGTTGCGTTAGCCGGTGCGGGCGAGCTCAGGCGCCGCTCGAGGCGTTCCAGTCGTTGCATCAACGTGTCGAGCGGAATCAGCGCCGGGCGGCGCGCCAGGCGCACCAGCAGCATCTCGAGCGCTGCGCGCGGCTGGCCGCTCTTCACGACGTCGTCGTACGCCTGGGCGAAGCCGTGATGCAGGCGCAACAAGTCGTCCTGGTCGGCTTCCTTGGCGAGGCGCTTCACGTCTTCCGCCTCGGAGTCCGGCAAATCGAGCAGGCGCGCCGGATCGGCGCTCACCTTGGCCACCACCAAGTCCCGCAGCAAGCTCAATAGATCCCGCGCAACGTGAGGGATGTCTTGGCCCATGTTGGCGAGGTCGGCGACCACCTCCAAGCAGCGCGCGGCATCGCCCGCCACGAGCGCCCGAGCGATGTCGTAGAGCACCGCATGGCTCGCCACGCCGAGCACGCGAGCCACCTCTTCGCCGCGGAGCTCGTCGCCGCCCCACGCAATCAGCTGATCTAGCAAGCTCATCGCGTCGCGCATGCTGCCAGCCGCTTCTCGCGCCACGATGGAAATGGCGGCATCGTCGGCCGAGATCTTTTCTTCGCCGAGCACGTAGCGCAGGCGGGCGGCCACGACCTGCGCTGGGATCAACTTGAAATCGAAGCGCTGCACCCGCGAAAGGATCGTGACCGGAACTTTGTGCACCTCGGTCGTCGCGAAGATGAACTTCACGTGCGGCGGCGGCTCCTCGAGCGTCTTCAGAAAGGCATTCCAGGCGCTCTGCGAGAGCATGTGCACTTCGTCGACGATGAAAATCTTGAAGCGATCGCGCGCAGGACGATACGGAATGCTGTCCTGCAGCTTCCGAACTTCGTCGACGCCGTTGTAGCTCGCGCCGTCGATCTCACGCACATCGACGTCCGTGCCTTGCGCAATCTCGAGGCAAGCCGGGCACTTGAGGCAAGGGCTCACGGTGGGACCCGGATCCACGCCCGCGACGCGGGTTTCCGGATCACCCATGCAGTTCAGCGCTTTGGCCAGAATCCGGGCGCTCGTGGTCTTGCCCACGCCTCGAACTCCGGTGAACAGAAATGCGTGGGCGACGCGGCCGCTCTTGATGGCGTTGCCCAACGTGCGCGCGACGTGGTCCTGGCCCACCAGATCTTCGAAGCGCATCGGCCGCCATTTGCGAGCCAGGACCAGGTAGCTCATTGCTCGGTTGAGCTAGCAGATCGGACCGACTGCCGAAAGCCTCATCCGAGGAGCTGGCCGGCCATCGCCAAAACTGAGGGCCTGCGCTAGAACGGCCGTCTTGAACCCCCGGACAAGCACGGCACTTCCGGCATGCGCCTGACCGCTCGCCGCCTCCTTTCGCTCGCGAGGCACGCCCGCTTCGACAGCACCCCTGAGCGCGCTCTTGCAGCGCTGCTTGCTTGCGCTTGTGCCAGTCCGACGCCGCCTGCCTCCACGTTGCCAACGGCAAGCTCGCAGTCTGCAACTCCGATCCCCACGGCAACCCCCACGCCTCCGCCAGATACGCACGGCGTGAAGCTCGAGGCGTTGCCAGCCGCGCCACTGCCCGCCGTTCTGCCGCGTGTGGAAGTGCTCGAGCCAGCGTTCGGCGATGTGCTGGATGCGCGTTTGGCGCGCACTGCCCGTGTGCGATTGCGAGTGGAGAACAGCGCCCTGAGCGCCGATCGCGAAGGCGTGCTCGTTGCGCTCGACGGCATGCGTCCGCGCCGTTGGCTCGCTGAGCGCCCGCTCGTGCTCGGCGACCTCTGGCCCGCAGACGCCGAAATCGCTCCCGGGCTACACAGCTTGCTCGCAATCGCGGTAGCTGCTGACGGCCGCGTATTGCGCGGCGAAGCCAATGGCAAGCGCCCGCTTTCCCTGGTGCAATTCTTTGTCGGCGCGCGGCCCGAGGGTGCAACTCCCGCCTCGGCAAGCAGCGTATTTTGCTTGGGTCCCGTCGGAACCGTTTACGCGAAGCAGGGCACACCGATGCTGTTCGAAGCGCTGTGGTTCGGGCAGCAGAAACCCCCGGCCAGTGTGCTGGTTCGCACTCAGCAACACAGCTTTGCGTTGCCATTCGACAGCGAGCGCGTGTACTCCATCAGCGGGTTGCCATTGGGAGACACCTGGCTGCGCGTGGGAGAGCCAGGCGGAGCGAGCTCTGAGTGTGTCGTCACGTTGAACCCGCCCGTGGAGGGTAGCCCGTGACGTCGATGTTTTTGGTCGGCGTGCTCAGCGCTTGGTCGGTGGCGCACCTGGGGCTCGCATTGTTCTTTGGTCTCGCGTACCTGGTTGGGCCACGCGAGCGCGAATACTGGTTGTTCGCGCTGCTGTGCGCTGCCTTCAGCGCGCTGACTGCAGGCGTTGCAATCGAGTTTTCGGGTCCAGAGCTGGAGGTGCGCTTTCGCGCCGACCAACTCACGCACGGCGCCGCGATGTTGGCGGCGGTGGTCAACCTGCATTTCTCGCTTTCATTCGTGCGACCGAGGCGGCCACTGCCCGCAATGCGGCCGCTTTACGTAATCGCGAGCCTCTTCATTCTCGCCGACGTTTTCGCGCTTCTTTGGGAGCGCACGTCGTACCGAGCGCGTGTTGCGCATGCATTCGGGCTTACGGTCGAGCACGGCGACGCCCAAGTCACGCCGATTGGTGTGCTCTTCTACATCGCGGGTGCGCTCGCCACCGTAGGCGCGATGCTCGCGTTCTATCGTGCCTACAAAGACGGGCGCCGCGATGTGGTGGCCATGATGGTGGCCTCGCCGCTGATCGCTGCTGCCACGCTCCACGACGTCTGCCTGGCGTCGGGCTTGATCGAAAATACCATCGTCTTTCTGCCGCACGTCTTCATGCTCTACGCCTTTGGTGCGGGCGGCACACTGCTCGTTCGCTACCGGGCTGCCGCGGGGGAACTCGAGCAAACCACGACCAACTTGCGGCAACGCACCGAGGAGCTGCGCCACTCGCACGCCGAGCTCGCGCAGATTCAAAACGAGCTCGTCACTAAGAAGCAGCTCGCCGCCGTAGGTGAGCTCGCCGCCGCGATCGCTCACGAAGTGCGCAATCCGCTCGCTGTGATCGTGAACGCCGTCGCTGGCTTGCGCCGTTCAGGGTTGCGTCCCGAAGACAGCGCCATGTTGCTCGACATCGTCGAGGAAGAAGCGGGGCGGCTCAATCGCCTCGTGACCGATCTGTTGCGCTTCGCGCGGCCGGTCAACGTGAAGCGCTCGCCGGTTTCACTGATCGAGCTCGCCAAACGCTGCCGGGCCAGCATCGCATCTGGTTTCGAAGTCGATGTGCAAGCATCGGACGACCCCGATCTTCAAACCGTCGATGTCGATCCCAACTTGTTTCGGCTGGTGTTCGACAACTTGGTAGCCAATGCCTGCCAAGCCATGGGTGAGACCGGCACCGTGGAGATTCGCCTGGATCGCGCCGAGCTGCGCGGTGAATCGGCAGCGCGCATCGAAATCCGCGATCGCGGTCACGGCATGGAACCGCAAGTGCTCGAGCGCGCTCTCGATCCATTCTTTACCACGCGCCCGAGCGGCACCGGTTTGGGTTTGCCCATCGTGCAGCGCATCGTGGAAGCTCACGGCGGGGAGCTCCTGCTCGACAGCATGGAAGGCGAAGGCACGCGCGTGGTTTTGGTGGTCCCGGTGCATGCAACTGCAGAAGCCAGCGAGAGCGAATCGCGGCAGGTGTTCGCGTGACCCGCCGCGAACGCATCGTGGAGCTCGATAAGCGCCACGTCTGGCACCCGTACACGCCGATGCAGGTTTACGTCAACGAGACGAACCCGCTGGTGCTCGAACGTGCCAGCGGCTCGCGCTTGTTCGACGTCGACGGGCGCAGCTATATCGATGCCAACGCGTCGTGGTGGACCGCGACGTTGGGCCACGATCATCCGCGGCTCTTGGCCGCCGTGAGCGCGCAGCTCGCTTGCATGCCGCACGTACCTTTGGCCGGCATCACACACGAGCCAGCAGCCGAGCTCGCCCACGCCCTGGCAGCTCGTGCGCCCGGGCTTTCGCGCATCTTCTATAGCGACGACGGCTCCACCTCGGTCGAAGTCGCGCTGAAGCTCAGCTTGCAGTACTGGCAGCAAAACGGGCGCCCTCGACGCAACCGCTTCCTTGCTTTGGACGGCGCGTTTCACGGCGAAACCTTGGGCGCCACCGCCCTTGGCGGCGTCGAAGTCTTTCGGCGCCCATTTGCGTCGGTGGTCCTCGACTGCCTCCATGTTGCACCCGAACCCAGCGGCTACGACGCAGCCTTCGAGCGCTTGAGCCACATCGTCGAGCGCGAGCACGACTCACTCGCGGCCATTGTGCTCGAACCAGTCGTGCAAGGCGCGGCGGGAATGAGGCTCTACGATCCCGCCCTGCTGCGCGCTGCGCGCGAAATCACCCACAAGCACGACATCTTCCTAATCCTGGACGAAGTCTTCACCGGCTTTGGTCGCACCGGCCCCTTCTGGGCAGCGCAGCACGCCGACGTCCATGCCGATCTGGTGTGCACCGCCAAAGGCCTCAGCGGTGGCCTAATTCCATTCGCGGCCACCCTGACCAGCGAACGCATCTTCGAAGGCTTTCTCGGCGCCCCCGAGCGAGCCTTCTATTACGGCCACACCTTTTGTGGAAATCCCCTCGGCGCGCGCATCGCGCTCGAAGTCCTGCGCGTCTTCGACGATGAAAGCGTGCTCGAACGCGCTCGCGACAAAGCTCAACAAATCCAGCGCGCCTTCCAGCGCTTCGCCGAGCTCCCCGGAGTCCTGCGCACCCGTGCCCTCGGCATGATCGGCGCGCTCGACCTCACCGGTGGCGAAGGCTACCTCCAGCGCCGCGGCCAACGCGTCTACCTCGAAGCACTACGTCGCGGCGCCTACCTCCGCCCAATCGGCAACACCGTATACATCACACCGCCCCTCAACATCCCCGATGCCGATCTCGGCGAGCTCCTCGACATCGTCGAACAATCCGTAAAGGCAGCGCACACATAGGTCCGGGTTTCGCCCTGCGCGCCACTCCGGTTGCACTCCGCGCGTCTCGCCGCTCCGGTTGTGCTCCGCCGGACCCGTCCCGAGCCCGGTCGAACGTTCACTGCACTTTGCCCTCAGCGCGCTATGCGGCACCTGCCCAAGTAGAAGCCGGCGCCTCGACACAACTGAATGCGATGGGGCACTCGATAATGGCAACGTAAGGCCGCTGTTCACTGTTGAGCGTGACGACGGCAGCGCCATCCGGATGCCCCGCGAATGGCCTTCGTAGAGCGCCAACCGCGACGCCTTCGTCCGGTCGAAACCCGGCGGCTTTGGCGAGTGCCTCGAACGTCCACTGCCCGTCTGGATCAGCGAAGAAGTCCACCGGCATGCTCTCGAGTGCCAGGCGGTAGCAAGCAACTCGCAAACCTTCTGCCGTGGTCGCGGTCGCAAATGGGAGAATGGCCTCCGGCTGCACTTCCATCATGGAGTCCTCGGGCATTGGGGGAGGCGTCGCCGTGGCCGATGGCTGCGACGGCCACGGCGACGAGGAGCAGACCATACCCAATATGCACTGAACAGACAAGCAGTATTCAAGGCGCCAACGCACTTTTCTGAGTGCGGCGGTGAAACCCACATTTCCGCGGGCGGGCGTGCTATTTCCCGCCTTCGCATGTTGCGTCTACGTCCCTTAGCCGCGGTTCTTGGCCTTTGTACGGCGTGTGCACAGATCATTGGCCTCAGCGACTACGAAAAGGTCGACGGCGCTGGCGCCGGAGGCTTCTCTGGAGCGACCGGGCTAGGTGGTAGCGGCGGCAAGGCTGGCAAAGGCGGAGCTTCCAGCAGCGAGGGCGGTGAGTTTCCTGGTGGCGCTCCGGGGACCGGTGGAACAACTGGTAAGGGCGGCTCGGGCGGTAGGGGAGGGACCACAGGCCTCGGTGGTGTCGACGCCGGTGGTGAAGCTGGCGTTCCCGGCACTGGTGGCGCGCTTCCCGGAAGCGGCGGTCGAATTGGCGCGGGCGGTACACCTCCAGGTAGCGGCGGCGTTCCTCCCACGAGTGGAGGCGCAGCTCCTCGCGGTGGCGCTCCTGCAACTGGCGGCGCGGGTCCCGGATGCCAAACCGTCGACTTGCTCGCCGACAACGGAAACTTCGACGGCGCGGCCATTCCAATTGGCGTTTCAAGTGGGACCGGACTGACTTGGTACCAAGGCTCTGTAGAGGGTGCTGCGGTGGTCGAGAGCACGGCAACGCTGGCGACTTACGGTGTCACTCCGCAGTCTGGAGCGCGCGCGGCTCACCTCGGCGAAATCGGTGATCACACCTACTCGAGCGGTTTCGTCGGACGCGACTCGTGGATCGGCAAGAACGTCACGATTCCGGCCACGGCTACGGCGGTGAGGCTTTCCTGCTACGTGCGCGTCGACAGTGCTGAGCTGAGCACGACCGAAAATTACGACTACCTCGACCTTTGGCTGTGGGACGATGCGCTCGAAGAGGCAGCCTACGTTTTCGACGAGTTCACGAACCTGGACTCGCCGCTCGGCTGGTACCTCTCGGACGTTTTGGTCGAACCCAATTTGGTACCTGGGCTCGCTGGTCGCACGCTGAGCGCGGAAATCTATTCGCTGGTTGATTCTACCGAGCGCACCGGCTTCTTCGTCGACACTTGTTCGCTCCGCGTCACGTATTGCAACTAGCCGTGCTCTCGCGGTAGAGCGATCGGCGAATGCGCTCTCTTTGCGTGCCCGTGCTCGGGCAGATGCTGCTTTTTGTGGGCATGCTGCTCGGTGCGTCCGGTTGCCGCTCTGGCGGCTGCGAGCCCGGCGAGTTCTGCGCTTGTGATCACATCGGTGGCCAGTGTTACCTCGACTGCGCTGGCAGCGGTTGCAACCAGAGCTGCCACGACACCGACGAGTGCGGCGCCGTTTGCGACGACGACTGCACCTTCGAGTGCTTCGCGTCGCCGCGCTGCTCTAATTCGTGCGGCGCCCACTGCACCATGCTGTGTCACGACACCGATTCGTGCGGCAGCTTGTGCGGCCCCGGCTGCGACTACACCTGCCGCAACGCCAGCAGGTGCGGCGCGCGCGTTGGCGACGGCAGCACCGTGCTCTGCCAAGATGTGGGCTCGTGCGTCATCGAGTGCAGCGGCGACTGCCGAGTCACCTGCTCGCGAGTTGGTTCGGGCGGCTGTGACGTGCGCTGTTCCGGCGCCGTAACACCGCAGGATTGTGGGGCTGGAGTTGTCGCATGCGGCCCTTGTTGACCTCGATGACACGCTTTCCCCTCAAGCTTCTCGCCGCCGCCAGCGCTCTCGCCGCCGTCACCGTTTCGAGCCTCGCTTCCGCGCAGAGCACCATCAAACGCCCCGGCGATCGCACCCCCTACAGCTTCGAAGCCGAGCCACACCTCTTGCTCGGCCCCTTCGATTGGCGCGGTGAAGGCTTCGGCGTTGGCTTTCGCGGCACCATCGAAGTTGCGCCGCGCGGCTTCATCAAAACCATCAACAACTCGGTCGGCGTCGGCTTCGGCCTCGACTGGGTCCACTACCCAGCCGGCGCAGTGCGCGGCATCTGCTCGCGCCGTGTACAAGGCCCAAACGGCACCGTGATTTGCACCGAAGTCGACCACGGGCGCGATGATCGCAACTACTTCTACCTGCCCATCGTCATGCAGTGGAACTTCTGGCTCCACCGCCAATGGTCCGTTTTCGGCGAACCAGGCCTTCTGCCCTACTTCCACGGCTCACACCCCGCCTTCGGCCCATTCCCACTTTCCCTCTACGCCGGCGGTCGCTTCCACTTCTCCGATCGCGCCACACTGACCATGCGCATCGGCTACCCCACCATGTCCGTAGGCGTCTCGTTCCTACTCTAACGCGCGGCAGCGACGCCGAGCGTTGCGGCGCGTCCGTGCCGACGAGCTCGTTCCTACTCTAACGCGCGGCGGCGACGCCGAGCGTTGCGGCGCGTCCGTGCCGACGAACGCAGTCATGCTCTGACCCGCGGCAGCGA
>JBMOMJ010000033.1:82828-123354 GCA_049324695.1 Myxococcota bacterium
GCGACGCCGAGCGTTGCGGCGCGTCCGTGCCGACGAACGCAGTCATGCTCTGACCCGCGGCAGCGAGGCGCAGCGTGTCTGCCCCGACGAACTCAGTGTTGCTTGTATTTGGGTTGGCCCCCACCGCGCGGCAACGCACCCGTCCCGAGCCCGCCGCTCCGCGCCTTTCATTGCGCGCCGTCGGAACGCGGCTTCACCAACGAGCGAGCGCACTCGGCACGAGTCGCGCTAGCGCCGCCCGCAACACCATCTCGCTCTCCGGCTCGCCCGCATCCGCAACATGCTCCAGCGCTCCCAGCGCCTCTCGCCTACCAAAACCAAGTCCGCACAACGCCGCAAACACACGCGCTCGAGAATCCGGTCGCGTATCGATCGTCGCTCGCTCTGGCCCCGCCGCGTGTCCGACGCCAGGTGCTTGCTCCGAGCGCGTTGCGTGTCCGACGCTAGGTGCTTGCTCCGAGCGCGTTGCGTGTCCGACGCTGGGTGCTCGCTCCGGGCCCGCTGCGTATCCGACGCCGGACGCTCGCTCTGGGCCCGCTGCGTGTCCGACGCCAGGCGCTCGCTCTGGCCCCGCCGCGTGTCCGACGCTAGGTGCTTGCTCCGAGCGCGTTGCGTGTCCGACGCTGGGTGCTCGCTCCGGGCCCGCTGCGTATCCGACGCCGGACGCTCGCTCTGGCCCCGCCGCGTGTCCGACGCCAGGTGCTTGCTCCGAGCCAGACAACTGCTCTGAGCTAGCCACCATTTTTGCTCGGGGCACTGGCTTCGGCCGGCTCTGTCGTTTCTTGTGTTCGATGTATTTCGAGCCGAAGGCCAACTCGGCTGTGTAGGCATTGTGGGCGGAGCAAAGTAAACAAAGGTTCTCGACGGTTGGCGCCCCACCGCAAGCGTACGGGAAGCGATGCTCGATTGTGATGAAGCGACGCTCACTGCAACGCCGGCCTTCGGCGTCGATGAAGGTGCATTGACTATTGTCGCGCTGCCAGACTGCGCGTGCCACTTCGACCGGCACGTGACGCGAACCGTCTTTCAATGCACGGCGCCTGCGTTGCGCGCCCGCGCCCAGTCGACGCTTCTCCTCGCGCAGAATCAGCTCATCGAGAGCGCGCTCGAAGATCGGCGCCAGCTCTCCACCTGGAACGACGTGGCTGAGTATTTCGCGCGCCCGCTCGAGCTTCGCGATCAGCTCGTTCGACGCGGTGAATTGCACGAGATGGCTCGAGGCGGATAGGGGCCTCAAAGTTTGGTGCCCGCTTTCGGAAGTGGCTACCGGTCTGACGCTGTCCTCCACATCGCACCGAGGAAATCGCGCAGCGAGCAGCCGCTCGATCTTGCGGCGCGACTTGCCGCGCATCTCGCTCAAGAGTGCGTCTGCGTTTTCGCTCGTCAGGTGCGGTGCGAGCAAAAACAGGCCGGTCAGGTGTATCCGTCGCGCGCGAAGCTCGTCCAACACTTGGTGCACGTCTTGAGCCAGGCGCGCAACTCGCACCCGCTTGCCGGCTTCGTCTTCGGAGTAGCCCAATCGCTCACGGCAATACGCGCTCAGCGAAGAACACGCCTCACCCAAATACAACTTGCGGCGATCGATCTCCATCAGGTGTTCGATCACGACCGCCGTTGCGCCGCGCTCGCGACTTGCCAACACAGGCATTCGTGCCAATAACTCAGCATTCGAGAGAGAAGGATCGAATTGCATGTGCTATGCATATCACGCACATTTTCGAGCTCGCACGCGCGTATTACGCGAGTTTTTGGCCGGAAAATGAGTTTGAAAGCGTGCTCGGTGTCATTCGCGCATTGGCAAAGGAGCGAGCGGCCGCGATGAGGAAACTTTCGTGCACTCCGCATCTGCGCGGAGAACTCGCTCGAAAATCGGTCAACGAAAATCGCATCATCGAGCGACGATTTCGATGCCGTGCAGCGCGAGCATCGCACCTTCGACGCAATCGACGTGCGACGCTCAACGCAGGGACATCGTTGGCTCGCAACGCCGCAGCGCTCACAACACCGCAGCACGAGACAACGCCGCGCACGCCAACGGGGCCGTTCGGAAACGCAGGCGGCCCTTTTCGATGCTGCGGCGCTGCGCGGACCAACTGCGCCGCTTGGAAAGCAGCGCGTCAGGTGCATCCGAGGGGCGTTGCTGAGCCTCGAGCACTCTCTGACGGCGACGTTGTGTGCATTTCAATCCAGAGCATCTGCCCCGGAGCGGATCGTTGCTACCTGCGTGGAGCTCGCGGACCGTCTCCGACGGCGATCGGTCGAGCCGGCGTGGAGCTCGCGGACCGTCTCCGACGGCGATCGGTCGAGCCGGCGTGGAGCTCGCGGAGCGTCTCCGAGGGGATCGGTCGAGCCGGCGTGGAGCTCGCGGACCGTCTGCGACGGCGATCGGTCGAGCCGGCGTGGTGCGCAGCCAACGGCGCAGGCGGACGCGCAAGATGCAAAGCATCCAATGATGAAGCACCCGCTCCGAGACGGATCGCTCGTGCCGGCGCGCTCGAGAACGGGGGAACGGCAGGCGCAATGGGGTGCACGGTGGGCTCGGGACGTTTGCGTTGACGCGCGGTGGGGGCCAACAAACAACCAGCCGCGCAGAATGGCGACACCGCGCTGAGCCGAGTCAGATGGCGACACTACGCTGAGCCGCGCAGAATGGCGATGCTGCGCGGTGCTGGATTTAGAGGAGGACGCCGCGTAGGAGCATGCGGCCGACGTTGAAGTAGATCATGAGGCCGCAGACATCGACGAGGGTTGCGACGAAGGGAGCGGAGGCGCTGGCAGGATCGAAGCCGAGTTTGCGAATGAGGAAGGGGAGCATGGAGCCGGAGACGGTGCCCCACGCGACGACTCCGACGAGGCTGACGGCGACGGTGAGAGCGATGGGCAGGTAGTGCTCTCCGTAGGTTTGGAACATGGCTTGCCAGGAGACGACGCGGACGAAGCCGAGGCCTGCGAGGATGAGGCCGAGGAAGAGGCCGGCAGCGAGTTCGCGGCGAGCGATGCGCCACCAGTCGCGCAGCTGGATTTCGCCGAGGGCCATGGCGCGAATGATGAGGGTGGTGGCTTGGGAACCCGAGTTGCCGCCGCTGGAGATGATGAGGGGAACGAAGAGAGCGAGGACGACGGCGTGCGCGATTTCGTCTTCGTAGCTGCCCATGGCGCTGGCGGTGAGCATTTCTCCGATGAAGAGGGCGGAGAGCCAGCCGGCGCGCTTTTTGATGAGCGAGGCGAGGCCGGTTTGCATGTATGGAGTTTCGAGGGCCTCCATACCGCCGAGTTTCTGGATGTCTTCGGTGGCCGCCTGCTGCACGACATCGACGACGTCGTCGATGGTGACGATACCTTTCATGCGGCCCTGTTCGTCGACCACGGGGATGGCGTTGAGGTCGTGCTCCGCCATCACGCGCGCGACGCTCTCTTGGTTGAGGTCGTCAGCCACGCTCACGACGCTGGTGTGCATGACGTCGGCGAGCAGCGTGTTGGGCTGGGCGGCGAAGAGGTCGCGGAAGGAGACGACGCCGCACAGGCGCTGTTCCTGATCGAGGACGTAGGCGTAGTAGATGGTCTCGAGGCGTTCGCGGGCTTGACGGCGGAGGTAGCGCACGGCTTCGTCGACCGTCATTTCGGGGCGCAGGCGCGCGAACCGTGGGCTCATCAAACCGCCCGCCGCGTCTTCGGCGTAGGCGAGGAGCGCAGTGACTTCGCCGCGGCTGGCGTCGTCGAGCAGCTCGAGCAGGGAGCCACGCTCTTCGCGTGGGAGCTCTTGCACGACGTCGGCCGCGTCGTCCGGCGCGAGCATGCGGAACCAAACGCGGCGCTCGCCAGGCTGCATGGCGAGGAGCATCTGCGCTTGTTCGCGCGAGCTGAGGTTCAGGAAAAAGTCGTCGGCGTCGGCCGGATCGACCTGATGGAACCCCTCGATGCGCTCCGCTCCCGAGAGCAGCGCCCAGGCGTCGCGCAGCTCCGCGGTAGTGAGTCGGTCATCGGCCATGGAATCCTCATCGAAGGTGCGCCACGGGTTCGGTTCGAAACCTGCGCGGGGTCGATACCCTTCTTCTTTTGGCACGTAAAGCGCCTGTGCGCGAAAATTTCGTGCTGTGTCCTCTCGAGCTCCTGCAAGCTTCTCGAGCTTCTGCAAGGCTCTCGAGCTCCCGCTGGGCCGGCCGCGCCGACCCGTTCCTTGGGCCCGGGAGCCGTGCTACTTAGCCGAGAGCGGTTGCCGACGAAGTGCCAAGCTTGTGTCCTTCCGGCTTCAGCGAACCTACGCGAGACCACGGGGTCGCGCCCGATTGAGATGGTGCCATGCGATTGAAAATGAGCTTGCTCGTGAGCCTGTCGATGTGCCTCGCCGCTTGTGGCGGTAGCTCGAAA
This sequence comes from Myxococcota bacterium, assembly GCA_049324695.1. Lineage (GTDB taxonomy): Bacteria > Myxococcota_A > Polyangia > Polyangiales > Polyangiaceae > PMG-095. Next base: position 87,197 of record JBMOMJ010000033.1, read on the forward strand.
CCTGCGGAGGAGCCGAGCTCCAGCGAGAGCGCCGAGAGCACGGAGAAGAGCGGCGACGAAACGTCCGAGAGCTCGAGCAAGGACGATGCCGAGAAGAAGGAGACCAAGAAGAAGGAGGAGCCCAAAGAGGAGCCTGCTTCGACTGAAGGTCCCAAGGTAACCCGCACGGCAAAGGACATCATCACCGCGCCCGACGTCATCTTCATGTTTTCGTGGAACAGCTCCGAGGTGAAGGAGAAGGCCGAGAAGCACTGCGACAGCGAGGCCAAGGATAATCCGAAGAAGCGGGCCGCCTGCCTCGACCGCGAGAAGAAGAAGATCGACTTCGACGGCATGAGCTTCAAGCAAGAAAAAGGCCGCTGGTATTGGTTCATCATCAAGCGCAAAGGCAAGACGTTGGTGAACCTGCACAAGCTGCCGGTCGACTTCGCGAAGGAAGAAGAGCACAGCATCGTGTTGAAGCCGGCGGGCAAAGACGAAGGCACGCAGCGTACCGGTGCACCGGGGGAGACCAAGGTGTCCGTACCAAACGAGTATCAAATCGAGATCGATGATCCGCAGCTCGGCAAGACTGTGTACGAGGCCAAGATCGGCCTCACCGGCGGCTGAGCGAGGCGGGTGAAAGACCGGCGCACGCCGGTCGAGGGACTGGAAATGGAGCAGTGTGGGGTAGTTATTGTTGGGGTTGAAATCGCTGGGCACGGCGTTCGCAGGGGACGAACGCCGTGAACGACGATTTGATTGTGAGCTCGCGTCTGACGATTCCCGGCTCGGAGCTCGATTGGAGCGCCGTGCGGGCGAGTGGCCCTGGGGGTCAGAACGTCAACAAAGTGGCAACCAAGGTCGTGCTGAGTTTCGACCCGCGCAGCCCGAGCTTGCCAGCCGCGGTGTCTGCGCGGCTACAAGCGCTGGCCAAGAATCGCCTCGATGCCGAGGGGCGTTTGGTCGTGACGTGCGACGAAACCCGCTCGCAAAGTAAGAACCTGAAGCTTGCGTGCGAGCGGCTGGCGGAGCTCATCCGCGCGGCGCTCGTGGTGCCCCGACGTCGGCGGGCGACGCGCCCGAGCGCGGCCGTGAAACGCGCCCGCGTCGAGCACAAGCGGCTGACCGGCGAAAAGAAGCGGCAGCGTTCGCGCTCGAACTGGGAATGAGTTGGTCAGTGCAGCGTGTAGTCGAACAGATTGCCCGACATCATCAATAGGGCGAAGACCTGCCAGCTCAGGTTGAAGTAGTAGCTCGGCGGCAGCATCTCTTTGGTGGTCAATAAGCCGTAGGTGTCATTCATGAACACGCTGTGGCTCGGGTCGTACATAGCCGCAACCCCGGGTGCACCCACGAACAGCGCCGATTGGATGGTGGGGTTTTCGGGTTGCGGCGTGCCGTCGAGCTTGTATCCGTCGACGATCTTCGCCGCGCCAACACCTGCGAAGAATGTCACCACCTTGCTGAGGTACTCCTTCGCGCGTGGTTCACCGAAGTCGCAGTAGTCTTGCCCGATGCGGAAGGGTGTGCGCACGGCGTCGTACTGATAGTGAGTTGGCGCACCGTTGAATGCGGGCGTCGGCACACCGGCGTCGTTCGTCCAGGCTGGCACGAGACCATTACTGGCGTTGCCGTACTGGCTGTTCTGTACTTTGCCGAGCATCTCGTAGCCCTTGTCGATGACCTTCATCCAACCCTGGTTGCCGCTGATCTTGGCGAACAAGCGGTACTGGTTGGGCGCGAAGTACGACGGGTTGTAGGGCACGGCCGAACCCCAGGAGTCGCCAGCCAACAGCAGTTCGCCGCGGCCGTGATCGACTTCGTGGTTCCAAATGCGGTCGATCTGTGTTTTGGCGAGCATCAAGTAGTCGCTGCTGAGCGAGCCCTTTCCGCCCCATTTCTTGTCAGCGAGCGCGAGCGCCCAAGCGATGTCTTCGTCCGCGTCGGTTGCCGCGCCACCGCCGTCCGGCGGCACCTTGCCGCTCGCATCAACCTTCCAATTCATCAAACCGTTCTGGTTCAAGTACTGTTGGCTGTACTTCCAGAGGTCGTCGAACAACGCTTGGTCGTCCATCACGACAGCGAAGATCATGCCGTAGGCAATGCCCTCGGAGACGGTGGTGTCCATCTCGTTGGCAGGGCGACGCACACGCCGAAAGCCACCGGCTCCTTCAGTGGTGACGAGCTCGGTCTTCCAACGGTTGTATGCGGTTTGCGCCCACGACGACTTCACCATCGTTGGGTACGTGCAGTACTGGCTGCGCTTGTTCTGCGGGAACTTGAAGGGCGCTCCAACGACGCCAGCCGGATCACCCAGCATGCCTCCCATGCCCATGCCAGCCGAACCGCCGTTAGCAGTCGAACCGCCGCTCGCGAGCGCACCACCTTGAGCCGTGCCGCCACTGGCTCCACCTTGTGCACTGCCTCCACGGGCAGTGCTCCCAGCGTTCGTAGTGGCACCACCACTCGACATGGTGCCACCGGCGGGGTTCGCCGAACCGCCTTGCGATGCGCCGCCGGATGTCGAGGACGATGTCGAACCACCCGTCTCCGAACCGGGGACCACGCTGTGTGAACAAGCAAGCAACACGAGTAACGGGGCGACTTGCGCCAGGCGCTCCATGGCGCTCGTATGCCACAGCAAGACTGGAATGCACGGAAATGCCAGGAATCGTTAAATATTTGACCCGACTGCACCACCCGACGGAGTGGCGTGGCTGTCGCCAGCGCCGAGAAGCGCCACTCCGTCGCGCGGCAAGCTGACGAAATTGGCCACGAATCGAGGAGTTTTCCGCCTCGGAATGGGCTAGAGGGGAAATTGCCGGTTGGTGCGTTCCCCAAAAAACTCCATGGCAGCGATGCAGTCCCGCCTCCGCCCGTTGAACATCTTGGACGCGGAGTGGCGTCGCAAAGTCTGGAAAAGATGGCTGCTCAGCCACTTGGCGGGCTTCGAGCCGGTGGAGCCCCATCCACCAGCTGCGCAGCCCGCGGTGTCGCCTCCGCCTGCAGTGAATACTTCCGTCGCTGCGAGCGCCGAGGCCTCGCCAGCCGCCAGCTCGAACGGCATGTCGCCGAACGCGACGGTGATTCCCCCTCCACTCGTGCGCGAAAGCGAGACGCGCCGCGGTGAGGTGCGCGCGCGCTTCGACGCGCTCTTCGATCGCATGCTGTCGTTGGAAGACACCTTGGACGCTTTGGGCAAGCGTTTTGCCTTGCGCGCCGTGCACGAGCGCCGACACGACCAACGTGTGCAAGAGCGCTTGGATAGCGTGGCCGAAAGTTTGGAGCGCCAGACGCTTGCGCTCGAGTCGCTGGCAGCAACTCTCGAGCGCATCGAACAACGCGTGGAGCGACTGGAGCGGCGCCAGCGCGCGGAAGGTCTCGGCAATGACGTCGTGGAGAGTCGCGAATCGCGCTTGGCTCCCTCCAACGCCGGGCGCGACGAGTTCGACGATCTCGAGCAGGCTTTGGGCGGCCAAACCCTGAGCCCTTCGCGCGCGCCAGGTCCAGATAGCGACACCTGGGACGAGGCGCCGTTCTCTGCCTCTTCGATTCGCGGGAATTTAGCGGAAATGTCGCTGCCAACAGTGCTCGCGATGTTGGAGCTGGAGCGGCGCACCGGCGTTTTGAAGGTGCACGCCGATGACGGCTCGGTGGTCTCCGCGACGTTGCGCGACGGTGCCATCGTGGGTGCACGCCAGCGCGACCTCGAAGCCGAGCCCGTCGACGCAGTGCGCGAGGCGCTGCGCTTTCCGAGCGGACACTTCTGGTTTCGCCAAGCCGGGGTCGAAGTCGCGAGCGGCCCGCCGCGCTCGGTCGGCCAAGTCTTGCTCGAAGCCACGCGGCGCAACGACGAAGCGGTGCGCAGCGCCTGATCGACGGCTCATGATTGCGCCGAGGTTGAAAGGCGCGCCCAGTCGGCTGAAGATAGCGTTACCGCCAACGCATGACCTTGGTCGCCGACATTTTGCACCCACAGCCCGAGCTATCCATCGACGCGGCGGCTTTGGGTCAAACCTTGACCTTTGCCTTCGCGGCGGGCGGCACGAGCGAGGACTTCACGCGCCTGATGAACGCAGCGCGCCTCGCTCCCTCGCATTTTCGGCCTGACTGCTTCGCCAAGGATCTGTTCGTCAACGATCTGGTTGGGCGCTGCATCGTGCTGCGCATCAAAAACCGCGAGCGCACGTTTCATCGCGCGCAGCTCGTCCGCGAGCTCACGCATCCGCCCAAGAAGATCGAGACGGTGCGCTTTCGCCAAGACATCTTGCGCGAATTCGTGGAGCGCCCGGAGCTGCGCAGCGCCGCCGAGAAACTGTGGTTGCAGATTGGCGAGCTCACGAGCCGCCTCGAAGTCGCCGAGCGCGGCAAACGCTATGACGCCATCGCGCGGCGCATCGATATCTTGCGCGACGTGAAGTACGCCGTGGACTTGCTGGAGAGCGGCTTTCGCGGCGCACGCTCCGGACTTTCTCGTATTCGCGAGCTGGGCGAAACAGTGCGCGAGAGCAAGGGCTACCGCGATCTGTGCGACCTGCTCGATCACGAAGGGCACCTCGCCACCGTCGAGCTGCGCGTGCGGCTCGGCCAAGACGGGCGCATTCGCAACTTCGACATCGTGCGTAGCGAGGAGAACAGCAAGAACCCGTTTTACGTGGCGCCGCTGCGTCGCTTCCTCGGCAGGCTGCGTTGGCTGATCGGTGGCTACCGCGTGCGCGAAGCCGAGATCGTCGGGCGCCTCGCCAATCAGGTGTTCGACGGAATGCAGGAGTCGGTGGTCGCGCTGATGGAGCTCGGGTTGCAACTCGAGTTTTACTTGGCAGCGCTGGCTCTGCGCGATCGCGCTGCCACCGCCGGCCTCGAAATGTGTTTGCCCGAGCTCGTCGAGAGCTCGCGCGACCCCGAGCTGAATGACGAGCTCACCGCGCTGTTCAACCCACTTTTGCTGCTGGAAACGCGCGCGCCGCGGCCTTCGAATCTGAGCGTTGCGCCCGGTGCCATCACCATCATCACGGGTCCGAACTCGGGCGGAAAAACGCGCCTGCTGGAAGCGGTGGGCCTCGCTCAGTTGCTCGCGCAGGCCGGCATGTTCGTGCCGGCACGGCGTGCGCGTTTGCGTTTTCGCGAAGGGCTCTTCGTGTCGCTGGCGCAGGAAGTCACGGCTGACGCACAAGAGGGGCGCCTCGGGACGGAGCTCTTGCGCATTCGGCGCATGTTCGAGCGCCTCGACTTCAACAGCTTGGTGATTCTGGACGAGCTGTGCTCCGGCACCAATCCTTCCGAAGGGGAAGGCATCTTTCAGCTAGTGGTCAGCTTGCTTGCGGAGCTCGAGCCACAAGCCTTCATCACGACGCACTTCTTGGAGTTTGCCGCGCGGCTCTCGCGTGAACGTCCGCTGCCTGGTCTCGGGTTCATGCAGGTCGAGCTCGACGAAAACAAGGATCCAACCTACGGCTTCGTGCAAGGTGTGGCTCCCACGTCGCTGGCCGGGAAAACCGCGGAGCGGTTGGGTGTGACACGCGAGGCGCTGGAGTCCCTGGTAAGAGAGAAGAAGCGCGGAAAGAAGGTTTCTATGCCGCCGCCCGCCGAACCCGCTGTATTGCGCGAGTAGTTCCTCAGCGTTCGACCAAGTCGCGTGGTGGCAGGCCCGACTCGGCGTCGACGACAACGGGCGTTAACATTTCGGCTGGTTTGTTGGGGGTTATCCGCACGCGCTGCAAGACACCGAGATCTGCGTCGGCGAGCAGACAGATATCGGAGCACCCGGGCGAGCAGCTCATCGCGCCGTAGAGCAAGCCGCGGCCTTTGCCTTGCGCGTCAGGGCTGGCTTGCAGCAGCGTGGTCACGTCGCCGCTGGCGAGATTCAGCGCGAGCCAGCGATTATTGGCGACTCCGTTGTCGGAGGTTTGCGTTTTGAACAATAAAAGCGACTCGCTCGCGAAGACGACCCCGTTTTGAATTGGCTCCGCAGCCAGAGCCACCGCCGGAAGCCGCCGGAGTTCGCGCGGCGGCATGCTCTGCGCATCGAGCAAGACCAGCGCACTTTCTTCGACGCTGGCGACGGTTCCGTGGGTGTCGAGGCGGCCACTGCAAGCAACCGCGAGCAGCTTGCCACTCGGTGACGGCGTGGCACGGCCGCAGCTCTTGAGCCCTGCGTAGCGCACGCGAAACTCGATTTCGTGGCTCGCAACCGACACGCCGGCGAGCTCGCTCTCACCAGTGCTGGAGAAGTCGAGTGAAACGCGGCCCAACGAAACCAGCACCGTGTTCCCGACGCGCGTCATTCCGGTGGGGCGCGGCGGCAAACCATCGCTGGCTTCGAACACCACCGAGTCCACGATTTCGCGGCGCTCGCTATCGATGACCAGCAGATCGCCGCCGTCGTCGAATGGCTGCTGACCAGGATCGTTGTTTTGCCCGAAGCGACTCACGAACGCGGTGCCATCGTCGAGCTCAAGGTAGTCGCTGGGGTTCGATTCGAAGCCGGTGCCCACCGCGAGCTGCCCGAGAACTTTGCCGCTTTCCGGATCGGCCCAGGTGAGCACGTTGGTGCCGAAGCGATCGATCAAGACGACGCGATTCGAGCGGTTGCGCGTGCTCGGCAGCACCACGTCGCCGGACAGCGCAAACGAGAGACCGTCGGTCTTGGCGGAGCCGGTCGACATGAACGACCTGGACAGCGTTTCACCCGCGAGCGTGCTGAGCGCAACTTGGCTCGAGGCGTAATCGGAGAGCATCACACTGACGCCGCTCGGGCATGCGCCGCTGCCTCCCAGACCGCCGACGCCGCCCGTATCGGGCGTGGTGTTTTCGACGTTGCACGCGCAGATAGCGGCGAAAGCGATGGCAGCGACAAGGAGCTTCATAGGTTGATTTCCATCGCGAGGAAGGCGCTGCGCCCTGGCAGCGGGAAGCCTACGATGTCGTAGCGGGCGGCGTCGAACAGATTGGCGACGCGAAGGCGGGTGGAAAGCATTTGGCCGATGCCCAGCGCGGCGGCTTCCAAGTCGACGCTGGCTTGCTCAGGGATGACGCCTTGGCCAGCGGGGTTCGCGTAGCGGCTCGACTGATACACGAGGCGCGCGGTGAGCGCGATGCGATCGATGGCGCGGCGCTGGATGCGATGCTGGGCGGTCAGCGCTGCACCCAGCGTGAGGCGGCTCAGAAACGGCAAAATGTCGTTGCCGGGGGGCCGATCCGCGCTGCGATCGCGCGCGTCGAGCAAGCTCAAGTTGCCGCCCAGCTCGAGCCAAGCGAGCGGCGCTGCGCCCACGACGAGCTCGCTGCCCAGAAATCGCGCGCGACCGCGGTTCACCGGTGAGAAGTAGCCTTGTGGGGTGCGCAGGTACGTAACCAAGTCGCGGCTTTCACGCGCGAAAGCCGAGAGATCGATCCAGAGCACGCGGCGCGTTTCGAGCAACAGTTGGTATCGCCCCAGCGCTTCGACGGTGTCGCCGCGCTCTGCTTCGAGCTTGGGATTGCCGCGCACGATGAGCGACGCGCCGTAGAGCTCGCTCAACGTTGGCGGCCGCCGATACGTGCCCGCGTTGGCTTGAAGTTCGAAGCTTGCGTTGCGAAAGCCCGCTCCCACGCGGCCGCTCGGCGGTTCGAGGCTGCAACCAGGGCGCCCGCTCGACGTGGTGCCGATGCAGCCGGCGGCGATGCTGGCGTGCGCGCGCAGCCTTCCCACCAGTGGTACTTCGGCAGAAATGCTGGCGCGAGTTCGTAGTCGTTCGGCGGCGAGGCGCTCGCTGTTCGCGGTACTCGAGCCTTCGAAGCGTTGCAGGCGCTCAGTGCTCAGCAAGACTTGTTCGAAAAAGCGCAGACCGGATGTGCCGGCTTGGCGCGCTACGACACTTTGTTCGACGCGCTCGCCCGGGGTGGAAACGTGCGGGCGATTCAAGCTGAGCTCGCCGGCAGGATCATCGATGCTCGTGGTCGAGACGATGCCCGATGTGCTGAGCTCGACGGCGCCGTTCACGCGCTCCACGGGGATGGTCGCCGACAGCGCCGCCAAGTGACGGCTGAGGGTGACACGCGCGTGCTCGGAGGGCACCAGCGCGAGCTTGGGAGCGCCCTGCTCGCGTGCGGCGTGATGGTAGAAGTAGCGAAGACGCGCGCGGCGCAGATCCTGAGCACCAGTGAGCCACACGCTGGTGCTGTGCACGTCGGCGTTGGGCAAGCGTGCCGTGCGATCGTCGTTGCCAACGAAGAGGGTGCCGTTGCCGCTCGCAAACGGGTAGTCGTTTTCAGCGGCGGCGAGCTCGATTCCAGCGCTGAGCCCTGAGCTTTCGTTGCTCGCGCTACCGAACGCCGCCAAACTGCGGCTACCGAAACTGCCCAGCAAGCCGCTGAACTGGGCGCGTTGGCCTTCGCCAACCAATTTGCGCGGCTCGAGAAAGATTGCGCCACCAATGCCGAGCTGATCTCCGCTGAGCGGCGCGTGGCTGCGATACACCTCGATGCGCTCCAGCATGAACGCTGGCACGTCCGAGAGATTGGCGCTGCCACCGACTTCGTCGTTGATGCGCACGCCGCCGAGGTAGACCGGCGTTTGTGTCGCCGTGGCGCCGCGCAGGGCAGCGGTGGCCGGCGCGCCGAGCCCACCGAGCTCGACGATTTGCACGCCGGGCTCGCTGCGCAGCACGTCCTTGGTGCCGACGCCTGCAGCTCGCAGGCGTTCACCTTCTACCACGGAGCCCGCGACTTCACGCGCTTGCCGGGGAGCACCGGGTTGCGTGCGTTCACCTTCGACCAGCACCGCCGGAGTGTCGGAATGCGCGCGGCGACTCACGGTGGGGGCCAACAAAAAAATCAATGCCCCGCACGCGCGTGCGAGCACCGACCGGCGAAGCGCAAAGCGGGCGTGCAACGAGGGGCGGAGTAACCAGAAGATCCGCGCGTGGCAAGTGTTTTTCCTGCCTCGCTTGCCTGCGCACAGAGTTACTGGCCCTTCGGTCCGTACGGGAACTTCTCGCGCGCAATTCGCACCACTTCGTCGAAGCGACGCTGCTGGTCGGGATCGAGCTGTGCGCGAATCTCCGCATCCATCTTTTGCTTTTCTTCGCGGAGTGGGTCACCGCAGCGCTCGAAGGCAGCGCGCACCAGCTTGCGGTGCTCCGGCCGATAACGAGCGAAGATTTGCAGCACGCGCTCGCTCTGGGCGCGCGACAGATCGAGCTCGCGTTTGAGCGCTTCCAGCCGACGCCGATCTCGGAGCTCGCCGCTCTCGTCGGCAGCCAGGAAGATGCGCGTCAAATGGGCGTAGACGGCGCCACCACCGGCTGCGGCTCCCAGCACAAACACCGCCGCGAAGGCTAGGTACACACGCAGGCGCGTCGCTTTCACCAGTCCACCCCTGTCGCGCCGAAGTCGGCGGCCATGGCAAGGTTTGCCGAACGCTGGCTGGTGAGCGCCAGGCCCAACACGGCGAGCGCGAGCAGCGCCGCAATCGACACGGCGCGCCGGGCGTGACGCATGAGGCCATATTGAAACGTGACGCTCGTGCGAGCCGCGACGCTGGTCAGCACGAGCTCAGACAAACCAACGCGAGCGCGGATGGCTTCGGTTTCACGCGAGAGCCGTGCCAGGCGCTGATCGATGTCTTCCGGCGTCATGATAGCGAGCCCTTGTTGCGCAGATTGGCACGCGCGCGGACCAAGCGCTGCTCGACCGCTCCCTCGCTGCATTCGAGGATCTCCGCGACTTCGGCGGAGGTGTAACCTTCGATGCTTTTCAAGACGATGGCCGCGCGTTGGTCCGGAGGTAGCCCATCGAGCCACGCATCGAGCTCGGCCAAGGCAACGCGCGTTTCCGCGGAGGCGCTGGCGTCCGGGCTCTCGAGTAGGTCGCGGCTAGCCAGTGGGGCGCGCTTGCGAGCACGTAGCGCGTCGATCGCCGTGTTCACTACGATGCGACCGAGCCAAGTGCGAAGCCGCGCGCGCTGGTCGAAGCGACCTTCGGCCAAGCCGCGGTACGCCTTCAAATACGCTTCCTGCACCACATCCTCTCCGTCGCTGACGCTTCCCATCATGCGTGCTCCCAATCGCACCAAGGCGTCGATCGTGTTTTCGACGATGAATTGGAAGGCCGAGGCATCCCCTGCGACGAAGCGCGAGGCCGCCTCATCGAGATCGTCCGAGCCGAGCTCCGAGTCCGCAACGTTCGTATAGACGTCGGCGCGGGGGTGTTTCCTACGGCCTACCAAAAACTCTTTCCTGAGCGAGAAGCTAACTCATTTCGAGGGCTTGGCGGAGGTGCGGCGGTGAAGGCGACGGGACTCGAATCGCGTTACACTCCGGCTCCGGCTGGCAGCAGCCGTGCGGTAACGAGCGGAGTTCGGGCGCAATTTGCTGCGCCGACGAGGGCACATGGCCAGTTCGATCGAGCGACTGCTGGTAGCGACGCGCAAAGGGATCTTTACGGCCGAGCGCTCGAACGCGACGTGGGTGCTGACTGAGGTCGCTTTCGAGGGTCACTGCGTGTCGGCGGTGCTGCCCGACGCACGCGATGGCTCGCTGTTCGTCGCCGTCGGGCAAGGCGCCGGTTGCAAGCTCCAGCGATCGGTCGACGGCGGTCGCACGTTTCGTGAGCTCGGGCCGCTGAGTTTTCCCAGCGACTGCGCGACTGGCGTCGAGCTGGTTTGGTCGCTGGAGGCCGCCGGTGCCGACAAGCCCGGTGAAATCTGGGCCGGAACGGTGCCGGGCGGTTTGTTTCGCTCCAGTGATTGCGGCGAGCACTGGGAATTGGTGCACGCGTTGTGGCGGCGGCCGGAGCGTGCGCGTTGGACGGGCTCGGGCCTATCGCTACCGGGTATTCACAGCGTGCTGGTCGATCCGCGCGATTCGAGTCACCTGGTGGTCGGCGTGTCACGAGGGGGAGTTTGGCGTACGCAAGACGGCGGTGGATCCTTCGAACCAATCGGAGCTGGTCTGCGCGCAGTGCAGGAACCGAAGTTCGATGCGAGCAATCAGGATCCACACCGAATCGCGCGTTGTCGTTCCAGCCCAGAGGTGTTGTGGCTGCAGCACGAGACGGGTGTGTATCGCTCGACCGATGCCGGCGAGCACTTCGAAGAGCTGAGCGCTGCGGCGGGCGCGTTCGGTTTCGCTGTGGCCGCGCATCCACACGATCCGGATACGGCTTGGTTCGTGCCGGTTCGCGATGCGCACCAGCGTTTGCCGCCGGAGCGCAAGCTCGTCGTGCAAAAAACGCGAGACGGTGGCAAGACCTTCGAGGCAAAGACGCGCGGGCTACCGCAGCACTTCGCCTACCACGTGGTGTATCGGCATGCTCTCGACGTCGACGACAGCGGTACTCAGCTCGCGCTCGGCAGCACGACGGGCAACCTTTGGATCAGCGAGGACGGCGGCGAGTCGTTCGCGCTGGTCTCGCACGATCTGCCGCCGATCTACGCGCTGCGCTTCACGACGTTGCGCGTGCGCTCACCGGCCGCGACGGCTTGACGCGACGGGTGGCCGCAGGCTTTCGATGGCGTGCCAGCCTGGATTGCTGGCGAACGCGGCGGCGCAAGTGAGCGAGCAGAACCAAAACTCCGAGCCGCGATAACGCAAGCGACCTGCCGCGCCGCGGCGCTCCACGGGAGTTTTGCAAACTGGATCGATGGGAGTGTCGGTGGTGCCCACGACGAGCGCCAGCGAAAACAGCGGAATGGCGCTGCGCACGTTTTTCAATGGCACGGCGCCGAGCTCGGCTACGGGAATGCCGCTCTTGCGCGCAGCGTCCGCGATGGGAGCCGTGCCCAGCACTTCACCCGCGTGCGCTTCGCTCGCGACGCGTGCAGCCAGATTGACGGCGGCGCCGAACACGTCTCCGTCGCGTTGCACGGCTTCACCGTGGTGCAAGCCAGCGCGCAGCGCGGGAAAGCGCGGCTCCGAAGCGGCTTCGACCAAGAGCCGCTCGATCAGCGCTACGCCGGAGTCCGCGTCGGGACAAGTGACGAGCACCGCGTCGCCGATGGTCTTGACCAAGCGATCGCCCGGGCCGAGCATGGCACGCGTCATCTCGGCGAAGCGCGTTGCCACGTCCGCCGCGTCCTCGTCGCCGTGCGTCTCCGTTAGGGCAGTGAAGCCGGCGAGATCGACGAAGCCGAAGGTAGCTTCGACGCGAGCGGATGCCGTGAGCGGGCGTTTGATCAACACGCTATCGCCAGGAGCTTACCGTGTTTCGCTGCGCGCGCCGACTCATCGATTCAGGTAACGATGTGGGTAGTTCGAATACTTCGGCGCAACCGCCGCCGAACGCCTGTTCGACGCCGCGGCGGGATTCGGCGCAGCTCATTGCGCGGCTTCGCGATCGTCCGGAAAACGCCCGAGCTCATGGGCGATCTCGTCGGCTGGCAGCGCCATGTCGATGACAATTGTCTTTCCGCTGAGGCGCTCCGCGGCGTGTTTGGCAAAGTAGCGTACCAGCGGATACTCATTCTTCATTACGTCTACCACCAAAGGTAAGAGATCGCGCCGGCCCTGCTTGGCCGCCACGGCTGCAGCGGTCGCGCGCTCGTGAGGAAGCCCCGCGAGCAAGGTGGCGCGCAGGGCGTTGATGCGCAGATCGGCGCCATAGAGCTTCTCCAGCGCGGTCCGATCATAGCGCTTGTTCCACCAGCGCTCCATGGTCGAAACGATTTGGTCGACGCTGCGATCGCCATGGCACAGCGCACATTCGAGTGGACGATCGTGCTCTACCCGAAGCCTGTCGCTGGGCGAGCCGATGCGATGGTAGCGCGTCAGCTCGTAAGCGAGCCCCATGTTCTTCTGCGGCATGTGGCAGTTGAGGCAGCGACTGCCAGCGCTGTCGGTTGGGTGGTGGGTGTGAGCGCGAAGTTGCTCTGGTGCACGGAACTTTTCGTGGCAGCTGGTGCAGAGCGAGTCGCCGCGTGGCCCCGCCAGCGCCTCTAAATCGCTGCGTTTATCTTCGCGGTGTGGATCGTGGCAGCTGGTGCAGGAGAGCTGTGTGCGGCAGCCTCCCAGTAGGAAATCGCGCGCCTCGCCGGAGTTGATCGTGCTGCCCCCGGGATCTTTGCGACGTTGACCGCCCTCCCAAGTGTAGGGGTAGCGCGAAAATAGAACGGTGTGGCACTTCGCGCAGGCGCGGTTGATCTCGAGCGCCGGGGTGAGCGCGGAGCCGTCGCTGGTGGCTACGTGAAACGCGCTGCTCTCCGGGCTGAACGATGGTTTGCGTGCGCGCGGTGCCGCGACGTGTTCGCGCGAGCCACCGTGGCACGCTTCGCAGCCGATGCCGAGCTCGACCAGGTGCTGTTCGTCGAAGCTGCGGCGCGTGCGCAGCATGGCTTCGTCCAGCAAGCTTTGACCGCCGTCCGGCGCTGGATGTTCGCCAAGGCGCGCGAGTTCTGCGCGAACGGCTGCGTCCAGCGCGCTGGCATCGTCGATCACATACCGAAAGCGTCGCTCGGCGGGGGCGTCATCGCTGGCGGAACCTTGATAGCTGGGGAACGGTGGCCCGCGCAGTTCGTCGAACAAGCTGAACAGCTGCGATGGCGTGTTGTGACAGAAGATGCACGACGTACGCCACACCTGGCCCGCCTCGAGGCGATTGCGCTCGGTGACGAGCACTGAATAACCTTTGTAGCGGTAGCTGCCGTCGAAGAGCAGATACGACACGGGCAGCACTTGTTCCTCCGCGTGCCCGCCGTTCGCCGTGGTCTCGATGCCCACGAAGTCTTCGCGGTAGCGCCCGCCGATCACCTTCGTGAGCCGGTAGCGCTTGGAACCTGCGCTTTCGGAAGATAAATCGAGCCACAGCGCGCCGCCTTCACGCTGCATGCGTGCGCTGTCGTTGCGCAGCTTGAAGATCTCGCCAGAAAACGGTGCCCGCACTTCGTTCGGCCCGATGCGGCGAGTCATGCGGTGCATGGGTGAATTTCGGAACGCCTCCGAGTGCGCACGGTGGCATTCGGCGCACGCCTCCGAACCCGCGTAGTCCGAGCTCAGCACGTTGCTGGTCACGCGTTGCGAGGGGCGCGCGTCCGTTGGTCGAGCCGGTTTAGCGCCACACGCGAACAGCAACGAGCAGAGAGCAATGCGGGCGGCGCTGCGGAGGAACGGCACCGCCCGAGGTTAGCAACACGCTTTACTTGATGGGGGCCTGAATCGGATCGCAGCCGAACAGGAGCTCGAACTTGCTGCCGGCATCGGCCTGGATCTGCTCGCAGGTATCGGGGCAGAGCACCACGTTGCCTCCCGCTAGCTGCCAGCCCTGACGGCAATCTGCGTTTGCATTCTGCTCGACGAGCGTGGGCGCACCACCACTCGGTGTGTAGATCACGTTGATGAGGTTGGGGTTGACGATCTCGCCGGTGTCGGATTTTTCGGGAACCTCGTAGCTACACGAAACGATCTGTCGAGAGATGTAGCCCAGGCCCTTGCGAAGCGCGGCTGAGAAGTCTGCTGCTTGGGTGAGGTCGATGTGGCACCACTCTGGGCCGAACACGTTGCAGCCGGCGAACGCGGAGGCGCCCATCACGGCGGCGCGCGACATCCAGGGCCGGCCGTCGTCGTGGGTTGCGTTGCCGATGTCTTCGGTGCCGGGCACGCCAACCAGGAAGGTTTTTACTTGATGATCGACGTACGCGGCGCGAATGCTGTCGATGATCGGCTGCGTGGGCTGAGGATTTTGCAGGGTGCCCTCGCCGAGGCATTGCAATCGTAACGTGGGCCCGCCATCGGTGATCAGCACCATGTAGCGCGCGCCGGGCAGAGTGGTCTGCAGCAAGCTCTGATTGAGACCGTACGTATAGGCGTCGTGCGTGGGGGTAGCGCCAGCAGGCGACGTTCGCTCCAGCGAGTCGCGCAATGTTTGGCGCTCTGCCGAATTGCGTTCACCGAGCGTCGCGATGGGCACCGCGGCACCGACGTTGACACACGCCGATACGTCGCGCGGACTCGTGCCCGCTTGGGTGTCTCTGTTGGGGTAGTAGAGCAGGCCGACAGCGACGTTCTTGGGCAAGTTGTCGATGGTTTCTTGCAGCGCCGCGCGTGTCACGACCCATTTGCTCTGACCGTTCGTTGCGTTGGTCATCGTGTTCATCGACAAGCTATTGTCGAGCACGATCTGCAGCACCGCGGGTAGGCTCTCCGGTTCGATCTTGGTGCCAGCGCAAGCTCGGCTCTCCAAATCTTCGACACTGACGCCGGTGGTCCCGGAGGTGCCGAGTGACACGCCGCCGCCGCTACCTTGTGTGTTGGCGCCGCCCGAGCTCGCGTTGCCGCTGTTGCCTGCGATGCTGCTCGCGCCGCCGAAACCAACCACGGTGGTGCCTCCCGTTCCGCCGTTCGACCCTTCCTGCTTCGAGCCGCAGGCAAGCGCGAGGACGCAGAGGGGCATGGCTGCCAAATAGATTTTCATGGGATCCTCCGTGCAAAGCGCTGCGCGGTAGTGAGCGTGCCGCAGCTTTTTTCGGCTCGGCGAGGCAATTGGGTGACATGTGGGGAAAGGGCGTAGCCCTGTGCAACCGGTTCCGGGAAGCGCGGGTCGCAGCCCCGAGCCCTGGCCCCGCGCTACGTCACTCGCTTATACTGGCCTCTCGATTGTCGGAGGGAGCAGCGCTTGGTTTTTCGAGCCCGAACCCGTCTTGGATCACGAGCGCCCACCCTGGGATTGTTCGTCGACTGGTTGGAGGACGGTTATCAAAGCGCTGTGGCGTGCGGCGTCTTGGCCGGCGCCCAAGCGGCGGGCGCGACGATGATCTGCTTCACGGGTGGAGCTCCCGGAGCTCACGAGCGCTCGGCTAAGCAACGCAATCACGTTTTCGAACTGGCCACTGCGGACACGGTGGACGCCCTGGTGGTGATGAGCGGCAGCCTCGCCAATCACATCGGGCTCGAGGGCGTGACGCGCTTCATCGATCGTTATGCCACCTTGCCTCGTTGCAGCATCGCGCTGGACGTCGCGGGTGTGCCGAGCGTGGTGGTGGACAATGAGTCCGGCATGCGCAGCGTCGTGGAGCATTTCATCCGCGTGCACGGCCACAAGCGCATCGCTTTCGTGCGCGGTCCGGTTGCCAACGCCGAGGCAGAACGGCGCTTCGAAACGTATCGCGCGGTATTGGCTGAAAATTCGATCGCATTCGATCCTGCGCTGACGGCGATCGGTACCTTCGAGCTGGATAGCGGGCGGGTGGCGGTGCGCACTTGGCTCGACGAGCAGGGCCTAAGCATCGACGCGATTGACGCAATCGTCGCCGCGAACGACTCGATGGCGTTCGGCGTACTGGAAGAACTCGCCGCGCGCGGCATCCGCGTGCCGGCGCAGGTGGGTGTGGCCGGTTTCGACGACGTGGAAGACGCACGTTACGCCGAACCGCCGCTCACGACGGTGCGGCAGCCATTGGACGAGCAGGGCAGAGAAGCGGTGCGGCTTGTCATGGCTGCGCTACAACGCCGTGGTGCACCGCCGCAGTCGGTGTTGCGCACGGAGCTCGTGGTGCGCGAGTCGTGTGGTTGTTTCGGCGCCGCGCGCGTGCGTCGCGCCGCGGCAGCGGCGTCGCCGTACGGGTTCGAGGCGTCGCTGATTGGGCGGCGCCAAGCCGTGTTGTCGGCTCTGTCGCGGGCTTCCCGCGGCTCACTGGCGGCGGCGGGCTCGGATTGGGAAGGGCGCATTCTGAACGCGCTGGCCTCGGATTTGCGCGGCGAAACGAACGGCGCGTTCCTCAGGTACTGCGAAGAAATGGTCGAGCGCTTGGCGCGACGTGGCGTCGATTTGAAGCCGTGCCACGAAGTGTTGAGCACCCTGCGTGAAGAGATCTTGCTTTGCCTCGGCAAGGAGCCCGAGCGGCGCGAGCTGGCGGAAGACCTATTTCAGCAGGCGCGCTTGGCGATCGGCTCCGTCACCGAGCGTGTATTGGGACGCGGCCGCCTGAAGCTGGAGCGCTGGGCACGCACGCTGACCAAAGTGGGCGCCTCGCTGATCGGTACCTTCGAGTTGAGCGAGCTGGCCGAGGCGATCGAGTCGCGCTTTCCGGAGCTGGGTATTCGCAGCTGCTTCGTGGTGCGCTACCAGGGCGATGCAGCCCCTAGCCAAACGTCGCGTCTGCTTTTGGCTTACGACAGCGTGGCACCCTTACCGGCGCTAAAAGGCGATGCCTTCACGACGGCCGCCCTGCTGCCATCAGAGCTTTTGGGCGACACGCCGCACCTGCGCAACTTCGTGCTGGCGCCGCTGTTTTTCAAGAATGAGGTGCTCGGCTACGCCATGGTCGAATTCGATGCGGCGCAGATGTTCGCGTACGAAGCGTTGCGTGATCTCTTGAGCGCTGCATTGAAGGGAGCCGCGCTCGTCGAGCAACTGCGTAGCGCGGAGCGGGCGCGCGATGAGGCGCGCCTCAGCATTGTCGAGCTCGAAGCGCGCCTGCAATCCCGCTGAGCGCCGCGCTCAGCGCACGAGCCCTTCCAAATCGAGCGGCTCGTTGCGACTCGAAGACGCGAGATCGATTTGGGCTTTCTGCAGCTTGCCGGACAAGTCGACGTTCACCGCTTGCCAGCGCGTGTACGAATCGAGCACCCAGATGCCGCTCTCGCGCGTGCCGTTGCCCGACCAGCCGTTGCCGCCGAAGGGCAGGTGCGCTTCGGCGCCGGTGGTCGAGTTGTTGATGCTGGTCATGCCAGCTCGCAGCTCCTCTTTGAAGCGCAGCATCAAGCGCGCATCGCGCGTGTACACCGCGCTCGACAGGCCGTAGGGGGTGGCGTTGGCGGCGGCTAGCGCTTCTTCTGGACCATCGACTTCGACTAGGTTCACGGTGGGTCCGAAGCATTCTTCCTGCGCAATGCGCATGTTCATGCGAACCTGGTCGAAAATGCGGGGAGTTGCGTAAAGTCCGCGCGCTGCGTCGCCTAGGAAACCTGAAGGCTCGTCGGCGGGAGTCAAGCGCTTGCCGTCGAGCAACACCTCGGCGCCATCATCGATTCCGGTCGCGCGCTGTAAGATCCAGCGCTCCAAGAAGCGCTCGTTGATGAGTGGCCCATAGTCGACGCGTTCATCCAACGGATCACCCAAGGTGAGCGCCTGCGCTCGGCGCGCGAGTTCGGCGCGCACGACTGGCATCACGCGCTTGTCAGCGATGATGTTGCCGGCGCTGGTACAACGTTGACCCGCAGTGCCGAACGATGCCCACACAGCGCCTTCGATGGCGAGATCCAGATCGGCATCGGCCAAGATCACGAGCGGGTTCTTGCCGCCGAGCTCGAGCGATGGAACCTGCAAGGCGCGACCGCAGACTTCTCCGATACGACGCCCCACAGCAGTGGAACCGGTGAACGACACCTTATCAACGAGGCCGTGATCGACCGCTTCGATCAGGAATTCGCCGGCACCTCCGGCACCACCCCCGTGGATTACATTGAGCACCCCGTCCGGTAGGCCGGCGCGGCGAAACAGCTCCAAAAACAGCGTCGCCACTCCGGGTGCGTCGTCCGAAGGCTTCCAGACGATCGTGTTGCCGCACAACACCGCGGGAATGATTTTCCATGACGGTACGGCGACAGGAAAATTCCCAGCAGTGATGACGGCGACGACTCCAACCGGGCGTCGATACGTGAAGAGCTCCTTGTTGGGCAGCTCGCTCGGAACCGTTTGCCCGTACAGGCGACGCCCTTCGCTCTGAAAGAACTCGGCAGTGTCGATGGCTTCTTGAACGCTGCCGCGCGCTTCGCGAATCGGCTTGCCGACTTCACGCGCCACGAAACGCGCGAGCCCTTCTTTGGCGTCCCCGAGCAGGCGCGCTAGCCGGGCGATCACGAGGGCGCGTTGAGGCGCAGGTACACGTGCCCAACGTTCACCCGCCGCACGCGCGGCTTCACACGCGGCGCGCACTTCCTCGCGGCTGCTCTCCGGTGCGACCGTAACGAGGTCGTCACGATTCGCGGGGTTGCGGCGCGAGAAGCTGCCGGCGCCGGCAGGAGACTCGCGACCGGCGATGAAGTTGTAAGCAACTAAGGTCTGCGAGAGCCCCGCAGATTGAAGCTTCGTCTGCATGCGGCAAGACTTGCGCCCTAGCGCTGCGGCAGCAAGCCCACGCGTGGTTGGTGGAGTCACCGAACAGCTCTGCGGGCAGTCGAGGCTCGCTCGGATCTCGTCTGCGCCGCTAGTGGAAAATTCGCTATTTCGGCGAGAATTTCGCGCGCATTGGCGTGCTGCACGCCGCGAGAGTGTTGCCTTCGCGCGAGTGCCATGGTCGTTTCGACGCCGCGCGATGAAGTGGCTTTTCCTGACATGGTGCGCGCTGCTGGTCGCATGTGCTGGCAGGCCGCGACCGGAGCCCTCGGTGGAGATGCGCTTACGAGCGGCGGAGCCCGCCGTTGTCGCTCTGCCGCTTGGTTCGCACGCGGAACCAGCGATTCACGCAGCCGTCGCCGCAACCCGCATCGAGCCGCGCTGCCCGCCTGAGATGGCCCTGGTGGTGCGCGCGCAAGGAGCATTTTGCATCGATCGCTGGGAAGCTTCGCTTGAACGCAGGCGAGCCTCGAACGAGCGCGAAGTGTGGCCTAGCAATGCAGTGATCGATGGGCGCGAACAGGAAATGGTCGCCGTGAGCGCGCCTGGTCGGCGTCCGCAAGGTTACGTCAGCGGAGTGCAGGCGCAGGCTGCTTGTCGCAACGCTGGCAAGCGCTTGTGTGAAATGGACGAATGGGTGCGCGCGTGCCGTGGGCCAGCAGCGCACGTGTATCCGTATGGTGACGAGCGGCGCAGCGGCGTTTGCAATGATCGCGATCGCTTGAACGAAGAGCACCCAGTGGTCGCGCTGTTCGAGCGCTTCGCTCCACATGGCGAAGACCGCGCCAAAATGTGGACCAGCGAGTGGATGAATGATCCGCGTTTGTTCGAGCAGCCGCACGGTGTCGAACCGAGCGGCGCACGCGCGGGCTGCAAAAGCGAGTACGGCGTCTACGATATGGTCGGTAATCTTCACGAGTGGACCGCCGATCCCGAGGGCACGTTCGTCGGCGGTTTTTTCATGGATACGCTGCAAAATGGCGAAGGCTGCGGTTATCGCACCCGCGCGCACAAGTTCAGCTATCACGACTACTCGACGGGTTTTCGCTGCTGCCGCGACGCCGCCGAGTGAGCGCACGCAAACGCTCTGCCGTTCGGGCGCGAGCCTGGCTAAGATGAGTCGCGCCGTTTCGTAACGAAGCTGGCGCAGTCTTTAGGAGGACCCATGGTGCGACGGATGGTTTACGCGTGCTTCGCGCTCGCGACCGCGGCAGTGGCTGGCTCAGCGGCGGCGTGGTCACAAGGCGCTGAGTTTGGAGTGCGGGCGCATGGTCACTCCTTTCACAAGGCGAAGATCGAGAGCAGCGATTGCAATCTGCGCTACCGCTTGTATTTCAATGCGCCAACGGACGCGTACGGCAGCGCGTCGAAGGCGCATTTCCAGTTTCGTGCGCGGATTCGCTTCGCGAGTGGCAGCAGCGTGATTTCACCGGTGTTCGGCAACCGCGGCGCCGGCGAGCGTGTCTATGAGCGCGATTACGACACGAGCTCCGAGGGGTGTTGGGCCAAGCAAGAGCAGAAGCTGCTCGGCGTAGATGTGGAAGCCTGCCGCGGGCGCGGCTGCACGCCGGCGCCGTTTCAGTGAGTGCATTGGCGCAGCGAGCGCGAGCGCGTACCGGCTAAAACCGGCGCTGGGCTTGCAGCCCTAACGCCTGCGGCGCGAGGAGCGGTGTGTACGTCCAAGCGAGCTCAGGATCGGCGTCATCGGCGGCGAAGGGAATCACTTGGCTCAAGCCGACGCCAACTCCGAGCCCCAGCAGCGCGGCGGCGAATTCAGCGGGCTCGGGACGCCGTCGAGCGCCGTGCAGTGATGGCACCCCAAAACCAAGACCCGTACCAACGACTGCCCCGACGAGCACGTCGCTGTAGTAGTGCTTGCCCGCTCGCACGCGTAGGTTTGCCGTCGCGCCGGCGAGCATGAATTCGATGCCCCAGAGCATCAGGCGCGAGCCCGGATCGGACGCACCTTCGGAGAACAAATACGCGCCCGACGTGGCCGCGCTGAACGCCATGCTGGCATGGCTCGAGTAGAAGGAGACGTAGTAGTCAGAGCGATCGTCGCTGGGGCGCGGCGCGTAGCTGAGTGGACGCGGGCGGCGAGCGACGTATTTGACGACGCTGTTGAGCCACAGATTCAACGACAGAGTTTCGGCGTAGACGAGCTGGCTATTCACGAAGCGCGCTCCGCTGCCGTCGTCGAGCGTGAAGGCCGTTGGCAGCGCCAAGGTGAGCGCGACGAGAGCGTCGCTGAGCGCTCGCGCGCGTTCGTTGCGCTGCGCGCGGCGCCCGAGATCGCCGGGGAACCAGCTCGGATCGGCGCCGGCATTTCCGCCATCGGCGTAGGCGTTCAAGACGGCGCTGGCTGCGAAAAGGGCTGCGATTTCGGCGCCATGTGCGGCGTAATACGTGTTCGAGCGATAGCTCGGCGGCGCTGCCTGAGCGTGAGCGTGCTTTGCGGGAGTGACGCTGAGCGCGGCCACAAAAACGACCAACCCCGCATGAGCGGTGAGGCTCATACGGGGTCGAATCATTCGAATCACGTGAGAGGTGAATTACTTGGCGAGCTCGATCGCTTGCTCGTCCCAGAAAGCGCCGGCCTGCGGAGCGCCGTTGCACTTGCCGTCGGACTCACCCGGGCGCTTGAGCCAGAGGTAAGCGTCGATCAGCGGGTCGCCCGTGTTGGTGTTGGGCGGCAAACCCAGCTTGCGGCCGGGCGGGTTGCACCATTCGACGCCGAGCGGGCCAGCGCCGTTGCGGCTGGTGTCGATCACGAAGTGCGCACCGCCGAGCTTGGCGCTGACGGCCTTACCGTAGGGAATGAGCTCTTCGTTGGCGCGGTAGTTGGAGACGTTGATGGCGAAGCCATGTGCGTCGTCGACGCCAGCGCGCTTGAGGCGATCGGAGATGACGTCGACCTGCTCCCACTTGGAGTGAGCACCGTCGATGTAAACGATGGTCTTCGGGTTCTGGCGCAGAACCTTCACGGCGTCGTGGAGCAGCGCGAGGCGCTCTTCCTGTTGTGCCTTGGTGAGGCAGGGCTTGCTGGGATCCTTGGCGTCGGGCTTTTCGAGCAAGCCGAGCGCGTCGGGTTCGAGAATCACGACGGCGGCGCGATCGCCGATGCCTGCCGCGATCTTGCGGATCCATCGCTTGTACATGTCGCCGGTCTTGAGACCACCTGCGGACTCGTTGCCGCAGTCACGGCCGGGCAAGTTGTAGGCGACGAAGATGGGGAGCGCGTTTTCCTGCGCCGCGAGATCGACGACGTAGCGCACCTTGCGATACACGTTGCTGTTCCACTCACCGAGCCACAAGGCTTGCGGGTGCACGGCGATCTTGTCGTGGATGAGCTTTGCGTTTTCGGGCTGCGAGGCCATGAGGGCCTTCGAGCGCGCCATCGCGTTCGACTCCGGATCGACCCACAGCTTGACGCCGGTGAAGGGGTTGCCCGAAGCCTTGGGCGGCGTGGGTGCCTCCGTGATGGGCATGTCGTCACCGGGGCCGCTCTCCGTCGGCGGGACGACGCCGGTGGTAGCGCCGGCGGTTGCGGGAGCGCCGTATTGCGGACCACCGCCACACCCGACGACTGCGCCGAGCGCGAGGGTACCAACCAGGAAACGAATTGCGGAATAGAGGGGAGAGGTCATGGCGAGTCTCGGAGAAGGCGTAGGTATCATTCTGGGGTCATTCCGATAAGCCCAAATCAGGCCGTTTGCAACCTTCTCGACTGGTGGCTTTGGTACGGCTGATTCGGCGGCTTCTAACTCTGAGTGAAAAAGGCAGCCGGTCTGAGCGAAAACGCCGACTGTTGCAGGAATTGCAGCGTTTCCGATGCGAATGGCACCGGTTCCGGGCGCGGCCGGGCACGAGCTCAACGGTTCTCGAGCGCCCGAGCCAGCGCGCTGCGTAACTCCTCGTGTTCACTCGGCAGGCTGGCGTCGGCGCAGGCGAGTACGAAGCCGAGCGCGGCGGCGCGCATGAGTCCGAGCGGTACCGGATCGACCGGAACGCGCGGCGTTGGATCGGCCTCGGTTAGCGCATCGCGCCACTCGGTACTCGATAAGGAGTTTGCGGCGCCGAGCTCGACAGCAAGCTCGAGGACGGAACCACTACGTTTCGTCTTGCGCCAGTGCTCGTTCGAAGCGCTCCGCCGTCATGACGAGCGCAGCTTACTGGATCAGCATGCTCACGGTGCGAAGCGGATGGGCGGCGCGCCAGCGACTTGCACGGCCGCCCAGCCTGGCTCGGGAGGTGGTACTTCGAAGGAGAACGCGTCGATGTCCGAGATTTCGGTGCGGAACACGTTCACGCGAGTGATGCGGACGCCGTTGGCATCGAGGACGTCGGCGAGTTCCGCCGCGCCGGCGGGTGCCACCGAATCCGTAATTGGTATGCCCCAACGTGGACCCCCAGCGTCGAGCAACAAGACGCGCCACGGATGAATCAGCTCGGGCGGCAGCACGACATTCATGGGTGCGCCGTTGAGTGTAGCTACACGTGTCGTCATGCCGTTGTACGTGTAGTCGCTGATCCACTTGTTGTTGCAGTAACCCATGATGTCGGTGCGATCGGGTGCGATCAGCGCCGAGGTGCGGCTATCCCAGCCGTACGAGCCAATTTGCCCGTTCGAAGTGGGGAAGTTTGCATCCACGCCGCTGATGCTGCCGCCCTGCACGCAGGGCGCGTGATTGCGGCCGTGATTGTGGCCGATCTCGTGCGCCATGGTTTGCGCTGAGGTGTTGTCGGCGAAGGCGAGCCCGAGCGATGCCCGCTGTGACGCGGTTTGCGTGGAGGTGCCGGCGCTGTTCACGACGTAGCCGATGCCTGCGGTGCAACCACTGCCGCAATACTGCTGCAAGGTCGAGGTGGGCTTCAAAAAGCCATAATAGTAGACGTCCGGAGTTGGCTGGTCGCTCTGGCGCTTGGCGCGAACCTGATCGAGCATGCCTGTCCAGTCTTGTGCATTGCTCACCGTCAGGGTGTCACCAACGCTCATGTCGATGCTGGTGATCGGGTACATCGCCATGAACAGCTTCTTGTAGATCTCGAGCGCCGTGGCTGACGTGTCGGGCACCATCGAGTTCGCGCTCAGGGGGATCACCTTGATCTTGAGCACGCCGGTTTCGCGTACGCCGAGCGCGAGCTGCCCGGTGGCTGGGAAACGTGGCGACTGCACTCCACCGCTGCCGGTGCCGCACTCCACGACCTCGGCGTAATACTGAGTGGTGCGCGTGAGCTTTTCTTTCGGCACGGTGACTTGGAACGTCGTGCCCAGCGTGCCTTCAGCCGAGTTGCCGGTAACGTTCAGCTTCGCGTAATACATGTCGACGGTTCCGCCATTGTCGACGAATACGCGCCCCGACAGCGAACGCGCGCTGAAGCCGCTGCCAACCGTTACGAACAGGCGGAACACCGCGTCTTTACCAGCTACGATTTGAGCCTTGCGGCTCGCGCTCGCAACTTCGTTGCCGCCTTGCATCAGCGGCACCTTGACGCTTTGGTAGGCGGCGACTTGGCTCAGCGTGATGTTTTGCGCCGGCCCGCCCTGGCAGCCATCATCGCCGGTCGAGCTGGTAGTGCCGCCCGTGTTCGAGCCGCCCATGCTCGATGTTCCACCGCTGCTGCTGGCTCCGCCCTTTGAATTCGTGCCGCCTGCGTTGTTGCTGGTGCCGCCGCTGCTGCTTCCGCCCGCTGCGCGCCCGCCGCTGCTGCCGCCCGAGTTCGTACCGCCCGCGTTGTTGTTGGTGCCGCCACTGCCAGTGCCGCCTTGCGTGTTGGTGCCGCCGCTGGCGCCGCCCATGCTCGACATCGCGCCGCCCTGACTCGCACCGCCGCTGCCGTTCGAGCTGCCGCCGCTGGCGCTGCCGCCGTGGGCGTTCGAGCCGCCAAGCGTCGTCGTTGTCGTGCTCGCGCCGGCGTGACCACCTTCGGAAGCATGATTCGATTGATTGGGTTCGACGATGCTCGCGTTGCACCCCACGAGCACTCCGAGCCCTGTCACCCAGATTACGCTGGTTAGACGCGGCATGGACTTGGGCCAGCGTAGCGCGCAACGCGCACCGAGAAAACCGCACAGAGTGGTTTGATACCAGCTCGTCGCTCAGCTCGTCGCTCGGCATCCTTCGAGAGTCGATATTTCTTTTCTCAGTGCTCGAACGTACGCAGTGAGGCAGCGTGAGATCGCGCGATTTTCCGCGCTCGCTGGCAAATTCTCGAGCGCTGACGCACTCGAGTTGCGGCTTTTAGCTGTGCGCGCCTTCCGCAATACTCCGGGTAGGCAATAAGCAGCGTGCGTGCCACAGGCGCGTTCGGTGGATTTGTTTTACATGATTCGTTCAACGAACTTTCGAATGTTCGTGTGTGGGTATTTTGTGCTCGCGTGCGCGGGCAAAGCAGATCCGCAGGCTGAAGTGAGCGCACATGGCGGAGCTCGCAGCAGCGCTGGCGGGCAAAGCGGTAGCGCCAACGTTGGCACTGGGGGAACTGCCACGAGTGGCGGGTCGAATGGTGGCGCGACCGTGGCGCCAGCTGGTGGCAGCGGCGTGAGCGCCGGCGGAACCATCACGAGTGTAGCTGGTGCTGGCGGTCGCTCCGAAACGAACGGCGGAGTCTCCGGTGCGAGTGGCGGCGCCGTCAGTGCGAGTGGTGGCGCCGCGAGTGCGAACGGCGGTGCTGTCACGGGCGGGGCTGCGTCGAAGGGTGGCGCCGCGAACGCAATGGGCGGAGCTTCTGGCGCAGCGAGCGGCGGAAGCGCGAGCGCCGACGTCGTGGCCACGATTCACAACGGCGTGTTTTGGAGCGACACCGCAGGCAATCGCATCGAAGCGCACGGCGGCGGCTTCTTGCTAAAAGATGGGGTTTGGTATTGGGTGGGTGAAGACAAGTCGCACAACGCGGCTCAATTCAAGGCCGTGAACCTGTACGCATCGCGCGATCTCGGGCACTGGGAGTTCAAGAAGACGATCATCACCAAGAGCACACACAGCACGCTCAACGTCGCCGATCGCATCATCGAGCGACCGAAGCTCGCGTACAACGAGAAGACTCAGAAGTATGTGATGTGGCTGCACTGGGAGGGTAAAAACTACGCGGAGGCAGCTGCCGGCGTGTTTTCGAGCAACAGCGTCGACGGCGACTACACGTTCGTGCGTTCGTTTCGCCCGAACAACAACATGTCGCGCGACGACAACCTGTTCGTGGACGACGACGGCAAGGCGTACTTCGTTTCGGCCGCCAACGAGAACGCGGATCTCATCATCTACGAGCTGACCGACGACTACCTCGACATCAAACGCCAGCTCGTCACGCTGTGGGCGGGCAGCTACCGTGAAGCGCCCGCCGTGATGAAGCACGAAGGGCGCTACTACCTGGTTACGTCCGGAGCCACCGGCTGGGACCCCAATCAAGCCAAGTATGCAACCGCCACATCAATGGCTGGGCCCTGGAGTGCACTCAGCAATCTCGGCAACAACACGACGTTCGATTCGCAGTCCACGTATTTGATTCCGATTCGAGGCAGCAACAAAACGACCTTCGTGTTCGCCGGGGATCGCTGGCAAGACCCCGACTTGAAGAGCAGCAAATACATCTGGCTGCCACTTCGCATGAATGGCACGGCTTTGAGCCTCGACTGGGTTCCTGACTGGCAGCTCAACTTGACGAAAGGTACCTGGTCGGCGCTCGACGACTTCATTCCGCAGGGCGAATGGACACTCGTTCACACCGATAGCCAGGAGACCAGCGGTGAAGACGGGCGTGCGGTGAACGCCTTCGATGACTCGCCAAGCAGCATTTGGCACACCGTCTACGACGGCGCGAACACGCCCAAGCACCCGCACGAGATCCAGATTGATTTGGGAGCGACCTACGCGCTCACCGCCTTTCGCTACTTGCCGCGCCAGGACAAGGACGATCACGGCATGGTGAAGGACTACGACTTTTATGCCAGCGAAGACAAGGCCAATTGGGGAAGCCCGCTCGCGACGGGCAGCTTCAACACGGATCGCGCGGCCAAGCGCGTCAACTTCACTCAGAAGCTCGCGCGCTACGTGCGCTTCGTGGCCAAGAGCGAGATCAATGGTGAGGCGTGGGCTAGTATCGCAGAGCTCGATTTGGTGGGTACACGCCGTTAATCGCAGCAAACGATATCAATAGAACAGGTACGACCAGCCGAGCCGGAACGCGATCCATCCGCCGTGCGGCAAGTAGCCCAGGCCGATCTCCGTTTGAGATCTCCCCGCCAGCCAGTCGAACTCGGCGTTGAAGCCAATGTTGGTTGGTTTCACTTCGGGCCCGTCGATCGAATGCGCGCCGTTGGGCACACCCACGATGGGGCCGAGCAGATGCGCGCTGAGATCGATTCCACCGCGCGTCGGCCGCGCCATGTACTCGGAGTTGGCGGAGTAAAAGTAGCTGTAGCGAACGCCAGCTTGCGGAATCAGTACCTGCTGCGCAAAAGTGTGATCGGTCACGAAGTTCAGCTGACCCGTGACGACGCCGCCTTCGGCCACGAAGGAGTGAACCGAGGGAATTTTGGCGGGCACGTAGTGAAACACGGTCAGCCCGACACGGCGCTCGACGTCCACGATCAGGCGCGCGTTGGTCTCAGATACCCAATTTCCGAGCGCAAAGCCGATCAGCGCTTCGCCGTAGTGGCTGCCTTTGGCTTTTTCTTCGCCGACGTGCCAGCCGTAGCTGTAACGCGCGTCGATGTTGATGCGCTGGCCGAGCCGGAACTTACCGGTCACGCCCACGCCGAGCACCTGGAACGGGGCGGCGATGGCAACGGTAAAACCGGCGCGTACCGGCGGGAGCTCTTTCTTGGTTTCGAGCGAGGCCATGAAGCGGCGTTTGGCTTCGGCTTCGTCCATCTCATCATTGCCGCCGCTGCTGTCGTCATCATCGTCATCATCGGACTTGTTCGCATTGCGGCTGGCGTCGTGCGGCTCCTTGCCATCGAGCACGAAGCTAATGAACGGTGAGCGATCGGCGATCTTCGAGTCTGCCTCGGAGGCGCGTTTGGCCAGCTTGCGCGCTTCGTTCAGGCGCTCTTCATTCGACTGATGACGCGACTCGAGCACCGCGGCGGCGTTCCATTGCTGTGCGGCCGCTAGCGCCAGCGTATCAGCGTCGTCGTCTCCGGCTTTGTCGAGGCGCACGATGATTTTATCGACGCTCGGGCTGCTCGCGGGCGCTTCGGCTTTGCCACCGAGCGCTTGCCAAGCGCTGTTCGAATCATCCGCCGTTAGCAGCGTCATCAAGAGCTCTGCGCGGCCTTGCTCGCGAGCAGTGGGCTTGGCATTGCGCGACGTCGCGTAGTCCCTGCTCTTCAGCAGCTTGGAATGAGCCGGCAGAATGTGCTCGACCGGCACGGCCACGCCGATGCCCTGCGCGCCCTTACGTGGATCCGCGCGCGCCACGGCAATACCGATGAAGTGCTCCTTGGCGTCTACGACAGGGCCGCCGGAGTTACCCGGGTTCAGCGAAATGCCGAGCTGCAAAGAGCCGTTCGGCAAGACACCCGACACGATGCCTTGCTCGGATTGCGGGCGCGTGCGTGAAGCGTCGAGGGGGTAGCCCACGACGTACACGGTTTCTCGCACGCTGAGCTTCGGCTTTTGGCTCGGCAGCTCCAAAAATTGCGGAGTGTCGACCGATATGGTCAAAAACGCGGTGTCGTGCTCTTCATCCGAGTACAACACCTTGGCGGGTAGCGGATCCTCTCGCCCTGGCAGCTGCACAGCGACCCAGCGCGCGTCCTCGATGACGTGCTTGGCGGTCAAGATCAAGCCATCGCGCGAGATAATCACGCCGCTACCGTGCCCGGCGTCTGGCACGCCGAGCGTGTACGCGCGCCCCGATTTGCTGCGCACGCGCGTTAGCGCCACCGTCTTGAACGCGTAGACGCGCACGGTCGCTTCATCCAGCTTCGAATAAGCGAGGTCGTCGGCCCGCGCGGTGCTCGTCACAGCGAGCAGAAACCCGATCACGGTGAGGAGGGTCGAAAGCGCGAGGGCGACTGCAGGCGCGAGTTGCGAAATACGAGGCACACGGCGGAACGGTGCTCGGCCCAGCAAAGTAAGCGACGTCTGGCTCATGATTGCTTGTGTGCCCGCGGATGGCACCAATTACGATTGCGCGGACCCACCGAAGCGCGTTCTTTATCAGGGGTTGTCGCAAATGCGGAGCCTCGGCCAACTGCCCGATGCGAGTCCGTTTGGGAGAAGGCAGCCCCGGCAGGAGCCTCTTGCAGCCGTACGACGCCCTCGCTAACCTAAAAAACCTTGCGATTGCGCCGGCTTATCTCCACTCTGCTTGCGCTGGCCGGTTGGGCGGCATCGAGTGAGCTGCGCGCTGCAGAGCCAGTGACGCGCGCGCCGCGTTTGGTGCTGCCCGCGGATTATCGCAACGCCGATGCACTCGACTACGCCCTTACTCTCGGGGGTTTCACCGGCGCAGCCGTCATGGTGCTGGGCTTTCGTCGCACCGGCGACCCAAATTGGGACAGCCCGATCCTGTTCGATACCCCGGTCCGCGACGCGCTGCTCGGATCGTCGGCTGGGCGCCGCGCTTACGGCATCGCAAGTGACATCAGCGTTTCAGCCAGCATTGGGTGGGTGGCGTTTGATGCGCTCGGGCTCGCCTGGGCGATCGATCGCAACCCGCGCGTGGCGCGCGAGCTCTTTTGGATGGACACGGAAGCCTACGCGCTCACGCTGCTCGTGACCAACGTCGTCAAAACCGCGGTTTTGCGACGCCGGCCGTACGGCGCCGAGTGCGATCGCGACGCGAACTACGATCCGCACTGCAACGGTAAAGAAGAGAACGTCTCGTTCTTCAGCAGTCACTCGGCGACGGCAGCAACCAGCGCTGGCTTGCTCTGCGCGCAGCACACGTACTTGCGCAGCTACGGCGGCGCTGCCGATCCGGTCGCGTGTGCCGGCGCGCTCGGTTTGATGACGGCGACCGGCCTTTTGCGCATCGCTTCGGACAACCATTGGGCAAGCGACGTGGTGCTAGGCTACGCAGTGGGACTAGCTAGCGGCTACGGCTTGCCGCTGCTCTTGCACTTCAAAAGCCCGTTGCCGCGACGTGCGCGAGACGGCGGCTTCCGCGTGCAGCTTCTGCCCTGGGGCGACGCCTCGCGCCTCTCATTGTTCGCATTGGGAACGTTTTGAGCACCGAAGCCGGCTCCCCAACTGTCACGCACAACGCTCGAGATCGGTGCGCGAAACGATGCCCACCAACTTGCCGTCGGCGTCGACCACGGCCACGCGACGCTGCTGCGCGGTCCGCATGCACTGCTCGAGCTCCGAACGCGAGGAGGCCGCTGAGCACGTCGCGGCGTGGCTGCGCATCACCTCGGCGACCGGCGTATGGCGCAGGCGCGTCCCGAACAGGCAAGCGGCCATGGCTATGTCCCGATCCGTAATCATTCCGATCGGGCGCTGTTCGGGGTCGGTCACGATGAGGCAGCCAACCTCCCAATCCCACATGATGTAAGCGGCTTGCTCCAGCGAATCGTCGGGTGAGCAGGTGCATACTCGTGGCGACATCAGTTGTTTGGCGTTCATCGATTCCCTCGGTCCGCTCCCTTCAGCAAGCCGCGCGCCAGGCTTCGAACTGGGGCTTTGAGGGTGGTGCCTCGCGAGTCAGCGGCAAATCGCGCATGTCGCATAGCGCCGCTGCAACTTCTGCGTCCGTACGTTGCGCCTCTTGCGCGCGATCGTGCGACTTTGGGCGCTCCCTCTGTCGCGCTCTTGACGGAGACGACGCGCACGGTAACCGTTTCGGAATCCGTCATGCCGAAGATCCTCATCGTGGATGATCAGAGCGCCGTGCGCACCGCCCTGGAAGTGCTCTTTCAGGTGCACGGCCTCGAAACGCTGGTCGCAAGCTCGCCTGCGGAGGCGCTCGCGCTGGTTGCCAGTGAGGACGTGGGTGTCGTCGTGCAGGACATGAACTTCAGCAAGGACAACACGTCGGGGCGCGAGGGCACCGATTTGTTTCGCGCAATTCGCAAGCTCGACCCGGAGCTCCCTGTTTTGCTGATGACCGCCTGGACTTCGCTCGAAACTGCGGTCGAGCTCGTGAAAGAGGGTGCCGTCGATTACCTGGCCAAACCGTGGGACGACCAGAAGCTCGTCGTCACCGTGCAGAACTTGCTGCGCATGCACGACCTCGGGCGCGAAAACCTGCGTTTGCGCGGGCGCAGCAATCGTGCGCGCAGCGAGCTCTCGGCCAAGCACGACTTGTGCGGCCTCGTCTACGAAAGCGCCGAGGTGCAATCCCTGGTCGAGCTCGCGATTCATGTGGCCGCCTCCGACGCACCCGTGCTCATCACCGGTCCCAATGGCGCTGGCAAAGAGCGGCTCGCGCAAATCGTGCAGGCCAACTCGCGCCGGCGCGACAAGCCTTTCATCAAGGTAAACGTCGGCGCGCTGCCGGACAATCTGTTGGAGGCCGAGCTGTTCGGGGCCGAGCCTGGAGCTTACACCGGGGCCACCAAGCTGCGCGTCGGTCGCTTCGAGGCTGCGCACGGCGGCACGTTGTTTCTCGACGAGATCGGCAATCTTTCTGCCAACGGACAGATGCGCCTGTTGCGCGTGCTGCAAACCGGCGAGTTCGAGCGACTCGGCAGCAGCACCACACGTCGAGTCGATGTGCGAGTAGTGAGCGCCACCAACGCCGATTTGAAGCGCGCCATTCGCGAGGGACGCTTTCGCGAGGACCTTTTTTTCAGGCTCAACGTCATCGAGCTGATGTTGCCGGCCTTGATCGACCGCATGGATGACGTGCTGCCCTTGGCGCGTCATTTCCTAACGACCCTCGCGCCCGAAACAACCGTAACTCTGGACGCCAGCGCCGAACGCGCGCTGCTCGAATACGACTGGCCCGGCAACGTTCGCGAGCTGCAGAATCGCATGCAACGCGCCGTGCTGGTCTGCCGCGACGGAGTCATCACTTCGGCCGATCTAGCGCTGCCCGCCAGCGAGCCGCGCGCCGTACGAGCAACCAATACGCCCGCCACCGTTCGCAACGAGAGTGATGATGGTGAGCGTGAGCAGATTGAAGGTGCCCTGGCGCGAGCGCAGGGAGTCGTGTCGCGCGCCGCCGCCGAGCTCGGCCTCAGCCGTCAAGCGTTGTATCGCCGTATGGATCGCCTCGGCATGGTGGTCGAGCGCCGCGTACGCGGAGTCGATTCGTGACGAACCCGCGTTTGCAGCCCGAGCCTCGAGAAGCTGCTGAGCTGGACCTTCAACGAGGCGAGGCTCATCCCGAACGCCTCGCGCTGCGGAGCGCTCGCGAAGCAACCATCGAGCGCCTATCCGAAGCCTTTGCGCGCGACGTACTCACGCTCGAAGCCTTCGAGCAACGCGTCGACCAAGCGTTTGCCTGCCGCACTACCGAGGACTTCGAAGCTCTGGTGCACGACCTCGGTCCCGCTCGAGCGCCACGCGCGCTTGCCCGCGTCGAAACCGCGGTGGTTGCTCAGCCCACCCCTCCCGAAAACATCCAAAGCGTTGCGCTTTGCGTGCTCGGCAACGTCGAGCGACGCGGCCGCTTCTCACTCCCGCGCGTCGGGCGCGCCGTCAGCGTGCTCGGCAACGTCGAACTCGACCTCCGCGACGTCAGCTTTCCACTCGGCGTCACCGAATTGCGCGTCAACGCCGTGCTCGGCAACATCGAAATCATCGTCCCACCCAACCTCGCTGTCGAAACCGAAGGCAGCGGCATTCTCGGCTCCTTCGCGAGCTTGGCGCGCACTCCTCTCGAACCCTCCGGCGAACCAGTGCTTCGCGTGCGCGGCAGCGCTGTCTTCGGCAACGTAGAAATCCGTACCCTACCGCGCGCACTGCTACCACGTCGCGTTTGACTCACGGGCTGGAATAGCAGCTGAATTGGAGCGGGCGCGGGATGGGGAGTGGGCTCGGAGCGGGTTGGGGGGAGCAGTGGGAATGGAGCGGGCTCGGAGCAGGTGGGATTGAAGCAGGTGGGTTGGAGCGGGCTCGGAGCGGGTTGGGGGGAGCAGTGGGAATGGAGCGGGCGGTTTGGAGCGGGCGGGCTTGGAGCGGGCTCGGAGCAGGTTGGGGGGAGCAGTGGGAATTGGAGCGGGTGGTTTGGAGCGGGCTCGGAGCAGGTGGGGATGTGAGCAGTGGGATTGGAGCAGGTGGGAGCGGGTCCCAAGCTTGGGAACGAGGGCCGTGAGCGTTGCTGAGACGACGGGGCCGACGCCCGGGACGGACTGTAGAAGGTGGTCAGCCTCGCGCCAGAGCGGTGTGGAACGCATCAGCTTCCCGAGGTCGTCATCCACGTCCTTCACCTGTTGGGTCAAGAACTCGATGACCCGGTCGATACTGGGGACTGTGATTGCAGGAGCCGTCTGCCTGCGCTTCAGCTCTCCGGCACGCATATCGATCAGTTGGCGTCGCCGTGAGACCATGGCTTCGAGCTCGCGATGCCCTTCATCAGGAAGCACGCGCGTTTCTGGCCGGATTGCCTCACCAAACTGCGCGATGACATCGGCATCAATGCGGTCGGTCTTGGCCAATTTTCCGGTGGCTTGCGCGAACTGCCGCATCTGGCGAGCGTTGACCACCACCACGGGAAGCCCGGCGCTCGCCAGCACTTGAACGGCACGAATTTCGTGGCCGCCGGTGGGCTCCATCACGACACGCTCAGGTTTGAGCGGAGCGAGCCGCTGGACTCGTTGCTCGAGCCCCTCGTCGTCATTGCTGACGCTGAAGCACTCTCCGCTCGGGCGCACGGCAACTTCGAGCCGCGCCTTGGATACGTCGATTCCTACGTTGATCATGGGCGTGGGTATTTCGGTGAACGACGACGGCTTCTCCCTACCTTGTGATGCGAGCTCGTTTTGGCTCTCGCAGGTGTCCGGGCTCTTCCGACGTCTACTGTGCAGCGAGCCACGCTCCCAAACGGGCTCGGTCGCTCTGAGGGGCCTCGGTCTGCTGCACGGTAGCTTTTTGCACTGCTTCTTCTCTTCTCCGCAAGCTTCACGAGTTTTCAGTCTCCCCCCGCGCCCGCCTCTTTTCGGCGACGACGGGGTTTCCTGTGCTTGCTCGGGATACATACAAGAGGGCTCGGAACAGGTGCGATGTGAGCAGTGGGATTGAAGCAGGTGGGTTGGATCGAGCTCGGAGCAGGTATGGGTTGAGCTGACTTTCCGGGTACGCGCGATGCGCTTCGTGCTCGCGCGCGAACGCGAGCAGCTCGCGAAGAACATCGAATTGAGGACTTGGTGTAGGAGCGCGCTCTGCATGCCACTCGCCACCCTCATGGAGCCACCGGTTTTCAGTCTGCAGACGTGCCAGCAAACGCGATGCTGGCGACATTTAATACTTCACGTCGGTCGATTCTTGTTGACGCAATTTCTGAAGGAAGTGACCGGTAAGATGCTGAGTGTGCGAAAGATCGGTCGTGAAGGGCTCTGGATGCTTTGCTGACGAACTAGGGCTGAGCAAAACGCTTTCAATTCATTTTGCCAGGTGAAACGCGCGCTACGAGGCTCCTGCGAGGTCAAAATTGAGCATGGTAGTCATCGTGCATGCAATTCAACGCATCACTCTCCAATGCTGATTTATTGGCACGCATGCCCGTGTTGGCAAGTCGCGAACGCACCGCAACGGCAGATCTGATCGAGCACTTGATGGAGATCGATCGCCGTAAGTTGTACTTGGGCCAGGCGTGTTCCTCGCTGAGCGCATACTGTCGCGAGCGGCTCGAATATTCCGAAGATGAGGCCGGCAAGCGGGTGCGCGTGGCGCGGCTGGCTCGGGACGTACCGCAGGTATTGGATGAGCTTCGCGAGGGTCGCATTCATCTGACAGGGCTCTTTCTCTTAGCTCCACACATTACTGGCGAGAACGCGGACGCGCTCCTCGGCGAGGTGCGAGGGAAATCGCGGCGCGAGATCGAGCGTCTGATCGCGGCTCGCTTCCCGCGGCCCGACGTGGAAGAGAGCGTCACAGCGATCATGGCGTCCTCAAGCGCGAAAGGTGCCGACCGGCTGAAGCCACTCTCGGCGTCGACCGTTCTGGTGCAATTCACCGCCTCGAGCGAACTATACGCGAAAATCGAGCGAGCTCGCGAATTGCTCAGTCATTCGATTCCGCGAGGCGAATTGGCGTTGGTGCTGGAGCGGGCGGTGGACGAGTTGATTCAGCGCGAAGAGAAGCGACGGCTGGGAGCGGGCGCGCCGCCGAGGCGTCGGTCTCGGTCTCGACCTCTCAGAGACGGGTCGCGGCATGTGCCGGTGGAAGTGGCGCGCGCGGTGTGGCAGCGCGATGGTGGACGATGCAGTTTCGTCGATTCGGAAGGCCGGCGCTGCAGCGAACGTCGCTTCATTACGATCGAACACGAGCTGCCGTTTGCCCGCGGTGGCGCACCCACGATCGAAAACCTGTGCCTACTGTGCTCGCCTCACAATGCCTACACAGCTGAGTTGGCGTTCGGCGCGGAACACGTCCAGCGAAGGAAGGGGGAGAGCCGGCGGAAGCAAGTCCTGCGGATGCGAGCGAATGCGACCGGGAACCGATCTCAGGCGCGAAGCCAATACTAGTCGCGAGCCCGTCGTCCGGTGCAAGCCCGCTGTCAGGTGCGAGTCCATCGTCGGAAGCAAACCCGCTGTCAGGTGCGAACCCGCTTTCAGATGCGAATCCGCCGTCAGGTGCGGGGCCGAGCTCAGGTCCGAGCGCAAGGTCAGATCCGAAGTGATGTCAGTTGCGAATGCGAGGGCGGATGCGAACCGGACCTTGGACGGGAGATCGGATCCGGAGCACATGGACGTCGAGACGCGAAGCGAGCATCGTCGTGCGCGAGTGCTCTCACCGATGTGATGGGCTTTGGTCGGCGGTGGGCGCGCGCTCGCGCTCGCGCTCGAACAGCTTGGTGTGGAGCACGAATCAGCTCTTCTACATCGCACCTTGGTCCGGCCCGTACCACGTACGATGGGCAACGCGGCGCCGCGTGCAGGTAGCCGGCGCGTGTGAGCAGCTTGCCCGGAGCGGTTGGGCTTGCGGGCTTCGGAGCAGCATGGCCAGGCTTGGTGCAGAACGGGCCTGAAGCAGCGTGGTCAGGCTTGGAGCAGATCCGTGGTCGGCTTGGAGCCTGTGGTCGGTTTTGGAGCAGAG
>JBMOMJ010000033.1:123454-367866 GCA_049324695.1 Myxococcota bacterium
GGAGCAGAGTGGTCACGCTTGGAGCAGAGTGGTCACGCTTGGAGCAGAGTGGTCACGCTTGGAGCAGAGTGGTCACGCTTGGAGCAGAGTGGTCACGCTTGGAGCAGAGTGGTCACGCTTGGAGCAGAGTGGTCACGCTTGGAGCAGCATGGCCAGGCTTGGAGCAGAGCCAGTGGTCGGGTTTTGGAGCGGGTGATCGAGCGGCTTGGAAAAGGTGGACTCGAGTCTGCGGGAGATAGGTGGTGCTTGAGGTAACGATGGTTGTTCCCCCTCCCGCGGGCGCCCGCAGCGAAGGGTGGGAAGTTGGGTTGGCGGCGTGTTCGGCGTAGGCGAGGACGGACGCATGGGAGGGGCAGCGCGCGAAGCCGGCGAATGCCGGCGAGCACGCTGGGGGTGGGCAACCACTGGGGCTGGCGCGGATTTGCCGGATTTTGGCGGGAATGTGGGGACTTTTCGAGTTGGTGGCGGTGCGCGCTATGCTCGTCGGAATGTCGAGCCCAGTCGTGCTCGTCACGGGCGCCAGCACTGGCCTTGGTTTGGCCATTGCCCGTTCTTTGCTCGAGCGCGACTATCGTTTGATTTTGACTGCGCGTGAGGCGTCGCTGGCGCGCTTTGCGCAGCATGGGATTCGGGAGTCGGAGCGGGTGTGGCTGCGGCCGCTGGATGTGACGCAGGATGCGGAGCGGAAGGCGGTGGTGCGTGAGGCGAATTCGCGTTGGGATGGGGTGGATGTGTTGTTGAACAACGCGGGGATTTCGCTGCGGTCAGTGGCGGAGCACGTAACGGAGGCGGAGCGAGACTTGCAAATGCGGGTGAACTTCTCGGCGCCGATGGAGCTGACGCGATTGGTGTTGCCGCGCATGCGAAAGAAGCGGCAAGGTCGGATTCTGAATATTTCGTCGGTGGGGGGGATGATGGCGATGCCGACGATGTCGGTGTACAGCGCGTCGAAGTTTGCGCTGGAAGGAGCGAGCGAAGCGCTGTGGTACGAGGTGCGGCCGTTCGGGATTTACGTGACGTTGATTCAGCCGGGGTTCATCAACTCGGATGGTTTCGAGAAGGTGCGCTTCACGGACAAGAGCCAGGCGGCGCACGATACGATAAGTTCGGCGTATCACTGGCACTATCACTATATGGAGGGGTTCATCGCGCGGGTTTCGCGGCGCGTGTTGGCGACGCCGGAGAGTGTGGCGCGCACGGTGGTGCGTACGATTGAACAACGGCGGCCGCCGTTGCGTGTGCCGGCGACGTTCGACGCGCGGGTGTTTGCGTTTCTGCGGCGTGTGTTGCCCCGCGGTTTGTATCACTGGGCGCTGTATCGCAGTTTGCCCAAAGTGCGCTCGTGGGGACCGGGAACTTAGAGGAAGATGCGCGGGAGCGGCGCGGGGATTTCGTTCGTGAGGGCGTACGGCACATCGAATTGGGGTTGTGCGTGCTGGTGCGACGCCGGCCGGTAGGCAGGGATTTGACAGTTGGGTCGGGTCGGTCCAAGCCGTGACGATGCTTGTTCGCCGCAGCGCGCTTGGGCTGACAGTTGGGGTTTTGGTCGTGGCATTTTCGTGCAGCGTCGATCGCGAGCACGGGAGCGGCAGCGGCGGGAACGCGGGCGCTGCGGGCAAGTTGGGTAGCGGGG
The DNA here is from genome assembly GCA_049324695.1 of Myxococcota bacterium. Taxonomy (GTDB): domain Bacteria; phylum Myxococcota_A; class Polyangia; order Polyangiales; family Polyangiaceae; genus PMG-095. The sequence goes on from JBMOMJ010000033.1 coordinate 125,088, forward strand.
GTGGTGGTGGTGGCGGTGGCAAAGCAACGGGCGGCAGCTCGAGCATGGCTGCGGGAGCAGGTGCTGGCGGCGAAGGAACTGGGGCGACCGGGAGTGGAGGTGAGGGCGGGCAAGCTGGCGCACCGAGTGGCGGAACGAGTGGCACCGGTGGCGCTGGCGGCACTGGCTTCGGCGGAAGTGGTGGAGCCGGCGCCGAAGGTGGTGGTGATGGAGTGTTGCCCTGCAACGGGCCGAGTGATTGTTCGAGCACGGCGCCGGTGTGTTTGAACAAGGTGTGTGTCGCGTGTCAGCCGAGTACGACGCGCTGCGAGAGCAATGGGAAGCTTTCGGTGTGCAACACGAGCGGGGATTGGGAGGTGTCGAGCGAGACGTTCAAGTTCAATCCTGACCATTGTGGCGGTTGCGGGCACAGTTGTCTGGGCGCCGAATGCTCTGCGGGGCAATGCCAACCGATTGATATCGCCACGGGTGAGAGCACGCCCACGGGTCTGACGGTGGATGGGAACTTCGTGTATTACATCGCCGCGCGTTCGGGTTTGATTCGTCGCGTGGAGAAGTCGGGCGCCAAGTTGCCTGAAACCATCGCCAATGGTCGCACTGGCTGGCCGCGCGACATCGTGATGGCCGCTGGTAACTTGTACTTTACGGAGAACGCGTCGGTGTATCGCTTGGTTCCCGACGGCAGCAAGTTGCCGGAGGTTTGGTACAACGGCGGGACCACCGGCAAAACTACCTGGGAGCTCGCGACAGATTCGGGGCAGACCGGTGTGACGGCGGCGCTAACAACCGTTGCGTGGTGGGATCCGGACTATGTGCGCCAAGGCTTGGCTTCGGCGACGACGGTGACAGGCAGCAATCCCATCGAGCAAGGGGGGCCGGGCGAGCCGGGCGACATCTTCGTCGATAAGTCGTTCTTCTTTTGGAGCCGGCGCGGCAACGGGCACAACAACGGCTATGTGCGCGCCACCACGCGCGCGACGATGCCGACCTCCACGACCATTCAAACCATTGGCCACCCCGTCGCGCTCGCCTTCGATGGTTCCTACTTGTATTGGGCCATCACTGGGACTGACGACGAAACCACCACCGACACCACGGACGTGAAGCCCAACACTGGGGTCATTTACCGTTCGCAATTCGTTACGGGTACTGGCACCTGGCAAGCCCCGCAGATCGTCGTGAAGGACATTGCGAGTCCTTGGGATATGGTGATCGACGATCAGTGGATCTACTGGACGAGTTACGACGCTGGTACGGTCAGCAAGGTGCTGAAAACCGGCGGCAATGTGGTGCCGCTGGCTTCTGGTTTGACGTTGCCGTTCAACATTGCCCAAGACGCCGTGTCGATCTATTGGACGCGCTCGACGCACCCGAGCGGTGGTGTCACGCGTCTCGCGAAGTAGCGGAGCGTTCGCGCCGCTGATCGCGGCCAAAATGTGCTTCGAGGAGCTCGATGAAGGCGCGCACTTTGGGAGACAAGTTGCGCGAGCTCGGGTAAACGGCGTGCCAGGGGCCTGGCGGCGGGGCGAACGAATCGAGCACGCAGCGCAAGAGCCCGGCTTTGACGGCGTCGCCGGCCATGTAACAGGGCAGGCGTGTGATGCCGTGTCCTGCGATCGAAAGCTCTCGCAGGAGCATGAAGCTGTTGACCTGTGAGCGGCCGTTGACCTTTACGTGAAACGCCCTTCCGGCGTGTTGAAAGCTCCAATCCGCGGGAGCGCTCTGCGACGACATCAGTAGGCAATCGTGCTCGGCGAGCTCGCGGGGATGCCGCGGTACGCCGCGCCGTGCGAAATAGCTGGGGCTGCCGTACACGCGCAGGTGGCCGAGTGCGCCGAGCTTGTGAGCGATGAGCGAAGAGTCGGTGAGCGCGCCCGCGCGAATGGCAACGTCGAAGCCTTCCGCGATGAGATCGACGCGCCGATCCATGAGTTCGACGTTGAGTTCGACCTTGGGGTAGCGCGTGACGTATTCGGCCAGCACCGGCGCCAACAGGGTTTGGCCGCCCTCGACGGTCATGGTGACGCGGAGCGGGCCAGCTGGTTCGCTGCCGAGCTGCTCCAACGCCAGCTCCGCCTCGCGCAACGAGTCCAGCGCGGGTCGCACACGCAGGTAGTAAGCCGTGCCTGCATCAGTGAGGCGTAAGCGGCGCGTGGTGCGCTCCAAGAGGCGTGCGCCGAGCTCGTCTTCCAACTCCGCAACTTTGCGGCTGAGCGTCGATTTCGGGATCCCCAGCGCCAGCGCCGCGGCGCGAAAGCTTTTGTGCTCCACCACCTTGGCGAAGGCTCCGACAGCATTCAAATCCGAGGCTAACATTGTCCCGTGTGTGGGACAGTAATTCCAAATTAATCGGATTGTCCAGCGGGCGCAGAAGCCGTAGAAAGACTGGGTTCGGAGGACACGACCATGACGAGAACACTTCTGATGACGGGTGCGACGGGTTTGGTGTCGAGCGGGCTATTGAAGGCGCTCGAGGGGAGCCCGCTCAAGCTGCGGGCGTTGGTGCGCGACGCGAATCGCGCTTCCGCGTTGGCCGCGCGTGGAGTCGAGCTGGTGATTGGCGATCTGGACGATCCGGACTCGTTGCCGCGTGCGTTCGAAGGCGTAAACGACCTGTGGCTTTTGAACTCGGTCGGGCCGCGTCAGCCCGAGAACAGCATGAACGCGCTGTGGGCAGCACGTTCTGCGGGCGTCGAGCGTGTCGTGAGGCTCTCTGCCATTGGCGCCGCGCACGATGCACCGTCGCGGAACGGCAGGTTGCACGCGCTCTCCGATGACGAGCTCATGCAGTCCGGGCTCAAGTGGACGATTTTGCGCCCGCACTTTTTCATGCAGAACCTGCTCGGCGTGGCTGGCTCCGTGGCTGCGCAGGGCGCGTTCTATTGGAATATGGGCGAGGGCAAGCTCGGCGTGATCGATGCGCGCGACATCGGCGACTTCGCGGCGCGCGTATTCACGGCGCCCCCCGAGCTGCATCAGGGCAAGGTGTACACGTTGACGGGGCCGGAGTCGCTTTCGTTCCACGAGGTCGCGGCCCAACTCGGCGAGGGAATTGGTCGCAGCGTGCGTTATGTGCCAGTGCCGCACGAAGCAGCGCGCCAGAACATGCTCGCTGCGGGCGCGTCGAGTTGGCTGGTTGGGATGTTGATCGAATACGCGACTGCCTATGAACGGAATTGGGGCGACTTCGTGACGCCGCACATCGCCGAAGTCGTCGGGCGCAAACCACGCAGTGTTTTGGAGTTCGCGCGCGACTACAGGCAAGCTTTTACGCGCCCGGGTTGAGTTTGGGGTGCGAGTGGCAGTCGCGGCGGTCCAACCGAAACATCGGCGCGAGTGTGACTTTAGTCGCAGAACGAGCGTTACGGAATCAGGCAGCATGCGGTCGCTTCGAGCATCGAAGCAGCAAAGGAGCGACCAGCATGCAGGCCATGAAGTTCTTCATCGATACTCACGACCAACGCTCACAAACCTTCCCGGACGCGATCTCCGCGCAAGAATTCAGCCAGTTCTTCGCGAAGTACGAGCAGGCCTGCCGGGAAGAGGGCGTCGTCGTGCTACGAGCGCACGTTGGGCTCAGTGACGGGCGCGCCTATTGCTTCAACATGGCCCCTAGCGCCGAACACGTGCGGCGTGCACACGAACGGGCCGGGCTTCCATTCGAGAGCATCACCGAAGTGCAGACGGCGACTCCGGGCGACCTGTTCTTCGACGCTCGAATATGATTGCTGACTGATGCGCCCGGAGCTCAGCGAAGGCCAGTTTCCGTTTGTTGCACGCCTATCCGCGCGCGGCCGCGACGAGCTTCGGGCGCTCCGTGCCCATTCTGCTGCACCTCATCAGAAACTCTTGAAACGGGGCGACGCGGTAGGCGGTGCATACTTCGTCTTGTCCGGAGGTCTTCGCGTGTACTACCTCGCCGCGGATGGGCACGAGGCCACGCTGTATCGAGTAGACGCGGGCGACACCTGTGTGCTCGCCTTGACTTCCAGCTTTGCGCACGAGCCGTACCCAGCGTGGGTCGAGGCCGGTGCAAAGGGTGGAAGCTTCGTGCGTGTACCGCAGCGGGTCCTGCACACGTTGTTCGACACGGAGCCGGCGCTGCGTGAATTCGTCTGGCGCGTCCTGTCGAGGCGTGTGTTCGACCTGATGCGCACCATCGAGGAGATTGGTTCGAACAGCCTCGAGCAGCGCCTGGCGCTGTATTTGGCGCGACACGCGGATGCGAGCGGGATTTTGAGAGCCAGCCAGAGCGCTCTTGCTTCCGAGCTCGGGACGGCACGCGAGGTCGTGTCGCGAGCGCTGCGCTCGTTGGTTCGCCGAGGCTTCGCGCGCGCTGGTCGTGGTCGTATCGAACTAGTGGATCGCGCCGCGTTGCTGGGCATGGCCAACGTCGCTGACGAACACTGACCCACAAAGCGCGAAGGCCCCGCCGTGAGTGGCGAGGCCTTCAGCGCTCGTAAGACGGAAGAGCTTACTTGCGAGCCGCCGCTTCCTTGGCGAGCTTCTCGCGGTACTTCTTGATCATCTCTTCCTGCTCTTGCTTCGGCACGGGTGCGTAGCGCGAAAACTCCATGGTGTAGTTGCCCTTGCCCTGCGTGGCCGAGCGAAGATCCGTGGAGTAACCGAACATGGCGTTCAGCGGCACCTCGGCAGTGACGGTGACGTTCTCGGCGCTGACCGTCTCGAGGATGGCGCCGCGGCGCTGGTTCACCTGGCCGACGACCGCGCCCTGGAACTCCACCGGCGCTTCGATCTCGACCTTCATGATCGGTTCGAGAATGGTCGGCTTGGCGCCGGCGTACGCTTCACGGAAGCCCATCAGAGCCGCCGTGCGGAACGCCTGCTCCGAAGAGTCCACCGGGTGGTGCAAACCATCGGTGATGGTGGCGCGCACGCCGACGACGGGGAAGCCGATCAGCGAACCCTTCTTGATGCCTTCCTTGAAGCCCTTGTCACACGCCGGGATGAACTCCTTCGGAATCGCGCCGCCCACGATTTCGTCGACGAACTCGTAGGTTTCGACCGCGTCCGGCGGGAGCGGCTCGATGAAGCCGTTCACGCGCGCGAACTGACCGGAGCCACCCGTTTGCTTCTTGTGGGTGTATGCGATTTCGCTGCGCTGCGTGATGGTCTCGCGGTAGGCGACTTGCGGCTTACCCGCGACGACGTCGCAATTGTACTCGCGACGCATGCGCTCCATGTAGATGTCGAGGTGCAGCTCGCCCATGCCGCTGATGATGGTCTGCTGCGACTCTTCGTCTTGGTGCACGCGGAAGGTGGGATCTTCCTTGGTGAAGCGGTTGAGCGCCTTCGAGAAGTTGGCTTCCGAGTTGCGATCCTTGGGAGCGACCGCCAGCGAGATCACCGCGGCCGGCACGTGCATCGACGTCAGCGTGATGGCTTGCTTGCCGTCGGTGAAGGTTTCGCCCGAGCTCGCTTCGACGCCGTAGAAAGCCACGATGTCGCCCGCCTCGGCCGTTTGCACCTCTTCGCGGTCGTCCGAGTGCATACGGAACATGCGCGGCACGCGAACCTTCCGGCGCTCGTTCGAGATGTTGTAGATGGTGTCACCCGTCGCGACCGCACCTTGATAAATGCGGAAGTAGGTGAGCTGGCCGTACTTGTCTTGCTGGAGCTTGAAGGCGAGGCCAACAAAGGGCTTGCTCGCGTCGCTCTCGATGACGACCTTCTCTTCGCCCTTGTCCTGGTCGTGGCCTTCGTTGACCACTTCCGTCGGGTTCGGCAGGTAGTAAATGACGCCGTCGAGCAAGAGCTGGACGCCCTTGTTGCGGAAGGCAGAGCCGCACATCACCGGCGTCATCTTGAGGGCGAGCGTTGCGCGACGGATGGCAGCGCGCAGCTCCTCGTCGCTGACGGGCTCCTCGTTGAGGAACTTCTCCGCTAGGGCGTCGTCGACCTCGCCGACCTGCTCGATGATTTGCTGACGAGCCGCCTTCGCCTTTTCGACGAACTCGGCCGGGACCGCCTCTTCGCGGATCTTTTCGCCGTCGTCGCCGTCGAAGAAATAGGCCTTCTGCGTGATGGCATCGATGATGCCCTGGAACTTGTCTTCGGCGCCGATCGGCACCTGCAGCTTGACCGGATGATGGCCGAGCTTCTCTTTGAGCATGTCCGCGACGCGCTCGTAGTTGGCGCCGGGGTTGTCCATCTTGTTGACGAAGGCGATGCGCGGCACGCGGTAGCGCTTCATCTGCTTGTCGACGGTGATCGACTGGCTCTGCACGCCCTTGCCGGAGTCGAGCACGAGGATGGCGCCGTCGAGCACGCGCAGAGCACGTTCCACCTCGATGGTGAAGTCGACGTGTCCAGGCGTGTCGATGATGTTGATGTTGTGCTCGGCGAGGTGCTCCTTCGAGCCCTTCCAAACACAGTACGTGGCCGCTGACTGGATGGTGATGCCCTTCTCGCGCTCGAGCTCCATCGAGTCCATCTTGGCGCCGACGCCATCCTTGCCGCGCACCTCGTGGATGCGGTGAATGCGGCCGGTGTAAAAGAGCACGCGCTCGGTGAGCGTGGTCTTGCCCGAATCGATGTGGGCCGAGATGCCGATGTTACGAATGCGTTCGAGGGGTATGCGAGTTGCCACGGGGGTATTCTCTTTTGAATTGAGAAGGCGCCACCTACTCAAACCGCCTGCAGAAGGGAAGCAGGGATGGCATGTGGCTCGTTGTCCGGCCCCATTTGGCTCATCTCAGGTTCCAGCGCCAGGGGAAAGTACCTGAGCGCAACGAAAACCCTCAATCAGTCGCGCAAATCGCCACTTCGGCCCTCACGCAGGCCGTTCCGGACGGAATTTACCCGCGCACACTCGCGCCCTGACGGAGCCACGCGCTCTTACTCGACAGACTGGCGTCGATCTCCTTCATTAGCTCGCGGAACGTGCGCTCCGCCCATTCGTAGTAGACCTGCTCCATCGGTTCGCCGTTCACCGAGGCGCGCGGCGTGGCGTGCAGCACCGCTGAGCTGTCGTCGCCTTCGACTTCGATGTCCCACGCGACGGATTCGGTGAAACTTTGCGCGCGACCGTAACCCCCGTACGCGCTGGTGGCGACGGCTTTGGGTGCAGTCCGAATGCGCGGATCGGTGGTCACGACCTCGTAGCCCTGCAGCCGCAGCGCCGTCACCGTGGCCTTCATCACTTCTTCGCGGCTCTTGCCGGGGTACTTGCGCGTTCCGAGCTGCTCGAGCTCTGCGGGCGTCGCTACGCGACGGGTCGAAAAGCAGCCCTCGAGGGCGAGGGCATTCACGCTCAAGCAAGCGAGCAATAGAAGGGCAGCCGGGTTCGTCGATCTCATTCGCAACTTTCTCCTCGTCGCAAGCACGGGCGACGATGGCGTCTGAGCAGCTTCTGTGCCGCCCTTCGATGTCGGCATTTTGCGCGAGATTTGTGGTGCTTTAGGAAGACGTGAGGCGTCGTGGACGTCCGCGGACGTCCAAACGGCGCTTCCGAAAACGAGGACGACGCGCGCGCAAACTGCTATCTCCGCGCACGGATGCACGCGACGCACGCCGCGCGACGGGGCTGGACGAAGCGGGCAGGCTTGCTGGTGGCCCTGCCAGTGTTTTTCGCGTCGCCGTGCTTTGCCGATGTGCTTCCCGCGTCAGAACCACACGATCCCAGCGCGCGCTTCGAGCTCGATTGGCTCTCGCCTCCTGCTTGCGATGCTCGCGAGCGCACATTGGAAGCATTGCAGCGCTTGCTCCAGGCCTCACCACGCGAACTTGCGACGTCACCTCTCACCGCGTCGGCGAGCGTGACGCGAACGGCGACGGGCGGCTGGCATCTGCTCCTGACCACGACGCACGCAGGGCAGCAGCTCACGCGCAAGCTCGAGGCCACTTCGTGCGACGAGCTTTCGGACGCCGCCGCTTTGATTCTGGCGCTGGTGCTCGATCCGGAATTGTTGACGCGCCCGAGCTCGACTCCAGCGACGAGCGCCGAGGCTTCAGGGCCGAGCGAAGCGACGTCATTGCGCACGCTGTCGCAACCTCGCAAAGCCATTGCGCCAGCGCCGCCCGTTTCGTCAGCGCCGCCCGTTGCGCGCCCGTCGCCGCCTTTACGCGCCTTGCCGCTCGTGGAGCTCGGTCCGCTTGCGGCGTGGGGCGCGCTTCCTTCGCCGGCCTTCGGCGTTTCGCTGACCGGCGGCTTCGATCTGTCGCACTGGCGCTGGTTAATAACGGGCTCGTACTTTCCAGGGCGGCGCGCCAGCTTGGCCGGCACCAACGGCTCCGCCTCGTTCGAGCTTCGCACGCTCGCTGCGACGGTGTGCTGGCTTCCAGAAGCGTTCCGAAATATGTATCTCGGTCCGTGCGTCACCTCGGAATTTGGGAGCATTGCGGCGCGACCTGAAGGTGTCGATTTCCCATCGGACGACACCAAGCGCTGGGGAGCGAGCGGCGCAGGCGTGTTGCTGCGTTTCGCGAGCCGGCGCGCGTTCGAATTCGGGCTGCAGTCCTCGTTGCTCGTGCCCTGGGGGCGTCCCGAGTTTCGGCTCGCGGGTTCGATTTTGCACCAACCAGCAGCACTTACGCTGCAAATTCGCGGGTTTTTGGGGGTGCGATTCTAGCGGCAGTTTGGGTGACAAGTCTGAGTGCGACGCCACACTAATCCGGCGTGACCACGCGTCACCCAGCCCGACCGCTCGGCCCTGAGCCTCGGCCCGTTGCGGTGCCCGAGCTGGCCGAGATTTACGAAGCGCATTTCGATTTCGTGTGGCGCAGCTTGCGACGGCTCGGCGTTCCCGAGGCACAGCTCGAAGACGCCGTGCACGACGTTTTTCTGGTTGCGCACCGTCGGCTCGCGGAGTTCGAGGGCAAGAGCTCTTTGAAGACTTGGTTGTTCGCCATTGCCATGCGCGTGGCGCAAAACCTGCGTCGTTCGTTGGCCCGGCGCAGCGGTGAGTTTTCGGAGGACGACGTTGCGAGTGATGCGGAAGCGGCTCCGGACGCGCAAGCCGAGCGCAGCCGCGCCGTCGAACTCGGTGTGCGGGTGCTGAACGAGCTCGACGCGGACAAGCGCGTGGTTTTCATTTTGGCTGAGTTGGAGCAACTGCCAGCTTCGGAGATCGCCGACGCGCTCGGTATTCCGCTGTTCACCGTGTATTCACGTCTGCGCGCCGCACGCCGCGCGTTCGACGCTGGAATCGCTCGCGAGCGTGCTCGCGGCACTTGGAGAAGCAAATGGACGAGCTGAACGCCGACGCGCGGGAGATCCTCTCCGAAATGCGGCAAGCGGACGCACCGCGCCCGGGTGCACGCGAGCGTGTGCGCCGTCAGTTGGCGTTGTCCGTTGGTGGAGCGTTGTCGGCTTCGGCCCTGGGAACCGTGAGCGCGAGCGCAGCGGCTGCCTCGACGGCGAGCACGGCGGCTGCGGTGAGCAGCGTCGCGACGGCGGGCACAGCAGCGGCCAGTGTTTCGGTCGCAAAGCTCGCGCTCCTGGTCGTCGTAGGTGCGGTTGGTGGCAGCGCGGTGCTCACTCCGGTCGCGTTGCTCAGCGAACCCACGCCGCGAGCTGTCCACTCCGCTGACCCAACGTGGACTGAGCAAACGCAAACTGCTCCCAGCGCGCCCAAACGTGTGCCATCGCCAGCGCTTGCTTCGCTGCCCAGCGAGCCCGCTTCGGCGAGACCGATGCCCGTCGCGGCGCCAGCGCTCCCCGCGAATCGCTCGGCGGCGCCCGTGAGCGAAGTGAACAGCCTGGGCTCGGAAACTCGACTGTTAGCGCGTGCGCGTGAGCTCTTGCGAGCCGGGCGCGCTGAGGAAGCGTTGGGCGTGTTGCGAGAGCATGCGCGCTCGTACCCCGACGGATCGTTGCGTGAAGAAGCGCTCGCGAGCCAGGTGCTCGTGTTGTGCGCGCAGGGGCGTGTGAAGGAAGCCGCCGTCGAGCGCGCGCGTTTTCATGCAACGTTCCCGCGTTCACCGCTGGGTCCACGCGTGGATCGGGAGTGTGGCTCGCCATGAGCACTTTGCGTGACAAGGATGCGCGCGTGGCGGCACGAAGCAGCATGGATCACGCCCGTTTCGTTTCGAACGCTCCGCGGAAACCGTCGTCGAGCTGGCTCTTCGCTTTAGGCCTCGGGTTGAGTTTGAGCGGTTGCGGTTTTGGTGGGCGCGTCGACCTCGGTGAAAATGGCGGACAATTGGGTCTCTTGGGCAATGCTGCGGGGGGCCACACGTCTGGATCCGATGCAAAAGGCGGTGCTGTTTCGAATTCCGCTGGCACAGGCGGCGCTCCCGCATCACCTCAAGGTGGCACCGCAACCATGCATGGTGCTGGCTTGGGCGGTGGGAGCACGTTCGGACCACTGCCGATGGACGAAACGGGTTTGATCCCTATTTCGAGTAACGGCTACGGGATTGAAGGCAAGTGGTTCGCATTCTCGGATGAACTCGACGGGGGGCAGACGCGAATCCAGGGTTACGAAGAATCGATGGTGCCATTCGTTGCCGGGCGTGGCATGTGCATCGAAGGCACAACTCAGTCCGGCTTCGCCGACAACTGGAAGACGTGGGGCGCCGGTATCGCCTTTACGCTCAACTGGGAGGCTGACCAAGCGCAGCCACTAAAGACTCCGCCGCCTTGTTTTACCATCGTGATCAGCGCCGACGCCGTCTACCCAGCGGAGCTACGCGCGGATCTCAGTCCGACATCGCCGCCCGAAGGACAACCACTCAATGTGCCGCTTCATCCGGGTACAAACGAAGTCTGTTTGCGCGATGCGCAGATGTTTCAGTATTGCACGCCCGAGCTGACTTGCCTGGGGCTGGACTCGCTGGAGCAAGGTCTCGGACAGGTGAACATCGTTGCTCCGAGCGGCTGGCAACCGGGCCCAATCGCCTTTTGCATCGAATCGGTCACTCCCCACGACTGATTGGGTAAACTAGTAGCGTGCGACTTCCACTGTCCCCCGCGCGGCGCGTCTTCTTGCCCTTGGCCCGAGAGGTGCGCGATGCCGATCGACGTGCACGTCCGCGCGTAGCCGTTTGGGAGCTCACTTTGCGTTGCAACCTGAGCTGTGGACATTGCGGCTCGCGCGCTGGTAAGCCGCGTGACCACGAGCTCTCGACGGAAGAGTGTCTCGCGTTGGTCGATGAGCTCGCGCGCCTCGCGGTGCTGGAGGTGTCGCTCATCGGAGGCGAAGCCTATCTACATCCCGGTTTCTTCCCCGTGCTGAAGGCACTGAAGGCACACGGCATCGAAGTAGGGCTCACGACGGGAGGCCGTGCGATCGACGCAGAGCTCGCGCGCGCGATGGCTGACGCGGGGCTCGACAGCGTGAGTGTCTCGCTGGACGGTCTCGAAGCCGCACACGACGCGCAGCGCGGCGTCGACGGTTCCTTTCGGCTCGCGCTCGATGCAATCGAAGCGTTTCGCGCTGCGTCCGTATTCGTCTCGGTAAATACACAGATCAACCGCAAGAGCTCGCCGGATCTTGAAGCCTTACTCGAAACCATCATTTCGCACGGCGTGAGCGCATGGCAAATTGCGCTCACGGTTGCGATGGGTCGCGCTGCAGATCGCCCCGAATGGTTGTTACAACCTTACGATCTCTTGGAGCTGTTCCCGCGTTTGGCAGCATTGAAGCAACGTTGCGACGCGGCTTCGGTCCGATTGTGGCCCGGAAACAACATTGGTTACTTCGGGCCTTATGAGCGCCTATTTCGCGGACAAATGCCGCTGGGTCATGGCTATTCCTGTGGCGCCGGCGTGACGACGTTGGGCATCGAATCCGACGGAACCATCAAGGGTTGCCCTTCGTTGCCGAGCGATGGTTGGGTGGGCGGCAACGTGCGAGAGGAGAGCCTCGCCGCGATTTGGGAGCGTTCGCCGCGCTTGCGTTACATTCGCGATCGCAGTGTGGACGACCTGTGGGGCTTTTGCAGAACCTGCTACTACGCCGAAGAGTGTCGCGCCGGCTGCACCTGGACTGGCTTCAGTTTGTTCGGGCGCGCGGGAAACAATCCGTATTGCCATCACCGTGCGCTCGAGCTCGCGCGTCAGGGTTTGCGCGAGCGCGTCGAGCGCGTCGAAGCGCCGCCGCAGCAGCCGTTCGACATTGGGCGCTTCGAAATCATCTTGGAAGAATTGCCGTTCACTAGAGGAGTTTCGCCATGATATCCCGCTTGGTCGCTTGCGCTGCTTGTTCCCGTCACATTCGCTCGGAATCCGAGCGGTGCCCGTTCTGTGATGCCCCGCACGAGGCCACCGCTCGAGAAAACGTGGTCGCGCCGAGCATGCGCCTGTCGAGCGTCGGCGTGATGACGTTTCGCGCTGCAGCGTTGGGCGTCGCCCTCAGCGCCTGCGGAGGTAACACCGAAGAGCCGTCGGGGCAGGGGGGAGCCGCAGGCAGCGCAACCAGCGGCGGCAGCACCGCCAGCGGCGGCACGATCGATGACGGCAGCGGCGGGCGCGTCAACTCGGGCGGAACCGGTGGAACCATCGAGGTTGGTGGCTTCGGCGGCACTCCCGACGGGGTCGGGGGAAGCCCCGTGCCGGTTTATCGAGCGACTCCTCGCGGCTGAGCGTCGCCGGAACTTTCCGCGCTGCGTGGGGTCGGATGCGAAAGAAGGGCAACGCAGCAATGACGCAATCAGTTTTCGCATATCCGTCTGGGGCTTTCGATTTTTCTCCCACTCCCGCGCCCCTAGCGCTCTCCGGTGAGCACTACGAGTTCGCGCTGTTGAAGAGTGGTCCCGATGTGAATCCCGAAGAGGTCGAGCTGACGCATGTGACGGCAGTCGAGGTGATGGTGTTGTGGGGAAGCAATGTGCTCCACGTGTCACACCTCACGCCGCCGAGAGACTTCTTGGTGGGTGAATCCGGCGACGCCGCGAGCGCTTGCGACGTCTTAGTTCCCCCAGAGAAAATCGGGCAATCACGCTTTTCTCTGGTGCGCGTGGAACACGGCGAAATCTCCGTTGTCAAACCCTCCGGCGCCACCGGTTTCGTCGAATCAGCCAATGGGCGTCGCGCTCTCGCCTCCCAAGGCGTCGAACACATCCCGCTCGCAGACAAGACGCGCGTCGAGTTCGAGCTCGGGGGGTTCATCTTCAAAGTGGCGAGTGTGAACGCCGGACGCCCCGTGAAGAAGGGTTTGGGGGTGGGATGGGATTGGAACGTAGCGGCATTCTTTGGGTTGTCATTGTTCAGCCACGCGAGCTTGCTCGCTGCCGTCGCCTTCTTCGTACCGAGCATGTCGGGGATCAGTGACGAGGACAGCGATCGCGAACGTCTGTACGTGATGCAGCAGTACCTCGACGCTTCTGCCGAACGCGAACGTGAGCGTGAGACCGAGCTCAGCGAAACCGGAGACAAGCAGGAAGGTGGCACTGGGCAGCAAGCGGCGGGCGAGCAGGGTGCGATGGGCAAGCCGACCGCAGCGCCTGCGAGCAAGCGCTACGAAGTGAAGGGCCCCAAAGACAATCCGGATCCCCACCTGGCGCGTGAGGCAGCGCGGCGCGAAGCGGCCGAGTTCGGCATGATTGGCTTGTTGAACTCGATGACTGGCGATCCGAATGCACCCACGGCACCGTGGGGGCTCGATACGTCGCTCGGCACCGGGGAGATCAGCGCAAACGGCAACATGTGGGGTGACGAAATCGGTGACGCGTTTGGTACGGGGTTGGGCCTCGCGGGTCTCGGCGAAGGCGGCGGTGGGCGTGGTCGCGGCATCGGCGCGGGCGATATCGGAACGATTGGTCGCGGTGCCGGCCTTGGCGACGGCTCCGGTTGGGGCAATGGCCATGGCCAGCTCGGGCGTGGTCACGTCGCGAAGTCACCGGGCACGATGCGTCCGCTCAGCACGACCGTGAGCGGGCGGCTGCCTCCTGAAGTCGTGCAGCGCATCGTGCGGCAGAATTTCGGTCGCTTCCGCGCGTGTTATCAAACGGGTCTGTCACGCAACCCGAACCTCGAAGGGCGCGTGGCTGCGCGCTTCGTGATCTCGCGTGATGGATCGGTCTCGAACGTCGCCAATGGAGGATCCGATCTGCCCGACGCGTCGGTCGTGAGCTGCGTGCTCTCCGCGTTCTACGGTTTGAGCTTTCCGCAACCGGAAAACGGCATCGTGACCGTTACCTATCCGATGATGCTGTCGCCTGGCTGAGATGTTATCGCCCAGCTGAGCCGATTCATTCGATGATGATTGGCTTCACATCCACCCAAAACCGCACGTCGTCACACGTGTGTCCGGCTAACCGCGCCTGCGTCCACTCGGTCGCGGCGCGGAAGCCGGCGATGTCCGAAGTGTTCGGATTCATGATGCCGGTTTGACCGTTGCGATGCCCGGCGAACCATTGGTTGTCCGGATACATGCTGCGGCACTCGTTGTAGACGGTGACATCGAGCTTGGTATCCGAGTTCAGCACGCTGGACGTTTCGTACTGACTTGCGCTCATGCCTTTCCAAGCGGGATGGCACTGACGCATCATGTACCAGTTCTGTTTGCAAAGGCCGGCATTGAAGCTGTCGCCGGTCTTGTTGTCGCCGTGGGGGTAGTCGGTCGTAAGCTTCTCGGTTTCCATCATTGCCGAGGCAAGGAAGCGAATGTCGCCGCCGGCATCGAGGATCTTCTTCTTGTTCGCGCCGAGCCCCGACACGATGTAGCAACCACAGTTCATACCATTGGGGCAACTGAGAGAAGCCGGGCAGGAGCCACCGCCGACGTTGCTGCACGAATTGCCCGAGCTGCCGCCGTTTCCGGTGTTCGCTCCGCCGCTGCCCGGAGTGCCTCCGTTGCCGGAACTAGTGCCGCCGCTGCCTTGCCCGCCGCTGCCAACCTTCCCGCCGTTTGCGGTTGCTCCACCAGTACCGGTGCCGCCCGTTCCCGAGCCGCCAGAGCCTAGCGCGCCTCCGCTGTTGCTGCGGCCGCCTTGGCCTTGGTTTCCTCCTTGCGCGGCGCCGCCTTGTCCCTGCTTGCCGCCCTGCGCCGAGCCACCTTGGGCTTGCTGACTTCCGCCTTGGCTCTGCGCCGAGCCGCCTTGTGCTTGTGCGCTCCCGCCTTGGTTCTGCGTGCCGCCTTGGGTCGTTGATGTGGAGCCGCCCTGCGTTGCGCTTCGGCCCCCGCTAGCGTTGCCATTGCCGCCTTCGGCGCCGCCAGCATCGCCGTTTCCCGCGCTGCAGCCGATGCTCGCCAGCATCACGCTGACAATTGTGACTCGCCACGCCATCGAGCTGGAGGCATTGCTTTCTTTGCGTTCGTTCATGGTGTCTCTCCGAGCGCGAGCGTCACGCGACACAATGGAAGTCGTCGCCACCGAGTGCGATCAGGTAGCGCGCTGCGCAAGCCGCGTGTGAAACTCTATACACGCGTAGAGCCGATTCGGCAGTACGCGAGTGCATCAAAAATTCGAGAGTGCACACAGGTTGGATCCTCGCAGTTCGCCTCGAATCGCCGGGCGAAAAGCTCGAAATTGGCGAAGCAAAAAGCGCACAAGAGCGAGCAGATTGGTCAGGTCGAGCAGATTCGATAGCTGACGAGCAACCAAGGGCATCGAGCTCGCAAAAGCTTCTACGCGGCGTCGCGCTGACGCCAGCGAACAACTCTCGATTGACGCAACGTTGCACGCGCAAACATGGGATCTCGAGGCGAAACTAAGCGGCCCCGCGGGCTCTGCGACGAGCGTACGCTGAGCGTGGTAGCCTCGCGTCATGACGATTGCCCCCGCCGTTGGCTTTCCCGAAAGCTCGAGCCGTGTCCGGCGGCTCGACGGCTTGGGCGAGTTCATGTTGGTGGGTGGCGCCACGTTGCCGCTGCTGGCGCTCGCCTACGTATTGAGGACTCAGCTTGGGCTGGAAAGCTCGGAGCTCGTCGTTGGCTTCGTCATGTTCCACGCGGCTCACGTGCTAAACGATCCGCATTTTGCGGTGACATACTTGTTGTTCTACCGCGACGTACGTGAGCGTGCGTTCGGCAACGCGTTCTCGCGCGCTCAGCGGTTACGCTATTGGTTTGCCGGGGCCGTGGTGCCGGTCGTACTGGGCAGTTGGCTCGTGGTCGCGCTGGCGCGGCACTCTGCCGTGAAGCTCGGTTACGCGTTCCAGTTCATGTTTTTGTTGGTGGGGTGGCACTACGTCAAACAAGGCTTCGGCGTCGTGACTGTGCTTTCGGCGCGACGTGGGTTTCAGTTCACGTCGAGTGAGCGCCGGGTCGTGCTCGCACACTGCATCAGCGCCTGGCTGTTCGCTCGCGCGAATCCCCGCGACCCCGGGCGCGAAGCGAGCTCCGAAGGTGTTCTCTTCACGACCATCGCGCACCCTCCCGCGCTCGACTGGATCACGAGCGTGGGTTTCGCGGTGAGCACACTCGCGCTCGGATGGCTGCTGGTGCAACGGTGGCGCCGCGGCTTCGCTCTGCCGCCGCTCGTCCCGCTCGCGGGCTTCCTCATCACCGTGTGGCTGTGGACAGCGTTCTCCAAGCTAGATCCGTTGCTCGTTTATGTGATCCCCGCGCTACATTCGCTGCAGTACCTCTACTTCGTTTGGTTGCTTCGCAGAAACCCTGCACGCGACGAGGCAGTGCCGACATTCGTAGGCGCTGGGCGCGCGCTGCTACTTCTGACGACAGGGGCGATGATCCTTGGTTGGCTCTTGTTCCGTGGTGTCCCGGCTTGGCTCGACGAAACGCTGGTTTTGAAGGACGTCTTCGACCCACTCGGTGAAACACCGTATTTCGCCGCGATAGCAAGCTTCGTAAACATCCATCATTACTTCATGGATGCCGTGATTTGGAGGCGCGAAAATCCCGAAACGCGACAACTGCTCGCATAGGCCTGCGCGGGTGGCGAGCATTGCCAACCCAGCGGCTCGAAATCACGACTGCCTCACACATCGCGCCAAAATCTCGGGCAAAGGTGGAAGCCGAACAACCCACCTTTTTCAGAGGGAGAACGGTGTTAGATTGGCCCGCGTTTGGACGACCAGCCCGAACCCGACGACGCGTTTCTCGCCGCCATGTTTCGCGCTTTCGCGCGGAGCGCGCCTGACTACGTCAGTTGCGTCGACCGCGAACGCCGCATTCTATATCTGAGTCGCACGCTGACTCGCGACCTGCCCGACATCCTGGGTCGCAAAACAGAGGAGTTCATGGCGCCCGAGTACCGCGACGATGCGGTACGGAAGGTGGACGAGGCGTTGCGGACTGGGCAAGCACAGCGCATGGAAGTCGAAGTTTCGCTGGCGGACGGCGGTTCACATTGCTTCGAAATACGCATGGTGCCGTTTCGAGGCACCCATGGTGAGCCGCTGGTACTGCAAGTCACTTCGGATCTGACCGAGCGGCGACGGCTGGTGGAGCAGCTGTCGCGCAGCGAAGAGTTTCGCAAGATCATCGTAGAGAACCTGCCCGACTATGTGCTTCTAGTCGACGCCGACTGTCGTATCCGTTGGATCAACCGCTCCGCGCCGGGTCTCACGCTGGAGCAGATCATGGGCGCACCCATCGATAACTTCATGCGACCGGAGGACGTTCCGCGTGTGCGCGCCGCGGTTGCCTCCGTGATCGAGACCGGCAGCCCCACCCAGTATGAAGTCGAAGCATACGGAGATGGCGTGCAGCAGGCGTGGTACGCGACGCGTGTAGTACCCGTTGGCACGCAAGTGCCCGTTGAAAATGTGTTGCTCATCGTCAGTGACGTCACGGTGCGCAAACGCGCCGAGCTCGGCTTGCGCATGAGCGAACGGCGCTTTCGCGCTTTAGCCGAGCGCTCGCCCGACGTGATTACAATCATCGATGAGCAGCGCCGAATCGAATACCTGAACCGGCCGCCGCGCGAGTCCACGCTCGAGGAAACGCTGGGCAAGCGCGTCGACGAGTTCGCCCGGCCCGAAGAGGTCGACACCGTGCGCAACGCGATTCAGTCGGTCTTCGCTAGCGGACAAGGCGTGGAGTTCGAGGCGCACGGCCAGAGAAACTCGCGCGCCTACCGCGTTCGTGTTGCGCCGTTCGAGTGGAGCGAGGGCGCCAAACACGTGCTCGCCGTTTCAACCGACATCACGCGCCAGCGCGCTGACGAGCGAGCTCGTCAAAGCTTGCAGGCGCAACTGCATCAGGCCCAACGCCGCGAAAGCATTGGCACACTTGCCGGCGGCATCGCCCACGATTTCAACAATCTGTTGCAGGTCATTCAAACCAATCTGCACTTCGCGCGTGAAGTGCTGAAGCCTACCGGGCTCGCGCTCGACGAGTTGGGAGAAGCGATGCGCGCTACCGAGCGCGCCGCAGAGCTCACCAAGCATTTGCTCGCCATCGGCCGGCGGCAGCGCGTCAATCCCAAAGTTCTCGATCTGTCGAAGCTCGTCGAGGAGAGCTTGCGCATGCTCCGGCGCGTGATTCCGGAGTCAATCGAGGTTGCTTTCGAGCCGTCGGCGCGGCCATGCACCGTATCTGCAGACCCGCCCCAGCTCGAGCAGGTACTGTTGAACCTATGTTTGAATGCGCGCGACGCCATGCTTGCCGGCGGTCGCTTGCAGGTGAGCGTCAGTGTGCTCGAGGCAACGCCTGCGTTGGCGCGCCTGTGCGTGAGCGACACCGGAGCCGGTATTCGCGACGACGATCTCAAACACATCTTCGAACCGTTTTTTACCACCAAAGGTGCGGGCTCCGGGCTCGGCTTGGCCGTCGCTGCAGGCATCGTCGCGGCCCACGGCGGCAGCATTTCGGTCACGAGCGAGCTCGGCCGGGGCGCGAGTTTCTGCGTAGATCTACCGCTCAGCTCGCAACCTTTGCTCGAGCACGAGCCAGCGCGGCGGGTTGGCGCGCGCGGTGACGAACTCATTCTGGTGGCCGAAGACGAGCCGCTCGTGCGAGCGCAAGCCGTGCGAATTCTGCGTCGCGCTGGCTATGGAGTGGTCGAGGCCGAGGACGGCTTGAAGGCAGTCGAGACGTTCACTGCGCGGCGCGCGGAGATCAGCCTCGTGTTGTTGGACGTGATCATGCCGGGGCTCGATGGCTGGCAGGTCTATTCGCGCTTAGAGCGGCTGCAGCCTGGCGTGAAGGTGCTGTTCATCACCGGCTATGCCGCCAGCGCTTTGCCACCGGACTTCAGTGAGCGGGGCAAGCGTTTGCTCAGCAAGCCCTACAAGCCGCAGGTCTTGTTGGAACTGGTGCGCGAACTGCTCGACGCCGAATGAGGTCGTGCTTCGTCGCACATGCTGCCGCTGGATAGCCGGCGTGCTCGCGCGCATTTCTCGCGCAGACGGTGACGAGCGCGCCATCTCGACCTATATTTCCGTCATCGCGTGACCTCGGCTCAACCCGACGCAGAGTTCGACTTCGTAATCGTGGGTAGCGGTTTTGGTGGCAGTGTTTCTGCCATGCGCCTGGCCCAAAAGGGCTATCGCGTGGCCGTGCTCGAAGCGGGCAAGCGCTTCAGGCCGGGAGATTTCCCGAAGAGCAATTGGAACGTCGCCAAGTACTTGTGGGCTCCCAAGCTGCGCTGTTTTGGAATCCAGAACATCACGCTTTTGAAGGGGGTGATGGTGCTGCACGGTTCCGGGGTAGGCGGGGGCAGCCTGGTGTACGCCAACACCTTGATGCAGCCCGATGAACATGTGTTTGCCGATCCAGCTTGGGCCGGCAACGTCGACTGGCGCGCGGAGCTTTTGCCTCAGTACGCGACCGCGCGGCGCATGTTGGGTGTCACGCGCAACCCGAATTTGTTCGAGGGTGAAGAGGCGCTGCGTCGAGTCAGCGCACGCATGGGCGCGGACACCACATTTCATCCGACTGAAGTCGGAGTCTTCTTCGGGGAGCCGAACCGGCGGGTTCCCGATCCGTATTTCGACGGAGCCGGGCCGGAGCGGGTGGGATGCAATTTCTGCGGCGGTTGCATGGTGGGCTGTCGCTTTGGCGCGAAGAACACGCTCGATCAAAATTACCTGTATTTTGCGGAGAAGTGGGGCGCGCAGGTCTTTCCGGAAACGCGCGTCACGCGAATTCGCCAGGTGCCGAACGGTTACGAGGTGGAGACTCGTTCGAGCACGGCATGGCTTCGCCGCGCCGGCAGGACATTTCGCGCGCGACGCGTGATCGTGGCAGCCGGCGTGCTCGGTACCGTGGAGCTCTTGCTGCGAAACCGCGACATATATCGCACGCTGCCGAACATTTCCGCGCGCCTCGGGGATTTCGTGCGCACCAACGGTGAAAGCCTGCTCGGAGCAACCAGCTTCGAAGCCCATCGTGAGCTCTCGCGCGGCATCGCCATCGGTGCGGCGTTTCATCCGAATTCGCTCACCAAAATCGAAGCGGTGCGTTATCCGAGTGGCTCCGGCGTCATGCGGCTCCTCGGCGTTCCGTTGACACCTGACGGCAGCGCGCTCGGTCGCCCGCTGAAGATGCTCGCGCGCATCGTGCGCCGTTTTCCCCGCATCGTGAGGCTGTGGCGTGTGGCGGATTGGGCACGTAGCACGGTGATCCTGCTCGTGATGCAGTCCGTCGATGAGCACTTGCGTCTACGCCTCGGGCGCTCGCTCTTGCGGCGTGCACTGTTCGGCTTGGAGGGGACGCCCACCGAGCGGCCCGTGCCGAGCTATTTGCCGGTCGCGCAAGAGGCTGCAGAGCTTTTGGCTGAAGAGTTGCAGGGCGAGCCGCAAAACGTGATTTCCGAGGTGCTGCTGCGCACGCCCGCCACGGCTCACATTCTCGGCGGATGTTGCATTGGCAGCTCGGCGGAAACCGGGGTTATCGACGCGCACCACCAAGTGTTTGGCTACGAAGGTCTCTACGTGTGTGATGGCAGCGTCGTACCCGGCAACTTAGCGGTAAACCCAAGCCTCACAATTTGTGCTTTGGCCGAGCGTTTCGCCGCGAAGTTCGAAGTGTCGCCGAACATTTCGCGCGAGGAGCTAGCGCGACGCGAAATTCGTTTCACCGCCCCGATTCCAGAGGGATCACCTCAGTTGAAAGCGGCGAGCTCGCTGGGTACACTCCCATGAATGGGGACGAGCGTACGCACTGCGATACATCGTCTCGACTACGATCGGTTGTGCACCGTCACCGCTCCCGCTTTGCGGCGCCTGCTCGCGGCGAGCGCTCCGCAAGAACTTCCGCCTTGGCTCGACACGATCGTGGAGAGTGCATTCCGCGACGCTGCTAGCAACGGCGTGCAGCGCGTGCGCGCAGGGCTCTCGCTCACGCTGATCGGCAGCTGCGAACGTTTGGGTTCGGATCTCGGGCTCCGCGATGACGACCGCTGGCTACTTGGTGCCACAGCGAGTGATTCTGGCGCGTGCGCTTCGCGCTCCTGCCCGCAGGCCTCGCGGTGTCCGTTGCATCCCACTGGGCAGGGCGAAGTCGGTGCGTCGAATTTGTGCCGCATGGTCGCCGCGGCGTTCGCAACGTGCTGCGCGGGTGCCAGCGAGCTCGGGGTGCTGTCGCCCTGGCCCGCCTTCCTCGAATGGCGTGCGCTCGAGCGAGATCCTCATGACCCCAGTTGGCTCGACTGGAACCTGGCGCGCCTCCTAGAAGAGTTGGAAGCCGACCCCCTGCTCGCGCTGCTCCTCCGCCTGAGTAGGCGCGGTGTATTGCTCGTAACCGCCAACGAAGAAGGCGTGGTTGGTTGGCTGACGCCGCGCGAAACGTTGGTTCTGAACGCCGCCCTCGAGCGCGCCCTGAACCACACTCGAGTGCCGGACAGCCTGGCGCGCTACAGCGCTTACGCAGCGGAAACCGAGCTGCCGGAAGTGCGCAAGCTCATGCACCAGGTGCACTCGATCGTGCAAGCCGCCGCGACGCGCCAGCAAGGTGCAGCGCTGTCGCGGCAGCGATAGCTGAAGTTGTGCTTAGCGGTCTCGCGACTCACTTATTTCCGCGCGGGCCCTTAGCCCGGTGCGCGCAAGCTGAGCGCGCCGAGATAGTCGCGCTTGCCCAGGTTGACCCCGTTGTGACGCAAGATCGCGTACACGTGAGAGAGGTGAAAGTAGAAGTTCGGGATGGCGTGCTCCACGAAGTAGTCGGCGCCGCTCATGGTTTTGCCTTCCCAACGGGGCTGCGTGATCGTGCGTGTGGCAGAACCTTCGAAGTCTTTAGCGCTGAAGCCGTCCAGATAGGTGATCACGGCACGCAACCGCGCGCGCAGCTCGTCCAGGGTCTGCTCGGTATCCGGGTGGGAGGGCGCTTCCTTTCCGGTGAGACGCGCAGCGGAGAGTTTGGCGGTATCACAGGCGGTTTGTACTTGTCGCGCGAACGCGAATTGGTCGGGCGCAAGACGCTGGCTCACGAACACGTTTGCATCGAAGCCGCGTTCTTTGGCGTGGTTCTGCGCTGCGTCGAGCCAGGTCTCTGCCTGTTTCAGCTGTTTCTTGAACTGCCCAATGATCTGGAAGTACATGGCGGCCAAGCATAAGTCAGCCCTGCGACAGCGGGGAGCCGGGGCAACGACGTTTGTGCGCCTAGCCGATCAGGTAGGCGTCGACCTGGCGATTCGCGCCTTTTCGTCGGCGCGCCGTCCTGATACGTGAGAGGCGTGGCCAGCGCTGACGAAATTCTGCATCCGAGTCGCGAACACTTGCTCCACGGTCTGTACGAGGCAGCGGAGCTCGAGCACAACTTGATGTGCACGTACCTGTACGCTGCGTTCAGCTTGCGCGACGGTACGAGTGAAGGGCTGACGGCGGAGGAGGCGGTCGCCGTGACCAGCTGGCGCCGCGCGCTGCTGCGCGTTGCAGTGGAGGAGATGGGGCACTTGGCCGCCGTGTGGAACATCACCGCGGCGCTCGGCGGCGCACCACGCTTCGGGCGAGGGAATTTCCCGCTCGATCCGGGCGCGTTGCCGGCGGGAGTCGTGGTCAAGCTGGCGCCGTTCAACGAAGCCTCTTTGCAGCACTTCATTCATCTGGAGCGACCCAAGGGGTCGACAGAACCTGAAGGCAAAGGCTTCGAGCCCGAGTACGCGTTCGTGCGCGGCTCATCTCGGGTGCGCCTGACGCCGATGGCAGTCGACTACGACACCGTTGGCGAGTTCTACTCGACACTCGAATCCAACTTGCGTGCGTTCGTGGCTTCCGTCGGCGAAGCCCGTGCATTCTCTGGCGATCCGGCGCTGCAGCTCTCGCCCGCGGAGGTCGGTCTGAGCGGCGCCAAACCGGTGATCTGTTCCAAAACCGCGCTTGCCGCGTTCAACGCCATCGTCGAGCAGGGCGAAGGCGCGCCCGAGCACTCAGCCGATTCTCACTATCAGCGCTTCATCGCCGTGCGCGAGGAGCTGCACGCGTTGCGCGCCAAGAACCCGAGTTTTGCCCCGGCGTTTCCCGCTGCGCAAAACCCAGTGCTGCGGCCGCCCATGCGTCGCGAAGGGCGCGTCTGGCTCGAAAACATCGACGCCATTCGTACGGTAGATTTGGCGAACACCGCTTACGCCTTGATGTTGAGGTTCATCGCGTACGCGTATCTCGTACCGCGCCCCCACCCAGAAAAGGCGCTGGCCATCGATCTGTCGCTCGGGTTGATGCGCGTAGTCACGCACTTGGGTGAGCGTGCGGCGCGTTTGCCGGCTGGACCATCGAACCCGCATTGCAACGCAGGCATGTCGTTCACGGCGCTGCGCGATGCTTCGGCGCTGCCGCCCGGTCCCGGTGCCCGGCAGTTTTTTCGGGAGCGCCTACGCGAAATGGCCGAAGCTGCGGAGCTCCTGGCTCGAGGTCTCGACGCGCGCGCCGTGAACGCAGCGCGTGTCCTGAGTGACCTGGTTCAGCGGGCTGAGCGCGGCTTCGATAACCTCGCTTCCCTGAAAGTAGCAGTTACTCCTGCCGCTTCCGACAGCGCGCAACCAAGCGCAGCGCAACCCGCGTCGGCCGCGCGCGTCGGCGATCAGGCTGCCGCCAGTGCGGCGAGTGGTTCACCGCCAACACCTACCGTAGTCGACGGAGTCGAGCACATCCAAGGCAAGAAGCTCACGTTGTTGTACGAAGGCAAGAAGTGCATTCACGCGCGCTTTTGCGTTACTGGCGCACCGCGCGTCTTTCTCGCCAATGTGAAGGGTCCCTGGATCAATCCCGATGCCATGGATGTGGAGTCGCTCGTCGAGATCGCGCACGCGTGCCCTTCCGGTGCGATTCGTTATCAACGACAGGACGGCGTTGCCGACGAGCACGCGCCACCGGTGAATCTCTTGGCGGTACGCGAAGCCGGGCCGTACGCCGTGCGCGGTGAGTTGGAGATTGCCGGTCAGTCGGGCTTCTTTCGTGCGACCCTGTGCCGCTGCGGAGCTTCTAAAAACAAGCCGTATTGCGACGGCTCGCACCACGAGGTTGGTTTTTCGGCGAGCGGAGAGCCCGCCACGGGACAGGCCGACATGCTCGAGGTGAGGAACGGCCCGCTTCGGATCGAGCCGGAGCTCGATGGCCCGCTGCAAGTGCGTGGCAACTTGGAGATCACGAGCGGCACCGGGCGTGTGGTTGCCCGCATTCAGCAAGCTCGGCTGTGCCGTTGCGGCGGCAGCAGCAATAAGCCATTCTGTGACGGCACCCACGCTCGCATTGGATTCCGATCCACGTAGAGGTAGCTCAGCTCTGTACCTCGCGCGCGAGCCCATAAGCGACAATCAGGGCGGCCATACCAAGCAACGTGAACCCGAAGATCGCAGGGCTCATCGATTCGCCCACCCCCTCCAAAACCACCTCCGCGAGCGTCATACCCGGGTGATTGCGCAGGTACTCCGGGGCCCGATGTCCCACGGCTGAAAGATCTGCCGCCACTCCCGTCCCGATGCTGCACAGCGTCGCCAGCGCCAGGGCCAAGCACACCCGCAAGCGACGCCCGCCGGGCTGGAACGCAAAGCGGCCAGCCGCCACCAAGGTTGCGAGCGAGAGCGCCAGCAGGAGCCACATCGGGTAGCCACCCTCTTGAAACAGAATCCACATGCCTTGAGAACGCACGAGCCCTCCCGGCGTGACTGCTCGAGTTCGGCGACTTTGGCGAAAAACACCTGTCACACTTAGGTTCGATGCGCGTTCTGGTTCATGTGGAACACAGCTCGGACGACGAGCTTCTGGCGCGTCTCAAGCGCGGCGACCGGCACGCGCTGGGGCTGATTTATTCGCGTCACGCCGCGCGTGTGTTTGCGTTCTTGTCGCGTTTGAGCGGCGACCGTCAAATCGCCGAAGACCTATTTCAGGAGACCTGGCTGAAGCTGGCGCAAGCAGCGTCAGAGCTCTCCTCGGCAAGCGACCTGCGTGCCTGGTTGTTCACCGTGGGGCGCAACGCCTTCTTCAGCCAAGCGCGCAAGCTCGCGCGTGTCAGCGCACTCGACGCCGAGCCGGAGCCACCGGCGCTCGACTTGGAGCCCGACGCTGCGCTCAGCTCGAATCGTGAGCTCGTGCGGTTGGAGCGAGCCTTGGCGCGCCTATCAGTGATCGATCGCGAGGTGCTGCTGCTGGTTGGTGTCGAAGCGATGTCTCACGAGGATGCCGCACGCGTGCTCATGCTGGAGCCACCGGCTTTTCGCAAGCGTTTGAGTCGAGCTCGGGCGCGGCTCGCAGCCCTGTTGGCGGAAGACAATCCGAATCACGCCGCGGGAGGGAGCTCCGAATGAAGGACGAACTCTTCGCGCGACTCGGCGAGCTTCCGCCTGTACCGTTGGATCCGGAGCTGTCGCGCCGTGTGCTTCAGCGCGCCGAGCTCGAACTCACGCGTAAGCGCTCGCCGGCTTGCGGTCGGCGCGAGGTGTCGCTGTTGGCGACGGTGCTCGTGGTGTGCGTGGTCCAAGTGGCCTGGTTGGTCAGCTTTTTCGGCCAAATTCACCGCTGAACCGGGGGGCGAGCTGGGCGGCCGGTGGTGTGCTTAGGAAGTATTTAGGGCCGCCGCAGGGACCATTTAGCAACTCGGTGGTGAAGCGTCGGCGCATGCTGCGAATCGTCGGTGCTCAGCACTGGCAGGAGAAATTCATGCAGCGCGTCGATTTGGCAACCACCATTCACAAAGCCATCCGCAAGTTGTTGTTCGAGCAAACCATGCTGCTCGGTCGCACCGATTTCGCCGTGGAATCGGAAGTGAGTCACGCGCTGATCGAGCTCGAGCGCACCATTTCGCTCTTGCGAGAGCACGGCGAGCACGAAGACACGGTCGTATTTCCCGAACTGGCCGCGAGTGAACCAGAACTCTTGGCTGAATGTGAGCGACAGCACGCCTCGTTGGAACACGGCTTTCGTGAGATCGAAGCGTTGGCGAGCGCGTTGCAGGCAGCCGCGGCCACCCAGCGCCAGCAAGCTGGAGCTCACCTGGCGCGTCGCTTCCAGAGCTTCGTCGCGGAGCAGCTCGAGCACATGAGCTTCGAAGAGACGACCGTCAGCGCGGCATTGTGGCGTCTGCTCGATGACCAAAAGTTGGCCGCGATGCGCACTGCCATCCGCGCGCGTGTCACGCCAGAACGCGGGCCAATTTGGGCCGCGTTAGTGATGAGCAGCGCCAACGCTGCGGAGCTCCGCGAACTCGGCGCGCCGCCACCTGCTCTGCCACGCTCAGCTTGAGTCGCGCTCGTCTCTGCCACGCTCAGCTTGAGTCGCGCTCGTTGAGCTCGAGCTCACAGTCGAGTTCCAATCGAAATTGGCCGCGTGCCTTGGGCACCAAGCGGATGCCGGCACACTTCAGCTCCAAGCGCTTGCGCAACAAAATCAATCGACTCTCCAGATTGTCCTTGATGGGCGGCAAGCCGAGCGTCGGATCGAGCCGCAGCTCACGATTGCTGAAATCAGTGCGACCGCTCTCTTGATGGCTCTTCAAGATTTTCCAGAGAATGCGGCCCGGCAAATTGCGGATCAGGTATTCGTCATCGACGAACACGCAGTCGTCATTTTTGTAGAAGCAAAAGTTGCGTCGTTTGCGCAGGCAAGGCGGCTCGGAGCTAGAGCGCTCGCTGACGCGCGGAAGCTCGCGGCTCTCTTCCGCTTCCGCGCGCAGCATGGCGTTGTCGAGCGCAGCTGCCACCTGCGCACCGACGATGTCGAGAAAGGCTTCATGCCAATCCTCGAACCCGAGTGCGCGCCGACTTTCGACTGCCAACACGCCGAGAAGCCGTCCCTGAGCGACGAGCGGAATCGCGAGTTGGCTGCGAACATCCGCCAAGCCTGGCAGCGGGATTTCGCGAGCGCTCGGCAACGGCAGGGATTTCTCGGCGGCGCTACGAATGGCGCGGCCGTAACGCAGCTCCGACTCGACGTGAGCGATGCGCACCGTTTTGCGGCGCTCGGCGACGCTGCCGATCAATCCCTCGCCGAGAGCCACCTCCGCACCAATTCCCGCGTCGCCATAGCCGAGGCTCGCAACCGTATACAAACGTTCGCCGCTCTCGTCTGGAAGCAGAACCATCGCGTGTTCGAAACCGAGCGCGTCGCGTAAGGCGCCCAGCAGCGCAGCAAAAAGCCCGTCGAGGTCACGCGCGTCGCGCAGTCGCTGCGCCACCGTCGACAAAGCCGCGAGCTCTGTACGCAGCGAGGGTGGCGCCGCCAGCGGGCTTGCCGGCTCCGCTTCGACCAGCACGCCGTGGAGTTCGCGCACGGCGCGCACGAAGTAAACGTCCGCAGCGATCAACCGAAAAATCCCAGTCATCCCCGTATGCGAGGCGATGGCATCGATGCGTGCGGCCATGCTCTCGAACAAGGCTCCGCTGCTCTCACTGCGACGATACTCGAGGTCGAGCTGGTAGACCTGAAACGTGACTGGATCATTGAGCTGCACGCAAGCCATCGGATTCTCCGCGATGTTCTTGCGCGTCTTGTTGAAGAACTGACACGACAGCGCGACGTGCTGCTCGTCGACGTAGTGCACCTGACTCAAGTACGTGACGTTGGGCGTGCCGTCTCGGCTCGCCGTCGCCAACAGCGCCGGGATGACGCCTTGAAAACATCGGTGCAGGGAGGAAAGCTCAGGCATGGCTCGCTGGCAGGGGAGAGCCCGCGTGTGGTCCCGGCGTTTGCTCGAACAAGGCGTTCACGCGAAAGCTGATGCGCACGCTGGGCCAGTAAGCAATGCCGCCTGCAATCTGTGGGGGAAGCCCAAGCGCTAGCAGGCTCGCGCCGTAACATGCCATGTAGCGCTCGTGCACCGTGCGCTCCTCTTCTGGAGTATCGTCGATGCTCAGCACTGTGCCCTTCAGCTGCAGCGAGCGATGATCCGCCGCGCGCGAAAACGTGACGGCGATCTGCGGATTGTCGCGAAAATTCTCCAGCATGCGATCAGCCAACGCACGCAACAGGTACACTTGCACTTCACTGCTTTGGGCGGAGGCGCGCAATCCCACACCGTGCAAACAGCACGGAGTTGCGGCGCGGTCGCAGCTTCCCACCAAGATCGCAACACCGCTCTCCAAAAACTCCACGAGTTCGGCGTCCAGAGCGAGTTGCGACACGCCCGCAGCCTAGCATGTGGTCGGCGATCGCCATGGCGTCGCGCACTTCCGGCACAACCCTTGCTGTTTCTGGCCCTAAAGCATGCTCCCCAAGCGCCGGCCGAGTGGACATCATGTCCTACTATTCCTGCTCGCCCTCTTCGTCGTGGGCGTGGCCGTGGTCGCGGGTTCCTTCGTGTTGCACGCGCTGCTCGAAAAGCGCAGCGTGCTCTAGTGCGCTCCACTGGGGTCTAGTGCGCTCCAACGCGCCCGAGAGAGGTCCCGGTGCGCTCCGGCACATTCCAGGAGGCGCCGGTGCGCGCGCCCTAGCTAGAGAGGGTTGCCGATTCCGCCAATATTGGTCCCAGCTGTTCCGATCATGCCACCGCTGTTCACGATGCCGCGACCGCCGCTTCCGGTCTGTCCACCCGCACCCGTATCCCCTCCGATTTGTGCTGGTACCGCATGACCGACGCCCCAGGCAGCAACCAACGCACTCGTAGCGCGCTGCGAACGCACGCTGCTGACCGGGCCCACTCCCTCGGCGCCGGGCGGAGCTTCCGGCGTTTCGGGCGGCACGATTTGCCGATCGTTCTTGATCCCAGTGCCACCAGCGCCCTCCGGTGGCAGCACTGGTTGCGGCGGTTTTTTCGAACCTCCACACGCGAGCAGTGTGAGCGAAAGCAACGCGCTCACATACGCGCGCGAACCTAAACGGCGCGCTAATCGTGGCATGGCGAACTCCTGTTTCGAAACAGCGCCGAGCACGTCGCCGCTACGCGCGACGCTCTCGACTCCTCGCCCGGTTGCAGTCAGTGTGCCAATTCGCCCGGAGGCTACCAACGTGCGGCGCCGACTTGGCACATTGTGGCGAACTGGCCTGTCGCAAACGGCCACGGCTATTCGGTGCGCTACTCTCGCCACGCACGCATGTCCAACTACACCCGCGAAGACATTGAACGCGAACGCGCCGGACTCAAGGCACGATTTGGAGAATCCTACGATCGCCTTGAGGCGCTGCTGTTCGAGGAAGATCCCCTGGGCATCAACTTTGGCCACAACACAGATGAATACGCTCCGGAAGTCGGGACCATTCTCCCGCTTCTCAGGACATGCCGTTCAGTCGAGGATGTTCAGGATGTTATTCATTCGGAATTTTCCCGATGGTTCGACGCCGACATCGCAGTACCACGTAGCCACTATCGCAGAAGCGCTGAGCGCGTATTCGTGGAACTGAGCGAACTATTCGCGCTGGACGTCTGACTGAAGTCGAAGTTGACTGCACCTCCGATTGAGCGGACCCACGCGCGCTCACACGCGAGGGACTGCCATCGTATTGGGTGTGAGCCGTTCCAACGCGCGCCGCAGCAGCGCTGCATCTTGCTCGCCGTCGCAACCAAGGTGTTGGAGGGCTCGCGACGCCTCACGTCGTCCGAAGCCCATCCCGCACAGCGCTGACAGCACCCGCGCATGACGGCCGCCTTGCGTGTCGTCCTCCACCTGCTCCGAGCCTGGCGCCTGCCTTGCACCAGACACCTCTTTCGCAACTGGACTTCGCTTTCTACCCTGCGCTTGCTTCCGTCGCTTCTCTTCCTTCTTCCGTTCGACGTGTTTCGCACCAAACGCCAACTCAGCAGTATAGGAGTTGTGGGGGCCGCACAGCAGACACAGATTATCGAGTGTGGGAGCGCCGCCACGAGCAAACGGTACTTTATGTTCGATGGTGATGAAGCGTCGTTCGCTACAGCGCCGGCCCTCCGAATCAGTAAAACTGCACTGTGCACCATCGCGCTGCCACACCGCGCGCGCCACCTCTACCGGAACATGCCGCGAGCCCTCTTTCAGAGGCCGACGTCTCCGCGGCACCCCCGTTCCCAAGCGTCGCTTTTCCTCCAGCCGAATGAGCTCGTCCAGCGCCCGCTCCAAGACAGCTGACAACTCGCCGCCCGGAATCGAATGACTGAGCAATTCCCGAGCGCGCTCGATCTTCGCAAGGAGCTCGCTCGAGGCGGTGAATTGCACCAGCACCGTCGACGCCGAGAGTGGCTTCAGCCGCTCGACATTTGTCGCGGTCCCCGGCGCCATGTTGGGCGCGACGCTCTCTTCCACGTCGGGCCGTGGGTAGCGCGCCGCGATGAAGCGCTCGATTTCGCGTCGCGACTTGCCGCGCGCCTCGGCCAAAAGCTCGTCTGCGTTCTCGCGAGTCATGTGCGAAGCCAGGAGAAAGAACCCCGTCAGGTGAATGCGCCCAGCCCGAAGCTCTTCCAACACTTCGGGCACGTCCCGAGCCAGGCGCGCCACTCGCACCCGTTTGCCAGCCCCGTCTTCGGAGTAGCCGAGGCGCTCGCGACAGTACGCGCTCAACGAGGAGCATGCCTGGCCCAAGTACAGTTTGCGACGATCGATCTCCATCAAATGCTCGATCACGTCGGCCGTCGCGCCGCGTTCGCAACTTGCCAATACGGGCATGCGTGCCAATAACTCAGCATTCGAGAGTGAAATGTTGAATTGCATCATTCACCTCTACCATGCAGATTTTCGACCTCGCAGACGCGCCCCTAGCGCGTATTTCGCGCCGCAAATGGCTTGGCAAGCGTTTCGATCATCGTTAATTCGTTTGCGTAGCAACAAGAGCCTGGCACAGCCGAAGTTTTGAAGGCTCAGCGTGTAGCCGGGTCAATCACTCCGAAAAAGCGTCAATAGAAATCGACGGTCAAAACCGGGTACATGGGTAACAAAACGGACCGGGAACATGGGTGACAGTTGTCGCGTAATCAGGCGAAACGTTCTGGATGCCTTAGAAGGAAACGTCACTAGTGAACGAACGCATCAAATTCACTGCTGCCTTTCTGGAGGGCAGCGAGAACTTCACCGAACTTTGCGAGCGCTTTGGGATCAGCAGAAAGCAGGGGTACAAGTGGCGTGAGCGCTACGAATCTGGCGGGCTGGAAGGGCTGAAGGATCGTTCACGGGCACCTCACACGCACCCGCACGCTGTATCCGAAGGGACGGCTGAGCTGATCGTGCAGGCACGTCGAAAGCATCCGAACTGGGGACCGCGGAAGCTGCTCGTCGTGCTCGCTAGGCACTATCCGACCATCGAGTTCCCGGTTGCAAGCACAGTCGGCGAGCTCCTTCGAAGACAGGGTTGAGCGGGAAGCTTGACGCAAACGACGCAGTGACCGATACCCGGATCGGTGGGCGGTCACGATCGGACGAACGCTGTTTGGTGCGCCGACTCAACGGGCATTTCCCAGCTCTTGAACGCGCGAAGTGATCGCGAGAACGCGCACCGAAGCAGCAGTGAATGGCCAGGCGTTGTCACCCACTCACGATCACGGATGGTTGCAGCCGATATCTGCTGTGCTGCCGGCGAACAGTCGTGGGAGGTACGGTAGGTTAGTTAGGTAGCATGTCGATCTGGGTGACAAAATCGTGATCGCATTTCACGCTGTCAGGCTCCTGCCGCGTGGGGCCAAGCGAAACGTGATCGTTACGGGTCTGCTCGAAAACACCGCTCAGTTCGGTTTTCTGCGCGCCCCGTGAAATCATTCGCGTGAGCGCTGAGGCAATTTTGCTGCTTTTCGGAGCGGTCGAATTGGGGCTAGCGTTCGGGTTCACGAGGGAGAGTTTGCATGAGCCAGAACGACGAATCAGGGCGGCCGCAACGCAAACGAGCGAGCGACTTTCATCCTGAGGTGCTGCGCATATTCGATCAGTATGTGCACGGCTTGATCGACCGACGCGGGTTTCTGGAGCGCGCGGGCAAGTTCGCGGTGGGAGGAGTCACCGCGACGGCGCTGCTCGAGGCGTTGAGTCCGCGTTTCGCGGAAGCGCAGCAGATCAACCCGACCGATCCGCGCATCAAGACGGAGTGGCTGGAGCTCGAGTCGCCGCAGGGTTACGGCAAGGTGCGCGGGTACTTGGCGCGTCCCGTGAAGGGGCCTCCCAAGCTGCCCGTCGTATTGGTGGCCCACGAGAACCGCGGCCTGAATCCCCACATTGAGGACATCACGCGCCGTCTCGCCCTCGAGAAGTTTTTGGCCTTTGCGCCGGATGCGTTGTTTCCACTGGGCGGCTACCCCGGGGATGAGGACAAGGCGCGCGAATTGTTCGCCAAGCTCGACCAAGAAAAGACGCGCGCGGATTTCGTTGCTGCGGCGCGCTTCATCCGACAGCACGCCGTTTCCAATCGTCAGTTGGGTGTGATCGGCTTCTGTTGGGGTGGAGGTATGGCGCATTTTCTGGCAACGCGGTTGCCGGAGCTCGAAGCGGCGGTTCCGTTTTACGGCTTGGCGCCTGCTCCCGAGGAAGCGGCGAAAGTCAAAGCTGCGCTGCAAGTGCATCTGGCCGAGGTCGACGAGCGCATCAATGCGGCCTGGCCTCCATACGAGGCGGCGCTCAAGGCTGCGAACGTGAAGTTCGAGGTACACCGCTACCCCGGCACGCAGCACGGCTTCAACAACGACACCACGCCGCGCTACGATGAAAAGGCCGCGAAGTTAGCTTGGCATCGCTCGGTGACTTTCTTCGAGCGGCACTTGCGGGGACACGGTCATGGTCACGGCTGAGGGCCTCGTTGATTGGCCGGTGAGCGTGAGCGGGTCAGCGCACCGGCTTCGCGCTCAGCTCGGTGCGCTGCTGCAACAGACCATTAATCAGCTCACAAGCGGTGCGTGCGTCGTCTACGGTTACGGTGAAGGTGCGGCCCAACTTCAAGTCCAGGCGCAGTGCGGAACCACTGCGAATCACCACCGCGGCGCGGCGGAACAGCCGCAAGCTGCCACGGTAGCCCCAGCCTCCGTGAGATAGCGGCTCGAGCTCAACCGTCGACGCGCGCTCGATCCCCGAAGTTTCCAGATGTTGACGCCACCAGCCCAGTTGACCGAAGCGCAAGGTGACCATGCGGCGATCGATCGAGACTCGAACGCGGCTGGACGCTTCGACCAGCACGGCGGCGCCCAAGAAGACGACGGCCGGTATCCAATGGCGCACAGCGACGGCCACGACGGCGTGCAAAACCGTGAAACCAGCTAGCAACTGCATCCAGTGGTTGACGGCGCCTCCAGACCAGAATGCGCGTTCCCCTTCGGCGAGCACGAGCGCGGGCGGCTTCCCGTTTGGCGATTCGTTCGGAGCTGGCGCGAGCTTATGAACGACGTACCCCAAGACAGCGGGGATGAGCACGAGTGCCACCAGCGCAGGCAAGGGGAGGTGACCCGCCGAACGCCAATTGGGTCGGCCCCGGTTGAGCCAAATCGTGAGCGCATTGACGCCTATCAAGACGCCGGCGATGAAAACACTCCAGGCTGGAACCGCGGCATTGGCTCGCGTGCGGCGCGACACCGCGCGCATGGCATTTGCCGTGATGGCGCTGGCGAGCAGCGGAACAATGCCATGAACTAGCTTGGGCAGTGATCCGTCGGGCGCGCCATCGATCCTCCAGTGAGTCGCGAGCGGATCGGGGAGGTCTCGCCAGGCGACTACGAAAGGAAGCCACGCTGCGAGCAGCGCAACGACAGCCGACGTGTAAGCCAAGGCATGCTTGTGACCTTTCATTGAAAATCTCCCAGCAGCCGGCGCAAGTCCGCGAGCGATAAGCCCTGACGCACGCCTTCCGCCACAAACGCGCGCGCCAGTTCGAGCAAGCGCGCTCGTCCGCGCCCGGCAGCGACCACGACGACACCGCGACCCCGGCGCATCTCGACTACACCCTCGCTGCGCAACTCGTCGTACGCGCGCAGCACGGTGTGCATGTTCACCTCGAGCGACTCGGCAAGTTCACGCGCCGGGGGCAAGCGCTCGCCCTCGCGAACTTCGCCTTCTACGATCGCGCGGCGTAGCTGACTCGCGATCTGCGTGTAGAGCGGACGCTCGTCATTCGCATTGATCCGAATCAGCATTGTTCTATTATAAATAGAACAATCGGCGGCCGCAAGTGGCGCATGTTCTTGGCAGAGCTGCAGCGCCGCTTACAGCGACTTCAGGAACTCGACCAGGTCTGCTTGCTCGGCCGCGGTGAGTGCGAGGCTGAAATGCGTGTTGAAGTGCGCAACCACGTCCGCGAGCGTTGCAAAGCGACCATCGTGGAAGAAGCCACCGGCCGTGCGCGTCTGGATGCCGCGGAGCGGGGGAATGCGGTAGCCGCGGTTGGGCGAGCGATCCGCATGGAAAGAGTCCACCCCAATGGCTGCGGGCGGCACGATGTTCCAACCTGGCGTGCTGTTCAGTGGTGGAACGTGGCAACCGCTGCAGCGAGCCTTGCCGGTGAATAGCGCCTCACCGCGCACCGCCGCGTCCTCATCATAACTGCCCGGCGCCGGCAGCGGTGCCTCGAGTGCCTGAATGTAGGCGAGTAGGGGAGCCAGCTTCGGCGTGGTGCGATCGGGTGTGTCACGGATGCGATCGAAACGATTCGCAGCAGCGATGGGAAACTGAGTTGCGTCCGCGAGTCGTCGGTCCGAAAAGGCGCCCTTGCCATGCATTTCGAGGGTGATCACGAGCGGCACCCAGGAGCCGATGCCGCTCCAGCCGTTCCACGTGACGAGGCCCACACCTTCGAGTCCGAACAGCGGTGGGATCAAGACAGCGGCCGAACCTCCATCGGGCCGCGTGGCTTTGCCATCGAACAGCACGAATGCGTCGAACTTTCCGCGACCCCAACCGCGTAGCACGCTCCGGAGAGTTTCGTCGCTCACGCCGAGCAGGCTGGTAATGGCGCTGAGATCGGGCGCTGCAGCAACGATGCCGCCAATGTCGAGATCGCGGCTGGGCCAACCGTCGCGACGCCGTCCGATGCCGGGCGCGAAGCTGTCGTCCACCGTGGAATGGCAGAGGGCGCACTGAATGCCAACCTTTTGAATTTGGCCTTCTTCATCGAAAAAGCCGGTTAGACCGATGACTGCGTTCAACTTCAGCAACGCGAGCGTGGTTGCTGGGTCGTTCAAATCGACGCGGCCACGACGTAGCTTGTGCTTCAGCGGCGCCGGCAGCGCGTCCACATCGACCTTGAGCCCGAGCGCGAGTGCCGTTGCTGGGCTGATGCCTGCTCCAACCCCACCATTGGCTTCACCGGCAATGGCCAAGTGCAGCTTGAGCTTGTCTCCCCAGAATTCCTCGTCGCCGAACGTCTCGTAGCGAAAGATTTGTTTGCCGCTGCGCAAGCGGAACTTCACGGCTTGCTCCAGCGCTTCGCCATGACCCGACGTCGTGAGCGCTTCGCTGTCACTCGTTACCGCCGCTTCCTGCGTCGGTGTTTGCTCCTTGGCAGCGCACGCTGACAGCGCGATGCACATCGAAAGTACGGTACACGTCCGGGAAACACGACCAAGCAGGCGTCGAACGGTTCTCATGGTGGTCCCTTTCGAAAGCGGTTCGTAGCGAAGCTCGCGCCGCCGGCACCGCCTCCGAAGCCGGCATCGATCGCGAGTCAATCACTCTAAGGCAATCTATGGCTCGGAGTCGAGTCACTCCCTCGTGTGGAGAATGCTCAGATAGGTGGTGACGAAGTCGTCGCTGCAGCGTCGTGCCATCGAGTCGTAGTAATTTAATGTGCGCCGCCAATGCGTTCACGCATGTCAGTCCCGTATTCCACGGGTGTTATGCGAGTTCGGGCCTCGTCACGAAGTGGTGAAACGGATTTGTCTGCCGTTGGAGTGATGGCGGTTTTCGACGCGAAATTCGAACCGGTGGCGCAAAGCACTCTGGTCAAAGCGGCTTCGCTCCTGGTTCAACCACTCTCGCAGCCATGTGCGCTATACAGCCGGCCAATGACGCGATGCCCGAGGCTTACGAGTGAATGACCAACGGAGCACTGCCGCCGACGTGGGCGCGGTGTATCGCGAGCATTCGCAGCGCGTGCTCGCCACTCTGATTCGCTTGCTCGGTGATTTCGAGCGAGCCGAGGAAGCACTGCACGATGCGTTTCAAGCGGCCGTCGAGCAGTGGCCACGTGACGGCGTGCCTCAGAACCCGCGCGCGTGGCTCACCTCGGTTGGTCGCTTGCGGGGCATCGATCGACTGCGCCGCCGCGCGCGTCATGCCGCGTCGCTCGCAGAACTTTCACGACTCGAAGCCGAGGAGGCAGCACTACCCGAGTACGACGAACACGGCATCGAAGATGACCGCCTGCGCTTGATCTTCACTTGCTGCCATCCTGCGTTGCCGGCCGATGCGCAGGTAGCCCTGACATTGAGGGAAGTCTGCGGACTATCTACGGAAGCGATCGCCAGCGCATTTTTGAGTGTGCCAGCGACTGTCGCTCAGCGCATCGTGCGAGCCAAGAACAAGATCCGCGAAGCGCGCATTCCCTACGTGGTGCCATCGCGCGAAGAGCTGCCTTTCCGCCTCGAGAGTGTGCTCCACGTCGTGTATCTGGTGTTCAATGAGGGTTACTCGGCGTCCTCCGGGGATTCGGTGACTCGCCAGGAGCTATCAGGTGAAGCCATTCGCGTGGCGCGCCTTCTGCTGGAGCTCTTGCCAGAGCCGGAGGTTCAGGGGCTGCTTGCCTTGATGTTGCTTCACGAGTCGCGCCGGCATGCGCGTACCGACGCCAGCGGAGAAATTGTTCTGCTCGAAGATCAGGATCGCGCGTTGTGGGACGCCGAATTGATTCGCGAGGGCGCAGAGCTCGTGCGTCAGGCGCTGCTCTCGCGACGTTTTGGTCGATACGCGCTGCAGGCGGCCATTGCGGCGGTGCACGCCGAGGCAGCGCAGGCTAGAGCCACGGATTGGGCTCAGATCGTCGGGCTCTATGACGTGCTTCTGCAGCACGATGCGTCCTCGGTGGTTCGCCTGAATCGCGCCGTAGCCGTGGCGATGCGCGATGGGCCCGCTGCTGGACTGCCGCTGATCGACGAAGTTTCGAGCACGGGTGAGCTCGAGAACTACCACTGGCTGCACTCTGCGCGCGCCGAGTTGTGCCGGCGCTTGGGTCGCCTGGACGAGGCGCGGAAGTGCTACGTACGTGCTCTCGAGCTGGCGCGACAGGAGCCGGAACGGCGCTTTCTCGAGCGTCGGTTGGCGGAGCTGGCTTGACCCAGCGAGCGCTCTGCTCGAGGGTGCGCGCGCATGAGCAAGAAGCCCCGTGCTGCGCTGTTTGGCTCGCGGCGAGTCAGTAAGAGCCAAGTGAGGGAGGCGCTGCTGGCCCGTGTTCGCCAGCGAGTTGCGGCATCGGGAACCTGGAAACTGCCGGCTGTGCCAGCGCTCCTCGACGCGTATGTTACGACCTGCGGTGAGCTGTTCGCCTCTGCCGGGCGCCACTTCGATGCTCGAGAATTAGAGGCAGCGCGCGGGCTCATCGACGACGCTTTGAAGCAGGCGCACTCGGCGTCGCAACGTTCCAAAATTGCCATCAAGTTTCAGGCAGAGGCCGCGCAGCCCCTCGGCTTCGAAGTGACGTCGGAGGCAAGCTCGATCGCCGAAACGTACACGCGCTGGGTCGACAGCGATGACGCTCCGCTATTCGGCGCACACGCCGACGCTCGCGCACTCGATCTGGCTGCCGAGCTCGGCGACCCACGCAGCGCGCGAATCCTCGACATCGGTGCGGGTACGGGCCGCAACACGCTGGCCTTGGCGCGCAAGGGCCATCCAGTCGACGCCGTCGAGCTGACGCCGAAGTTCGTGGAGAGTTTGTCGCGTGAGGCGGCTCTCGAGGAGCTCACCGTGCGCGCGATTCAGAGCGACATCTTCGCCGAGACCAGCGAGCTGTTGCGTTATCGCATGGTGTTAGTTTCGGAGGTTGTTTCCGACTTCCGCGGCCTTCGTGATCTGCGGCGTCTTTTCGAGCTCGCTGCGCGCGTTTTGGAGGACGAAGGTGTGCTGGTTTTGAACCTACACATGGCGGCGCACGGCTACACGCCCGAACGCGCAGCGCGCGAGTTCGCGGAGCAATGTTATTCGACGCTTTACACGGCGAGTGACGTTGCCCAAGCCGCTGCCGGGCTGCCCTTCGCCTGCGTCGCCAACGACTCGGTGCACGAGTACGAGCGCGCGCACCTGCCTGGCGAAGCGTGGCCGCCCACGCCTTGGTTCGAAAATTGGGTGTTGGGGCTCGACGTGTATGAGCTCTCGCGCGGCGAGTCCCCGGTGGAATTGCGCTGGCTGGTGTTCCGTAAGCGAGCGCCAGCGGAAGTGAGCATTGTCGCGCAGCGAACGCGATTGCTGCGCCCAGAGCTCCTGCGTGACGCACTACTGCGGCGTTTGAAACGACGAGCCGTGGGATCGGGCATGTTGATCTTGCCGGCGCTGCCCGCGCTCGTGGCCGAATACGCAGCGATGTGCTTTCGACTCTTCGGCGCGCTCGAGCGAGACTTCGTTGCGGAGCAGCGCGGACAGGTGGAAAAGCTACTGACCGATGCGCTGGAGCAAGCCTTCGCGCTCTCCCCGCGTTCGAACATCGTGGTCAGGTACGAAGCTCCCATGGGTACGGAGCTCGCGCTGAACGTTGCGGCCGACGCGGTTCCCATCGCGGATGCCTACGCGGAGTGGTTCGAGGCAGCAGGAGATTCCTTGTTCGGCGTGCAGCCCGATGCGCGCGTGATGGCGCTCTCGAAGCAGCTTTCCGGCCCTGAACACGGCGCGATCCTCGATCTCGGCGCTGGGTTGGGCCGCAATGCACTAGCGTTGGGGCGCGCAGGGTATCGTGTCGATGCCGTCGACCTGGCTCCCGTATTCGTGGAGCGCTTGCGCGACGATGTTGCTCGGGACGCTCTGCCCGTGCGTGTGTTACTCGGGGATCTGTTCGATACGGATACGCTGCCGAACGCAGAATACCAGCTGGTGCTCGGAGCAGGGCTCGTCGGCGACTTGCGCAGCACGGTTGAGCTCCGGCGTTTGTTCGAGCTCGCAGCAAGCTGGCTGCGGCCTTCAGGGCTTCTGCTGCTCAGCGTACACGTAGCGCGTGTAGACGAAGTGCCGGACGACCTGGCGCGGCAATGGGGTCAGCAGTGTTGTGCGATGTTCTTCACTCGCAGTGAGCTCGCGTGTGCGACGGACGGCCTGCTGACTTTGGTTGCGGACGACTCTGCATACGCCTTTGAACGAGAAAATCTGCCGGAGGGCGCATTTCCGGTGACCCCGGCATTCCCGGAGTGGGCGCTCGGGCTGCACATGTACGCGCTCGAGCCCGATGACTGCCCCATCGAGTTGCGTTGGTTGCTGTTCAAGAAGCCAAGCTAGGCGAGCTGGTTTTCAACACGAGCAGCGTGAAGGCTGTTTTTAGTGTGGAGTAACCGCCTGCGCGGCCGCGAATACACGCGGCGGTGCACCCGAGAGCGCGCTCACCAGCATGCGCGCCGGCTCCGCGAACTCCCGGCGGTACGCGACGCGCCACGGACGTTGTAGTCCGCCCGAAGCCAGTCGCTTGACCACCAAATCTGGTCCGCCCAAGTAGCCGCTGGCGATCCACTCCGAAAGCACGGCGATGCCCATGCCGGCGCGTGCGGCGTCGATCACCGCTTCAGTCAGCGGAAAGAATTGGAAAGTCAACTTGGGTCGCTGACGACCAAACACGCTCGTCAAAAACCAACGCCTCTCTTCGTCGGCCGTGGGCGAAGTGATCAATGGGAAGCGACGCAGATCATCGCGCGAGAGCTCGGCACGTTGCGCGAGCGGATGGTCGGCGGCCATGACGAATACGATTTCGTCAGAGAAGAGCGGTTTGGTCAGCAGCGAGTCGTCCACTTCAGAGGCCGTCAGCAGCGCGATATCGATGTGACCATCCACCAGCGCCGGTACGGGCGCGGTCGTGTGCTCCACGCCGATCTCGAACTCGAGCGTCGGCAGGCGCCGGCGCAGCTGTGCCAATGTCGAGGGCAACCAGCGATATGCCGTGTAGCACTCGCACACCAGTCGCACTCGCTGTGGGGCACGGCGTGACAGAGCCTCGCGCTCCAGCTCGAGCAGGGCGGCCAGGATGGTGCCCGCGCCTTTGAGCAGTCGTTCGCCTTCGCTGGTGGGCACCAAGCCGCGCGCGCGCCGTTCGAACAAGCGCACATCGAGCTTCTCTTCGAGCTGACACAGCGCTCGGCTCACGGCCGATTGGGTGAGGTGGAGTATGGACGCCGCGCGCGCGGTGCTGCCGGCTTTGCCGAGAGCTTGGAGTAACTCGAGGTCGCGGCTATCTAGGCGCGGGCGCGGTTGTATGCGTGGCACGCATAGATCATAGCCCGGGTATGAGGGATGGGTAGCGCTAGCAGCCATGGCATCACTGAATTGCGTATTTTTCGCGCAGGTAACCGGCGGTGCCCGCGAAGTCGGCGTCTCCCAAGCGGCGATTGTAGAGCACCATCTCGGCGAGATCGCCCTGCATGAAGTAGGTTGAAAACCAGGCGCCGACTTGCCCAAGCTCCCAGGGCCCGCTGGTTACGAAGCGGCTGCTCCCGACTGGAACACCGTTGCGCGCGACGTCCAAGACCTCGCCGTCGTATCGCACGGAGACGATGTGATAGACGCGCGTGGTGCCAAAGGGAAACACCGTTTGGGGGAGGTCGTTCCCGAGGCCAACGATCATGATGCTAGTGCTGTCCTCCCAGCGCAGCTGATTGTTGGGGGTGTTGCCGCCCGGCCCTAGAAAGATGCTGTAGTTCTCGCCGGGCATGCTGTTTTTTCCAGCGACGAACACGGTGAACGTCGACGCAGAGAAGGGCGTCGACAAGTACAAAGACTGCCCGCCGTAGAAACGCAGTACTGGCAGGCCGTTGACGGCGTTCGGCACTAGAAACGGCTGCCGCGAAGTGTCTGTCGCGGTTGCATCGGCGCCGTTCCCACTTTGATCGCGCCAAGCGGAAACGTTGCTCGAGCTCTCCACCACGCCTTGATCTGCGCGATACCAAATCGCGGGATCCTTGGCCGGCGCGCTGAAAGCCGGCGCTCCACCGCGCGCCGTCGCTCCTCCGTTGCCGGCTCCGCCGAAGCCGCTGACGCCACCGGCATTCACGCAGAGGTTGGAAAAGCAGCTGAGCGCGCCGTTGCAGGTACTGTTCGGATAGCAGGCGCACCCCTCGTCGCCTGCGCAATCGTCGGTACTTGTTGCGTTGCCGCACGCGAGCAAAAGCAGCGGCA
Organism: Myxococcota bacterium; assembly: GCA_049324695.1. GTDB lineage: Bacteria > Myxococcota_A > Polyangia > Polyangiales > Polyangiaceae > PMG-095. The sequence goes on from JBMOMJ010000033.1 coordinate 166,494, forward strand.
CGGCTCCCCATAAGAGTCGGTCCAGTCGCATCGGGTCCTCGAAGTTGGGTTTCGGTGCTTCCGATGCTTGCGTGCGAGGCCCGAGAGCTTTTTACGAAAATTCCGCTTCGAAAAATTGAGCTACCTGGACGGGCGGACGGCCGCGGCGGTCTGGGCGTACGCTGGGAAGGCCTTGCGCCACGGCGGCCGGGTGCTCTCCTTGGGCAGTGAACACTGACGTTCAGCGCGCCATCCACGCAGTGTTTCGCATCGAGTCGGCGCGCCTCATTGGCGGGCTGGCCCGCATGGTGCGGGACGTGGGGCTCGCGGAGGAGTTGGCGCAGGACGCGTTGGTCACGGCGCTCGAGCATTGGCCTGCGGAGGGGATCCCGGATAATCCCGGTGCTTGGTTGATGGCTACCGCCAAGCGTAGGGCCATCGACGAGCTGCGACGCAAGAAGCGCCTGGCTCAAAAGCACCTCGAGATTGGGCACGAACTCGAAGAGGCGCGCGACCTCACCAGCGAGATCGAAGCAGAAATCGACGACGATGTCGGCGACGACCTGTTGCGATTGATCTTCACGTCATGCCACCCGCTGCTGTCCACCGAAGCGCGCGTGGCGTTGACGTTGCGATTGCTCGGTGGGCTTACCACCGACGAAATCGCGCGCGCCTTTCTGGTTTCCGAGCCAACCATCGCGCAGCGCATCGTGAGGGCGAAGCGCACGCTCGGCGAGCAGCACGTGCCCTTCGAGGTGCCGCGCGGCCCTGAGCTCGCTAGTCGCTTGGCCTCCGTCTTGGAGGTCGTTTACTTGATCTTCAACGAAGGCTACTCGGCGACGGCCGGTGACGACTGGCTGCGCCCCGCCCTTTGCGAAGACGCGCTTCGCCTCGGTCGCATTCTCGTGGGGTTGGTACCGAACGAGCCCGAGGTGCACGGTTTGGTTGCGCTGATGGAGATTCAAGCGTCGCGCTCCCAGGCGCGCGTCGGGCCCAACGGAGAGCCCATTCTTTTGTTGGATCAGAATCGCGCGCGTTGGGATCAGCTGTTGATTCGGCGCGGATTGGCCGCGCTCGAACGCGCGGAGTCGTTGGGGCGTTTACGCGGTCCGTACACATTTCAGGCTGCGATTGCTGCCTGCCATGCGCGCGCGCGGACCGCCGAGGAGACCGACTGGGTGCGCATCGCCGATCTGTATGGCGAGCTTTATGAGACGACGCCGTCGCCGATCGTCGCACTCAACCGCGCCGTGGCCGTGGGCATGGCATTCGGCCCCGAACGAGGGCTGGCTCTCGTCGACGAAGTGGTGCGCGAGGGCAGCCTCGCTTGCTATCACCTGCTGCCGAGCGTGCGAGGCGACTTGTTGTTGAAACTCGGGCGTAAGCGTGAGGCACGCGCCGAGTTCGTGCGCGCCGCGGAGCTCACACGCAACGCCCGCGAGCGAGCCTTGCTGCAAGCGCGCGCCGAAGCTTGTGCGGAGTGATCGCGAGCTCGAACTTCGACGCTCAGTAAGTCATGTTTCAGAACTGAGCTTCTGAAGCTGAATCTTCCATTCGAATGACCCGTTGAGCGCGGCTCTCGCGACTCTGGTGCAACGGCACGCGCCGATTCAGCTCGCGCTGATCTCACCGAAGGGTCTTAGATGCTCATTCGCAAGTTTGCCCAGCTTCACGCCCCGAGTTGGCTTCAGGTTTTGACGCTGTGTTCTGCACTCGCCTGCAGCAGCAAGAATGATTCGGACTCCGGCAGCGGGGGCGCCAGCAGCGGAGGCAACGCGAACGGTGGTAGCGCGTCGGAAAGTGGGGGAAGTTCGCCAGCGAATGGCGGCAGCGGCAATGCTGGCGGTGGCAGCGGCAACGCTAACGGAGGATCGGCGGCGGCAAACGGCGGCGCGGCGGGCAACGCAACAGGCGGCGTGGCGGGAAGTGCCGGCAACGCCGGTTCGAATTTCGGGGGCTCGGCAGCTCCTGGCCCCTGCGTGCTTCCGACTGCCGTCGTGCCTGCGGGTAGCGATCCGATCCAACCCGCCGCCGCCGCGGTGCCGTCCACTCCCACGCGCCCGCAGCTCGAGCAGGCGTTGGCCGACGAGCGCTACACCATCGCAAAGTTTCTGGAAGCGGGCGGCACCGTGGCGGCGACGTACACCTCGAGCGGCACGACCAACACAACCCCCGCGGCCTCTATCGTCGACAATTGGGATCCGGTGACGAACGGCATTGGCGATCCCGCGAGCTTCACTCCGATGTTCACGGTTGCCAAAGACGGCTCGGGCACTCACACGACTGTGCTCGCCGCGTTGGCCGCCGCGACCAACGTCAGCGGTTGTGCGCGCGTCTACATCCTCGTCAAGCCCGACACATATCGTGAGAACATGACGCTCACCAAGAATGCGCCGCCCGTCACCCTGTACAGCACGGAAGCCGACGCTTCCAAGACGGTGATCGTATTCAACAACGCCGCGGGAACCATGCTGACCGGAGCTACCGGCACCCTCGGTACCAGCGGTTCGGCCACCTTCACGAACAACGCGGCGGGTTTACAGCTGAAAAATCTGACAATCGCAAACGACTTCGTTGAAGGCACGTTCAACGGCACCAGCGAGCAGGCGGTCGCCTTTTTGAGCCAGGGCGACAAGCTCCAGTGCGAAAATGTTCGCTTCCTCGGAAATCAGGACACGCTGTACCTGAAATCGGTCAACGCTGGCACGATCGCGCGCAGCTACTTGCGTGACTGCTACATCGAGGGCGATACCGACTTCATCTTCGGGCGCGGTACCGCTGTGTTCGACCACTGTGAGGTCAAGACCGTCGGCACCGTAAAGACCAGCGGTACCTGCGCTGCGGCACCGAGCACGGAGGTTACGAACCCATATGGATTCCTGTTCATCAGTAGCCAGTTCACCGCCGACGCGAACGTGACGTCCGCGTTTTTCGCGCGCCAATGGTTCGAGGGCACTCGTGAGAGCGCCGTTGGTAAGATGATTGTGCGAAACTCCACAATCGGCGCGCACATCAACCCAACTACGCCGTGGAAAGCGTGGAGCTCGCGCTCGTCACCGAAGACGCCAACGGCTTCGTCGACGCTGATTCTTTATACTTCGGATGACTACTACGCCGCCGACGGACCCACTCCGCCGGAACCGTACATCGCCGAATACGGCAACCAGTAGCAACGGCTCGAAAACTACGGACCCACGGCCACGGGCCAGCCACTCGAATCCCAAACGAGATCGGCAATGCGCAACGTGGCTGCGCCGTTGCTCGTCGCGTACGCGTGGTACACGAGGTACGCCTTGTTCCCGATGATCGCGACGGACTGACCACCAGGGCCGGCCCAGCTGCCGCCGCGTTGTGCGACCAGCGTCCCGCCGCCGTTCGTCATGGCTGTGCCAGCTTTGTCCGTAAATGGCCCGGTCACGGATGTCGAGCGCCCGACTCGAATGTTGTACGTGCTATCGGCGCCCTTGCAGCAAGTGTCCCACGACACGAACAAGTAATAGTAGCCGCAGCGCCGCACCATGAATGGCCCCTCGAGCGCACCGCCGTTGCTCGGCCGATTCGCGAGCGCGGTCACCGTCGTGCCCACCCGACCTCCGGACTGATTCAACTGGATGATCTTGATGCCGCTCCAGAAGCTTCCAAAAGCCATCCAGGGGGTGTTGGAGGTGTCGATGATGATGTTTGGATCGATGGCGTTCCAGTTGTCGTTGGTGCCGACGTTGGAACAAATGACTTGGCCCTGATCTGTCCAGGAACCTGTGTTCAACGCGGCGCGTGTAGCGTGACCAATGCAGGAGCGATTGCTGCCGAACGTCGAGGCCGAGTAGTAAAGGTGGTACTGCCCGCCAAAATACGCGATATCCGGCGCCCACAAATCGGTCACACCCGGAACTTGCATGGTGGCCCAAGCCGGAGCCGTGAAGGGTCGAGGCGCGGCTTGCCAATTCGTGAGGTTGGTGGAGGTCTTCGCGCCGAGCCCGGTCTGAAACAGGTAGTAGGTGCCGTTGCTCTCGATAATCGTGCTCGGATCGTGTGAACCCAGGTTGCCGCTGAGCGTGAGCACTTTCGGCGGGTTCGCGCTGTCGTAGACACCGACGTCGCAGCGATCGTTGCCGGAGCCTCCCATCGAGCTGCCGCCGCTGGCAGTGCCGCCGCTGGCAGTGCCGCCGCTGGCAGTGCCGCCGCTGGCAGTGCCGCCGCTGCTCGTCGTTCCTCCACTCGCTTTGCCGCCCATGGAGGTCCCCCCGTTCGAGGTGGCGCCGCCTGTGCCGGTCGTCCCGCCCTTGCCGGTGTTTCCGGCTACGCCGCCTGCGCCTCCTTTCGACGAGCTCGTGTTGCCGCCGCTCGGCATGCCGCCGGTACTGGTTCCTCCGTTCGACGCGCCTCCGCTCGCGGTGCTCCCTCCGTTCGATGTCCCTCCGTTTGCGTTGCCTCCATTGGTGGAACCGCCGCTCCCGCTGCTCTGCCCTCCATTCGAATTCGACGTGCCTCCGCTCGCGTTGCTCGCGCCACCTTGAGCGTTGTTGGTGCCTCCGTTCGTGTTGGGAGTGCCACCGTTGCCAGCGCCACCACGGCTTCCTCCTTCACTATCGTTGGGCGTTGAGCCGCTACTGGCGGAACAAGCGAGCGCCAGGGAACCAACGGCCAGCGACGACAGGAGGGAGAGGGATGGATGGAATTTCATTTTCGAGGGCTCGCTGTGAAATCTGACGATTCATTCTCCAGAGGGAACAATGACGTCAGCGCTGGTCGATACGGGAACGCCGAAGTTCGGTGTGCCATCGGCGTTCCAGTTGATCTTTTGGGCTCGTGTCGTGCGGCGCGTATCGCAAACACCACTTGCCGAAGCGTTCGCGTGATAGACGATCCAGTCTTCGCTCCCATCCGGCGACTTGAAGAAGCCGTTGTGAGCAGGGCCGTAAACGCTGTTCTGGTCCGCGCGCTGAAACACCGGTATTGCGGACTTGGTCCACGAACTCGCGGACAGCGGATTGCTCCCGGTCAGCGTTAGAAACCCGAGTTTGTACTCGGGGCCCCAGCAGGCGCTCGCTGAATACGTGATGAAGGTCTTGCCATTGTGCTGTAGCGCAACCGGCCCCTCGTTCACGTTGGCGAGCTGCCTCTCCCACGAGTAGCTCGGCTGCGATAGGCGCACTCGTGAGCCGCTCATCGTCCAGGGATTGCTCATCGCGGCGATGTAGATGTTCTGGTTGTCTCCCTCCCACGCGGAAAACAAGAAGTAGAGGGAGCCGTTGATGCTGACGACGCTCGGATCGATCGCCCAGAAGTCGTTGCGCGTATCGTAAATACGCGCCTTGAATGTGTACGGCCCCATCGGATCGCTACCCGCGCTCTCGAGCACGTAGTTGCGCTGATTGCCGGTATCGGTGCCGGCTGGACCCGCGGTGTAATAGAAATACCAACGCAAGCCGTTCGGCCCGTTCAGCTGATGAATCTCGGGCGCCCAGAAGTTGCAGCAGCGGCCGGGATCGTCGTTGGCGCCGTTCCAAATGGTAACCGCGGTGGCAGTCTTGAGGCCGGCGATGGTCGGCGACTTCTTCACCGTGAGCTGCGAGTTCCAGGTCGTCGCCGTGAGGTAGTAGTTGCAATCGTGATAGAACATGAAGGGGTCGGACCCTTGCGTCGTGTTCAGCGGATTGCGGAAGGTGGCGTTTGCGTCGTGTTTGGGACAGCTACTCGTGCTGCCGCCGCTCGAGCTCGCACCTCCCATGGCGTTCGCGCCGCCACTGCTCTTGCCGCCGGCGGCGCTGCCACCAAGCCCGGAAGTTCCGCCCAACGTCGCACCTGCGCTGCCGCCGGAGCTCGACTTGCCTCCACTCGAGCTGCCGCCTGAGTTGGAGCCACCGCTCGGGTTGGAGCCGCCGCTCGACGTTCCGCCGTTCGAACTCGAGCTGCCGCCTGAGTTGGAGCCGCCGCTCGTGTGGGAGCCGCCGCTCGCGTTGCCGCCGTTTGCGTTGTTCGCTCCGCCTGAGCCGGCGCCGCCGTGAACGGAGCCGCCGTTCGAGCTAGTCCCACCGCTCGCGTTCGCGCCGCCGTTGCTCGACCTGCTGCCACCCGAGCCGCCGGAGCCAGTCCCCCCGCCGCTGCTGGTTGCACCGCCCTGGCTCGCGCTCTGTCCTCCGCGCGCCGAGCTGCTGCCACCTTGGCCTGCGTTATCGCCGCTGCCCGGGCTGCAGTTGGCGAGGCAAGCCACCGTGGCAAACAAACTCCAGCGCGCCAAATATTGTGGAGGCATCGATCTCCGCAGCCGCGAGGCCGAAAACGAGGCCTGCGCTGCTGCCGTCCTCAGTGCGAGGCGAGCGTCGGGTGGGGCGGAGAAATCTTCATCTCAGCGAGTGATCACGACCCGAACGGCAAATTCCAGGCTCATAGCGCGCCGGAGTTTCGTAAAGTCGGCTCGCATGGCGTCTCCGATCACGAACGTCGTTGGGTTCGACGATGCGCCCTTTCCAGCTTCACATCGTGGCAACGTGCGCATCTTCGGAGCGGTGTGTGCCCGAACGCGCCTCGACGGTGTGATCTCGGGGCTCGTGCGACGCGACGGTGCCAATGCGACCGAGCGCATGATCGAGCTCGTCGAGCGCAGCCAGTTCAAGAGCTGCGTGCGCGCCGTGATTCTGCAAGGCATCGCCGTGGCCGGATTCAACGTGGTGGACATCGAAGCTCTGTCGAGCGCGCTAAATGTTCCGGTCGTGGTAGTTGCACGACGCAAGCCGCGCTTGCACCTGGTGCATGCCGCCGTGCTCCGAACCCCGGGCGCCGATCGCAAATGGCGCCTGATCCAACGCGCTGGGGCGATGGAGCCGCTCGATCGCCTTTGGGTCCAGCGCGTAGGGATTGGCTTCGACGAAGCTGCCGCCATGCTACGCGCCACGACTCTGCACGGCAATTTGCCAGAGCCACTGCGGCTCGCCCATCTCATCGCGGGCGGCGTCACCACGGGTGTGAGTCGCGGGCGCGCCTGACGGCACTGGTCAAAGCGCAAAGCCCGCGCCGAGCTGCGCGTTCACCCAGACTCCACGCGACGAATCACTGTCACCCGGTCCCGACGGTAAAGTCGAATAACCAGCTTCCGAAGTGAGCTCCAGCACGAACCTGCGAAACCTGGCGCTGGCAGCGATGCTGACCATTGGCCAACCCCAGAACACCGGGAAGTTCAAATGGGGTTTGCCTTCACCTGGGCGCGAGCTCCGCATGAAGCCGGCGCGCAAACCGATCCCACCGCGCAGCACGAAGCGTCGCCCGGCCTCGCCCAAGAAGTAGAGCATTCCACCGAGCGACCAACTATCGATGTGCGCGCCGCCGAGCGTACCGGACTCCATCAGCGCGTCTACCGCCCAGCCGTGCAACGGGAGCAGGTCCGATCCAAATCGAACACCGCCTCCAGCCAACGCGCCCGATTGATTGACGAACGTGCGCACTGATGAAAGAGCCAGCAAGCGCGATTCGACGCGGCCGGGTAGACGCTCCCAGTAATAGTCGCTGTACACGATGCGCTCGCCGCGCGCGCCGCGACCCTCGCTCGCGATGGTTGGATCCGTGCCGAGCAGAACCGTGCCCTCGCGCACGGGTGGACTCGCAGGTGGACTCACGGCTCGCACGGGTGCGCTCACAACTCGCTTTCGTGCGAGCTCCTTCTGCTCGGTAGCAGGACGAGGCCCTTCGGGTTCCACACGCGGCTCGGGAAGAACTGCCAGCTCAGCCCAGCTCGCCAGCACTAGCTCAGCGGCTGCTAGGGCCACGAGGCGACCTCGACCTTTGGCTCGCGCGGAACCAAAGTCGAAGCGGCGCTGCACGACCTTTCGGCTCAACGGATCGTGCACCTCGAGCACCACGCGACTTCCCTCGCACTGCACGATCACCCACGTCGGTTCGCGCAGATTCTCCGAGTGAGATGAATCGACGGCTAGCTCGAGCGCGAGAATGCGTTCGACTTCGTCGGCGCGAAGCTCACCGCACGCTTTGAGTAATACGCGCACCACGAGCTGCGAGCCCGGTGTCGGCGAGGCATTGGGAGGTGCGGCCTCCACATCGTTCAGCGGCGGAAACTGGGCCTCGCTTTGCGGTTCGCCCGAGGCCTCCGGCTGCGCGCTTTGCCCGAGCGCGTGCGACGAGAGCAACACGCCCGCCAGCAATGACCACACTCGGTACCGCATCGAACACACCCGTCCGACACGCTATCACGACTCCACGGGTTCCAGTTCCCCGCGCTCTCGGCGCGAAAACGGCCGTTCGGTCGATGTGGGTGCAGAAAATCGGCGGCGGTCTGTCGATCTGAGTGCGCTTCGTTTGACGACCAATTGCGAGCGGCGCTGCGCCGAATCGCAAACAGGAGATTAACGATGCGATATCTATGCGTGTACAAGCCGGGAGTTCAGCGGACCGAAGCTCCCAGTCAGCCAGACGTGACGGAGATGGGCAAGTTGATCGAAGACATGTCGCGCGCGGGCGTATTGCTTGCGACCGGCGGCTGCAAATCGAGTGATCATGCTCTGCGGGTCGAACTCGATGGTAGTCGCGCCGTGACGAGCGAAGGGCAGTTCGGTTCGAGTGACTACGTCGGTGGCTACTGCCTGATGCAGGTGAAGACGAAGGCGGAAGCAGTCGAGTGGGCCAGGCGTTTTCTAGCGATCACGCGCCAAGGCCGGTCCGAACTGTTCGAGCTCGAAGACTTTGTTCCCCCGGCTGCGTGAGCGTACGCTCGGCGAAGGCGCGTGATCACGTCACACACGCGCCTTCGCGGGCGTCTCCGCGCGAGCGACGCAATGCGTCCGAGCAAAGCGGCAGCCCTGTTTTCCATGGCCAATCGCGTTCACGCCTCGATTGACGAAAGTCGCCTCTCGTTGGAACTCCAACTATTGTACGTGAGCGTATGCATCGTGCGGCCCACAGTGTACATCGTTGCCTCACGCTGATTGTGGCGGGCTCGGACGGTGCAGCTATTGTTGAGGAGTGACGAGTTCGTACGTGCAGGGGATGGAGTTGCTCGTGTCCGTCGTGCAGGAGCTCTCCAAGGCCCGAGATATCCAGCAGGTGCAAGCTATCGTGCGCAAGGCTGCGCGCGAGCTCACCGGCGCGGATGGCGCGACCTTCGTGCTGCGCGATGGAGATCAGTGTTATTACGCTGACGAGGACGCGATCGAACCGCTGTGGAAGGGGCAGCGTTTTCCGATGTCGGCGTGCATCAGTGGTTGGGTGATGCTGCACGGACGCCCCGCGGTGATTGAAGACATCTATGCCGACTCGCGCATCCCCGCAGAGGCTTATCGACCCACGTTCGTGAAGAGCCTCGCCATGGTGCCGGTGCGCAGCGAGAGCCCCATTGCTGCGATCGGTAACTATTGGGCCAGTCAACGTTGCCCCACCGATGTCGAAGTGCGGCTGCTGCAGGCGCTCGCCAATAGCACTTCGGTTGCTCTCGAAAATGTGCAGCTCTATTCCGAGCTCGAGGCGCGTGTGCGCGAACGCACCGAGGCGCTCGAAAGCGCACGGCGAGCGGAGGAGGCGGCTCGCTTGGAGCTCGAGGAGCACAAGCGTACTCAAGCCAAGCTCGATCGCAGCGAACAGCAGCTACGTCAGGCGCAAAAGATGGACGCCGTGGGGCAACTCGCCGGCGGCATCGCGCACGATTTCAACAACCTGCTTTCGGTGATCTTGAGCTTCAGCACGATGGCGCTCGATAGCGTAAAAGCCGGTGATCCGCTGCGCGACGACATTCAGGAGATCGCTCGCGCGGGTGAGCGCGCTGCGGCGTTGACCCGGCGCTTGCTGACTTTCAGCCGGCAGCAAATCGTCGAGCCTCGAATCGTCGACGTGGGTGAGATCGCGCGCGGCATGCAAATGATGCTGCAGCGCCTGCTCGGCGAAGACATGGAGCTCGAGCTCAGCGTAGGGTCGCAGCTGTTCCCGGTGTTGGCCGATCCCGGTCAGCTCGAACAGGTGTTGATGAACCTCGCGGTCAATGCACGCGACGCCATGCCGGGTGGGGGCAAGCTGACCATCGAAGTCGCGAACATTCACCTGTCGGGCGAGTACACGAGCACTCATCTCGGTGTGAAGGACGGCGACTACCTGATGTTAGCCGTTTCCGACACTGGGATCGGCATGAGTCGCGAGACGCAAGCGCGCATCTTCGAACCATTCTTCACGACGAAGGAACGCGGCAAGGGCACAGGGCTTGGGCTCTCCACCGTTTACGGCATCGTCAAGCAATGCGGCGGGCACATTTGGGTGTACAGCGAGTTAGGTGAAGGCACCACGTTCAAGGTGTACCTGCCGCGCTGCTCGAGCGACGTCGCAATTCGCAGCGTGCAGGCTCCCGTGGTCGCACGCCTGAACGGCTCCGAGACCGTGCTGGTGGTGGAAGACGACGAACAGGTGCGCAAGGCGGCGCGCGGCATTCTGCGGCGCAATGGCTACGACGTCATCGAGACCAAGAGCGCAGCGGAGGCGCTCGCGATGGCCCAGAGCGGTCGCCGTTTCGACCTCTTACTCACGGACGTGATCATGCCTCAGATGAGTGGCATGCAGCTCATCAGCGAGCTTCGCGCCCTGCGACCCGGGATCAAGGTGGTCTGCATGTCCGGCTACACCGGTGAAGCGGCGCTGCGCGGGGGAATCGTGGAGCATGATATTGCGTTCGTGCAGAAGCCGCTGACACCGGAAGCGTTGCTGTTCAAGCTCCGCGAGGTGTTGGACCGTCACGCTGCACCTGCCGGCTGAAGCGCCATTCGTCTCCTCTGTCCCGCAGCCAAAGGCTTGGGGCGCCTCGCGCTCCATGAACGGCATACGGTGGTAAACGCGCCCAGAGTGTGGCAACTAGGGGCGCGATTCCTGAGCGATGGACCAGCCCGACCCCGCAACTCCCGTAGCCGAGCCGCGCGCCGACTCCTCGCCGCGGGCTTCCTGGTTGCGGCTCTTGGTCGTGATTGGAGCCTTGCTCGCTGCGGCTGCGCTCGTCGTCTGGCAAAGCCGCAGTGCGCCGCCCGTCGCCAAGCGAGCCTTCGACTCTCGGCCTCTGCAGCGAGTGCGTAAGCTGCGGCCGAACTTCGTCGTGATCGGCAACTCCATGGCCGGCACGCGAATGCACGAGCGCACCCTGAACCAACTGCTCGCTCCGCGGCGTGCCATGACGATCACGTACGGGGGCAGCCGCGCGGCGGTTTGGTATCTGATTCTCAAGAACTACGTGCTCGCATCTGGCGTCAAGCCAGACCGCGTACTCATCTTCTTTCGGTATCAAGAGCTGACCGAGCTCACTTACCGAGAATCAGGCCTCGACCAGCAGCAAATCGAGAACACCTCGCCGGAGCTCGATCCCGTAGTCAGCGCGAAGCTGTTTCCTGCGCCGAAACACCCGGTCAAGCACCTCGCGTGGCAGCTCTCCAAGTTTGCTCCCGTGAGTCGCCTGCGCTTGATGGCTGGAGACTACACGCAGCCTTGGTTCGATTCGATGTCGACGCTGTTCGTCGAGGAGCCCGATGCGAAGCAGCGCCACCGCTTGATCAACGCGCCCTTTGCCTTGGAGCACTTGCGCGGTGCTGCAGCCGCCAGCGCCGCGGCTGGAGAGGCAATCGGCGACTTTGCGAGTAGCGTGGATACCTCGTTTTTGCCGGAAATATTGAGCCTAGCGAAGGACGGCGGCGTTCCGTTGGCGTTCGTGCGAATCCGCCCACGTGCCGTGGCCGAAGGGCACCCCGAGTCGCCCGCCATGCGGCGCTACGTGGCCGAGTTGAAGCAGTACATCGAGGCGCGCGGCGCAATGTTCGTTGATCTCAGCGACGCGAGCTGGGAGTCGGCCGACCTGTATCGAAACGGCGACCACATCGGTCCTCAGTTCCTGGCGCACTACACGCGGCTGTTCGTCGCGAATCTGCCAGCGCTGTTTGCCGAGGCGGCGCGATGATCTTTCACAGCCTCGACTTCCTGCTGTTCTTCGGAATCGTTCTCGCGGTCTACTGGTCGCTGAAGCTGCGAGCGCAGAACGTATTTTTGCTTCTCGCGAGCTACTTCTTCTACGGCTATGTACACCCGTGGTTTCTGTCGCTCCTCGCCGCGTCGACCATCGTCGACTATTCGCTCGCGCGCGGCATTGCGGCCTATCCAAAGCATCGGCGGCGTTTTCTGGTTGCGAGCCTGGTCTTCAATTTGACCCTGCTCGGGTTCTTCAAGTACTTCGGCTTCTTCGTCGATAACGTGGCGCTCGCGCTCGATCGGCTGGGCCTGCACGTCACCAAGCCAGCACTCAACATCGTGCTGCCGGTTGGGATCTCGTTTTATACGTTCCAAACGCTGAGTTACACGATCGACGTGTATCGCGGGCGCTTGGAGGCACGTCGCAACTTCATCGACTTTGCAGCGTTCCTTTCGCTGTTTCCCCAGCTCGTAGCTGGTCCCATCGAGCGCGCGACGCACTTACTGCCTCAGGTCGAGAAGCCACGTCGTTTCGATCCCGAGTGGGCTCGTGAGGGCCTGCTGCTGATGTGCTGGGGCTTCTTCAAGAAGCTGGTCGTTGCCGACAACGTCGCCATCGTCGCGAACAAGGTCTTCGCGATCTCGGAGCCAAGCTTCAGCTTGGTGTGGACGGGCACGTTCGCCTTCGCCGTGCAGATCTACGCCGACTTTTCCGCGTACAGCGACATCGCGCGGGGCTCGGCCAAGCTGCTCGGCTTCGATTTGATGAAGAATTTCGATCACCCGTATCTCGCACAGACACCGGGTGAGTTCTGGCGGCGCTGGCACATCTCGCTCTCGACCTGGTTTCGCGACTACGTGTACATCCCGCTCGGCGGTAACCGCGGCAGTAAGCTGGTTCACTACCGAAACGTGATGCTCACGTTTCTGCTCTCGGGTTTCTGGCACGGCGCGAGCTGGAATTTTCTGTTATGGGGTGGATTCCACGGTGTCTTGCTGATCGCATACGAGCTTGTCGGACGTGTCGCCCCGAAGCTAATCACCATGCGCTGGCTCGCCCTCCCACGCACGTTGGTCTGCTTTGCGCTGGTCAACGTGGGCTGGCTCATGTTCCGCGAGACGGACACACAGCAACTTCTGCGTGATCTCGCGCTGCGCCCGGGTGGCGAACCTCAGGCGCAGTTGCTGGCGGCCGGTAGCCTGCTCGGTACCACCGTGTTCTTTGCGCTGCCCCTCGTCATCGACGACCTAATGTACAAGCTGGGTCTGTATCAGCGCGTTCGCCCCAACTTCCGCTGGGCGTCGGCGCAAGCGGCGGTGGTGCTGCTGCTGGTTGTCGGCATGTCTGTCTTCTACAGCGACGTGCCGAGCGAGTTCATTTACTTTCAGTTCTGAATACATTTGCGCGCAACTCGCGCGCGCCCTGACCGAACAAAGGCCAAAGCATGCGCCTCCTGTTCGATCAAGGAACTCTCGTGCTCGCCGAAGCCCCAGATATTTCTTTGGACTTCGTGCCCGGCCTGATTTGGGACCCGCGCGTCGCCCTGTATCGCGCTCCCGCTCACTACTATGGAGAAGTGGTGGACGCGCTCCGCGAGCGCGGCATCGCATTTCGCGACGACCTGGCCTTCCAATTGGGGGCAACCACTGGGTCGTGGAGCTCCCGTGAGCTGAGGCCCTATCAGCACGCGGCCTTGCTCTCTTGGGAACTCGCGCAAAGGCGTGGCATTCTCGTCATGCCTACCGGCAGCGGCAAAACGCGCGTTGCAATCGCGGCCATGTCGCGCACGCGCTCGCCGACGCTCTGCGTCGTGCCAACCCGTGCACTGCTCGAGCAGTGGCTGTTGGAGCTACGTGCAGCGCAGCCCGGCCCAGTTGGCCGCTTGGGCGACGGGCACTGTGAATATGGCACGATTACGGTCGCCACATTCGAAAGTGCGTACCGGCACATCTCGCGAATCGGAGCGAACTTCGAGCTCTTGGTCGTGGATGAAGTGCATCATTTCGGCAACGCCGCGCGCGATGAGATCCTGCAGTTGTGCTGCGCTCGACACCGCTTGGGCTTGACGGCGACACCTCCGGATAGGCGCACACTCGCGCGACTGGATCAATTGATAGGGCCGGTATGCTTTCAGCTGCGTGTTGCGGATTTGGCCGGAACCTGGCTCGCCGATTTCGATCGCGTAGTCCTGCGTGTACCGCTGGCGCGCGACGAGCGCGAACGTTACGGCCGAGATCGCAGCTTGTTCGGTGAGGTGAGTCGAGCGTTCTGGTCGTTGCACCCGGGCGCGCGCTGGAGCGACTTCGTTGCCGCCGCTACCAGAACTCGCGAAGGGCGGGCGGCGCTCGCCGCGTGGCGGCGAAATCGTTCGCTTTCGGGCTTCACACGCGCGAAAGCCAGCGCGCTGCGAGAGCTTCTGGCGCGCCACCGCGACTCGCGCGTTCTGGTCTTCACCGCTGACAATGACGCCGCCTACGCCATCGCACGCTCAGAGCTGATCATGCCGATTACTTGCGAGACGGCGCGTGTCGAACGCGAACGTGCGCTTCGAGCGTTCCGCGAAGGTGAGCTGCAAGCGCTGGTCAGCGCGCGGGTGTTGAACGAAGGCATCGACGTGCCCGCTGCGGATGTGGCCATCATCGTAGGTTCAGCGCAGGGTGAGCGTGAGTACGTGCAGCGGATTGGCAGGTTACTGCGACCCGCGCCTGGCAAACGTGCAACCGTATATGAGCTCGTGAGCGTGGGCACCGATGAGGTGCAGAGAGCGAGAAGGAGGGGCCGTGGCCTTGCTGCCGACCGCGTTGTGTAAGCTTTGCTTGGAGCTCGATGGCCAGCGCTTACGGCCGCGCCTCTTCAGTGCGCGCGATCTGCCTTGGCTGCGGCTTCTGCTCGATGAATATACGGCATTGGTTGGTCAAAAGCGCACGCGCCTACGCGAGCGTCTGCGTGAACCCCTCGGCCTGCGCGCTTCGGTCGCGAAGCTACGCGTCGCTAACCATCTGCTCGAGAACCTCTGCCGTGGTCGCGTTCACGCTGCTGTCCCGGCGCGCGAGGCACGCTGGCAGGTGTTCCGCGCCGCCGCTGGGTCGAACCTCACCCGCGAACAAATTCTCGAACAGGTGGCAAGCTCGCTGGCTATTTCCCCGCCAGAGCTCGAGCTTTCGCTGTTTGCGGATCTGTCCGCTGAACGCCGCGTCACTCCGCTGCCCAGCGGCTTCACGGCGGAATCGTTCTTAGCGGAGGCGAACCAAGCCATCGTGGAAGCGTTACTCGCGCGCGCTAGCATGCTGTGGCTGAAGCTAGAGCACGGCACCGGCCCGATCGCACGCCGTGCTCGCGCACTCGGCCTCATCTGCTGCGTGCAACGCCGCAATTCGCTCGCGACCGACGCGCTCGAAGCAATGCGTGCTGAAGACGCCGCTCGTCTCGAGGTTTCGGGTCCACTGGCGTTGTTCCACCATACCCAGCTCTATGCGCGAGCTTTGGCAGCGCTCTGGCCCAGCCTGGCTCGCTGCGAGCAGTTCGAGTTGGAAGCGGACTGCATCATTTCGAAGTCGCTCCGAGGTCGGCTGTACTTGAGCTCTGCTGACGCGATCGAAGTGCCGTTGCCGCGGCCTGAGCCCTCGAATGCGGTGCATGCACGCTTCGCTCGCGAGTTTCAGGCGGCAACGCGCGCGTGGGAGCTTCACGAAGTGAACGCCCTGCTGAGTGGCGAACACGGCTTGTTCGTTGATTTCTTGCTGGTGCACCGCACGCAACCTGAACGTCGCTTCTGGTTGCAAATCGCGAGCTTCTGGACGCCCGAGCACGTGGGGCGCAGCTTGCAGGCGCTGCCCGAGCTCATCGTCTGTGTCGACGCTGGGCGCTGTTGCGGGAAGCAGGAAACAGCCCTCGGCGAGCGCTGCTTGCCATTCAAATCGCGCATCGACGTCGCGCGTGTGCTCGCCCTGATCGAAGCAGCACGAAATTGCGCCGTTCCGGCCGTCGGTTCAGGGCGATAGGATAAGTTTAAGGTCTCGAGCGGGGAATCTTAGTAATGTTCGGCTGCCGAGTGCGTCATGACTATGAAGCTCGCGGCCACGCTGTGGCTGTGAGGCTCCGAGCAAAGGAAGCCGACATGAAAAGTCGTGTAACCTCGATAGTTCTGGTTTCTTCGGCGCTCTCCGCAGTGGTGCTCTGGTTCGCTGTGCATCGGAGTGAGCCCGTGGCACCCACGCCTACACCCGCCGGCAGCTACACGACGCGCGCACAGTAACGTCGATTTTCGAAGGCCGGCTGTCGATTTGGCCACCTGCCGAACGACTACAAGGCGTCACGCTGCAAGCCGCAGCGCGACCTCACCCGTTCAGGATGCGCCAATGAAATACCTGTGCCTCGTCTATTTCGACCAAAGCAAGTGGGAAGAACTCTCGCCCAGTGAACGAGAGCGCTTGATGCACGCGAGCCTCGACTACGACGACGAGCTTCGCAGAGACGGTCACTTCCTGGCCGCGCAAGCGCTGCAGCCGATCACCAGCGCGGTAACGGTGCGACCTCGCGAGGGTCGCACGTTGACGACCGACGGACCCTTCGCAGAGACCAAGGAACAACTCTGCGGCTTCATCTTGATCGACGCGCGTGACCTGAACCAAGCCGTGCAAATTGGTTCGAAGATTCCGGTGGGGCGCCTGGGCTGCGTCGAAGTGCGACCGATTGCCGAAATTCAGCGCAGCGCGAGCGCCTGAAAAGCAACGAGGCGGAACCGAGCGTTTGCCCGACTCCGCCTCGCTTCGCGTTGGCTACGCGCAAAACGGGCTAGTTCAGCCCGCGATGCGCTTCACGAGGTCGATGACCTTGTTCGAGTAGCCCCACTCGTTGTCGTACCAGGACACGACCTTCACGAAGGTCTTGTCGAGCTGGATGCCGGCCTCGGCGTCGAACACGGAGGTGCACACCTCGCCCACGAAGTCGGTGGAGACCACCTTCTCGTCGGTGTAGCCGAGGATGCCCTTCATCTTGCCTTCGGAGGCGGCCTTCATTGCCTTGCAGATCTCGTCGTAGGTTGCTTCCTTCACGAGCTCGCAGGTGAGGTCGACCACCGAAACGTCCGAGGTCGGCACGCGGAACGCCATGCCGGTGAGCTTGCCGTTCAGCTCCGGAATTACCTTGCCCACCGCCTTCGCGGCGCCCGTCGACGACGGAATGATGTTCTCGAGAATGCCGCGACCGCCGCGCCAATCCTTCTTCGAGGGGCCGTCGACGGTTTTCTGCGTCGCCGTGGCGGCGTGCACGGTCGTCATTAGGCCGCGCTTGATGCCGAAGTTATCGTGCAGCACCTTCGCGATCGGCGCGAGACAGTTGGTGGTGCAGGAGGCGTTCGACACGATCGCTTCACCCTTGTAGGTGTCGTCGTTCACGCCCATCACGAACATGCGGGTGTCGTCCTTGGACGGCGCCGACATGACGACCTTCTTGGCGCCCGCGGCGAGGTGCTTCTCGGCGCCGGGCTTGTCCAGGAAGATCCCCGTCGACTCGACGACGTTCTCAGCGCCGACGGCGCCCCAGTTCAACTTGCTCGGGTCGGTCTCCGCCGTGCAGCGGACCGGCTTGCCATTTACGACGAGCTGACCGTCCTTCACGTCGACGCTGCCCTTGAAGCGGCCGTGCACCGAGTCGTACTTCAGCATGTACGCGAGGTAATCGACTTCCAAGAGATCGTTGATCGCGACCACTTCCACGTCGCCCCGTTGAACGGCAGCGCGGAAAACCATGCGACCAATGCGGCCGAAGCCATTGATACCGACCTTGATCATATCTTCGTTCCTTTTGGTTTTCGTGGCGCCGGTGGGGGCGAGCCTCACGACGCACGCCGCGCTCCCATAGCACCTGTTTTCCTGCAAGCCCACTGCCTTCCCAACATCGCGTACGCATCGCGTACGCCGCTGCGACTGGAAACGTCGGCGAAAGCTTTCGTCAGTCGGATATCGCGTCGACGGATCGCGCTCTGCTGAGCGACGCCTCGACGCAACGCGACGCACGGCCAGCGAGCCGACGCGCTGCGGCGTGGAAGCGACGCTCAGCGACGAACGAGAATTCGAGAGACGCGGAGGCTCAAGCGCGTGGACGCCAGAGTTTCGCGCCGGCCCACGAGCACGGCAGCGCCGTTACCACCAGCGCAAGCGGGTACCACATCGGACCGAACTCCGGGCCTCGTCCGATAGTGGCGAGCGCACCCAAGCAGCTCAATACGAAACCAATCGCGCCGAGAATCAGGGCGTGGCGCAGCGGAGCGCGGGGGGCCAAACGTGCGGTCACGTAGCCACCCAGTACGCCAAAGATCAGACGGTACGCCGTTGCCAGGCCAAACAAGCCTCCCGACATCACTTCTCCCGCGGGTGGAAACACCTGCGTCGCGTGCATCACCGCATCGGTCAGCGTCGACAGCACGACGACGTTGAGCAATCCGGCCAGCACTGCGCCGACGCTGCGGCCCAGGGCACGGGGAGCTTCAGAAACGGAGAACGAAGTGGTTTGGGCGATGGTCATGATGCATTCCTCTGTTTGGGGTCTCTCAGAGGTCGGAGCCGACACGCCCCGCTCGACATGCTCGGGCCACTTTTTTTCTCGAAGCTCGGCATCTTTGGAAAAACCGCCGGATTGCGAGCGTTTACACTTTCCAACCGTGTCACCTACCGAACTCGCGCAAACCTGGGCCCTGCTGGACCGTGACTACCTCGCCCAGGTAGCGCACGACGGCCCCGCGCCCGTATTCGCGACAATCAGCGGCGCTCACCTCTACGGCTTCGCTTCCAAAGACAGCGATGTCGATCTGCGTGGCGCCTTTCTGTTGCCGCTCGAGGCCGTGCTCGGCCTGCACCCTGCCAAAGAAACGATCACGGTGGTGGACACCAGCCGCGTGGATCTCGACTGGGTCGCACACGACATTCGGAAGTTCGCTCGGCTTCTGACGAATCACAACGGCTATGTGCTCGAGCAGCTATTCTCGCCGCTGGTAGTTGTGAGCACACCAGCCTTCGAAGAGCTGCGCGAACTCGGCAAGGGCTGCGTGACGCGTCCCACCGTTCGCCACTACCAGGGTTTCGCGCGCGGTCGGCGGCAACGCTTGCGCGAACCAAACCCTACGGTGAAGCACCTTTTGTATGCGTACCGGGTACTGCTCTCCGGCATTCATTTGATGCGGTCTGGCGAGGTCGACGCCAACATCATTTCGCTCAATGAGGCGTTCCGACTCAGCGAGGTCGAGGAATTGGTGCAGCGCAAGCGCGAGGGCGCGGAGAAGATGGCGCTGTCGCAGCAAGAGCTCGCTGCGCACGAAAGTGTGCTCGATCGCCTCGAAGCGGATCTCGACGAGGCGCACGCGTGCAGCCAATTGCCGGAGCTGCCGCGCACCCAGCAGGAGCTCGAAGCTTTTGTCATCTCGCTGCGACTGCGAACCAGGGAACAGTGAGTTTCGACGTCGGCGCCCATACCATTTTCGTGACATTGGCCGGGAGCCAAGCGCACGGGACCGCGCGCGCGGATTCGGATTTGGATTTGCGCGGAATCTGCGTGATGCCACTCGAGCAGCGGCTTTCGTTGTTCGCTACCTTCGAACAAGATGCTTCGCCGCTGGCCGGGCCCGTGTGGAACAGCGTGGAAGCTCGTGTACGGGCCCACACTTCTGCCGCGCGGGCGCTGGGAACCAAGACCGAATCGGTTGTGTTCGAGCTCGCGAAGTTCCTGAAGTTGTGTGTACAAGCGAACCCCAACGCGCTCGAGATTCTGTTCGCCGACGAGCGCGACTGGTTGTTCGAGACACCAGCTTGGCTGACGCTTAGGGCCGAACGTCACCTCTTCTTGACGCGTCGAGTGGAGGAATCCTTTCTCGGCTACGCGGTAGCGCAGTTGAAACGGATTCGTACGCACCGCGCCTGGCTGCTGGCGCCACCGTCCGAAGCGCCTACCCGCGAGGCCTTCGGCTTGCCGCCCGCCGCCACAATCAACCGCGACGACCAGAACCGCTTGGAGCAGAGCATTGCGGGCAAACTCGAGAGCTACGGAATTGCTGATCTCGAGATGCCCACAGAGCTGCGCGCCACCTTGACGCACAAATGGCGTGAGCTGGTTCGCGACGTGCTGAGTTGCTCGGAGGACGAACTTTCCAATCGCTTGCGTGCGGTTGCGTCCAGCGGGGTCAGCATTCCGGTAGAGGTGGTGAACGCATTGAACGCCGAAAAGCGATACCTCGCCGCGGTGAAGAGCTGGGAAGCGTACCGAACGTGGCAACGCGAGCGCAACCCGCAGCGCGCCGCGCTCGAGGCTCGCTTCGGCTATGACACCAAACACGCGATGCACCTCGTGCGGCTCTTGCGGATGGGCCTGGAAGCGATCGAAGAGAAGGATCTGTTCGTGCGTCGCGCGGACGCGGCGGAGCTCCTTTCGATTCGCGACGGCGCGCTGAGCTATGACGAGCTCCTCTGCCTCAGCACGGATCTCGAAGGTCGCATCAAAGAAGCGTGCCAGCGCTCCACCTTGCCGACCAAGGTCGACGAAGCGCGCGTCGATGCGTTGTTTCAAACGCTGGTGGGCGTGATAGCGCGCTGAGCTCGCGGGCAATCACTGGCAATCGCTGCAGATGCGAGCTCGAGGCGCTGCGACGCATACACCGGTCTTACTCGCCCTGCGCCACGGCCATGAGATGGTTACGCTTCAGCTGATCGGTGGATCGCTCGAGAGCAACTGGCTTCTCCATCGCTGCGATATACTCGAAGAGTCTTTGACCCTGCGCAGCGCTGAGGCTAGCTTCCACTTCGATTTGCTGGCTTCATTCTCGAGTTGGATCGCGGTTGTGAGGCGAAAATTTGGTCGTGGCTGCTGGGCGAGTTGGCTCATCGCGGCGTTACTGACAGGGAGCTGTAAGTCCAAGCGCCCCGAAGAGCCCACGTCTACGCCGGCGACTGTCATCGCGTCCGTTGCACCCGCTGCGCCTATACCAAGCGCGGCACCGGAACCTGAACCCACGCAGCTGCTGGCGCTCGAAGAATCAGGTTACGGCACGACGCTGGTCGCCGACGAGGAAGCATTCTATCTGCTCACCGCGCGCGCGGCCTACCGCTTGGTACCGGGTCAAGAGCCGCTCAAGATGCCGCTCGATCTCGGGATCGGCCCGGCAGTGATGCGCGATTCGATCGTCTTCTGGTCGGAGGGAGCGATTTTTCGCGCGAGCAAGAAGAGCGGCAAGGCTCGCCGTGTGATTGCGCTACCGCATCAACCGCAGAACTTCGTCGCCTCGGGAGAGCACTTCGCTTGGCTCGACCATGCCGATGATGGGCGCTTCACGATTCAAGCGCTGAACGCGGGAAAGGCGCGCGTCATTTTCACCACCAGCAATCAGGTTGACGCGATCGCGATGCTCGGCGAGCGCATTTTCTTCGTCGAGCGCTCCCCAGATGGTACCTGGCGCATTGGAGCGCTGGCAGAAACGGGAGGCGAGGTGAGTTACTCGGCGGTGCACGAGGGGCGCACTCCAGCGATGCTCGCCGTCGAACGCGCCGTCCACTATTACGACGGCAACAGCTACGAGCTTCGGAGGCTCTCGCTCGACGCGCGCAGCGAAGAGGTTTTGGTGAAGGGCATCATCTGCTCGCCGAGCTCCGTGTGGGAGCAGGTTTACTGCGGCAGCGTCGAGGGGCCGTTCGAGATTTCGCAAGCCAGCCCGACACCGCGACCCTTGGCTGCGCGTGGTGGTCGAATGATCACGGCAATCGCAGCGGGCCCCACGCGCGTCGCTTGGGTGCGCGACGCAGGTGAGAACGCGCTTGTCGTAGAGATGGTTCCGCGGCCCGGCGCGAAGCGATGAGCACGTCAGATCACGGTGCGGAGCGACCGAGCTGCTGCATCAACCACGTCATTGCTTTGCGCGACTTGCCGTTGTTGACGAGACCGCTGTTGGGCGCTTGGCTCCAAGTTCTGCCGTAAATCCAGCCCCAGATGGTGATGCCCTTGATGTATTCGGTGTTCCAGAAAATCGGGAACTGCTGCTGATAGATCTTCAGCTGATTGTCGTCGTTGGTATCGCTGACGTCGTATTCGGTGATGTACACCGGCAGGCCCGTCTGCGCGTTGATGTTATTCAGCATCGTCTGAATTTCGGTGTTGGTCTTGCGATACACGTCGTGCGCTTGGCAACCGACCGCGTCGACCGGAGCGCCAGCAGCCTTGACCTTCTTGACGATGTCGATGAAGTGCTTGTGTTCGGCGTCCCACTCGATGTTGTTGTAGTCGTTCAGAATCAAGATCGCGTTGGGGCAAGCCGCGCGCGCCCAGGTGAAGGCGTTGGTAATCCACTTCCAATCACCGTTGGTGCCTCCGCCAATCGCGTTCGCATAAGAAGGCGTCGTGTGTGGCGGGGGCTCGTTGACCACGTCAATCAGCTTGGTCTCCGGGTAGCGCTTGCAGAACTCGCTTATCCAGGTCTTCACGTTCGCTTCGCTGAGCGAACCGCTGGGCTGTTGGTTGCCCCAAACGAACGCGTGCTGCTTGAAGATGATGCCGTTCTTCTTCGTGTAGTCGTAGATTGCGTCGAGCGTCCCCCAATTGAAGGCGGCGCTGGCGCTGCTCTGGACAGAGCCCCATTTCCCGGCATTTTCTGGCGTGATTTGATCCCAGTACTTCGCGAATACCAGGCCATTCGTGTCCACCGAGTTGCCGGTCGTGATGTTGCCCACGAACTTCTTACCCGGCTGAGTCGTCGAGCCGCCCGAGCTACTCGTGGTGCCACCCGCCGTGGTGGTACCGCCCGCTCCGGTTGCTCCACCTTTGCTTCCGCCGGCTCCGGTGGTGCCACCGGTGGTCGAACGGCCGCCGGTCGAGCTACCGCCTTGCGAGCCACCGCTCGTATTGGTTCCGCCGGATTGCGCACCACCGCTGCTCGACTGGCCGCCAGCTTGTGAGCCGCCTTGCGAGCTGCCTCCACTCGCCGTTCCGCCCGTGCTCGGCGTGCCGCCGTTGCTAGCTCCACCCTGAGGAGTGTTAGAGCCGCCTTGATTGTTGCTGCCGCCGCCCTGAGCCGGACCACCACCCGCGGGGTTTATTTTCCCGCCTTGGGCCGTGTCAGGGCCTCCTCCGTTTCCTGCACTGCAGCCCTGAATTTCGAGACAAACGGCTAGAACGAGCAAGGCTAACGAATTCGTACGCAAGGGTGCGCCTCCTCGACGAGTTCGGTCGAGTTCCGAAATGCCCGCTCGAGAGCAAACTGATCCCCTTTACTTACCTGGACGAACGATTTGCGTCGCACCGAGTGCAAGTGAGCAAAAACGATCTCGTGCTGAGCGCTTTCGCGCAGCGCCGTTCACCGCCGCAAAAATCTAACGCTGAAACTGCAGGGCGCATCAACCCGAAGGTTGAGAGAGCTGCTCGCGTTTGCCTCGCGGCTCTTCGAGCCCACTGCCTCCGCTAAGTCTTCCCATCGTGGGATCGGAGATGTGGGTGGCGACGTGCGCTTCAACGTTCAGCGCATCCCAGTTAATTAACAATCACAGTAAATAATCTTAACGAAGTTCGTGGGTTTGATGGGCCGCCCTGGCACGGCGTTCCCATCGCGAGGGAGTGCGGGATAAAAATCTCAGCGAGCAATGTCGAGAACGCGCCGCCAGCTCCGACGTCCCCATGAACGCGCCGATGGCGCCTATACGAAAGGTCACTGAAATGAAGTTCATGCTGATGATGAATGCGCCCGCAGGCAGCGGTGATTGGGGTTTGCAGAATTGGTCACCAGACGACTTCAAGGCGCACATCGCCTTCATGAAGCGCTTCCACAAGGAGCTGAAGGACGAGGGCGTCTTGGTTGGTGCCGAAGGTCTCGCGCCGCCAGCCCAGGCTCGAGTGGTGCGCGCTGGCAAAGACAACAGGCCGGAAGTTACCGACGGGCCGTTCGCCGAGTCGAAGGAGTTCTTGGCCGGCTACTGGATTGTCGACGTGGAGACCAAGGAGCAAGGCTACGCGATTGCAGCGCGCGCTTCGGCAGCACCGGGCCCAGGCGGCAAGCCGTTGAACATGCCGATTGAAGTACGCGAGGTCATGAGCGGACCGCCAGAGACGTGAACGTCGCTGGTAGATTACGTGAAGGGGAGCACCTGTTGCGCGATTTGGCGCCGCAGGTGCTCGCCGCGGTGGCACGTCGCTCCGGTGACTTCGCAGCCGCAGAAGATGCCGTGCAAGAAGCGCTGGTCGCAGCTTCCAGCAAGTGGCCCTCCGAAGGTGTACCCGAAAATCCACGCGCATGGCTGATTCAGGTGGCGGCGCGGCGCCTCACCGATCAGCTGCGCAGCGACTCCGCTCGGCGGCGTCGCGAGAACGAAATTGCCGTAGCCGACGAACCCTTGGTTTTCCCGGAACAGGAACCGGAACGCGAGGACACCTTGCTGCTCTTGTTCATGTGCTGTCACCCAGCGCTCACGCGCGCATCGTCAATTGCTCTCACGTTGCGAGCGGTGGGTGGCCTCACGACAGCAGAAATCGCGAAAGCCTTCATGGTGCCCGAAGCCACCATGGCACAGCGAATCAGCCGCGCGAAGCAATTGATCAAGCAGTCGGGTGTGGCGTTTCGTATGCCGTCTGCGGCGGAGCAAGAGCAGCGGCTCGGAGCCGTGTTGCACGTGCTCTACCTGATCTTCAACGAAGGTTACGCCACGAGTGGTGGCACCAGCTTGCAGCGCGTAGATCTCTCGAGCGAGGCGATTCGTCTGACGCGCTCGGTTCATGATCTTTTGCCGGAGCACGAGGAAGTAGCTGGATTGTTGGCGTTGATGTTGCTCACCGACGCACGCCGTGACGCGCGCAGCGGACCCGATGGCGAGCTGATTCCGCTCGACGAACAAGATCGTAGGCTGTGGCACCAGGAACAGATCGAAGAAGGGCTCGGGTTGGTGCAAACCAGCGTGCGCCGTGGCGCGCTGGGGCCGTATCAGCTGCAAGCAGCCATTGCGGCGGTTCACGATTCGGCGCCGAGCGCTGCCGAGACCGACTGGCGCCAAATTCTCGCGTTGTACGAGGTCTTGTTGGAGCTCTCCGACAATCCGATGATCGCGCTGAATCGTGCGGTCGCCGCCGCAATGGTCCACGGCGCGCGGCACGGGCTCACGTTGTTGGAGCCGCTGGCTTCCGATCCACGCCTAGAAAACAGTCATCGTCTGACGGCCGTGCGTGCGCACCTGCACGAGCGGGCAGGGGACTTGACGGCAGCCATTCGCGATTACCGTGCTGCCGCTGAACTCACGGCGAACACGCCGGAACGCAACTATCTGATCATGAAAGCCGCGCGTCT
Source organism: Myxococcota bacterium (assembly GCA_049324695.1). GTDB lineage: Bacteria > Myxococcota_A > Polyangia > Polyangiales > Polyangiaceae > PMG-095. Next base: position 191,711 of record JBMOMJ010000033.1, read on the forward strand.
CTCCACCAAGCATTGAGCGCCCGACCTACGCCAAACGCGCGACAAACCAGCACAGACCGCAAGCGACCAACGCGAGCGAACACGCAGGCGCGACGCGAGCGGAGAACCCTGACCACTTTCGGGCCAGGGCCAGCAGCGGTACCAGCAGCAAGAGCAAGCTGAGCTGCCCCGCTTCGACGCCGACGTTAAAGAAAGCCAGCGCGGCCGGCAGCTCGCTGCGAGCAATTTCGATTTCGAGGAGGGCCGAAGCGAAGCCCATTCCGTGTACCAAACCAAATGCGAAAGTTACCAGTGCTCCGTCCCAGAAGTAACAATCGTTCCTTCTGGGACCCTGGCTTCGCCAGGCGCCGCTTCGCGGCGGGAGCACTAGCCTTGGTTTGTCGGGAGCGCAGCTCCCGCCCCGCCGAAGTGAATTCGGCTGGGCCCCACCCTCAGGTTTCGGGGCCCCAACCCCAAAACGAATACTACTTTCAAAACGCGTTGCTAGCGCCCGTCGCCACGCGGGCTTTTGGCGTAGGTTTTCGAAAGCTACGAACGCCACGGAGAGCGCGATGGCCGGCTCTACCAGAGCGGGGCTCACGCTCCAGATGCGCAACGTGACGAGCGCCAGCGTGATCGAGTGCGCGAGCGTGAACGCGCTGACCACGCGCACCAGTTGCCCAGCGCGCAGACTTCCGAGCGCCAACGCCAGCAGGAACGCGATGTGATCGAGGCCAGACAAAATGTGTTCGGCGCCGAGCCACACATAGCCGAGCCAAAGCCGGAGGCGCTGTAGGGGCGTAGGGCCTGTGGAGAGCGTCGAATTGCGGCCTATTGGCGGTCCGAGCTCCAGCTGCCGTTCGCGTTCGAACAACAAGCTCTCGCTGTTGCCTAGCGCGTTCGAAACTTGGGCTCGATGGCGATGACCCGCGGGCAAGGTGCCCAGGAAGTCGAGGGACACCGCGAGTGAGCCCTGGACGTTGTCGCACAGCAGCGAAACCCGGAGCTCGATGCCATCTGCGTCGCGCAACTTGGCGCTCTGGGGCAGCGCTCGACACGTCGAAGTGCGCAGCGCTTGCCGCGCAAATTCCATCAGCGTGGGAGTTTTGAGTTCGTGCTCATCGACGTGGTCATCGTGGTTCGCATCGATGCTGGGCAGCGCCGCCAAGAGATCCGCGCGCGAAAGGGTCAGCGTTACGTCAGCGCCATCGAAGGTGCGCCGGTACTCCCCTGATGAGAGCCCGATCGCGTGAGCCCACGCCGATCTCGCGCCCAAAAGCCACAACAGAGCCGCGAGCATCGCTAAGCTCCGCGCCATCAAGTTGCTCCTTGCAGTAAGGCTCGAGCCTCTCGCGCTCCAAACTCATCAAAGTGCGGGTTCAAGCCGAGCGCCTGTTTCAAGAGCTTGCGTCCTGCGTTGCGCTCACCCAACGCGAGGCGAATTGCTCCCTCGTGAAACAAGAGCCGCGCATCGAGCGTGCCCAATCGCCGCGCGCGCTCGATACTAGCCTTGGCGTCTTTGAGCAGCCCCTTGCGATATTGAGCGAAGGCCAGAGTGTCTTCTGTATAGATATCGGCTCGCACGCGACGCTCCCGCTCGGCGAGCATCAGCGCTTCGTCCAGAGAGTGACCGCGGCTCGCGAACATCAGGGCCAAAGTGCGTGGATCCGAGCGGCGCCCTTCGCGTTCAGCGTCTGCATAAGCCGCCGCGGCGCCGGTTGAATCGGAGTTGAGCTCGCGCGCTTGCCCGAGCAACCAGGCCGTCTCCGGGAGTGGGCTTCTTTCGAAGGCGCGCGCGAAAATCCGAGCAGCTTCAGCAGCATCTCCGGACGCGAGGGCGACGCGTCCGCGACCGACGAGCGCGGGAGCATAATCCGGCAGGACCTCTAGCGCCTTCTCGAAGCCAGCGGCGGCTCCAGGAACGTCGCCAACGTGCCAAAACAGCTGGGCCGCTTGCACGATCATCCACGCGCGTGGCTCCGGTTGGCGCGGGTCGTCGCTCGCGTCGATCGCCAAGCGAGCGAGCTCCTTGGCTCCCGCGTGGTCACCGCGCAGCCAATGCAGATACGACGCACGGCTGTACGAAGGCAGGTTGGGCTTGAGATCGAGCATGGTGCGCACGGCGCGTTCGGCCGCTTCGTGTTCGCCGAGCTCGAGCAAGGCGTCGCTCAAGCTGCCCCATGCCATGGCCGATTCGGGATTGCGCTTGACCAGCACTTCACCCAGCAGCTTCGCTTCCGTGAAAGCGTGGTTGTTCAGCAAGACGAGCGCGCGCAGATCCAACGCTAGAGCGTCGTCGGGCGCTAAATCGAGCGCAACTTGCGCGCACGCATCTGCGTTCACGTAGTAGCCGGGATCGCTCGAGGCGCGCGCCTTTTTCACCCAAGCACGACCGAGCTCAATCCAGCTCGCGAGACGAGTGGGTTGCGCCTTGGCGACGGTAGCGAGCTTGCGAATCTCGAGATCTGCCGCACTCTGCTGATTGGGAATGGCAACCGCGATGCGTCGAGCAGCTTCCAAGCGATCTTCCTGAGCGCTGCGAGCTGCTGCGGGCGCGGATGCCGCCACACTCGGTTTTTCACGCTGGCACGCTGCCGCGCTCAGCGACAAAGCGAGCAGCCAGTAAGAACCACGCTTCATTGCACGCTCCATCGGCCTCGAACGGCCTTTCCGGGCAGTACGCGCCGCGGCGAGCGACGGATTTGACGAGCGCAAAAAATACGCTCCCAGCACTCCTCGAAGCGCCTACACAAATCCGCTGCTGCGAGTCGCGACGTATGGGGGCGAGGAGGTCACATGCCGACCAATCGAAATCGGCCGGATCCGATCCGGCCTGCTGGTGGAATTACATTCGTCTTGGCAGCCAGTCTGAGCTTCGGGCTCGCTTGCGCCGAGAGCAAATCGAAGGACGATCCGACTCCCGGCAACGAAGGGCCATTCAAGTCCGTAGAGGTCGTGGCGAACGCGCCGAGCTCATATTCTTCGCCGCGCGGGGGCGTGCCACTGTCGGACGGCGGGATCGCGTTCATTGCCACGCTCGAGGGAACGCTGGCAGCGCAGGCACCAGAAGGCGGAGAACGCATCGCGATTCTGCGCAAGGGCGGCGGCGCGCAAGACGTTCAGGTGCTCTACAGCGGCGATCAGCTGGTCAATCCGCTCGACATCGCGATCTCGCTCGACGAAAAGACTCTGTATCTCGCCGATCCGGCGGGTGGTGCCGAGGGTTCGGGTGCAATCCTGACGCTGGCGATCTCGGGCGGTGAGCCCAGTGAGCTTCTCGCTGGATATGCGCCGCGCGCGGTCACGGTAGCGGACGATGGCCGCGTTTACTTCAGCGGTGTCGATCCGGAGTCGCGTGAAGCGGGGGTGTTCGAGCTTCGCGATGGCGTTGCGGTCTCTGCATTCCAAGGTGCACCATTGGTCGATCCGTCGGGAATCGCGGTGCAGGCGGACGGTACGCTGCTCGTTGCGGACACGCGCCTGTTCGAAAGGACTCCGGGTGTCGGTAGCGAAGCCGGAATCGTGCGTATCAAACAAGGCCAAGCGTCGATTTGGGCGACTGGGTTCTCGACGGGGTATCCCGCTGGCATCGCGCTCACGCTCGACGAAAAGACGCTCATCATCTCTGGTGAGGGGCCTGACCGTAGCGACACTGTGTATCTGGTAGATATGGCGAAGCCCAGCGCTCCGCCACAAGCAATCACCGCGAGCTTCTCGGCCTACCAAGACGCTTCCGCGGGCCTGAAGCGCGCGCACGACAGCAACACCTTCATTTGGGCATCACTCGCCGCGGACGGGGGCACGGTTTTCCGCATCGTGGCGAACTGAGCGAGCACCGACTTTTTCCGATCGAGGAGACGAATAATCATGAACATCCGCAAATTTTCCGTAGTTTCTGCCGGTCTATTGGCTCTTTTGGCTGGTAGCACGACGGCTCACGCGTCCAGTCACCGCGAGGCGCCGGCCATCAGCGCCGATCCTGCTGCAGACAACACCGATCTTTATGCTTGGACCTGCGACGAGGACGGCACGCCATCGTTGTGCATCGCTGCGAACTACATCCCACTGGAATTGCCCGAAGGTGGCCCCAACTTTCACAAGTTTTCGGACGACGTTCTTTACCAAATTCACATCACGTACAACGACAAGAACGGCGTTCCGACGTTGACCGACTACATGACGGTCGACGTTCGCTTCGAAACCAAGACGCGCTCGCGTGTTGCGGTGGACGATAGGAAAGCCGGTCCCGGTGGTGGCAAGGAGTTCTTCGCGCAAATCGGCGGCGAATTCGCGCAAACGGCGGACGTTACCATCCGACGGGCGGGAGAGTCGAAGGGCGAGCGCATCTTCCGAGGCGTGGATGTGGCGCCGCCCAATATCGGCCAGCGCACCGCGACGTTTGCGTACGGCAATCCGAACTACGCCGACTTCGCGCAGAAGTTCGTAGTCAACGCTGACCGTGGCTACCGCTTCTTCGCCGGTCCACGTGACGACGCTTTTTACGTGAACCTCGCGCAGATCTTCGATTTGGGAGCCTTCGTGGGCCTCAACACGTTGAACGGGCAGCCCTTCCGCTCGCGCAACTATGACGTGGATCCCACCGCTAATGGCACGTTCGCCAACACCGATCCCACCAAGGCGCCGGACGGCGTTTCGGGCTTCAATGTGCACTCGATCGTGCTGTCGATTCCGCTCGCCGAACTGGCTCCCGTCGGCAAAGAAGCGGCGTTCAACAGCGCAGTCATGTCTGGCAAACCCTCGAACACGACGTTGTTCGGCGTGTGGGCATCGGCCAGCCGTCGCGCGTCGCGTTCGCAGTGCGCTCCCAATCTCGCAGGCACGCGGGCTTGCCCGAGCGGCTACGAAGAGTGCGGTCCTTGGCGGCAGGTTTCACGCCTCGGTTTGCCCCTGATCAACGAAGTTGTGATCGGCATTCAAGATAAGGACAAGTTCAATCGAACCACACCGGCCAACGACGTCAACAACTTCGGCGCCTACTTCTTGAATCCGATCTTGGTGCGCGACGTCGAGGCCATCGGCGGCTACGCGCAGCTCGGGGTCGACATGGTGCCGGACGCTCTCAAGTACAACCGCGTGGATATCCTGCAGGTCATCAACCTGAACGACATTCCGAGCGCGGGTGCCCACAACGTGCCTATCGAAAATGGGCGTACCGGGGACGTTTTGCATGTGGACGTGGCGGTGCCTTCCGGCTTCCCCAATGGCCGTGCGCTGAGCGGGCCTGCAGTTGCGACGGGCAAGGAAGAAGACGTGACCGACGTCGAGCTTTCGCTGATCCTCACGCAGTTGAAGTCGCCGGTGACTGACTACGTGGGCGGCCCTGGCGACGGGCGCAAGTTGCTGCCGTACTTCCCATACCTCGCGACGCCGTTTGCTGGTGACGTGGAAGGCAAGGGGAGCCCAGCGGCTTTCTGAGCGGAAAGGAACGGAGCGGAGAGGGAGGTGACGGGAGGGGAACGCAGAGAAAGGGAGGGGAAGCGAGTGGCCGGTGGCGGAAACGTTACCGGCCGTTAGCTTTTGAACAGTTCACTTCAGTTGAGCTCGGAGCGCACTTCAGACGAGGTCAGCTCGGGCGCTTGAGCTCGATGCAGCAGCAGCAGTCAGCGGAGTATCAAGCTACCGCTCTTCACTCGAGTTTGTTTGCACGCGGGCGGAGCGGGAGGCGAAAGCTGGGCGCCTTGCCCGCGCGCAGCTCCTCCAGCGAAGCCGAGCATTTCATGGCGCAGACTCGAGCCGTTCCCGCGTCGATGCACCCGCCTTCCGCGCAATCGAAGTCCGATTGGCAAGCCTCACCGCTGCGCGCGAGCGGCTGGCAGCGCTGCTCGATGCAACGCAACCCCGACTGACATGGCGCATCCACGCAGGATTCGCCTGCCATTCGCGCGGCTGCGCTGCTGCAACGGCCGCCAGCACAGCGCTGACCTGGGGCGCAGTTCACGCTGGCGAAGCAAGCCGTTCCTTCTGCTGGCACCGCCTCGCAGCGGTGGCTCACCAGTGAGCAAAAATCGCGGCAAGGTGGGTGCTTCCGTTCGACCCTCTGCTCGAGCACCAGGCTTGCGAGCGAATCGATCGACTCGCCGCAGTACGCGCCGAGCTCGCGCGCTGGCTGACATTTGCCCGGACTCGCGCCGCTCGTGCGTTCGCAACGCAGCGAGTCTGCGCACTCGAGCGAAGAACGACACGCAGCGCCCGCGCCCAGCGTGCCCGCGAAGAGCCGCTCACACTCCCCGGCCCGGGGCGGCTGCCCAGGTGTGACCCATGCGCAGCCCGACAACAATTGAGCTTGCGCGTTTTGGCAGGCAGCCATTCGCGCGCGGTCGATCTGCAGCGCTCCGCTCTTCAAAGAGGGCTCGAGCGCTTTCACACACTCTTCGACCAGCATGGGTTCGGGCGCGCGCCCGCAACACGCCGCTTTGCGAACCACAGGAGTTTGGTGCAATGTTTCACACGCTGCGCGAGCTTGCTTTGCGGCCTCGGAAGCCTGCACCGGCGAGGCGGTCGTCGCTTTCACTTCCGAAGGGGAAGCTTTGGTCGGCGAGGGCGCGCTGCGGCAACCCAACCCAAAAATCACTGCCAAGCTCGCGAAAGCCAAGCCTTTCAGCTGACGTCGCACAGGAACGAAATCCGGGCCCAGGGCTGCATCGTAGAGGGGGAGAGGCACCTCACTTCTACGATGCTCGACTCCACCTGGATCTGTTCGACCCTCGGCTGCCTCGACGAGCTCTGCGTTGCGGCCCGGAGCGTCGCTTTGGCCCTCCTGCCGCGAGCGACTGCTTGGACCCTGGATCGCTGAGCTCCGATTCCGAGCTCGTCGAGCGAATGGCGCGCGGCGATCGCCTGGCTCTGGCGCTGCTGTACGAGCGGCACGCTCCGCGACTGTGCGCGGTGGCGCGCCAGATTCTCGGACAGGCGGACGAAGCAGAGGACCTTTTGCACGATGTCTTCCTGGAAGCCTGGCGCCACGCGGGCGACTACGTCGCGGCGCGCGGCAGCGTGTGGTCGTGGTTGTGCATCCGCACCCGCAGTCGCGCGATCGATCGGCGGCGCTCGGCGCCTCGCGCTCAAAGCATCGAATCGCTCGAAGTACTGGCGAACTTCATTGCCGCAGAGGTCGACTCCGATACGGCTCCCGATCGGCGCAAGCTGCGCGAAGCGCTGATCGGAATGTCGCGCGATGAGCGCGAGGTGCTGGCGCTCGGCTATTTCGAAGGGCTCAGCAGCAGCGAAATCGCGACGCGCATTCAAGTTCCAATCGGAACCGTGAAGTCGCGCACGCGGAGCGCGCTGGCGAAGCTGCGGCAGCGCCTGGCTCCCAGGGAAGGCTTCGGATGATGCGAAACGTCGAGCTACCCGAGTTCCTGCGCGAAGCGTGTGATGAAAACGCGTCCGGTTTAGAGGTCGCAAGCGAGCTTGCCAGTGAGTTGCCGCGTTTGCTGAAGCCTCTGCCCGCCTCCGGGCGCGAACGCTTGCTGCACGCAGTCGAGCCTTTGCCGCTGCGTTTTGCGCCATTTTTCTCCCGCATTGCGACGCTTTGGGATCTTCCGTGTGAGGAAGTCGAAGCCATCCTCTCGCGTGCAGCCGATCCAGCCAGTTGGCGCAAGCCGGGTTTACCGGGGCTCAAGCTCGTTGACGTCACTGGTGGCAGGCGCGTTCAGGACGCACGCGTAACCTTGGTTCGCTTCGCAGCGGGCATGCACTTCCCCGCCCATCGCCACCCCGGGCCCGAAGCGTTGTTCGTCCTCGAGGGCTGCTATCACGATTGCAGCGGGCGGCGTGTCGGCCCTGGAGATCTGCACGAGATGCCGCCGGGCAGCGAACATTCGTTTCGCGTTGGCCGCGAACGCGCCTGTGTAGCGGCCTCCGTTCAGTTCGGCCAGGAGTTCACCGGCACATTGATGAAGTTTCTGATTCGTGTGTTCGGCTGAGTCAGTCGCTGGCTTCGAGTTCGTGTGCCAACGTTGCGTCGGCAACGCCGCAGCGCAGGACTCGCTCCGACTGCTCGAGCAGCGAGGAGAAGTCGTGGGCTGCGGGATCGCTTTCCAAGCAGCTCAACACCGCTTGAGACGACGCCGAATCGGTCACCGAACAGTAGCAAGCGAGCGAGCCAATGTACGTCCAAGCATCCTGACGAGCATCGGCGAGTTCTTCACGCGTAGACTGACCATTCACGAACCGCTCGGCGAGCTCGAGCTGATTCACTGCGCTCGGCGTGGCCTGCCCGAGCACCAGCTTCGCCAGACGAATCTTGAGGCGGTGAACCTCGACCGGCGAAGTCTTGCTGTGGCGCTGGGCGGCCGCGAAAACGAGTGAGGGGAGGGACATGACCAGGTCGCGTGCGAACTGCTCGTAGCACGCGAACACTCAGGCGAGGGAGATGTACATCTCGGTGCGCAGTTTTTCAGGCGGCGCATTCTCCGGCGTGTTCCGGTAAATCTCGAAAGTCGGACCGCTGCCCAAGCGATGGCCGCTCTTCGGCAGCCATCCGCCCATGAATTGCGCCCAGGCGTCGCCGAGGCCGCTGTAGGGTCCGACATAAGTGGTGCAGGCGTAGCGCCCTTTGGGAATGCGAAGTTCACTCGCGCCTGCGGGCAACGCAACATCCTCTGGGATGGTGATGGCAGCGTCCGAGCGCAGCTGATCCGCCGGCGTCGCGTCTGGATCGTCGTGGTAGAGCGCCAACATCTCCGCACCGGGCCGAAACAGATTGGCTCGACTCACGATCTGCCCCAAGCGTTCGAACGCCTCGGAGATCGTATGGTAAGGGCCGATGTGCCGAACCGTGGCCACGCGAAGCTCGGGAAGTTCTTTCAAATCGACTTGCATGACGAGTCCTCCTTGAGAAAATGGGATGAAGGTGGTCGAATCTGGTGTTGCGCCTTGCCGAAAATGCACGGCTGAAGGCGCGGGGAGCTCTGTTTGAAGTGGGCGGGCACATCCTTGCCGCGCTGCCGTGGCGCTCTGTCGATACAGCGACGGCGCTGCGCCATAACGTTCGCCGAATGCACGCGTGAACGACTCGTGCGTTTCGTAGCCCGCCTCGAAAGCGATGCGCGTCACTGCGAGATCGGTGTGCACCAGCTGATGTGCCGCGCGTTCGAGTCGTAGACGGCGGTGCAATTCGAGCGGTGTCTCGCCCACCATGCCCCGGAAAATGCGGTGAAAATGTAGCGGTGATAGGCCCGCCGCCCTGGCGAGCGACGCGAGATCCAGCGCGGCGTCGAGTTGTGCCAGGATTTGTCGCAGCGCGCGCTGCACGGCGGCTTCGTAGAATGAGCGCGTTTCGTCCTTCACGAAACCCAGGCTAACCCGGGCATCGCCCGATCACTTGACCTGCTTTGTGATTTTCGGACCTCAGACGGTGGGAAGGCTGCGTTTCCGCCCCTCAGGTGACGCCCACGGGCGCAAGCTGCGAAGGAAGGCGTGCGTGCGCTCTCGATATGGCTCGACGCTCGTTACAAGCAACGCTTCTCGATCGGCGGCCGAGGCACGTTCCAGTTCACGGCGGAGCTCCATCCGTTGCCGCTCTCGTTCCACCGGCAACTCGAGCTGCTCGGCTGCAGCGAGCAGGCACAGAAGCTCATGGATTTGCCGAAAGACGAAGAACACCTGAAACAGCTCGCGCCGGAGCGCCGCATCGGAACGCCAGTATTCTCCCGCGAACAATCGGCAGGTGCGCTGCCCCGCCCCGTAGCAATCGTAGTTGACGCAGCCAGCGAGGCCATGTTGCTCGCGCATGGCGTGAACGCGACATCGATTCGTAACGTCGAGATGCTTGCAGGGCTCGTAGGCGCTCTTGCTGAAGCTGAACCACTCGGAGCGATCGAAGGCCAACGCGACGCAACAGAGCGCCTCACAGCGTGTGCAGTCGCCCCGCAGTTCCACAGGTTCCATCGCCTCTTCGGGGCCGGAGGCTCGCGCAATGCTGCGGAAGCACCCGATAAACCCCGAGAAATGCGCCGCTTGCAAAAAAAATCGCAACATCTGGCGCGCCGTTGGCCCCCGGTTAACAAGGAGCTACGCATGGTCGAGGTGAATCGAAACTCAACGGCGCCACCGGCGGTTCTGGAAGGATCCGCGCTACAAGCGTTGCGCACCGCCGAGTCGAGCTGGCGCGAGCGATTTGGCGGCGGCTCGCGGCGGGAGCTCCGGCGCGCGTACGGCATCGTGCTTACGGCCGACGCGCCGGGAGCGGCTTACGGCGCTCTTCGTGAAACCGTGGAGCGAGAGCATCGCAGCCGCTACGGTTTGCGCCGGCTCGCGCTCGAGCTTTCGGATGAACGCGAGCGCGACGCAGCTCGCAGTTCGGATGCGGCACTCGTAGCCTACGAGCGGAAGTGGGGGCATCGCTTGGCGAAGCTGCAGCGCGTGCATCCCGCGCGCTGGAACGTGCCCGGTCTCTCCGCCGAAGAGCTTCGGGACGAGCTGACTCTGCGCCTGATCGATACGCTGCGCACCGCGCCTGCCGAGCTCGAGCAGTACGAGCGCGCTGGGCGGGAGTGGGCACTTTCGTTTTTTTCGGGGCAGCGCGCGCAGCTCCGTAAGGCCTTCCGCATCGATGTCGCGCCGGCTGATATTTCCTGCGTGTGCGAGCGTGTCGACGACCAGGAAGAGCGCCTGATTGCCCATCAGTCTGCAGAATTGCTGGGCCTCGCTCGGTCGCGCGCCGAACGCTCACTGAGCAGACCGCAGCGGCGTTGGTTTGCGGCCATGAAAATGAGCGCCAACGCGGGCTCATTCTTCGAAGCCAGTGGCAAGCTGAACCTGGCCGCCGTCTCGCGTCTGCTAGATAAAAACCGCTCCTCGGCCCTGCGTGCCTTCCGCGAGCTCGAACAGCACTTCACGCGCGAGCTCGCGAAACTCGAGCCGTAAACCAACGCTTTGCGCCGGCCCTGCGCACCGCTAGGAAGCCGCATGGCCGAATTCCCTGCTTTCATCAAAAATCCAGCGAACCGCATCGCGCGCACGTCGCAATACACGGACGATATCGAAGGTTACTTGTTCGATGGCGCGGACGGCAGTCAGGTCGCACTCTGGACGTGCCATGCATCGCGCGTCTCGAGCGAGCATACTCACGAATTCGACGAATACGTATACGTGCTCGAGGGGCACTGCGTCGCGGTTGTCGATGGCCAGCGAATCGAGCTACCCGCCGGAGGGGAGCTCTTGATTCCGCGCGGAACGCGCCAGAGCATGGAGGTGAAGGCCGGCTCCCGTACTCTGCACGTCTTCGGCGGAAAACGTGCGCTGCGGGAACCGGTGTGAAGTTTTTGTGCGCTGAGGCAGAGTTGCGAGCAGCATCGCATCGCAATTGGAATGCGGTTTGCACCGATGTCTCGCATGCCTCGAACCGAATCCCTCGGCCAGGTTCGCGTGGGGATTTCCGGATGGAGCTACAAGCCGTGGCGCGGTGTTTTTTACCCCACCCGGCTGCGCGTGGCGGATCATCTCAACTTCGCGAGTCGAGCTTTTTCGACGATCGAGTTGAACGGCACGTTTTATTCGCTGCAACGCCCAAGCAGCTATCGAACCTGGCTCGAGGCCACGCCGCCGGGCTTCGTCTTTGCGATTAAGGGCGGCAAGTACGTCACGCATTTGAAGCGTTTGCAGGATCCGGAGCAGGGCCTCGCAAACTTCTTTGCGTCGGGTGTGCTGGAGCTCGGGGAGAAGCTGGGTCCCATCTTGTGGCAGCTGCCGCCCACGTTGCGCTTCGAACCAGATCGTTTGCGCGCGTTTTTCGAGCTTCTACCGCAGACACAGCTAGAGGCAGGCAAGCTGGCGCGCCGCCATTCGGCCTGGCTCTCGCATCGGGTGTCGTTCGGTAGCGGCGCTCGCACACGGATTCGCCATGCGCTCGAGTTTCGGCATGAGAGCTTCGTGTGTCCAGAGGCGATGGCATTGCTACGCGAGTATGCGGTAGCGCCTTGCGTTGCCGACTCGGCAGGTCTGTTTCCCGTGGTCGAAGATCTGTGTGCCGATTTCGTGTACGTGCGCCTGCACGGGGCCGAACAGCTCTACACGAGCGGCTACAGCAACGCCGAGCTTTCGCAATGGGCGGCGCGTATTCGCTGCTGGAGTCGCGGGCGCGACGCTCCGCGTGCACGCAAGGCGGATCCGAAGTCACGAGGCGACGGAGTGCCGCGCGACGTGTTCGTGTACTTCGATAACGACGTGAAAGTGCGCGCGCCGTTCGACGCGCTCAACTTGGAACGGCTGCTCCAGGGAAGCGCCCCGGAGGAAGCGCCCGCGCTGCTTCAAACCGTCACCGAAGAGCCGCGCAGCGAGTGGCCCGCCTGGCGCCCGCGTGCCCCACAACTTGCGCAAGGTCGACTGAGATCACGCGACTGAGATCGCGCCCCTCCAGCTCGAGCTCCGCTGTGGGCGAGTGTAGGGGTTTCTGTGTGTATGGCCTGCGTTCCCGCCAATTTCGGTAGACCCACTGAACTGCAGCGCGGTCAAGGCCGTTATTATATGCGGTGCACACCGATCCGCGAACGATTCCTCAGTTTCCTGGCGAGGTGGTGCTCGACTTCCCGTCGCCTATCGAGCCGGTGAGCGCAGTGCGAAGCACTCTGCTGACCTCGTCGTTGGCATCCCTGCGAGCGCGTGGGCTCTTTGCACGTTACGACCTCGCGCAACGCTCGCGTCATCGCGACGCGATTCTGAATTGCGTTGCAGGCGAATGGCTCGACATCAACGTCGCCTTCGCCCACTACGAAGCGTGCGATGCCATTGGTCTGAGCCGCGAGGAGCAAGTCGGGATCGGGCGGGACGTTTCCAAGCGGATTCACGACACCTTTCTGCGCTTGATCGTCAAAGTCGCACGGGGCGTTGGTGTCACGCCTTGGACATTGCTGGCCAAGAGCAACACACTGCGCGCTCGTCTTCTGAACGGTGGCGGCATTCGTGTTACCCGTTTGGGCAGAACCTCTGCGCGCATCGAAATAGCGGAGATCCCTCTATTTCGTGTGCCGTACTTTCAGAACGCCGTGCTCGGGGTGTACCAAGCGGGAGTCGAACTGCTCGCGTCGAACGTGACTGGGCGCTTGTTGAAGGCCGAACCGAGTCAGCCCGAACGGCTAACGGTCATGCGCATCGACTGGACTTGAGCGCAGCCTGCGCCGGTCACTTGACGATTTCCGGCGGAATCGGCACCTGGCAGCGATTCGGCGGGCTCAACCACTTGAGGATGTTCACCCAGAACAACTCCACCTGCTGATTCTCGGTGTCGGCCCATTCGCTGTCGTACGTGATCCACTCGTCGCCCCAAACGACGACGCGCCCTTGCCCAACCTCGCTGACCTTGAGCGCCAAGCGCTGATTGGAGCCTCGCGCCAAAGTGGTGCCCATGTCGTCCGGTTCGACGCCATTGTCCGTCTTGATGTTGCTGATCCCCATCGTGACGGGGTGCTGCATCCAGTCGTTCACGAACCCATTCAGATCGAGCTTGGTTGGGCTGTAACCGAGGCCGAGCGGACTCAGGAGGCGGTTGATGTTGACTACCTCTTTGGACTCATCACCAAAGTAGCCGATGGTGCTCATGGCGCCGCCACCGTTCTTCACCCATCCGTGAAAGGCTTCGACTTCCGCGTCGGAGAAGGCGTGATGCGCCGCAGCGGTCCGGTCGTCGTTTTTGACCTCCATGGTGCCCACGTGCAGCGCCACAATCACCTGGTAGGGTCGCAGCAACTCCTCGGTTAGCACCTGGTCGTCGAGAGCGACGGCTCCCATCGGGCTGCGTGCGTCGAGCCAGCTGGCGAACACATTGCCGCCGTTGCTCCACGGACCAATCTGCCCGAGCGTCGCGATGTTCAGGCAGTCGCACACCCCGTCGTTGCCGACGTCTACGTCGTCGATGATGCCATTGGCGTCGTTATCGGTGCCGTCGCACACCTCAGGCATTCCGTTCGATGCGCCGCCGGTCCCAACGTTGCCTGTGCTTCCCCCGAAGGCGATGCTGCTGCCGCCGCTACCATTGCTAGCCCCGCCATTGGTCGAGACAGAGCCGCCGGTAGCCCCACCGTTCGATCCGCTGCCGTTCGATCCGCCGTTCGATCCGTTGCCGATGGTGACGCCCCCCGAATCCGAGCTGCAACCGAAAGTGCCTGCAGCGAGAGCCAAGATCAGAGCCGCACCATGCAGCCAATAGCCCGAGTGAAACCGCGAATTGCTCACCAGTCGTCCTTTCTCGCTGGACACACCAATGCCTCAACCAGCCGAGTTCGGGCGCGGAGAGTTGAGCCGCGCCGTCGGGACAACAGTAACCTCCTATTTCGAGTATGCCAGTGAGGCAGACGCGGCTTTGAGGGCAAGAGTGCCACCTTCACCCACCCGAGTGGCGCACTCTTGCAGAAAATTCAGCTCAGCTCAGCTCAGCGTACCTTCGTGCGGTACCGACGACCCTTCGTGCGGCACCGACGAGGCGTTGTGCCGAGCGCGTGACGATGGCGCGACACGAGCCGCGTTAAGACGCTTAACGTTGCCGGCGCTCGCTGCGGCCTAGCCGCGGGCTGGGTGCCGGGTGGTGGCTACGCGGGTAACCACCACTCGACCGACCTGCGTGCACTCGCGATCAATCCAACGTGCGGAAGCTCTCCGGTGGGCCGAAGTAGCTGTCGCGTTGGCCGCCCAGGTTCACGACCAGCTTCTGCACGATGACTGTGGGATCGACCATCCAGAACTTGAGTGTGTGGTTGCCCGCGGCAGCCAAGGTATGAACGGTCGTTGTGAGGTTGATGTTGTCCGAAGTGTGGCGCTCCCACATGCGATTGCCGCCGCCCGTGAGATCGTCGCCCAGGTTGATGTTCACGCTTTGAATCGGACCATCGTCGATTGAGATGCCGTAGCGCAGCCCGGAGTTGTGGAGGACGCTATTGCGCGGCGACAGATAGGCTCCCACCGTGACCTCACCCGAACCGAGCGAGTAGAAGTCGTATTCGAGGTGCGGGCTCGAGCCGCTCGGCGTCTGACTGGGCGCCGTGACCGGTTCGGGCATCATTCCGGAGCCAGTGCGCCCAATGTCCGGCAGGCGCTTCCACCATACCTGCGCCGTGCTCACGGCGCGCGTGAAGTGGTCGGCTTCCATCGACACAACGCCGTTGGCTTCCACGAAGCGGTTTGGCATCCAGTCTGGGGTTACCACCGGTAGCTCGATATTGGCCTTCACGACCACGCTAGTGCTCGCCTGGTCCGTGCTCGTTACAGTGAAGGTTACCGGGACGGAGGTGACACCGCGTGGGGCGTGCGGCCAGTCGACGTAAATCAGCGCACGCACCTGCTTGTTTGCCGCATCGATCGTGCCGGCGTCCGGTGTAACGAAGATCCATGGCAACGCGTACGCGTTCCCGTTGGAGTCACCCGGCGGAGCCGTCACGCTGATCTGGTAGTCGAACGGCGCCGATCCGCGGTTGAAGATCTCGATATATTGCGCGTTCTGCGTTTGGTACGGGCTGAACGACGGCAGCTGAGCAGCCGTGGTCGCGCCGGGCCAGGTCAACTCCGAGCCGTCGATGGCGACACCCATCGAGGATCCGGCTGGCACGGTGATCGTACGCAGCGCAGGAAACAGCGCATCCGGTAGCGCGAGCTCGTTCAGTTGCGGCTGTTGCCAGCTGGCGTTGCCGCCGTAGCGATCGCGATCGCCGTAGCCGATGTGCGGCTGGGTTTGAAAGCCCCACCACTTTCCGCCGGCGAGTTCGTTGTTGTAGTAGTTCGACATCGCCTGATCGGCCTCGAAGCGCGCTTCGGCGATTTTGGCGAAGTCGTTGGTGGCGGCGCGCTGCTGCGTCGCATAAAGAATGTTTTGGAATTGCGCGAGGCGCAGCGCATAGACGTTTGCGCTTGCCTTGGCCGGATACAAAAGGAGCTCGTAGAAGGCGTCGTGGGCCTGCTTGGGCAAGAGTTCCTGTAGGGTTTCCGCGCGCTCAGCTAGGCTCAGCCAATCGTCGACGACGCGTTCCATCTCCGCATAGTTGGTGAGGCTGAACGGATTGGCGTCGTAATACGTGCGCTGCTCCGGAGGCAGCAGCTGCCCATTGGCATCGTTCGCGAAGTACAGCTGGTCGCTATACAGGATGGCGCTCGCGTCCTTGGTTGGATCCTTGGTTGGGTCCAACGTGATCTTACGGTTCAGGAGCTCCGGCTTGCGATCCGACTGGAGCTTCCCATACGTGGAGAAGAGGTCGGCGATGGCTTCGGCTTGCTCGGCTCCGAACTGCTCGGCGGCGAAGTGGCGCTCCCACTTGGGAATGTTCTCCAAGGTCATACGCGCGGGGTTCCACGCGAAGTCCAGCGCGAACTCGAGCGGGACCTCGTTACCCTTCAGATCGCCGACGTTGAACATCCACAAGCGGTCGGCGCCGTAGACGTACGAGAGGTTGAGCTGCTCCCACAGGTTCGGCAGCAAGGCGGTGTCCAGCCACTTGTAGTTGCGGCCGCCGCCCACATAATCGAAGTGGTAATAGATGCCGTGGCCACCCGAGCGCGGCTGGTCGCGCAGATCCGGCAGCTCGCGCATATTGCCCCAGTTGTCGTCGCACCATACGACCGTAACGTCGTCGGGTGCACGCAACCCCATGTCCCACCAATTCTGGACTTCCTTGTACAGGGTCCACACCTGCGGAACCTTGGCTGGGTCGTCGCCCGTTACCTCACCGATGATGGCGCGCTGATCCGCAATGATGCTCTTTACCAGCGGAATACCAGTGTCTGGCGGCAGTCGCACGTCGCCGGGACCACGCATGCCCAGCGTGACCACGGCCTCGATGTTCTGGGTCTTCATGCGCTGGATGCCTTCGCGCCAGTACGCGCGCAGCGACTCGGCGTTCGTGCTGTAACGCCACTCGCCGTTGCCCGTGGGGCTGAAGTCATCCTTGCCTTGATGCGTGACGGTATCATCCACACCGGCGTTGGCTCGCGTGGTGGGATCGACCCGGCGGTTCCATTCGTCGATCGCGCGCGCCATCGGGGCCTCGTGCGAAGTGCCCATCACGATGCCGTAGCGCGTGGCGGTTGCGTGGTTCTCCGGATCGTCGTCAGCGAAGGCACGGCCCCAGACCGCAGGCCAGATGTAGTTCGCGCGCAAGCGCAACGCGACCTCGAACACCTTCTCCCAGTAGCGATGGTTCAACCCGCCCGTATACGAGTTCACCTGATCCGTGCCTGCGCGCGGAATCTTTGCGAGCCCGGGGCCGAACAAACGAGGTGCCCACGTGCCCGTCGCCGGATTCTCGTCGTTGATGAAGAAGCCGCGATACTTGACCGCAGGCGGACCGTCGCTGTAACGGCCTGCGCGAACATAAAGCGCACTCGAGTGTCGCGCCGGTACGTCATCCCACCAATACCAAGGCGACACACCGATTTGCTTCGAGACGTCGTAAATGCCGTAGATGGTGCCGCGTTGGTCGCTTCCGGCGATCACGAGTGCGCGATCGACGCCGCGCATCGGGCGGTCCACCACCTGAATTACGAAAGTCTCCCAAGTCTTCGAAAGTGCTCGCGGATCCAGCTTGCGACTCGCCACCAGCGAGTCGATTAGCGGGCTCTTTCCGAGCGTTCCAACCAACACCACCTGCTTGGCGTTGGCGGGCACCGTATTGGAGACGGTCGGCGCAATGTCGGTGACGCGCTCGATGTCGTCGCGCAGATCCGAAGTCGCTCGAACGACACCAGCGAAATCATTGCTAGCCACCACGATCGGCGCGGCAGCAGAGTTCTCCACCAACGTGAATGCGCCGCTCTCGCTGCGATCGATCACGTAGCTTGCTTCCGAAAACGCGCGTGCGTCGGCCGCAACATCCGGCGCCGGGCGGCTTGCATCACCGCTGGCCGAATCAGTAGTTTCACCGCTGCCGCTGTCACTGCAGGCGTTCAGCGTCATGAGCATGCAGCCGAACACGGCGTGCGCTACAGCACTCTTCTTGATGTCACCACGCGTGGGAGCCATCTCTCCTCCTCGAGCGAACTTTTGCACCGATCACAGTGGTGCGAGTTCGACCTTGCGAGCGGCGATGTTTGCCTCATTCCGACGCGCATGACAACACCGATTATTAACTTAGTTTAGTGGCGACATCTGCCACGGGTGATTGCAAGCGAGTGAGTCGTTCCTGTACGCCGCGCTGCGTTCGCTCGCGTGAATGACGATTGCGTGCACGTCAGCGTGACGCACGCTGCAGTGAAATCGCTTCCGCATGCAGGTGATCCCGGCGACTTCGTCCACCCGACGTCAAAGCGTCCAGTGAAGTTGCGCGATTGACCTCGCAGACACACCAGAGTTGGATCGCCGCATGCGAATAAATGTTCTTTATGCGATCCACTCACGCGTTTGCGGGCATCACACGCGCTGTGATCAAGATTGCCAGTTGCGGGAATGCGTCGCGAACGGCCGCGCGGCACGTAGCTGGCGATGAACCGCTGACGGGCCTCTGTCCGGATCTAGTGGGACGACGACCCGCATTCCGTCAGCTCAGCGATTGATAGGACGTCCGACGCGGGACGCGCTGCTGAGCCGGACTAACGGCTGAGTAGCCTCAGGGCGGCGCGTAGCACTTCTTCTCGACTGGCGGTCGGAGCCAGCGTCGCCGCGCAACGATCTAACGCCGTTCGACACTCGCGCTCCTTGAGCCCAAGCGTGGAGTTTCGCGCGGTGGTCGGCACTCGCGTAGGGGCTGCCGCGGTCCGAGTGGTGAAGAAGGCCAGACGGCGGCCGACGCGCGCGCAGGGCAATCTCGAGTGCTGTGAGAGCGAGAGTCGCGCTCGTGGCCCATCCAACTACGCGGCGTGAGAACAGGTCGAGCATGACGGCCAGTACAACCAACCCTGCTCAGTGGCGATGGCGGTGACGTCAGTTACCCAGCTGCGATTGGGTTCGATCTCGGTGAAGTCGCGCGCGAGCAGATTGAGCAACGCGGCACATCGTGTCGACTGGAAAGGCCACGGTCTCAGCGATGAAGGCAAACTTCATTCGCTCTCCTTCGCGAAGAACGTGGCCGCAGCTTTTAAAATGTCACGCTCCATCGCAAGCCGCTTGTTCTCGCGTCGCAGCCGCGTGAGCTCCTCGCGCTCCGCCGTCGTGAGCGCATCAGGCGGCCCTTGGCCGGCGTCAATATCGGCTCGCTTGACCCACTCACGAAGCGAATTCTCTGTGAGGTCGAGGTCTTTGGCGACCTGGCTGATGTTGCGATCGCCGAGCTTGCACAGGCGAACCGCCTCAGCCCTAGACTCCGGCGTAAATACGCGACGCTTCCGGCGTTGCTGTTTCTTGAGCATGGATCACTCCCTCGCAGTTTTGCGCATTCTCGGGGTGTCCACAAACCCGTGGGATCTTCAATGATTAGTCGCCCTTGGTGCACTGCGCGATGTGTGCAGCGCGCAAACACACGAGATTATCAGGTTCGTGTCGGCCGCCTTCGTCGCGACGTTTCAAGTGATGCACATCCACGAAGAGCGACTAACCAGACTGCACCATCTGACGCCGATGGTGTGACGATCACGTACCCGATTCATCCCGCCGACGGCCAGCGCGTGACGGTGTGGCGGGTGTTCCGCGAGGGCCAGCCACGCGTGGTCGTCGACCTTCCTGCGGGACATCGGCGCGTCGTTCCGAGCTGTCGCTCAAGCGCGCGCAGGTGGGCGTGGGACTTGAATCGGCTGATATCGGTGAGGGCGGCGCTGCGCGGTGCACCGTGGACGATGCGGGTCACGTCGCGCGGGTGCGCCCACGTGGGCGTGGGGACTTGAATCGGCTGATATCCGTGAAGGCGGCGCTGCGCGGTGCACGGCAGGACGCTGCGGGTCACGTTGCTCGGGGTGCGCCTACGTGGGCCGAGGATCCGTCACATTTTGCGTAAGAAGAGCTGCGAAGTGATCGAAGGGTCTGGATGGATGCACTCAGTTCCGGTGAGCGATGTGGCCTCGCGTGCGGAAAACGACAATGTAGGCCGGGCGCGGTAACGGACCCGCGCGGTGTTCGGCGCTTTAGACCCCACGTGCAACGGTGCCGGCGTGTCGCGCTCTTTACGGCGTTGGCCTCGATCCAAAATCGTTAGTCGAGGGTTCGTCGTGTGCGCCGCGCGCGCAGGCAGATGCCGAGGCCGAGGAGGGCGAAGAGACCGAGGGCAGCGCTGCCGTCGTCGCGGCGTCGGAAGTCGCAGCAGCAGCGGGTGCACGGCGGAACGGGGGGTGGTCCGACTTTTTCGAGTGCCTCGATGGAGTCTTTGATGGTGGCTTTGCCGCCGGGGAGAACGCTAATCTTGTAGAGTTTGTCGGGGATGAGGGTGGTTACGACGGTGGTTCCCACGCCGCTGAGCTGGTGTTGCCAACCGACGAGCGCGCCGGTGTGGTTGATGACGTAGCCGTAGGGGACCATGGGGGCGACGATTTGGGTTGTGCCGGTGCCCTTGCCGGTGTCGCGGTAGCCGCGCACTTCGTAGACGGGCTGGCCGCGGACGATGAGTTGCTCGGTAGGGCTGAGGTCTTGGAGCTTGTAGCGGAAGTAGGGATCTTGTTTGGGGTCGGGACCGTCGTTTGTGCCGGGTGGTGGTGCGTTTGGATCGACTTTGGCCGGCATGTTGTGCGCTTTGACGGCGAGGTAGACGTCGCGCGGCTGGGTGGCTTGCGCGAGGCCAACGAGGCTGATTTCGGCGAGGTGTTCGAACCTGGATGCGGTGCCGAAGAGCATGTTGCGCCAGGCGCTGTCTTTCAAGAAGCTGATGGGACCGCTGGCGCCTTGTACTTCGACCAGCATGCATTGATCGGGGTTGGAGCCGGCGGGGAGTGTTGGGCACGCGGGCGGGAAGGGGCAGGTGAATTGAATCAAGCCTGCGGCGTCGTTTACGCGGTTGTCTGCGTAGGTGCCGCCGGGGATGTCGTTCCAGCTGCCGTCCACGCCGATGGTCATGCCCCAGTTGGCGATGCGGAAGCGTGCTTTGACTGCGCCCGCGGGCGGTAGTGGAACACCCACGGCCGAGAGTTGCGCGTGGAAGATGTTGCTTTGGTTGGTGGCTATCTTCCAATCGAACTGTGTACCGATGGCGTTGTCTTCGAGGCGAATGCCGGAGCAAGCGGCGGGCAGCGCGCCGGTGTAGGCGTTTAGGTCGCCCCAAGCGGAGTCGGTGAACACGCCGTCGCTGTTCGGGTCGCGAATTTTATCGAATTGCGCGCCCCAAGTTGTTGCTGCAATGGCGGTGTCAGGTGCAGGGCTTGGTTGTGCGAAGCCACCGCGGCTCGGGAAGGCGAAGGTTTCCACGGCGACGTTCGGCAGCTGCGCCATGTCGGCGGCGTACCAAAACTTGGTTCCCGGTGCTGAGCCCATCGCAATCTTGAGATTGATGGTCCACGTGATTGAGAGGCCACTCACCGACTGGGTGTTCCACGCCTTGTTGGCGGTGAGCCACGCCGGCGGCCCTGGAATGCCGACCCAGCTGGCTCCGGTTTTTTCCCAACGATAGATGAAGGTTGCGCCCGTTGAATCCACTCCAACGCGGACGATTTGCACGCTAGTGAAAGCAGCGTTCGCGAAGCCGACGTAGGCCGCGTCCCAGTAGATGTTGCCGGTGCCGGGGTTGCTCACGGTGCCGGCGGTGACGTCCCCCAACGCCTGAAACTGCATGAAGAGTGAGCCACCGGAGTGAATCAGGCGTGTCGCGACGTCGGGAGTGGTTCCAGCCAGCGCGTCGGGAAAGGTTTCGCGTGCGGCTCCGCGCCAGCGCGGATCGTCGATGGCGGTCGGAGTGAGCGGAGGAGGCAGCGGAACTGCCCAGTCTGGCGGCCCAGGCAGACCAGGAACTCCGCCGGCTTGCGGTACACACGCGGTCTGCGCGTGCAACGTCGCGGGCAGCAACGTGGACACCAACAATCCAAATACCGAGAGTGCTCGAATCACGGCGCGCTGCGCCCCAATGCGAAAACCTGGCCGCGACTGCGAAGCTGCGTGAACGCTCATGGGAGGAAACCTGTACGAAGGGATGGACGCCGTATTACGGGTTTTTCACGACCGCGGCATAGAAATCGAACGAGCTCGTGTACGTGGAGGGCGTCGCACCGAAGCTGAGGGGGAGCGCGGGACTATGACTCGCGAAGTCGTAGCTCACATAGCGAGCACTCCCGGGTGTTTCGTAGTTCACCTGCCAGCCGCCGCTGGCGCTCAGATTAGCTGCAATCCAATACGACATTCCTGGCTGGAGCGTGATGCTACTCGACAGCGAGGCTTCCGTGAAAGTGGCTTGGATCGTGACTTTCGAGCTCACGGCCAGGAGATTGGCGGGTGCGGTTGCGCTGCCGTCGTAAAGGCCGAATTGAATCTGCCCACCACCGGCTGCGAAGTACGCCCCGAGCCGCATGACCTGAGTCGGACAGGTTACTTCGACTTTCTGAGCGAATACGATGTTTCCGGCGCCGCCCAAGCTGGGGCCTGTTGGTGTGTAGAGCCCAATCTTCTCCTCGCTGGCGACGCAAGAGCCGTTTTGGCAGTAGTTGCCGGTGGAGCAGTTGGTGTCGTTCACCCAGCTGCCGTTGGTGTCGCAATGGCGCGGAGTGCGAGAGCAGCTCGAGGTGCAGCTGGTGGGGGTCGCGTTGGGCGTGCAGGCGACGCAGGCGCCTCTGAGGCACACCGGCGTTTGACCAGAGCAATCGGTGCCGTTTTGCCATTTGCCGGCGGCGGTGCAGGCGCGCGGTGTGTTCGAATCCAGGCAGTCCACAGCGTTGGGGTTGCACGCCACGCAGCCGCCGTTGAGGCACACAGAAGTGGCTCCGGCGCAAGCCGCGCCGTTTTGCCAAGTGCCTGCACTCGTGCAGGAGCGCGGCGTGGTCGAGTCGAGGCAATCGAGAGTGTTCGGGCTGCATGCGACGCAAGCGCCGTTCAAGCAGACTGGTTTGGTGCCGGTGCAGTCCGTAGCGTTCTGCCAAGCGCCGGCGTCGGTGCAGCTGCGTGGTGTGTTCGAGTCCAGGCATTCGCTGGTGCGCGGGGTGCACGCGACGCATTTGCCGTTGAGGCACACTGGTGTGGTGCCCGTGCAGGCACTTCCCGCTGCTTGCCATTGTCCCTTGGCATCGCAGTACTGCGGCGCGTTGTTGATGCATTGGGTAGGCTGTGCATTGGGCGTGCACACGCCGCAGTCGTTGCCGACGCACATGACCGCGCATTGAAAGGGAGTGCCCCACGTGCCGTCGGAAGCGCACGTGCGGTGCACGCCGTTGACGCATTGCTCGGCGGGCGGCGTACACTCCGTGCAGCGGCCGTTCACGCAGTCGACGCTGCAGTCTTGTGCCAGCGACCAGCTGCCGTCCGTCCCGCAGCGCTGCAGATCGCCGTTGCTACACTGCAACGTGCCCGCCGTGCAGCGATCCACGCAGGCACCGTTTTCACAGGTCTTCGCGCACGCCGAAGCTTCCACCCATTTGTAGGCAGTCGAGCAGGTGCGCGGCACGAGCAGCTTGCAATCCTTGTTGTTCGGAGTGCACTCGCCGGTGCATTCGCCGCCGGTGCAAGCGAAGGGGCAGTCGCCCGTTGGCGACCAAGCGTCGTTGATGCACGTCTCGACCACGAGATCGTTGCAGCGCTTGCTGCCAGGAACGCACTTGGCAGCAGCACCACCGCTGCCGGAGCCAGCCACGGAACCGCCGACGCCGCCCATCGCAACCCCGCCGGCTCCGCCCGCACCACCTTCGAGCGAACCGCTAACGCCGCCTTCCGCTTCGAATGCGCCGCCCATGCCAACGCTTCCACCTGCCTCGGCTCCGGCATTCGCAATCTGCCCACCGCTTCCACCGCCCGCCTTGCCTCCACTGCCCGCACCGCCGGAACCACCTGCTTCTTCGTGTGTGCTGGTACCGCGGCACACTCCATCGCTGGTGCAAGTTTGGTCGCTCAAGCAGCCGTTGGAGCAATCATGCCGGCAGCTACCGTTCGAGCAGAGCGAGCCTTCTGGGCAGTCGGAAGCTTTGGTGCAGCGCGCGTTGGTGACCGCAACGCAAGCGAGGCCCGCTTTGGTCACCAAACAGCGCGAACCCACGGCGCAATCGCGATCGGCGCTGCAGGGAGGACTGCAAATGCGAAATAAGCAAACCTGATTCGAAGCAGGGCAATCCGAGTTCAGTACACAGCCGTTGCTCGAATCGACGACGACGGGATCCTCGATACCGACGATGGCATTGCAGGCCACAATCGAGAGCGCGAGTGCGACGCCGCGCAGGCGCAAAGCGCGGTGCGCCATCAAAACTTGGCTCCCAGCTCAAGCTGCGCGCCACCGGGACTCAACCTGAATGCTGCCTGCGGAGGCGGCTTGGTTTCACCTCTGGAGCGCGGCGCCGTGAGTACCAATACGACGCCCGTCGCCAATGCGGCACCACCAACCAGGAACGCGATGGTCGAGACGTTGCCAGCCGAGGCCGCCGCGCGCCGTGTGGCCGCAGCATCGGCGGGACATTCGTTGCCCATGCAGCCCTGATCGTTGGATTCGTTGTTCTTGGAGATTGCGCGCAGGCCAAAGTAAGAGCCCAAACCAATCCCGACGACGCCGAGCCCAGCTATCGCGTAGCCGCTGATGCGTTGAGTGTTGCGCGGCCGTGCCTCCGCTGCGCCGGGCGTTGTTTGGGTTGTGTCTTTCGTGGCATCGAGGGGAGCGTCTTCGAGCTTTGGCACAACGATGCGTTGTTGCGCTCCCGGGGAACCGATTTCGATTCGTATTTGCCAGGGGCGCTTGCCTGGCGCGCCCACCGCCAACGTGTGTGTGCCCGGGTCGAGCGGCGCTGCCACGCCCAGTGCTGCCAGCCCCAGGCGTTGCCCATCGAGCAAGAGCTCGAGCCCAGCGGTTTCAGTGCCCGGCGAAAGTTCGATGGTAACCCGCGAGAGCTGCGGTTCGATTGCGGCGATGCGCTGCTCGGCGAATTGAACCCGATCTGCGCGTTGGTCCCGCCGCGCGAGGGTGATCACGTCGTTGTACTCGGCCCAGGCGCTTGCGAGCTTGCCTTCGCGTTCGTGGCAAACCGCCAAATTGAGCAGAGTGCCCGTGCCCGGATCGAGCCGATGGCTCTCACTCAGCTTGGGGCAGGCCTCCGCGTAGCGCTCCTTCTTCATGAGCTCTTGCGCGTTGCGGAAGAGTTGCTCCGCCAGAGCGCGGTCACCCGACTCTGCCCGGGCCAAATCCGAACCTACGGTGCCTAGCGAAAATGCGAGAGCTGCGCAGACGACGAAACGCGCACGACAGTTCATGTCCTCATCACCAGCTGAGAGGCGGATTGAGCGCTCGCCTCCTCGAAACGTATTCAAATCACGTTACGGGGCGCTCCGCATGAGAGAAAATTCAGGGTTCTTCCGACACGTGTGCGCGGAGTGCAAAGCGACATGAGAGAAAGTTCACGCGCGAACGGCGTGGTCCACGCATGTGAAGTCGGCTAGCCTGCTTTTAGGGTCGAGCTTTTCTCTAGGCTCGGGCGAGCGATGCAAGCGAAGCCAGGTGAAATCATCGCGGGCAAGTACCGCGTCGAGCGCGTATTGGGCGAGGGCGGGATGGGTATCGTCGTCGAGGCGTTGCACATGCAGCTCGACGAGCGCGTTGCAATCAAGTTCCTATTGCCGCAGGCGCTCGGAAACGAAGAAGCGGTGGCTCGCTTTGCGCGGGAGGCGCGAGCAGCCGTCAAAATCAAGAGCGAGCACGTTGCACGCGTATCTGACGTTGGCACGTTGGAGTCCGGCGCACCGTACATGGTGATGGAGCTCCTGCAGGGTCAAGATCTGGCAGGCTTGGTGCACGACTCCGGTCCACTCGCGGTCGCGGATGCCGTGGATTATCTGCTGCAAGCTAGCGAGGCCATCGCAGAAGCGCACGCGCTGGGCATCGTGCATCGTGATTTGAAGCCAGCAAACCTGTTCATCATCCGTCGTGCAGACGGCTCGCCATGTATCAAGGTGCTCGACTTCGGGATCTCGAAGATGACGAGCACCGGCGGCTCAGGCGCTGAGCTCGGTATGACGCGCACTCACGCCATCATGGGCTCGCCCTTGTACATGTCACCAGAGCAGCTGGCCAGCACTCGCGACGTCGATGCCCGTGCCGACATCTGGGCGCTCGGTACGATCTTGTACGAGCTGATAACCGGTCGCGTTCCATTTCAAGCCGACACGATGCCCCAGCTCTGCGGAATGATCCTGCACGAACCGGTTCCCACACCGCGAAGTCTGCGCCGAGACGTGCCGGAAGCGCTGGAGAGCGCGGTTTTGCGTTGCCTCGAGAAGGATCGCGGGCGACGCTATCAGAATCTGGCGGAGCTTGCGCTGGCATTGGCCCCTTTCGCACCCTCGGCATCGCTTCGCAGCGTGGAACGCATCACGCGGGTTCTCAGTGTGGCCGGCGTTCCCGCGAGCAACGCTGCCCTGGCTCCGTCTTCGTCGATTCCGGTGGCGAGCTCGACTCAAAACGGCTTCGGAAAGACTCATCCTGTCCCCAGCAAACGTGGGCGCTGGCTGGTCGGCGCGCTCTTCGTCGTGGCCGGCGTTGGGGGTTATGCATCGTGGTTGCGGTTCCGCTCGCGCGCTGAGGAGCCGCCTTCAGCGGTTCTGGCATCGAGTACCACAGAGCCCGCGCTGCCCCACGCTTCGGTGTCCGCTACTGCAGCTACGATCGAACCGACTCCGAGCGCCCTGCCGAGCGCGTTCAGCGCTCCGGCGCCGAGCGTGAGCGCGCCGTCGACGCCCGCGGCGGCTCCTCGCGCGGCCATTGCGCAGCCACGTCGGCGTGCGCCGAATACCCTCCCAAGCTCGACGCCGCCGCCGGTCGCGAACCCGGCCCGACCGGTGGAGCCTCCTTCGAGTCCGCTCGATCCTCTTCAAGGGCGCCACTAACGGCGATTCGGACTCGGCAGTTCGAGTTACAAGCACAACCCGAGCAGGCAGGTGCTGTTTTTGCCCTTGCATTGCTTGCCGCATTCGCCGCAGTTTTTCTCGTCGCTGAGCGTGTCTACACAAGCGCCGTTGCACAATGCATAGCCGCTCGCGCAGCTGACACCACAGGCGCCTTGTTTGCACGTGGCATTGCCGTTGGTCACCGACTGGCAAAGGTTGTTGCAAGCGCCACAGTTTTTTACGTCGCTTGCCAAGTCGAAGCAGCCGTCGGGGCAAGCGCTGCGTCCGGTCGCACAGGCAAAGCCGCACTTGCCTGCCTCACAGGTGGCCGTCGCGCCCTCGGGTGCAACACAGGTAGTGCCGCAGTCGCCGCAGTTACTCGGATCGTTGTTCAGGTTGGTGCAGGTGTTGTTGCACTTAGTTTCGGCTGCCTTGCAGCTGACACCACAAATCCCTCCGGTGCACACCTCGCCTGCCTCACAAGCTTTGCCGCAGCCACCGCAATGTGCCTTGTTGCTGGTGGGATCGACGCAGCTTCCGTTGCACGCGATGGCGGGAGCTTCGCAGCGCACGCCACAGACACCCGCTGTACACACCGCGCTGCCGTTGGCGGGTGTCATGCAGGTCTTGCCACAAGCGCCGCAGTTGGCGACATCAGTGCTCAGGTTCACGCAGCGCCCATCGCAAGCGGACAAGCCGGCGCCGCAGCTGAGACCACATTTGCCCGCGCTGCACGTCGCCTGGCCGTTGGCCGAGCTGGGGCACTCGTTGCCGCACGTGCCGCAGTTCGAAATATCGGTGGCCAGCGTGACGCACATTCCGGAGCAAACGCTCTGGTTCGCAGCGCAGTTCGGCTTGCACACGCCCGCCGAGCAGACCTCGCCGGTAGCGCAAGCTTTGTTGCAGCCACCGCAGTGGTGCAGATCGCTCTGCGTATCGGTGCACATGGATCCGCATTTTGCGTAACCGCTGTTGCACACGAACGAGCATTGTGAGTTCGCACAAACGGCACTGGCGCGAGCCGGCGCGTTGCAAGCGGTCTTACACGTGCCGCAATTAGCTGCGTCGCTACGCGTGTCGACGCAGGTAGACCCGCACAACGTGAAACCAGGAGCGCAGGCGAGTTTGCAGCTGCCCGCCTCACACGCGGGAGTGGCGTTTAACGCAGCGGGGCAGGCGTTCCCGCATTTCCCGCAGTGCTGAGCCGAGCTTTCCGGATCCACGCACGAGCCGGCGCACGCGACCTTGCCCGCAGCGCAGCTGCTCGTGCAGGCCCCGTCCGAGCAAACCTGGCCGGTTGCACAGCTCTTGCCGCAGGCCCCGCAGTTACGCGGATCGCTCGACGTGTCGACGCAGCCCGAATCACACTCGGTATAGCCGGCAGCGCAAGCCGCTTGGCAGCTGCCCTGGACGCAGGCGGCCAGCGCATTGCCTGGAGCCACACAACGAACGCCGCAGGCCCCGCAGTTTTGGGCGTCGTTGCTCACGTCGCGGCACGCGCCATCACAAGCAACGAGCGGCGCCTCGCATTGGTAGTTGCAGCGGCCGTGCGTGCATGTTCCAAGTCCCCCAGCGGGAGCGGTGCACACCGCATTGCAGCTGCCGCAATGCGTGGGATCGGAGTCGACGCGCACACACGAGCCGCCACAACGGGTCTCTCCCTCGCGGCATTCGAAGCCGCTGCCGCCGCCGTTGCCACTTGCGGGTTGATTGAAGACGGATCCAACCCCGCCGCCACCCGAGCTTCCGCTGCGTCCCCCAGAAGCCAGCTTGGCGGTCTCGATGCACACGTTCGTGGCCGCGTCGCAGACGTAACCGGGGAGGCATTGCGAATTCGAGTCGCAAGCTCTGCCGTCGAAGTTCCGTGAAAGGTCGCTTTCACACGCCAACAGCACGAGCGTTGGAACGAGCGCGACCAGAAAATGCAGCCGCGACATTAGAAAGAGCTCCGATAAGTGAGAAAGTAGCGATCCTTGCCGACCTCAACGCCGGTTGAAGAAGCTTCGCGACCCGCGCGGGCGTCGAGCAAGAAAAGAACACCGCTCGCCAGCAGCAGGCCACCCCCCGCGGCTGCAAACCAGCGCGCCGCGGTTTGACGTGAATCCATGGCGTCGAGGCGATCGGCGTAGCCGGTTTGGCTGGTCGCGTTGCGCGCATCGTCTTCGGCTGCACGCCGTGACAGCTCGAAGCCGAGGCTCGTGGCAAGCGCTGCGCCGCCGGCACCGAGCGCGATCCACGGCCAAGGACCGAGTGGATGGCGAGTCGTGGTTGCGTTGTTCGTAGCTTGCGAAAGGTGCGCGCTCTGGGTCGGTTGCAGGGTGAACGCCACATCGCTGGCGTGGTCGCGCCTCAGGGTCACGTCGTGCGCTTCGTCTTCATAACCCTTGAGCGACAAGACGACGTGGTGAGAGCCGGGCGAGAGTTCACCCGTCCAGGGCGTGACTCCCACAGCACGGCCATCGACGCTGACCGTGGCGCCGGGCGGCTCCGACAGAATGCTGATCTGCTGCACCCCGCGCGTTGCCAGGCGCGCTTCGAGGTCTTGGATGCGTAGCCGTGCTTTGTCGGCTTTTTCGCCAGTGCCGGAACGGCGTAAATAATCGCGATAGGAGCGCAACGCGTTGGCCGTGTCGAGCAGCTGTTCGTAAGCGAGCGCAGCGTTGAACGAGAGCGCGGCGCTGGGGGCCAATGAATCTGCTTCGTTGAACGCGTCGATCGCATCTTTGTAGCGCTGCGAGCGATACGCTTCGACACCCTCTCGATAACGTTCGGCGGCACGTGCGCGCCGTGCGTCGGCGTTGCCCGCCTGGCTCGAAACCGCCGCGGAGCTCTGCTGCGCGAGTGCCCGCGTTGGCAAGGTCGAAATCACACTGCTGCAGATGCCGAGCCCGGCGAGTATTCGGGAACGACCAAGCGCGCGCGTGGACATTCAGCGCTTCGCCCGCTCCGTTCGGGATTTCGCGTTCGGATTCTCGTCTGGATACGGATTGACGAGCTCGGACGCATCGGCCAGCGGTGCCGTGGGCCGTAGCGCTGGAGCAGGTTCGGCCACGGGCTTCGGCGCGGGCAGCATGTGCAGCGAGTTGGGCAGTGGCTTGGGCTGTGGCGCGCGCGGCAACGCGGCTGCTCGGCGTTGCGGCACCGAAGCGGGTTGAACCGCTCGCTGCTCTGGAGCGGCTGGTTCGACGTGGGCGGTAGCAGGTGAAGCTACCGTCGCCGTGAGTGGCGCAGGCTCTGCTGCAACTGCTGTTTCGGACCGAGCGACCAACCCAGATTGCACCGGTTGCTCGCCGGAGCTCGAGCTGTTCACGCTTGCGCGAGGCACTGCGGCTTGCAGGGCACCAACTACGGCGACGACCACGGCTGCGGCGCTTGCCACCATCGCACGCCGCCTCAGCGCGAGTGCGCTTCGAGTCTTCGCTTTGATTTTGACTCGCGGCTCGGGCTCTTCGACCTGGCTACCCGACATCAGCGTGCGTGCTTCGCCGAGCGCCGCAGCTGCCGAGGGCTCGAGTCGCGACGCTGGCGCCTCACTCACGGGGCGTTGCGAGATGGGACGGCGCTGCGAATTCGGAACCAGCGCTTCGTAGAGCGGGAGGAGTGCGGACGATAGCTCCTCGATGCTCGAGAAGCGGTCTTCCCTGTGTTTCGCGAGGCAGCGCATCACTACCTGCTCGAGCTCGGGGGATACCTCCGGGCGTAGCTCGCGCAACGGACGCGCCCCTCCGGTGAGCACCTGTAAGCATGCGGCGGCAAGATTGTCCCCGGTGAACGGCACCGTGTTGGACAAAAGCTCGTACAACACCACTCCGAGCGACCAAATGTCGGCGCGTGCATCGACTTGCTCGGGGGTGGACATCTGTTCGGGCGCCATGTAGTGCGGCGACCCAAGGCTTTGTCCTTGTTTGGTGAGCGACCGGCCACGATCGTCGAGCCGCTTGGAAATTCCGAAGTCGATGACCTTCACGACGTCGCGCCCATCCGGCGCTTGCGTGATGAACAGGTTGTCCGGCTTCAGATCGCGGTGAATGAGGCCGATTGCGTGCGCTTCGGCCACGGCTTCACAAGCCTGCAGGACATAGTCGAGGGCAACGCCGATGGGGAGCGCGCCGTCGGTATCGAGCTGCGTGCGTAAATCGCGCCCCTCCAGAAACTCGAGCACCATGTAGGGTGCGCCGGAGTCGGTGCGTCCGGTGTCGAGGACGTGAGCTATGTGATGGCCCCTCAAGCGCGCAATCGCGCGCGCCTCATTTAAGAAGCGCGCGACCGCCTCCGGGTGGTGCGCGTACTCGGGGCGTACGACTTTCACCGCAACCCGCTGCTCGAGGACGAGATGGTAACCCTCGTACACGACACCCATGCCGCCTTCTGCGATGAGCCGCTCGATGCGGTATTTTTCCGCGAGCGTGGTCCCCGCCGCGAGCAGCGGAGTCATGATGTGGGGGCAGCCATCGGCCATCGTACCGAGGTGCCTTGCAACGCGCGCACCAACTCCGCGCGAACCCGCTCGCCCGTGATTTTGGCGCCACTCGTCGGTATTCTGCGCGACGGAGCGGGCAAACTCGGCGCGGGGCACGCTTGTGGACGCGAGGCATCCCTGCGGGTTCCGTCATAACCATGCAGGGTGCGGCGACTTGCACCAATCCTCCGGCAGATGAGCTGGTGCCCGAACTGCGAAGCGATGGTGGCAGCTGCAGCGTTGAGGCAGCACGAACTGCCTCGGTGGGGCAGCGACACGCGCCTTTGGACGATCGGCTACAGCACTGGTTTGATGTCGACGACCGGAGTGCCTTCGATGGCTTCGAGCGGGCCGACGCGCAACCGGTGGCGTTCGATGGCGCGGATGTGAACCGGATGAAGCCCTAGTGGATTGGGACGATCGGGCGAACGCGTTGCGAAAACGCCCGTCAACGGGTTGTTCGGGTTCGAGCGTGGATGCACCTGCAGAACCTCGCGCCGAGCGCGATCGAACCAAGTAATGACGATGATCTCGTCACCGACCTTCAGGCCGTGGACGGCATCCATCGCCCAATCCGCCACCTCGAGCCAAGCATCCGGCGCGCCCTCGTTGCCCTGTTTCGGCGCATCGCTGCGCGACAGCAGCGACGAGCGAACGATGGCAACCGGTCGAAGCGTAATCAGGTCCGCCGAGTCGTTCATGGTGGCCACAGGCTAGCGTAGGCCGGATACCCCAGCGCCGTGATTTTCGTGCCAGGACGCCGTTTTGAAACAGTGCCTCGAAACAAATGAAAAAGGCCGCTTGCCGTCGACTATCGTGCCGGCTCCGAGCATGACGAAACTGGAAAGGTACGCTGCGTTCTTGCGGGGTGTGTCGCCGATGAACGCCAAAATGTCGGAGTTGAAGGCGTGTTTCGAGTCCGCTGGCTTCAGCGACGTGAAGACACTGCTGAGTAGCGGGAATGTAGTGTTCGGCGCCCGCTCCCAGTCGGAGAAGGCGCTGGAAACGAAAGCTGAAGCAGCGATGCAAAAGCAGCTCGGAAAGAGCTTTTTGACGATCGTGCGAGCGGTGGAGGAGCTCGGGCAGCTAATCGATGACGACCCGTTCGGCTCCTATCGTCTGCCAAAGGCCGCCAAGCGGGTGGTGAGCTTTCTGAGGGAGGCTCCCAAGGCCAAGTTGGCGTTGCCTGTCGAGAAAGACGGCGCACGCATTCTGGAGCTTCGCGAGCGCGTAGTGCTCACGGCCTACGTCCCGAGCCCGCGCGGCGCCGTGTTCATGAATCTGATTGAGAAGACCTTTGGCGAGGCGGTCACCACACGCACATGGGATACAGTTTGCAAGATCGTGGCGAGGGAGGGGGCATGACGTTGCTGCGCCAATCCGCGCTGCTGGCAGCTTTGTCCCTCGTGATGGCGTGTGGCTCCACGCAACATGCCGGACCGCCGGACGAGCCGGCTCGCAGCGGTACCTTGCAAATCTTGGTGTTTACGGCGGAGCGCGGAGCGCAGCACCAAACATTGCCGGCGGTGACGGCCTTGTTCCAGGAGCTGCCCGCGAGCGAGAACATTCAAGCCATCATCAGCGCCGACGCCGATAGGTTCAGCGATGCGGGGTTGAAGCGCTTCGACGCGGTGGTGTTCGCGAACACGAGCGGCAGTGTCTTGAATGAAGGCCAGGAGAATGCACTCCGGCGTTACATCCAACGCGGCCATGGCTTCGTTGGCGTGCACGCCGCGGCCGATACCCAACTCGGCTCGAATTGGTACGCCGCGCTCGTGGGAGCGCAAGCGCTGCGTGAAGCCACCGCAGGCAGCTGGACGCTCGGGTTCGAAGAGAACACTCATGCCTCTGCGCTGAATCTGCCAGCGACGTTCGAGCTTGCAGCCGGGAGCTACGAGTTCGATCGCAGTCCGCGTCAACGAGCGGCCGTGGTTTTGAAAGTCGTGGCGCCCCTCGCTGCAGAAGGTGAGGACAAGCCTGTCAGTTGGTACCACCAATTCGATGGGGGCCGAAGTTTCTACACGAGTTTGGGTCACGCTAGCGAGACGTGGCAAGACCCGAACTTCCGAGCACATTTGTTGGGTGGGGTGCGTTGGGCGGCTCGGGGTTCTGGTTTTGGACGAGCAGTTCTGACGCGTGCAATGCAGAGCCCGATTGCGCTCGCAGTGCGGCCCGACGATGACATCTACTTCATCGAGCGCACCGGTGAGGTGCGCATTTTGCGTGCAAAAAGCGGGAAGGTAGACGTTGCACTCGCGTTGGAGGTCGACACGGCACAAGAGAATGGGCTGCTGGGCTTGGCGTTGGATCCAGCCTTCGCCAAAGAGCCGTTCGTCTACTTGTATTACTCGGCGCCCATCGCCGAAACGTCGGCTGATCAGGGGCCTGCTGGGCGCAACGTGTTGACACGTTTCACGGCTCGCGCCGATGGAACGCTCGATGCGAGCAGCCGCGTGGTTCTGTTGGAGGTGCCGAGCGAGCGCCGCTGCTGCCACGAAGGGGGAGCGCTGACGTTCGCCGCCGATGGCACGCTTTGGATTTCAACGGGCGACAACACCAATCCATTCGATTCCAACGGCACAGCGCCGATCGATCGCCGTCCGGGACGCGAAACGTTCAACGCCGAGCGCACGGCCGCAAATCCCTTCGATTTGCGAGGGAAGATTCTGCGTATCAACCGCGATGGCTCGATTCCCGATGGGAACTTGTTTCCCACCACGGGTGAGCTTGGTCGTCCTGAAATCTATTCGATGGGCGTGCGCAATCCGTATCGTCTGGCCGCCGATCCGCTCGATGGTCGTGTTTTCTTCAGCGACATAGGGCCTGACGCGTCCAGCGACTCCACACGTGGCCCGCGCGGCTACGATGAAGTGAACTTGGCCGTGCCAGGCAACTACGGCTGGCCGCACTGCATTGGTGAGGGTTTGCCCTACTCCAACGTGGACTTCGGGACGGGCAGCATCGGCGCGCCCTTCGACTGTGCGGCGAGTGTGATGCCGGTCCTGGCCTACGACTACGGAACGATGACGTATCCGGCATTGGGGCGCGGGATCTTGCCCGACGGAACATTCATCGGGCGCGCAGCCATCGCTGGTGCCGTGTATCGCTCGGGTGGCGATGCGCGCGCGGCTTGGCCTGCGCGTTTTCAAGGGCAGCTTCTGATGGCCGATTGGACGCGCAGCCTGATCGCCGCGGTACAAGTAGATGCTGCGGGGCGAGCTGCGCGCGTGGAACGCGTGCTTTCCAGCGAAATGTTTCGGCGGCCGATCGATCTCGAAGTGGGCGCGGACGGCTCTCTCTACGTGCTCGAGTACGGCAGCTCGTTCTGGGGCAACAACCCCGACGCACAGCTCAGCCGCATCGAATACGCGCCGTTCGGCTCACTCGAGCCGATTGCGGAGCTTTCGGCCTCCGCACTGATCGCTCCGGTTGGCCGCGTGGTGCACTTTTCGGGATCTACGTCACGCGCCTTGAGCCCGAACGAGACAATCGTCGACTATGCCTGGGATTTCGACGGCGACGGTCAAGCCGACGTTCACGCCAAAGAGCTCGACCATCGCTTCACGAAGGCCGGCGCGTACACGGTTTCGTTGGTAGTCACTTCGAGCACCGGCAAGCGCAGCCGCCCGCGTGCCGAATCAGTCGTGATCGGCAATAGTCCACCGAGTGCGCGCATCCTGGAACCGGCGCGCGGCACACGCCTGACGCGTGGCAGCGAAATCGTGTTGAGGGGTGAAGCTTCCGATCCAGAAGACGGAGCCGCGAAATGCAGTGAGTTAACCTGGAAGATCAGCTTGGTCCACAACACGCACGCGCATCCGTTGACCACGTTGGTCGGTTGCGAGGCGCGCTTCGTGCCCGATCTGGGCGAGCACCAGGGCGAAGGGCTTTTGGCGTACGCGGTGGAGTTGGTTTACACGGATCACGGTGGTCCCGCCGGCGAACCACCGCTCAGCGCGAGTGAAGGCATTCAGTACGACCTGGACGTTCTTCAGCGCTGAGCAGAAGTTCGCCGCCCGCTCGGGAGCGCACTCCGGCTTTTGCTCATGTCCGCGCGAGCGCGTTCAAACACGCAGCGCGGTGCTGCGACCACTTACAGCACGCGCGATGCCGAGCACCAACAGCGCACCCAAGATGCTGCCTATGAAACCCGCCGCGTGAACGCGCGTCGGTTCCACATCGCTGAGTGCGCTCGCGATGAAACCGCCCGTCAGCGAGCCCACGATGCCGAGCACCGCAGTCATAATCATTCCCATCCTTTGACGGCCGGGCATGATCGCTCGCGCGAGCAAACCAACTACGAAACCGAAGATGATGAACAGTAGCAATCCCATGGCGAACCTCTGCAATTGCAGCTGCAAGGCAGGTGCCAAGCGATTGCTTCTGTAGATCGCGAATTCTCCAGCGAGTGAGCACTGGGTCCCCCATCAGAAACGCTCGCGCGCGAGCCGCCGATCGTGGAGGCTCATTCGAAAACGAGCGCGGCGTTCTTGCGAACGAGAGGCGGGACTGCACTTCTGCGCCCGAGAGTTCCGCAAGAAAAGCCAAAACCAGTGTTCGGCGCGAGAATTGCTATCGCGCAGTCGGCTTCTAGCCCATGTACGCCGGGCACTGTCGTGAGGCAATTGCACCGCGTGGAAGGACAAGCGAATGACCAAACAGCTCCTGATCAGCGTACTCACCGGCTCTCTCTTTTTGGCTTGCGGTGGGAGCAACAAACCCGCCGAGGGCCCCGCAGAAAACGCGGGCGAGAAGGTCGACGAAGCAGCGAAGGACACCGAAGAAGGCGCCGAGAAGGCATCCGAAAAAACCGGCGAGGCCATGGAGGATGCCGGCGATAAGGCCAAAGAGAAGACTAAAGACGAGGAATGAAGCGACGCGTCGCAGGCCGCTCTCCACTTTGGCTTACGATGAGCGCTCGGAGGGCGGCCGCTCGCTGCGTTGTAGAAAGCGGCTCAGCATGGCGACTACCGCAACGAGCTCGGCGGGTTCGACCGGTTTGGCCAAATGGATCGAATAGCCGGCGTTCAACATGCTGCGGCGATCTTCGGCGCGCGCATACGCGGTAAGCGCGGCTGCCGGAACATCGCCACCTTGATCGCGGGGCAGCGCGCGCACCTTCCGAATTAGGTCGTAGCCGTCCTCTCCCGGCATTGCGATGTCCGAAAGCAATACGTCGGGCGGCGCCTCCAAGAACCTTCGCATCGCCTCTTCGACGCTTCCCGCCATGGTGATTTCGCAGCCGCAGTCCTCGAGCACGAGAGCGAGCAAACGCCGCGCGTCTTCCTCGTCGTCCACCACCAGCACACGCAGGCCTCGAATATGATCGGGCCGTTCGAACGCGCCCCCGGCGCGGAATTGCCGCACGCTGCGCTCGGACCCTGCGCTCCGCGGTTCTACACCCGCGATTGGCAACGTGACGGTGAAGGTTGCGCCGTGCCCTTCACCGTCACTGTGCGCCACGATCTGACCGCCGTGGAGTTCGACTAGCTGCCTGGTGATGGCGAGCCCCAGCCCCAAGCCTCCGCGTGTGCGAGACGGGCTGGCGTCCTCCTGCCGAAACGGTTCGAACACGTTGGGCAAAAACGAGGCGGCGATGCCGCGGCCACTATCCCGCACGCGAATCTGGATGGCGCTGTCGGCGCTCTGCACGAAAACTTCGACGCGCCCCGATTTCGAGCTGAATTTCACGGCGTTGCTCAACAGATTCCATACTACCTGCTGTAGGCGCGTCGGATCGCCGCTGAGTGAGGCGAGGGTCGGTTCCTGATGCACGGCGATTTCAATGCCCTTTGCCAGCGCGGCCGGGCGTATCGATTCAATCGCTGCATCCACGACGCGCGCGATATCTACCGGCTGCACATCGATGCGCAGTTTGCCGCTGATCACGCGTGACATGTCGAGCAGATCTTCGATCAGCTGTGCCATGGCGACCGCGTTCCGCTCGATCGTATCGAGCGCGCTCTTCTGGCGGTGTTCGTCGAGCGCGCGGCTCGTCAGCATTTTGGCCCAACCCAGAATCGCGTTCAGCGGCGTCCTGAGCTCGTGGCTCACCACTGCCAGAAACTCGTCCTTGGCGCGATTTGCAAGATCTGCGGAACGCCGCGCTTGCTGCTCGGAACGGTACATCCGAGCGTTCTCGATCGCGTTGGCGCAGCGTTCGGCGAGTTCGCTTCCAAATTGAAGATCTGCGTCGCTGTAGCGCCTGCCCGATTGCGCAAAAACGAAACTCATCACGCCCAGCACGTGACCGCGGTTGATCAGAGGAACCAACATCGCGGAGCTCAAGTGCAGGGAACGCAGCGCGGCCAGCTGTGCCGGATCGGCGCATAGCTTTTCCATCAGCTCCGCCGGAATCGTCGGATAGAGCTCGGCACGACCGCTGCGCAGCACGCGAGTAGGCCCACTCACAGCGTCGGCTGGCGGCACGTACTTCGAGTAGAGCTGCTTGGCAAGCTCTAGCCGGTCGGGGTCGTTGTGCGCCAATGCCAGCCGCTTTGAACTCGTATTGTCTTCACTCACGAGATCGACAGCACACCAATCGGCAAAACGCGGAACCGCCAATTGCGCAACGCGCGCCAGCGTCGCTTCGTAGTCCAACGACTCGGCCAACACGGCCGCGGCATCAGCTAGAAACGAGCGGCGCGACTCCTCACGCTTGCGCTGCGTGACGTCGCGAAACACCAGCACGACGCCCTCGATGTGCGAATTATCACCGCGGATGGGCGCGCCGCTGTCATCAATCGGAATTTCCCGCCCGTCACGCGTCAAGAGTACGCTGTGGTTTGCCAAACCCACGACGCTGCCAGTTTTCAATACCAGCTCGACGGGATTCGGTATCGGCTCGCGCGTATGCTCGTTCACGACGCGGAACACATCGAGCAGCGGACGCCCGCGCGCTTCCGCCTCGCTGAACCCGGTGAGCGCTTCGGCGACACCATTCATCAGGGTGATATCCCCCGCGGCATCGGTGGAAATCAGCGCGTCTCCAATACTGCGCAGCGTCGTGGCCAATGAGGCGCGCAGGCGTTCCGCCATCTGCGCCGCAGCGCGTTCCAATTCGAGCCGGCGCGCGCGTGCCAGCGCTTGTGCGCATTGGCGCGCAAAGGTATCGACGAACTCGCGCTCCTCATCGTTGAATTGGCGCGGCGCCAAGAAACCGACTGCCAGCATGCCAATCGCGCGCCCCTCCGCGATGAGCGGAACACACCAGAAGGACTGGGAGCGTTTACCTGGCACGTCCAAGCGCGCGAGCGCGGGGAAAAATGCGTCGTACTGTTCCGCGTTTTCGATCCAAACCGCCGGCGCTTGACCCATGCCGATTGCGTACGTGGGGTTGCCCGAATCCGGGCCGACGCGTCCAATGTGATCCACGACCGCTGGGTTGCACCCGCGCTGCGCGACGAGTTCGAGAACTCGCGTGCGTTCGTCGACTAAGTAGAGGGTGCAAGTGTCGGCTTGCGTAAACGTGATCGCACGTTCGGACACGACTTGCCCCACATGCTCCACGGACAAGGCGGCGGTCAGAGCATCTGCCAGACCAGCCAGTACTTGAATGCGCTCACGCGCCAGTTGGCCGAGGCGCAAACGTTCCTGTTCCGCCGCGCGTCGCTCGGTGAGATCGCGCGTCACTTTCGCAAAACCCACCACGGTACCGCTTGCATCGCGCAGCGCGGTGATCACGACGTTGGCCCAGAAACGGCTGCCATCCTTGCGCACGCGCCAACCTTCGTCCTCGAAGCGACCCTCGAGGCTGGCATGCTCGAGTTCGTATTCGCACTTGCCGCCGCGCACCTCTTCGAGCGGGTAGAACCGAGAGAAGTGCTGCCCGATGATCTCGTCAGCGCGGTATCCTTTGATGCGCTCGGCGCCCAAGTTCCAGGTGGCGACTCGCCCTTGTGCATCGAGCATGAAGATGGCGTAGTCCTTCACGCTTTCGATCAACAGGCGGAAGCGCTCCTCGCTGACATGCACGCTTTCCCGCGTTGGCGCGAGGTCTCCATCGTCAGGCAACGCCACGCGTTCGTTATAGTTATGGGGTGCTACCCGCGCCAGCGCTCCGAGCGAGGCAGAAATGCCCGGACACTGCTGGAACGTCGCAGGAGATCCGGTCTGTCTTCGGGGAACCGCTCAGCCTGGGCTATGGTTGGCGCCGGCATGCCTCCGATCCTTTCAATCGAAAAGCTGACGAAGACTTACGCCTCGGGGTTGGCCGCGCTGAAAGGTGTGAGTCTGGACATAGAAAAGGGAGAAATCTTCGCCTTGTTGGGTCCGAACGGGGCGGGCAAAACGACGCTCATCAACATCGTCTGTGGCATCGTGACACCCACGAGCGGCAGCGCGCGTGTGGGGGGCCACGACATCGTTCGGGGATATCGCGAAGCGCGGACGCAAATCGGCCTCGTGCCGCAGGAGCTCACGACCGACGCCTTCGAAACTGTAATTGCAACGGTCAGCTTCAGCCGCGGGCTGTTCGGCAAGCCCAAGAACCCAGCTTACATCGAGAAGACGCTGCGCCAGCTTTCTCTTTGGGAAAAGCGCAACGACAATATTATGAGCTTGTCGGGCGGGATGAAGCGCCGTGTGATGATCGCGAAAGCGCTGTCACACGAGCCGAGCATCCTGTTTCTCGACGAGCCCACGGCGGGTGTGGACGTCGAGCTGCGTCGCGATATGTGGGAGCTCGTGCGGGGCCTGCGCGACAACGGCGTGACTATCATTCTCACGACGCATTACATCGACGAGGCTGAAGAAATGGCAGACCGCATCGGTATCGTCGCCAAAGGTGAGCTCATCGTGGTCGAGGAGAAGAGCAAGCTGATGAAGAAGCTCGGAAAGCGGCAATTGACGCTGAACCTCGAACAGCCGCTGACCGCCGTGCCGAGCGGGCTCTCGACCTGGCCACTGAGTTTGAAATCCGATGGGCACGAGCTCGAGTACAGCTTCGACGCGAAGGACGGTAGCGCCGACGTGCCTGGGCTCTTGCGGCGGCTCGACGAGCTCGGTATTCGCTTCAAGGATTTGAACACGCAACAGAGCTCGCTCGAGGAGATCTTCGTGAACCTGGTGCACAACCGAAATGGGGCGGATTCGTGAGCGCGCCGGCTTTCAATCACCGCGGCGTATGGGCCATCTATCGATTCGAAATGGCGCGTTTTGGCCGCACGCTCGTGCAAAGCGTGATCACGCCCGTGGTGACGACATCGCTTTATTTCGTGGTGTTCGGCTCCGCCATCGGCTCGCGCATGTCCCAGGTGGGCGGCGTTTCGTACGGCTCCTTCATCGTGCCCGGCCTGGTGATGCTTTCGCTTTTTACGGAGAGCATTTCGAATGCCTCCTTCGGAATCTATTTCCCCAAGTTTACCGGCACAATCTACGAGCTCTTGTCGGCGCCGATTTCATTCTTCGAAATGATCA
This sequence comes from Myxococcota bacterium, assembly GCA_049324695.1. Classification (GTDB taxonomy): domain Bacteria; phylum Myxococcota_A; class Polyangia; order Polyangiales; family Polyangiaceae; genus PMG-095. The sequence goes on from JBMOMJ010000033.1 coordinate 232,420, forward strand.
TCGGCTACGTGGGCGCAGCTGCCAGTAAATCGATCTTGCTCGGCCTCATCATTCTGAGCACGGCCGCAGTGTTCGTGCCGCTAGAGGTGAAGCATCCGCTCTGGATGGTGAGCTTCTTGCTGCTCACGGCGCTGACCTTCAGCTTGTTTGGGTTCGTGATCGGGATCTGGGCCAAAGGTTTCGAGCAGCTCCAGTTCATTCCGATGCTGGTGGTGACGCCGCTGACGTTTTTGGGCGGCGCATTCTACTCAATCGACATGCTGCCGCCCGCGTGGCGAACCATCGTGCTGTTCAACCCGGTGGTGTACCTGATCAGCGGCTTCCGTTGGAGCTTCTACGGCATCTCGGACGTGTCGGTCGAGACCAGCCTGGCGATGACGCTCGGCTTCTTCGTCATACTGCTCGCGATCGTGCGCTGGATGGTGAAGACCGGCTATCGCCTGAAGAACTGAGAGCGCCGCGGGCTTGCGACCGCACCGGCCTGTCCCCATGTTATCTGACGCCGGTACGCCGACCCATGCCGCTTGCTCTCTCCGTCCTCGATCTAGCCTTTGTGCCCACCAATGAAACGCCGCGCGACGCGCTGATGGGAAGCGTCGCGCTGGCCCAGCGCGCCGAGGAACTCGGCTACCAGCGAATTTGGTACGCCGAGCACCACAACATGCCGATGATTGCCTCGTCGGCTACCAGCGTGGTGATCGCACACGTGGGCGCAAAAACGCAGCGCATCCGTCTCGGCGCTGGAGGGGTCATGCTGCCGAATCACGCTCCGCTGGTGATTGCGGAGCAGTTTGGCACGTTGGAATGCCTGTACCCCGGTCGCATCGATCTCGGCTTGGGTCGCGCTCCCGGCACCGATCCCATCACGACGCGCGCACTACGCGTGGATGCTGCGGCTGCGGAAACATTCCCGGAGGATGTGCTCGAGCTTCAGTCCTACTTGGCGGACGAAACGCGCGTACCCGGTGTCGAAGCTACGCCGGGGAAGGGCACGCGGGTTCCGTTGTACATTCTAGGCTCCTCCTTGTTTGGAGCCCGGCTCGCGGCGCGTTTCGGGTTACCGTACGCGTTCGCTTCGCATTTCGCGCCAGCGGCGCTCGAAGAGGCTGTTCGCTTGTACCGCCGGGAGTTCCGCGCGTCCGCTCAGCTTTCCAAGCCGTACGTCATCGTGGGGCTCAACGTGCTGGCTGCCGATTCGAGCGCGGAAGCGCGCGACCAGTTTTCGGTGGTGCAGCGCGCGCGGGTCAAAGCTTTGCTCGGCCGCGGCGCGAACTGGAGCGACGCAGAGGCCCAGGCCGTGCTCGAGTCACCAGCTGGGCGTTCAGTCCAGGGCATGGCCATGTATTCGGCGATCGGTACGCAGGCCGAGGTAGAAGCCTATCTCGCAGAGTTCATTCGGCTGACTACGCCCGATGAAGTCATGAGCGTTCATCCAGCGCCGACCGTCCCGGCACGCTTGCGGTCGCTGGAAATTCTCGCGCGCGCGGCTGCCTGCTTCAGTGAACCGGGCGCCGCGCTAGGTCGCACGCACTAGCAAAATCAGCCGTGGTTTTGTGGCGTTCCGCGGGCATGACTGGCCCCACCAGTTGGTGAGCTGGCGCCGGCGTCGCTCGCGCTTATGCTCCGCCGATGGCAGTTGCGGAGAGCTCGATGCAGGCAGGGTTAGCCAATCCACCCCGAGTCTCGTCGCGGCCTAGCTCAATCGAACCCAACGCCGCGGATGCGCAAGAAGTGCTGGCCATGTTCCATCCGGCCGTGCGCGTCTGGTTCGAGCGGCGCTTTTCGCATGGGCCCACCTTGGCCCAAGCTCGCGGCTGGCCATGTATTGCTCGCGGTGAAGATACGCTCATCGCGGCGCCGACCGGCTCGGGCAAGACGCTTTCGGCATTTCTTTTGTGCATCGACCGCTTGTATCGCGCGGCCGAGCGCGGAGAGCTGCGCGACGGTCGAGTCGAAGTCGTCTACGTGTCGCCGCTGAAGGCGCTGGTGGTGGACATTCGCCAAAACCTGGAGCAGCCCCTCGAGGAGATTCGGAATGTCGCGCTGGAGCTCGGCCTGGCTGCGCCCGAAATCCGCGTTGGCATGCGCAGCGGCGACACCAAAGCGGGCGCGCGTGCGGCTCTCGTCAAAAATCCGCCGCATTTGCTGATCACCACGCCGGAGTCGCTTTATCTCATGCTCACGGCAGCACGCTCGCGCGAGACGTTGCGATCGGTGCGCACCGTGATCGTCGACGAAATTCACGCGGTGGCGCGTGACAAACGAGGTGCCCACCTCGCGTTGACGTTGGAGCGCCTCGAATACGTGGCCGCTCAACGGCCGCTGCGCATCGGGCTCTCCGCCACGCAGCGCCCGCTCGAGCGCGTCGCGCGGCTCTTGGTCGGCGCTCGCGAAAACGACTACGGCGCTCCACGTTGCAGTCTGGTCGACGTGGGGCATCGCCGCGAACTCGATCTGTCGATTTCTCTGCCTCAGCGCGAGCTCGAAGCAGTTGCCTCCAGCGAGCAGCTTGGCGAGGTGCTCGACGACATCGCTGCTCAAGCGCGGCAGCGGCACACTACGCTCGTGTTCGTCAACACGCGGCGGCTCTCGGAGCGGCTCGCGCATCAGCTTGCGGAGCGGTTGGGCGCGGAGTTCGTGGCGGCACACCACGGCAGCCTCTCGAAGGAGCGCAGGGCGCGCGCCGAGCAGCAGTTGCGCGAGGGTTCGCTGAAGGTTCTGGTTGCTACTGCATCACTCGAGCTTGGTATCGACATCGGGCGCGTCGAGCTCGTCTGCCAGGTGGGTTCGCCGCGCAGCATCGCGACGTTTTTGCAGCGTGTCGGCCGCTCCGGGCATTCTCGTTTTGCAGTTCCGGTGGGTCGGCTGTATCCGCTGACGCGCGACGAACTCGTCGAGTGCACGGCGCTCTTGCGCGCAGTTCACGCTGGTCGCCTGGACACCTTGCAGATGCCCGAGGCGCCGCTCGATATTTTGGCTCAACAACTCGTGGCGGAGTGCTCCGCGCAAGACTGGGACGAGAGCGCGTTGTTCGAGTTGGTCAGCCGCGCGTGGCCGTACGCCAAGCTTTCGCGCGACCTGTTCGATTCCATCTTGGAGCTGGTGTCGAACGGGGTGGTCACCGGTCGGGGCAAGCGCGCTGCTTATCTTTACCGAGATCGGCTTCAGCAGCAGGCCAAGGGGCGGCGCGGGGCGCGCCTCGCGGCGCTAACATCGGGGGGAGCCATTCCCGACGCGGCCGACTATCGAGTGATTGCCGAACCGGACGAGACGTTCGTTGGCACAATCAACGAAGATTTCGCGCTCGAGAGTATGGCTGGCGACGTGTTCTTGTTGGGCAGCACTTCCTGGCGCATTCGCCGTGTGCACAACGGCACGGTGCGAGTGGTGAACGCCGAAGGCGCGGCGCCCTCAATCCCGTTTTGGTTGGGTGAAGCTCCGGCGCGCACATTAGAGCTGTCCGACGAAGTTTCGGTGTTGCGCGCCGAGGTTGAAGGCGTGCTGGCTCGCTCCGAAGCTTCCGCGGAACTCGCGGCGGCGGCGTGGGTCGAGCGCGAGGCGCAGGTCACTTCCGAGGTAGCGCGAGCGGTCGTTGCGTATTTGGCGCGAGCCCGCGATGCGCTGGGGATGTTACCAACGCGCACTCGGCTCGTGTTCGAGCGCTTCTTCGACGATACGGGCGGCATGCAGCTGGTGGTGCACTCACCGCACGGAGGACGCATCAACCGCGCGTTGGGGCTGCTGCTGCGCAAGCGCTTCTGTCGCTCCTTCGACTTCGAGCTCCAGGCCGCTGCCAACGACGACGCGATCGTGCTTTCGCTCGGGCCGCAGCACAGCTTTCCGCTCAGCGATATGCGCGACTTCCTTGCTCCCGCTGGCGTGAAGAAGGCGCTGACGCACGCTGTGCTGGTCACGCCCATGTTCGGCGTGCGCTGGCGCTGGAACCTGAACCGCGCTTTGGTGGTGCTTCGTTATCGCGGTGGGCGTCGCAACCCTCCGCCGATTCAGCGCATGGAGGCCGACGACGTGACGGCCGCGATTTTCCCGTCGCTCGCCGCCTGCCAAGACAACGCAACCGGCCCTCGCGAAATTCCGGATCACCCGTTGGTCGAGCAAACCTTGCATGACTGCATGCATGAGGCGATGGATCTCGATGGCCTGCAAGCGCTCCTCGAAGCAACGGCGAAGGGCGAGGTCGAGTTGCATTTCCGCGACACCACCGAGCCGTCGTTGCTCAGCCACGAAATCTTGAGTGCACGCCCGTACACCTTCCTGGACGACGCTCCGCTCGAGGAGCGACGGACCCGCGCGGTGCAGCTGCGGCGTGGACTGCCTCTCGAAGCGCGCGATCTCAGCGCACTCGATCCCGACGCTATCGCCCGCGTACGCGCCGAGGTGGAGCCTTCGCCGCGCACTCCCGACGAGCTCCACGACTTGCTGCTTGCATTAGTGGTGATGCCCGAGAGCACGCCGCTTGCAGCGTTGTTCGCAACTTTGCTCGAAGAGGGGCGCGTCTTGCGCGTCGAAACCGAGCGCGCGACCTTGTGGTGTGCCCTGGAAGCGCGAGCCGCCGTCACGGCCCTGTTCGGCTCTGCGCGCTTCTCACCAGATGTTTGGCCGCCTGCCGATCTCGGCTTGCCGCGCGGCGCTCCCGCCGACTTCGATCGCGAAGCCCTGCTCACCCAGGCCATGCGTGGGCTGCTCGATATCAAGGGACCCACTACGGCCTTTCAACTCGCGCGCGAAACGGGTTTGCTGGAAGGCGACGTGCTCGTCGCGTTGGCGCGCCTCGAAAATGAGGGCTTCGCCTTGCGGGGCCATTTCGAACCCGGCAACAGCGCCGAACAATATTGCGCCCGCCGCTTGTTGAGCCGCATTCATCGCGCGACGCAAGACCGCCTGCGCCGCGAAGTCGAGCCGGTGACGGCGCGGGACTTCATGCGTTTCCTCTTGCGCTGGCAAGGCGTCACGCTCGCCGAACGCCGCGAAGGCACGCGTGGTGTGGCCGCCGTGATCGAACAGCTGCAGGGCTTCGAGCTCGCTGTCGCAGGCTGGGAGAACGACGTGCTGCCAGCTCGCGTCTCGGACTATCGCGGCGAATGGCTAGACGCGTTGTGCTTCTCCGGCGAGGTGACATGGGGGCGGCTCAGCCGGCGTAGCGCCATCGCCTTGGGTCGCGGCGCAACCATCTCGCGGGCAACGCCGGTCACGCTCGCGTTTCGGGCCGATCTTCCCTGGCTCCTGCTGGCGGCGCGCGGCTCCCAAGCGTTTGCGCTCGACGCCAGCGCGGAGTGCGCACGCGTAGTCGACTTCTTGCGGGCGCGCGGAGCACTGTTTGGCGCCGAGTTGTGCGCGCAGCTCGGGCTCTCAAAGCGTGAGCTCTCGAGTGCGCTGTGGGACGGTGTCGCGCGTGGCTTGATTGGTTCGGATGGGTTTGGAGCGCTGCGCAACCTGATGCAAACCGATCTCGATTCGGTCTGGCGCGCGCCAGCGGGAGGCTTACGCCGCGGCGCCGGAGGTGAAGTTCGACGCGAAGGGCGTTGGGCCCTGCTGCCCGAAGCAGACCCCTGCGTCGATCCCGATGCTCTGGCCGAGGCCGTTGCGGAGCAGCTCCTCGCGCGCTGGGGCGTAGTCTTTCCCGACCTAATCGTTCGCGAGACCCTCGCCGTGCCCTTCCGCGAACTCATTTGGGCCCTGCGACGCCTCGAAGCTCGCGGCAGCGTGCGTGGTGGCCGCTTCGTAAATGGCTTCGCAGGCGAACAATACGCCCTGCCCGACGCCGTCGAGACCCTGCGCGCCGTACGTCGCAGCGAACGCAACGGCGAAGTCGTGCGCCTCTCGGCATGTGACCCGCTGAACCTCACCGGGATCGTGCTGCCGGGCGCCCGCGTGCCCGCCCAACGTGGCCGCATCCTAACCCTCGTGGACGGCGCGCTCGAAAACAACGAAGAGAGCTCCGCGGAGCTCGCAAGCTAGTTGCGAAGGGCCGCATCTCGGGGGCGCGAAATCAGAATCCCGTGGCGTAGGCTGCGTACGCTCCGCCCGGAATGATGGTCACGCTGCCAACCGAGCTGGAGCGCGCACCCGAAGCGTTGCCGATTAGCCAAGTGGCCAAGCTAGTCACGACGAGAGCGCCGCCTGCCGCGTAGCTCACGATCGCCGCGGTTTGAAAACGTCGGCGATCGGCGTCGACGTCGGCGCACTGTTCGCCGCGAGTGGCGTCAGCGCGCTCACAATCTGGGCCGTTCCATTTTTCCGCGGCGCTTTCACGACGCACTTGGAAGTAGGCTCCCGTGCCGAGGGCGGCCAAGCCGGCGGTGCCGAGAGCGATCGCGAACCATGGCGTCGAGCCAGCAGTGCTTCGGGCCGCGCTCGCTTGATTTTGTTGCGATGCGAATTGCGCGTTTGCGCCGGGTTTGGCAGCGACCGTTACCGGGTTTTCGCTGCTGCCGAGCTCGATCAATGTGTTGCCGAAGCTGTCGAGGCCGCGCGCGTGGTATTCGAATCCGCTTTCGAGCCAACGCTTGTCGATGCGCACTGCGTTTTCGGCTTGTTTCGAAAGCTCGACCTTGCGGTAGGCTTCGGTGCCGAGCTGGCGCAACGAGATCGTAAGCTTTGCTACCAACGACTGCGGGTCTTCCAGCGCGAAGGCGAGTCGTTGTGCGGCCAGGTTTTCGCTCGCGGAGAGCGCCAGTGGCGTCTTGTACAGCGCGAGCGCTGCCTCGGCTTGCAGGTATGGCGAGCGGATTTTCGGGGATAAGTTGCGCTCCAGCTTGCGCGTGGGATCGATGCTGAGGGCCACTGCGAAGTAGCGCTGTGCGTCCTCGTCGTGACCGAGTGCGGCTGCAGACATGCCGAGTAGTACGTAGAGACGCAAGCTTTCCAAGCGCGAAGCGTGTCCGCGCTGCAGCGCCTGCCGACCGAGCTCGTAAGCGCGTTCGAAGTCGACCTCGTGGTAGGCCCGCTCGGCGCTCGCGAGGCTGGGCTCCTCGGCTGCATCGGCCAAGCTGGCTTGGCTCGTCATCAGCGCAGCGAGCCACAGAGCCGCTGGGAACAGGCGGCGTGCCACGTTCATCGCTCCAAACCGATCCGACGGCTCAGCGTTTGCCCGGCCACCACCGTCACACTGTACGACGTTTGCAGTCCGAGCTCTGCGTTTTGCATCATCACGTGATGCACGCCGGCGGGCAGTCGCACGTTCACGAGCGGAGTCTGCCCGTGGGGTTTGCCATCGATGCTGACTACGGACCAGGGCACGCTATCGAGTGTGACCAGCCCAAATCCAGCGCTCTCGCGTGCGCCTGCATCGATTTGGGTGCTCCCCGCCGCGTCCGACTCGCGTGCACGGCGCGACCGCGTCGCGCGCGGCGTGGCGAGTGTGTTCACCACAGCTGGAGGGCTTGCGTGCACACCTTCGGGTTCTGGTTCCTGCGTCGGCGCCGGCGCGGCGTTGGGAGGCGGGACCGGCGCGGGCTCACTGGCCGCGGCTCGAATTGGGGTCGCGCTCGGCACCGGCGTTGCGGCGGCGCTGCTCGCGTCGAATCGATGGCCGGCGCGCCCAATGAGTGCCCCTGCGAATAGCGCCGCGGCAACCGCGACTGCGCCGATGCGCAACACGCGACGCTGCTTGCCGCGCAGCTCGGCGACGACTTCGCTCACATCCGAGGCTGCTTCACTGCCTTCGGCGGGCAGCACAATCGCGCTGGTGCTGCTCGGTTGGCGATAGCTGGAGCTGGGGGGCACGCCTTCGATTTCGCGGAGGGAGGTGCTCACTAGGCGCCGCTGCTCGAACAGTTCGTCGGCAAAGAGCTCGCTGACCAACGCGGCCAGCCTCGTCGGTTCAGCTCGCAGCTGATGTTTTTCGACCAACGCTGCGAGGGCGATGTACATGGAGCGGGCCGTCGGGTAGCGACGCTCCGGGTTGCGCTCCAGCGCTCGCAACACGATTGCATCGAGCTCATCGGGCACCTCCGGTCGCAGCTCCGATGGTCGCGGGATGGCGCCGACCAAGGTGAGATTCAAGGTCGCGATGTCGTTTGGTCCCTTGAACAGCCTTGCGCCTGTCAGCGCTTCCCACAGCACGATACCCGCAGCGAACAGATCCGCGCGCTGATCGACCTCACCAGCGACGGCCTGCTCCGGCGCGATGTACCCGATCTTGCCTTTTACGAGACCTGTCGCAGTGTGGTTCTCGTGCGACGCTGCCTTGGCGATCCCGAAATCCAAGACCTTCACCAAACCGTCGCTGGTGACGAAGACGTTGTGCGGTGAGATGTCGCGATGCACGATCGAAAGCGGCGCGCCCGAGTAGTCGCGCACTTCGTGTGCGTACTCGAGCGCTTCCAACATCGACATGCCAATCGCCAGCGCGAACTCGATGGGTAGCTTTCCGTTTTCATTGGCGCGGCGCAGAAGTCGGTGCAGCGGCGCGCCCTCGAGGTACTCCATTACGATGCAGCAGGTTCCATCGATGACGCCTGCCTCGAAGCTGCGCACGATGTTCGGGTGGTCCAGGCGGCAAGCCAACCGCGCCTCGTCGACGAACATGCGAGCGGCGTTGGGATCATCGCTCAAGTGCGCGTGAAGGCGCTTGATCACCACTGGGCGGTGCACGTTCGGCGCGACCTCCCAGGCGGCTAAGAACACCTCGGCCATTCCTCCTCGACCGAGGCGCGACAGCGGTCGATAACGCGCGAGCGCCCCCAGTCGCAGGCTCGTAGCACCGAAGCCTGTAGATGTGCCGAGGGCGGGAGTGCTCAAACTAGACGAGTTAGTCATCGTCATGGCAGCGGGGGCTCGAGTGTTCGTGAAAACGGTCCGGAGCGCCGCGACGGGTGAGTGACATTTGTGTGGACCAGGCTCGCCATGAGGGCAGCCGTTCAGTGTTCGCAGTAGCCGAGTGAGCAAGTTTCGCCGGGCTGACACTCACCTTGTACGGTGCACGGCGTACACTGCGTGCTTCCCGTCGCTCGTCGTTCGAAAGAACATCCGCACGGGGCTGCCGGCCGAAACGGCAACAAGTTGCCGCCGTCTTTGGTGCGCGTGACGCGCATGGCGCATTCGGGAACTAGCCCGTTTTGAGCGTAGACGTCCAACAAGCTGACTCCGTTGGGGAGCGTCTTGGATCCCGCCAGATAGCCGACGATGTCGAGCACGCGCTGGCGATTGGCAGGATTCAGCGGATTGCCGGCGGAGTCCACGCGATAGAGCAGGTGAAGCGGTCCCCACAGTGGATAGTGCCCATCGCGAACGTTGCGCTTGTCGCGCGTCTTCTCTCCCGAATCGGGGTACACGGCGCAAACCTGCTTGCTGTCTTGAAACGCAAGCGGGCGAATTTGAAGCAGCGGGTTACTCACCAGGTAGTCAGCCGCCAGAATGCCCAGCGCCTTGTCGGCATCGGCGGCGCTCGCGGTTGCATTCTGCAGCGACGCTGCGACCTCATCCGAAGTTTTGTGCGGCTTGCCTTTGAAGCGCGCCGGCGGCACACCAATCGCGGCTCCCAAGAGCGCTTGTGTGCCCGACGAAGCGCTGCGCTGAAACAGCAACGTTTCGTCGTTCCAAATCGGCCCGCCGCCGTTCGCGTCGAGGATGCCAGCGTCTTTGCCGAAGCCGAACGCCAAGTAGGCAGCCTGCGCGCTGATTTCGAACTGCTTCGAATTGCTGGGCACCACGAATGCCATCGTCTGGATCGGGCCGTGAGCGTCGCGCACCGAGAGAGCGTCCGGATTGGCCAGCTCGAAGCCAGGACACGTCTGCGCGAACACATCGGAGATGCCGAGATCGGCGTTGACGCCAGCGCTCGGAAGGTCGCAGGGCTTACCCGTGCTGGCTGCGCTGTCCCAGTAAGTTGCGGTGACTGCAGGCGCCGGAGCCGAGCCGCTAGTCATGGGAGTGCCGTTGAGGATCGCGTCGACGCCGACGCAAGATCCCGTCGACGTGTAGATCAGATAAACGCCTTGTGCGGCAAGCTGTTGCGCGACCTGCTGCAGATACGGTTTGGCCGCAGAAGACCCGGTGAGAAACACGAGCTCGGACACCTTGGCGAGCGATGTGCACGCAACTCCCGTGGCGCTGCCGCCGCCGTTGCCTGCGCTGCCACCGCCGCTGCCTGCGCTGCCACCGCCGCTGCCTGCGCTGCCACCAGTGTTCGGCGCTCCCGCGCTGCCCCCCGTACCGCTGCTTCCGCCCATGCCCGCGCTGATCGCTGGCAGCGCTGGCAGCTCACCGTTCGCAGCCAGCTGAGGCAAGCGCTGCGAATTGCCGAACGGCGTACAAGTCACGTTGCTGCAAGCGTTCTCGAAGCTGACGATGTCGCGTGGCTCGCAGGTGTAACAACCGAGCCCTTGAAAGCCGCTCTCATCGACGCACGGATCGCCACTGCCCGCAGAGCCACCAGAGCCCGCCTCGCCAGCTCCCGAACCTGCGGAGCTATCCACGCTGAGGCCTCCTGAGCCCGCGCTAGCGCCGCCTTGTCCCGATCCGCCGCGCGCAGTGTTGCCCCCGCTCGGCGTCGCAGCCGAACTCCCGCCGCTGCCGCTGTGGCTGCTTCCGCCGCTACCACCCTCGAGGTTGAAGCGGTCGTTCGCGCTTTCGAGTTTCGTGCAGCTGGCTGCGAGCAGCGCCAACAAGGCAAGCTCGAGGCCGCACACGATCAATCGCTCGGGTCGTGCCAACGTGAGGGCGCAGTGTCTAGCAGAGCTGCAGGTTTCTACCGCGTTCCCGCCGCCAATTCTCGAGAATGTGGCGGCGGTGCCATGTACATGTTGCTTGTCACGGGCCTCGAGATGCGCCGGCAGATCTCGGCCGGACACCCCCGGAAGCGCCTTCCGCCTCTCCCAAGGCCGTGCTCGGAAGGCGATCAAGGCAGTGCCAGCGGCGTCACTGGCAGTGGTTTTCGTGTTCCTGCACACTCCGGTGCAGCTCAGGTGGCTTCGATGAAGACTCAGGTATTGATTGACAACGTGGTTCAGCAGACCATGGTGTTCATCGCGCAACTCGCCACCGCGGGCGGTGTGCGTGCTCCGCTAGCGCACGTGGCCAACCAAGTATTTCTGGACTTGACGAGTGAGCTGCAAAATCAAGGGGTCAAGAAGAAGATCATCGCCGACATGTTCGGGATGGCTCTCCGCAGCTATCACCGCCGTGTGCGCGAGCTGAGTTCGAGTCGCACGGATGGCGGGCGCACGCTGTGGGAGGCTGTTTTGGAGTTTCTGCGCGAGCGGGAGCCGGTGCGCGGGCGAGACATTCACGAGCGCTTTCGACACGACGACGAAGAGATCTTGCGCGGCGTGCTGAACGATCTCGTAAGTTCTGGCTTTGCTTATCGCTCAGGGCGTGGGGACGATGCCGTCTATCGGCTCGTGGATGAGCGCGACTTCGGTGAAACGAGCGACAACGAAACTCATCAATACTTGGTTTGGCTCAGCGTGTACAGGAATGGCCCGCTGACGCTCGCGCAACTCGCCGAGCAGTCTCGCCTCAGCACGGCCGCGTGCGAAGCCGCACTGAAGATCCTGCTCGAAGACGGGCGCGTTCGCGAGTCCGAACGTGGCGAGCAAAAACTGTACACGAGCCCGGAGTTTTCGGTCCCGCTCGGTACCAGTCAGGGCTGGGAGGCTGCCGTGCTCGATCACTTCCAAGCGATGGTGGCCGCGATCGGCGCCAAGCTGCGGGTTGCATCTCGTTCACGCGCCGATGACACCGTGGGCGGCTCCACCTGGTCACTCGATGTCTGGAGCGGGCACCCGTTGGAACTCGAGGCCCTGAAAACGTTGCGGCGTGTTCGCGCCGAGATGGAGGATTTGCGGCGCCGTGTCGACGCACACAACGCCGCCCACTCGGTCGGAGGCGAGCGTAAACGTGTGGTTTTCTATATGGGACAATATGTGCGCTTGGAGTCTGATGATGCAGACGCTGGCGGGGAGGAGGCTTGAGATGAAAAGCAAAGTTTGGGGCGCGAGGCTGTTGCTCGCCGGGCTCGTAGGACTTGGTTGTGGTGACCGGTCGCCGCAGACGTCGAGCTCGAGTCATTGGTTTACCTGCAGCACGAACGCGGAATGCACCAGCGTGCCGCTCGCCGTACAGTGCAGCGGCGGGTACTGCGTCGACGCAAAAGGCGATCGCATTGCCAAGGCAGCGGGTGGCTCGTCCGGTACTTCGAGCGGTGGTGCTGGTATGGTGAGCGGTGGCGCTGGTACGGTCAGCGGTGGTGGTACTGGTGGGCGCATCCAAGCTGGCGGCGCTACGAGCGGTGGGAGTTCACAGGGTGGAGGCGCGCCGACGAGTGGCGGCGCATTCGGCAACGCCGGCGCGAACTCCTCTGGAGGCGCGGGCGCCGCGGGTGAAGCCGGCGCTGGCAGCGGTGGAGCAACCGACTGTGGTTGTGTACGGGGAGCTTACATTCCGGTCTGCGGGGTCGATGGGATGACGCACGATGCGACGTGCGGCGATGTCTGTGTGCCGGTCGCCATCGCGTGCCGTGGACAATGCCCATGTCCTCCGACCGATCCTGGCATGTGTAGCAGCGGAACCGCCACGAGTTATCCGCGCCCGAACTTGGACAAGACCTGTACGAGTGCGGCCGACTGCTTCGTGGACGCGCACCTCAAGGATTGCTGCGGTAGCGAAGAAGCCTTGGCGTTCAACAACAGGGAGCGCGAGCGCTTCACGGCTTATGAGGCGGCGTGTCCGATGCTGGCATGCGGGTGCCCCACGTCACAGCCTATGGCCGAGGATGGCTCGCTTCTCACGATGATTTCGGATGCTCGAGCCGAATGCATCGATGGTCGCTGCATCGCCCGATCGCCGGCGACGCAGGGTACGTGTCTGGCGACGTCCGAATGCATGGACGACACACAGGGGACCTGCCGAGAAGCTTTGGGCCCTGTAGGCAATGGGGTCTGCCGCGGATCAGCTGGAGTCTGCTTCAGTTGTCGCTGAGGACTTCCGCCCGCTTGGCTCCGTAGCGCGACAGACGCGGCGGCGCTTGACGTCGGGCTCACCCGCTCGCATCACTGATGCCGTGCGAAGCCTGGCCAACCTCGATGTACTGGTCGTCGATTGCCAGGCGACAGGCGCGAGCCCTACGTTCGGTCACGTGCTCGAATTGGGTTGGGGGGTGGTTCGTCCGGATGCACCGGAACGTTTCGGTGCGGAAGCGCACTGGATCAAGTTGCCAGAGGGACATCGAGTGCCCGTTCAAGTGCAAAAGCTGACCGGCTACGATCCCAGCGCCGAACGCGAGGACATCGCCGATCACGAAGCTTGGCAGCGTTTGCGCGCGGCTGTCGCGCTGCCTGGTGGCGTTCCCACCGCGATTCATTTCGCGCGCTTCGAGCTCGGATTTCTTCGCGAGTGGTCGGCGCGCTTCGAGCCTGAAGCGCCGTTTCCCTTGGACGCCGTGTGCGTCCACGCCATTGCGAGTCGGCTGTTTCCCGAGCTTCCTCGGCAATCGCTGCGTGCCTTGGCTGGCTATCTGGGCCATAGCCTGCACCTGTCGCGGCGCTCGTTAGGTCACGTCGAGGCCACGGCTTTCGTGTGGCGGCGCCTGTGCGCGGAGCTCGCAACGCGCGGCATCGAAAGCTGGGAGCAGCTCCAAGCCTGGCTCACCGAGCGGGCTCCTCCGAAGCCGCGCTCGAAACGACCGAAGTATCCGATCGACAGCGCCCGCTACCGGACATTGCCGGACAAGCCTGGCGTCTATCGATTTTTGCGAAGCAACGGCGACGTCGTCTACGTGGGCAAAGCTCGCAGCTTGAAGAAGCGCACCACAAGTCACTTCACGGGCAAGGCAGGCGCTTTCACGGCACCGGAGATGCTCACGCAAGTCAGCGACATCGCAGTGACGTTGGTCGACAGCGCTTTGGAAGCTGCGCTGCTCGAGAACGACACCATCAAAGCGCTGAAGCCGCCGTACAACGTTCAGCTCGTTGGGAGCGATCAACCCGCTTGGTACAGCAACCGAGATTTCGATCGCGCGCTCAGCATGGCGGATGAACATCACCTTATCGGGCCCGTGCCGTCCGAGTATTCGCTGCGGCCCTTGTCGGCGTTGATCGCACTGGTATCCGACAGCCCTTCGACACCCTTGCTTCGGGCGCAGGCAGTGGGTGTGTCCGCATTGATGCCGCCTGATGAAGGGGTGTTTTCGGCTGGCTGGGCGGAGCTCCAGGCGCGTCATGCAGTCGACCTAAAAATGTCGAGCAAATCGCCGCGACGAAAGGCGCTGCGTTTTGCCAAGCAACTGTTGCAAAGCCCGGTTTTCTCCAAAACCGAAGAAGAGCTCGACCAGGCAGTGGAGTCGAGCCCTCGCACCTGGGATCCACTGCGCGTGGCTCGCCACATGGAGAGCGCGATGGCCCAGGCGTATCGCGCCTATCGCCGAACACGTTGGTTGCGTTTGATCCACGACAGCGACGTCGTGTTCCGGGAACCTGATGGCGACGTCGTGCGCTTGCTGGAGGTTCGCGGCGGTGAGATCGTTTCAGCCAAGGGCGTAGAGTCGGGCTACTCGCCGGGCTCGCGTTCTCGGCCAGGCTCCGAATCGATGTGCGACTTCGATCGCACTCGCTACGATCGCCTGCGTATTTTGACGACCGAGCTCAAGCGAATCGTCCGCGATGGCGGCGAGGTAGCTGTGTATTGGCGCGGCAACCGGCGTGTTCCTCCGCGCTGGCTGGCTGGCGTTTTGGAAGCAGTGTGAGCGCTGGTTCAGCGCAGCAGGCGTTCGACTTCTTCGCGGCGAAACGCCGCCGGATAGCGACGTAAGTACTCCTGCGCGGCCGCGCGCATGGCGCCGTGATCACCGCTGCGCTTCAACGCCAACACGCGCAAGTAAGCCGCGTCCTCGGCGCGCGAATCGCGCGGGTGGCGGCCGATGAACTGTGAAAAGCGCCGCGCAGCTTCAGTGTTGTCGCCCTGGTTGAAGGCTGCCAACGCCGCTCGAAAATCACTCGAGGCATCGAGGTTTACACCTGACGCCGATGCAGACGCTGACGGCGCAGGAGCCGTCGAGCGTGTGTTGGCAACTGTTTTGGGCTCCGCTTTGGAAGGCTTGCCCGCTTCGAGCTCGGGTGCGAC
This sequence comes from Myxococcota bacterium, assembly GCA_049324695.1. GTDB lineage: Bacteria > Myxococcota_A > Polyangia > Polyangiales > Polyangiaceae > PMG-095. The sequence continues at coordinate 247,498 of JBMOMJ010000033.1, forward strand.
TTTCGAATCCGCCGTTGGCGGCGCAACGTCCAGCGTAGAGGCTGTGACCTTGGTCGAGCTCCAGCTTTGGCCACCAGTCAGAGCGACTGGCGCGCCCGAACGCAAACGCAGAATTACCTGGCCTTCTTCGACGCTCACGCGTTCGGTGCGTCCATCCGCGACCGTAACTGAAAACGTGGTGCCGATGTCTTCGAGCTCGCCATCTGGCAGTTGCACTCGCAGCGAGGCTGGAGCTTGGCCGTGCCTCACCGAAATCCACAGTGAGCCCTGAGCCAGCACGATGGTTTCTCGCTCGCCCTGTTGCGTTCGCGACCAGCGCGCTCCGTCGGCCGCGTGAACCACGGCGTTGAACTTGGCGATGGAAGGAACCGGTGCACGCAGCCGCCAAAACGCGAACAGCAGCGCACACCCCGCCACCAGCGCAGTCGGCAACCAGCGCCGTGCGAAGATCGGGCGAGGCTCTGCCGGCGCGCGATCGAAGGCAGCAAGCAAACGTGTTCGCTCCCGTCGGAGATGAAGCTCGTCGCGTTGCGCCGGGTGGCAAGCATGCAGCGCCTGCCCCAATGCTTCGAGCTCCGCAGCTTCCTGCGCGCATTCGCTGCACAGGGCCAGATGGCGCTCGAAGCTGTTGCGTTCGGTCCCGCTCAAGCGCCCGTTGCGGAGCGCCTCGACTTCGAAGGCCCGGGGGCAACTAACTTGCTTCACGGTGTGTGCCCTCCACCAAGAGCGCGGCGCATTTCGCGGCGGGCCGCGTGCAAGCGAGTCCATACCGTGCCAATTGGGATGTTGAGGAGCTCGGCAATCTCTTGGCAGCTGAGCTCTTCCACCTCGGCGAGCAGCAGCGTCACACGCTTGGCTTCACTGAGCTCGGCCAGTGCTCGCTCCACGTCACTGCGCGCGTGCAACGACGAGCGCGGGTCCGAGCTGGTACTGCGGAATGCCTGCAGCGCCGATAGCACCGAGAGAAAACGTCCGAGTGAATGCCGGCGTCGGCGTAGGAGCTGCACGGCAATGCCGATTAGCCAGGGCCGGCACAGTGAGCGCCCATCGTAGCGCGATGCACTGCGCGCGGCGGTCAAGAATGTGGACTGCACCAGATCGTCGACGTCTTCGGCGTCCGATGTCGCCCGCGCGATGAAACGTCGCACGGGCACCTGATAGCGATCGTAGAGCTCGCCCAACGCTCCGATGTCAGCACCCGCCAGCCGCGCCATGAGCTCCGGATCCGTCGGTGCCGCATCGTGCTGCGTCGCTCGTTTTTTCAGCGGGCGCGAGATCATCGGGTCCCCAACGTTGCGCCGAGTGCGAATCCCACCGACCACAGCGGCAACTGGGGCGGTGCTGGGTTCGGATTGATCTCATCGTTGTCCGCGCGCGCCCCCACGTCGCCTTCGAGGCCCATGAAAGTGCGCAGTACGGCTCGCTCGGCGAAATTCAGGTGAGTGCCGAAACGCAAGCGCGGCGCAGCCCCGCCGGTCGAGCTCTCGATCATGCCTGCAGGGCCCGTCGAGACACTCGAATCCTCTTGAATTATGAGCGCGGGCCCGCCGAAGAAGTCGAGCGCGACCCCGCCAAAGCGCATGCGGCGCCCTACCAAGAGAGAGGCATCGAGCGTTGCGTACGGCCTCGCCTGCGCGAGATCCACGCGATTGTTGATACGTCCCTCGAGCCCGATGAGAAAGCTCGACACCTCGAGAAAGGAGATGGCACCTAGCCCCAAGCTGGTCTGACCGTCTCCAACTCGCGCTGCCGTCAACAGCGAGAACTCGATGCCCGAGCGCGTATCGGCCGCGTGCGTCGGGTTCGCCGCAGGTAGCGCTTCAGCAGTCCTCCAGCGCGATGGCCGTGAAACGGACCGCTTGGTTGTTGCACCGCGCACAGGCGCGCCCTGAGGACCGACTTCTATCGTTTCGTCGCTGACAGTCTGAACCGAAGGCTCTCCGGTAGGTTCAGGCTCTGGTACCAGCAGCAGCGCTTCCAGCGCCGGCAGCACATCCTCGTGAGCCGCCAACGAGCGCGAAGCAGAGCGCCCATCCACCAGGACTACGTCAATCACGATGCTGGGCGGCGCCATGCTCAGCTTGATTTGCGCGCAGCGATCGAGATCTTCGCGAGCAGCCAACACCTTTTGAACGCGCTGTGGAAGGCCAGGCCAACGTGTGAGCACGGCCGGATCGGCGTCCACTTCGAGTGCACGACAGGCCCGCTCGTCCGCGAACGCCGAGGGAGCCCGCGTGATGACGAAGGCGACACACAGGGCTCGACAGAAGCGACGAAACCTCATCGTGGGGGTTCTCAAGCCATGTTCTCGCGACGGCAGCCAATCCTTCACGCCAATCGTTCACGTCTCAAAAAAATGCTTCCACCCCGATACTCGGAATCGTCAGCGGCCCGACTTTTCCGCGCTGGCACTGCGTGGTGTAGCCGTCTGGGGTGATATCCCCCCGGCAGTCCATGCCCAACGTGTTCGCGTCCTTGCTCAAGGTCACGTTCTGTCCTTCGACGACGAATGCAATCGAGCGATCCGACCCGAGCAGCCAGCGCTTCTCGAGCCGCACATCGAGCCGCGCGAAAAGTGGATCACGATAATGGTTGTACGGAGGCTGTGGAACGTTGCCGCTCAGCTTCGAGTAAGGCACGCCCGAGTAGAGCACCAGCCGAGAGCCGGCGCGCCAATTGCGACCGAGATCGTAGCTCAAGATCGCGTTCAAAACGTGCGTGCGATCGAATTCACTCGGCACGGTTGCAACCGCTTCGGTGCCATCGAGCCGCACAAAGTGTGCTTCGCGAACCGAGCGCGAAAGCGTGTACGAGAGCATCCCGCTCAAGCGTTCCGAGAGTGCTCGCCGCAAGAGCACCTCGAGCCCGTAGGCGTGACCCTTCACCGGCGCATTGCTGGGGCAATAATGTGGGTTGCTCGCCGGCGGCCCTTGGCCGGGTGGCACCTCGGGCGGTTCGATCTGAAAGCACATGGCCGTCAAATCGGTGAGGCCCCGCGACCGCGAGTAGAAGCCCGTGAGGGACAACGTGATGTCTGCTGGGAGATGGGCCTCGACGCCTTGTGTGGCGTGTAGAGTTTCCTGTAAACGCGAGTTGCCTCGGGGAAAACCAGCGCCAGCAGCGATTAGCGCGGGAAGGCCACCCACACGCAATACCGGATACTGATGCTGCACACCGAAGCTCGAGAGCCAGGCGAGTCCCGGCAGAAGCACGAAGCGCGCAGAGAGGCGTGGATCCGCCGCAAGCACACTGGTGCGCACCAACGTGCGATCGTCCGTGGCCCGCTCACGCAGCGAATGAAATAGCGTCACTCGCGCGCCCGGGATGAGCTCAATCCGGGGAGCGACGCGCCAAACCAGATCCGCATAGGCCGCCGGCGCGAAATTGGTGGGCGCTGGTTTCGCATTCGAGGGCACCAGCGGTTCCTCAGGATCGGCGGGAACGCCCTCTTCGATGCTGTAAACTTCGAGTCGAGCCTCGCTGCCGGCGCGCACGCGTAGGGCCGAGGAAACACGCTGATCGAACTGAAAACGCAGCGCAGCCGAGCGGTTCTTCAGGTACGTCGGATCAGAGCCTTGCCTGTCGTGCCCCAAGGTGGCGGCCACGCGCATGCCTCCGTCCCGCAAAGCATGGTCATAGCGCAGGTCGAGGCGATGGAAGTCCGACACCATGTCTTCCACCTCGCGATTTTGCTCACGATGCGCCAGGTAGTCATGGCTGCCGAACGCGAACACCGAAACATTCCCGCGTTCGCCGACGCGAACACCAAAGCGCGCCTGATAGTCCCAGTACCCGAGGGTGATATCGGAAAAGGCGGAAACGATTGGCCCTGGGTAGCCGAAGCGCCCAGCAACGAGCGCGTTGCCACGGCCGTCGGCGAACGGCGCTTCGAGCAAGGCACCCGCGTCGACCAAGCGCAAATTGGCCTCGCCGCGTGCTTTGGTTTGTGGGGGGCGCAGCTCTCCGGTCACGATCGCACCGGCCACGCCGCCGTAGCGTGCGTTTGCGGCTCCAGGATGGAACTCCACACGCTCGATCAAGCCTGGATGCACCACCGAAGGTCCGAACGCGACGTGAAAGAGCAGTGGGACGCGCACGCCATCCAAGAAGTACCCGTTGTTGTTGGGTGGTCCGCCACGCACGAAGAAGTAAGGGATTCCGCTCAGCGCGGGAGTGACGCCAGGCAGCGCTTCGATCGCGCGGAACGCATCGCCGAAAGCACCGGGCAGTAGCCGAACCTCCGCTGCCGACATGCGCCTCTCTCCGATTTCGCGGCGCTCGCCCAGCACCGTGACCTCTTGTGCAGGTTCTTCTGCGGCTGGCGCGGGCGCTGTCGACGTCGCGGGCGGCGCTTCTGTTGAAGTAGAAGCCGCCGATGGCGCTTCTGTTGAAGTAGAAGCCGCCGATGGCGCTTCTGTTGAAGTAGAAGCCGCCGATGGCGCTTCTGTTGAAGTAGAAGCCGCCGATGGCGCTTCTCTCGGCCCCGGATTCTCCGCTGGCGGGGCGGGGGGATGAAACTCGACGCGCATTCTAATGCGCGACGAAACTGGGTTGTCGCCGCGGCGCGCCGGCGCGAAACGAAAGGCGCGCACGGCGTCGCTGGCTTGCGTCGCGAACGGCTCGGCACCTTCGAGCACCGTGGCTTCGGTCACGCTGCCGTTTTGATCGACGACGAGCTCGAGTAGAACGACGGCGTCTCCGCTGCCCCCGTTTGGGTAGGGCACGTCCGCGCTGCCTTTGAGGGCTGGCGGTGTGGTTGGCTCGTCCAACGCCGCGGCCGGCGCGCTGAATGCCAAGCTCAACGCCAGGAGCAGGTACCTGATTTGGCTCACGGCCGTATTCGCGGACGAATCGGGTTTCCTTCATCACCCGCACGATTTTGTGCGGTCCTTGGGGCGAGCTTGCGGCGCGCTTTTCCGTCATGCTCTGGGCATCGCCACCGAACCCGCTTCCACCGTGATGTTGCTCTCGCCCGTTCGGCTCAACGGGCAGCGCGGGCGCGCGTTGCTTGCGCCGGAAAGTGAGCTCGCCCTTGCCAAGCGACTGCGCGCGCAAGATGGCGCACCGATCGACGAGGTGTTCAGCTTCGTGAGCGGCCTGTATTTTCGCGGCAAAGCCAGCTACGCAAGCAAGTTCGCACGCTGCTCGCAGGACCTCCCGGCTGCATTCGTGATCAGCGCCGGAGGTGGGCTGTGCCGCCTCGACGAGCGCGTCGACGTCGATCGGCTCCGGGCGTGGGCGCGCGTCGCGATCCACGAAGACAATCCGCACTTCACCGCTCCGCTCTACCGACACGCCAGTGAACTGCTCGCGCAGCGCGATGAGGGCACGCGCTTCGTGCTGCTCGGTAGCGTCGCCACCAACAAATACGTGGCACCACTGCTCGACGTCTTTGGCGAGCGCCTGCTGTATCCGCGCGACTTTCTCGGACGCGGCGACATGAGCCGTGGCTCCCTGATGCTTCGCGCCGTGAGGGAAGGGCGTGAGCTCGAATACACTCCGGTGGCGCACGAGGCTGAACTCGGCGAGCAGCCGGAATAGAAGCTTCGTCCTCAGCGCGGAATCGGGGCGTCTTTCTGCGAGGCAAAAGCCAACAACGCGGCCACGCGGCGGATGCGCTGGTGACCCGAGCGATGCACCAGAAAGATCGGGGCGTGCGTTGGGTGCCAATCGGGCAGTACACGCACCAGGACACCCTCCTCGAGCCGGGAATGCGCCGCCAGCTCAGGCACCAGGGCAACTCCCACACCGGCTTCGGCAGCGCCGGCCACTGCTGGAAAACTGCGCGCAGCGAACCGCCCTCGCACCCCCACTGAGACCTCTTGCTTGGCGTTCACTAGTGTCCACGTAGTCGAGAGCACATCCTCGCCGAACAACACGACCGGTGTACCCGCCAGATCCTCCGGCCCCCGAAGCCGGTAGCGCTTGAGCAGCGCTGGCGCCGCGACCAGAGCGCGTCGCAGCATGCCAACGCGGCGCGCGACCAGGCGATCGTCGTGCACACGGCCCACGCGGAACGCGAGATCGAAGCGTGTATCGAGCAAGTCTACGAACGAGTAGCTGAGTGACAGGCGCACGGAAACGTCCGGGTGTGCGGCGAGGAACTTCGGAAAGAAGTGACGCGAGAGATGCGCGCCGAGCTCGTAGGGAGCGGCGACTACCAGCGTGCCACGTACCTCATCACGCAGCTCGCGCACGTCGGTCGCCAGCACGTCGATATCGGCCAACACCGAGCGCGCTCGTTGAAGCAACACCGCTCCAGCTTCAGTGAGCTCGATCCGCCGCGAGGAGCGTTCGAGTAAACGCACGTCGAGGCGCTGCTCCAAGCGCGTCAACAGCTTGCTGGCGACTGACTTGGGAATCGAAAGTTCTGACGCCGCCCGCGTGACCGATCTGAGTCGAGCGATGCATTCGAAAACGCGGAGCTCTCGGAGTTCTATTGTTTCCAAATTGCGCACGATACGTTCCTAGGAGGCGGGATTGTTCGCGTCAACATCGTGCCTCAAATTCAGCCCGAGGAACGGAGCCAACCATGAATTCAGCGGATTTACGTATCGTTTTGGTGACTGGGGCCACGCGCGGCTTGGGTTTGGAGGTTGCCAGTCGTCTGGCCGTCAATGGGCACCTAGTCGTTCTCGCGGGGCGCGACGCTCGCGTGGCGGAGCAGCGTGCTGCCGAGATTCGTGCTCGCGGGGGCGAGGCGACCGCGATTGCGTTGAACGTGCTCGAGGCCGACTCAGTGGACAGAGCCGCGCAAGAGCTGAGCGATCGTTTTGGGCGCCTCGATGTTCTGATCAACAACGCCGGTGTCATGTTGGACGGCAGTTGGAGTGGCAATACCGCGCCGAGCGTCTCCGAGTCGGTGTTGCGTCAGACTTTCGATACCAACTTCTTCGCTGTCGTGCGCGTGACCCAAGCGCTCCTGCCGATCTTGCGGCGAGGACGCGATCCGCACATCGTGAACGTGAGTAGCCTGATGGGTTCTCTCACGCTGCACGCACAAGCCGACGGACCGCTTTCGGGCTTCAAGCCCTTCGCTTACGACGCCAGCAAGGCTGCGCTCAATGCCTTCACGACGCACCTCGCAGAGGCCGTGAAGCCGGCTGGGATCCGCGTCAATAGCGTGCATCCAGGCTGGGTTCGAACCGAGCTCGGCACTTCCGCCGCGACGCTCAGCGTGGAGGACGGCGCTCGCCCGATCGTCGATCTCGCGCGGCTACGCACGCCCTTTTTTACCGCCAAATTCATTCAAGAAGGGGGTGAGCTGCCCTGGTAGCGCGCGCGAGTTCATGATCGCGACCTCGCTCGGATTAGGGCGCGGCGCGGCTCGTTGCAAATTGGACCAGCAACGCCTTTTGAGTTGTCTGCGAAGGGCCGCGGCGCCCGGAAATCGTGCGGCTCTCGAAGACGATCACGTCCGCCGCCAACGGACACGCCTGCTCTCGAAGTAGGCGGTCGCAGCGTTTCAAATTGAGGGGAGGGCAGCTCACTTTGACTTCTTGGAGCACTCGATAGCGGCCACGCACGAACTCGTTTTCTCGCACGATGCTTACGGGCCTGGCCGCGCAGTCACCCGTTTCGGTGATGCCGCTCGGCGTTGTCGCGCAGCCGAGTGAGCAGAGGGCAACAGTCATTGCGAGCAGAACGGAAGAACACGACATGCAGTGCGCACAAGCGTGGCGCGTTCTTGCGCTGAGCACCAGTGCTCGAACGCCGCAGTGTGGCAGCGCGGCGCGTTCCGGCGATCCTCGCTCGTGCGGCCATGCTTCGACGCAGCCTGCGACGGCCTCGAGGCTTGTGGTCGGGTAGACTGGTGCATGGACAACGAACTGACTCGTGCCGACGTGGATTCGATGCAGGGAGCCGTGGTGCTCGAGTTCGGCGCCAACTGGTGCCCCATCTGTCAGTCGGCGCGTCCGCTCATCGATCATGCACTCGCGACGCATCCCAATGTGCGTCATGTCTGGGTCGAGGATGGCAAAGGCAAGCCACTCGGACGCTCGTTTCGCGTCAAGCTGTGGCCGACTTTGGTTTTTCTGCGCGACGGGCGCGAAGTTGCGCGTTCGGTGCGGCCGTCACGTCCGGACGAGTTGGCCGAAAACTTCGAGCAACTCGGCTAGCTGATTCCGCGCGCCGCGCACGCTTCAGATCAGTTCACCAGAGGAGCGTTCGTGACACGCCCGCAAGAGTGCCAGAGCAGTGTCTGCGAACGGCGGCGATCGGCTCAGCCCTGGTTTGCGTGAGGCTTTTCTCGATGGTCGTGGTAGGCAGCACACCAGCGATGGTTCCCCACCACGACTTGGGCTGCTCGAGATCTGCGCTTCGACTTCAACCGGGGCGCGTCGTGACTGCACTTTCAATCGCCAACCTCGGCGTCGTGATCGCTGCGAGCGTTTTGGGTGCGTGCGGAGGCAAGCGCGAGCCTTTTTCGGCAGCAGGTGGCGCAGCGGGGATAGGCGGCGCATCTGACAAGGGCGGTGCAACAGCGAGCGGCGGCGCTTCCGGTGAGCCGAGCCTGCCGGTAGACACTCCCGAGAATACCGGCGCGACGTGTCCGCGCCCCGGTTTGCCTGCACACGCGGATCTGCCTGCTAATCCAAAGTTACCAGATCCGTTCTTGATGACGGACGGCACTCGCATCACCACCAAGGAACAGTGGCGTTGCCGCCGCGCCGAAATCGGAGCTCAAGCCCAGCACTACGAGCTCGGTCCGAAGCCGCCCAAGCCCGAGCGTGTTGTGGGAGTGCTCAACAACGGCGCGATCGATGTCGCCGTGGAGCATGCTGGTAAATCGATTTCGTTCTCCGCGAGCATCAGTTTACCGATGCAAGGCAGTGCGCCGTATCCCGCGATCATCGGCATAGGCGCCAATTCGCTCGACACCGCCGCGCTGAGCAACGCCGGTGTCGCTCTAATCACCTTCAACAATAACGAGATCGCAGAGCAGACCAGCGCAAGCTCGCGTGGCAAAGGCAAGTTCTACACGCTCTACGGCGCGGACCACGCTGCGGGCGCGATGATGGCCTGGGCCTGGGGTGTAAGTCGCTTGATCGACGCGCTCGAAACCACCTCTGAAACCCAAATCGATGCGTCGCATTTGGGCGTTACTGGCTGCTCGCGGAATGGTAAGGGAGCCCTCATCGTCGGAGCTTTCGACGAACGTATCGTGCTCACCATCCCTCAAGAGTCCGGCTCTGGCGGCTCGGCTGCCTGGCGCGTTTCCGACGCGCAAAAAGCTGCGGGGCAAAATGTGCAGACGCTCTCGCAAATCACCGGTGAAAATTGCTGGTTTCGCAGCAGCTTCAGCCAGTTCAACACAACCGCGACCCGATTGCCCTTCGATCACCACGCGATCCTGGGGTTGGTTGCACCGCGCGGGCTCTTCGTCGTCGAGAACACATCGATGGAGTGGTTGGGCAACCTCAGCTGCTACACCTCGGCTGCGGTGTCGCGCGCAGTGTGGGAAGCGTTGGGCGAACCCGACCATATGGGCGTCTCACAAGTCGGAAATCACACTCACTGCGCGTTTCCGGCCTCGCAAACTCCCGAGTTGATGGCATTCGTGCAGAAGTTTTTGTTCGACGACGCCACAGCCAATACCAGCGTCATCAGGACCGACGGCGGATTCAGCGTCGATGCCGCCAAGTGGCTCGACTGGGAAACTCCTACATTGGAGTGAACGCCGCTGTCTAACGAGTGAGCGCGGCTGCCGAACGGCGCACCGGGCACGGAACCTTCCGCTCGGGGTGCCGGCGTGCGATCGCTTGGCCGATTCCCAAAGTTGGAGCGCCGTGAGCCGTGGGAAGGCGCACAGGCGACATTCCACCGTCAGACTCTGGAGACGGCGCCTCGCTCATGCACTCATCACTTCGCATCCGATTGGCAGGTTTGGCTATTTCACTTGTATTTGCCGCGGCTTCGGGCGCCTGTTCAGGCTCTTCGCAGGGGAACTCGGGCGCGCAGGGAGGAATGGGCGGCAACGCCGGCATGGCCGCAGCGCAGGGGGGCACCTCGAGTGGCGGCAGCTCGAGTGCGCAGGGCGGCAGCGGCTCACACGAGGCGGGCGCAAATGGTGAGGCCGGAACTGGAGGGAACGGCGCGGTCACGCTCGAGCAATCGGGTAACCCGGTTTGGGAAAAGCTCACTACGTATGCCGGCTGGCTGAGCACGGCGAGCGATCCGGCGACGAAGCTAGCGGAGGACGTGGCGCTCGCCGACAACATGATCACCTGGCAGATGCCACACGGCGGCTTCTACAAGAACGCAAAGACTGTTTACTCAGCACCCTGGAACGGAACCGATCCACGTTCGGGCTGGCGCGGTGAAGACGAGGTGGAGCTCGGAACCATCGACAACGCCGGAACCACCACCGAGCTCATGTTTCTCGCCGACGTCTACCGGCGCAGCGCTGCACCTCAACATCGAGACGCAGCGCGTGCAGCGCTCGATTTTCTACTCACCATGCAGTATCCGTCGGGAGGGTTCCCGCAGGTATACCCCGCACGTGTTGGAACTACGTATTCGAATCACGTGACCTTCAACGACGACGCCATGGTGCGCGTGTTGTTGGTGCTCGACCGTGCCGTAAATCTCGTGCCGCCGCTCGACGGCGACGTATTCACGCATGAGCAGCGCCAGAAAGCCGAGTCGGCAATCGACGGCGCGGTCGACTACATCATCAATTCGCAGATCACTCAGGACGGCGTGCGCACCGTGTGGTGCGCTCAGCACGATCCCGTCACGTACGAGCCGCGCGCGGCTCGCTCCTACGAGCTGCCTTCCAAGAGCGGAAAGGAATCCGTCTCCATCGTCGGCTGGCTCATGACCCGACCGCAGACCGCCGAGGTCAAAGCGGCCGTACAAGCGGCGCTCGCCTGGTACGATAGCGCGTCCGTGAAGCTCGTGGGCACTGCTTACGTGAAGCGTCCCGCTACGAGCACCGACGACACCTTCAATCCCATTCAGGCGCAAGCGGGCAGCACCATGTGGTACCGCTTCTACGATCTCGACGTCGATCGCGGCTTCTTTAGCGGCCGCCTCCCGACCGATAATCCTCCCGGGGTTGGCAAGCAGTACGATCTGATGCAGGTCGAGCCGGAGCGCCGCTACGGCTATGAGTGGGGCGGCAGCTACGGAACCAAGCTGCTCGCCTACGGTCGTCGCGTCGGATACTGAGACGTGCAGCGCCGCGCTCCTCGTTAGCGAAGCGTTCCGATAGCGTTAGTTTCCCAACAACGCGGGTGCGACTCGAAGGTTGTGCAACGTGGCATGAGCGTTGCTCTTCGAGTCGGAAATGCCCGACAAACTCGCGCTGCTTGTGAAAATACTCAGCGACGCAGGCCGTGCCTATGGCCGGCGTTTCGCTGCTGGCACACGTGGCACAATCAGCGCGACATCGGGCGGGGCAAACGACTGAATCAGCAACGGCTAGGGAGGTTCGCGATGTCGCAGGCGTGGGGTCAACTAAAAAGAGGCTTGGCAGGGATTGTGGTGGCGACGCCACTCTTGAGCTCGACCGAGGCGAAAGCTCAAATGGTGGCAAGCGCGGGAGCGTTCGTAGGAGTCAGCTTTGGTGAGCGAGTGCGCTTCGAATGGGGCGCCGAAGTCATGGCGTTGGCCATGTCTGGGCCAAGTTGCTCACAACCGCGTGTGGGCGCAGGCCCGTTTTTCCAAGTGGACGTGCTCGGCATCACGAGGCCTCGGGTGAGTTTGGGGTTGGCGGGGGGAGCTCCGTTCGAGTCGGCTGCGGTCGGCGGAGAACTCGGGCTCAGCATCTTCGTGAATCCGCGGCATCCGCTGGATTTGTACACCGCGCTGCGATTCAATGCGGATCACGTCAATGTGTTCGCGCACCAGAATTGGTTCCAATTCGAGCACGCGTATGGTGCCGGCATCGTAACGGCTCCGTTCGTGCGAGACTGGTGTAGTCAAGGCAGGCACGTGGTTGAAGGTCGTGCATTGCGGGATGCTGGTGGCGCGGCTCGCAGCGTCGCAAGCCATCGAAGCTGTCATGACCTCGGCGCAATGGCTCGCCGCTGGGAGTCCGATGCGCGCGAGGAGTACGCCTCCATCGGCGCATTCATCCAGCTTGCTCACGAGCTTGCTTACGCAGGTGCGCCTCGCCAAATCGTGGCGCGGGCGCTCGCCGCCGCGAACGAAGAGATTGACCACGCTGAACTTTGCCTGTCACTCGCTGCCCAATTCGCGCGCCGACCTCTCGAGTTCGAAGGCGCGCCATTGGCGCTGCGTCAGCCGTTGCAGGGGATCGCGGCTCTAGAACGGCTCGCGGCGGAGAGCGCGCTGGACGGCTGGCTCGGCGAGGGCCAAGCCGCGCTGCGCGCACAGAATCGCGGCCTCGTTGCGGCGGACGTCGCAAGCTCGAGGGTTCACCGGCGCATCGCCAAGGAAGAGGCGAGTCATGCGGCTCTCGGCGCGGACGTGGTCCGCTGGGCGATTGCTAGCGGTGGACGCGCCGTTCGCGATGCCGTGCGACGAAGTCTCGCCCACTGCTTCGACCACATCGCGGAGCCGAGTGACGGAGCTGACCCAAAGCCATTGGCATCGGAGCTCGCGCAGCGCGAGCGCGCTCGGCGTGAGATCCTGATGCAGGTTTGAGGCGGACGCAGTTACTGTGTGGCGTGGCGATCGCGCAAGCCTCAGTCAGCATTGCGCCGGCGTTGCGTGTTGCGCTTCCGTGTGCGCGCAGCTCGGCGCGCGGCTGCTGACGGCGAATTCGAGCCACCCGCCTTGCGTCGGCGTTCAGCGGCGGTTTTCGCGTGGCGAGATAGTGCCGTGCGCGAAGCCGCCGCACGCGGCTCTCGCTGCAAAGCTTTTTCTGTGGCGCGCGAGCGTCGACGGCTCGGAGTCTTGCCGGCACGAGCGCTTTCTTGTGCGGCCTTACGGCGAACACGTTTGCTTGCGTTGGGTCCTGGAGGAGCGGAGTAACCGGCGCGGCGGGCCTTGGAAAGCCCAATCGCAATTGCCTGCTTGGTGTTTCGCGCGCCGTGTTTGCCTTCACGAATGTGATGCATCTCTTCGCGAATGAACTCACCAGCTTGCGTCGAGGCGCTTTTGCCCTCTTTGCGGTCTCGTTTGGCTCTTTGCAGAGTTTGTTTGCTCGGCATGCCACACTCGAAGCAACAAGCTTGCCAGCGAGGTAGCGCGCGTTTGGGATCCGACTTCAGCGGCGAAGCAGCGCGTTGGGATCGGATGCCAGCTCGGCCGAGAAGGCCCGCGTCAGCAGCCGGTGCCGAGCGCGGGACCGGATCGTCCCGTTATTAGCCGGCGAGAGCAGCGGCCAGGCCAGTCACCCTGTTGGGTTGCTGTCGCTTGCGCGCCAATGGGACGTTTGTGCAAAGGCGATTTGGAGTGGAGCGCGCGATGGTCACGTTTGCGCGCTAGAGCGCAGATAGCGGATTTATTCGTATACGCCGTAAACAAGCGTGCTCGAGCGCGTATTGAATGGTGGGAGAACACGCGCTTTTTTGCGTGTGTTCGCTGACGTGGGCGCACACGTGATCACTTCGTCACTTACTGGGAATACGGTTAAATCGAGCAATTGGTGCCTGGTTGGGTTGGCTTTCGGCAACGATCCACTAGCCCCTTTTACGGAGTTTCCCGTGCGTTCAACGTCGTTCCAATTATTGGTTCTCACTGTCGGTTCGGCTCTCATCGCGTGCAGCGCGGCGGAATCTGGTGCGCCAGACTTCAATCGCGGAGGCAACTCGTCCGATAAAGGTGGTTCGGGTAACAACAACGGCAAAGGCGGGAACGCCAATCCCGGAAATGGTGGCACCGGCAACGGCGGTTCTGCCAACGGTGGCACTTCGAATGGCGGGACCGGCACTGGTGGAACCGGTTCCGGAAAAGGCGGCGCCGCAAGTGGCGGGAGTAGTTCCGGCGGAACCAACAACGGCAACGGCGGCACGACCAGCGGTGGAAAATCGTCCGGTGGAGCCAGCTCCGGCGGCACCGGCAGTGGTGGCAAGACCACGGGTGCAGGTGGCACGGGATCCGGCGGCACCAGCAGCGGCGGCAAAACCGGCTCCGGCGGTACGGCAGCGGGCGGAACTGGCAGCGGCGGCAAGATCGGCGCGGGCGGCACGACCACCGGAATGGGCGGCACGGGAATGGGCGGAGCCACCACGGGTATGGGTGGAGTCACCAGCACCTGCACGGAAGCGCAAAAGGTGCTCACCGCCAACGCCATTGGCCAGCACTGTGGTTACACCTACGAGTACTGGAAGGATTCGGGCAGTGGCTCGCTGACCGTCAAGCCCGACGGCTTCGGCATCAATTGGAGCAACATCGGCAATCTGCTCGGACGTAAGGGCATTCGTCCCGGCTCCGCCAATTTGGTGGTGACCTACGACGCCACCTACTCGCCGAACGGCAACTCGTACCTGTGCATCTACGGTTGGACCAAGAGCCCGCTCGTCGAGTACTACATCGTCGAAAGCTACGGCACTTGGCGTCCGCCGGGCTCGATGGCTTCGATGGGCACTGTTTCGTCGGACGGCGGCACCTACGACATCTACCGAACTCAGCGAGTTCAGCAGCCATCCATCGAAGGCACACAGACCTTCTATCAATATTGGAGCGTTCGCACCGCCAAGCGCACCAGCGGCACCATTACTGTGGGCAATCACTTCACCGCGTGGGCAAGCAAAGGCATGAATATGGGAAGCTTCTACGAAGTGTCGATGACCGTAGAAGGCTACCAAAGCAGCGGTACTGCCGACGTGAAGATGTCAATCAAGTAAGCTCGAGCAGCGTAGGCATCGCGGCGGCGTCCTCTCAATGCGGGGGACGCCGCTTCTGTTTCGGCATTCGTGCTCTCTACGAATGCTCGGCGGGGCGTGCGCCACCGTTAGCGTAGCGGTTGGCGCATGCTGCGTTCGAGATTTTTTCGCGCCGTGGCGTAACGTGGCTCGAGCACCAAGGCGCGTGCATATGCGTTGCGCGCCTCGGCGTAGCGATGACTGCTCTCGAAAGCGACTCCGAGATTGTTGAACGCGCGTGGATTGTGAGGCGCTGCGCGCACCGTGCTTTGCCAAAGCGCAATTTCGCTGCGGTAGTCCCGATTGCGGCGCAACGTGAGCGCTCCCAAGCCGAGAGTCAACGCCACCCATAGAGCAAACTGCCATGGCTCCCGCACGCGCGGTCGCACTTCACACCAGAGAGACGCTAGGCCGATGAAGAGCCCGGCGTTGGCGAGGTAAGCGTGGCGCTCGTTGATGACATCGGCGCGAGGCACCAGCACATAAGGAACGAAGGTGTGAAGCACGAACCAAAACACACCGAACGCAAGCAGCGGCCACCGACGCGCGAATCGTGCGGCAAGTAAGCAAACAGCGCCCATGCTGGCCGCCGCGACTGCCACCAACGTTCCGGGCGGCGCGACGAGCTGCAGCGCGGGATCGATGCAGAGCGGCTCCAGAAACAGCAGGCGCTTCACCAGATAGGCTACCCCACTCAGCTGATAACGTAGCGAGTCGCCCAACGCGCGTTGCCCGAGCGCCGAATAAAGCAGCGCGAAGTAGCGACCCTGCATGATCGCCAAGCCGAGCAACGCGATTCCGAGCAGCACCCACGGTAAAAAACGCCAGGCAGCCTGGCGAAAGGAGCGGCGCTCGATGATTAAATCCCAGGCAACGAAGGCGAGCGCCAATATCGCTGTGGTTTCTTTGGTGAGCACAGCGGCCACGAACGCGAGTGGGGTCAGCACGGCGCTGAACAACGTGCGGCCGGAACGCGCGCCTGCCGCGTGGAACAGCAGCGCCACCAACGCGAAGCTCGTCGCCAACGAAGCCGAGCGCCCGCTGATGTACGTGATCGCTTCCGTCTGCAGTGGATGCAGGGCAAACAACAGCGCTGCCAAAGAGCCGCCCGGCGCGCGGCTGCCAAAAGGCCAGCTCAGCTTGGGTTCGAACGCAGCTGAGTAAAGCCGCAGCACGAGCTCGACGTTGACGAGATGGATCAGCAAATTGAAAAGGTGAAACGGCCAAGACGCCGGGCTCAGCGCCCAACACAGCGCATAGCTCAGCTTCAGCAATGGTCGCAGCGACGCGCTGGCAGCGCCGAAGAAGGCGCCGAGATCGTGCACGCTCGTCTCGCGCACGATCACGCCGTGATCGTCGAATTGAAAAGGTCCGCCGAGTGCGGTGACGTATGCCGCGGCTACGCAGCCGAACAAACCGAGGCGCGGCAGCCAGTCGGCGCGCGGCGATCGTTCGGCAGCCACGAGCGCAGCGCTCAGGGTGCGTTGCCGTAAAGGAAGCGATCAGCCAGCATCTTCACGCGATCCCAGAAACCACTGGGCTGCACGGGAGGTAGCTGATTAGTCGACGCCGCCGGCAGTGGTTCCCAGGTGCACGCCATTTGCGGATTTTGTGGATCGCGATCGCGCAGCTCCTCGATTGCGTTCGAAAGCGTGTGATTGCCCACCGTATAAGAGATGATCTCCGAGTCCGCTAAAATCGCAGGATCGAGCGCGTTGCAGAAGCTGTCCGGTAACACGCCTGTCTTGCAAACCACCTTGTATTGCAACATCCCCGCGAAGCCCGCGAGCAGCGTCGGGCCATGGGTGAGCTCGTGGTCCACCGTTGCGTCGATGATCCCCTTGCAGAAAGCATCGCAAAAACACGGATCGAGCGCGGCATTGCCCACCGACGCGGTCCCCGCGATCTTGTTCAAGGTGTTCACGTTCGGGTCATAGCCGTTGCAAGTCATGAACTGCGCGTTGACGCGCGAGTCGCCGGGAAAACGCTTGTAGAACAGCTTCACCGCGTCGTCCATCGACTGCGGACCCGTTGCCGTGAAAATCTCGCTGCGCACACTGATCCAGGCGTTGCGCGCATTTTGCTGATTCTGGAGGAAAACCTCCATCATCGGTCCATCGGCGCAAGTGCATTCGCGACTCATGCACTGGTCGGAAGATACGAAATGCGACGGCAGAGTCTCCGCGACTGCCGAACGCCCGACGCAGCAAACAAGGGCCAAGCTCGCGAGCCGCGCGCTCCACAGCGGGCGTTTCATTGTGCACCTCCCGTGACCGCGTGCGTCACGAATTGCGAGGGCCAGCCGCTCGGCGGGAAAGCACCCTCGAGCTTCCGGTAAGTCGTTTTGGAGATGACGAAGGCGCTGCCAAAGCTGCTGGTACTTGTATCGATCAGCTTGCCTTCTTCGAGCGTAAAGACGTGCCCGCTGTTACCCGAGCTCACCACGTAGCTGTCTTCAGTCTTCAGCGCGGTTTCGGTCAGTCGATAGTACGCGCTCTCTCCGGCGTAGTATGCGTACGTCACCAGCTGATCGGCCTCGAACTGGCGCAAAAACTCTGCTTCGCGACCATCCGCCGGGACCTCGATTGCGCTCGGAAATGTCGCAGTTGCGTCCTTCGGCATCGTAGGCGTCGTCGAATCGAGGTAAGTCACTTCCACGTTTTCGAAGCGCCACACCGAACTAAAATCCCCCGAAGAGGATTTGCCGCCGGTTCCTCCGGCTGACACTCCGCCGGCGCCGCCCTTCGCCGTACTTGGCGCGCCACCCGTATTGCGTCCTCCACTGGCGGCGCCTCCGGTTGCGTCGTGACTGGAGTTCGAGTTGCCGCATGCAGGCAGCGCCAGCACGCAAAGGAGTGCACTCCACGCTGCGCGGCGGGGGCAGATTTGAGAAATGGTGGTCATAGCCAAGCATCTCGACCTATCGCGCGGGGCACTCGAAGTCAAAGCGCTCTCTCAGATCGCTAGCGAACGGAGCTCGCTTTGGGGCGGCAAATGAGCCTCTCCTGCGTGGAACGCCGGAAGCCCCTGTGCAAGCGACGCGGGCCGTACGTAGATGGATCAGAACCAGCTGTTGGCGCTCATGAATCATCTCAAAATTGCCCATTTGAAGCTTTGGTCCGCTTTGCTCGGCTTCGTCCTCGCGGGAGGTCTCGTCGCCAGCTGCATCCCCAAGGCGCCGCGTGCCGGCCATGCAGCAGCGCCGGCCGTCTCCGAGAAGAAGCCGATTCCACGGCCGCCATCAGGGCGGACCGCACCCGTGACGCGCTACGGCCAACTGAGCGTGACGGGCGCACAGCTCGTCGACGCCAAGGGTGAGCCAGTCGTGCTGCGCGGGCAAGCTTGGGGTTGGGACAATTGGTGGCCGCAGTACTACAACGCCGACGTCGTTCAGTGGTTGCGTGACGATTGGTGCGCCGACGTGCTGCGTCCCGCCATGGGAATCGAGCCAGGCGGTGCTTACCTCAGCAACCCCGAGGCTTCGAAGCACCGCGTTACCAGCGTGGTCGAAGCAGCCATCGAGGCGGGGGTTTACGTCATCATCGACTGGCACGCACACAACCTGCACGAGCGCGAAGCCGTCGAGTTCTTCGGCGAGATGGCCCAACGCTACGGTAAGCATCCGCACGTGCTCTACGAGATCTTCAACGAGCCGGAGAAGGACGAAACCTGGCCTCAGGTCAAAGCCTACGCCACGGCGGTCATCGCTGCGATTCGCCAGCACGATCCCGATAACATCGTGATTGTCGGCTCGCCGGAGTGGGACCAACGAATCGATCTCGTCGCAGCCGATCCGCTCCAGGGCCAGACGAACATCATGTACTCAGTGCACTTCTACGCCGGTACTCACCAACAATGGTTGCGCGATCGAGTGCAGGCGGCGATTGTCGCTGGCACCCCCGTGTTCGTTACGGAATCGAGCGGGGCCGAAGCGACGGGTCGCGGCCCAAACAACTTCGACGAATGGAAGGCTTGGATCGACTTCATGGAGAAGAACCGGGTGAGCTACCTCGACTATTCGGTTTCCGACAAAGCAGGCGAGACCATCTCGGTGCTTCAGCCCGGCGCACCGGCTTCGGGTGGTTGGACTGAGGCTCAGCTCACCGAATCGGGGCGGTTTTGGCGTAACCACCTGCGATCCTTTTGTAAGTAGCCGTCGCCGCGCTGGTTCTTTCCCCTCGTATACCAGGGTCCGATCGGGCGCTATCGGACGCTGGGTCGCCTCGCGAGTGAGGCTCCGCTAGCCTCCAGAAATGGACTCCACCCAGGCGTTCGAGCTGCTCGTCCGGCACATGACGGTCGGCCTGGTGGTGTGGCAATGCGACGCAGACGGGCGCTCGCTACGCCTGGTCTGTGCCAACGCAGCCGCCAGCGGCTTTCTGCGTTTCGATCTCAATGCGCACGTCGGGAAGACTCTGCGCGAGGTGTTTCCCACGATTCCAGAGGAGCGCTACACGCGCTACCTCGAGTTGGCCTGCTCGCCACGCAGCTCTGACGACAAGCCGGTGCGCTTCGCCGACGAGGTCAGTCAGCACACGACGTTCTCGGTGCGCGCCGTTGCCATGCCCGAGCGTTGTGTCGGCATCATCTTGCAGGATGTCAGCGAAGAAAGCAGCTTGCTTGCCGAGCGTGAGAAGCGCTTTCGCGCCCTCCTCGAGCACAGCATGGATGCCATCGTCGCTACCGACGCGCAGGCTCGAATCATCTACACGAGTCAGGCATTCGGGCGCATCCTCGGCTACGCCCCTTACGAAGTGATCGGAGCCGAGGGTTTCCCCTTGGTACATCCAGACGACCGCGAGCGCAGCCGCGCCGAGTTTGCCAGAATGCTGTCGCGCCCGGGCGAACCCATCAAAAATCAGATCCGCATAATGCATCGGGACGGATCGTGGCGTTGGGTCGAAGTCGTAACCGTCAACCGCCTCGATGAACCCGGCGTTTGGGCCGCTGTCAGCAATTTTCGCGACATCACCGAGCAGCTCAAAACCGAAGCCGCCCTGCGCAAAGCCGAAGAACAATTGCAACATGCACTCAAAATGGAGGCCGTTGGGCGACTGGCTGGCGGCGTCGCGCACGACTTCAACAACCTACTGACCATCGTCCTGAGTTGCAGCGAAATGCTGCTCTCCGATCCGAAGGCTGCCTACGCACACGAGGAACTCTCGGAGATCAAACGCGCCGGGGAGCGCGCCGCCGAGCTCACACGACAGCTGCTCGCTTTCAGCCGCAAACAGGTGCTCGAACCCAAGATCATCGATTTGAATCACACCATCTCGGGTGTGCTGCGCCTCGTCCATCGCATGGTGGGCGAAAGCGTTCGCGTCCGCTTCAACCCCAGCCCAGAACTCTGGCTGACTCGACTCGATCCCGATCAGCTCGTGCAGGTACTACTCAATCTCGTCGCCAACGCCCGCGATGCCATGCCCACTGGCGGCACACTCAGCATCGAAACCAGCAACTTCATGGCTGACGCTGAGCACGCTCGTGCGCACATCAACGTTTCGCCAGGCCCGTACGTAGCCCTTGCGGTCACCGACAACGGTACCGGGATGGATCGCGACACGCGCGCTCGTATCTTCGAGCCTTTCTTCACGACCAAAGAGGCAGGCAAGGGCACCGGTCTAGGCCTTTCGATGGTTCACGGAATCGTCGAGCAAAGCGGCGGATCGATCTGGGTTTATAGCGAGGTTGGGATAGGCACCACCTTCAAGCTTTACTTCCCGCGCGCCGACGTCGACGCGGCGTTCGCTCGCGAGTCCATCAACGCCGGCGCCGAGCCAGCGACCCTAGCCGGCACTGAGACGATTCTCATCGTCGACGACGACGCTAGCGTGCGTGGCGTCGCGCGCTCGATCCTTCAGAAACAGGGCTACACTGTCATCACTGCAGCGTCGGGACAAGAGGCACTCTGGCACGCGACCCACACCGGAGACATCCATCTACTCATTACCGACGTCGTCATGCCCGATACCAATGGCCCGCAACTCGCGCGCAAACTGCGCGAAGTGCATCCTACCTCGAAGGTCCTCTTCATCTCCGGTTACGCCGACGGCAGCGTGCTCCATGAAGGCCTCAGCGAGCACGCCTCGCGCTACCTCCAAAAACCACTGACATTGAGCACCTTCGCGCGCAAAGTCCGCCAACTGTTGGACGAAGAACCTCCGCGAGACGCAGAGGCAGCGCCGTGAGCAGAACATCGTGCGGCCGCCCCGAGCGCACAGCGCCGTTACGGCACTGCGCGCGGCACACGAGAACACCGTCGCATCGACGTGGGTCGTGCTTTTAAAGCGCACGAATGACGGCGACCGCTAGGTCGTGAGCACGTGAAGCGCCGTGCGCAACATTTCCTCCCGAGTCGCGTTGGGACCAATCATCGCCGCGCGGCGCGCACCCGGCGAAACCGCGTCAAGTGAAAAGCGGGTCCAAACGGGTATGGGTGGCTCCCTTGGGAGGCGCCATCATCTCGACTCAATTCCGGCAAGCGCTTCTTGATGCATCGCTCGCGTCTCGATCACGCTGACTTTCCGGATTCTATTTCGATTATCGGAGTCATGAGCCACGACCGCGTGGAGAGCGGACAGCGCAGCGTGCCTGGAGCGGATGAGCCGCGCCTTTGCATGCACTACTACGATTCACGCGGCGTATTCCGGGTGTACGAGGCAAGTGTCGACGCTGGCACGTGGCGGTTGTGGCGCGATGCGCCTGAATTTTCACAGCGGTTTACTGGCATCGTCGCTGCAGATGGCAACAGCATCAGCGGTCGTTGGGAGCTCGGCGAGGACAACGTGAGTTGGCGCAGTGATCTAGAAATCACCTACCAAAGGCAGCGTTGATGTGAGAGCTCTCCTTCGTAATGCACAGGGCCAGATTCGCCACGTTTCGCCGTTCACCGTACACACTCTCGAGTGTAGTCTTCGACTTGCATTTGCGACGAGCCCGCGTGCGCGGTGAAACTCGCCACCGCTCCGTTACGCTCGCAAGTTTAAACCTCAGGCAATACCTGATCTTCGCGCGCCCGCTGCGAGGGGCTTAAGAGATCTCATTCGCGACCGCAATGAATGGTCCGACCGACTTAGTTGGGAAGACGGTCGGGGCATCGTGCCGCAGCGAGCAAGGTCTCGAAGGACAGCTTTGTTCGCGAAGCTGTCTCCGCACAGCTCGCTCGCAATCTTCCCGCGGAGAAAGCATGAAAAATTCCGGAACTCGCGCGTGGGCCTTCGTCTTCGGCTGCTCACTGACTGCAACCCTCGCTGGCTGCTCGGGCTCGAGCTCGCAAGCGGATTCGGAACCTTCGATTGAGGGCTCGCTACAGGCCGTAGTGGTAGGCAACGCCGACCTCTCCGGTGCACATTACGAGTACTTCTTGGAGGACAGCCGAGGAACCTGGACACGGCTCTTGTTCGATGAACACCCGGAGTGGATGCGCGGGCACAGCGGTCACGAACACCTGGTGTTGCCGGGAGTCGAAGAGATCGATACCAGCGGTAAGCTGAAACTTCGCGTGTTCGGTACTCTGGATGGCGCGGCGGTGCACGTAAGCGACATCGAAGTGATGTCCAAACCCGATGCCAATGTGGCGAGCAACGCCCAGGAGCTGATCGCAGCGACGCCGCGCAAAGTTGCAGTGATTTTGGCGAACTTCTCGAACAACACGAGCCAGCCGATCACACCGGCGGCGGCGCGCGACCTAGTGTTCGCCGGCACGCAATCCTCGAACGCCTACTTCAAGGAGATGTCGTTCGGGATTCGTTCACTCGTCGGCAAGCTTGCGCCAACGGGCGACGTCTTCGGCTGGTACACGATCGCCGCCAGCAACAACCCATGTGACTATTCCGCGTGGGGTAGCGCAGCTCGCGCTGCGGCACAGAGCGCAGGCGTCGATCTGACCGGCTACGATCACATCATCCACTACTTCCCGAGCAGCTCCGCATGCGGCTGGTCGGGTGTTGGCCAGGTTCCGGGTAAGTACACCTGGATCAACGGCTCGGGCGCACAAACCATCTCGCACGAACTCGGGCACAACTTCGGTTCACATCACGCTGCCTCGCTCACTTGCACCGACTCGAGCGGCGCGCGTGTACCGATCAGCGCCACCTGCACGTCGAGCGAATACGGCAATCCCTTCGACGTGATGGGCCGCGGCTACCGCCACATGACGGCCTTCAACAAGGGTCGCATCGGCTTCCTGGAGCCAGAAAACACGACCACTGTGTCCGCTGATGGCAGCTTCACGGTTACACCGCTGGAAAAGAAATCGACCAGCACGCAATCGCTGCGGATCCCAATCAACAGCACTACTGCGTACTACGTCGAGTTCCGGCAACCGTTCGGCTTCGACAACTTCAGCGCGACCTCTTCTGTCGTGAACGGAGTTTTGATTACGCGAGCTCCAATCGCCTACACGACCTTGGATCGCCCGCTGCTTCTCGACATGGTTCCGTCGACCACGTCGTTCACGGACGCGGCGCTGACGGTTGGCAAGACGTTCACCGATCCCACAGCGCGCATCAGCGTGACCGTGAATTCGGTGTCTGCCACCGGCGCGGTCGTCAGCGTCGACATGCCGTGAGTGCGGCGGCGTCGCACAGGGCTCGATAGCTAGGGCCCTGTGCGATGTCGGAGCCCACGGGGGCGAGACGGCGTTAGCGCCCGAGCACGATCAGGCGGAGCAGCCTACGCGGACGCTTGCGAAAAAAGGCGGCGCGCGCATTCGTGCGGATGAAGGGCTCGTCGGGAATGGGGCAACCCAGGAAATCGCAGAGTGGAGCCCAGCCGTCCTCCACGTTGAAGACGAGCAGCCTCTCGTTGGCGATGGCAGCGCTCACTTCGCGGATGTGTTGCTGAAAGACCTTGATGACATGGTTGCGATCGTCGATGCGGTCGTCGAAAATGCGTTGTGTGATGATGGCTTTGGCCATGCGCGGATAGAGCGCGAAATCCGGGGAGCGCTTGGCTACGAGCCAACGAATTGCGCGGCGATGCGGGGGTAGTGCCTGACGCTCGGCGAGAGCGCTTTTGAGAATGGTCGCGCGCATGCTTTCGTACCAGCGCTCAGGATCGCGCACGGACAAGATGACTTTCGCCTGCGGGTAGTGCGCGGCGAGCTCGCGCCAATAGGTGGCGGCAGGCCAATCGGTGGTGGATTGGTAGCCTGCGAAGACTTCGTCCCATTTCGGTGGCGCGCCCGACGCTATCTCGAACCACTGCCGTACTCGCTGCGGCTGATTGATGACCTCGGACATGTGATAGCAGGGGCCGTAGCCCAAGCGTTCGAGCGCTGACTTGAGTGCTCGTGTTCCCGTTCGGCCGAAGCCGGCACCGATCACTTTCATGGATTGCTCCTCGCGGGCGGGCCCCGTGGTTGCCGTGTGAATGGCTGCGTGAATCTCTCGCAGCGTGCGCATTCGATCTTGTGTCGCGAGCGCGTTGGCGTGAACATCGAGTTGTCGATCACGGCAGTGATGCGGCGCCGTGCGAAGTGAAGCAAGGAGAGGAAAGCATGGCCGAGCCTCAGAGTTTGGGTGCGCTGTTTCCGAGTTCGTTGCTCGCCGCGCTCGCGGCTTCGCCGGATAGTCCAGCCTTCGAGGTTGGCTCGCGCGTGATTTCGCGAGGCGAACTCCTGCAGCTGATTCGGCGCTTGGTTCTGGCGCTGCGAGCCCAAGGCTTCGCTCCGCGTCGTGGGCTCGCCATTTACACTTCGGTTTCGCCGCAAGCTTTTGCGTTGCAGATGGCGGCGCATGTGCTGGGTTGCCGCGTCGTTGGGATTCGGCCGGGCTACACCACTCGACAACTCGCTCACGTGCTCGCCATGGACGTCGCGGCGGTGGTGGTCGATTCGACGACGGCAACGCCAGACCTGTTCGCGGCAACTGGAGCGATGCCGATTCTGTCGCTCGGCGCAGTGGACGGCGCTGTCGACCTGCTGCTGAGCGTGGAAGATGCGACCGCTCTCGATGTGCTCGCGAACCCCGACGACGTCGCGGCGCTGTTTTTCACCAGCGGCAGCACCGGGCAACCGAAAGGGTGCGCAATGACCTATCGCGCGCTGAGCTGTCACTGGGCGTGGAAAGGGCCGAGCGCCTGGTCGCCATTTGCGCGCCAGCTTGCCGCGGCCAGCCGTCGACATTTGGTATTCGGTACGCTGGCTAGCCTGGTTGTGATGGAGTTCCTGGCACCGTGTTTGCTCGGCGGCGGCACGGCCGTCATTCCCGAACCCGATGCGCGCCCGTTGTTTCCAAACGCAATCGCGCGCTACGGCATCACGAGCTCGATCATTACCGTGCCGCGATTGTATCAAATGCTCGACTCTCTCTCGGTCGAATCGGTCGACGTGAGCAGTTTGCGCGCCCTGATGGTGTCGGGTTCTCCTCTCAGCGCGAGGCGACTGGCTTCCGCTGTAGAGCGACTTGGTCCGGTGTTGTGTCAGGGCTATGGGCAGACCGAAGCTGGTTCGATATCGATGCTCACGTGGGATGATCTCACCCATGGACCGCTCGAGGTTTTCGGATCCGTCGGCCGCCCGCACCCCGCGGTCGAGCTGCGTGTGTTGGATGAGCAGGGCAAACCGGTGCCTTTGGGTGAGGTGGGGGAGCTCTACGTGCGGAGCCCCTATGCCATGACGGGCTATTGGGGCATGCCGGAGGAGACGCAGGACACATTGCGCGACGGCTGGGTGCGCACGCGCGATCTCGCTCGCATCGACGCGGGTGGCTACCTTTATCTCGTCGGCCGCACGCGGGATGTGATCCTGGTGAATGCCCTGGTCGTGTACGCTGGCGCCATCGAACGGGTGCTCGCCGCGCATCCCGATGTGGATCAGGCGTACGTGACGGGCGCTCCTGACGCGCACACGGGCGAGGCCATTCACGCGTTCGTTGTGCCTGCCATGGGTCGAACCCCAGATCTGGCTGGTTTGTGCGGCTTGATCCGCAACGAGCTCGGCGCGGATTTCGTACCGAAGACGATCACCACCATCGCCAGCGCACCCGTGGCTGCCAGTGGTAAGCCCGATAAGCGCGCCCTGCTGACTCAGCATGGTGTTTCCGTCCTGAGCGATCAACGTTCGAGAAGCCGTGCGGAGTAGCTGCGTGCATTGAGCAGCGCGAGGAAGAAGCCGCTACCTTCGATGACGTTGGCGCTGTGGACCAACCCGGCAGGCACGTAGATGCTAGCCGGCGCTTCCACCCGGTAGGTCTCGTCTCCCAGTCTAAATTCGTATTTGAGCCGGCCGAGCGTGAGCAGAATGTTCACCTCTGCGAAATCGTGCAGATGCGGCGCGCAGTACTGGCGATGCTCAGCTTGCACCTCGCGAAGTTCGTGTACGACCAAGCGCCAGCCGAGCTCTTCGTGGATGCTCGGGCTCGAAATCACTCGTCGCGTGAGCGGTGCGTGTTCCCGATCGTGAAATGGGACGCGGCTCAACTCCTCGATCACTCCGTGGGAAATGAGGCTTCTGTACCGACTCGTGCTCGTAGGAGGGTTCACCTGTTGCATGGGATTCGGTCCGTTCGTCGAGGGTTTTCAAGATGGTCGCGACGCACTCGGCGACGCTCTGTCGCAGCGTGTCGATGCGGATGTGAGGGTTCGGAGGCGCCTCGTAAGGGCTGCCGATGCCCGTGAAATCTTCGATTTTGCCGGCGCGGGCGAGCGCGTACATGCCTTTCACGTCGCGCCGTTCACATTCGTCGAGCGGGCAGTCGACGTGGACCTCCAGGAAATTTTGTATGCGCTGGCGGAGCTCGCGGCGAGCGGCTTCGAATGGGCTCACCGCCGCAACCAGAACATCCACACCGTTACGCGCCAACAGTTCGGCAACGAAACCAATGCGCTGCACGTTGGTATCCCGATCGGATCTCGAATAGCCGAGGCCAGCGCACAGCTGGCGGCGCACGACGTCTCCGTCGAGAATCTCGACTCGATGGCCACGTGCGCTGAGTACACGAGCCAACGCCTCTGCGAGCGTAGACTTTCCGGCGCACGGCAGCCCGGTGAACCAGATCACGCTTGCGCGCTCAGGCCCAGGTATCATGTCCAGCTCTCCTTGCGCGCGTCCGAGCTTTGCTCGGCAAAGTAGCGTTCACACAGCCGCAGCCGGCGCGCATGCCAAATCATATACGTGCCGAGCAGCAGCTGAACGATGCTCCGCGCGACGTCCTGCCAGCGATCGGCGAGGCGCATCCAGGCAAGCGCTAGGCGTTGACGACGTTCGCTGTAGGGTGCTTCGCGCGGGACGAGCAAGCACGGGCCCGCGTTGGGAATCGAGCGATCGTGACGCGCCGAGGATGCCAGCCGAAATCGCCGCAAGAAAATGCGAGCTGCGACGCGCAAGCTAGTCAACGCGATCGCTTGCGCCGGACACGGCCGGTTGCCACCTACACCGAAGGGAATGTAACAGGCGTCACGCGGCGAGAGGTGTTGCCAGCGCTCCGGGTTTAGCTGCTCTGGCTCAGCGAAGCCATGACGATGGAAATCGCTGTGATGAAAGCAGAGCACGCTACCCGCGGGCAACGTCACCCTTTCGTCCACCGCAATGGCCGCCGAAGTAATGCGGTGCGAAACGCCGAAAAGCGGGTAAACCCGCAGCACTTCGTTGATGACGTGATCGAGGTATTCTGGGTCGTCTTCGCGACGAAGCCGCGCCTGAATTGAAGGGTGCTCTGCGATGACCAAGAGCAGATGCGTCATCGCTTCCGACATCTGCACCACCCCGGTGTTGAAGAAGGTCCCCTGCAGATATAGGGCTTGTTCGGGTTGGGAGAGCGCCTCGGGCAAGGTGTGCGGTGTGCCGCGAGTTCGAAGCTCTTCGAGCAGGTAGCCAGTCAGTTGATGGCGCCGTTTCATGTGGCGCAATCGGCAACATTTCAGTGCGCTCACCACGTCGTCAGCGTGCGCAACGATGTGAGCACGTGCCTCGGCTGGGCACGCTCGCTGGAAAACGATTGCGTAATAGAACTCCGCCCAGATCGGCAACATCAAATCACGCAGACGCACGCTGCGCGCCTGCTCGATGGCCAGCGAGTCGAGCGCCCGGTTCACCGTTTCTTCGGTGAGCGCTTCGGCGGCCTGCTTGGAGACGCCGAGAATGCGCCGGGTTGCTTTGGCCACTTCCTGATAACGTGGCCCAGGCTCGAGGTGCTCTTGGTGCAGCTCCGGGCCTGGCGCAAGCCAGTACCAAAACAGATCCGAAAGCTTTGCGCCGCGGCTGCGACCATCAGCGGCGGGGTGCGCGTAGACGCGCTTGAACTGCGCAGCGCTCACCAAAGGTCCGGGGATCGCGACGCCGCTCTCGCCATTGATCAGCGTGAAGATGCGGATCCGTACGGCGACGATGGCGCGCGGCAGCCAGTAGGGAAGGCTTGCGAGCACCAGCGCGCCGAGAACGTAGCCGAGCAGCCACATTATGCTGGCTCCGGGTGAAGGCCATGAACGAAGCTCCCATCGAGATCGGAGAGTGAGCGGCAGCCGCACAAGCTGAGACCGCGTCGAAGCTCATCGCGCAGAAGTTCCAGCACTTGCAGGACGCCGGCTTCGCCATTGGCGGCGAGCCCCCACAAAATGGGCCGCCCGACGGCGACGGCGCGAGCTCCGAGCGCGATGGCCTTGATCACGTCGGTGCCGCGTCGAATGCCACCGTCGAGCAGCAGCGGAACCTTATCGCCGACTGCAGCGGCGATGGCTGGTAGCAGCTCGATCGTGGGTGGTACGCCGTCGAGCTGCCGGCCGCCATGATTCGAGACCAAGATGGCGTCGACGCCGCGACCTACCGCGATGCGAGCGTCGTCGGCGCGCACGATGCCCTTCAAAACGATCGGCAGCCGCGTCAGCGAACGCAACCAGTCCAGCTGCTCCCAGCCGAGCTGGGTCGAGAACGCGAGCGGCCGCACCGTGGCTGGTTTCCCGTCGTCGCCGGCTTCGCGCAGGTTCTCGCAGCACATGCCCGCCGGCAGATCGTGGAAGCCATTTCGCAAATCGCGTGGCCGGCGACCCAACACGGGCGCGTCCACCGAAACGACGAGCGCTTCGCACGCCGCGGCTTCCGCGCGTCGCACAATGAACTCAGTGAAGGCCAGATCTGGCTGAATATTCAGCTGGAACCAGAGCGGAACGGGACGCCTGGCAGAAGCTTCGCGCGAGGCGCGGGCAATGTCTTCGATCGCCGTCGTAGAAGCCATGCTCACGATCAGAATGCAGCCAGCCGCTGCCGCAGCCCGCGCCGTGGCGCACTCGCCGTCCGGATGAAAGAGCTTATGGAACGCAGTCGGCGCGAGCAGAATCGGCGAAGCGCTCGCGCTGCCGAGCAGACTCACTCCCAAATTCGGATCGCCCGGGGCACGCAATACGCGCGGCAACAGCCCGATGCGGCGAAAGGCTTGCTCGTTCGCACGCAGGCTGACCTCGTCGTCCGCACCGCCCGCGCAGAAATCGTAGCGAGACGTGTCGAGGCGACACTTCGCTGCGTGCTCGAAGTCAGAGATCGACAGCGGTTGCATGTTGCCCCCGTCACACCGACTCGCTGAGTAATCGCATAGGACGCTCGTCGTGAGCGAGCTGACGAGCGAAAAACGAGCGCAGGGGATCGCGGTGCGTCGTCTCACCGGTCCAGTCGTTTTCGAGGTTTTCTGCCATGTGGTGCTCCGCTAGCAGCGTGCCCTTGCGAAAGTGGCGCACGACGGGGTGCAGGTAGCGGCCGTGGTGCGCCTGCTCAGCGTCGGACTGCCGGATTCGACCGAAGGAGATATCGAACGGGTCGTGCTGATCGTGATCCGGCCCGTATTCGAGGCTAATCGTGAAGTAGCTTTCGCTCCGCCCCGGCTGGTCTTCGTGTGCGTAGTCGAGCGGCACTTCCTCGCAATAGGTGACGCTGCCGTCGCGCCCAACCACCACGAGATCGGCCATGAAGGCGAAGAGTTGCCACAAAGCGGAGCTCCGACTCACCCGTGCCAGCACCGCTTCGGCCAGTGCTGCTGGTTCTGGTCGAAGTGCGCGACGAGGCCAAGCCACGTCGTGATACCTGGTTTCGAGGATGCGGTGCAACGCGCGCACCCCATAGCGGAAGCCATGAATGAAGCCGCTAGTCGACTTCTTGAAGTCACGCACCTGCATCAACGTGCCAGCAAAGAAAAGCCCAGGAACGTTCGCCGATTCCCAGCTGGAGGTTTGCAGCGGGAAGCGGTCCTTGTGCACCAGCTCCGGGCGACAATCCGCATCGAAGATGGAAGCGTCGAAGCGGAAGCCAGTGCAAACGATGACGCGATCGTAGCGATAGCCTTTGATCACCTCGTTGGCGCGAGAGAAGCGAACGGTTACGAAGTAGCCGGCGTTACGGTGCTCGATGCGCTCGATGGTGCCGTCCAGCACGGCGTTTTGCGACTTGAGCTGGTACGTATCCAAGAAGTTGTTGTTGACCGCTCTGAGATGACCCACGTAGTGAGTTTTCCAAGCCAAGCGCACGCCGCTTGGGCCAGCCACGTGGACGACCGCAGCGGTTTCCATCAAATTATCCGCGGTTTCGAAGCCCGAGTTGCCTTTGCCGATCACGAGTACGCGCTGATTCACGAAGTCCCGTGGGTCCACGTTGACGCTCTCGTAGAGCTCGGCGCTTTCAATGCCGGGGATTGGCGGAATGTAAGCTTTGGAGACTCCCGTGGCCACGATGATGCAGCGGCTCTCGTAGACGTTGCCGTCTTGATCGTGCGCTCTGAAACAGCCGTTCTTCTCGATTCGTGTGATGCGCGTTCCGTAGTTGATTCGCAATCGGAACGTGTCGGCAAAGTCGGCGAGATAACGCAGCAGATCGTCGGCCTCGGGAAAGTAGCGTTCGCTATAATTGGTGAAGCGGAGCGAAGGCTCGTCACACAAAAGAGAGTTCCAGTCCGTGCGCAGGTTGAACTCGGCGTCGTCCGAGCCGGTGTAGCGTTTGTTGATGGAGATGAGCCGCCGGTGCCGCGGAAAGCTGCGAAAGAACGTGCCAGGAGCGCTCCCCGCCTCGACGATTTGGTAGTCGCGGCCCGCCTTGGCGAAATAGTAGCCGAGCTGAAGTCCTGCGGGCCCTGCGCCGATTACCAGATAATCCATAGCTGTTCTCCGCGGATGGTTGCGGCGAAGGTCTCGCCTTTACGAATTCAGTCGGGCTGGGGGCTCGTCGGCAGCGCCGATCCGCAAACTCACGCCCATCAAGTGGAAGATCCTGTCACGAACTTCGAGGTACGCAGGGGAGTCCAAATCGCGCGGTCGCGGCAACGCAACCTCGACTACCGCGCGAATGGTTGCGGGTCGCTGGCTCATGACGAGCACGCGATCCGCCAGTTGAACCGCCTCCTCGACATCATGAGTGACGAACACGACGGTCTTGGATTCGGCCTGCCAAATGCGAACCAGATCAGTCCGCATGTTCAAGCGCGTGATGAAGTCGAGCGCCCCGAACGGCTCGTCCATGTACAGAATTTCTGGATCTGCGGCGAGCGCGCGCGCAATCTCGACGCGCTGCCGCATGCCGCCCGATAGCTCACGCGGGTAAGCGCGTTCGAACCCGCGCAGCCCAACCATGGCAATGTAGTGTGCGACGGTGCGCGCTCGGACGTCGGCGGGCTTGCCGAGCAGGCCAAAGCCAACGTTCTGTTCGACTGTGAGCCAAGGGAACACGCCATTTTCTTGAAACACGAAGATGCGTCGTGGATCGGGTCCCGTAACCATTTCGCCCTGAACCAGTACGTCGCCGCGCGATGGTTGGAGGAAGCCGCCGAGAATGTTGAGCAACGTCGATTTTCCGCAGCCGGAGGGCCCGAGTACACAAACGAACTCTCCGTGCTTCACCTGCAGGCTCATCCGTTCCAAAACGTGAAGTTCGCGAGCCTCTGCGTCGCGCCCGTAGCTCAGCCACACATCGCGCACCACGATGGCCGGTCGGGTTTGGCCATCAGCGCTGCTCATGTGCCCACCTCACTTGGTCGGAGCGCTCCACGCGGCGCACGAGCAAGTCCAAGAACAGCCCGATTGATCCGATCAAGACCATGCCGGCCACGACTAGATCGTAGCGTTTGCCCGAATTGCGGGCGTCGATGATCAAGTAGCCCAGCCCGGAGTTAACGGCGATCATCTCTGCTGCAACCACCACCAACCAAGCAACACCGAGCGCGATGCGAATGCCGGTGACGATTTGCGGTAGCGCTGCCGGAAACACCACCTGACGAAACAGCTCTTGTCGAGACAGGCCGAAGTTTTTGGCGGCTCGCAAGTACACCGGTTGAATGTTGCGGACCGACGCGCTGGCCGCGACCGCGATGGGAAAGAAGCTGGCCAGAAAGATGAGAAATACCGGCGCCAAGTCGGACACTCCAAACCACAGGATCGCCACCGGGATCCAAGCGATCGGAGAAATTGGACGCAGCAGTTGCAGCAGCGGATTGAAGGCTGAAAAAGCGCGTGCATTCCAGCCCAACATCAAACCAACCGGTACCCCCAGCAGCACCGCCAGTGCGAACCCCCACGTCACACGAAACAAGGACGCAACCACATACTTCAGGAGCAAGCCGGCGCGCGCAAGCTCCAGGATGCCGCGCACGACTTCAATCGGTGTCGGAAACAAATCCGACCCGGACAGCCACACCGCGCCGTGCCACAAACACAGGAACACGAAAACCACGCCCCACGGCAGCGCGCGTTCTATCGAGCGTGCCACGCGCGCGTTCACACCTGCGCGTGAGCGCCGAGCTGCTGATCGCTCATCTGCGGCGTCGGAACGATCCCTATCAGCGAGAGTAGAGATGCTCATCCTGTTCCTGCTTCCCAAGCGAAAGGCCGAAGTGCGCTGGTGCGTTCGGCGAAAGAAGGATCTGCGTAGTCTTCGAAATGTGCGGTGCCGTTTAGGATCCCCGCTTCGCGCCCGAGCGCTTCGATCTCTTCGAAATCGCCGCGAAGCGGCGTTAGCTGCGTATATTTGACGCGGTCGGGCGGTTTACTGAGCACGTGTGCGAGTAAGCGGGGGTGCTGGTTGTAATAATGCTTGCTCACGAATTGCGACGCTTGCATGCGATGATCCGTTTTCTGATCGAGCCACATGCCACTTTGCGCGATACCGTCGACGAGCAGTTGAACTCCTGCCCGATCCGTTTGCATCAAGTCCTCGTGCACGGCGAGCACACAGGAAATGAAGTTCGGCCAAACGTCTTTGGTCAGGTAGAGCACACGACCGTAGCCGTCGAGCTCAGTCTGCGCCATGAAGGGTTCACCAGAGGTGATGGCGTCCACGGCACGTGCATAGAGTGCTGCCGGCATGTCCGGCGGCGGCATCTCCACGAGCTCCACTTGCTTGATCGACAACCCTCGCTCGCGCAGCGCTTTGAACAACAAGAGCCGCTGATTCGAGAAACGATTCGGAACCGCCACTCGTTTGCCTGCCAAGTCTTCGATGCGGACAATCGCCGAATCCTTGTGCACCATCATCGCGGTGCCGTCGCGGTGCCCGAGGTAGACGATCTTCACGCGCACGCCCTGCTCGCGCAGCGCCATGGCCATCGGCGCGAGAATGAACGTCGCCAGCGTGTAGCGGGCGAGAAACGCCTCCTTCAGCTCGGGAAAACCCCCGAAACGGATGGGTTCGAAGCGGCCGGGCGCGTTGAGGCTCTTCTTGATGTAGTCCGCCACTGGGCAAGTCAGATGGCAGGTGACTGGTAGATAGCCGAGCCGATAGCGCCTCTTTTCGGAGGGTTTCAGCGCTTCCAGCACGTCGGCTCGTAGATTGAGGCGGGCATGAGCGCTCGTGATCAGCGTCGCCCAAGCACCGGCCCACAGAACGCTGCGTCTCGTCAACATGGCAGTTTTCGAACGCGATAGTCGGCGTGAGTAGGAACCGACGCGGCGATGATGCCAGCGGATTCACCACACGCATACTAACGGCTGCTGACTCGCGTGATGGGAACGCGAAGCATCGCAAGGCGACGTCGCGATCTTGCAAGAACTTACAAATCGAAAATCAAGATTCCAATCGGATCGCTCTTGAACGCATCGGTCACGCGCAGTCGCTGTTCGATCTCTTCCTGCAACAATCCCGCGGAAACCATTTCGTCCTCAGCGCGCAGCCGATCGACGGACAATCCCGGCAAGATCTCGCGGCATTCGAAGTGTGTTCCCGTTTGTGTGCAGCTACCTGAGCCCAACTCGCCCGCATCGACATCGAAGGAACTCACTCCCTCGCTATAGCGGCCCGTCAAGATCACAGGTGTGGCGATTCCGTTCAGCCAACGTGGGAACCCATAACGCAGCCGCACCGAGTCCTCGCCGAAGGTACAGGCCACCCTACGTAAAGGATATGTTGCCCAGGGCTCGAGCTCTTCCGAAACGGGCACGCGATAGCTGGCGTTGAGCGTGATTGTTTCATCGGAAGCACCACCAGCGCCGGCCGTGTCCTCGAACGCGGTGCCACCGGTTCCGCCAGTTGCCGTCGACAACGAACTCGCCAGCATGACGTCACCGCTGCAGCTTGCGTTGGCCAACAGTGTGCCCGCCAACAAAAATGCAGGCATTGGCAGGTGGGGGATTTGGGGGGGCCCCCAACGGCCGGCGCTGTTGCGCGTCCCGAGCTCGGCGTGCGGCTTCATGACGCCTGTAGTAGCCGATAGCGCGTCTTCTTGCCCTTGCCGTCGCGGCACACCGCGCCGCGTTCGACTTGTTCGCGCAGCCGGCGCAGCGCCGTCATCTCCGAGACGCCGAGGCGCGAGGCGATGTCACTGCTCGAAGCAGGTCCGCTGCGCGCCAGAAGCTCCAGAATCGCGTCTGGCTCTGCAGAACTGCGCGCCGGGGGCAGCGGCGTCTTTCGCTCGCTTGGAGCCGATGCCGAACTGAGCGTCGAATCAGGACCAATCGCCAGCGCCTCGGCTGCCACATCGCCAGCGAAGGCGCTCACGAGTTCGACGCCAGCTGCGAGCCGATAGCCACCCGAGGCTGCCTCGATCCAGTGCCCATTGGTATCGAGCTGCGTTCGCAAGCGACGAACGGCAGTGTGGATCACCGCGTCGTGAGCGTCTGGGCGGTAACTCACGATGCCCCAAACCGACGCCAATAGCTCCTCCTTGCTGCGCAGCCGTCCATGAGCGAGCGCGTGGAGAAATTGCAATGTTCGTTTGGGTGGAGCGGCGACCACCCTCACGTTTCCCCGGCTTTCGATGCCCAGATGGCGTTCGAACAGCAACAAGCGCTGTCCCGGCTCCAATCCCAACGCCAGTGGCAATAGTCCCCAGTGCCCGCTCGCAATCAGTTGAGTAGCGAGCTCTCGCGAGGGTTGAAGGCAGGCGACGTATAACGCTCCGAGGCGATCTTCCTCCAGCACCTCGGCTCCGGGTGGCACCACGAAACCCAGATCGCGCCGTTCACACGCGCGTAGCCAGACTCGCGCGATCCCCGAACGCCGGTGCAGCTCCAGGATTTCTTCTCGAGCAGCTGCGACTTCGTCAGCTTTGCTCGACAGCAACACCATGCACAAGACATCCAACTCCAGCGCGGCATCGCCCCGGGCGCGCAGTAGCTCGCGTGCCTCGCTCACGAACGGCCGCATGCTGCGAGCGCCGTAGCGCAGCCGTGCCACCGTCGCGCAAGCCAAGAGATAACGAATGCGCGCGCGCGTATCGCCGCCGTCCGGCACATGTTCGTGGCCCAATCGTTCGAGCTCCGCCCAAGCACCATCACCATCACCTGCCAACGCAGTTTGGACGGAGAGCTCGATGCGCAACGAGCGCCGAGAGTACGAATCCTCCGAGTGCACTTTGCCGAGCAGCTCATTCAAGTCGACGAGCGCTTGCTGCACGGAAACCACACCGAAACGCGCGCGATAGATGCCGAGTGCGCAATCGAGCGCGGCCACGTTGCCCACGGATCCGAGCGAGCACGCCAACGCACGCGCCGTCTCCAGCAAGGACAATCCGCTGCGAATCTGGCCGAGCTGCACCAGTGCATGGCCACGCAAATCAGTGGCCAGCAACCGACCATATGGAAACTCTGCGTCGAACGCGTGATGAAGCGCGCTCAGCGCATGTCGTGCCGCTTGGCGCAAATGGCCAGTGAAGTAACGCAGGCAGCCAAGACCTTGAGACACATAGAAGCGTGCCAAAGGCCCCGCACGACGCGCGCGCACGCTGGCCACGAAAGCTTCTTTCGCCTCGGCCATGCGCCCCGCTCGGCAATAGGCAACCCCGAGAAAAAATTGCGCCATCACCAGCGCACGCGAGTCCTCGCTGGTCGCACGTCGCCGCAACTGGCTCGAGAACAAAGCGCGCGCGTCTTCCAGCCTGCCGGCGAACGCCAGTGCTCCGATGACGAATGGCAGATCCACGAATGTGACATGCCCGCTCGCGACGTCCGCGCATCGATCCACGATGACCGCATAGTTCCCCGCGTAGAATTGGTCTTCGATTGACCGACCTCTGCCGCGCATGCATCCCTCCTTGGAGACGACCGCCGTGGGCGCGAACTCTAGCAACTGCGATACGGGTGGCGACCCCATCGCAGAATCGACATAACGATCTCAAGGAACACCAGGCGTGAGCTTGCGTCTCGCGCGCCACGTCCTCATAGTCATTCGGTTCGAATTGAAGGCGAAACTCGCCGATTTGATGCTACGAGGCTGGCCTGGGCAGGTTCGGCTATTCTGTGCCGGTGCGGCAACTCTTCGGTAACATTGGCTTGTGCTGGCTCAACGCGCTGGCGTTCGCCGCGGGTGCGGACTCGCCCGAGGTGGTAACTCGGGCCCTACGTGTCGAACGGGCCCGAAATGCAGGACATCGATTTCGGACGCCAACAGGCTTCGATTCACTGCGCGGCGTACGCGCACTACATCACGGGCCCGAACGGCGCGTTTCCACTGCGCGAGCTCAAGCTGCTCGGCGCCGTGCAGCAAAGTTCCGGGCGACATCGAGCTGCGCATCGATGGTCAGTACATGACCAGCGGCAACTTGATGCTGCCGCCTTTCGCTCGCGCGGAGCGCAAACTTTCATCGCGCGCTCCCTCCACGAGAACTGCCCGCCGCTAAAGGCATGTATCGGCGAAATCATCCGGTATTCCCGCGCGCTCGCCAGCTCTGAACGGACGCGTGTCGAGGCCTATCTAAAGCAAAAGTGGGGCTGCTGCGGGTGATGGCCGCTTACGGTGTGGCCCATGCATCCCCGGGGCATGCTAAGTTGCTGGGCGATGGACGCGAAGCGTTGGTCACCGCTCTGGATCTTCGGTGCGGGCTGCCTGAGCGGAGCGGTGTTCATTGGCTGGTACTCGGACGGCGCCGGCAGGGACCTATCGAGCGACGCGCAGCAGCCCGCGAGCACCCGCGTCAATGCGCGGGCCGCCGAGCGCACCGGAGCGCCGCGCGTGGACCACGTCGCTCAGCCTGTTGCCAGCAACGTTGCCAAGCCTCTTCCTTCCGCGCAGCCCGACCGCGAGCAGCGGGAAGAATCAGCGACGGAAGATTCCAAGTCGGTTGCGGATGTGCTCGCCCGGCTGGAAGCTGAGTATCGCCAACGCAACGCTCCGCCGCGCGCAGTTGAGCCCTCTACGGCGCCTTCGGCGGTCGTGTCCACAGTCGCGTCGTTGCCCCCCGAAGCAACCCGCACGCTTCCGAACGAATCGTCGCGCGAACACGCACGAAATCAGGAAGCGGCGAAGCCCTCGTCGGCTCGAGCTCGCCTCGATGAGCCGCGCGTTGAAGAGAAGCCGCCAACCACTCCGGCCACAAACGCCGCGGCCACAAACGCGACTGCCGTCACAACCATCACCGCGCGCGCTACCGCCGCCGCTACCACAACCACCACCGCTAGCACGACGGCCAGCGCGGGCACGACCACCGCCGCAGAGGACGCAGTGAAGGCGGTGCTACTCGGCGCGTCCGACGTTCAGGAAAAATTGCTCGCTGACGCTAGCCAGCAACGAATCAGCGCCCAGCTGCA
This sequence comes from Myxococcota bacterium, assembly GCA_049324695.1. Classification (GTDB taxonomy): domain Bacteria; phylum Myxococcota_A; class Polyangia; order Polyangiales; family Polyangiaceae; genus PMG-095. The sequence goes on from JBMOMJ010000033.1 coordinate 285,204, forward strand.
GCAAGTTACTGCTCTCCAGCAAGCTGCCGTCGTACAGCAGGCGGCGCTAGCCCAGCAGTTCGCGATGCTGCAATACCTGCAGCTCCTTCTGCTGTCGTCGACGCCGCGCGTCGCCATTCCTCCACAAATCCCGCAGCGCTCGCTCGCTGGGCGTCGCATCGTGGATACGCTGCCGAGTTCGATCAGCGCTACCGATAATCCCTGGGCCTTCAATTATCCGCCCCCCGTATTGCTCCGGTAGGCGCGGCCCTCGCGCACGCCCGAGGAGGCTCGAGCTCGTGTACGTCATCGACGCACACTGCAATTTTCGCGTACATGGACTCCAACTGCCGCTATTTTGCGCGTTCCGTCATTATTTGGCGGCGTGATCACGAAGCGGGGGTGCCGACATAACTTGCCATGACGAACGAGGAGCGGCGCCGGCGTGCAATCGGCCGGTGGAAGACCGGTGGCTAGCTCACCGAACACCGGAGTTTCGGCCCTGACCATCGATCCCGGACAGTTCGCCGACGAATCGCTCGGAAGTGAGCGCGAACGACAGCTGCGCGCACTCGTGAGTGAACACTTCGACTTCATCTGGCGTCTCCTGCGGCGCATGGGCTTCTCCCCAGAAGACGCCGACGACGCTGCTCAACAGGTATTCATGGCGGCGACTCAAAAGAGCGAGCGAATCACGCGGGGAAGTGAGCGAACCTATTTGTATGGGACTGCTCTGCGCGTCGCCGCAAATCTAAGGCGCAAGCTGGCGCGTCAGCGACAAGAAGCAGAACCGCTCGCTCACGAAATCGTCGATCTTTCGCGGCAGCCCGATCACGCTGCGAACCTCGGTGAGGCCTGTTCGTTGGTCGACGAACTGCTTCGAGCCCTCCCCGAAGAGCTCCGTCGCGTGCTGGTATTGGCGCAAATCGAGCAATTCGAAATTTCGGAAATCGCGGAAGCGGAAGGTATTCCTGTCGGCACCGCAGCTTCTCGCCTGCGCCGAGCGCGTACACTCTTTCGCGAGCAGCTCGAACGCGTGCGAGAACGCAACCCCTTCCGGGAAGGACTGCCATGAGCCAGCGCGATCCGTTGGATTCCTTCGAGGAGGAGCTGTTTCGTGCTGTGCGGCGCGAGCGAACGCAAAGCGACGCCCGTGAACGAACGGCGAATGCGGTCGTGGAATCGTATCGGCGGCGACGCTTCCGGCGCTCGGTGTTCGCGCTCGCTGGAGCCACGGCGCTTGCTGCGGCTGCGGTGTTGGTGCTGTGGAGGCCTCCGAAAGGGCAATCCATTCAAGCCGAGCACATCGCGCCCAAGCATTCGGTTCCGAGTGTTGTTGCGGTTGCGTCCGCGCCGAAGCAGCTAAAGGCCGTTATCGAGCCGAAATCCGCGGCCTCCAACGACACGGCGCCTTTGCCGAGGGGTCTGGCTCCTTCTGTTGCGTCCACGACGCTGGAAGAAGAAATAGCCATGCTGGATCGGGCGCGCTCCGAGCTTACTCTGGGCAAGCCGCAAGCTGCGCTGTCGCTGCTCGACCAATACGACCGAGTCTCTGGCGGGCATTTGACCGCAGAGGCGACGCTGCTTCGTATTCAAGCGTTGTCGAGCAGCGGTCATGCGTCGCTCGCGGCAAAGCTCGCGCAGCGCCTGGTCGACAGCGATCCCAATGGTCCAGTCGCCGAGCGAGCGCGCAGCTACATCTCAGAGTCGCCCGATGCACATGAGCAGCGGGCTGGCGCAGACAAGAGGCCGTGACTCACGAACCGTAGCGAGGCGTACGGCATGACTTTGCCCAATCGACAATTTCACGATTCCAATCACCCCGGCCAGATGACCGCGGCGATGCGCGCCGGCATGAGCGCATTGGTGGGGCGCCAAGGCCCGAAGCTGCTTCGCGTCGGTGTAGTGCAAGCCGGGCGCGTGCGCGAGGAACGCACGATTCGAGCTCCGGGTCACGTGAGCGTCGGCACCGCAGAACACAACTCATTTCTTCTCGGCGGCGGCGCTTACCCGACGAGCTTTCGGCTGTTCGAGCGCATCGACGATGTTTACCATCTGAACTTCACCGCAGAGATGCAGGGGCGCGTGGCGCTGCCGAGCGGCCTGTTCGAACTCCAATCACTCCAAGCTCGAGCGCACCATGTCGCTGGCGGAGTGCATCGGCTCGCGTTGACGGAAGAGGCGCGAGGACGAGTCGTAATCGGCGATGTCACGTTCCTGTTTCACTTCGTTCCGCCGTCGCCGGTTCTACCGAAAGCAGTGCTTCCGACGGCGGTGCTGCGTGGGCACAACGGTGTCGACTGGAACAGCACCATCTGCGCGGCGGTTTCGTTCCTGTTTCACTTCGTGCTGTTGAGCGCAATCTATTCGGACTGGCTCGATCCGGTGGTCGACGACGACGTGAGCACTGCCGGCCTGATTGACTCTCTCAAGAATCTACCGCCGCCGCCTCCAATCGAAGACAAGTTCACTCCGGAGGATTCGCCGCCCGTTCGCCAGGAGGCTCCAGCGTCAGAAACAAAGCCGAACAACGCACCACCTACCAAGAACTCGCGAGGCCGTGAACGCAGCTCCGCGCCGAGCCCCGCTGACCATGCCGCGCTTTCAAAGCAGCTCGCGCAGATCGACGCGGCGATCGTCGGCGCTCTGAGCACCTCGCAAGCTGCCACCAGCTCAGTCCTGAAGCGAAGTGAGGTCGCTTGGGGAGCCCTCGATACTGCCGCTGCTTCCGCGGCGGGCGTCGGCGTTGGTGCTGAACCACGCCCCTCGGTTGGCGCCCCAGTTCGCCCCGGAAAAACAACCGATTTTCGCGACTTGGGCACAACGAAGCGAGGCCCCGAAGATCAGGGACGCATGGGTCCAGTTGCAGGCCCGAACGTTGTCGCAAGGATAGCGCCTCCATCAACGACTGGAGGCGTCGTGAGCAACGCGGCGCGTGTGGTGGCCGGAATGAGAGCAGGCTTTCGCGCCTGTTACATGCGCGGTCTTGCTGAAGATCCAGATGCGAGTGGCAGCATTAAATTGACGATTCGCGTGGGCCCCGGCGGCGAAGTATCCGGCGTCACAGCAATCCCTTCGGGAAACCTGCCCACGACGGTGATCAATTGTGTTCAGGCTCGCGCGCAAGCAGCACAATTCGATGCACCCGAGGGCGGCTCCGCGGTGATTTCGGTGCCGGTGACCTTCGTCAAGCAATGACCCCGTAGCGAACGCTCAAGCTCGAGTCGGCGACGACTCGGTGACAAGCTCGAAGTTCGCGTTGCAGGTGCGCAAAAAAAACGAAGGTCCGGCGAGGCCTCGCCTCCAATGGAACGAGGTTGCCGAACGTCAGCTCTCCTGGAGAGCTCGGCGTCCGCGCGGCATCGCTCAAAGGAAAGGACTAGCCATGAACGCGCTTCGCCACGTCAAAATTGCTTTGTTCGCAGCAATTATGCCGCTCGCTTGTTCGGTCGAGCCGAGCCCTGAAGACACCGCCAGCGTCGATCAACCGATCATCAACGGCACACCGGTGACCTCCGAAGACATCGGCTTGGTGAAAATTCTCACTCCGGGTTCGGGTTGTAGCGGCGCCTTAATCACTCCCGAGTGGGTGCTAACAGCGCAGCATTGTTTGCCAGCTGAGCCCACCGGAACCACCGTCGAGCGCACGACGACCGGCGACGTGCGTGACGCAGTCCAACTGATTCCGTTTTCTTACAACGGGCTTTCGACCGACGTCGGACTCATCCGCGTGGCTCAGCCGTTCCCGATCGCTGCAGGCCCGAGCGGGTACACGACCGAACTTTGGCCCTTTGATCCGAACAATCTCGTGGGTCAAACCGTCGAATGTTATGGCTACGGCTACAACACCACAGAAGGCACCGGCTTCGGTACTCTGCGACACGCCTCGCTCCTGGTCAGCAGCTACAACGCCCCGAGCCCTGGTATGTACACCATCCTCCAGAATGCGCTCGGGCAGATTCAAACGTATGGCGACTCTGGCAGCGGCTGCTTCTACACGTTCAGCGGCACGCGCTACCATCTCTCGGTTTTCACGAACCCTGGCGGCGACCGAGCCTTCGCTTACGCAACCGCTCCGCTCCGTTCATGGGTCGACTTGCAGGTTCACAACGTCTGCAATGACGGCATTCAGAGCGGAAGCGAAACCGGCATAGATTGCGGCGGATCCTGCGCGCCGTGTCCGCCTCCGGCAATGCTTGCGTTAACCAGCCAGTGGGATACGGGCTGGTGCGCCCAGGTCACCCTGACCAACTACGGGGCGCGGCCGACAAACTCATGGACCGTGCAATTTGACGTCCACGAATCGACCCTCACCAGCCAGTGGAGCGCCAACTTCACTAACGACGGTTCACTCTACACCGCGACCAACGTTGCGTGGAATGGCAACATCCCGTCGCTGCAATCCGTCAACTTCGGCTTCTGCGCGAACAAAACCGGCACGAATTGGCAACCCGAACTCGTGTCCGCAGAGATTCAATAACCTAACCTTCTTCACGCTGAGCGCCGCCTCGTGCGAGACGGCGTTCAACGCGTGAACACTCAATCCTCATCATCGCCGAGCAGCACCGAGACTTGCAGCTCGATCGCGTCGAACGGTTCCGCGCGAACTCGCTCGCCTGCCGTGGCACGCAGCGCGACGAGGTAACCATCCCCGGTGTAACGGTGAACGGTCAGGGTGCTGTCCACTTGGTCGATGATCCAATAGTGGGGAACGCCGGCTTGGTGATATCGGCGGAGCTTCGTCACCGTGTCGGTGGTTCGGTTCGAATCACTGACAATCTCGCAAATCCAGTCGGGCCGAACGGTAACGGGTCGTTCTTTGAATGGCAGACTCGCACGTTCGCGTCGCCAACCGGCGATGTCCGGACGATAGATGCGACCATCGAGCAGTACATCAACCTCCGTGACGATCCACCAGCCTCCCGGTCCGCCGGGGCCGCCAGGGCGTCGGTCGAACGGCATGCCGATTGAGCCCGCTGTATGGGCTTGAGCGCGACCATGTTGGAACGTGGGCGCCGCCTTCTCGACGAACTCACCATCAATGAGCTCGATGCGCGCATCGCTGGGAAGCGCCAACCAATCTTCGACGGTTTTCGGTCGCCCTGTCGGCGCGCGCACGACCATGAGCGGAATCGTAGCACCATCGATCGCGGTGGGGACGAACGCTCGTGCCTGCAATTTTGCCGCGTTGCCATTCACGACGAAGCGAACGCGACGCACAAGCGGAGAAGCCCGCCCCGCCTCTCGCCACTTCCAACATATGCCAGATCTAGGGGCTTGCGACAAGCCCCAGGCCGTGCCGCACAGTGAGTGGCATGACGAACCATGCAGTTGTGATTGCAGGTGGTGGTCCTACGGGTCTGATGTTGGCAGCCGAGTTGGCGTTGGCTGGTGTTGATGTCGCCATTGTCGAGCGGCGTCAAAACCAAGAGGTTGCCGGCTCGCGAGCGCGTGGATTGCACTCACGCACGATCGAAGTGTTCGATCAGCGAGGCGTTGCGGATCGCTTCTTGTCGCAAGGGCAGGCGATGCAGGTTGCGGGTTTTTCGTTCATCCCGCTCGATATCAGCGACTTTCCAACTCGCCACAATTATGGGCTGGCGCTCGGGCAGAATCATGTCGAGCGCATCATGGCCGAATGGGTCGGCGAGCTGCCGGTCGAGTTCTATCGCGGGCGCGAGGTGACACAGTTCGTGCAAGACGAGTCCGGCGTGGACGTTGCGCTGTCGGGCGGCACGTCGCTGCGAGCGAAGTATCTCGTTGGTTGCGATGGCGGTCGCAGCTTGATCCGAAAGCAGGCGGGTATCGATTTTCCAGGGTGGGATGCCTCGACGAGCTACTTGATCGCAGAGGTCCATATGACCGAAGAACCCACGTGTGGCCTGCGTCGCGCTGAAAAGGGAGTGAATGCTCTCGCTAAGCTGGAGGATGGGAAGCGTGTTGGTGTCGTGCTGGTCGAAGCGCAAGTGGGCAAAGGCGACGAGCCCACGCTGGACGAGCTTCGCGATGCGCTCAAAGCCGTTTACGGAACTGATTTCGGCGTTCACAATCCGACTTGGCTGTCGCGCTTCAGCGACATGGCTCGGCAAGCGGCGACATATCGAGAGCGACGGGTGCTACTGGCCGGTGATGCGGCACACGTGCATGCCCCGGCGGGGGGACAGGGACTGAACATCGGCGTCCAAGATGCGGTGAACCTCGGATGGAAGCTCGCTCAGGTGGTAAAAGGCACATCGCCCGACAGCCTCCTCGATACGTACCATGCCGAGCGGCACCCCATTGCAGCGCGGGTGCTGCGGCTAACGATGGCGCAGACGGCGCTTGGTCGTGGTGACGATCGCACGGAGGCGTTGCGCGACACGGTAACCGACCTTCTGCGTATGGACGAGCCGCGCAAGCGCTACGGGGGAATCATGTCTGGTCTCGATGTTCACTACGACTTGGGTGAGGGGCACCCGCTGCTCGGGCGTCGCATGCCTGATTTGGAGCTGCTCACCAGTGATGGCCCACTGCGTGTATTCAAGCTTCTGCACGGCGCGAGACCGGTGTTGCTCAATTTGGGTGAGCCAGGTGCATTCGACATCACGCCGTGGGCAGCTCGGGTCCAGTTGATCGACGCTCAGTACGATGGCGTATGGGCGCTTCCCGTAATCGGTGTGGTCGCGGCGCCTCGCGGCGTGTTGATTCGCCCTGATGGCCACGTTGCGTGGGTGGGAGAGGGGACGAATCAGGGGTTGCGCGAGGCGCTCACGAAGTGGTTCGGACCAGCAATGGCGTAACTCGAGAAAGCTGTCGGTCGGCGATCTGCGCAGGTCAGTAGGCGAGGTTGCGCACCAGGATGAGCCAATTGCCGTCGCCATCCATGTCGTCCTGCCAGGTCGTGATGAAACGGCCCTGGTCGTCCATGGCGGTTGCGGGCACACGCTGCTGGCCGCTGCTGTCGCTATTGACGGTGAGCTCGGCGCGGTGCTGCACCGCCGCGCTCGTGAAGTCGCGTGCGCGAATCTGAAATGAGCCGTTTTGGTCCTGGTCGTCTTCCCAGGAAACGGCGAATGAGCCGTCACCTCGCACGCCAACGCTTGGGGAGACCTGCTGTCCGTCGGACACGGTATTGACCGTCGTCACGCCGAAGCGCTGAGCGCCGGCGATGGTGAAGCCGCGCACGTAAATCTGATAGAAGTCGTTGGCGTCGCTGTCGTCTTCCCAGGCCACGACGAAGTCACCGTTGTTCGCCATGCCGATCGAGGGCATCGTGTGTTGGCCGGCGCTGTTCGTGTTCACGGCTTTCTGCGCGAATCGGTTGCCGCCCGTATTGGTGAAGCCTCGGGCAAAGATCTGGTAATTGCCGTCGTCTTCCTGGTCATCTTCCCACGTTACGACGAAGTCGCCGGCTTGGGCCATGGCAATGGCTGGATTGAATTGCTGCCCAGCGGAGACAGAGTTTACGGTGAACGTCGCGATGCGCTGGGCCCCGGCGGCCGTGAAACCGCGACCCAGGATCTGATAGAAGCCGTTGCTGTCCTGGTCGTCTTCCCACGTGACTACGAAGTTGCCTGTCGAATCGCACGCTACGGCAGGCATTGATTGCGGGCCTGTCGCGACGCTGTTCACCCGGAAGTCGTGGAAGCGTTCGGTACCGTTGGCGTTGAAGCCGCGCGCCATGATCTCCGGCGAGCCGTCTCCGTCCTGATCGTCCTCCCAGGCCACCACGAAACGGCCTGTGTCGTCGATGGCGACGCTCGGGTGGGTCTGTTCGCCGGTCGCCACGCTATTCACGGTGAACTGAGAAAAGATCGCGTTGCCGTCCGGGTCGAAGCCGCGCGCATAGATTTGACCAACGCCATTGCCGTCGTTGTCGTCTTCCCACACCACCACGAAGTTGCCGCTCGGCGTGGTCGCGATTTTCGGATCGTAGTGCTGGCCCGTGAGTTGCACGTTGGCCATGCGATCTTTGAACAAGATGTCGTTGGCTTTGTAGACGTAAGCCGGCAGCGCCGACTGCATGTCGTAGCTGATGCTGTAGTTTTGCTGGTTGTGCTTCGTCGCCGTCGGGCCGGAAACCTGGTTGTAGCTCAGATACAGGGTTGCCTGACAATTCGCGAAGATTGCACAGTTGCCGTTTTCGACACTGAGCGTCTCCACTGCGATCTGGTTTTGCGCCGGCTTGAAGGTGAGGACGCGCAGCCAACCGTTGCCGAGGGCATGCCCCGTGCCGAGCACTGGCTCGTTCTGAAAGTCGTTCAGGATTTCGTGCACGATGTTGCCGTTGTTGCCGGTGCGCTGCCGATACGACACGCCCTGGACGTGGCCACTCACGGACATGAACACGTTGTTGTGCCTCTGAATCAACTCCTCCCATAAGTCGATGCCGTCGCGACCTTCCAGGTTGTAGTTGTTGGCGCAGCCTTGCGCGTGTTCGGCGTTTCTATCCATGTGGCAGTGGGTGGCCACGATGACACGCCGGTCTGGGTTGTTCTTGATGACCTGGTTTGCCCACGTCACGATGTCCTTGCGCGGCGTAAACTCGAGGCTGAGCACCATGAACTTGAGCCCGCCGGACTCGAAGTACGTATAGTTGCTGGTGTTCGACGAATCGTAGGCACCGCCATAAAAGACGCGCCCTTCGAAACGCCCCTCCCCGAAGAAGGTCTCGTACAGCGACTCGCGTTTGTATGCCTGGGCGCTCGGAAAAATGTCGTGATTGCCGATGGTCATGCTGTACGGCTGGCTGGCGTCGTCGAGCAACAAGTGCGCATCGCTGGCCACTTGGTACTCGCTCGTCACGTTGTGGTTCGTGATGTCGCCGAGGTGCACTGCAAACTTGATGTTGCGAGTAGCGCGATTGTTGACGATCCACTGCATCTGATGCGCGTACACGCCGTACGAGGAGAACTCGCTGTAGTTCTGGGGGTCCGGAATGAGCACGATCGAAAACGCTTCCTGGGCGCTGGCGCGGCGCGCTCCAAAGCAGAACAGCACGACCAGGACGGCTACGAGCAAGGACCGGTGGCTTCTTTGCATCGATATCTCCCTCTTCTCCGGCAGCGACGCGAGCACAGCGGCGCGCGACCCGCAGCATTAGCCAGCTCTGATGGCGAGCGTGTGCGCGCTCAGTTATTTTTTCATTGTCGACTGAGCGTGTCGTATTTCGCCGCGTTCGCGTGATGCACAGACTCGTGCTGCTGGTTCAGTCGAATCTTCGCGAACCCGCCCCGTGCGCGTCACGCAAACTCAGTAGCGTCCGCACCGCTACGCGGCCGCGTGGATGCACGTGCGTAGGAGGATCATGAATCGTACTGCCGCCCCCGCGTTTCCAGACGTGACGGCAAACACGACCCCATCCCAAGCTGTGGTCGAGACGCGGCCTGAATCGGTCGTCGCAGCCAGCGCGGACAACACGATGGCCGCGCGGTTGCGGCGTTTCGCATCCGAGCCGCTGGTTCATTTCATGCTTCTCGGCGCGGTCGTGTTCTCCGGACATCGCGTTCTGGTTCGCAGCGACGATCAGGCTGAATTGCTCGAGGTTTCCGCGTCGAAACAGCGGGAGCTGAACAAGCTCTTCGAGCAGCGCCAAGGCCGGGCGCCCACCGACGCTGAGTGCCAGCAGCTGATCGAGCGCTACGTCGAGGATGAGGCGCTGTTTCGCGAAGGCGTGCGGCTTGCCTTGCTACAAGCCGACCCCATGCTGCGAGCGCAGCTCATCGCGCGCGTGCGGAGCATGCTTCAAGCGGAGCTCGCGCTAGCGGCGCCGACAGATGACCAACTACGCGGGTACTACCAAGCGCACCGCGCGGAGTTCGCGCCGGCCAACGAGGAGCTCCCCGCGGGAGAGCCGCCATTCGAGAGCGTCCGTGAACAGGTACTCGCGAAGTACCGCGCTGAGCAGACCACACGCGCGTTTCGAGCCGAGGTCACCCGCATTACCTCGCAGTACCGCGTGCAAGTTAAGCGGCCGTGAGCAAAACCATGCTCGAGCGAGTGCTGCTACTACTCTGCCTTGCCATCGGTCTCCTAACGCCGCTTAACGCTCGGGCTCACACGGCAACCCTCAGTGTTCTGGTCCTCAAGGAGCGTTCAGCAGGCGAGTTCACCACTCGCTGGGAGCAAACGCAGGGAATCAAGGACCCCAGCGCCGCGTACGATCTCTTGCGTCCGGTTTTCCCCGAGCAGTGCGGGTTCACGCCGCCCCGCCTCGCTTGCGGCGCCGCTGGACTGTCTGGGCGCGTCGGGTTCGATGGCCTGGGCGATCTCTCCACCTCGGGCATCATCAAGGTAGAGTGGGCAAACGGCACGACTCAGCTCCTGAGCTTCACAACCGCACAACCGCACGTGCGACTGTCCGCAGGTCAGCGCGAAAGCGTTAGCGTGCACTCAGTCACCAATTTCATTCGAGTCGGAGCGCTTCACATCTGGTTTGGCTGGGATCACTTGCTGTTCGTACTCGGGTTGCTCTGGTTTTTGGAATCGTGGCGCACGCTCCTCAAGACCATTACGGCGTTTACTATCGCGCACAGCTTGACGCTCGCGGCAGCCAGCCTCGAAATCTACGCACTGCCCACGGCGCCGGTCGAAGCCGTGATCGCACTCAGCATCGTCTTCGTGGCCGTCGAGATGACGCGCGAGGCGCGAAGCGGCGAACCCAGCTTCACCCGCCGGCATCCATGGCTCGTGGCCTTCACGTTCGGGCTACTTCATGGCTTCGGCTTCGCCAGCGCACTTTCAGATCTGCAGATCGGAAAGACGGAGCTGCCGATCGCGCTGCTCTGTTTCAACATAGGCGTCGAGCTCGGACAGCTCGTGTTCGTCGCGGCGCTCGTGGCACTGCGCCCAGCCTGGCGCAAGCTCGAGCGCGCGCTCGGTCAGCGCGTCGTTTTGGCTAGCCACTACGCCCTGGGCACTGTGGCAGCGCACTGGTTCTTCGAACGAATTGCGGCCTTCCTTACGCTATCGTAACAAGCTGAGCTTCTCTCGGGCGCGCGCTACATTAGCGAGAGCATGTCACGCACGAGCCGAGCCAAGATCCCGAGTATCCGTCGAAAACTGACATCGCCCTGGCGCCTTGCCGCGTTGCTCGCGTGCGGCGCGCTCGTGATTGGCACGCCGCACCAACTCAGCGCACAAGCTCGACCCAAAGCCGCGGCGAAGGGTCTCGATCACGCTGCGGCGCAGCGTTTCGTCCTCGATCTGATAAATCGCGATAGGAAGAAAGCGGGCCTCCCGCCCGTCGTGCTCGACGACGCGGCCTCGAGCGCCGGCTTGCGGCACGCGCGCGACATGGCGACGAAGGGATTTACCGGTCACATCGGCAGCGACGGCTCGACGCCCGAGCAACGTTATAGCGAGAGTGGTGGTAGCGACTTCGTGCAAGAGAACTCCGCCTGCCTATTCGACACTGTGGAGCGCACACTCGATCCAAAGCCTCGCTTCGACGCAACGAAGCTCGCAGCGCTGCACGAGATGTTCATGGCCGAGGTGCCTCCGAACGATGGCCACCGCCGCAACATCTTAAACCCCCTCCACAATCGCGTCGGCATCGGCGTTGCGCAGCCGCAAGACGTGCCGCAGCCGTGCCTCACCCAAGAGTTCGTGGACGACTACGGGAATTACGACCCGCTACCGCGCGAAGGGAAAGGCACCCTCCGCGTAAAAGGCACCATCTCTGCACCGCTCCTCTTCGGCGGCGTCGGCCTCGGCAGGACTCCATTGCCACAACCACCAGCGCGCGAGCGCCTCAACGGCAAGCTCTACCGCATTCCCGCGGCCGACACGATGTACTTCCCCGCCGGCTTCAAAACCCCGAAGCCCGTGAAGCTCACCGGACAGGAATTCAGCATCGATCTCGATCTCGGTAAAAAGCCTCGCCCCGGCAGCTACGCTGTGAGCATCTGGGCAAAAAATCCCGGCTCTTCCCAACTCTTCATGATCAGCCTGCGCACCCTGACGGTGCGATGAGCGATCCGGAGTCGCTGGGGCGTGGGTACACTGATTGCGTGCACTCGGACGATGCAAGCGCCGCCCGCAAGGCTAGAGCCGCCGCGCGGCGAGAACGGATGACCGTCGAGGTCGCTCGGTAGCGATGGTCACGCGCCCCAGTAAATGAGCACGTCTTCGGTGGAGGGGCCGCCGAGCTTGATGACGATGCTGCATTGCGAATTGGGGTGGCCGAGCTCGTGTTGCTGCCAGGGCTGAGAGTAGCTGGCCGAGCCCGCTTCGTTGCCGCAGGTGTTTTCCCATTGGACGGGCAAAGGGAAAGCGCTTTCGTTGTCGTTGTCTTGGAAGTCGGCAATTTGCACGCGCAAGGTGCCGTCGGAGTATTGCCACCAACTGGGTAGGAAAGGTGGAATCACGGCGACGCAGGCGTTGGCTCCCAGACGGTTGGAGACGTTGGGACCCTGAAGTGGAACGGCGTTGGCCAGCGTGCAGCCAGTCAAGGTTTGCGCGCTGGTTCCCGTTGTTTCACGTTCGGAGCCGGCAGTTGCAGAGCCGTTGCCGTCGGTGTCGTGCGGCCCTCCAGAGCAGGCGGAGGTTGCCAAAAGTGCGAGCCCCATCCCAAAAAAGCGAACTGACGTTTCAAGCTTCATGATTCCTCCTCGATCAGCGGCGCGCGAGCACGCCGTGCGTCCCACCAGGACGAGTGCGATCTTGCGTGACGTTAGAGTGCAACGCTCCACGCGACCTTCACGCGCCTGAACATGCAATCGAAGAAAATTCGCGCGACAACACCGCGTGCCAAGCTGTCACACGAGCGTTTCGACGGGGGCTCCGAATCGTGGTGTCCGCCCCGGATCGGTAGCGCCCTAGCCGCAGTCGACGAGCGAGCCGTGGACTTCACACGGTTTCTTGCAAGCACGGGCGAGCGCCAACTTGCCACCCTTGCAACTGAGGAGCGAGCTGCCGTCGACTGCGCACGCCGCACTGCCGGCTTCACATGGATCTCCAGGCAGGCCACGGCTGCTGTCGCAACGAACGTTGGGCCCGATGACGCGGCAACCTTCTTCCCCGCGGCAGACCTTGCTGTGCTCGAGCTTGTTGCCTTTGCACTCGAGTAGCGCCTTGCCACCGACCTCACACGCCGCGCCGCTGCCCTCACACTTGTCTCCGGCTTGACCAAAGGTCTGATCGCAATTGATCTTGTCAGAAGATTCGCGGCAACCAGACGGGCCACGACAAGGAGCATCGGCCACGAACTTGCCGTCGCGGCAACGCAGCATTTCTTTGCCGTCCATGCTGCAGCTCGCGTTCTCTCCGCTGCACATATCACCTGGGTTCGATCTCGAGGTGTCACAACGCAGCTCGCGAGCGCCGGATGGATAGCAGCCGCGCGGTCCACCACAGCTCGACGTGGCGGTGAGCTTGTTGCCCTTGCACTCTAGAAACTGCTTGCTGTCTTTGCTGCAGGCTGCCCATTCACCTTCACACGCCTCGCCGGCGACTGCCTTGCTGCGATCACACGTTTTCGCAACGTCGACGCACCCGTTGGTGCCGAGGCACTGGACCTCTGCGAACGTGCCCTGAATGCACTCGAGCGCGCGCTGCTTGTCGATGCATCGCACTTGCGAACCATTGCAGCTATCCCCCGCTTTTTTTTGGCACCCGCTGGTGAGCAGTGAAATCGAGAGCAGCAGAGCGGCAAACCCCACGATGCGGCGAATCTTCATATCTACTTCCTCCTCCACAAAACCCGACGAACCCCGGCTCGGGTTTCATCGCATGCCGAGCGGCCCGCGACAAGAGGGCAGCAGCGCGCCAACAGCGGCAGCGAGCCCGTCGCACCCTGTGGAGCTCCCTCCTCATCATTGCTGCTCACTCTGCTTATCATTGCTGCTCAAAGGCGAGCTTCGTCAGCGCGCGAATTATTTTCGAAATGGTGAAGGTGGGGCCACCCAAAGCGACTCCAACCAGGTACTCGATCGACGAACGCTCTACAGAAACCTTCGTCGCATTTCGCGGCTCGGCACAGCGAGGAACAGTGAAAGAATCGATCCAACGCGCAATTGCTGGAGTGGGTTTGGCCTTGAGTGCATGCTCCGCTGGAAGCGACACCAACGTCGTGACATCGGAGCAGTCATTGACGGGCGCTGGAGGAATCAGCGCCAGCCTTCGAGTCACGGCCATCGTGCTGGGTGGGTACTGTGCGCGCGTGACGGTGTCGAACGGAGGTAGTACGCCGACCGTATCGTGGACGACGTCGCTCGATTTGCGCGGTGAACGCATCACATTCTCGAGCGGCGCGGCGTTCAACACATCGAGCAACCCCGTGACGGCGAGTTCGAATTCGAGCAACGCGCGGCTCGCCACCGGCGCTTCCATCGAATACCGGTTTTGCTCGACCGGCAGCTATCGCGAACTAGCGATCGTGACCGCAGTGTCGGCCGTATTCGAGGGTGGCAGCGGCGGCATGGGTGGATCCAGCAGTATGGGGGGATCCAGCAGTGGAGGCGCCGGCGGTATGTCCAGTGGCTCCGGTGGAACGAGCGTAGCGGGCAATCCAGGAACTGGCGGACGCACCGGCGCACAACCGATTCTTCCGCCGATTACGGGGACGTGTCCCACGTTCGTCACCGGAACGGCAACCATCGATGGGCTCAGTGGCATTTCGTTGCAAGTGGGTCCGAAACGCCAGGGAACCGGGTCACTGCTGTTCTATTGGCACGGCACCGGCTCCAGCGCTGGCGAGGTGAACTCACTCGTGCCGTCCACTGTTCGACAAGCGATTCTCAATGAAGGCGGCATCATCGTGTCGTTTCAAAATTCGACTCGGACGGGCGGCGACTGCTCCGGCACATCCACGTTCAGCAAAGACGACTTCAAGATCGCCGACTTGATCGTGTCCTGTGCCGTGCGCGACCACGCTATCGACCCGCGACGCATTTACACGACTGGTTGCAGCGCCGGTGGCTTGCAAGCTGGGTGTATGGGGGCGCTGCGTTCGAACTACATTGCAGCTACCGTTCCGAACTCCGGCGGCGAGATTACGCGCCAGCCAATTCAAAACCCAAACCAAACGCCAGCCGTGATGACCATGCACGGTGGCCCCTCCGACGTCGTTGGTGTTTCGTTCGCGACGACCAGCGCCACGCTCGACGCCCACATGAAAGGCGCTGGTAGCTTCGTGATCAATTGCAACCATGGTGGCGGGCATTGTCGAGCGCCAGCTGCGCTGTACGCCGCGGGTTGGGAGTTCATGAAGGCTCACCCCTACGGTGAAGAGCCGGAGCCGTACGCTTCGGGCATTCCCTCGAGCTTCCCAAGCTACTGTCAGACGTACTGATGCTCGCCCCCGGCTGAGCGCTCGTCAGGCGAGGCGAGCGCTCAGTTTTCTTTTTGCTGTCGATATCGCGGTGTGGACGCACTGCCGACGTCACCGTATCCTCAGTGTGCCTTGCAGTACCTCGCGCGAACGCCCTCGCCGCCGCTCGATAAGTTCGTAGAGCGAATCTGGTACTGCGCCGACGCGTCGACTCACGCGCGTGAACGCGTGCTTCCCAGCGGAGGAAGCATCGATCTGGGCTTCAACCTGGCCGAGGATGAAGTCAGGATCTACGATGTTACCAATCCCGAATCGGTGCGCGTGCACTCCGGCGCGATCGTCTGCGGTAGCTACACGCATAGTTACTTCATCGATCCCCGCCAGCGCGCATCGGTGTTGGGCGCTCACTTCCGGCCTGGCGGAGCCTTTGCGTTCCTTGGGATTTCGCCGTGGGAAATCGTCGACTCGCATGTGCAGCTGCACGATCTCTGGGGATCGAGCAGTCGCAGCCTACGCGAGCAGCTCATCGAGGCAGGCTCACCGAGTGACCAGCTTCGAATTCTGGAGGAGGCGCTGCAGGCCCGACTGCGACGGGCACGACCGGGGCACCCTGCCGTTGGTGTCGCCGTGGACGCGCTTCGCACCGCGACGAGCGAGGCGCGCGTGGCACAAGTTGCGGCGTTGGTTGGGCTGAGCCACCGCAGGTTCATCGAGGTCTTCGAGCGTGAAGTGGGCCTTACGCCGAAAGTTTACGCGCGCATTCAACGCTTTCATCGGGTAAAGCAGCGCATCGCGGCGCTCGGCAGCCCGCCATCGTGGGCAAGCTTCGCTCTCGAGTGCGGCTACTGTGATCAGTCCCACATGATCCGCGATTTTGCGGCATTTTCGGGAATGAGCCCCGCCAGTTACCTGCGCTGCCGTACCAACGAGACGATGTTCGATCACCTGGTGCACGCCTATCCGAACCATGTCTCGGCCCGCTGAGGGCATAGGTGGGGGTCAGATTTATCCAATACGCTCGGCCCCGACGCACGCAGGTCTAGGGCGTGATGCTTGGAAGAGTTCGTGGGCGCCACTCGGCCGCCCTGCGCGCTGTTGCGTTCACCGGCTGCGTGCTCCTCGGCTGCCAGCCCTATCGCAAGTGTGATCCGGTCGATGAAGGAGCCGTCGCGAAGCTTCCGGAACGGCTGTCGTCGACGGGGCTCTACGCCGCGGAAGCGGGTGGTGCGATCTCCCCCGAAGTTCGAAGTTACCGTCCGCGCTTCGAGTTGTGGAGTGATGGCGCGAGCAAGCGGCGTTGGATCTGGTTGCCGCCGGGAACTCGGATCGATACGAGCGACATGGACTCCTGGCAGTTTCCTGTCGGTACGAAGCTTTGGAAAGAGTTCACGCGCGACGAGGTTCGAGTCGAGACTAGGCTCTTGCAGCGACTGCCAGAAGGTTGGATTGGACTCGCGTACCTTTGGCAAAAGGATGGCCACGACGCGCTGGCGGCGCCGTACGGTGCGATCGATGCGCTCGGTACGCCACACAACGTGCCGGCGTCGAATGAATGCGACGCCTGTCACGCCGGTCGCAGCAGCTTCGTCCTCGGTTTTTCTGCCTTACAACTCGCGCAGCCAACAGAACCAGACTCATTGAATCTCGACGAGCTCATCCGCTTGCAGCTCATCTCCCACGCTCCAGCGACTGCGCCACGAGTGCCCGGAAACGAAACCGAACAGGCAGCGCTCGGCTATCTGCACGCCAACTGCAGCCACTGCCATAACGCTTCGCGACCTCAGCGCGGTGGCTCGCGCTGCTTCGACCCCGAAAGCGATATCGACTTCCTCTTGCGTGCCGAGGAAGCAACGAGCGTTGCCGACACGAACGCCTATCGCACGGCGCGGGGCGACTGCATCGAGCCGGGCAAACCCAACGACAGCAAGCTGATCGACCTCGTAGGTCAGCGCAGCCGGTTCAGACAAATGCCTCCTCTAGCGAGCGAGGTCGTGGATACGGCTGCCGTTGCCCTGCTGCGCCGCTGGATCGAGGAAATGTGACTCGTCTCAGCTGCAATCACTGGCACCGACGCGCTTTTGCGCTCGTGATGCTATTCAGCGCGAAGGCACGAGCTACCGAGCACGAATGGCCCCCGCCGTCGTCGATTCGAGCTACAGAACAGCGAGTGTCGCTGTCAGTCACTAACCGTGCTGGTCTTGTCCAAGCGCCGTTCTTCACGAAAGCGTTCCCTCACGCGTCGGGCTTTGCAGCGGTAGTGACGGCTGGCGCTGCCGTGCAGCTCTCGTCGATTGGCTGGCTGCGCCTGAACTTGCCCATCAGCGTCGTGCGTCTCGATTTCCCTGCTGGAGCGCAGGTCGCAGAAACAGCGCTCGGCAACCTCGAACTCGGTCTCGAACATCAGCTCCAGCTGGCGCCCCCAACACACGTCGCATTGCTCGGCGGACTACTCGTACCGACGGCTGAGTACGGCTCCAATACGGCACTGCTCAACAATCGCGCGCTCGCTCTCGGAAACGCCTTGAACGGCGGCCTAGACTCCCCACTGTTGACTCCCGGGATCACCACTTTGCGGGTGGGCGTCGCGGTCGAGCACTCACATCAACCATTCGTAATGCGTGCGAGCCTCGCTTTACCACTGCTGATTCGCATCTCGGACGCAAGCCTGCCCGAAACCAGCGAAACCCACGCGATTGGCGTTCTGCCTACGGTTCGCGCCAGTGCGGCGGTTTGGATCGTGCCTTGGTTCGCCACATCGCTCGGCGCTGCTCTGATGACGGAACCGTTGCGTGTTCAAGAACCAGCTCTCGAACGTGATCGAAATCGCCGAATACAACCCGTCGTGCAGCCCGCCCTTCACTTCCGTTTGGGGCGGCACGTGGCACTGGGCTTGGACGGGAGTGTTCCAGTGGGTGGCACGTTGGGTGGAGAGGCTTGGGGCATCGGCATACGCACCCGCGTTGGTTTCTGACCAACTCGCGTTGAACGCGGCGAGCCGCGTCAACGCGAGCGTCACGCGCGCGAACTTCGTGTGCGGCAGTGAATGCGCAATTGCTGAGCGAACGTCACCTCATCGGCACTCGAACATGTGAGCGTATCGACGGTTCGCCCTTCGAAAGGAAGCCCTCATGAGCTCTACCACTCGACGCGAGTTCTTGCGCACGTTCGCGGCCGCGGGTGCTGGCATGGCTTCAGCCATTTTCCCGCCCGCCATCAGCAAGGCGCTCGCAATCGCGCCTCGGCGTTGCAAAGGCACCATCGAAGATGTGGAGCACGTCGTCATTCTGACGCAGGAAAACCGCTCATTCGACCACTACTTCGGTACCCTCAGTGGTGTGCGCGGCTTTGGCGATCGCCTGACGATCCCAGTGCCTGCGGCGGGGATCCCCAATCGCACTGTTTGGTATCAGCCGGGGGAAAATGGCACGCCACCCGTAATCGCACCGTTCCGCCTAGATACGGAGCTCGCGTTCGAGTTGATGCGCGTCGAGGGCACGCCTCACTCATGGCCAGATTCACAAGGCGCCTGGGGCGAGGGAATCATGAGCGAGTGGCCACGCTACAAACACAACCACTCGATGGGCTACTTCACCTATCAGGACATGCCCTTCCAGTTCGCGCTCGCCGAAGCATTCACGATCTGCGACGCGTACTTCTGCTCTTTCATGGGCAATACCAACCCCAACCGACTGTTTCTCTGGACCGGCACCAACGATCCGCTGCAACAGAACGGTGGGCCCGCCATCTACAATCAGTACGACAACGTCGACTACGATTCGGCGGGTGGCTACACGTGGCTCACCTACTGCGAGCGCCTGCAGGCAGCGGGGATCAGCTGGCAAATTTACCAGAACATGGCGGACAACTTCACCGACAACCCCGTTGCGGGGTTTCGCACATTCCGCGCCTCGTACTTCGGCGAGGCAGGCGCCAACCGGGAGCTTGCTCGGCGAGGATTGTCTACGCGCGACCTCGACTTGCTCGAACAAGATGTGCTCAATGGTACCCTGCCGCAGGTGAGCTGGATCGTGGCGACGGCCGAGGGCTCTGAGCACCCCGGCCCCTCAAGCCCGGCGCAAGGAGCGGACTACACGTCGCGCGTGCTCGAAGCGCTGACCGCGAACCCCGAGGTTTGGGCCAAGACCGTACTATTCGTGAACTTCGACGAAAACGACGGCTTCTTCGACCACGTGCCGCCGCCCGCTGCGCCCAGCATTCTCGTGTGGGACCCCGACGCGACCAAGCGCGTGTTCGCCGGTGATTCGACCGTCAATACGCTCGGCGAATATCACGAACACGTTCCCTGGGACGTGCCGCCCGAACGCGCCGCACCGCTGCACAAACCGTACGGCTTCGGACCGCGCGTGCCCATGTACGTCGTCTCGCCCTGGAGCAAGGGTGGCTGGGTCAACTCTGAAGTCTTCGATCACACGTCGGTCATTCGCTTCCTCGAAAAACGCTTCGGCGTTCACGAGACGAACATCTCCGCTTGGCGTCGCGCGATTGCAGGCGATCTCACCTCCACATTCAACTTCAGTGATCCCGAGGACAGCGAGTTCTTCGACGAACTGCCCGACACCATCGAACTTGCCGAACGCGCGCGAGCGCTGCCAGGTCGCACCACACCGCCCACTCCTGAAATGCCAGAGCTGCCAGTACAAGCCTGGGGCATTCGTCCATCACGCGCGCTGCCCTACGAGCTCCACACCCACGCCAAAGAACGACCGAAGGCCGGCAGCGTAGCTCTCGCGTTCACCAACACGGGCCGCGCCGGAGCCGTCTTTCACGTCTACGACAAGATCCACCTCGATCGCATTCCGCGCCGCTACACAGTCGGAGCAGGGGACGAAATCGGAGGAGAGTGGGACGTGCGTGATGACGGCGGCGCCTACGACCTCTGGGTACTCGGCCCGAACGGCTTCCACCGCCATTTCACTGGCCAGCTCGATCTCGCCGCGCGCGAACACCACTCACCCGAGCCCGAAATTCGCGTCGAATACAAACCGCGCCATGAAGGCATCGTCCTCAAGCTGCTGAATCGCGGAGACGCGCCCTGCACCTTCCGACTCACCTCCAACGCCTACCACCATCGCTGGCAACCCCTGACCTTCCGCGTCGGCCCGCGCAACGACCGCGACCACCTCCTCCCCCTCAAACGCAGCGCCAACTGGTACGACTTCAGCGTGCACCTCATCGGGCTCGACGCCTTCTCACGTCGCTTCGCCGGCCGCATGGAAACCGGCCGACACTCACTCAGCGACCCCGAAATGGGCGGCCGCGCGCGGGGGGAACACGCCTAGAAATTGCTGGACATCTGCTCAGGTGTGCCTTAGCGTTCGGCTGCTCGCTTTCCGGAGTGATGCTTGCAGCGGCCTCAACGCGTACGAGATCCACTTCATGGGATTATTGAGTTCGACGGTGGCGAGTTCGAGCGCACGATGTGGCGCGCGATGCAGACAGCCCCCTTTCAGAGGCTTCGGCGAGTGAAGCAGCTGGGTTTTTCCGAGCTTGTTTACTCCGGCGCCACGCATACGCGTCTTTCACATAGCGTCGGCACCTTCCACATCGGGCGCCAGCTCATGGACGTCATCAAGCGCTCGAAAGGGGATGGCGTTCGCGGAAGTCGGGTGGACCAAGTGCTGGCGGCAGCGCTCTTCCACGATATTGGGCACGGCCCGTTCAGCCACGCCTTCGAGGACGTAGGCAAGAAGCTCAGTCTGAAGTTGGCAAACCATGAGTATGCGAGTGACCGTCTCATTCGCGATAGCGAGCTGTCGGAAGTTCTTCGCGAGCTCGGAAGTGGATTTGCGAACGACGTTGCCGACATCATTGCGCGAGGTCGACCGGGAACGATGTATGAGGCTGTCGTCTCGAGCCAGTTTGATGCTGATCGGCTCGACTACATGCAGCGAGATCGACTCATGACCGGCACGCTCCATGGTGCGATCGACTTCACGTGGGCTGCTGGCGAACCTCGAAATTGATTCCGTTCCGCAGGGCGTGGACGAAACTGCCGTCGGCCAGGTTGAAACGTTCGTTCTGGGCGCCAAGTCGGTTAGCGCAGCGGAAACTTATGTGCTGGGCTTGTTCCAACTGTACGAGACCGTCTATCTGCACAAAACCACACGTGGTGCAGAGAAGTTGTTCACGGAGCTTCTAACGAGGGTATTTCGTCTTGTTCGCGATGAACATCTGCACGCGACGGGTTTGCCCTCAAATCATCCGCTGGTGCATTTCTGTGATACGCCGGACGATATGTCGAAGTACCTCCTGCTGGACGACTCGACGGTGTGGGGCGCGCTACCATTGCTCGCGAGCGCCGAAGACAAAGTCGTTAGTGAACTCGCACAGCGGCTGGCTGCGCGAAAGCTGTTTAAATGTGTCGAGCTCGCTTCTGAGATCGAACGCCAGACGCGGCCAACTGATTCGGAGGTCAACGATCGCCGGTGCGCCCTCGCGTTTCAGCGACTGTCGACGTGGGTAGAAGAAAACGCTGATGAAAGTTATCGGCTCCTCCTCGATAGGGCGGAACGTGCGCCGTACAAGCAATTCCAGGAGGCGAAGGGCCCTCTCAACCAGATCAGGATCCGAAGTCCTTTAACTGGGGAGCTCGTGGACCTTGGAGAGCGTTCGCCCGTGGTCAAGGCCATCAGGCCTCTACAGAGATGGCGTGCGTACTATCGCGACGACGATCCCGAAATCCGTGAAATGATTTTGAGCATTATCAAGCAGGTGGCAAATGAAAACTAGCGAAGGCAAAAAGCAGGCGCCCGAAAGCGTCGCTCAAATCATTGCATCCGCCGGCGGGAAGGTCGTTGGTCGTACTCGATTGCAGAAGCTCGCCTATCTCTTAGAGCTCAGCGGTTTGGGAGAAGGGTTTCAGTTCAGTTATCGCCACTATGGTCCGTTTAGCGAAGGTCTCGCGACGGCAGCACGGGACGCCATGTTGCTCGGCCTGATTGTCGAAGAAGAGCAGCCCGCAAGTTGGGGTGGCTCGTACTCGATTTACACAACCTCTCTCGTTCCGGAACGACCCGATTGGAGCGGTTTGGCTCGTGTAGCTAGCGGTGCGGATCCCGTTGAACTCGAGCTTGCTGCTACCGCCGCGTTTCTGGCTCTCGAGGAGCAGGTCGCCGATCCGTGGCAAGAGACCGCGCGTCGAAAACCTGAAAAGGCTGAAGGCGAACGGCTTTCAAGAGCTCGAGAGCTGTACCGAAAGCTGAGCGAGCTCGAGACACCGCGAAGACTTCCGAACATTTGATCGGTTGTCGCTGCGTTCCCAGCACACCAACGTATCGTCCACGTCGACGAAACACGAATTCTCAGGCCGGCGCTCGTTATCTAGCTAAGCTAATACCAGTTCCGCCGCAGCGCGCATGACCGCCCGCTAGCGTCCTCACCACGGCAGCGGTCCATCTTCGTTGGAGAAAGCGCCGGTTGGACCGTTGTCGTCGAGAAGGGCGAGGCGGACGGGTTCACGCGCGGCTTGTTGGACGTTGCGGGTGCCGCGGAAGTTGTTGAGGTCGGTAGCGGTGAAGCCAGGGCAGGCGGCGTTGACTTTGATGCGTGTGTTTTCGAGTTCGTTGGCGAAGGCGACGGTGATGGCGTTGACGGCGGTTTTGGAGGGAACGTAGCTGGCGTTGGGAATGCGAAAAGGATTGGTTCGATTGGCTTGCTTGGTGAGGGAGCCGACTTCGCTGGATACGTTGACGATGCGGCCGGCGGGAGCCTCGCGGAGGAGGGGGAGCATGGCTTGGGTGACTGCGATGATGCCAAATACGTTGGTTTCGAAGATGGCGCGGACTTCGTCGAGGGACGCAATGCTGGGGCGCGCGGTTTCGATTCGTTCTTCGAAGGATCTGTCGTTGCTGCCGGTGTGTGAGATGGCGGCGTTGTTGACGAGTATGTCCAGGCGGCCGAATTCTTTGCGAATGCGTTCGGCAGCGGCGGCGATGGATGCTCGATTGGTGACGTCGAGCTGGAGTGGATGTACATCGCCCGGGGTGGTTTTTGCGGCGGCTTGGCCGCGTTCGAGGTTGCGCGATCCGAGGAGGACGGTGATGCCACGGGCGGCGAGGTCTTTTGCGATTTGGAGGCCGATGCCTTTGTTTGCTCCGGTGATGAGAGCAACGAGTGTTTTGTGCATGGCCCGAAGGTGTGGCCGGGGGAGCGCATGCACTTGGTGTTTCTTGGCGTGATTTCTCTGCCAAGATTGCCCAAGCCGCGTGCTGGGGCAGAGGCTATACTTCGGCAATGCCGGATTCTGTCGAGCTCTCCGTTTCGGTACCTGGAATACGTGCGTCTCGCTGCACGACTGAGACACCGCGGACGGGGTTGAAGAGCTACTACGCCGTGGGTCGGGTCGAGCGCGGGCACCCGGAGTGGTGGGGACGGGGCAGGGTTTGGCGCAGCGGGCCCGGATCGATTCTGGTGAAGGAACCCGGCGACGTGCATCGTGATGTTAGGCACAATGGGCCAACGACGTTTACGGTCGTCGTGTTGCCCGCGAACGACGTCGAGCGCGTGCGTGAGATGAGCAAGGTGGCCGCTTTCGCGCAACTCGAAGCGGCAGATGAACGCGCGGTGCCGTTTCACCGATTGCACGATGCCGTGTGTGCGGGCGCGGATCGGCTTTCACTCGAGGTCGCATTGGCTGAGGCTGTTTCGACGTTTGCACGGCTGGCGAAGGCCAACTCGGACCACACGCGCCCAGTGCGGCGGGCGATGGAGTATTTGCGCGGCAAGCTGGCGGATTCGATTACGCTGGAAGATCTCGCGGGGTACGCGGCGCTGGACAAGTTTCATCTCTGTCGCGCGTTCAGGGCGCAGATTGGTATGCCGCCGCACACGTATCTGACGCACCTTCGCATTCAGCGTGCGAAGGAGCTGTTGGCAGCCGGCGTGCGGGCGTCCGAGATCGCTCCCCAGGTCGGCCTTTACGATCAGAGTCAGCTGACGCGTCACTTCCGTCGCATCGTGGGAACGACGCCCGCGCTCTACGCGAGAACGCAGCCGAGAGCGAGCGTCGTCGCAGTTTGATTGCGAAGGGCGGTCGAGCCCTCATTGGATGAGAACGCTTTCCGCGGCGTCGACTGGCGTGCCGTCAACGGTGATTTGGTAGGTGAGTTCCGCTGCCGTGGCGCCGACGGTGCTGTCTAGTTGAACGTTGAATGGGTCGGGGAGGGGCATCGGAATGTCGAATTCGAGGAGTTCGTCTTCGCTGGTGACGGCGAAACTCGAGGCGCTGGCTGACGAGTTGGTGAAGCGAGCGAGTGCGGTGGTGGCGGGAAGGCTGATGCGTGCACGCATGTTGCTGATGGAGCCGATCGGAAATGAGTTTCGGAAAATGATCGAGAGCAGCCCAGGACTAGTGCGAGTGAGTCCGCAAGCGCCACAACCGGGTTCGCCTTCGGGTTGAGGCCAGAGCCAAGGGAAGTCCCAGGGGCTGACGCCGGTGAGTGTGGTGGTTGGAGCAGTGCCGATTTGAATAGGGCTTGGGACAGGGAGCGAAGGAAGGGTGCCTGGCTCTACCGGTGTTGTGGGGACTGGAGGTTGGAGGCAGGTGGCATAGCCCGCGGTGGCAGCGCTGCACAGCGTGATGCGGTGGACGTTGGTGAAGGTATTGGGAGCCAGGATGGGCTCGAAGGGCCGGAAATCTGGTGTGGCGGAGACGAGATCGCTTGCGGTGTAGAGCGTGCGGATGACTTCGTCGGGAGTGAGGGATGGGGCGTGACTCCAGAGCGCGGCCGCGATACCGGAGACGGAGGCGGTGGCCATCGAAGAGCCGGACAAGGTGCGCGTGAATACGCCGTCGGGTTGTTGGCGAACGGCGCTCAAGCCGACGGCTGCAAGAACGGACTGACCGGCGCCTCGCGTCGTGAGTAGCGGTTTGGCGCCGAAATCGAGGGCGCTGACCGCGTATAGGAGGGGAGCGGGTTGGTTGCTGGCCTGGGGCTGCGCAATGCCATAGCGGGCTCGGCACTGATTTACGCTGAGCGCGCGCGTCTGGGTCCAGCGCGCGGGGAGGCCAGGCAACTGATCTGGTTGAGCTGGCACGGGGCCGTTGCCTGCGGCGGCTACGATGAGCGCTCCGCGACAACGTGCGTAGCGGAGCGCGTCGAGGACAACCCAATTCGAGTAGTCGGCGGGTTTGGGCTTGAGAGCGTCGATGAGCGCCGCGCTGTCGTAGGCAACGCTCAGGTTGAGGATGGTTCGGGCGTTGGGTGTCGAGTCCATGGCATCCACGGCGTCCAAGATGGCGCGCGCGAGATCGCCGTGGGATCCGAAGGCGCCGCCGTGCAAGACGTCGCGGCGAACGACAGCAGGAGATGCTTCCGTGTCGCGATATAGCGGAAGGGCGAGATAGTTTTCAACGTTGACGGCGCAGTTCGGCGAGTCTTTGCAAGCGGTATCGTACGCCAGGAGGCCCACCGCTTTACCGTGAGGATTGTTGTCCGGATCACTCCAGAGGTTCGCGGCTGTATCGATCACCGCGACGCGCACTGGATGAGGGAGAACACCGGGGAGCCAGCTGACAGTGCCGAGCTGGGCGCGACTCTGCTCGACCAGCTTTGCGTGCATGTCGGCGTACGCGCCATGCGCAGCGACTTTCGGATCATCCCACTGGATGTCGTCGCCCAATGTTTGAGCGAGCGCCGACAGGTTGGGCAGCACGTTGGGTGGTGCAACCCAGGCGTAGCTGCAGAAGAGTGAGTTGGCGCCAGCTTCGTCGTGGACTCGGAGCAACGGCCTTCCCACCCAGTGCCCGATGTTGGAGGGACACTCGCTTTCGGTACCGGATTGCCCAGGAACGCTGCCGCCGCTGCCGCCGATGCGCACGAGGACGTTGGTGCGTGGGACGGAAGTGCCCTCGGTGACGACTCCAGGGCACGCGCCACCAAACGAGCCGCATAGCGGTGGGTTGCAGCGGATCTGCGTGGTGGCTCGGCAGCCGTCGCTCAGACGCGTGACTTCGAGCGTGTGCTCGCCGGACCAAGCACACGTGAGCTGTGCGCTCGCGCCGTTGGCGGCGATGCTGAAGCTCTCTCCGTCCCAGGCATATTCGCCGTTGGCGCTTATAGGTAGCCAGGCGGACTGGCTGGACGCGCGCTGCGCCGCGTTGGCCGTGAACTGTTGACCGAGATCGACCTCGGCCGAGGCGACGAGGCCAAAGTTTTCGCAGCTGGACTCAGCGCTCGACACGGAGCCAATCGACTGCTGGCGGGTGCCTGCCGCATCACTTTCAGAACCGCACCCGAGCGCGAGCACAAGCGAATGCAACAGCAAGAAATGGACGTTCGAAGGACGGATCATGACTTTGTATCCCCGGGTTGTGTGCTCCAGGAACTTCGCCGTCATCAATCCAAAGCTGACCAACTTTTCTCGTTTGCGCGCCGATGTTGGGCTACGCATGTGAGTTTGTTCGAGCGAAGGGCTTCAGGGTAGCAGCAGGCGAATGCTGGCCCAATCGGCGCTGGCGTCAGAGTGCTTCAACGCGAGCATCGCCGCGCGAACTGCTCTTGCCCAGACGTGTGAGTTAGTTGGCAACACGCCCCGTGCGTCCGAGTTCAGGAGTTGGTCGTAGAGCACCGTGGCGAAGCGCTCGCTCGAGCGATCGGAGATCGCGCGGCTCGCACCAACGACGGCGCGCGCCCCGGCCCAAATAAAGGCTTGTCCGATGCTGAGGCCAGCCCCCGGCTCAGGCGAGACGCTGCTCGAGCACGCGGAGAGCACCACGAAATCTGGCGCGCGCTCGAGAGCGAGCACGTCACCCAACGAAAGCACGCGATCGGAACCGAGCAGAAGTGCGCCATTGATTCCGTCGATACCACCCGAGCGACCATGGCCTGCGAAGTGGAGTAGCCCGGTATTCGCCAATTGCGAAGCGAACGCGTCCGGTTTGATCTGATCGTGCAGCAGGAGCCGTGCTTGCGCGAATCGACTCGCAACACGGCTTGCTTCGGTTTTCGCCCAAGGCAGATCGCCGTTAGGATCTCCGAGCACGAGGACCGAAGAGCGCGAAACGGCGTCCGCACCATCAGGATCTTTGGATCGGCCTGGCTCGAGCGTGTAGGCGACGGCGACGCGTTCGATCAACGGTGTGCCAGCGACTTCCAGCGCGTGCACGTCGACTTCGGCGAACTCGGGAGGCAAGGTGACGCGAAGCAGCGGGACGTTCAGCTCACCAAGGAACGGCTCGAGGACGCGAGCGAGACCAGCGCCGAACTCCTGCGACGCCGCGGCCCGACCCGAGCTGATCGGCAATACGGAGCGAACGTGGAGCGTTTCACCAGTCCAGAGGAATGCCCACCAGCCGTCGCGCGCGTCGGAAATCAGTAGGTGCGCATCGTGGCCAGCTCGCGGCGAGAACGCTGGCTCTGGGCTCGCGAAGAGGGCGTTCGCGGCGGCTAGGGCATTGTCGAGTTGCTGCTTCTCCAGCGCACGCGAAAGCTGCACGGCAAGGAGGCCATCCTGCGATAGCTTCCAGTCTTCACTCGCGACGCGCTCGAGCTGCTGGCGGCGCGCTCGGTAGTCTGCCACCGCACGCTCCCAGCGCTGGCGTAGCGTCGGGCTCAAGTTTCTGACGCGCGTGGTTTGCCAGTTCAAAGCCGAGACGCGCCGCGCTGCGCGAGTTGCAGCTTTCAGCGCCTCGGCGTGGCGGCCCTGGCTGAGCAGGAGCGAGAGGAGATCACGTGAGCTCTGGCGCGTTTGGAGCGCTGTTAGCTGCTGGCCTTGTCCAAACGGTGCCCAACGAACGAGGGCGTCCCCTGCGTCTTCTGCGGCCCAGTACGCGGCGGCCGCGTCGATTGTCGGCTCGTTCTGCCGCGCAAGGGCCCGCGCGCGACCAAGCCGAGCCAGGTAAACGACCGTTTTGAGATCCAGGCTATCGGCGAGCTGTTCTGCACGCTCGAACAATCGCGCGGCCTCGGAGTTTTCGCCTTGCACGAGATGAAGCTCGCCCCAGTAGCGCGCTTCCCAGGCGGCGAGCTGCGTGCTGCCAGCGCTGGTGTCCGCTCCTAGAGCTTGGAGGTGGCCTCTCATCGCGTTGGCGTCTCCAAGCTGCAGCGCCAGCTCGACGCGATTCAGCCTGTGATTGCGGACGCTGAGCGGGTCGGGGCAGTCGGCGAGCAGCCGTTCGGCGCGATCCAAGGCTGCGCCTGCTTCTTGGAGCTGGGGTTCCGGCTGAGTCAGAAGCAGCCAAGCGAGCTTTTCCCAACGCTGCGACAGCAGACAACTGGGCCCGTCGAGTTCGCGCGCGACGATCTCCTTTTGCTCGGCCAACGCCTCAGTATGACGATGCAGCTGATTCAGCGTGACTGCGAGCTCTTGCCTAGCGAAGAGCTCATCCGAAACCAGCCCGAGGCGCCGCGCCAGCACGCTTGCGTTTCGGAATTGCTCGAGAGCACTCAGCAAGTCGCCCGAGGCGTTTGCAACTACGGCCGAGTAGTAGGCGAGCCGCGCTCGATTCTCGGGGACCTGCTCGAGGTCGTGAGCGTCTGCCAGCAGCCTCCTGGCGCGCTCGTATTGTCTGAGGCGAACCGCGCGACAGTAAGCGGCAGCGGCTACGTCATTGCTTGCCTCCAGCAGCAGTCCGGCACGTCGGGCGCTTTCGGCAGTCGCCTCGAGTTCGTCGGCTGCGCGCTCGTTCTCGTTGGATCGCAAGGCGAGCCGCGCCTGCAATGCGCGAAGTCGATCCCGTTCGCTGCCTTCGAGTGAGATGTCGTTCTGCGCCAGCGAGGCTCGCACTCGCTCCCATTGGCCTGCTTTCCACAAGCGCCCGAGTTCTCGGAGCTTCACTGGTTCCGAGCTTTCGCTCACGTGCAACAGCGCGCGCTTGCCGCCGGAGCGCAGCTGCAAAACGCGCTCGCTCTCAGGTACGTGAATTCGGACACGAACCCCGCCTTCGACCGAGGTCGATTCACGAACATCGCTCGCGCTCGCGTTGACGCCATTCACCTGCACGGGTTCACTGCCGGCAGACCAGAGCACGATTTCTCGCTCCGATCCGAGCTCGCACACACGCCCCGGCCGAACTCGCGCGCAGCCCGCGTATTCGAATTCCAGCTCCCCGGAGCTTGCGTCCAGCCGAACGTCGCTGAAGACCAGCGAGCTCACGAGCGCGAGCGGAGCCAAGCGCCTCAGGTGTGCCGCCGCCTGCATACGTCGACCTCAGGGATCGCGCTCGAACGACCATTTGAATTGCTGCACTTCGTTCGAGTCCGAATCGCGCGGCAGAGATCGCTCGATCGCGCCGCGCCGACCGACGTAGAGCAGCAGCTCTCCCGTTGGGGGCAACGAAGCGGGCACCTGCACGTCGACTCGCAAAGCGCCGGCCGCTGATTGCTGCTGTGTGACGCTCATCTCCTCGAGGGATGAGGTGGAGTTCGCGCCGCGGACGAATACGCGCGAGTGCACCGAAGCGTGCACATCGCTCCGCGGACGAAGCTCGAAGCGCAAAGTGGAACCAGCTCGAAGCCGAAGCGAACCGGAGGAAGGCGCGCTCGATCGTTCGGTTCGCAGCGAGCCCTCAACGCGCACTTCGTAGGGAGCGAGCGGCCCATCTTCGCTCGGGGTGCGCGTGATCCAAAGCAGTATGCCCGCCGCGATGGCCGCCACGCCGATACTTGCGCCCGCAACGCTTCGCCAGCGAGGAGCACTGCCGCGGCTACGAGCGAGACGAGCTTGGATGCCGTCGACCAAGGCGCTTTCTTGCGCGCTCGAGATAGGTCGGGTGAACGACTCCGGTAAATCGGCCGTTAGCGCCTCGTCCTCAGGGCTCGCCGTGCCAGTGAGCCTGCGCTCGCTCGCCCGCCCGAGTTCCTCGTCTTCGCGTGCGAGACGCACCACTTGCTCCAGAAGATTGTCAGGATGAGGCATTGGACTTGCTCAGGTTAGAAACCCGATGGGGGTCTAAAGGAGATTCGCGCCCCTTGTGGCTCGATAACTTGGCCTCGAGCTCGGTCACCTCTTTTTTGAGCCGGCTGCGCCATTGATAGACCGCATCGAGCTTGCTCCCGGTTTCGCGCGCTACCACCTCCGGCTCTTCTTGCCACACGTACAGCCGATAAAACATCTCGAGGGCTTTGGGCGAGAGATCAGTGTGGAGACGATCGAGCAGCAAGCGAAGCAATTCGCGAGCCGCGGCCCAACTTTCGGGCGCACCCGCTGCACGCGCGGAGTCCGGCGCAATGTCCATGGCGCCGGGATCTGTCGGCTCGTGCGTGAAGGGGCTGCGACGCCGGCTGCGCAAGCGTGAAGCCACAGAACGTTGCGCCACGAGCCCGACGAAACTGGCGAGTGATAGACCGCGCTCCGGCTCCCAACTCGCGAGTACTCGAGTTTCGCCAGCAAAGACGTCCATCAACACCTCTTGAGTCAAATCTTCGAGCTCTTGACGAGATGCGTGTCCGCGCCGCCACAGGGCCGTCGCAACGCGCGCTTGCACCACGGGGCTCAGCTCGCGCACCAACGCTTCCACTGCCGCCCGCTCACCCTCCAGAGCGCGCCTCACCAACTCCTGCGACGCCATCGGCATCATGAATAGCTCGAATCGAGTCGATCACCAAGCTGAACTTGGCTCGTCCGCGGTGCTGTCGGCATTCGTAACGCACGTGTGACTTCGCTCCGAACGATCTCACAAACGCGAGGCGACGCTTTTTGTTCGTCAGCTCGAGCGATGTTCCAGCGAATCCCTCAGCGCTCTCGATTCGCATCGCGACGAAGTAGCAACAACCGAAGGATTTTCCATGCGTCACGTTTCATTTTCGCTCGGCTCGATCAGTTTCGGCGCGTGCCTATTGCACGCAATTGCAGCTCACGCTCAGGCGCCATCCCCCTTCGCGGTGGCGTCCGGGCTCGATCTCGAATGCCGAAGTGCGGTGGGCGCTCCGCCCGCTGCGAATCTCGGTATCCGTCAGTTGAACCCTGTGTTGCAGCCGGTTCTGCCCACTCAAGTGGCACAGCTCGGCCCGTTGCAGGAGGTCTGCGTTCCCGTCGCCAAGAACAACCAAATTCCCAACGAACCAGCGCTCAGCGTGATTCGCTCAGTGGACATTGCCTGCTATCGCGCGACCGCTGCACCCATCGATGTCAAGGTGCGGGCGAGCCACCTGAACCCGGTGCTCGCGGATTTACCGGACGAAGACATTCGCATCACGCAGCTAGAGCAGGTTTGCGTTCCGGTAGCGAAGAACGGAGTTTTTCCGCCGGAGCCCCAGCGTTCGATCGTGAAGTACATGGACTTTGCCTGTTACGGCCTCGAACAACCGACTTCGGACGCAAACCGAAATCTGCTTTTGTCACACCTGAACCCGGTTCTGCAGAACCTTCCCAACCACATCGTGCACATGGAGCGCGCACGGCAGTTCTGCGTTCCAATCGCGAAAAACCAACAATTCGTGCCGCAGCCAGCGCGCGACATCGTGCGTCGAATCGACTTTCTGAAGTATCGCATCACCCCCGTTGCTGGCCCACTCGCCCCGTGGCCTCTCGCGCTCCACCACCTGAATCCATTGTTCGACCACCTGCCGCCCTTCAACGTGGTGCTGGACGGCCCACCGCGCCTGCTCGTTCCCGTGGCGAAGAACGGCGTCATGCCCGAAGGCAATTAGCCACACAAAGGAGCCAGAAATCCATGATGCCCAAACTTTACCTCGCGACTTCGCTCGCGATTGCATCGCTCTCGACACAGCTTGCCGGCTGTGGCGCGGCAGTCGACGCGCCCGCTGCAGAAACCGAGGACGTGAGCTCCGCCAGCGCTCCGCTCGGCGACGCTTGTAAAAACACCGATATCACGGTCGTCAATTCCCTCTATTACGACGGCAAGGAGCGCCAGATTCGCGTCGAGTATGTGAAGTACTATTCGGCATCCGAAGGGCGCTGGTACGAGGAAGGCCTCGCCAACGCCGATATTGCGCCGAACAAGCAGCACACTTGGCCAAACCAAGATCTCGCCCACGCCGAAAACGACCGAATCACTCGTTGGCGTGTGTACTTTCGGTACCGCGAGAGCGACGGCGACTGGTCCGATCTGTATTACGAGGAAATCAACACAGCAGATACCATCTGCGAGGCCGACAAGAACTTCAAGTTGATCGTCACCTGAACTCGACACGAAGGACCGCGAGGTTTGCGCGTTCACCTGCGCGCAGATCTCGCGATCCACTTCGGTCCGCTAGGTAGCCGTCACCCGACGGCTCAGCCGATTCCGAGCTTTCGCTTGACGTCGTCGAGGCGCTCGCGGCTTATCGGCACGCGCGTGCCGGCGGGATCGGAGAGCAGCGCAACGTATTTGCGATCGCCTTCGTGTTGCAATTCTTGCAAGAAGTCCAAATTGATGATGGCGCCGCGGTGTACTCGAAGGAAGCGAGTGGCGTCCAAGCGTTCCATGAGTTTGTCGAGCGAGTCGTCCGAGAGGAGTTCGCGGCCATCGACGACAATCGTGGCGTAGTGGTCTTGGGCGAGGATGGCAGCGACGCGTTCGGCATCAAAGACGACGTATTTGGCCCCACAGCGCACCGCCATTTTTCGGGTTGGCTGTTGCAGCTTCGCCAACAACGCGCGCGCTACGTTGGCGGCAGGGACCGGCTTCTCGCGTATGCGATCGAGAGCTGCGGCCAGGCGCTCCTTCTTGATGGGCTTCAATAAGTAGTCGACCGCGGCGACTTCGAATGCGCGGATGGCATGTTCGTCGAATGCAGTAGCGAAAATGACGGAGGGACCAGCGTCGGGGATCGCTGCAGCAACGCACAAGCCGTCCATTTCAGGCATTTGAATGTCGAGGAAAACGACGTCGGGCCGCAACTCTTCGATCATGGACAGGGCTTGAAGGCCATCTGCGGCTTCGCCAACACATTCGACGTCCGTGTGAGCTTTGAGAAGCCGTTGCAGGCGCTCGCGGGCCGGAGCTTCGTCGTCTACGAGAAGGGCTCGAATCATCGCGCTTGCTTCTCCTCGCCAGGGCTCGGCGGGATGGTGACGACGACGCGTGTGCCACCGCCTGCAGCGTCGTCAATCTCCAAGCCGGCTCGATCGCCGTAGGTGAGCCTCAGTCGGTCTTTACAGTTGGCCATTGCCCTACCAGCTCCCTGTTGTGTGGATTGCCCGAAGCCAACGCCATCGTCCTGAATGCAAATCTCCAAGAGCTGCCCGGTGCGGTGGACACCGACCCCGACGTGTCCACCTCGCGCACGCGGCGAAATTCCGTGTTTTACAGCATTTTCGACGAACGGCTGCAGAATCAAGACAGGCACTTGGATCGCGCGCGGGTCGAGATCTGCGGCGACGTCGATGTCGACCCTCAGCCGCTCTTCAAAACGCGCTTGCTCAATCTTCAAGTAGGCCTCGCAGAGAGCGAGCTCTTCCGCGAGGGCGTGTGTGGCTTCTCCCGACGCGCGCAGAACGCCGCGGTACAGATCTGCCAGTTGCAGCACGACATCCTCGGCGCGATCGGGATCTCGATGTATGAGCGAAGCAACGGTGTTGAGCGCGTTGAACAGGAGGTGAGGATTCATCTCGGCGGTGAGCGCCGCGAGCTGGGCTTGAAGGCGCGCGGCTTCCAAGCTCTTGATGCGTGCCTCAGCGGCTCGCGCCATTTCCCTCGCTTCAATTCGCGTGCGCTGGAAAGTAAAGAGCAGCATGATGAGAAACCCAAATCCAAGCCCGATTCGATAGGAGCCGAAGTCCGGTGGGCCCCAAGCGAACCCGAGCCAGCGAGCCGTCGCCCCACCCGCGAGGAACCCAACGGGCAGGGCGAACGGCAGCACGATACCGGCGAGTAGTGAGTACCAGCCTGGGCCGTGAACTGGCGCCTTTCGATTGCGCACTCGATACAGCGCAAGCTCCAGCCAACGAATCATGTTGGCCGCCACGAAGCACTCGACCGCTACCACCTCTGCGATCACGAAGCTGATGAACCAGGTGCGCAGAAATTGATCGGTCCATCCGAACGCCAGGGTGATCACGCCGGCCAGGAGCGGGTTCCAAAATAGCAAGGCCACGAGAAACGTGCGCGGCCCTGAAGGTGGCAGCAGGCGTGAACTGAAGAAGCGCATGAGCACCACCTCCGCGTTTACCGCTTCTTCGTCAGCGTCTGTTCCATGAAGCGGATGCTCTGTCCCTTTTCGAGCTCGGTGACCAGCACGCGGATCTTATCAGGCGCATCGCGCACGATCGTCGTAGCGAACGCGTGCCTGTCGCGTCGATACTCGTAGCTCTCGCAGATCCCGTTGGCGAAGCAGCGGCCGTTGCCATAGCCATTGCTGGAAACGATGCGGAACGCGCCAGATCCGGCCGATTCGACCTCCTGCCAGAACTTGACGATTTGCCCATTGGCTAGCTTGACCAACCCGTCGGAGCGCACCTTTGCGTTGCCGACCGACTTACGAGTGAGAGTAACGGTGAATGTACCGAGATCAGCGCCGCCCACACCGTGCGCCGTGCCAGAGCCTTCCCAAACACCGAGCCCATCCATGACGTCGGCAGTCGCGTCCATCGGTGCAAGCAGAGCAAACAATGACACAGCGCCGGTAGCCAAAATCGCGGTGGTTTTCATAGCGTGATACGTCCTTTCACGCACTCGCCACGACCGTTCTCGGCCGCGCGGTGCATGAAAACGGTATAAACAGCGGCGGATGCTTCGTCCTCTGGCATCCTCTGAACCGCCGCTGGCTCCGCGTGAACTGCCGAAAGCGGCAACCAAGTCGCTTCGGGTCTGGTTAAAGGGCCTGCGGTCGCGCGCGAACGTGGCTTGGCAAAGCGTGGAGGACTTGCCTAGCTTCGTTCGGGCGGGCGGCGCGCGAGCTCTGCTTCTAGCTCGCGAACTCGGGCCTCAGCCGCCATTCGCGCCTCCGTCTCCATACGTCGCGCTTCGGCTTCGACACGTCGCGCTTCTGCTTCGACACGTCGCGCTTCGGCTTCGGCACGTCGCGCTTCGGCTTCGGCACGTCGCGCTTCGGCGCGGGTCAGGACGAGTTGCTCCGGTTGGCTGCCGGCTGGTACCAGGACGCGCAGCGCGATCTCGAAGCCGTCGGCGGGTGCCACGACCCAGTCTAGGTTCAAGATCAGCGACGGTGCGCGCTCGGCGCGGACCTCACGCTCCAGGAGAGAGCCGTCGACTCGATCCCAGATCCTCAGCTTGGCTCCCGCGGTGCACTCGGGGTCGAAGCGCACTAGCTCTGCTACGCCGAGACGCTGGTAACGGCCCAGTTTGGTCGCCCAATCTGCGTCACCACTATCGTCGTCGCTGATGATCTCGACGGCGATTTCGGGAGAGCCGCGTTCCCAGGTCTTCCATGAGCGCACCGGGGCGCCGCGCGGGTTCAGTCGAACGTAAACGTCAGGCGCAACGCATACCCTGGGGTTCGCGGCATCGAAATAGACGAACTGATCCGAGCCCACCGTCACTTCGGCTCCCAAGTGATCCGTGAGCAACTGATACAAAATCGTCCGAAGCTCGAGATGGAGCTGCGATTCAGGCATCTCGGCGGACTCCGGAAAGATTACCGGTGAACGCGGCTCGAGGTATCGAGGCCGTTCGCTGTCGTCCGAACCGAGGGCGCGGCGCACCATGGGCTCTAGTATACACGACGCATCACCCATGGGACCCGCGGCCAACTGACGAGTAGATGGTTTGCATGGGCCACGGATCGGTCCGCCGTTGCCGCGGGTTGCGATCTTTTCGTCTTTTCGTGCGCCGGGCTACGAACCCGTTCCGGGCAGAGCCCGACGGCCCCCAAGGCCAGCGGTGCTAAGAAAGAGCATGTTCCGCTCGCGAACCGACTCGGACGAGGCCGAGAGCCGCTACGAATTCAAGGAGGCGCGTCGCGTGTTCGAAGCGCGCGACTCCGAACAGTTCTCGCGGATCGACTTCGCGCTACGTGTTCTCGATCTATTGCGCCCGAACATCGACGTGACGGTCTACGAAAGCTTGACGCGCATTCACGTGCGTCGCGGGCGCGATTGGTCGGTTGGGCCCGACGCAACCTGGGCTTTAGTGGCGATCCCGCGAAATGCGAGTCGCCACAACATTGCCTTCGCCCTCGCTGAGCTCACGGGCAAAGCAGATCAAGCGTTCGTCGTCGACTTGGTGGTGCGCGCGGAGCGGCTCAAGCTCGCGTCGTGACAGCCCAACTTGCTGGTTAGACCAGGCGAAACGAGCTGGTGCGTCATCAGAGCCGCGGCCCAAACCGTTACGGCGCAGTCGGAGCAACACGAAGCTGGCGAGACGTGTTTGCAGAGCGAGGCGTGAGAGTTCGAGGAAGGTCGCTTGCAGCGTTGGAATGGCAGCGGCGCTGGAGTGAGGTCCGCGGTCTTGATGGCACTCGAATGAAGCTCGTGCGCTTTGCAGTATTGGCGTGTGGTGAGCGTGACCCTTGCGCAAGAAAGCCGCACGCATGTTTGCGACTGTGCGCCGCAGCTTTGCCACGTATGCAGTGTTGCCTCATCGAGTGTAGTCATCGACGTTAGTTGGATAACGAGTGTTGTTGCGCGCGAGCGCGAAGCCGTGAGCTATACTGAAGAGTTAGGTCGAAGGAGGCTTTCGCAGATGTCCAAGCTCTTCGGTTCGGTGATTGTTCTCGTGTTGGGTGCGAGCGCGGGTTGTGGTGGTGGCGGTGGTGGCGACTCGCAAGGTGATCGCAATGCAGCCGGCGGTACGAATGGCGGCGGCGCTGGCAACGTGCTGCGCGGTGGCAGCGATTCCGGTGGCATGAACTCTACGCTGAAGGGGAGCGGTGGCATGAAGTCGACCTTGCAGGGCAACGGCGGGTCTTCGTCCAGCAACAAGAGGACCGTGAGCCTGACGGTGAGTGCGCCATCGAGCACGTTGGTTCCCGAAGCTTGCGGCGCAGTGGCAGCCGGCTTCGCAAATGTCGCCGCAGGTACATATGATATCGAGCTCAGCGCGAGTACGCTGTCCAAAGGCACAGTCTCCGACGACAACAACAACCTGAGCCCGTCGTTCGACAACTACGTCCTCGTCAACTTGCCGCTGCCGGCAGGGGCCGACAATGAAGATTTGCGCTTTTTCATGCTCCACGGCGTTGGCGACAAGGTCAGCGTCGAGCTGCCGGAGGCAGGACCTATCAATCTCTATTTCATCGACGGCGACAAAGACTTCAACACCGGGCAGGCGACGGTGTCGTTGACCTCTGGAGCGCAAGTTCAGCAGGCCGTCGTGGACGCCGCTGCGAACGTGATCGCCTGGAAGACCGGGTGCAAGACGTCAGCGCCCGCAACGGCCGCGATCACGGACGCACCGCAGCGGGTCACGCTCATGGAGAGTACCTTCTCATCTGCTACCCAGATGAGCGACCCGTTCGTGCTGCTCCGGCTATCGAACGAAATGCAGGCGAACGACAATCGCTTCACCATGCTGAACGGTATCGGTTCGAGCGTCGAGTTTACGCCTTACGAGGGCGACACTCTGCGTGCTTGGTTGCTCAGCTCAAAAAATCCTGGTTCAGGAGCGGCGCAGCTGACGATATCAGAGCTCTGAGGCGTGGTACCACCGCCCGCTCCGTGATAGAGAGCGCTTGCGCGACCTCTCACGAGATGGAGCGGGGTATGAGCGAGCCGGGGACACTCAGCGAAATCAAGGCACTCTGGAAACAAGGAAGTCAGCGAGAAGCACTCGAGGCGCTTTCCACACATCTTGAAAGCAATCCAAGCGACGGCGAGGCTTGGGGCTTGCGCGGGCTCTACCTACTGGACCTCGACGAGCCCCGCCGCCTGGAGGCGATCGACGCGCTGAAAAAGTCTTTGGAGATCGCGCTGTCCTACCCAGCGGCGTACAACGCTGGGAACGCGCTCCTCGATTTGAATCGCCTCGAGGAAGCGCTCGAGATGTACGAGCTCAGCATTCGCTGTTTCGATCGTTACCCGGAAGCGTGGGTCAATCGCGGCATTGTGCTCACACGGCTGGGGAGCAAGCGTGAGGGCATCGAGTCGTTCGACCGCGCGCTGGCAATCGATGCGGGCTTCTTGCCGGCTTTGCGCTGCAAAGCGAT
Organism: Myxococcota bacterium; assembly: GCA_049324695.1. Taxonomy (GTDB): domain Bacteria; phylum Myxococcota_A; class Polyangia; order Polyangiales; family Polyangiaceae; genus PMG-095. The sequence goes on from JBMOMJ010000033.1 coordinate 323,439, forward strand.
CGGCCTCGAAAACTTGGGCGACAAGTCCGGATCCGAAGCCATCTATGCTCGCATGGCCGAGCTTCATCCGGACAACGTTCGACTGCTCTCGGAGTATGGCCGCGCCCTCTCGCGGCTCCCGAAGGACAATCACATGGAGCTCGAGCCGCACGGGCGTGAGTGGAAAGCCGTCGAAATCCTGACGACCGTGCTCGAACGAAACCCTCATGATCTCGCCGCTTGGCTCGCCAAGGCAGAGGTGCTGCACCGCTGCATGTACGCCAACGTTTGTTTTCGCCGCAGCGTTTTCGACTACGTACCTGGTCCACTGCGATCTGGCACCTTTCAGGGTGACCTCGTCGAGCTGCTCGAAAGTGCAATGCAGCAGTATCCGAAGCATCCGGCGTTCCCGCGATACATGGCCGAGCTCTACGCGTTTCGCGACGATTCCCAGTCCGAGCTCCCGTACCGCGAGCGCGTTTGCCAGCTGGCTCCGGAGGACGATTCTGCGTTCCTCGCGTTGTTTGAGCTCAGCGTAGAGCTCGGCAATTCGCCGCGTGCGGCCGATGCACTCGTTCGCGCTATCACCCTCAACCCCACCCACGCCGCTCGATTGGATCGCGATTGCCCGGCGGATGTTGCAGCCCAAGTGCGGCAAAGACTGGCCAACGCGAACACATAGCGCTGCTGTTCAGCGCTGGGCTTGGTCACGTCGGCTTGGGCCGAGTCGGTGTTCACGCGCCGCTGGCGGGTCGGTGCGAGCTGGGCGTCCCAGCGCCCACCGGGATCGATTCGCGGTGCACCCGAGCGTCGACCGGCTCAGTTCGCGCCGCGCACCAGATCTTCGACTGGGATCATCACTTCGGTGTTGGCGAGCGTCGCTTCGCGCGTCTGACCGAAGCCGATGCGGTGACTGCTGCCGGGCGCGCCGTTCAACAACGCGTCTACCGCGAAGATATCGAGCCCATCGAGCGGTTGCCCTTCGATGCTGACGACCGCGTCACCAACTGACACTCCGAGCTTTTCGGCAGCGCTGTCGCCGCACACTGAAGACACGGCGAACGTGGTTGCTCCCGAAGAGGCCAGCCAGAAACCGACGCGCTTGAACTCATCCACGATGTGAGCGCGATTGGCGTAACGGCTAAGCTCGACTCGCCCAGCCGGATAATCGACCGTCAGAGAGAACTCGCGTAAGTAGTCGCCGCCGAGCAAGCCGTCGACGGTGTAGCCGAGCTCATTCGACATTGCGTCGAGGATGGAGTCTTCGAAGCTCAATACGGGAATGTCGGTGACGATCTCGCTGCCGACCGCCACGCTACGGGCTCGCGCGACCCGCGCTTTGGACGGGCCCAACACCGTCGAGATCGGCATGTCATCGATGACGTGGCGGCCATCGGCGATCAACGTATCGAACACGGACGAGCGTAGGGTGACGTCGCTCGCGCCCGTATCCAGAACGAACTGATATTCCTTGCCTTCGACGCTGACCTTGAGCGGAACTCGCGTCGCCAAGTATCGAATCACCTTTCCGTTGAGAGTTCCCTCACCGCCGCCGGAAAGCTTGAAAGGGATGACCGTGGCGGGGGCCACGTCGCTCGGCATAGCCATGCCGCCGATTTGAAACTGGCGGTCGCGGTAGTTGAAGTTGGTTGGAAACTGACGCAGGACATTGCCACCCAGAATGCCCGCCAGGCGCAGGCGGTCCATCGCTCCCCCTGTGATCTGAAGCACAGGGACCGAATCGATGGTGAGCGCGCCCAGGCCGACGTCGACCTCGGTCTGCGCTTGCATCGCGAGCATGGCGCCAGTGAAGAAGGCAGCGTTCATCAACGTGAGTGGTGATCCGGTATCAACCAGCAAGCGTCCGCCCGGGTGCCCGTTCAACGTGGCGTCCACCAGCATCACGTTTTGGCCAATCAGCGTGGGCGAGGGCACACCCAGCATGCCCATCGTTTCCAGCGCTTTTACAGATCCGGAATCATCGTCGCTGCCACATCCGGACAGCAGCACGAACCCCAATACACCAATCGCTAGCGTCTTCATGCCATTCCTCCTCATTCCCACCGAACTCGTGACAGCCTAACGGATCGACGCGCTGTCAGCGAGGTTAGTGGCGCGGGAGCGGCGCTAAAATCGCAAGAACGTGCCACTTCCGACGAGGTCCGGTGCCGAGGCGACGCCTGAAGCATCGATCCAAAGAAACCTAGAACACCGGGCGTCGCCGCTGTCGAGGGCAGCTCGTTGTCGCCGATCCGATCGCGATTGCGTACGCTTCGCGCTTGTACAATCCAGGCATCGAGCTTCGACTTCGGGCATCGCGCGTGCGGATTTCTCGGGCATTTCGCGCGGCGTAGATGTTGCTCTCTCGGCCACGCACGTTGAGTAGGTTCCGGCGGCGCTTTGGCGACGTCTGGCGACGCTCACGCTGAACCGAGGATTGAGGACAAGCCATGAACATTCAACAACGTAAGAACGTGGTTCGATGGGCAGTGATCACAGCGGCAGCTCTGGTGGGAATCGGCGTCGCCGGGCGAGTCTACGCGGGGTCGCGTAGCAACTTCAGCGTCACGGTGAATACGGCGAGCCGCTTCGCGCAAGGCCACATGGGCGGCGCCTTCAACTCGAGCAACACCGTCGAGTTCATTGGGTGCTCGATTAGCACGACCAGCATCTTCTGCACCGCTACGAACCCGAGCGGTGCCAGCATTACCTGCAACGTTGCGGCCGCCGACTACGATCGCTACGCAAAGGTCGTCGCCGCTATCGATTCAGACTCGTTCATCAACTTTGCCTGGGCCGCGGATGGCACGACGTGCACGAGTCTCCGCGTCAACAATTCGTCGTTCTACTCGCCCAAGCTGCACCCCTGACTCAGCGGATCTGGAAATGGGTCGCTCGCTGCTCTGGGGCGTATTGATTTCGAGCGTGGCCGCGTTCTTCGCAGGGGTCGCGGTTCACGATAGCGTCGTGAGCCGGCGTGAGCTCGCCTTGCTCTCGCACATCGACGAACTCGCTGGCGCCGAGCAGCTCGTACTCAGCGAGCTGCGATCGAACGTCGCGCAGCGAGCACCCACCTCCGTCCACTGCGAGATCGATGACACGCGGTTACTCCACGTGTTGGAAGCCGCAATGTCCCTAGGGAGTGCGGCACGAGCTGTGGATCCCAGCGTCGCAAACCCCGCGGAGCCCACTCCCCAGCCCGTTGATGATCAGGGCTCCGTCGCCGCGCGCGACCGTGGACTCGACATCGTGGAGAGCGCTATTCGCGGGGGGCGCCTGACTGAGCGAGAGGCTGACGAGCTACGTTCCCTCTCCGAGCGGCTCAATGCCGAGGACCGCACCACGCTCATCACGACCTTGATCACCGCCATGAACACGCAGAAGGTGCGCGTGGACGGTCCATTGTTCTTTTGAGGTCTTGCGCGAAATTGCCTCAGTGTAGCGAACTCGCTCGTGCTGCCTCGGCCTTGTTTCTGATTGCGTGAGCCGTGCGCGCGGGTAGAGAGACCAGTTGCTTGACGACTGGAGTTCACGACGATGAAGTTCCTCTGCCACCGCGTGGTAGTCAGCGCTGGAAGCAGATGGGGCCCGGCTTCATCTGGATGCTCTCTGCTACTGGCTCGGGCGAGCTTCTTCTCACACCTCGCGTTGGTGCGCTCTACGGATACCAACTTCTTTGGGCGTTGGTCCTAGCGGTGGTGTTCAAATGGTTCATCAACCGCGAGATTGGGAGGTACACGGTCTGCACCGGTTCGAGCATCGTCGAAGGCTTCGCTCAGCTGCCCGGCCCTAAGAATTGGGCACTCTGGGTAATTCTTGCGCCGCAGTTGCTCGTCGTGGTTCCGGCGATCGCCGGGCTTGCGGGCATGAGCGCCAGCGCACTCGCCCTCTTCGTGCCTGGAGATGCGAAGGCATGGATGGCGGCGCTGACTGTGGCCTGCGCGGTCCTCATCGTTCTAGGCCGCTATCAGAAGCTCGAGAAGGGTGCGACCTTGCTTGCGACCGCGCTTGCGCTCGCTTCGATCGTCGCGGCTTTCATCGTTCAGCCTGAACCGGCAAGACTCGCCGCGGGCGCTTTGCCGACAGTTCCAGAGAAAGTCCGCTTCGACGAGGTCATTCCGTGGCTCGGTTTTGCGCTGTCGGGAGCGGCGGGGCTGCTTTGGTATTCGTACTGGGTAAAGGTGAAAGGGTTCGGTGCGGCCGCGATCGATACGCGCCGCCCTCCATCGGAGCTTTCAGAGGGCGATCGAGCCCGCCTCGCAGGTTGGGTTCGTCACATGACGATGGATTGCACGCTTGCGGTGGTGGGCACGTTGGTCGTCACGCTTGCGTTTCTCGTCCTCGGCACCGAGCTCCTGCGGCCGAGGCGGCTCGTGCCCGAGGAAGATCGCGTGGTCGAGATCCTGGGGCGCCTGCTGGGCGATGTTTGGGGACCGGTTGGCTTCTGGGGAATGGTCGTTGGGCTCTTCGTGGCGTTCTGGGCGACCTTGCTTTCGAATCAAGACGGGCATGGGCGGCTGTATGGGAACGGTACGCACCTCATCTTGAAATCGTTTGGTGTCGATCGACGCTGGGCTCGAGAGTCCGCGCTGCGGAAGGGTTACGTCGTCGTTCTTGTGACGGCGCTGCCGATCCTAATTTTCGTTCTCGTGGGCAATCCGGTGAGCTTGCTGAAGGTAGCAGGCTCGATCGAAGCAATTCACATCCCAGTCATCGCAGTGCTTGCTCTGCTTGTAAACCGACGGCTCCCGCGCGGCCTCGCGCCCTCCAGGTTTGCCACGGTCGCCACATCGCTCGGTGCACTCTTCTTCGCCATGTTCGCGGTTTTGTATCTGCTCGGCCTGGTTACGTGAAGCACTCACTTGTTGGCACTGGGACCAGCGCTTGCAACGTTGGGCTCGTCCCGAGCGTGAACGTGCGCGGGTGGCGCTGTGGCCTCCACCGCCGAGAACGTTTCGAGGATCTCGTAGCGGTGACGCGCACCCTCTGGTACTACCCACGAATCACCCGGCGCCAGCAGCACCGTCTGGTTTTCGATTTGGAGCCTGGCTCGCCCCTTCAGCACGTAGCCCACGACTTCGTAGTCTCGCTGCGTGTACTCGGCGTCTTGGGTTTCGGGCGGCTCACCATCCCAGAGTCGCAGAGCGACACGCACACCAGATGCGAGATAGCGCTGCCCCATGCTGCCCTTGGGTGAGAACCTAGAATCGATTTTGGATATCGTCGTGTCGAGCATGGCCTCGTCTCCGCACTTGCTTCAGCGATCGCGCGCGCTGACGCGTTGATGCCAGTGCACCGGTGTTACAGGCACTACGCTTGTGTGGTCGGTGTAAGCAGTTCTTTCAATGGATTCGGAAGCTGACTCGCTACGTGCTCGAGTTCTCCAGGGCTGACGACGTCCACCAGCGCGGCGCCGACCTGCCGAACGAGCATCGCCGCGCTCTCGCTATCCAGATCGAGGCGGTTTGCCATCTCGCGCTCGATGGATTCGCGCGTCACGCTGAAGTCTGGGCCACTCGGCAAAGCGAGTAGTTTTTCTCGCAAGCTCGCGGGCAGCTGTGACGCAAAGTCGTGCGCCTCTTCGGGCCTGATGCGGCTTGCCAACGCGAAGGCTACGACTTCGAATGCGGTCAGCGCCCGATTGGGGTTTTCGAGTCCTAAATCCCGTTGGATTCGCGCGGCAAACTCTTGCAGGGTGCGCTCGGCGCGCGCGTCGTGTCGGGCGCTACCATCGCCACGCCCGTCGAGACGCATTGGATGCATGAGCCCGGCGGGTTTGTGCGCCGCTGGTTCGGCGAGCTGCACCTCGATCACCTCGGCAATGGATTCGAGCGGCACCTTGCGCGATAGAATCAGATCGTCCAGCGTGACGATGCCCGCGACGCGATCCCCGGCGAGGATGGGTAGGCGCCTCACGTGTGCTGCACGCATCAGCTTGAGAGCCTCATCTTCCGTAGCGTCGATCGAAACCGTTACTGGCTCAGGGCTCATCACGTCGCGCAGGCGCGTCTGCGTCGGGTCGAGGTCGAACCCGATGACACGCAGCGCCAGGGCGCGATCCGTCACGATGCCCATCACGCGGCCTTTGTCCTGAACCACGATGGCGCCCACATGATTCGTCTCGAGTGCGCGCGCCGCTTCGTAGGCGGTTGCGTCGGGACCTTGGATCAAGATGCGCTTCTGTTCGCAATATCGGTCGAGTGACATAATGCAGAGCTCGCTGCATCGGTCATGCCGGCCACCAGCGTCGAGGCTCGAGCGCGCCACCAATATAGACGCAGGCAAGAGCTCGTGTGCGCCAGAATGGGACACAGCGAGGCCGTTCTGCCGCCACACGAGTTGCGACGCGGAGGCCTTCAGCTTGCACGCTAGCCACACACGCGCTGAAACCTTTGAGGTGGTTTTTTACGACGCGTCGCTCACCTTTGAGAGAGGCTCACTAAGCTCGATTTCCAACCGCGTGCCCGCAGGCAGCTCGTGCCGTTGTTCAGCAACACGTAGAACGACGGGGTGCCGAGCGTCGGACTGCGTTTCGACGCGTACATGGCGTTGACCGAACGACAGCTCGAGCCATGTTTGCCGATAACGAACCCTCATCGAAAACCCTGTAAGTTCGCGCGGTAGGCTCGGGTTCAGCCACAGCGCGCCCTCGCGAAACTCCAGGCCAGAGTAGCAACGCTGGAAGATGTCGACCGTCGCGGCCATCGCACCTAGGTGCAAGCCCTCGGGCGTCGTCCCGCCCTGCACGTCGGCAAGATCGGCGCCAAGCGCCTGCCTCAACATCTGCCAAGAATGGCTGCGATCCGATCTCGCCAACACCCAGGCGTGCACGACGCGGCTGAGCGTGGAACCGTGCGAGGTTCGCCGCAGATAGTGCTGGGTATTCCGAACGAGATCCTCGTCCGAGAAGGGGTAGTCGAGCTGGCCGAGCAGGGTCGAGAGCTCATGCTTCGACAACAGGTAGAAAAGCATCAGCGCATCGGCTTGCTTCGAGGCCTGAAAGCGATTCGGCGAGTCGGCCTCCGCTTCCAGGATATTGTCGAGGCGGTGGATGTCCCCATACGCTTCGCGGTACCGGGTCCAGGGAAAGTCCGCGAGTTCGGAGTAGCCTTCGAACTGCTGCAAAATCCCATCCACGATGGGTACGAACATGCGCCGTGTCACGTCCCGCCATCGAGCCAGCTCCTGTGCCGTAATGTCGAGCTGAGCCACGAGTTCGCGGCGGCGAGAGAGCGAGACGAGCTCGAGCGCCTCCAACGCACGCTGAACGGACCAAACCGCCATCACGTTCGTGTAAGCGTTGTTGTCTATCCCGGGTCGCTTGGCATCGGGATACGCGTCGTGAAACTCATCGGGCCCGACCACGCCGCGGATGACATAACGCCCCCGCTGCTCATCCAGCACGACAAGGCTTGCCCAGAATCTCGCAATTTCGAGCAAGAGCTCGGCACCATACGACTCCAAGAACTCGGTGTCGTCCGTAACCAGATAGTAGTGCCAGACGTTGTAGACGATCGCGGCCCCGATGTGCCGTTGCAAATAGCTATTGTCTTCGATCCAATGTCTCGAACGCGGGTTCATGCGCAACCGCTCGGTAACCTCCCTGCCATCACTTGCGCTCCGCCAAGGGAACATCGCGCCCCGATAGCCGCAAGCTTTCGCCGCGCGTCGAGCTTCGGGTAGCCGGCGATAACGATAGAGCAAAAGGGCGCGGACGAGCTCCGGCACCCGATAAAGTAGGATGGGCACCACGAAAAGCTCGTCCCAGAAGACGTGACCACGATAGCCTTCGCCATGCCAGCCGCGCGCCGGAACGGAAACGTCCAAGTCCGCGCTATGCGCCGAGATCGTCTGCAGAACCTGTAAGAGATGTAGCCTCACCGTACTCGTGATTTCGGGCTCATCATGAATCTCGAATGAGAAACGCTCCCACAGCCTGGCCCAGGCTGCTTCGTGCGAAGCGAGCAGAGCATCGAAGCCCGGCGCCGATTCCAGCTCACGCAACGCAGCTGTTCGCACGTCTGTGATTGCGGGGTCGTGCGCGGTAAACACGCTCGCCACTTTCTCGACTCGGACGCGGGTGCCCTGAGTCACTCGCTTCCGTACTCGTATGTCCGCGACGCGGGCGTGCGCACTTCCTGGGGCCTCGCTGCCATCTCCGGAGATCTGCGTGCGCGCGGCTACCGCAACTTCGAGGCGTGTGCCATGCGTCTTCGCGCAAACCAGCACGGTAGAGCGCCCAACTCGCGACGCTTCGAGCACATCGAGGTGAACGCCATCGGCGCCAGCGTATGCCTCGACGTTACCGTTGCGCACTCGGCCGTCGACCGAAGACCGCACTACGATCCAACCGTCCCAGTTTATAGGCTCGATGAGCAGCTCAATGGCGGCCAGGTGAGGATTGCCCATGTGCACCAGGCGCCGTTCTTGGGTCCACGTCACGCGCCCCGCGGCGTCTCGGACACGCTGCTCGACAATCAGCAGACCACGACGAAAATCGAGCTGCTGTCGATACGACAGTAACGACACACCCTGCTGCGAACTTTCGAGGCAGCGCCAGGCAATTGGAAGCCAGTTGGGCACGTTGACGAGATCCTCGTGCTCGAGGAGTCGTCCACCGACGCGGCTCCAGCCATGATCGTACAGCCCGGCGCAGTAGGTACCGGGGTAGTTCTGACCATCCCAGCCGGCGTCCAGAGCCGCCGCCCGCGTAACGAATCGACCGTTTCCGAGCGCGCAGAGCGCCTCTCGGTGACCGATATTTTCCTCCGTGAGACTGTCATACGTGAGCGACCAAGGATTGAGCACACCGCCGCCTACGCGCATCTCGTTCTGAGCTTTCTCGTGCGCCATTTATACGTCCACGGCGTTGCTAAGCAGCGCTCTTTCCAGAGTTTGCCGGTCAGGGTACGACGCTTGCGACCCGAACTTGGTCACCGCCAAAGCGGATGCGAACACGCCAGCGCGCGCGGCCGCAAAGATATTCTGACCTTCGAACAGCGCCGCGCTCAGCGCGCCAGCAAACGCGTCTCCAGCACCCGTCTTGTCCACCACGCGCGCAGCCGGCGCTTTCAGCGTACTGTGCTGCTCTTTCGTGACGACGACGCAACCCCCGCCCGGAAGTTTGACGCAGCTGCTCGTAGCGCCTCGGCGTACGAACTCCTCGCCGGCTCGTAACGCTTGCTCCTCATTGCGAACCTCAAACCCACACAGTCGCGCGGCTTCCCCGTGGTTCGGCGTGATGCAAGTTGCGGCGGGATACAGATCCGCATTCATGCGATCCGCAGGTGACGGGTCTATCACAACCGTCAAGCCGCGTTCTTTTGCGCTGGCGGTGGCTGCGCGCACGACCAAACTGGGAACCTCCAGGTCAATCGAAAGCACCGATCCGGGAGACGCCCGCTTCAACATCTCTGCGATTCGTTGCGCGTCTGCTGTGCTGAAGTCGTCGTTGGCGCCCGGCGCGAGCAGAATCGTCTTATCGCCGTCGGCCCGCACCACAATCATGGCCAAGCCGGTGGAGTGCTCGACCGAGCTCTTCACCTGGCTCAAGTCCACGCCGGCGCGCCGAACGGACTCTAGCGCCTGTTCACCAAAATCATCTTCACCAATACAGGCTAGAAGCACAGCAGGGAGCCCGAGGCGGCGTGCAAGGAATGCTCGATTTGCCGCCTTGCCCCCGCCCGTGCGCAGCAAGTCGCTGGTGAGCAGGGTCTCACCCGGTTCAGGCCAACGTTCGGCCCGAACCTGCAGGTCGAGATTGCAGCTACCGAGACAATAGAAGACGTTCGCGCCGGACATCGTCACCTCCGAGGGCTGCACATTTGCCACGCAGACCACGTGAGCAAGCCGCGTGCCTCGCGATGGAGGCAGCGCAGCACTACCCGCTGCTGCGCCGCCTCCGCTGGCGGCACCTAACCGCTCCCCCCACTCGATGGTGTGCTAGTCGAACCGGCGCCCCCCGGCTCACGGCACTGGAATCAGCGTCACGTCATCCACGTAGAGATCGCCCGAGTCTGCGCCGACGAAGAGCTGAAGCTTTTCGAGCGTGGTACACGCCGTGAGATCTACGGTGCCAACGAGTTGGGCCCAGGCGCCATTGTTTACCGTCGCGCCTGCGAGCCAGGGGTAGCTATCGTTGGTCGCTCCGTTGCAACGTTGCACCGTTTGAAACTTGACTGACCCGGAGGCCGCAGCGAGGTTGGCGACCGACACCCATGCCGTTGCTTGATAGCGTTTGCCCGCGAGGACGAGCGCCTTGATGTCACGTGCGATCGCGCCGTTCGGTTGCATTCCTGAAGCGAGCAAGCTCTGTATGCCGGAGTGCGCCGCGCTCGAGGTCGGCGCAAGTGTCGCATAGCCCCAACCGCTCCATGCTCCCTGTCCAGACTCGAAGGTGCCGTCCGGAATCAGGTTCGATGAGCCCTCGCTGCTGTCGAGCACTTGCACGTCATCGACATACAGGTCGCTGCCAACTGCACCTTCGACGAAGATCTGCAGTTGCGTGAGTGTGCAGTTCGGAACTGCAACGGTGCCGGAGAACTGCACCCACGAAGCCGGAGTGCCACCTGCGAGCGTCGTCGGACCAGCAATCCAAGCGTACGTCGTGCTGACGGTACCATCCGATGCCCTGCAGCTCGTGGCCTGGGTCACGTTGACTGCTTGGCTCGAGCCGCCTGCGTTGCCAATGGAGACCCACAAGCTAAAGGGGTAGCTAGTACCCGGTTGTACCACGCTGGTTAGATCGGTCGCCGCCGGTGCGTTGCTCGTACGGTTACTGACGAGCAAGCTTTGCGTTCCGCTGTGAGCGCGAGCCGTCGCGGCAGAGAGCGTGCCTCCATTCCAACTGAACCAGCCGCTAGTGTCCGATTCAAACGTGCCGTTGGCGACCAAGTTCTTCGCCGTTTGCGCCGGAGCGGAGAACACCAGTTTGTCGACGTTCGCGCTGCCGCCGTTGAAGCGTACGAACACCTTCTTCTGTAGACTGATTGGTGCCCATGGGACGGACACGGTCTGCATCGTGCTCCAACCACCAGTGGGGGGCAGCGCCATTACCGCAGCTGGCGCGTTGTCGAGGCTGTCGAGGTGTACACTCAAGCTGATAGCACTCGAGCCACCTTGGGCGTAGCTCACACTGAGCGTGTTCCAGGCAGCGTTGAAAGCAACCTGCTCGTAGCTGAACCATGAGCCGTCGTTTGCGTACGCCACGACATTTCCCGCAGGGAGCAGCGCATGCGCTGAATCGTACTCTTCGGCTTGCAGAGTGATGCCGTTCGCGTCACCAACGCGCGCTTGGGGAACGTACGGCGGAACCGTGCAATTCGTTCCTCCCGCGCGATGGCAGTCAATCCACGTGAGGGCAGGGCGCGGAGTGCCATCCGTCCGCACGAGATACGCATTCGGTTGCCACATATTGCCCTGCAGGTGACCCCAGTGCGTGATGCCCAGCACCGACGGGTTTGACCAGAACACCGTGAACAGGTCCTTCATGCGGTTCGCATGCTGCGCATCGTCGGCGAGGTTCAGATCGAGCTCCGATACGTATAGCGGCAGCCCCGTCGCGGCGAACGCATTCAGATTCGTCGTGAGCACGGACAGCTCGGGCGCACGCTCGTAGAAATGACCTTGCTCGGCGATGCCATCGATCAGACCACGATCGCTCAGCAGCTTGACGATGTTCAAATAGTTCTGCGTGGAACTCGCCATCGACAGAACCGAGTAATCGTTCAACAGCAGCTCCGCGTCCGGAAAGTGCGAGCGCGCCATGTCGAAGGCTTTGATCACCCAGTCCCATCCCGTCGCACCCGCGCCTCCTAGAGCCGCTGCGTAGCTCGGGGGAGCGTGCAACGGCTCGTTCACCACGTCGATCAGGTCGATGTCCGGATAGCGCGCAGCGATGGCGGTCATCCATTGATCGATCTCCGCGAGTTGCTGGTCCGCGGGCAGTGCCGCGAGCCAGCTCGGTTGCTGCTGGCCCCAGATCAGGGTGTGGAACTTGAAAGGAATGTGATTGGACTTCGCGAAGTTGTATGCCGTGTCGAGGTCACTCCAATTCATCTGATCGCGGGTCGCTTCGACCGAACCCCACTTGCCGGCGTTGCTCGGGGTGACTTGGTTGAAGTGCGCCAAAAGCCCGGCGTAGTCAGCGGCGGTAGCCGTGGCCGTGCCGAAGAACTTGTTGTCGATTGCGATCAACACCCGCTTGCTTTCCGAGGCTTGATTGCCGGTCAGGTCGTAAGCCGTCGCCGAGTACCGATGACGACCGTTGATGGCATTCGTCACGGGCAGGTTGAGGATGAAAGGTGCCGTTCGCACCGTGCCGAGCTCGACTCCGTCTTGCGAGAACACGACCTTCGACACGCCGACATTGTCGGTCACTGCGGCGCTCAGCAGCAGCGTGCCGTTCGACGTGAAGAAGTCTCCGCTCGCGCTGAGCTTGATTGTGGGCGCCGACTGATCGCAGTTGCTTCCACTGCTGGTGCTCACGTTTGCTGAGAGCTGCGTGTAGGCGCCATCGAAGGTCAAGTAGAAGCGATACGCGCGGCCTGCAAGCACATCTGGATCGTCCGGCGACGCTCCATTCGCTGCGAGATCTTCGGCCCGCTCGGCCGTGCTCAGCGTGCTCAGGAGATATCCGTTTTCTACTTGCTGGAACGTGCCGTGGTCAACGCGTACGAGCTGCGCCATGCCGGCGTTGACCAGCACGGTTAGTCCCGTCGTGGGGAGGGGAGAGGAGGTTGTCGAAGAGATCTTGATCTGCGCTCGAAACCCCGTCTTGCTCGCTTTGGTGACGCTCGCGCTCACTGAGTAACCGCAGTCCGCCCCCGCGACCGTCTGCTCTGCTGCTACGGTCGTACCCTTCGGAGCATCACCGAAAGAACACGCGACCACGGATAGCGGTACGGCACACAAGACCAGCAATGCTGGCGCGGATTTTCCGCCCGATTTCAGCGGTCGCGAAGCACGATGCGTACTCGTCTCGTGAGTCATTGACACTCTCTTTCTTGTTTCGGACAGATCTCTGACGATCTGCCAAACCTTGCGTCGCACAACACCCCCAACATTCGTGGAGCTATCGTCCCCAATTTCTGAAGAGCTCGAAAAGCATTTCGTGAATATCCGTGATCGCTAGCGGACGATCCCACGTATGCACGCTCCGAACGCTCGGTTGGTGCGATTCAGTGCGTCACGTTTGACGCTGCACACGCAATCGCCACGCACATTTCGAATTCGGGTTCAACTCGTCGAGCGATTCGCGCAACAAATACCAATTTGCGCATGCGCTTCGAGCAGCGGTGGGCACACACTCTGGGCGCACGTCACACTCTCGGCACTTGCGGCATCGATTTTCCGAGCACCGAGATCATCACGGCTGGTAGCGCAGCAGACCCAGGGCAAGCACGAGCTCGAGCGTGCTTCTGCCACGTTCCGATTAGGGTCGGGCTTTTCTTGATGCGGTTCCGCGGCGCGGCGGCGTAGATCAAGGGACGACAGCGGCCGAGCGGCAAAAGAGAGTTGGTTCCCGGGGAGAATTTGTTTGCGGGTGGAGAGCGGAACATGAATAAGGGCACCCCGAACCGCTCGGTTCATCCCCGCCATGAAAAAGTTCACCATTGCCATCGGCTCCGACCACGCCGGCTTCGCCTACAAGGAAAAAATCAAGGCCATGTTGCTTGCCGAGGGCCACAGCGTGCGCGACTGCGGCACGAACTCCGACGCCGCGTGCGACTATCCGGATTTCATCCGGCCCGTTGCCGAAATGGTCGCGCGTGGCGAGGTCGAGCGCGGCATCGTGCTGGGCGGCTCCGGCAACGGCGAAGCCATCGTCGCCAACCGCGTGAAAGGCGTCCGCTGCGGCCTTTGCTGGAATGAACAGGTCGCAATCTGGAACCGTTCTCACAACGATGGCAACTGCCTAGCTTTGGGTCAGCGTACCATTACCGAAGAGGAAGCCTTCAACATTGTGAGAGTATGGTTGGCGACGCCATTCGAAGGCGGCAGGCATCTCGGTCGCATCAACAAGATCGATGCACATTAATCGCTGCAGAGACCGCCCTGAAGCGCCGGGTTACTCCAGATCTGCGGGTTGCACCACGCAGTTGTCGTCGAGGCGCGTGCCCCATATCTTGTGTGAGCCTTGATGCTCGGATAGCGAGAAAGAAAGCTGCGATCCGAAGCCCAAGTCGACGCCCTTGAACTGCTCCAGCGCGTTGACCAGCTTTTCAGTGGTGAGCTCTGGCCCGGTCTGTTTGAGCGCTTCGACGAAAACCGAACCAACGATGTAACCCTCGAGTGAGACAAACCCCGGCTGCGCCTGCGGCTGGTATTCGGAGAGCGACTCGCGATATTGACGCACGCCCGTGGCGCCCGAATCGAACGGAGGCACCACTTGTGTAATGAAGACGTTGGAGCACAGCTTGGGAGCAATGCTCTTCAAGTCGTCCGCCAGCGCTTCCGTGCCCACGAATGACACGTTGAAGAACAGCGGCTTTCCTAGGCGCGGGATTTCGCGCATCTTCTGGATGAACTTCGACGCGGCGCGGTACGTGGCCACCATCACCACCGCTTTCACCGGGTGTTGCACCGCTCGCGTTACCTCAGCGCCGGATGCGTTGCGCACGGCCTCAGAGCGATCATGGTACCTCACTATTTGGGCGATGGCCGCGTCCACGTCGACGGTGTTGCGCTTGTAGCCGACACGCAGCACGGCTTGCGCGTTGCCACCGAGCGCGCGTACGGCCTTGGTCACGCCGTCGAAGCCAGCATCACCATACGAGTCGTCTTGCGCGAACACCACGATTTGATCCAGGGGGATCCGCTGCACCTGTGTGAGGTACCGAATGGTCGTTGCGGTCTCTTCGCGGTAGCTAGCGCGATAGTTGAAGACGTAGCGATCCGGAGGGTCTTGCCGGAGCACGGGGGCACCGGTGAAGGCACCGAAGAATACAGCCTTCTTTTGTGAGGCGTACGGCGCCGCCACCACCGAGGTGGGCGTGCCGACATTGCCAACTATCGCGAACACTTTGCGGCGTTCGAGCAACTCTTGCATCGTACCGTTCACGCGCGATGCTTCGTAACCGTCATCCAGCGCAACCAGGTTGACCTTGCGCCCGTGCACGCCACCCTGTCGGTTGGTGCGCCAGAACGCCGTTTCCACACCGAGCTTCATGTTCTCCCCGAGTTGGCGCGTGGGCCCGGAGAAAACTGCACTCATCCCCAGCAACACTTCGCTCGCGGTCACGCCCTGCTGACCGGTGCCAGCACTCGACGTTTGAACCTGGGCCGCCGCTAGCGCAGAGTCTTCTGTCGCTCGGGCGGCGTTTGCATCGCGCTTGGAACGCAAGAAGAGCGCGCCCGACAAAGCGCTCAGCAACGCTATCGCGGTTACTCCCAACACTTTCGTTTTGGCGAGCGTGCGTGAAATCGGCTGCGAAACAGGTGCCGACGAAAGCGTGAGCGGACTGGCCGAAGGGCGCACGCTGAGCCGGCCAATGCTCGCCGACGACATGCCACTCGCGTCAGAACTCTCCTGCAGCGCAAAGTTGGGCGCCAGCGAGCCCGCCCGAGCGCTCGGAGACAACTCGACCTCGATAGTCTCGCGGATACGAGCGCGATCCGCTCTGTAGGCTTCAGCGATCACGCGACCAATTTCCCGGTCGGGCTTACGCTCGAAGTTGGCCGCCAGGAATGCTTCCAAGTCCGCCGCGAAGGCCGCAGCAGTGGGATAACGATCCTCTTTACGATGCGCGAGCGCTTTCTGACAAATGCGGTCGAGCGCGGGCGGGACGTTGCGGCCACCTGCGCGGCTGGCGACCGGGATGGCGCCTGCCAATAGTCGCGAAAAAATCTCCGCTTGCGTAAGCCCTTGCCACATACGGCGGCCGACGATCAGCTCCCACAGCACGACACCCGCCGAATAGATGTCTGCGCGGCGATCCACGACACTCGCCTTCGCCTGCTCCGGCGCCATGTAGGCGGTCTTGCCTTTGAACATGCCGACGCGGGTTTCAGTAGTGGAATCCCGAGCTTTGGCGATGCCAAAATCAGTCAGTTTGATCTGACCGTCGTAGCCGACCAGGATGTTACCGGGCGACACGTCACGATGGACCACACCGAGTGGGGTGCCATCGTAGTCCGCGAGCTCATGCGCGTAGTCGAGACCTGTCAAGGCGCGCACTAGGATTGTCAGACGAGCGCTCAAGTCGACCCCGCTGGGAACCTCGGGGAGTTGAATCAACCGGTTCAGCGGCTGGCCCTCCAGGTATTCCATTGCCAAGAAGTGACGCCCTGCGTCCTGCCCGACTTCCAGAGTTTGAATGACATTGGGATGGCTCAAACGGGCCGCCAAGCGCGCTTCGTCCAAGAACATCTCGATGAAGTCGGGCTCTGCGCTCAACTCGGGCTTCAGAATCTTGACCACCAGTAACTTTTGGAAGCGCGTGCTTTCAGCCTCAGAAACCGCCAAAAAGACTTCCGCCATGCCGCCGCGGCCAAGCATCGCGATCAACCGATAGCGCCCGACGCGATTGGACGAGGCGGAGCCTGGCTCGAGCGCTGTTAATGAGTCGTCGTGGATTGGATTCGTCATGGAACCGCTTCAAGGTTGAGAGTCACGCCAGCGCACCACTCCGAATTCAGTTACGGGGCGGTGTTGATAACGCCCATTGTTGTGCTGCGCCGTTCATAGCCCCTCGATGTGCGCAGCTGAACGGTATCGTTCTCACCCTATGTCGTCAAGTCATCGAGACGCACAGAATACAATGACTAACTCGAGCTCATTACTGCGATGGTTGACACACTACTGCTAGCGAATGCTCGCGAATGTTTCGCGAACGGGCAGCGAGCCGAGTTGCGAGTGGCAGATGGCAACGGCGTGCTGATCATTTCGTACTAAGAACCGGCAACCGCGGTTCTTCACATCACGAAAGC
This sequence comes from Myxococcota bacterium, assembly GCA_049324695.1. Lineage (GTDB taxonomy): Bacteria > Myxococcota_A > Polyangia > Polyangiales > Polyangiaceae > PMG-095. The sequence goes on from JBMOMJ010000033.1 coordinate 340,347, forward strand.
GACAATCGATGTCAGCTAGCGAGTCCGTAGATCGGCGAAAGTCGTCGATGCGACCATCTCGCGAAGTCGCATGCTCGAGGTCACGACCTTGAAATCGCGTGAAGCTCTCGTGCGCGTTCCGAGCCTGGCGAACTGCAGTTACGTACTAGACGCCGGAAAGGCGTTGTTTGGCGGCGAACGACCAGGACTCGTGGACGCGCTGGACGAAGTCGGGCGGCACCGAGAGGTGTCTTTGAACCGCAGCAGCGATCGCCGGCTTCACACTTGGCAACGTTTCGCTCACAAAGCCGCAAATATCCTTTGCTCTATTCCGACCCATGAGATTCGTTTCACCATGGGCGGCTGGTTGTACATCCGTCATGTTCGCGTTCTGCGGCTGCTCCTCGGATGCCGCGTCCGACAATTCGAACACGGGCGGGCAGGGGATCGCCGGGACTGCCGCGGGTGGACGGAGCGTTGGTGGTACCGGTGGTACGGGTGGCAACACTGCCGACGCTCCCAACTACGCGGTTGCGTTTCCTCAGGATAAGGTTGCTACGCTGAACCTTACGATCCGTCCTGAGGATTGGCAGCGGATGCTCGCCGATATGACAACCGCCTTCGGGGAGTTCGGCAGTCGCGCGGGTGATATGTTGCCTGGCGGAGCGCAACGCGGCCCCAATATAGGAGGTACATTGCCTGCTGAGCTGCTGGCTGCCTGCGAGGGCCTCGCGACGGGCACCACTTGCAGCGCAGATTTGCAGGGTATGAAACTTCAGGGAGTATGCGTTCTCATTGACGGCAACGCGATTTGTCAGCCCTCAATGGATGATGCACCAGGCGGCATGCTGGTCGGCCCAGGCGGTGGGCCCGATGGCAAGGATCCCTTTTCACACACGCCGATCTACGTAGAGGCGAGCGTCGAATTCGCAGGGCACTATTGGGACCACGTAGGCGTGCGCTTCAAGGGCAATTCGAGCCTGGGTTCTGCTTGGTCTGGCGGCAGCTACAAGCTCCCGATGCGCCTCGATTTCGATCACTTCGAAGAGCTTTATCCCGAAACACGCAAACAACGCTTCCTCGGCTTCGAGCACCTGAGCTTGGCAAACGGCTGGAGCGACGCGACCTTGGTCAGGGACAAGCTTGGCACCGAAATTTTCGGGAAGTTCGGCATTGCTGTGCCCGCCACGGCGTTTTATCGTGTTGTCGTCGACCACGGCGAGGGACCCATTTACTTCGGCCTCTACACGGCGATCGAACTCCCGTCCGATCATTCGTTTCTCGACCGCGCATTTGGTAGCCACGATGGCAACCTCTACAAACCCGAGGGCAAAGGCGCGACCTGGGCGGTGTACGATCAGGCTAGTTTGGGCAAAGAGAACCACGAAGACGATGCCGACTTTTCAGACGTGTCCGCGTTATTCGATGCCTTGCACGCCGACCGAACCGATTCCTCCGCATTTCGCGCTGGCCTCGAGCAACGCTTGAACGTGGACGGCTTTCTGCGCTGGCTCGCTCTGAATACGTTGATTCAGGATTGGGATGTTTACGGAAACATGTCCCACAATTACTACCTCTACGCAGCGCCGGCCGACTCGCATCGATTTCAATGGATCCCTTGGGACCACACGTTTGCGTTCGGCGGAGACGCTGGAATCAGCCGAAACACCACGCTCGGTCACGCCAACGTCACCGATCAGTGGCCGCTGATTCGATACTTGATGGACGACGCAGTTTACGCCGCGCGCTATCGAGCCTTCGTTGCGGACGCAGCAAGCGCGTACTCGTCGTTCGCCCAGAGCCGCTTTCAAAACGCACACGATCTGATCGCAGAGTTCGTCGTCGGCGCCAGCGGTGAAACCCCGCAACACACGCTGCTGCGCTCTCCACAAGACTTCGACGCAGCGCACACTGCCTTACTATCTCATCCGGGCCAACGAGCCGCGGCGGCCGCAGCGTTTGTGCGTGAATGAAGGCGAGCACCTGAACCCGGTGCACGCGAGGGCAGGTCCCACACTCCTGGTGCTGTAAGTTGCTGTAACCGCGACGGTTTTTTGGCGTGGTCGATTTTCTCTAAGAAACCACCGGCCACGGCGTCGTCTACTCGAGGCGACGTCAATGAGCTTGGTGGGCACCGATAGCGTTTCCAGTCCCGAGTGGGTGCTGGTTGCATTGCATCAGCACGAAGACTCGCTCTTACGCTACGCTGCATCGTTGGTGGGTGAGAGTCGCGCGCAAGATGTCGTGCAGGACGCATTCCTGCGCCTGTGCGCACAACCGTTCGAAAAAGTATCCAGTCACATCGCTGCCTGGCTCTTTACGGTGTGCCGAAACCGTGCGCTCGAGTTGCGTCGGGCGGAGCGCCGTCTATCATCGATTGAGGAGGAGGAGGACGATACGGCGGAGTCTCCGGATAGTGGTCCTCTAGCGAAGGTGGAGCGTGCCGAGAGTATGTCGCGCGTGCGTGCTGCCATGGCCAGGCTGTCGCCTCGCGAACGCGAGTTGTTGCTACTCAAGGTTGAAGCAGGCCTGAGCTACAAGGACATTGCCCAGGTCACGCGCCTGAGCGTGAGTAACGTTGGCTTCATTCTGCACACGGCCATCGCTCGAATTCGTGAGCAGCTGAGCGAACCGACGCAAGCGGTCCAAGCCGAACGGAGCGCGTTATGAGCATAGACAAATCGGACCCCAAGCTGACCGCCTACGCATTCGACGAGCTAAGCGAGTTCGAGAAGCTGGAATTCGAGGCGAAACTCGGCCAGAGCAAGAGCGCGCAGTACGAGCTCAGCGAGATTCAGCGCACGTTGAACGAGCTGCGTTCCGAGTTTTCGCAGGACGCTCCCCGCCAGCTCGACGCACGCCGGCGTGGTCAAGTTGAAGCGGCAATGCGAATGAAAGCGCGCGAGGGTCGGCAGAGCCGGCGGCGTCGCGCTTTTGGCCGCGTGTCGCTGGTCGGAATCGCGGCGAGTGTCTTGCTGCTCACGATGGTTCAGTATGAGCCACCTCGCGAGGAGGTCGCTTTGCAGGCACCGTCGGATTCTCCGTCTGCGGAATCGGACGTGGAGGGCACGATGACTCCTGTGGCGCCGCCGTACGCAGCTCCACAGCCGGGCGACCGAATTATCCCGCGGACGAGCGCGCCGCCTATGCGGACTCCGCGGCGCTCTCCACCAAAACAGTTGAGGAGCGACCTGGAGTTCGATGGTCCTCGCGCCCCCGCAGCTTCTCCGGAGCCTCGCGCCGCAGTGGCCCAGGCGGACGAACCCTTGCGCAGCCGGTCGGTAGACGAGCCGTTCGGAACCCGCACGCCACGCGCACTAGCAGCGCCCAACAACGCGCTCGCGCTGCCCGCTCCGGCAGCGAGCGTGAAGGCGGGCGAGTGGGATGACAACGCGAACTACCGAGAGTTCACGCGCTGGCTCGCCACCGAGCCCGCTCGCGCGGCACACTTCCTGGACCTGCGCGAACGGCGCTTCATCGTGGTTCGTGATGCCGCGGGTTTGGGCGTTCCGGCATGCCGCGTCGTGATCGAAGACGAGGCGGAACGTCGGACGGAGCTGATTACTGCGGCGAGCGGCCGAGCCATCTTGTTTCCTCGCGCCGAGGGATTGTCTGGGTCGACGCTGACCGCGTCCACGAATTGCGGAGGCGGCGCCAAGGCGCGTTTTCGGATCACACAGCAGGACGGCGTGATCGAGCTGCGCCTCGCGACGCGCCGCGTGCTGGGCGAACGAAGTATCGACGTCGCCTTCATCCTCGATTCGACCGGATCCATGAGCGAGGAGATCGCCGCCGTGCAAGCGACCATCCAAAAGGTAGCAGCCGCGCTGCGCGATTCGAACGTAAGTGTTCGCGTCGGTCTGGTGGAGTTCAAGGACCGCGGTGATCCTTACGTGACCAAGATCTTTCCGATGAGCAGCGATCTGGCTCTTTTTTCGCAGCAAGTTGCAGCAGTGTCGGCGGGCGGTGGTGGCGACACGCCCGAGTCCGTCAACGAGGCACTTCACGTAGGTGTCGAGCAGCTGGTCTGGAACAGCGATGCGTTTGCCAAGCTTGCGTTTCTGATAGGCGACGCTCCGCCGCATCTCGACTACTCGCAAGACTACGATTACATCCTCGAGGCGCGTGAGGCCGCTCATCGTGGCATTCAAGTCTTCACCGTCGCCGCGTCCGGAATGGACGCTTTGGGCCAGGTGGTTTGGCGCCAAATCGCCGCGTACACTGGCGCCACCAACCTATTCGTGCTGCGCGGCGGTGCAGGTCCGCAATCCACAGGCGCGGGCGATCCCAAGTCCAGCTGCGGCGGCACCCAAACTGCTTACACTACGGGCAACCTCGACTCACTGATCCTCGCCAAAGTTCGATCCGCGATCCGCGCGCTGGATCGGGATCCCATGCGCATCGCGGGCCTTTACGCGGACGAAAACTCCAAACCATGCGAAAAACGCATCGTGATGGAATAAAGCTGCCGCCGTCGCGCCTTGGCCTCTTCAATGCGCGATCTAGCCGGAATCTACTGATTCATCACGGGCAAGCTTTGCACGACGAGGTGCCGAGCGACGAGCCCGCTGCGCAGGTGTCCGACCGTTTCGCGTCATCACCCAGATATTGGTAGCAGCACGCGAGGCGGCAGAAGGAGTCGAGCTGAACGTCGCTCACTTCGCTCGGACACTGCGCAGCGCATTCGCCCTGCGAGTCTCCGCCGCCGCTGGTGCCGAGGTCGATCGGTGTACCGGGGGTATGTGAATAGAGCACCGACGACGAAGCGTTTTTCTTGGCGAGTGCCATCAGCAGCTTGTCTGCGAGTGGCACAGGCAACTCTCCGATGTTGGTTTCAGCAGGGAGCAGTGGTTTGGTCGCTTCAGCGGTACCGTCTGTCTCGAACAGCTGGCGCCCCTGAGGGGTGTCCGCGAGAAAGTAGGCTTTTCCTCCGAGCGAGGTCATCGCCTGGTAGCCGTTCTTGAAGGGGATGCTTCCTCCGGTGTCTGTGCCGAGCTTCACGAGCTGCTTCGTGTTCGTGGGCGTTCCGTCAGTGATCCAGGGTTCGCCGATGGCCGAAGCTTTCGTCGTTCCGAAAAACACGAGCTGGTTCTGTCCGACGGGCGCCACCTGGCGATCCGAGAACACCTGCAGATCGCTCACCTTCGAGGTGCCCTCTTTGGTGCCGTCCGTGAACCAGAGGTCGACGACAGTGCTGGCGCTGTGGAACGCGCTGAATAGGAGTTTTCCGTTCACCTCCGGCAGCACGTTTTCGCTCGTTTTGTGCATTCCTTGCGCCAGCTCGATTGTGCCGTCGACGGTTCCGTCGGTGGACCACAACGTCTGCGCCTGCCCATTGTTGCTCGTGCTGTACGCGGTGAACACCAGCCGCTCACCCAGCACTTGGAAGCCAGTGGGAGCGGAAGGCGCCGTTGGGTGCAGGTTCTTGAACAGCCGTGTGCCAACCGCTGTCCCATCGGACACCCAGAGCTCGGTATCGGAGCTGCCGACAGGGGCGAATCCGAAGAAGAGCTGATCGTGAAACACAGCCATCGTCTTGTAATAGATGTAGTCGGTCGACTTCGCGAGTAGCGTCGTTCCGTCCTGCGTACCGTCCGTGGACCAGAGCTCGAGCTTCGTCTTGTCTCCGTACATGTAGAAGTACAATTTGTCGTTCCAGCCCAAGCCCTTGATGCTCGATGTAGCTTGGAACTCGTTTGGATCCGCTCTCACCAGCCTGGTGTTTTCCTTCGTCCCGTCGGTGACCCACAGCCCAAACTTGTCGTTCGCGTCCATGCCTCGGAAGTACAGATTCGTGCCGGCGACCGCGACTGCTCCGCCGAATTTGGTGTCCGTGAGCTCAACGGTGCCGGCCTCCGTTCCGTCGCTCGCGTAGGTGTGCGAGACGAGATTGTTGTCGGAGGCGGTGAACACCACTTTACCGTTCACCACTGGAAGGGCTTCCTCAGAGGGTGGATATGGGTCGGACCGCAACCGCGACACACTCCGCAGGACAGTCGGACTCACCTCGCGCGTCCCGGCCTTCGTTCCGTCGCTCACCCACAAGGTCTGAGGTGCGCCAGTCACCCCTGCGCGCGTCCCAACGAAGAACACCTTGGGTCCCACGGGAATGAAGGACGTCGGACCAATCAACGTGGCGAGCACGTTCTTCGGCTCGTTGCTCCCACCCGTACCGCCGTTGCCGCCGCTCCCTCCGCTGGCCGCGCCGCCTCCTTTGCCTGCCGTGCCTGCAGCGCCGCCTTTGTTTGCTGTGCCGCCGGTGTTCCAGTCCTCGGCTGCTCCGCCGCTCGCAGTCGTGCCGCCGCTCGCAGTCGTGCCACCGCTGCCTCCATTGGCGCTTGCGCCGCCGCGCCCTGCGGAATTCGAGTCGCCGCCGTGGCTACCACTGCTGCAGCCAGCCTGAAGCGTTAGCGACGCCCCCGCGAGCGCAACCGACATCATTGCCGAAAGTGAACGAAAGCGCGTGGACGAACCGATGGACGAGACTCGAAACTTCACGAAGACTCCTTGTGAGAACCGGTCGGGTTGTCAGACTCGGGACGCGGCTCGCCAAAGCGATGCTCTCCCGCACAACCACTACGGTCCACCAGACGATCCACTTGAGGCCATCGTGAAACTCAACGCCGGCTCGCGCGGCTTGTGTACGGGCGAGAACACTGCAGCATCCGGCGCGCCGACCGCCCGTAATCGAGAAAGTACTGACTCGAGTGGTTGTTCAACCTACGTCGGCGAACGCACCCGCGACAGCGTTCGTTGTGGCTTCGACGACGCCGGGATCACCGTGTCGAAGCACGTGATGGTGTTGGGCGCGCTGGGATGCGATGAGAAGGCGCGTCGCGGTGCTTCGAAGGATTCGCGGTCGATGAGCGCGCGACCCCACTTGCCGTGACCCCAATATTGAATCTGCGTGATCGGGCGGTTTGGCTCGTATTGCGCGAGCCAGTCGAGCGCGCCCATCCAATCCCGTGCTCCATAAGCGGCATCGATGTGTCCCACGGCTCGGTAGAAGAGGCTGCCGACACGCCAGCTCAAACCGAGTCCCAGTGGTTTGCGGCCAACTTGGGTCGCGTCGAACACTAGCAGGCGCAGCGCGTCGGCCACGGACCGAGTTTATGGCGTCGCGCATGTGAGAGCCAGCGAAGCTCGATGGCACTTGCCTGGTCGTGAACCTTGATAAACTTTATTTAGAGATCGGCTTGCCAGCGCAGCGAAGTACCGATCCGATTTTTGGTACCACTCTCGGGCGTGGTGCGTCTGACAGGTTCGAAACGCAGGCAAGAGTTCCGAGGTCGACGCTGACAAGCGCCGCGGATCGGATCTCCCGTGTGCTCGGCGTGCCGTGTTCGCACGGCCGCTGATCGCGAAATCATCGTCATGCTCACAATCGACAACCAAACCTGGGTGTTCTCGTTTCTTGCTGCTTCTGTTTCAATCCTCGGTTGTAGCGGAAACTCTGGCAATCACGACGCCCCGTCCGGCGGCGCATCTCAAGCGGGTGCATTGAACGGTACAGGTGGAGGCGGGCCCGCAAAGGGCGGAGCCCCTGCGAATGGCGGCAGCGCGGCGAACGCCGGCGCGGGAAACAATGGCGGCTCGCTGTCTAGCGGCGGCGTGTTGAGCGGTGGAACGTCAGCGAGCGGTGGTTCGCCCAGCGGCGCGGGCGGTTCGATGGCGGGCGGCGCGAGCGGCTCCGCTGGAACCAGTTCCAGCTCAGGCGGTGGACCTCAAGGTGGCACTATTTCGGCGGGTGGAAGGAGCAGCGCAACAGGCGGTAGCACCCAAACCGGTAGCGGCGGCGGCGCTGTCACTCCGCCCCCCACGGGCCCTTACACGTGGGGGAGCGTGGCGTTGGGCGGCGGCGGTTTCGTTTCTGCAGTCATCGCCAGCTTGGCCGAGAAGAACCTATTTTATGCGCGCACAGACGTTGGCGGCTTCTACCGTTGGAACGAGGCAACCGGGTCGTGGATTCCACTACTCGATTTCATCTCCGAAGCTCAGGTCGGGTTTTGGGGTGTCGAAGCCGTTGCGCTGGATCCAAACGCTGCAGGTCGCGTCTATGCGCTCGTGGGCACCAGCTATTACAACGGCGGCAAGACGGCGGTTCTGCGCTCGACCGACTACGGCAACACCTTTGCCATCACCGACGTAACAGCGCAGTTCAAAGCACACGGCAACGGCATGGGACGCCAAAACGGTGAGCGCCTCGCGGTCGATCCCAATTTGGGGAACGTGCTGTTCTGCGGCACGCGCCGGAACGGCTTATTCAAGAGTGTAGACTCCGGCGCGACCTGGACGAATGTCGCGGCATTTCCGGTGACAACAACGGCCAACGACAACGGGGTCGCCTTCGTGGTGTTCGATCCTGCTTCGGGCAAAGCCGGCAGCGCCACACCTCGGCTCTTCGCTGGAGTTTCGCGTCTCGACGGCACCAATCTCTACGTGAGCAACGACGCCGGAGCGAGCTGGAATGCCGTTCCCGGAGCGCCACCAACAACGCAGATGCCGCAACGCGCGGTGGTCACTTCAGCCGGCACGCTGCTCGTTACGTACGCAAATGGAGCCGGTCCGCACGGCAATAGCTCTGGCAGCGAGCCGATGAACACCGGATCAATCTGGAAGTACGCCATCGGCTCCTCGACATGGAGCAACATCACCCCCGCGGGAACCGCCCAACCCTTCAGCGGAATTTCTGCAGCCTCGAGCGACGCGAACCACTTGGTCGCAACCAGCATCAACGGATATGTGCAGCAGCCTTGGGGCTACGGCGATCGCATCTATGTCAGCACCAATGGTGGCACGAGCTGGACTGATCCAATCGGCGCCGGGAAAGTGACCATGGACACGAACGGAATGCCCTGGATCGAAAACCACGCGATTCACTGGGCCGGCACCGCAACCTTCGATCCATTCAACGCGGATCGCGTCTTCGTGACCTCCGGCAACGGGATCTTTGCCACCTCGAACCTGAGCGCCGCCACGCAAACCTGGAAGTTCGTCGCGAAGGGCCTCGAAGAAACCGTGCCGCTCGAAGCGGTGAGCATTCCGGGTCACGGATTCGCTACCGTCATAGGCGACTACGACGGCTTCGTCAGCACCGACCTGTTCGTCTCCCCGCCGAGTGGCACACACAAGCCCGGCGTTGGCACCACCGCCGGCCTTGCGCTCGCCGGTGCCACACCCAGCGTGATGATTCGAATCGGCGCCAAAATGTACCGAACGGCAAACAGCGGTGCCACCTGGACCGAGATCACGCGCGCGAACACACAGACCGGCGGCACCCTCGCGCTCTCCGCAGACGGCGCTGTGATTCTGTGGACGCCCGACAGCTCGACCACCACCTATCGAACCCAGAACAATGGCGCGCAATGGACCAACGCGGCAGGACTCAACGCCAACGTTGCCGTTGCCGCGGACGCGATCAACCCGAACAAATTCTACGCCTACAATCCCATGGGCGGCGCGTTCTACGTGAGCACGAACGGCGGTGCCTCGTTCACCCAGACCACGACAGCGGGCGGAGGTGGCAGCAAAAAGCTTCGAGCCGTGCCCGGGAGCGAAGGCGACATCTGGCTCCCTCTCTACAACGGCGGTCTCACTCGAAGCACCAATTCCGGCACGAGCTTCACCAAGCTCTCGAACGTCTCCCGCTGCGATGCCGTCGGTTTTGGCAAAGCCGCCGCAGGCAAAACCTTCCCGACCGTGTTCATCTATGGTGTTGCGGGCGCCGGTGTCGTTGGAATCTATCGCTCGATCGACGCGGGAGCCTCGTGGGAACGCGTCAACGACGACCAACACCAGTTCGGCGGCCCCGCTAATGGACAGTTCGTCGTTGGTGACATGAACGTCTTCGGACGCGTGTACATGAGCAGCTCCGGTCGAGGAGTGATCTTCGGGCAGCCGCGCTAGCAATCAAACCGGCGGAACGGGGAGTCATCGCAGCCGAGCGCTTCGTGAAGTAGTAGTGTGCGCGTGATCGGTGGCTGGCCCTCTACGCCGTGCTCATCGAGAGGCTTTCTCGAGCTCTTCGGCGAGGCCGATGAGAATTCCTTCGGGACCCCGGATGTAGCAGAGTCGATACATGTCTTCGTACTGGACCACTTCGCCGACGAGCTCTGCGCCACGTTTGCCGAGCCGAGCGAGTGTGTCGTCGATGTCTTCCACGCTGAACATGACGCGCAGATAACCGAGAGCGTTCACTGGAGCTCGCCGGTGGTCGGCGACAACCCGCGGAGCGAGGAATCGAGACATCTCGATGCGGCTGTGGCCGTCCGGCGTACGCATCATGGCCATCTCGACGCGCATGCCACGCAATCCAGTAATGCCATCCGCCCACTCTCCTTCAATTGGGGCACGCCCCTCGAGCTCGAGGCCAAGCTCGGTGAAGAACTCAATCGCGGCATCAAGGTTTTCGACGACGATGCCGACGTTATCCATTCGTTTGACTGTCATGATGTCTCCTTGGCGTAACGCGGCAGGCTTGCCGCGGCCACACTTGCTGCCACCGCGGTTTGGCGGCCGCATCGCACGACCTACTGGTTGACCCTAACAACACGAACGGGCCGCTTGCAAAGTACGCGGTCCGCCCCTCGGTGGAAGGCGGAGCAACTGAGCTCCGCCAGGGTCAGCAAACCCAATCGGGACCAAACACGGCAATTTCGAAGAGAAGCTCGTTGAGGAGATCCGCGGTTTGAACTCGATCCGCCTCTTGGTATCCGAACGCTCGCGCCATCACGAGAGCAGCGTCGACCAAGCGATCGAGGTTTGGTCGTTCCATCGTGCACGCTCTGGTCTGCCCAACGTACCAGGTTCAGCTGGATTGCGGGAGCGCGCTGCTTTTCAGAAGCCACCTGCCAATGGTTCGGACCTCGAAGGCCGCCGGCGTCAGGTGCGTCACACAGACGTGCACCGCGCGGAGAAACGCCGCAAGGTCCCGATAATATGCTTCGCCCTCGGCGTAGCTGCCGTCAGTCTCGATATCGCTGTCATTCCACAACCCCCGCTTCGCGGCGGCTTCCAGAAGCCCTCTCGCGGCCACGGTGCGGTTGCCAGGGCGGCGAGTGTGAGCGTGAACAAGTATCGGGTCCAGCGGCATGGATCACTCGAGAACGTCAGCCGTCCTCGGGATGATTCCTCGTCTGCCCAAAGAGGATTGCTGCTAGCAACGCTGTTGGGCTGAGGGAGCGTCAGGAAACACGAGGTCAAATCGAAGCGAGACGCGCTCGTTGGGGAGGAGCGGTCAGCGTTGACGGTCGAGAAACTTTCCGAGGACGTTGCCCTCTTCCGAGCCGTCCGGGCGTGAGATCGTCCAGTCGATAATATCCGGTTGCCGAACGTAAAGTACGTCGCCTTCGCGGAAGCCAACTGTTCGCGGAGTGGACGAAAGAAGTCCCTGCACAACGTCGGGGTTTGACCAGTCTTGCACGGCAACGAACACCTGTTCGTCCTGACTCGCCGTTCTCAAAGTCGTGGTCACAAACAGGTGGTGTCCGGGAGGCAGTCCAGGAAGAAACCGCTTGCGAACGGACTCCAACTCTGTCCGGGCCTGCCTAACAAGTCTCACGAACTCCGGATCAGTTCTGAAGTCGTGGCTGTCGACGACGCGATCAACCGGCGCGTTGGATGCTAGTTGCGGCAATTGCTCCGAATGATTGGCACGGGGCGTGGTCGTGGACCGGTCGCACGAAGCAAAGTACAAGAGCCCGGTGACAGCGAGCAGATGTAAGTTCCAACCACTGCGGTGTTTCACGACTGCTCAATGTAGCAGCGTTCGCCTGCGAAGCCCGACTGAACCAAGGCTTTCGGCGAATTCAACACCAGTTGGCAGCGGCGTCATGTGGCGTCAAGCATCCTCGCGCTAAGTCGACCTGGATCTGCAGAGCAGGCTTCCGCTTCTTCCGGAACGAAGTTGGGACCCGCCGACGCTCGACGAAGCCTAGCGCGTTGGAGTACGCTGCGACACGTGATGGTGCATTCTTCGGAATGGTGGTTGGGGCGTCTGGCCTCGTTAGTGTGCACGCGAGGTGCTGCAGCATGAGTTCGGACGCGGTTCTGTATCTTCACAATCGGCGGTTGATTGCGGCGGAGGCGGAGTTGTTTGGGTCGAGCGCTGAGCAGGCGCGGGTGTTTCGCGCTCCTGGGATTGTTGGCGCGGTGAATCCGCACGCGCCGGATCGATCGATTTTCAATTGGTGCATCGCGGAGAGTACGAGCTTGCTGTTGGCGGGGTATTCGGCGCTTGCCGACGCGTATGTGCAAGCAGGTGTACGGGCCTGGACGGTTTGGCTCGATCCGGGGGACGAGTATGGCGCTCGTGAGCTCGGTGCGCGCGGTCACTTGTTGGATGCGCAGCCGCTCGCGATGGGCGCCGAGATAGGTGCGCTTGGGCTCCCGGAGGCTGGTGATCTCGATGCTCGCGAGACGCGCGATGCGACGATCATCGCGACGTTGAACGAAGCGGCTTACACGTTTCCGCCTCCGGCGTTTCGAGCCGCTTTTGAGCGGATTTGCGATCCGCGCTGGCACGCGCACGTGGCGTTCGATGGCGACCGACCGGTTGCGTGTGTGATGATTTACGATTCCGAGGACGGCGATGCGGGCGTGAGTTGTGTGGCCACTTTGCCGGAGGTGCGCGGGCGTGCGTTTGCGTCTCGCTTGCTTGGTAGCGCGCTGCGAGCGGCGGTGAAGCGAGGTTGCGGCACGACGTCGCTGCAAGCTACGAGCAAGGGCGCGCCGGTATATGCGCGGCTTGGCTATCGCAATCTCGGCGCGATGAGTATGTGGGAGCATCGAGTGCGGGCTCCGTCACCGGTCTAACGGCGCACGCTGGTTTCCCGCTCGCCTCGGTTTTTACGCTGGGCGACGCGCCAATCCAGCGTAGAGGTTAGTTCGGGAGGATGATATGTCAGTACCCGTTGCCGGAAGGAATGCGATCGCACGGATCTGAAAGATGCGCGGCCAGAGCCACCCCCGAGTCCGCCTGATTTGCCTCGCCCACGCGGGCGGGATGGCGGCGCCTTATGCGGCGTGGAATCGCACGCTTCCCGCATGGATTCGAGCTGAGCCCTTGGAGCTGCCCGGCCGCGGACGCCGTTTCAAAGAGAGCACGGTGGTTGAGCCAGAACGTCTGGTCGAGCTGCTCGCTCGAGATGTTATTCGGCTGGGCGCGGAGCCGTTCGCGCTTTTTGGCCACAGTTTGGGTGCCGTGCTCGCGTTCGAGATCGCTCGTGAACTCATGGCGCATAGGCAGCCGAGCCCCGAGCTGCTGATAGTGTCTGGGCGCAACGCGCCGTCGATATCGGAGGGTAGGGAGCCCATCCATGAGCTGCCCGACGAGCAATTCATTCAGGCTCTAACGGCGTATCAGGAAGCAACGGCGCACGATTTGAGCGAGCCACAGCTCAGAGATGTTTTCCTGCCGCTTCTTCGCGCCGACTTTACGTTGCTCGCGCGCTATCGTTTTCGCGACAGCCAGCCTCTGGCTTGCCCCATCCGAGCTTTCATCGGGACCTCTGATCCGAACGTGGACTCCAATGCTGTCGCCCCCTGGAGGAGCCTCACATCCGCGTCGTTTGCGCTGCGAACTTTCACGGGAGGACATTTCTATCTGCGCGACGCGGCTCCCGTCATCGCGGCAGTCGAGACAGAGCTCAGCGATCATTTCGGAGTAAAGCCGCACACCCTCAAGCTACCGTAACACCGACCTCGAGCCGGCCTTGAGCCGCGACTTTTGCGCGAGATCAGACTTTCGTCGAATCGCTGCGTGGCACGATCTTCGTGCTCGAAGACGCGCAACTCGCGCGCTGCAGAATCTGCGCGAGCGGCGAGGGTAAGAGCAAAAGTTGCGACGAACACCCTAGATTTCGCAAACAATGAGCATGGCATGTCCTCTGCACGTCGCATCATTCAGCGGAGGCCACATGGCAGAACTGCAAACAAAGGTGCGACGGGTGAGAGCGCCGCGTTCGCCCGAATCCTTGCGAGGGCAACGGCTTAGCCAAGCTCGGCTCATCGAAGCGGTTCGCAGTCTTCCGCGCGAACAGTTCTATCCAGCGGAGACGATAGGAACGATAGCATACGACCAACCGGTGCCGCTCGAGAACGGGAGCACAATACCGCCCGTGCCAGTAGTGGCGCTGATGATCGGAGCACTCGAGCTGATTGGTTCTGAGCGCGTGCTCGAGATCGGCGCGGGCTCTTTCTATCAAACGGCGCTACTGAGCCGCCTGGCGAGCGAAGTCATCACGATTCAAGTCGACCAGCGGGCGGCCGATCGCGCTCGCGGCGCACTCGAAAGGGCCGGCTGCGCCAACGTGGAAGTTCACTGCGGGGACCCGAGAGTCGGTTGGCCCGCCAAGGCTCCGTATCAGGGCATCATCATGGGTGCGGCCGTGTCTGAATTGCCTGTCGAGCTCATCGAGCAGCTCGAGGTTGGGGGCAGGCTCGTAGTCGCGCTGGGTGACCGCGAGTCCCAGCTAGTGGAGCGCTTGCGCAAACGAGTCGACGGCCTCGATTCGGAGACGATGGGATGCTGCCGTCTGGACCTACTAGGAGCGCGCGAGCGAGTGCCGTCGTCGTTTCCGTGGACGAATGGGCTGAAGGAATGAGGGAACGAGAAGGACGCGTGCCGGGCGCTTCCGTCCTTCGAATTGTGGTGAGCGCCTGATCCCGAGGCCAGCATGTCTTACATCGTTGAGTTTGGTGCGATTGACATCAGTCAGGTTCCGCAAGTTGGCGGGAAGAACGCCTCACTCGGAGAGCTCGTTAGGAGCCTCGAGCCGAAAGGAATTCGTGTTCCGGACGGTTTCGCTATTACCGTTGCGGCGTTTCGTCTTCACCTCAGGCGCGCCGGTATCGAAGATCGAATCTACGGAAGGCTCGCTGACCTCAACGTGAGCGATGTGGCAGCTCTCGCGAAGGCGGGCGCGGAAATCCGCGAGCTCATACGAGCGGCGGCGTTGCCGCCCGAGGTGGCCGCCAGAGTCCTTGAGGCCTATCGCAAACTGTCGAAGCACTACGGCGAGGATGCCACCGATGTCGCCGTGCGATCGAGCGCTACAGCGGAGGATCTGCCCAACGCATCCTTTGCAGGGCAGCAGGAGAGCTACTTGAATGTTCGTGGGGAGGAGCGCCTGCTCCAAGCTGTGCGCGACTGCATGGCCTCATTGTTCACGGATCGCGCGATTGTTTATCGGGTCGAGCGTGGTTTCGACCATCGTAGCGTTGCTCTATCAGTGGGCGTACAGAAGATGGTGCGCAGCGATTTAGGTTCCGCCGGCGTCATCTTCACGCTCGATACCGAAAGCGGTTTCCGCGATGTCGTTGTACTCACGGGCGCGTTTGGTCTCGGAGAGACCGTCGTTCAAGGCAAGGTGGATCCGGACGAATTCTGGGTGCATAAGCCAGTACTTGCCAAAGGCTATCCCGCCATCATTCGACGCGAGCTCGGTGAGAAAGCGGTGCGCCTAGTCTACGCTAGCGGAGGCAACCAAGCGCTCGTCGAAGAGCGGGTACCCATCGAGAAACGACGAACACCCATACTCTCCGACTCTGACATTCTCATGCTTGCGCGCTGGGCCGTGCGGATCGAGGAGCACTATTCCAGCCGCGCAGGTCGCCCGACGCCGATGGACATCGAATGGGCACAAGATGGGCTTTCCGGGCAGTTGTACATAGTCCAAGCACGCCCGGAGACCGTTCATGCTCAGAGTGGGCCGCCCAAGTTCGAGCTATTTCGAATGCGCGGCAAAGGCAGGGTCCTCGTTCACGGCAAGAGCGTCGGGGCCAAGGTCGGCACGGGCAGCGTTCGCGTCATCCATTCGCCGAGCGAGCTTTCGGATTTTCAATCAGGCGAGGTGCTCGTTGCTGCAATGACCGATCCTGACTGGGAGCCCGTGCTCAAGCGTGCTGCGGCTGTTGTGACCGATCATGGCGGCCGCACCTGCCACGCGGCAATCGTATCGCGTGAGCTCGGCATTCCCTGTGTCGTCGGCTGCGTGAACGCTACTACGACGTTGGCCACGGGCGAGCTAGTCACGGTTTCGTGCGCGGAAGGAGATGAAGGAAAGGTGTATTCGGGTCGCGTCGAGTTCGATCGCGCCGAAGTCGATCCCACCAAGCTTCCCGCGCCGCGCGTGCCCGTAATGCTGAACGTTGGCAATCCGGAGAGCGCATTCCTCCTTGGACAGCTCCCGAGCGCCGGCGTCGGCCTGTTGCGCATCGAATTCGTGGTCTCGAGCGCCATCGGCATCCACCCCATGGCGCTGGTTCATCCAGAGCGCGTCACGAACCCGCAAGCCGGCGCAGAAATTCGCAAGCGCACCGCAGGATTCTCCGTTCCGAGCGAGTTCTTCGTGGAACGCCTAGCGCACGGCGTGGCTCAGGTTGCTGCCGCTTTCTACCCTCGACCCGTGATCCTTCGGTTCTCGGATTTCAAAACGAATGAATATGCAGGGCTGGTCGGCGGCACTGACTTCGAGCCGCGCGAAGACAACCCGATGATCGGATTTCGAGGCGCGTCACGTTACTACGACGAGCGATATCGCGAAGGCTTTGCGCTCGAGTGTAAGGCGGTTCGCCGCGTGCGCGAGGAACTGGGACTAACCAACGTCAAGGTGATGATCCCGTTCTGTCGCACCCTGGGGGAGGCGCGCCGCGTCCTCACGGAACTCGAAACGAATGGACTGAGGCGCGGCGACCACGAGCTCGAAGTTTACGTCATGTGCGAAATCCCGAACAACGTCATCCTCGCCGAAGAATTCGCCGAGTTGTTCGACGGCTTCTCCATCGGTTCAAACGACCTGACACAGCTCACTCTCGGGATCGACCGAGATTCGGAGATCTTGGCGGCGATATTCAGTGAACGCGACCCCGGCGTAATGCGCTCGATCACGCAAGTCATCGAGCGAGCCCACAAGAAAAACCGTAAGGTAGGGCTTTGCGGCCAGGCTCCGAGCGACCACCCCGAGTTTGCGAGGTTCCTAGCAGATCAGGGCATCGATTCGATCTCGGTAACCCCAGATGCCTTGCCAAGCGTGCTTCAAATCTTGGGCGCGCCCAACCAAGCCGATCGATAGCGATAACCCGACCGCTGCACTCGCGGCTCTCGACCAACAGGACTAGACCCGCTCGGTTCACAGCGACGAAGCAATCTCCGTCGCGTCAGCGAAGCACGATGGGAATCATGCACTCCTTGGTGCAATACACCTGGCCTGCCGGAGACATTGGGTCGGTAATGGGCATCAAGTTCGCGTCGAGCGAGACGCCGTTCCTGTCCCCGAGGTCGCATTGCTCTCCCAGATCGGTATCGGCGATGCCGTCGCCGCAGAAGCGCGGGTTGCGGCAAGTAGCGCTGCAGCGATCGGTGCCTTCGCTGGTCGCGCCATTCTGCTTGCCGAGATCACACTGCTCAGGACCGTCGGGTGGGGATTGAACGGCTCCGTCGCCGCAGAAGTGGCCCCAGGTGCACTTCGTGGTGCAACCGCCGTAAGCCGTATCGTTATTCGGGCCGGGGCAGCCGTTCGGAACCGAGGACGCGTTGGTCCCGCAGTCACATTCCTCGCCAGCTACCGCGACGCCGTCGCCACAGGCTGGCACGCACTCGCTCTTGCCCGCGAGGAAGTTCGCCAGCGTCAGCATGTAGTTCGACCCGCAGCACCAGCGCTCTGCCTGGAACACCACGACCTCGTAAACGCTGCCAATGGCGAGCTTCAAATCGATGGTCGTGAACGACGTCGGGCTGTCACCGTAGCCGACCTGCGCGGTGCCCTTCGTTGCGTCCAAAATCACTGTTCCCGCCGCGCGATTGTGGACGCCGCCTAGATCGACCACGAGCGTACCATTGATGAATACCCACACGTCGTCGTCGCCTGTGAACTTCAGGTTTTCGTTGCCCTGATATTGGAACCAATAGCGAAGCTCCGTAGTGAACGAGAAATTGTGATTCGCCCAGCTGTTCCCGAAACCAAGCCCTTGATACGCATGGCAGGTTCGTCCCGGAAAACCGCCATCGGTATAGGTGATTGGGTTCTTGGTGTTCTGATCAACGAGCGGCATATCGGAATCCAGCGGGAAGAATCCACAGCGATCGAACCACGCAGGGTCGCTGTCGCTGTTCATTGCGTAGGTGGTCTTCGTCGTCGGGCTCTGCAACAACGTGAGCGAACGATAAAACGTTTGATTGACGCCGCTGACATCGCGGTACCACTGATCGAACGCGGACTTACCGGTGAACATGAGCTGCTTCGGATCCGGCACCGCGTCAGGGCCATTCCAAATTGGCTTGCGGTCGAGCCCAAGCGTCGACTTGACGATTCCTTTGCTCTCGTTACAGCAGTAATGCCCGAAATCGGGGTGTCCCTTGGTGGGCGTGCCCTCCTGAAACGACTCGAAATCGCGCGCTATCAGCGGAATCGTGAGACTCGGCGGCGGACTGTCGTACGCGGAGCGGCACGTGTAGCCCGCCTCCACCTTGCAATCGCGCGAACACCCATCGTGGTCGAGCACGTTCCCGTCATCGCACTCTTCAGTGCCGCGCAGCAGAATGCCGTCGCCACACACGGTTTGGCACGCTCCCACCGCGCTCGTTGCCGTGCCGCACTTCGGCTCACTCTGACAAGTCGACGAACAACCATCGTAAGGCAAGTTGTTTCCGTCGTCGCAAGTCTCGCCCAGTTCAGTTTTCCCGTTGCCGCAAACCGTCTTCGTGCAGACTGCCGGCGCACCGCTGCAATCGAAGCCCGCCTCGATCCGACAATTCGCAGAGCATCCGTCGCCACTGACAGCATTGCCGTCGTCGCACGTTTCGTAACTCCGGAGAATACCGTCTCCGCAACGAGGCCCGCACCGTTTCCCTGGCACGCGACACTCGAAACCCTCCTCCACGTTCTTGCAATCGCTCGAGCAACCGTCTCCGCTGACAGTGTTTCCATCGTCGCAAGCCTTATTCGTGGTCAGCACTCCGTTTCCGCAGATCCCGAGAAACTGGCACGCCATTCCCGGCGTCCGGCAAGTCCAGTTCGCCTCCATCTGGCAAATGCGACTACAACCGTCCCCGCTCACTGGGTTCCCGTCGTCACAGCCCTCGCTCCGCTGAACCACCCCGTCTCCGCACTTTCCCCCGCCCGCCTGCGCGCCCCCGCCCGAGCCGAGCGAATTCGGATCGATATACGTGGTCCCGCCGCTCGAACTGCTGCCTCCTTTGGGCTCGCCACCCCCCCCGCCCGCCGGCGCGTTCCCAGCGCCGTTCGTGCGTTGAGCACCTTGCGTGCCGCACCCGCCTGCAATCATCCAAGCGGCCAAAAACGCGAGTGACGACGACGCCCTAAGAACGAGCCCTGCCTGAGTCATGCCATCAGCACAGACGCACGGCGACGACGATCAGTCTCACGATTCGCACGCGAGCCGGACGCCCTCAGCCCTCAGCCCTCAGCCCACTGCACGCGCGCGGGCTCGAGTTACTGAAACTTTTAAGCGAGCTCACTCGAGGCAATCGACTTCGCAGGCGAGACCAGGTCGACGAAGCCGAACGACCTGGTCCCTCAACTACTTGCGGTTACGGCTGGCCGAGATTGCTCCAGGTCGAGCCGGAGCCGGAATACTCCCAGATATCGCCGTTCCCGGAGACACCGTAAAGGTGTCCCTCGTTTCCATAGAGCCGATGGAAGGCACCGCCGATGCGTGTCCAAGTGGTGCCTTGTTCCCAGCGATAGACCCCGTCGGACGCCACTGACAAGCCGTAGAGTTCCTGGCCAGTGCCAAGCCACTGCCTTCCCGGGCCGCCGATATCAACACCTCCGGTGAGCGTGGGCGTTTGGATATGCTGACGATCCCGAGTGAGCGTGAAGACAAACGCGGCGTTCGTGATGACGTCCGCGAATGGTCCGCCGACTTGAATCCATCTCCTTTGGCTCGTGTTGTAGAAAGAGAGCAACTCCTGAGTCGGGCTCAAACCATACGGACCAAAATCAGAGGCAGCGAACTTCGATCCAGGACCGCCGATCTGAGTCCAAGTGGAGTTCCGGTAGCTCCAAAGAGCGGCAGTATCCGGATTGGTTGCGCAGAGTCCCTGAGGGCCACAATACAAGATCTGACCGGCGCTACCACCAACGCTGTTCCAGGTTGTGCCACTGCCGCTCCAGCGCACCACCAGGCTACCACCAGGCCCGAGGCCATAGAGTTCGTCGATAACGCCCACGAACGCCTGCCCCGGACCGCCGATCCTGACCCAACTCGAGTCCGAGCGCCGGTAGATGTCACCGTTCGAACGCCGCCGCGAAAACAAACGTGACCTCGTACGGATTACATTCGTCGGCGCTTCATAGAGCGCTTGAGCCCCCTCGATGTCACGCTGCGACATGAAATAGGCGCCCGTCGTGTTGGTGCTACCCGGGCACGAACGGTAGTGCATTACAGACAGAGAGTCGTAGCGAGTGACTCCGCGGAGCCCATCGAGATTCTCCTCACAATCTTCGTTCACGGTAGGGGACCGCGAGTGCTCATGGCGGAACCCAAGCACGTGCCCGAGCTCGTGCATGAGCACGCCGATGAACGCGCGTGGATTGGTATCCCACGTCGACTGCCACGTGAGGAGCAATTCGCGATCCGAGCGCGACCAGTCCGGAAAAAAGGCGTAGCCCGCGAAGCCGTCTGGCGCCGGACCCCGCACGTTGAAGAGCACGTTGCTACTGTTCGTGCAGTTCCCGTCCAGTGAATTCACGTGCACGAAGTGAACGTTCGCCACATTTTCCCAAGCAGCCGCCGCCTGCTGCATCGAACTGACGACCGTATTGTAGCGCGACCCAAAGTAAGCTTGCGATATGCAATAGGACAAATTCGCTCGCTGCGTGCGGTTCCAAATGTTGTCCGCGCTGCCCGCACGGTCGACAGTAAGCCGTCCCTCCAGATTATAATTCTCCTCCCAATAACGGCGCAGCTCCTCCTCGTTACGAATTGGCGTGTCACCGTCGACGGCCCACTTCTGCACCGAAGGCAGCCAGACGGCCCTTTCCCGAAACTCCTCGTAGCTGACTTGCGGCTTCGTCGTTACGGCCACCGACTCGGAATCCTGAGTAGCGTCAGATGCAGAGCAAGCGAACATACTCGAGCAAACGCCAAGCGTGACACCCGCTCGCCATAATTCGGCGATAACTTTCGACATTGAACCTCCATGGCGCCGCTCCCGCCGCGCCGACTCGCACCTTCGCAACGCACATGCCAACGCGTGATGCCGTGGCAGCCAACCGCAGAGCGCCGTGAATTTCAGCCGTTTGCGCGCGTCATGATCCGCCCTGCCAGCTCCGGCGCAGAACTATTTGAGGCAGGAGTTACTCAGAGTGAGTCGCGTCGTGCTCATGCCGCAGGTCACGTCATGACCACGCGCCGCCGTCTGCCTTCAAAGGCTTGTTGGGCGCCACCAGGCCGCTGGGATGGAGTGGCTGGACGCAACAGCTTTTCGGGCGGCCTTGCTCCACACAGGCGACTGTGTGACAATTCACACATGGCGACCAACTTGGCAATCGACGACCGGCTCCTTGAGGAAGCGCGCCGCATCGGCGGTCAAAAGACAAAACGCGCGACTGTGACTGAGGCGTTGAACGAATATATCCAGCGACGCAAGCAACAGCAGATTATTGAACTGTTCGGTAAACTCGACGTGGATCCGAAGTACGACTACAAGAAACAACGGCGGCGAACGTGAACGTATTGGTAGATACGTCGGTGTGGTCATTGGCGCTGAGGCGACCGGCGGCACATGGAAGCAGCGAGACAGCGGAGCTGGTTGAGCTGATCCGAGAGGGGCGCGTAGCGATGATTGGGGCCATCCGGCAGGAGATCCTGTTAGGGATCAAAGTGGCGGAGCAGTACAGGAAATTGCGGCAGCGGCTGCGTGCGTTCAACGACGAGGCACTGGAGGAAGCCGACTACGAGGAGGCAGCGATCTGCTTCAACCGGTGTCGAGCCAAGGGGCTCCAGGGATCAAACACGGACTTCTTGATCTGCGCGGTGAGCATGCGCCGTAGGCTTGCGATCCTGACAACCGACAAAGACTTTGGCGGCTTCGCGAAGGTTCTCGGGTTCGAGCTTCACACCCCGCGGTGAACGCAGGGGTACCGCCAACGGCGACGAACGTGGTAGCCAACCGACCTCAGCGAGGGACGTTTTCGGTCGGTATTCATCGCTGGGCCTGCGCGATTAAATCCGCCTCGTCGTCGTACTTCTACGAACTGGATCGTGCGAACGGCAGCATCAGTGACAAAGCCGCAGATATCGGGATGTCACCGTAACCTCTACAACATTCGGCACGCCTTTGACACGCTCGGAGGAGAGGTAACAGCGGTATCGGTTGGCAAGGTGAGACGAGGACGGCACCCCATGCCACCAATATTCCCGTCCTCCGGACAGACAGTGATGTAGTGGTCGGGCATGCCCATTCCCGACCAAGTTGACTCCGAGAAACTCGCCGAGGTCGCCCTCGCGCTGCTCTCGCTCACCATGTTCAACGACCACGGAGCCATGCGCGCCTGGAAAGGCCTCGATTGGGACCTGCTCGCCTTGCTTCACGAGAAAGGGTGGATCCTCGAGCCGAAGGGCAAGGCGAGGTCTGTCGTATTCACCGATGAAGGTCAGCGACTGGCATTGGCGGCCTTCGAGAAGCATTTCGCTCAAGAGCGCCGTTGATTTGCGACCAGCAACTGTCGTTCTGTGGAGTCGTGTTGCCAAAGTGGGCTTGGATAGCATCACACCACGGTACGGCGCGTGCTCCGACACGCAGGGCGTGGAAACGAAGGCTGTTGCGCCGCGACCCTCGATGGCGGATCCGTTCGTGCCGTTCATCGTTCAGCAGCTCGACAAGTATCCCGGCTATGCGCCAGTCGTCTGTTTGAGATGGTTAGGGAGCGCGGCTATGCGGGCGGCGCCGATCACTTTCGTCGCGTCGTGTCGCGCTCATCGGCCGCGGCTGTTGAGGCGTTTCAACGGCTCAAGACGATGCCTGGCGAGCCGGTGAACTTCACCAAATATCCGCGCTTTGTGATGCTCGCCAACACCTGGAGGTCGCCACCTTGCCGCAGAGCAACAGCCGGTTCGGCGACATCCTTGCGATAGTCTCGTGCGAGTCTGGCTACCGTAGCGGCGTTCAGGTGCGGGCGCCGAACGAGTTCGGAACGACATGCCCGCCTACTACCGCGTTGGGTTAGCTCGACCGACTGCAGCGCGAAGTTCTTCGCGGCTCACGAAGACCCACTTGTCCTCAGGGTTGATAACCAGTCCGTTGTAGTTCTGTTGAACGACGAGCTCGCAAATCGTCTTGACCGGAAGCAACAGGGGGTGAGCGTCAGCCTTTCGGCGCCGAACCTGTCGCTCGCTCGTGAACCCAAGCAAGACCGGCGCGTTCGGCCCGGAGCCGGTCAGAACGGCGAGATTGGCAGTGGATCGAAGTACACCACTTTCATCCACATCCAAAGCTACGGGCTCGCGTATCGCCACGAACAAGGCCGAGTCACCGAGGTGCTGGAGCAGCGCGGCGCGCGAATCCTCGCTCGGCCTCTGCGCCGCATCGATGATGGCTCGCTCGAGTGGGCTCCGCTTCCATCTGCCAATCAACATTGCGCCTCACCTGGCTAGCGGCTTTAGTTTAACCGCGGCCACCATCCGACCATCGAACCTCTACAGCTGGCAAGACTGCTGTCGCTCCGACGGACGGCGGCAATGCGCGATTACACACCACCGCGGAAGCCCGACAGGTTCAACTTGAGTTGCGCCGCAGTCGCGAGCAGAGGCATCTTCGAAGATGCGTCACGCGGCAGAATGAAGATTCTCGCGGATGGTGCGGGGGTGACGAGCTGCAATGCGGAGTAATGCGAGTGCAGGTCGCTCAGGCGTCCGTCTGCCTTCCTCCTAGCTTCGGAGAGTGTGCACGCGGATACCGATGGCTCGGGCAACCTCAAACTGAGTAAGACGCACAAGCCTACGAAGATTGCGATGTCGGGCGCACCGAGTTTCTCAAAAATCGTGTCGTGGATCACCTCCGGTGCGTGCGAGACGTTCGGCGGTAGACAGAAGCTGCTTGGCCGCCGGAGCTAGTACAAGACGCTGGGCGAGGTAATCATCCATGGAACGCACCCCTATGCGATTGGTGACTCGTACGTCGTTGCGGAGTTCGCGTTGCGCGAGTGCAGCGAGCTCGGGATCCGCAGGAACCAGGAGAGCAAGGCCTTGCAGCTTGTCACAGATTCTAGACATCTTCGTGTGGTCCCCAGACAGATGGTCGTAAGGCGGGGGCTTGGCTGCTAGAAAACTCCCTCAGTGAAGGGAACGTCCGCCATGGCAGTCTCGTTGTCATCACGAACTGAAGTACGCCCCAGAAGCGCGTCCATGCGCGTTCAACGCCTGGGCCGCAGGTACATTCCTGGTTTGTCCAGCGTGCCACCCTCAAGCAGCGGCTGCACGAGCAACGTGGAGGCATCAGTCACAACGGGCGAGCCGTCGTAGTTCACCACGCGCGGGAGGCTCGACGCATCAGGTTACGACAACGCGCAGCCGGCTGCTGCAACGGCTCATGCGCGGCGTTTCGCGTCGAGCCGTGCGGGATTCACTCTGAGGACAAGCCAATCATCGCCTTTGCGCCGCTGACGACGGCGGCTCGGCTTCGACCGCGAAGGCTTCAGCGCGCTCGCGAGGCAACCCCTTTGTCCGAAACACCCGCCAACGGGAATCCTGTAGGCGAAAGGAGAGGTACCAGGCTTCCAAAGATCCATTCAATGAGGTGTACTGCATCACGCTTCCCTGGCGATTGTCCTCTGTCCGGGAGGAAAACCAGATCGCGACCATCGAGTCAGAAAACTGGGCGACTCGCCTGTGCAGGTTGGCCGCGCTGTGTTGGCGAACACGATGGTGTACGACGCCTGCGCTCGCGTTAGCGTCACCGAACGTCCAGAGATCCTGTCCTCTCGCGTGCGGGGAATGACTCCCGCGCTCATCCGCCCAACGTGTCACTGCTAAGCTGCGGCCGCATCGGGGAACCCGGAGGCAGCAACGCGGCGATGACCGGTCCCGTGTGGTTCACCACGGGTGAGAACGAGGACCTGCAGATCACAACGAGGTGCGGCCTCAGCTTCAACAGCTTGTTGGGCGGCGGTCGTCATGCCGTGACCAGTTCGGAGATACCGTGAAGTAGAGTGAAGGCAGTCCAGGTCGCACCGATGGACTGCGGCGCGCGACGGCGTAGCAGGACGGAAGACCGACAGGTTCAAACCTGGTGATGCGGCGAGCCGTCAGGTTCAACGCCGAGTCAGGTTGTCACTCGTGACGCGACGATGCCTCGAACTTCCTCCGAAGCATCGAAGTGAGCTTCCCGCAGCACCCAATCGGGGCACTTGTCCCAAGCTAGGAGGTGTCGGATCGCCGAACCGCGGCAGTGCTGGCACGGGGAGAATTCATACACGTACAGAGCAAGTGCGGGTTCACGAATGTCGGAATTGCTGTCGATAAGCTTCAGCACATCAAACCCGAGCGCGTGTTGCGGTTCGGAGTCGGGGAGCGGCTCAAGTTGCGCGACGAGGACC
Organism: Myxococcota bacterium; assembly: GCA_049324695.1. GTDB lineage: Bacteria > Myxococcota_A > Polyangia > Polyangiales > Polyangiaceae > PMG-095. The sequence goes on from JBMOMJ010000033.1 coordinate 365,885, forward strand.
GAAACGTCTTCGGTCTGGGCGTTCATGCGAAGCAGTTCCAGAGCCCCGGAGATGTCGTGGCCGAGGAGCGCGAGACCGGCCTCCCTCACCGCAGGGTCGATGTGTCGACCGAGCGTGCGTGCGGCAAACTGGCGGACTGCGGGCTTATCGTGACGAACGAGCGGAAGCAGTTCGCGCTTGAGCGGAAGTGCTCGGCTGCCGCTTAGACACCGGAGCGCGTTCTCAATGACCAAGCTGCGGGATTCCGAGGTGGCTAGGCGAACAATCGGTTCGAGTTCCGCAGGATCAGCGTGACGGGCCCACTGAGCGAGCCAGTAGTGGATTCGTTGAGAGTCACGGATAATTTCGACAATCTCGTCCATCGACCGACGTGGCGCAGACGCGTTCGAGACGTTCGCATCATCTTCGCGAAGTCGGGCCAGGTAGGCAGCGATGGCAGAATTGACAGCGGCCAATGGGGAAAGGAGGCTGAGCGCAGCGCCGTCGCCGTGCTCGGCGTCGAACTGGAAGACGAGACCGTCGTTAGGGTCAAAGCTGGGATCCGCCTGCACGAATGCGCCGGCCCTCTGGGCGACGAAAACGAGGCCAGCGGCACCATCAAGCTCCACGATTTCGAACGACCCGTGAAGCCCTCCGCTGTCCGCGGGGGTGCAGGCGCTGTAAAGGGCCTCTCGCGCTCTCGCGTTGCCCCGCCTCACGAACTCGGCCAAGACCGCACACCGCCACTGCCGGTCCCAATGCGACGGTCCAGCTCCGCTCGCAATCAGCTCTTCTACGACTCCGGCACGCTCGCAAAAATCAGCGAACCACGGAGCTGGCAGCCCCTCGACCTGCGGGTCGTAGACGCCACAAATTCTTGCGGCGTCGAGGACTGCGTCCCGCACGTCGGCTGCTTCGGCAAAATCGAGATGCATCCGCGCGCGTCCGTGCCCGACGCGGAGAGCGCGCCGAAACTGCTGGTCCGTAAGCGGCATTACCGGGGCCACGATCTCGCGCATGCCTAGGATCAGCCTAACATCTTGGGTTTCAGGGTTTCAGCTGCGGGCCATCAAACAAGGCAACGTAACGCCGACGAGGCGGCCGTGGACTTCACCACGCCTGCGAGGCGCGATGCTGCCGCTCGGATGACCGTCCGCCGCGAACCTGAGTTAGATAGCAGCCGTTCCCATCGGTGACCAACCTTTGCCCGTCCTGTTCCAGGAATGAGACCATTCGAACGTTCTGTGCGGATCAGCGACGATCTGCTTCGTGAGGTTTTGATGCTCACGGGATCCGTAGGCAATTGAACGTGATGAATCCCCGAAATGTACGGTGCCCGCGAGCACAGCGTGCTGGTAGACATCGATGGATAGTTCGAGCTGGACGGGATGCACCGATTGGTCGATGAGAATCGCGACGCCGCACCCGAGAATCGCGTGACCGTCGGCCCGAAAGTATTCAAGCAGGACGCCGTCGGTAGAGCGAAACGGGGATCCGGTCGCACCGCGATCAAGTAGGTGAGCGAGGAGGACATCGACACTCTTCGCAAAGCCTGTCACATCATCTAGATTGGCGAGCAGTGAAAGCTCTATGTCGCGGAGCTCAATCATGGCGGGAGACGGGCAGATCTGTGGCGGCCTGATTCAGCCGCTCAAGCAGAATAGAACGCTTCGCGGCTTGAACTGCGCAAAGTAACCCTACGCCCGTTTGTTCAATCGAGACTTCCACGTTGAGACCCGTGGCAGGTTCCAGCACTTCCTGCGAAACGCCCCTAGCGAGAAGGATTCTAATGGCATGCTGTTCGTAAGAACGAAGCGTCATTCGCGTCTCGCCAATGTATCGCCGTTCAGCTGCGGCCGCATCAGAAGCATAGGCATGTTGCCGAGCTCCCATTTCCGTCGAAATTTGAACAGCCCGAGCGCGAGTGGATCGCGACCGGGCCGTTCGACAGTGGTGTGATTGCTCAGGCAGCTGGAGTCGGTTCGGGCTGATCCTTTCTGCGC
>JBMOMJ010000034.1:0-128506 GCA_049324695.1 Myxococcota bacterium
CCAGCGCGACTCGGGAGGAAATGTTGCGCGTGGCGCTCCGGGTGCTCACGGCCTAGCACCGGCCTTCGTCCATTCGAGCGACAGGAGCGCCCAGCCTCCACGAGATGTGATGAATCCTCAGCCCACGCGGGTCAGTGTCCGCAGCAAACGATCCCATCCGCCGTTCGAACAGACGTCTGGCGTCGCGACGACGGACGCCGTTTCGTGAGCGGATACGGGCTAACTCCGGCCGCCAATCGAGAAGAGGTCCTGCGCGCTGCTGAACCCGCTCAGCGGTAATCGAGGCTCAGCGGGGTGCCCGGCCTTCGCCCACCGGCACACCCGCGCGTCCGACCTCGACTCACCACCGGCGCACCCGCGCGATCGGAGGCGGATGGCAACCACTGCTCAACGACTGCTAAGCTAAAGTCATGGCTCGCGTTCCCTCGCTCGGGATCCGTCGCATCGAGGCCATCCACTACTACGTCCGCGATCTCGAACGCAGCCGTAGCTTCTATACGCAGCGCCTCGATTTCTCAGAGGTCGGGCAAAGTTCGCCGCAGCTCGTCGAGGGTGGGCACCAGCGCGCGCTGGTGTTCGAAGGCGGCAATTGTCGCGTGGTGTGTTCAACGCCGGTCGGCGAAGGTGGTCGCGCCCATAGGTATCTCAAGAAGCATCCCGACGGCGTCGGCAGCATCGTGTTCGAAGTGGAGGACGTCGAGCGCACGTTCGCGCTGCTCGAAGATCAGGGCGGCACACCGGTTCATGAAGTCGAAACTACCGTAGGCCCTGACGGAGAGCTCAAGACCTTCGTGATCACCACTCCGTTTGGCGACACGACGTTTCGGTTCGTGGAAAGGCGCGGGAAGTTTCCGCTGTATCCGGGCTTCGAGGTGTACGCCGAGCCGCGGGGCGGCTCCAACTCATTCCAATTCGTCGATTTCGATCACGTTACCAGCAACTTCGAAACCATGACGCCGGCGCTCTTGTGGATGGAGCACGTGCTCGGCTTCGAGCGCTTCTGGCAAGTCGAGTTCCATACCGACGATGTCAAGAAGCGCATCGATGAGTCCGGCTCCGGTTTGCGCTCGGTCGTAATGTGGGATCCGGCGAGCGGCGTGAAGTTCGCCAACAACGAACCATATCGTCCGAACTTCAAGGCGTCGCAAATCAATGTGTTCCACGAAGAGCATCGCGGCGACGGCGTGCAGCACGTTGCGCTCAGCGTGCGCGATATCGTGAGCGCCGTGCGCGGCTTGCGGGCGCGCGGCGTCGAGTTCATGCCTGCGCCTTCCACCTATTACGACGCGCTGCCCGCGCGGCTAGCCAAGAACGGCATCGGTAGCTTGCGCGAGTCGCTCGACGATCTGCGTGCGCTGGAGCTTTTGGTCGACGGCGACGGTCCCGGGCGCTACCTGCTCCAAATCTTTCTGAAAGACTCGGCGGGTCTCTACAAGAGCGCTGATGCCGGGCCTTTCTTCTACGAAATCATTCAACGCCACGGCGACGAAGGCTTCGGCGCCGGTAATTTCCGCGCGTTGTTCGAGAGCATCGAGCAGGAACAGAGCACGGCTGTCGCGAAGGAGTCACGCTGATGCTCGACCGCGTGGCTCACGGCAGCATTCCCGAAAAGCCGCACCTCGTGTTCCGCGGCGAAGACGGGGCGCAACGCTACGAAGAGTGCCTCACCCGCAGCGGCTTCGATGGCTCTTTTTCGATGCTGTACCACTTGCATCGACCGCACGAAGCGGTGCCCACCGAAGCCAGCGCGCGCACCTTCGAGCTCCCGCGCGCGCTCGACGAACGTCCACTCCTGCGCCGCCACTATCGTTGCTTCGAGCTCGCCTCGAAGGGCGGCGCGCCGCTCGAGTGCCGCCGCCCGCTGCTCTTCAACCAAGACGTGGTGCTGGCGTTTGTGCGCCCGACCGTCGCGGATTCGGTTTACTTCAGCAACGCTGACGCCGACGAGCTCTTCTTCGTGCAGCGTGGCGGCGGTGTGTTGCGCTCTGCCTTCGGGGACGTGCGCTTCGAGCGCGGCGACTACGTGTGCGTTCCAAAGGGCGTATTTTATCGTTTCCTACCCGACGCCGAGCAGGAGCACGCCTACCTTTGTATCGAGTGCAAGGGCGGCATATTCATTCCGCAGCGCTACCGCAACGCGTGCGGCCAGCTACGCATGGATGCGCCGTATTCGCACCGCGATTTTCGGCGCCCCGAGTTTCGAGGCCCGCGCGACGAAGGCCTTCGTGAGCTCTGCGTGAAACGTGCTGAGCGCTTTCATTTCTATCGCTTCGAGCACTCGCCGCTCGACGTCGTTGGTTGGGACGGCGCCTTGTACCCGTTCGCGTTTCCCATCCTCAACTTCCAGCCGCGCGTTGGTCAGGTGCATCTGCCACCGCCGGTGCACACCAGCTTCGAGGCACGCGGCGTTGCGATCTGCAGTTTCGTGCCGCGCCTGCTCGACTTTCACCCCCAAGCCAACCCCTGCCCATATCCACACGCTTCAGTCGACGTCGACGAAGTGCTCTTCTACGCCAATGCAGCGTTCGGCTCACGCCGCGGCATCGTCGAAGGCAGCCTGTCACATCACCCTGCTGGCATATTGCACGGCCCGCATCCAGGTGCGTACGAGCAAACTCCGGCGCCGCGTGAAACCAGCGAGCTTGCGGTCATGCTCGATTGCACGGAACCTCTGCAGGCAACCGCTGCGGCTCTCAGCTGCGAGGACGCCGACTATCACACGAGCTTCGTGCAAGCTGAGCTCTGAACAGCCGCACAGCGCCGTGCACCGCCACCAAGCGCTGCGCATTGGCGGATTCCACTCACAGCGCTTAAGCTCGAACGCGCACTGCCGTTCTTGTTCGTACCGGGAGTCGAACTTGCGAACGGAGCGTTCACTCGAGCGAACTGCGCCACCAGGCACACAATTCGAGCTGCTCTACGAGCTCGCCAGCGGCAGCACGGGAACTGTCTCGCTGGGACGAGCCGTGGGTGGGCGCGAAGCGGGGCGCCCTGTCGTGTTGCGTGCGCTCGACGAGCATGTGTACGCCGGATTGGAAACGGCGCTCACCCGCGCGACCAGCATTGCGCATCCTCGCCTACTGAAGACGCTAGGGGTCACCCGCATCGAAGGTCAGCTGTTCATCGTTTCCGAGTACGTGGACGGCCTGCCGCTCTCGGAGCTGATTCGCGCGTTACAAGCGGCGGCCGTGTCGATGGTGCCCGAAGTCGCGCTGCGCGTTACGCTCGATTCGCTGCTGGCGGTGGCGGCGGCGCACGACGAGCTCGGCCGCTTCGGCATGAAGACACTGCCGCGTTGCCTTTTCAGGGACACGGCCTGGGTCGCAAGCTTTGGCGAAACATTGCTCAGTGATGCAGGCATCGCTTGCGAGCTGGCGACGAGTACCCCCCACGACGATGTGTTCGCCGCGGGCGCGCTCCTGTGGGAACTGGTGAGCGGCAGGCGCATCGAGAACGTCGAAGACACAGCGCTGATCTCAGGTACTGATGGCGTGCGCTCGCTGATGCCAAACCCTGAACCCTTGGTGCAACTCGTATTGCATGCCGTGAGCTCCGATCCGGCGCAACGCTTTGCGAACGTGCAGGCGATGGCAGATGCCATTCAAGAGCTGCCCGTGCACTGGCTTGCGACGGACGCCGAGGTTCGCGCCGCCGTGGAAGTCTTGACGCAATCGATGCCAAGCACGCTCGGCAGCATCGAAGGCGCTTTCTCGGGCGAACACGAAATCGATCCGTGGGACACGCCGACGCGTTCACTGCGAGCGCGTCAGCTCGGCCCTTCACGACCACCGCAAGCTCAGGACGCGACCACGCAGCGCCCGCCAATTCCGCCGCGAAGCCCGCGCCCGCGCTGATACACACGGCCAGCCAGGCCCGAAGCGTGCTGGCGCAAAGCCGTTCGAGCCAAATGCCGCGCGCCCGGCAATTCAGCGAGCGGCTTGCACCGCGCGATCGAGGCCGTCCACCGTCAGGTCGGAGCCACCAACCCAGCGCACCCGCCCATCAGGATCCACCACGAACGTGCTGGGCACCGTTTCGCCCACCTTGAACTGCCGCGAAATGCTGCCATCCCGATCCACGATGATGGGAAAGCGCAACGCCAGGCGTGACGCAACCGGCACCGCGCCTTCGGCGTGCTCTTTCTGAAACACACCGACCACGACGAGCTGATGATTGTCTTCGTAAAGTGAGTTCGCGGCGCTCAGCGTTTTCTCACATGAGGGGCACTTCGCCGAGACGAAGCTGACCACCACCGTGTGACCTTGATAGGCGCCACTGATCACGGGATTGCCGCTGATGGTCTGCGACTCGAACGCCGGCATCGGATTACCGAGCAGCGGACTCGGATGGCTGGGTGGGGGAGGTTGCGAGGAGCAACCCAGCAATCCGCAAATACCGAGAAGTGACCCGAAGACGGCCCGCAACAGCATGGCGCCCCGAAACTTAGTCGCCTCTCGAGGAAACGCCAGCACTCGGATTCTCAACATGGCAATCGCCCGTACACCGAGATCGCCATTTCTCAATCGGAGTCGAGCAGCCTTTTTTGACCCGAATTTCCTAGTCGATCTGACCGCCGCTCTGGCCTGTAGGCGCGAGCACACAACTTAGGCGAATTGGGTCAAAAGCATTATCCAATTCGATTTAGTGAATGGCAAACGCGCCTCGCGTTACTTAGTTCCGAGGCAAGCCTGCATAGGCGTCGACGCGGAGCAACGCTGAACTCCTTACCGTCGCCGCGCGCCGAAGTCGGGCACTAGCGCCACGCGGCGTTCCTGCAGCTCTTCGCCGCGATTGACGGCGGGGTACTCGGCGCTCTTGGCGGAGGCTCCGGTGCGCACGACCATGCTGCCTCGGTTCGGCGAAGCCAACGCCTCGGCAACTGCCTGAAGCAGCGCGCTTTGCGAGACGGGTTTGCGCACACACGGCCCATCGATGGGATCGAGCCCACCAATTTGCCCGAGACCGGTCATGACCACGAAAGGCAGGTTCTGCCGACCGCGATGAGCCATGTGACGGATCAGCGCCTGTGCCCCGCCGTCCGGCATTACCCAATCCGAAATCACGATGTCGATGTCGTCGCGCAAACCGAGCACGTCCATCGCGCTGGCTACCGAATGAACGCACACGATCTCGTGAGCCTGTGCCAGAAGCCGCGCCACGGAGCGTGCCACCAGAGGCTCGTCGTCCACCACCAGAATGCGCAGCTCCGAAAGCATGCTGATAGGCAGCAAAGCAGCGTCCTCTGAATCTGCGCTGTCCTTCTTCTCGGCAGCTGCCGCCTCCAGGTGCACGATGAAGCGCGTGCCGCTGCCGACGCGCGATTGCACATCGATCCAGCCGTTGAGCTGCTCGACCAGGTTACGACTGATGGTGAGGCCGAGACCGGTGCCCGTCGCTTTGCCACGCGAGAAGAACGGCTCGAAGATGCGCGATAGCTCCGCTGGAGGAATACCGCGACCGTTGTCGGCGACTTCGATGCGCACGTCGTTTCCGCGCGTGCCGGTCGAAACACGAATCACGTTTTGGTCCGTGGCACGTTCCGGCGGCATGGCATCCACCGCGTTGACGATCAAGTTGATCAGCACCTGAACCAGGCTGGTTTGGATGCCGAGCACACGCGGAACCTGACCGAGGTCCATGTCGAGGCGCGCGGCAGCAGCGCACTTCCCGGCCACGATGCGCGCGGCGTCGCGCACCACCTGATTCGGATCCACCCGCGCGATCTCCTGATCGTCCGCTCGATAGAACGACCGCAGTTCACGAATGATAGCCGCGATGCGCTGACAGCCGTCAATGGCGTCGCGCAGAGCTTCGTTCGCGTCCTCTTCAGCGAGCAGCCCACCTTGCACTTGAACCCGCGCTGCCAGGCTCTCTAGGTTGGCGAGCACGTACGTCAGCGGATTGTTGATTTCGTGAGCCACGCCCGCGACGAGCATACCCAGGGAAGCCAGGCGCTCGCTGCGAGCCACGCGAGCTTCCAGGCGCCGGCGTGCGGTGAGATCGCGTGCCATTACCAACACGCAGCGTTGCTCCTGATATTCGACGAACACCGCTGTCAGCTCGGCCAGCACTTCGTTGGAGGTGCCCTCACCGAGTCGCACGTCGATGGTTTGCCCAGAGTCGCTGGCGGCGAGTTCCTCCAAGCGCGCGGAAAGTGACTTGCCTTCTACGACTTCTTCCAAAAAGGCGCAGTGCGTCGCTCCGGTCAACTTGTACCAGGCTTCGTTCGCGTAGAGCACCTGCCCGTGGTCGAGCAGCGCCACTCCTTCGCGCGCCGCGCGCAGAATCGAGCGCAGGGCGCGCGCGCTACGCTCCGCTTCGCCTTGGGCCATCACGTGCTCTGAGTCCACCAACGAAAGCAGCACGCGCTGAGCGTCGTGGTGTGCGATGGCTTCGACGTGGTAGCGCCGCTCACGGTGATCGAGCGCGGCGATGGCGCGGCCGTGCAAGCGGGCTGCGCGGGCTACCTGGAGGATTCGCTCGCTACCGAGCGGCTCCAGGTGATCTACCAGAGCGCCACTCAACGAGATGGCGAGCAAGCGCTGAGCACTGGCATTCGCGCTGATGACATGACCGTTCGAACGCAGCTCCAAAAGAGCTACTGGGGACAGCTCGAACAACGTGCTCACGCGGTCCCCATCCGCAGCCGAAGCTTGCATCTCGCGCGCCCACAGCTCACCGAAGGTACGCGCCAGCATGACCTCCGCACTGGGCTTCGTGCCGCGCACAAACGCGTCATCCCACTCGGATCGTTCGAACACGTTGTGATCGAGTCTCGCCGTGTTCGTGCGCTCCGTCAACGCGCATCAACACTTCTGTTTCGTAGCCAACTCATGAGTATGAGTGTCGACTTACGCACTCGTGATGTGGGAGACATGTCCACCTCGACCGCCGCGCCAGTAGCATGAATCGGGCTCCCAAAAATTCTGAGGCGTTTCTCGGAGCACCGGACACTAATTGGATGCACATGAGCGCGGTGCCGTGCACGCCACACTCTGTTCGCGCGCGACGTTGCGCGCGGCAGCCTCACCACGATGGTGTTGGCCTGCGACACTTCGCGTCCTCCCCACGCGCGGAAGCGAGCTGCAAAACTATCGGTTGACGCAGGCAGCGAGGCACCCCTATTGGCGGCGCGTCGATGTCCGCCACCTCCCAGAGCGAAGCGCCAAGAAGTACCCGGCCGATGCCAACGTTGTGGGGTGTGGCGTGGCCGCTCTTAATGAGCCTGCTGCTCACGTTGTCACTGAACTTCGTCGATTCGTTTTTTCTGGCGAAGATCTCGGATCGCGCCGCCGCGGCTGCTGGCGCGCTGCTCCCGGTATTGGGCGCGACCTTGGTGGTGTTCACTGCGGTCGGCCAAGCCGGTGCGAGCGTCGCCGCACAGCTTACGGGCGGTGGTCGCCATGACGAGGTGCCGACCGTGTACCTCGCGCTGCTGCTCTTCAATCTCACTCTCGGGCTCGTGGCGAGCGCGACCTTTCTGGCGCTGCACCGGGCCTTGCCGAGCATGTTGGGGCTGCGCGGCGAAATCCACGCACACGCGGCGACATACTTGAGCATCATCGGTAGCTTCCAATTCTTGAAGGCGCTGCAAATCGGGTACGGCAACATCCTGAACTCGCGCGGCAAAACCAAGTGGGTGCTGTGCGAGGCCGCCATCACGAATGTTTGCAATGTCGGGTTGAACCTCGCTTTTTTGCACGGCGCCTTCGGGTTACCGAAGCTCGGGGTAGCGGGTGTTGCGCTTTCTACGGTGATCTCACTCGGCATCGGGCTGGCATTCACGATGTTGGTGGTGCACGTCGGTCTCCGTGTGCGTTTGCCGTGGCCACCGAACGGCGCACTGTTCAAGAACCGCTTGAAGCGAGTGCTCGAAATCGGCTTGCCCTCCGCACTCGAGCCGATCGCCTACCAGAGCTGCCAGATGACGCTCAACGCCCTGATCGTCACGTGGGGCCCGGCCGCGCTGGCAGCGCGAACCTACGTATTCAACTTCGTGATGGTAACGAGCATCTTGTGGAGCGCTGCCTTCGGCATTGGCACGCAGGTGGTGATCGCGCACCGCGTGGGCGCCGAAGATTTCGACGGCGCGAACCGTGAAATGCGGCGCGGGCTGACCTTCGGCGTGCTCGGCAACGTGGCGATCGCGTTGCTACTAATCGCGTTCCATGGCCCACTGATGTCGACGCTCACGTCCGACGAGACGATTCGCTCCTTGGCCTCGCCTCTGTTCTTGCTGGGTTTGCTGGTGGAGCCGAGCCGCGCGGTCAACATCGTTGCTGGCGGCGCGCTACGTTCGTCCGGTGACGCGCGCTACGTTGCCATCGTCGGCAGCACGATGATGTGGGGGATCGGAGTGCCCCTCTGTTTCGTGCTCGGCAAATGGCTCGGCTGGGGCCTGCAGGGGATATGGTTGGGGCTGGGCGTGGACGAGCTGACGCGCGGCATCGTGAACTATCGCCGTTGGCGCACTGGGCGCTGGCAAGACTTCCGCGTCTCCGTACGTCCTCAGGCCGCGCGCTGAAACGGGCCGAGAATCGAACCCGATCCGGCCGGCGAAGTAAGCGAGCGCGCCGGTGCAAAATTAGCCCCGGACCGCGCCGCCAATGAGCACGCGGCTGAATCAGCCCGGTGCGATTTCCGCGCCGTTGCAGTACGCTCGCCTCGCTCATGGCTACGGCCAAGGACAGCGCTTCGGCGCGCGAACGCCGCTGTCCTCATCGCGCGAGCGTGTCTTGATGGCGAGGACGCTCCGCACTGCCTGGAAATGGCGCGAAGGAGACGAACATGGTGAGAGCTGATTGGTTGTTGGCGTCGGTGTTGATCATCGCCGGCTGCGGCGGAGGCAGCGGGGCAAGCGACGCGCAGATCCAAAAGGGGCGCGACTTCGCAGCCACCGGTGCGTTGTTGTACGAGCGCAACTGCCAATCCTGTCACGGCGACCACGGCCAGGGAACGGACAAAGGACCGGGCATCTTCAACAAGAAGAAGCTCGGCAAGCGCTTCAAGAACGCGCAAGGTCTGTTCGACTTCATCGTCAAAGAGATGCCCAAGGACAACCCTGGCTCGCTCGACATTGGTCAGTATTGGAACATCGAAACGTTCATCGTCGTCGCCAGCGGGCGCAAGCTCGAAGATCGGCTCTCTGAATCGAACGCCGAAGATACGAAGCTCGACAAGTAGCTCCGCAGCGGAACCGCAGCGCCGCCGCTACTTGAACATCGAGTACAGGACGATTACGCCAACGAGCGCAATGGCGGCGACCACCAGGTAGACAGGGAAGCGAGCGCCTTGTGGTTCCGCCACGAGCGCGCCCGTCTTACCGACGACTGCGCCGGGCTCAGGCTTGGTGGTTCCGGCTTTCACGGGTACGCGCCTTTCCTTGGTGCCGGACGGCGCTGGCGTGCGCGAACGCTTTTGAACCTCGCCGAGCGGTGTTGGCGTGGCGTTGGCCGAGGCGAGCGCGAGCACATCGCGCTCCACAGCGAATGGCGTCGAATTCAGCTCGATATCGGGCGCTTCGTCCTCCCAGTTTTCCACCTGGGCGAGCAGGCGCGCGCGCTCAGCGAGCGCATTTTCCGCCAGCGACCGCACCCAGTCGGCAACGACGCCGGCCGACGCAGGTTCGGCAGCAGCTGCGATTGCGGCGCCGAACTCACGCGCCGTGGCGAAGCGCTCTTTTGGTTCGAAGGCCAGCGCACGCATGACGATGTCGTCGATCACCTCGCCGAGCTCCGGCCGGTAGTCGCTCGGGCGTGGGAAATTGCCGGCCATGATCTTGTCGATGCGCTCCTTGTCGCCTGCGCCCGACGCGAAGCGGCGCAAGGTCAGAAGCTCCCACAATACGATGCCGGCGGCGAAGATGTCCGACGCGCGCGTCACGCGCTCCGCGCGGATTTGCTCCGGCGACATGTAGCCGGTCTTGCCCTTCAAGCGATTCGGAACCGTCTCCTCGAGTTGCTCGAGCGCCTTGACGATGCCGAAGTCGAGCACACGCGCCATGCCGTCGACGCCGACGATCACGTTGGGCGGTGACACGTCACGGTGCACCATGCCAAGTGAACGGCCGCGCTCGTCGGTGGCTTCGTGCACCGAATGCAACCCCTCGAGCGCGTTGAGCATGATGCTCGTCACGATCGAAAGCGGAATCAGCTCGTTGCGCTTGGCTTGTGAGCGGCACAACGCGCTCAACGATTCGCCATGCACGTACTCGAGCACCAACAGAACTTCGCCCTTGGACGCAACGACGTCGAGCGTAGGCACCACGTTCGGGTGACGCACGCGCGCGGCAAGGCGCGCTTCGTTGAGCAGCATCTCGGCGAACTCGCCGTCTTTCACCAAGTGCGGCAAAAGCCGCTTGATCGCAACGACCCGAGAAAAGCCGCCGGCGCCGTCGAGGCGGCCCAAATGCACGGTCGCCATGCCGCCGCTCGCGAACTTGTCGAACAGCGCGTAGCGCCCAATCTTCGCGATGGGTTCGCGCGTCGAGATCGGGCCATCGACGTGGCTGATCGGCGACTCCTCCACGCTATGCGCTTCGTCACTCGGCGAGTCGAACCGTGGCGCCACGATGTCACGCTTGGTTGGGCTCGATGACGGCGCGCGCGGCGGCTCCGATCCAATCAGCGGAATCGGAGAAGATGGTCGCGTCGAAAACGGCGCTGTTTCAGGGGCCGCTCCAAACGTTGGCGAGTCCGAGTTCGGCAGTGGCGGCACGGACGAGCGCGGCAACGGAGGCGGCACCGACGAGCTCGGTCGCGGCGGTGAAGACGAAGTCGGAAGCGGTGGCGGCGACGATCGCTTCGTACCGGATCGACGCGATGAAGGTGCAGCCTTCTCATCCCAACCTGCATCGAGGGCTTCGTCCTCGGGGCTGGGAGCTCGACTCGGACGCTGCGATGAGGAGCTGGCAGAAACCGCTCTTACCGAAGACGGCGCACCATCCCTATTAGGCACGCGCGGAGCACGCGGGATCGCAGGAACAGCAGCAGGCGGAGCGCTGCTCGCATTTGCAGGGATTTCACCAACGGGCGGAGGCGGAACCGTCGCGTCGATGCGAAGTGGCGAGCCACACGCCTTACACGAGATCGTAACTACACGACCGCGGAACCTCTTTTCATAAAGGTTGGGCGGTACCGTCAGGCGCTTCCCGCAGGACTCGCAAGCGAAAACGAATCCCATCCGTTCCGCGGGAGCCTAGTGCCAGTCGCGCGAACACGCGAGCTCCTGCCGCCGAACCTGCGGCCGGCCGCTCCAAAGCCGCTCCTCCCTCCTGCCGTCCGCGCCCTACGACGAGGAGTGCCGGCGACGATTCCATGTGAGCACCAGCATGCCCCGGCTCCCCTTGACACCCATCGATTCGTGGCAAGTTTGGCCGCAAATTATGGAGCCCACGCGTCATCCGTTTCAGGCCGAGGTCAGCCAGGTTCTCTCCCTGGTCATTCATTCCTTGTACAGCAACAAGGAGATCTTCCTGCGAGAGCTCATCTCGAATGCGTCCGATGCTCTCGACAAACGGCGTTTCGCGGCGGTGCAAGACGCCTCGCTTCTCGAGGAGGGAGAGCAGCTCCGCATCCGTCTGATTCCGGACACTGCCGCCGGTACGTTGACCATTTGGGACAACGGCATCGGCATGAGCGAAGAGGAGCTCAAGAAGAACCTCGGCACCATCGCTTGGTCCGGGTCGCGCGACTTCCTCGAGAAGCTGAAGGGCGCCTCGCAGAGCCAAGATTTGCCGCAGCTGATTGGGCAGTTTGGTGTCGGCTTCTACAGCTCATACTTGGTTGCCGATCGCGTCAGCGTGACGAGCCGTGCAGCGGGGTCGAGCCAAGCGTTCACCTGGGAGTCGAGCGGCCAGGATGGTTTTACGATCGCTCCCGCGACGCGCGACAGCGTCGGCACCAGCGTGGTGCTGCACCTCAAGCCCGAGCAGAAGGAATACCTCGAGCAGGTGCGCTTGCGTGAGCTGGTACAGCACTACTCGGACTACGTTGCACACCCCATCGAGCTGCCGAAGAGCGGCGAGGACGCCAACGAGTTCGAAGCCGTGAATCGCGCCAGCGCGCTGTGGCAGCGCTCTCCGAAGGACGTCAACGACGAGCAGTACAACGAATTCTACAAGCACCTGACCCACGACTGGGAGGAGCCGCTCGCGCATCGACACTTCCAAATCGAAGGCGCGCAGATGTTCACCGGGCTCTTGTTTTTGCCCAAGCGCCCGCCATTCGATCTGTTCGATCCCGAAGGCAAACACGGCTTGCGACTGCACGTGCGGCGCGTGTTCGTGATGCAAAACTGCGACGACCTAGTGCCGCGCTGGCTGCGCTTCTTGCGCGGCGTGGTCGACTCGGAAGACTTACCGCTGAACGTCTCGCGTGAAACTCTGCAGGACTCACGTATCGTCAAGGCAATCAAGAAGCAGGTCACGCATCAGTCGCTCGAGCTTCTGAATGACCTCGCTACTAATCGCCCGGCTGACTACGAAAAGTTCTGGGAATCGTTCGGCGTGGTACTCAAGGAAGGGCTGTACTTCGAGCCCGAGCAGAAGGAGCGCGTTCAGAAGCTGGTACGCTTCGAAAGCTCCGTGCACGGCAAGCTCGTGAGCCTGGATGAATACGTGGCAGCGATGCCTGCGGAGCAGAAGGCCATCTACTACGTGATCGGCCCGTCCAAGAAGGTCGCCGCCGCGAGCCCGCATCTCGAGCGTGTTCGCAAAGCTGGCTACGACGTCTTGCTGATGACCGACGCGGTCGACACCTTCGCGCTCAGCGGCCTCAGCGAGTATCAAGGCAAACCTCTCAAGGATGTCGCGTCTTCGGACTTGAAGCTCGAAGAAAAGAGCGAAGACAACCAGGCGAACGAAGCCGAGCAGCCGAAGGAAGCTCCCAAGCTGCTCGAGCGCTTCCGCGACATCCTGAAGGACAAGGTCATCGACGTGCGCGCGTCCAGCCGCCTAACGGACTCGCCGGCGTGCCTGGTACAACCGGAAGGCGCGCTGCCGCCGCACATCGAGCGCCTGCTGCGTGCACAGAAGAAAGACGTGCCCAGCGCGCGACGTATCCTCGAGCTGAACCTGACTCACCCGCTCGTGAAGAGCGTCACCTCGCTAGAAGAGCGCGAACCCAACTCCGACCGCGTCAAGGAGTGGCTCGAACTCCTGCACGACCAGGCCCTACTCGCCGAAGGCAGCCCGATCGAAGATCCCGCTGGCTTCGCCAAAAAGCTCACCAAGCTGCTCACGCGCGCCGCCGAAAGCGAACTCAGCGCCCACGCGTAACGGATCGGCGTTCCTGCTCAGGCACTTTGCAATTCACCGCAAAGCGCCTGAGCGCTGGCCAACCCTTTCGAAGCGCCACCTCTGCGCCTCCAAGTCGAGCTAGGCTCCGCGCGCGCAGCAACGTTGCGCGCTGCGAGGCACATGAAAGTTCTCTTCGTTGGCGGCACCGGAATCATCAGCTCGGCATGCTCCGCACTTGCCGTGGAGCGTGGCATCGACCTCTACCTACTTCTGCGCGGCAAAACCGCACACCGAGCCGTACCTAAGGGTGCGCGCGTGCTGCAAGCCGACATCGGCGATCCTCGCGCCGTCAACGCAGCACTCGGCGACCTGCGCTTCGACGCGGTGGTCAACTTCATCGTGTTCAGCGTCGATCAACTCGAACGCGACTTGGAGCTATTCGCCAGGCGCACGCGCCAATACGTCTTCATCAGCTCAGCCTCCGCGTATCAGACACCGCCGTCACGCCTGCCGGTGACCGAGTCGACCCTGCTTCACAACCCCCACTGGCAGTACTCCCGCAACAAAATCGCCTGCGAAGAACGCCTCGTCCGCGCCTATCGCGAAACCGGCTTTCCCGCCACCATCGTTCGCCCCTCCCACACCTACGATTGCACCCTCTGGCCCGCGCACGGCGGCTACACCGTCGTCGATCGCATGCGCCGCGGCAAACCAGTCATCGTCCACGGCGACGGCAGCTCACTCTGGACGTTGACACACCACCGCGACTTCGCACGCGCCTTTGTCCCCCTACTCGGCCACGACGCTGCCCTCGGCGAGGCCTTCCACATCACATCCGACGAAGCGCTCACCTGGGATCGCATTCACGAGCTCATGGCCTACGCCGCCGGCGCCGAAGCGCGCATCGTCCACGTCCCCTCCGACCTCATCGCTTGCTTCGATCCTGAATGGGGAGCCAGCCTCCTCGGCGACAAGACCCACAGCATGGTCTTCGACAACACCAAAGTCCGCCGCCTCGTACCCGACTTTCGCGCCGAAATCCCGTTCGCACGCGGCGTACACGAAATCATGGCCTACTACGATGCGGATCCCGCGCGCAGACAAGTGGACACAGCGCTCGACCAACTAATGGACCGCATCATCGCCGCACAGGAAGGCGCGCGACCGAGGCGTTAACGACGACGCGATGTCTGAGGTAGCGAGAGGCTCGAACCGGCCTGCGCGGCCACTCGACGGCTACTGCGTCGCAACCAGGCCGATCTTGGCGCTGTAGGTTAGCTTGCCGAGTTCGGGCTCGTCGATTTCGATACTGTAGTCGTTGGGGACGCTGATGACGGCTTCGCCGCGGCGGAAGATGGGGCGAGTGCCTTTTTCGCGACCAGTGAACCGAAGCTGAACTTTGTCTTCGGTTTCGTTTTTGAATTCGATCGCGCCGATGTAGACCTCGCGCAGAGCGGAGCCGGAGCGTTTATAGACGAGGAGGTTGAGTTTGCCCTGGGCGTCTTTGTTGAAACGGAGAACGTCGGGGAGGAATTTCTCGCGAGCTTTGGTGAGGCACGCGCCGCGAGCATTGAGGTCGCCTTTGGCTTCTTTCTCGCATTCGGCATCGGCCTTTTGGCGCGCGTCGGAGTTTGCGTACTCGACGAGGAAGGCGACATCGCGCGCCGTGAGCATGGCCGACGGTGTTTGACGACGTGACTCGGCTGCTGGTGCTGGTGCCGGCGCGGGCGTTGACTCCGTGGGAGCGGGCGGAGGCGCTTCGGGCGCGGGCGCGGGCTCGGCGCTAGCAACGGGAGTCGCAGGAGTTGTCGGGGTTGCAGGGGCAGGAGGAGTTGGAGCAGGTGCGGCGCTCGCTGCGGACGGCGCAGCCGGCGCGGGAGCGGGTGCGCACGCGGACAGGCTGGACATCAGAGCCAAGGTGGAAACGAGCCAAACCAAGGATCGTGAAGCGGTCATGAGGGTCCCCTATGGCCGTAACCCTAATGGATTTAGGCGGCGCGGGGCAATGAAGGCCTTGAATTTGGCTCGGCCCGCGGGACCGAAGGGCTTCGAAAATTTGTTTGAACGAAGTCGGTACGTGCGGGCACGGAGGGCTGAAGTTCGGATTCACGTCGTGCCGCGCGAAAGCGGCGTCTCTCACGCGCTTTCGTGCTGGCTCGGTCATCCGTGCGCCTCTTCGGCGCACTCAGGAAACCCTCGTGTTCAAAGCTCGCCCTTTTACCAATCTCGCGGTGTTGTTGACCGCGCTCACTCTGTCGCGCGTCGCGCTGGCACAGAACGACGCTAACCCCGCTGCGCCGGTGCTCACGCCGCCGCGGCTCACCGCTTTCGTACCCGCTGAGGCAGCGGCAAACGGCGCACCCGAGCAGGAGGTGCACGTGTTGCTCGAGTTGGTGGTCGACGAGAGCGGGCACGTCGGCGACGCCAAGGTGGTTACGTCGGGCGGCGCTGACTTCGACGAGCGAGCGTTGGCTGCAGCTCGCCAGTTCGTGTTCGAACCCGCGCGCCGCGACGGCACGCCGGTGTCCGTGAAGATTCGCTACGACTACGTGTTCGAAGCGAAGCCTGCAGAGCCGACGCCGACGCCTCCGGAAACCGCGCCCGAAGTTGCGCCAGCGGCAACGCCGCCCGTTGCAGCTGCGCCGCCCGCAAAGGCGGCGAGCGACGACGTCGAAGAGTTCGAAGCGACTGCGCAAGTCGAGGCGCCGCCGCGCGAAGTCACGCGCCGCAGCGTAGACGTCGATGTGATCACGCGCATTCCTGGAACACGCGGAGACGTGGTGCGCGCCGTGGAGATCATGCCCGGTGTGGCTCGCACTGGTTTGGCCGATGGCACGCCAATTCTACGCGGTGCCGCGTGGTCGGAGAGCCAGACCTATTTCAACGGCACGCCGGTGCCCTTTCTGTATCACTTCGGCGGGCTCACCAGTTTCGTGAGCTCGCGTGTGGTCGACCGCGTCGACTTCTATCCCGGCAACTTTTCGGCACGATACGGGCGCATCTCCGGTGGCGCCATTGACGTGCATGCGCGTGATCCGGAGAGTAAGCGGCTGCGACTCGCGCTAGATTTGAACTTGATCGACAGCGCGGCGTTCGTGGAAGCGCCGCTCGGTTCGAAGGCGGGCATCGCGGTGGCAGCACGCCGCAGCAACATCGATTTCGTGTTCGAGAACTTCGTGCCGAAGGAGGCCTATTCGGTGACTGCGGCGCCGGTTTACTACGACTACCAGCTGCTGAGCTTCTTTCAGGTAGCGCCCAAGACACGCCTGCGGGTGTTGGGCTACGGCGCTCGCGACTCGCTGAGGTTGTTCTTCGCCAATCCGCCCGACACGGATCCAACCATCAGCGGCAAGGTGGGTACAACGGTAGCGTATCACCGCGTCGGCGTGGAGCTCGAAAGCCGTCCCGAGCGTGGACCGCACGCCAGCGCGAGCGTCACCTTCGGGCGCATCGACCAAGAGGCGCACTTCGGCCCGCTCACGCAAATCTTTGGCGGTTACGAGCTGCACGGACGCGGCGAAGCCAGCGTCGAGCTTCATCCGACGCTGCGCGCTACCGCTGGCGCCGATTTGTTCTCCTGGTTCGTGGCCGGTGAGTATCGCGGACCCGTACCGAGCCAGGTGGAAGGGGATCCCGAACAGAACTCGCCGTTGGCGACGCAAGAGGTTCTCTCCGCGCGCGACGACCACATTCGCGTGGTGCGGCCGGGAGCGTACGCGGAGCTCGCGTTTCGCCCGGTGAGCGCGCTCTCGATTCTGCCCAGCGTGCGCTTCGATTACCTGGGCGACGTGCGGCGCAGCGCGGTCGATCCGCGTTTGGCGGTGCGTTACCAGCTGAACGACGCAACCACGTTGAAAGGCGGCGTGGGCATGTATTCGCAGGCGCCGGAGTGGTGGCAAACCATTCCGCGCGTCGGTAACCCACGAATTCATCCGTACCGCGCGCTGCACACGAGCCTCGGCGTGGAGCACAAGCTGGGCGACTTCGCCAAGCTCGGCGCCGAAGGCTTTTACAAGCGCATGTACGACGTGATCGTTTCGACGCCGAACAACGCGCCCCCCCGCTTCGAGAATGAAGGCAAAGGACGCATTTATGGCGCTGAGCTGTCCGCGCAGGCGCGCTGGGCTTCGCAGGGCATGGCCTTTCTGGCGTACACGCTTTCGCGCAGTGAGCGCAGCGATCATGGCGGGCCCTATCGACTATTCGATCGCGACCAGACGCACATCTTGTCGCTAGTCGTGAGCCAAGGTCTCGGCAAAGGTTGGCAAGTCGGCGCGCGCTTTCGTCTCGTGAGCGGCAACCCAACGACGCCGATCACCTCGGCGGTCTACGACGCACGCACGGGCGTGTACATGCCGGTTTACGGCGCCGTGAACAGCACACGCGATCCCATGTTCAACCAACTCGACCTGCGTGTGGAGAAAGCCTTCCAAGCCGGTCCCATGAAGCTCGCGGCGTATCTCGAATTGCAGAACGCTTACAACGCGAAGAACTACCAGGGCGCTGATTACGCCTTCGATTACAGCAAAAAAGAGCAGGCGCCGGGCATGCCGCTGTTCCCGAACCTGGGTCTCAAAGGAGAGCTCTGATGTTCCGTTTCAAGTCTTATTGGTTGCTCATGCTCGCGCTCGCCGGTTGTGGCGATCCGGTCAAGCGCGTGGAGCTGATCGAAGAGCCGCGCGTGCTCGCGGCGCGCGCCGAAGTCGTGGGAGCTCCCGAGCGCGCCACGCCGGGACCCGGCGAAACGTTGCAAGTGCGCTGGCTCGTAGCTGCCCCTGAAGGTGATCCGCCGAGTGGCTTCGCGCTGTCGGCGTGCTCGACGCCGAAGCACAATCGTGGCGTTCTGCGCTGCGAATCAGCGCCGTTCGCAAGCGACATCGCCGACGCCAACGCCGCCAACCCGGTGTTCGAGTTTGTGGTACCGGGCGATCTGGACGCGACAGCCAAGCCGCGCATCGCGATTCTCGGCAGCGTGTGTGCACAAGGTGCAGGGCGCATCGATGGCAACGCCGCGGGCTGCGGTTCCGGCACGGAATTACCGGTGAGTTTGGATTTGTTCCTGGCGGGCAGCGAGACCACGAACTCGAACCCGAGTTTGCCGAGCGACGCCATCGAGCTCGACGACGGCAGATGGAATCCCGGCGACCTGCCGAACGGCGCGTGCAGCGGGCTCGGGCTGCCGGAAGTTTCGCGCGCTGGGGGCCACCACCAAATCAGAATCACACTACCGGAATCAGCGCGCGAAAACTTGATCCAGCGCGAGTCGACAGATGCGCCGCGCGAGGAGCTACGCATCTCGCATTTCGCAAACGCCGGTGAGCTCACACGAGCGTTCTCGGAAGTTCTGCCCAGCGATGCGCAGACTAGCGTGACGCTCGATTGGGAGCCGCCCAAAACCGCGCCCGTTGAAGGGCAGCTCGTGCGTTTTTGGTTCGTCGTGCGGGATCTGCGCGGTGGCAGCGACTTCACGGAGCGCTCGCTCTGTCTCGTTCCCTGAATTTCGGCGCTCGCAGCGCCTGGACTCTCGAAGCATCAAAGCAAGGAAAGTAACGCAAAATGGACATTAATCGCATCACGTCGCTGGCCGAGTTCGGAGCCAGCTGGGTTCTGTGGCTCTTGGTTGCACTTTCGATCGTGGCCGTCGCGGTCGCCATCGAACGCGCAGTTTTGTTTCTGTCGTCACGCGACGACATCGTGCGCTTGCGCGACGAGCTGCGCGCACTGCTCGGCCGCGGTGAAGCCGATGCGGCGCGCCGCAAGTTGGAAGAGAGCCCGAGTTTCGAAGCGCGCGTGGCCGCGGCAGGGCTCAACGCCGATGGCAGCGCGAGTGCCGAAGAGCGCATTGCGGGCGAAACCGAGCTGGTACGCCTGACGATGGAGAAGAACCTGACGGTGCTCGGCACGTTGGGCAACAACGCACCCTTCATTGGTTTGCTCGGAACCGTAATTGGGATCGTGCGCGCCTTCCGGGAGCTCGAACATTCGAGCGGGCAGGTGTCGGCTGGCTTGATGTCGGAGATCGGTGAAGCGCTGGTCGCCACCGCCGTCGGCTTGGTGGTGGCGCTGCCGGCCGTGGCGTTTTTCAACTTTTACCAGCGCGTAATTCGCGCTCGCTTGGCGCGCGCCGGCGCACTCGGCCACGAGATCTTGGCGTTTCGCAAGTCGGAGGTTCAAGCCTCCGCCGCGGAGTGAACATGGCACACGCATCTCACAACGAAGAGACCATTTCTGGCATCAACGTCACGCCGCTCGTCGATGTCGTGCTGGTGCTGCTGGTAGTGATGATGGTCACGGCGACGTACATCGCGTCGCGCTCGATTCCAGTCGACTTGCCGAATGGCAAAACCGGCGAGGTCGCGCAAGCGCCGCTCGCCATCAGTGTGGACCAGAAGGGCCAGCTGTATCTGGATGGTACGCTCGTGGACGAAAACACACTGCGCTCACGCTTGAAGAGCGCTCACCAGAAGAGCAAAGACGTGCGCGCCGTGATCGCCGCCGACGGCAGCGTCGCACATCGACAGGTGGTGCATGTCATCGATCTCCTGCGTCAAGAGCGCATCGTGCGCTTCGGCATCAACGTCAACCCAGATGATCTCCGCCCCGCTTCCCGCTGAGAATCTCATGCGCTGGCCAAGCTTACCCTGGTTATTTTGGGCGTTTTCGTCGAGCCTCGCCTTGCACGGTGTGGCCTACGCTTCGCTCTCGCTGGCACCGCGGCGTGCAAACGTCGCGGCGCTGCAAAGCGAGGTGACGTTCGAGATCAACGAACCTCCGCCACCGATTGCCCCGCCGGAGCCGCAAGAGGAAGAGCGGGAGGTAGCACGGCCCGAACCGAAGCTGACGCGTCCCGAACCGGCTCGCGTGCAAGCGCCGAAGGAGCCGGTTGCCAAAGCGCCGGCGCAAAACGAGCCACCGCCGAGCGCCGCGCCACTCGACTTGAGCGGAGTGACTTTGACCAACGATCAGGGTCCGAGCTTCGGGATGGCAGTGGGCAACGGGCGCGCGTTCGATGGGCCAATCGGTAACGGTCGTGGCGTGGCAGCGCGCGATCCACGGCCCGTCGCTCCGCCCCAAGCAAGTGCAGCAGTGGGTCCGGCGCTGGTGGGAGCGTCGGATCTGTCGGCGCGGCCGACGCCGCCGGCGCTGGACGGAGCGCTACGCCAGAACTATCCCCGTGACGCCAAGGAACGCGCGATTGGCGGCAGCGCGCGCGTCAAGGCGCGCATCGACCCGGACGGCAGCGTGCGGCAGATCCGCGTGGAAAACGAGACTTTCCCCGGTTTCGGCGAGGCCTGCCGTAGAACGCTGCAAGGTTCGCGCTGGTCGGCGCCGCGTGATCGCGAAGGTCGCGCCGTCGCGACGGAGATTCGCTATACGTGCCGCTTCGTAGTCGAACCATGACGCCTCCTTCGCCCGTCCGCGCGCTGAGCTCTGCTTCCGGCTGGAATCGGCTTTGTGCGCGCGGGCGAAATGCGCTGCTAGCCTTTGCGTTGCTCGGCGGCGTGAGTCCGGCGTTCGCGCAAGTTGCAAGCGAGAGCTCCGCGTCCGCGCAGCCGCAGGCACTGCGAGTTTGGTTGGATCTCGGAACCAGTGGCATCGATCCCGCGCGTGTGCAAGCAGCGATCGCACACGAACTCAAGACCGATGTGCAGCTGGCGGAAAGCGCGGACACCCCGCTGCGCGTCGCGGTGGGCGATGATCGGCACGCGCGCGTCACGTACAAAACCGAAGCCGGCGAAGAACTGGCGCGCACCGTCGAGCTACCGGATAACGCAGAACGCAAAGTCGAGGTGATCGCGCTGATGGTGGGCAACCTGACGCGCAACGAAGCCGCCGAGTTGCTCGCGGCGCTGAAGCCGAAGCCCGAAGAAAAACCTGCCGAAGCCGCAAAGCCCGAACCGACACCGCCCGCTGCACCCCCTTCATCACCACCACCGCCTCCGCCGCCGACCGCGCCCAAGCCGTTGCCCAATCTTGGCAGCGGCTACCTGTATGCGGATCCGTCTGGAGTGCACGCCTCGGTGTTCTATCCAATGGCCGTGCTGCGCGACAGCGAGCGGCGCGTGTTTGCCATCGAGCTCGCAGCGGCGTACGGACGGGTGGGTGCAATTCAAGGCATTGCGCTGTCGCTCGGCGCGCTGCGGGTCGAACATCAAGTGCAAGGCTTGGCGCTCGCGTTGGGCATGACGCAAGTGAACGGTCCGTTGCGCGGTGTGCAGGGTAGCGTGCTGTACAATGAGGGGCACGGCGAGCAGGTGGGCATGAACTTCAGCGGGCTCATGCTGTATCAGCGCGCGAAGATCACCGGCTTCGCAGTCTCCGGCCTCGCCAGCATCCTGGACGACGTGGAGGGCGTGGACCTTGCTGGTGCGTTCACAGCGGCGCGCAACGTGCGCGGCGGGCAAGTTGCAGGCGTTGTCTCGGTTGCAACCGAGCGCGTCGAAGGCACGCAGATTTCTGGGGCCGTGCAATCGAGCAGCGCGCTCGACGGCGTTGCAGTTTCCGGACTCGTGACGCGCTCCGGACGCACGCGTGGCTTTGCCGTGAGTGGCTTGCTGAATGTGACCGGGGATCTGGACGGTGGTTCGTTCGCGCTCGTCAACGTCGGAGGTAAGGTGCGTGGCACGCAAATTGGCTTCGTGAACGTCGCGTCCGAGATCGAAGGCGTGCAGCTCGGCGTCGTGAACTACTCGCAGAAGAACGGCGACACTCAGGTGCTCGGCTTCTGCAGCAACATCGTGCCGTTCAACGCGGCGGTGAAGTTCACGACGGGCTACAGCTACTCGGAGGTGGGGGTGGGTACCACCTTCAAACGAGACGAGAACATGGCGTTCCTCGGTGCCGGTGGGCACTTCCCAGTCGGGCGCTTCGCGTTCCAGCTCGGCGCGCGTATGTCCACAACCCAGGCAACCGATCCCAACACCGGCGGGCCCAAGCGCAGCAGTCTGCATTACCTCGGCAGCGCCAGCCTGCGTTTGTTCCGTGGCTTCGAGGTGTTCGCGGGAGCGGGCGCACGTCACATCGTGATCGGCGACGGCTCCGGCAGCGCCAGGTTCGAAACTGTGGGCGGCGTTGCGCTATTTTGATATTAATTTCGATGAGTTGCCGAAAATCGACGCGGCACCTTGAACAGTCGAGCGGCCCGCGGGCACTTAGAAACGGATTCGTGTGTCGCACGCAGCAGTTTCCAGCCAATCGTCACTCGCCGACGTTGCACGGGCAGGATTGGATTGGGCTATGTCTGTGAGCGACATCTTGTTCGCTCCCCCTACACCGTTCCACGGCGCTTCGGACGACGCCGAAGCCGAGCTCATCAAGCGCTTGTTGCGCGCGGAGCGTTCAGCCGTCGCCGAAGTGTACGACGAGCATCACGCTGCGGTGCGTGCTTTCGCGAGGCGCTTGGTGGGCGAGCCTGCCGCAGCGGAAGATTTGGTGCACGAGGTATTCGTGTCGCTGCCCAAAGCCGCAAAGAACTTCCGCGGGCAGTCGTCGTTGCGCACGTTTCTGATCTCGATCGCGGTGAACCATGCGCGCCATCACGTGCGCGCAGCTGCGCGGCGCCGCTCAGCTTTCAACAAGCTCGAGCAAGAGCCGATCGGTGAAGTGCAAGATCCGGAAAAGGTGACCGAGCGCAAGCAGCTTGCTCAAGCGCTCACGCGCGCGCTCGATACGTTGCCGCTCGACCAGCGCGTCGCCTTCGTGCTGTGCGAGATCGAAGAGCGCACCTCCGTCGACGCTGCGCGCATCGCCGATGTACCCGAAGGCACCATGCGCACGCGGCTGTTTCACGCCAAGAAGAAGCTGCGCGCCGAGCTCGAAAAGGAGGGCTTCCGATGACGGACGACCTCCTCGAGCGAGCAGCAAAAGCGCTGCGCGAAGAGAGCGAAGAGGGCGATGCCGGCGTGCGCTTCACCCGCGCTCGCGTGATGGCTGGCTTGCAGCAAAACGCCGCTCGGCGCCGCACGCGTTTGGCGTTCGCCTTGCCACTCGCCGCTTGCTTTGCCGCAGCCACCGCGTTCGGCACGATGAAGGCGCGCCAGACGGAGCTGTGGCACGACGTGGTCGAGGCGCTCGGCTTCACGCAGGTCGACGAAGCTCCCAAGCAGAAGCCCAAAGCCCCGAAGCGACCGACCGCGCCGCCCAAGGCAATCGAAGCGCCGCCCGTCGAAGCGCCGCCCGTCGAAGCGCCGCCTGTCGATGCACCACCCCTCGAGCAGCCTGCCCAGGACGTGACGCCGCCTGTCGAAACGCCGACGCCCGCGCCTGCACCGGTCGCGCCCAAGTCGAGCTCGGCGCTCAGCAATCGGCCGCCGCGTGAAGCTGGCCCAACGCGCGAACCGGTGGTCGACCAAGCTCCGCCGACTCCCGCCGCGCCGGCAACGCCGCCAGAAACCAGCGATCCGGCACACGAACTGTATCGTGTGGCGCATCAATCGCACTTCGTGGATCACAACTTCGCGTCTGCGTTGCGCGCCTGGGATGCTTATTTGGCAGCTGCACCGAGCGGGCGTTTCGCGCCCGAAGCGCGTTACAACCGCGCCTTGTGCCTGGTGCGCCTGGGCCGCAAAGACGACGCCGAGCGCGCGCTACGCCCCTTCGCAGATGGTGTGTACGGCGGCTACCGGCGCGACGAAGCCAAGGCGCTGATCGAAGCGTTGCAACGCTAGGCCGGCTCGAGCGGTGAGGCACCGCAATGCCTTGAGCGATACTTCAGTAGACGATGATCGGCATCGTCGTTGAAAAAAGTCGTAGTCCTATGGGCCACGCTCGACGACCGCACCTTCATCGACGTTTATCGAGCGAAGACCGGGATCCGCTGGCGCGATCCCGCGTTTGCTGTTCACACGCGAGTCACTGCGCTCGTATTGGGTACCAGCCGGCCCAATGCGCAACGCAGCAGCAGCACTGCATCTTGCCAGCTGTCGTCATCAACCACCGCTAGCGCTTGCGCCGCCTCACGCCGACCAAAGCCCATCCCGCACAACGCTGAGAGCACCCGCGTACGAAGCGTGCCTCGTGCGCCAACCTCAACCCGCTCCGGACCCGATAAGAGCACCTGCGTACGAAGCGTGCCTCGTGCGCCAACCTCAACCCGCTCCGGACCCGATATCGCCTTCGCCTCCGACACCGCCTTCGCGTCCGACACCGCCTTTGCGCCTACGATTAGGACCTCCGCACGCGCCATCGCTTTGGCAACCGGCATTGGCCTCGCAGCTGGCCCCACCCTCGTCCGCGCTGTTGGCTCTGGCCGTCGTACTTTCTTACGTCGGCTCTCTTGCTGCTTTCGGTCGATGTGTTCCGCGCCGAACGCCAGCTCCGCGGTGTACGAATTATGAGGGGAGCACAGTAGACACAGATTCTCCAGAGTGGGAGCACCACCCCGAGCAAACGGCACCTTGTGTTCGATGGTGATGAACCTTCGTTCGGTACAACGCCGGCCTTCCGCATCGATGAAACTGCATTGGGCACCATCGCGCTCCCACACCGCGCGCGCCACTTCCACGGGAACGTGCCGCGACCCTTCTTTCAGAGGCCGGCGCTTCCGCGGCACACCCGCTCCCAACCGATGCTTCTCTTCCCGCTGAATCAACTCCTCCACTGCCCGCTCCAAGACAGCTGCCAACTCGCCTCCCGGAATCGAATGACTGAGCAATTCACGTGCGCGCTCGATTTTCGCGTAAAACTCACTCGACGCGGTGAATTGTACCAAAACCGCCGATGCGGAGAGCGGTTTCAGCCGGTCCGCACCTCTCGCGGTACCGGTCGGCGTGACGCTCTCTTCTACATTGGGCCGCGGGAAGTGCGCCGCGAGTAGGCGCTCGATTTGGCGTCGCGACTTGCCTCGCGCTTCTCCAAGGAGCTCGTCCGCATTCTCGCGAGTCACGTGCGGAGCCAACAGAAACAGCCCCGTGAGGTGAATGTGCCCGCCGCGAAGCTCATCCAACACTTGCGGCACGTCCCGAGCCAGGCGCGTCACCCGCACGCGCTTGCCTGCCTCGTCCTCGGAATAGTCCAGGCGCTCGCGACAGTACGCGCTCAACGACGAACACGCCTGACCCAAGTACAACTTACGTCGATCGATCTCCATCAGATGCTCGATCACATCTGCCGTGGCACCGCGTTCGCCACTTGCCAATACCGGCATGCGTGCCAATAACTCAGCATTCGAGAGTGAAGAATCGAATTGCATGCGCTACTGAATAGCACGCACATTTTCGACGTCGCAGGCGCTTCAAAGCGCGCGCTTCCGCGGTGCAAATGACTTCGAAGGCGCATCACTCGTCATTCGTTCGCCAACGCAGCAGTGACAGCCCGTCGCTGCCAAACTTTCGAACGATCAGCACCTTGCGCAACGACTCATTCCGAAATCGCGTCAACAGAAATGGTGTCCCCAAATCGCCCGACGAGCAGGATTTTGAGCCAACACACGCGCACGTACGAAGAAAGCCAACGCGCGACGCTGCGTGAGCCAGCGCACGGTGCGCGAAGAGGCTCCGCGCGGCGCGCACGTACGAGAAGGCCAACGCACGAAGCAGTCCGCGTACGGCGCGCTCCAAGAAAACCGCCGCACGCTGGGTGCGCGTGAACGAGCCGGTCGATCGCGCGGCGAGGATCACATTACACGTCGGTGTGACTCTCTCTTCCGCAGTGAGAAGAGCACCGCGATTCTTCCATGTTGCGCCCTAGCAGCGCGTCCGCATTCTCGCGAGTCATGTGCGGACGCAAGAGAAACTTCCGTCAGGTGAATGCCTCGCTGTGGAGTTCATCCAACGATTGGTTTATCCAACGATTGGGCATGTCCCGAGCCAGCTGCAGCACGCCCCCCCATCATCCCGAACCACGCCCGCGGTGAAGCGTTCATAGGGGATCGGGCACGACTCCGCGCCGGATCAGGCGCCGAGCGCAAAGTTGACGAGATCGCCCGCGTCGAACTCCACGATGCGCGGCTCGCTGCCGCTGAAATCGCTGTAGCGAACCCAGGTTGGTCGCACGCGCACGTAGGTGATGCCGGCCCAACTCTGCCGTTCGATGCCGTCGGGGAAGCGCTCGAAGTAAACTGGCTTCAAGCGATCCAGATCGACTCCGCGCGGCTCATCCGCGACTCCTTCGATTTGCACGGTGCGGCCCTCTTTCAAATCCCAACCCACGACCAGGGCGAGGCGCGGATTCTCGCGCAGGTTTTGACATTTGCGCGAGCTCTCCAAGGTGTCGAAAAACACCTCGAAGCGATCACTCACCACAATGCCGACCACGGCAGCTTGCGGCGAGTTGCTCGCTGTGACCGAAGCTTGCACGGCGAGCGAATGACGGCGGACGAAGGCGAGCACTTCTCGTAGCAGCACGCGCCGAGCTTACACCGGTTGCCGCGTTGGTGCGCGCCCGGCTCATTCACCGCGGATCAACGCGAGAAATTCTGCACGGCCCAGACTTTACCGGCGCTCGTCGTGTAGAAGCCGCAAGCCACTTTCGTGGACGAGGTGCTCGTCATGTTGATGAAGTGACCATGCTCGTTGAAGCAAGCGCCAGTACAGCTTGATGTTGGTGGGGGGCCCTCATTCCACATCGACTGGAGGCAGCCCGACACCACTTGAGCATTGGATCCCCAACCGGGGCATTCGTTTTGGCCCTGACCGCCCGCGCAAATTCGCGCCTGGAAACCGGCGTGCGCCGAGTTCTTCTCGCTGTCGTACTGAGCCATTTGATCGGCGCAGGCTTCGCCGTCGGTCCAACGTGCGAGCGCCGGCAGGCAAGCGCACTGAGTGCGGAACTGATTGATGCGATCGACACAGTCTTGATGTGCATCCCCGGTGCTCGGCGGCGCTGCCAACATGCAGCTGAGGTTTTGTACGCAGCTGCCCGCGCCACCGCTCGGTGCACCACCGGTTGCCGTCGCGCCACCGGTCGAAGCTGCAGTGCCGCCTTGGCCTCGCCCGACGCGACCACCGCTGCCGCCACCGCTGCCACCGTTCGCTTTGCCACCGGCATTGCTGCCCGCGTTCGACGCGCCGCCATTCGCACTCCCGCCCTGCGAGCTACCTGCGTTCGCGTTCGCGGTTCCGCCACTCGCAGTGCCGCCGCTCGCGGTCCCGCCATTCGTGCTGCCACCATTCGTGCTGCCACCATTCGCGCTGCCGCCATTCGCGCTGCCGCCGCTCGCGTTGCTGGTAGTGCCGCCCATCGAGTTGCTCGGGACGCCACCGCTTGGGGCATTGCCACCCGAGGCACCGCCAGTGCCCGAGTTTAGCGCGCCGCCATCGCTCGATCCGGGCGTGCCGCCCGTGCCAAACGTGTCATCGATTGTCGCCTCGCAGCCCAGCGAGAACACGACGCCCAACATCCAAATGCGGGAGCTTTGCACCGGCATACCGGGACGTGTACCCGCTCACGCTGGTCAGCATTCTTCACCGCATCAAACAGCCGATTGATCTCGGATCTTTCTGTTGTGTTTGTAGCCGCGCGCACTGCGATTTTCGCGCCCGCCGCGAGCCGCGAGCAGAGCCACAAGCAACTGAGCTCTTGGCTCGACGCCATAGAACGGAAGACACGGCAACGAATTCGAGCGCTGTTGTGCAGAGCGATCCCAGTTGGGAAAACCATTTGCACTTACGAATGCCGGTCACCGCCAGATGGAAATCGATGCCGTCGATCGTTCCACGAACTCGTCTCAAAGGGGCTCGTTCATGAATCGCAAGAACCGCTTCGTTTTCATCTTCTCGGGATCATTCGCGAGCCTGGTGTTGCTCGCCCTCTCTTACGGCTGTTCGGCGTCGAACGAGCCATCCAACGCCGAAGGCGGTAAGGCTAACGCCAGCGGCGGTTCGAGCTCTGCGCAAGGTGGCAGCAGCAACGCTCAGGGCGGCGCTTCGACCGGCCAAGGTGGTGCAACCGGCCAAGGCGGCGCTTCGACCGGCCAAGGTGGTGCAACCGGCCAAGGCGGCGCAGCTTCTGGAGGCAGCAGCAGCGCACAAGGTGGCGCGAGCACTTCCCAAGGTGGCTCGAGCTCCGCGCAAGGCGGTTCGAATACATCGCAGGGCGGCGCTACTTCCGGCGGCAACTCGAGCCAAGGCGGTTCGGCGCAGGGCGGTTCGGCGCAAGCTGGCTCATCCCAAGGTGGATCGTCGCAAGGCGGTTCTTCACAGGGTGGCGCCACAGCCAAGGGCGGCGCAACGAGCTCGGGCGGCGCAGCGGGCTCCGCCAACATGTGCCCAGCTAGCAACACTGACGCGAACTGCACTTCGGCAAACGCGAAGACCGGCGCTGCGTGCACGCAAACCTGCTGCACCACCTGCGGCTTCAACGCCATGGGCCAGAAGACGTGCCCGTGTGATTCGGCAACCAGCACTTACAGCTCCTGCCCTTGCCCGCGCCCCGCGAACTATTTGGGAAAGAACATTACCAATAACGATCCCAACACGGGTCCGCCCTGCGCCAACAACGCTACCGGCGCCATGTTGAAGGGCATGACGTGCACGACCGAATGGGAACAGTGCATTACTAGCGATCCCGTCAGCGGCAGCACACCACAAGGTTGTGTTTGCATGATGGGCTCGAGCGGCCTGCAGTGGTATTGCGGATCCACCAACAAGTGGTTCTTGGCTCAGTAGGCCCCAACGGCAAAGCACCGAGGCGCCCCGCGCGACAACGCAACACGTAGGGTGTCTCCCGGAGGGCGAGTCAGCGTAGGTCCGACTCGCCCTCCACTCTTTTTGCGCGGCTACGAACATGACGACGACATCACTCGATCCCAAGCGACTGATCTTCTCCGGCACGGCTTCGAAGCTCGGTCGCCACATCTCCGTTTCACCTGAAAACAGCGATCTTTCGCACCTTCATTACGGCCGAATTCGGCTCGATGGGGAAGTGTCGCGCGTCGCCTTCCAAACCGAAACGCGAGAAACTGCGCTCTTGTGCATGCACGGGGCGTGTCGCGTCGAGGTGAACGGCGCAAGTTACGAGATTGGTTTGCACGACGCGATCTACGTGCCTCGCGGCGCGTCGGTGGTGGTCACTAGCTCCGATGTCGACCTCGTCGAGTGCTCGGCGGAAGTGAGCGGCGACTATCCGCTGCAAGTCGTGCGCTACGCGGACATCGAGAGGAACCCGGGCATGAAGTTTCGCGCGGGCGGCGCTGCGACGTCGCGCGACTTGAACATCATCGTCGGCGACAACGTGCAGGCTGGGCGCCTATTGGCGGGCTTCACGCGCTCGCAGCCGGGCAATTGGACCAGCTGGCCGCCGCACGAGCACACGTCGATGCTGGAAGAGGTGTACGTGTACTTCGACATGCCAGCGCCCGCGTTCGGAATTCAGCTGGTGTACACCAAGCCCGACGAGCCCGAGTTCGTCAGCTTGGTGCGCGATGGTGACGCCGTGCTGATGCCCGCCGGCTATCATCCGAACGTGGCTGCGCCTGGCCACAGCATCAACTTCATTTGGATGATGGCGGCTCATCGCGAGCGCGAAGATCGCAAGTTCGGCGTCGTCAACGTGCAGCCTGGCTTCGGCGAAGGTGGCTCCGGGCTCGAACAAAGCCAACGCACACAGCCGGCAAAGGCATGAACAACGCGGCTTTTCGCTTGGATGGGCGCGTAGCGCTCGTCACGGGCGCAGCGACCGGAATCGGCCGAGCACTTGCGCTCGGCTTGGCGCAAGCCGGCGCTGACGTGATCTGTCATGGCAACCGTCGTGCGGCCGACGCAACATGCGAAGACGTGCAGAAGCTCGGCCGGCGTTCGCAAGCGCTGATCGCGAACCTGAGTGAACGCAGCGCCGCCGGCGAGCTGTTCGAGCGCGCGCTGGCAGCGTTCGGCCACGTCGACATTCTGATCAACAACGCTGGCACGATCCGTCGTGCACCCGCCGTCGAGTTCGCGAACGACGACTGGGAAGCCGTGCTGGAGGTCAATCTTTCCAGCGTGTTTAGGTTATGCCAAGCTGCCGGGCGTCACATGCTCTCAGCGGGTCACGGCAAAATCGTCAACGTCGCGTCGCTGCTCTCCTTCCAAGGGGGCATCACGGTGCCGGCCTACGCGGCATCGAAAGGCGGCGTGGCGCAGCTCACCAAGGCGTTAGCCAACGAATGGGCGGGACGCGGCGTCAACGTGAACGCCATCGCGCCCGGCTACATTCGCACTGAGAACACGGCCGCGCTTCAGAAGGATGAAACGCGCAACCGGCAGATTCAGGAGCGCATTCCCGCAGGGCGTTGGGGTGAACCCGAAGACATCGCTGGCGCGGCAATATTTCTGTGTTCACCCGCAAGTGACTACGTTCACGGTCACGTGTTGGTGGTCGACGGTGGGTGGCTCGGTCGATGACTTTCACGCTCAAACCCGAAAACGAGTGTCGCTTCGATGCGGTGAGCCTCGGCGAAGTGATGCTGCGGCTCGATCCAGGCGAGGGTCGCATTCACACCACGCGCACTTTCCAAGCTTGGGAAGGGGGCGGTGAGTACAATGTGGTGCGCGGCTTGCGACGCTGCTTCGGCTTGCGCACGGCGGCGGTCACGGCCTTGTGCGACAATCCGGTGGGGCGCTTGGTCGAAGACTTGATGCTGCAAGGCGGAGTCGATGTGTCGTTCTTGCGTTGGGAGAAGTACGACGGAGTTGGCCGCGAGCTTCGCAATGGTTTGAACTTCGTCGAGCGTGGCTTTGGTCCGCGCGGCGCCGTGAGTTGCTCCGATCGCGGGCACACCGCGATTTCTCGGATGAAACCGGAGGACGTGGATTGGCAGGCGCTGTTCAGCCAGGGGGTGCGCTGGTTTCACACCGGCGGCGTGTTCGCAGCGCTCTCGGAGACGACGCCGCTCGTCGCCAAACACGCGATGCAGATCGCGCGACAGCACGGCGTCCGCATTTCCTACGACCTCAATTACCGCGATTCGTTGTGGCGCTCGATTGGCGGCAAGGCGCGCGCTCAGGAGGTCAATCGCGGCCTAGTGCAATACGTGGACGTGCTGTTCGGTAACGAAGAAGACTTCTCCGCCGCACTCGGCTTTCAGCTGCCCGGCGTCGACGAGCAGTTTGCCGCGCTACCCACCGAAAGCTTCCGCCGGATGATCGGCGACGTGGTGCGTAGTTATCCGAACGTTTCCAGCGTTGCCACGACTCTTCGAAGCGCGCGCTCCGCCAGCGTCAACGGCTGGGGAGCCATTGCCTACCACCAGGGCCAATTTTATGAAGTGCCGCAACGCGACGTGGAAATCTTCGACCGCGTCGGCGGCGGCGACTCCTTCGCTTCCGGGTTCATCTACGGGCTATTGAAGGGCAAAGGTCCCGAGTGGGCGCTCGCCTGCGGTGTTGCGCATGGCGCGCTCGCGATGTCCACGCCCGGTGACACCACCATGGCCAGCCTGGCCGAGGTCGAACGGCTCATGCGCGGCAGCGGCGCGCGCATCGATCGCTGAAGCCCAGCGCCCGTCCGCTTCACGCCCGCGCAGCTCGCACTACTACGCCGCTCACGAACGGCGCAACTACCGCTCTCAGCCCGTCGTAGTCGAGCCGCGCTGCTCGCGCGCGAGGTTGCGCAGCGACGCCAAGATTTGCGGTGCATTGGGTACGATGCGCAACAGACGCAAATCGAACTCGTTCGCGTCGGTGAGAATCTCACAGGGCTCGCCCAACGCCTGGATGATTTGCGGAGACGACGTGGTGACGCCGCCCTTCCACGCCAGCATCACCAGGTTGGCAAAGGTTTCCCGGCGGGCACCGACGACGCGGATGAACGCGGAACGCGCGCGCAAATCGTACTGCGTGAGCTTGCTAGCGTCGATGTAGAACTCGAACGAGGGCACACGCGACGCGTACACTTGAAGGGTAGCCGCAACCGCTTGACCAACCTCGGCAGACAAGCTTCGTTCGTAGCGAGCGTAGAGCACGCTCGGAGTGAGCCAACACAGCGAAACCGAACCTTCGCTGTCCTGAATTACCTGGGACTTCGTTTGCATGATGGAGCTTTTCGCACTCGCCGCGGTAGCGTCGACACGCCCGCGGGCAGCGGGCAGTGTAGAACCTGGCCGCGTTAGTACGGTTCGGCCAGCGGCGGGATAAGCCGCTGTATCCCCAAATCCGCCTTTGCGCACATGCCCCGCGCACAACCGCCTGAAATGGCTGCTTCCGCGAGAGCGTGGCGCAAACGTCGATGACGCCCGGGCTGATCGAAGTCAGCCCGTAGCCTTCGCAGCCCGTGACACGCCGCGGTTACTTCGGCACCACACCCTGACACCCGTAGATGATTTCGACCGAATCCGCAGATTGCTGGATCGTTTCGCAGGCGCTCCCGTAGACCTGCAGCGCGGTGCGTTGAGCGTTGGTGTACTCCCAGCCGTTCTTGCTTTCGGGGTCGCGCGCGACGATTGCGCCGGAAACCTTCACTGCGATGAAGTCGGGCGCTGGCGGCGGCGGATCCAAATTGAAAACGCAAGTCTTGGCGACATCACCGGTGATGGCTTGCAATGCCGAAACCAGCGCCGCCTGAGTGCTCGCCAGGTAGTACTTGGTAGCGAGCGGATTGGTTCCGCCCGTGGGCACACCGCCCGCCGTCGCCATTGCGTTCAGCGCCTGCGTGGCGCTGTCTTTGGTGGTGGCAACACCAACGACATAGGTGGGAAAGCCGGCGCTCAGAGCCGCCGCGACGGCTTGCGCAGCGTAGGTGCGCGCCTGCGCCGAGTCCTTGGTGGTTCCCGCACACGAAGGTTCACCATCGGTCGCTAGCAGCAGATACTTCTTGTGGCCGTTGTTCACGCTCTGGAGGTACGTGACCGAAGCCTTGATGGCGTCACCCGTCGGGGTACCGTTGCCGTTGGGTTGAGTCGCCTTCACCTGATTGACCACCGCAGCCGCGTTGTTGTCCGCGATGGTCACGTCGACTTTGTTCGTGACCGAGCCGCTGATGCACTCGCTGCCCTCGCCCTCGGGAAAGCTCTTCATGCCCCAGCTCACGCGCGAACCAGTCTGATTGATCACTTCGGTGACCGCGGGCACCACGATGTCCCACTTCGACATCGAGGAGCTAGCGCCGTCGGGAGCATCCTTCATCGACGCGGAGCGATCCAAAACCAAGAGCACGTCGGCGGGCACGGGCTTCAAGTCGAAATGCTGGAAGCCGCAATTTTCTTCGCCGGCTACACCGCCACCGGTAGGCACATTGATGCCCGTGGTTCCACCGCTCGAAGAGCTCGGTGCGCCGCCGGAGATCTTCGCGCCGCCGCTCGCATTGCCCGCGACGGTATTCGCCCCACCCGAACTCGAGCCGCGCGGATCCGTTTCGCCGCTGGCTGAGCACGCCAGAGATGGAAGCACGACCAGGAACAGCGAGAAGCAATGCGAAGTCCTCATGCGGGCGCTCCTTCAGCCAACTCGAAGCAAGTGGTCTGAGGCCTGCCGCACGGCCCACGCAGCGTTCAGATCATTTCCTGTCTCGAAACACCCAGGTTCGGAATTGCTCTTAACAGTGCTCGCAGGAGGCAGCGATCCTTACGATCTTTTTGGAGTGAGCCACGAACGTGAGGCCTAGCCACTAGCTGTGAGGCGGGGGCAAACTGCTGCCGCGTCTCGCCCTCGCTCGAGCACGGTGACTCTCGTCGAGCACTGAACTGCGTCGAGCAAACGCTGCCGTCAGGAAGCCAACATGACCGCTGCCTCGACTCTCACTACTACAACTGACAAACCCACGACGACGGTCGGGCGCTACCGCTGGCTCGTCTGCACGCTGCTGTTTCTGGCGACGACGGTCAATTACATCGATCGTCAGATTCTGGCGTTGGTCAAACCGATGCTCGACAACGAGCTCGGTTGGACCAACGAGCAATTCGGCGACGTCATGGCTGCGTTCCAAGCAGCCTACGGCATCGGCCTGCTGGCTTTCGGCTGGTTCGTCGATCGCGTCGGAACGCGCATTGGTTATGCGGTTTCGATCGCCGCGTGGAGTTTGGCTGCCATCGCTCACTGCGCGGCGTCGACTGTGAGCGGCTTCATGTTGGCGCGCGTCTCGCTCGGGCTCGGGGAGGGCGGTAACTTC
Source organism: Myxococcota bacterium (assembly GCA_049324695.1). Lineage (GTDB taxonomy): Bacteria > Myxococcota_A > Polyangia > Polyangiales > Polyangiaceae > PMG-095. Next base: position 34,256 of record JBMOMJ010000034.1, read on the forward strand.
CCCTCGGCGATCAAGGCGGTGGCGTTGTGGTTCCCGCGTCGAGAGCGCGCCTTCGCGACTGCGCTATTCAACTCGGGCGCCAACGTTGGCGCGATCGTCGCGCCCGCTCTAGTTCCATTCATTGCGCTGACCTACGGCTGGCAAGCGACGTTCATCGCGGCAGGCATCGCAGGGTTCGTATGGCTCGCGCTGTGGTTGCCCCTCTACGACGTGCCGGAGAAGACCAGTCGCTTGAGCGCCGCTGAGCTCGCACACATCGAGAGCGACGCCGAACCAGCGCCTCCCACTGAGAAGGTTCGCTGGTCGCAGGTGCTGAAGTACCGCCAGGCTTGGGCCTTCGTAATTGCCAAGGCACTCACCGATCCAGTTTGGTGGTTCTTCCTGATTTGGCTGCCGGATTATTTCAAGAGCACTCGCGGCCTGGATATGAAGCACAGCTGGGTGCACCTCGTTACGATTTACGCGATCGTGACTGTGCTCAGCATCGCTGGCGGCTGGCTCACCGGCTTCCTGGCGAGTCGCGGCTGGAGCGTGACGCGCGCTCGCAAGACCTGCATGTTCATCTACGCCTCCTGCGCGTTGCCGGCATTGTTGGTCACCAACGCGGGCGACTGGCTGGCGGTAGTGTTGATCGGTGTGTGCGGCGCCGCGCACCAAGCGTGGTCTGCGAACCTGTTCACCAGCGCGTCCGACGTATTCCCGAAGCGCGCGGTGGCTTCGCTGGTTGGTATCGGCGGTATGGCGGGTTGCATCACCGGCGTGATGTTCCCCATCTACACCGGCAAGTTGCTCGACTCGTTCAAGCAGGCGGGCAACATGTCGGCTGGCTACGCCATCCTGTTCACGGTGTGCGGCCTCGCGTACCTGGTCGCCTTCGCGCTAAACCACGTGCTTTCGCCCAAGTTCGAGCCCGTGGCCATGCGCAACTAGCGTTCGAAACGGCCGGATTTCCGGGCGTTTCGAGGTGTGCCGCCGAGGTCTCCAAAGTGCGCTAAGGTCCGCGCGCTCCTGTGGTTCCCGAACAGCTTGCCGAACGCAATCGTGCTCAGCACCTGGTTCAACGTTGGGGTTGGAACGCCACCTCGTTTCAAACTCTGAGCGCGGAGTTCTCGTATTGGTTTTCTGAACGCGGTTGCGTCGCCTATGTCGAACACGGCAACGCTTGGGTGGGAGCGGGCGCTCCCATCGCGGACACCAAGGATCTCTCGAAGGTTGCTGCCGCGTTCGTGAACGCAGCCGAGCGCCGCGGCAAGCGCGCCAGCTTCTTCGCGGTCGAGCCACGTTTTCTTCGCGCCACGGGCATGCCGTCGTTCGTGCTGGGTGAACAACCCGTATACGACCCGTGCAGGTGGCAGAGCCATGTGAAGAGCTCGCGCAGTTTGCGCGAACAGCTGCGCCGTGCGCGCGCCAAAGGAATCCGCGTGACGCGCGACTCCGCAGCCAGCGAAGCCGAGCTCTCCGCGGTGCATCAGGCTTGGCTCGCGCGGCGCCCGCTAGCGAAAATGGGCTTTCTCACTGGGCTGGATCCATTCACCGCGCGCGAACAACGCCGCTACTTCGTGGCACGCTCTCAGGAGCAACGCGTGCTCGGCTTCGCTACGTTGAGCCCCGTCTATGCGCGCAGTGGCTGGTTATTCGAGCACCTGGTGCGCAGCCCCGATGCGCCGAACGGCACGGTGGAACTCCTGATCGACGCGGCCATGCGCGAGCTCGGCGAGAGCGACGTGCGCTGGGCCACACTGGGCCTGGCGCCGCTCGCGGGTGACGTACCCTTACCGCTCAAGCTGGTGCGGCGTTGGGCGGAGCCGCTTTACAACTTCGAAGGACTGCGCGCCTTCAAAGCCAAGTTCGGGCCCATCTCTTGGGATCCAGTGCACCTCGCTTACCCGAATACCGGCGGGGCGTTGCTCGCGCTGTGTGATGGCTTGTTTGCTTTCGCCGGCGGCAGGCCGTTGGGCTTCGCTAAGCGCAGTCTGTCGAAGCAGCTGCTGAAGCTGAGCGACTGACTCACTCGAACTTCACGCGCTCGCCGTTGCAGAGGAGGGTGGCAATGCCGCGCGCGGCGACGTCGGCTCCACCGGAGAAGCGCAACGGAAGGGGCACGCCACGAGTGCAGTCGTCGAGCAGGTCAGGCACCTGGGTTGCGCACCAGCCCGGCTGACAATCGCTGCAGCTCAAACTTTCGCGACAGCTCGCGAGCGCTGCTCCACTCAGCTGTTGGATTTCACAGGTGCTAATCACGCTGCCGCCTTCGGTTCGACGCTGCGGCCGCCGCTCACCGCCGTCGCCCAACGGATCGAGCCAGCCGAATGCCGGGTCACAGCTTTCCGTCGCCGCGTCGATTAGCAAGCGGCAGGTAGCACGCCCGTCGTCTTCCTTTAGCGGGCGCCACGACACGCATCGCTTGCTGCATGTGGCTTCAGCAGGCTGGAACAACGACAAGCTGACGCACGGCCACAGCAACGAGCTCACGCCGCGCGCTGTGCGCCAAGCGTTGAAACGCGGCGTGGATGGCGTTTGTGACGCCGCGCACGTAGGCGGAGTCGCGGATGGTTCGGCGCTAGGCAAGAGCAACGAATCGAGCACGACATCGCTCGTGTTCACGGTGTACGCTTCGGGTTCGCCCGGGCTCTCGTCCTCGTGCGCGGAGAGCAGCAGCAACTTCACGGTTCGCTTGCTGGGCAAGCTCGCCAGCAGCGCGGACTCTGCGCTGCTATCCGGCGCGCGTTTGCCGCTCACGAGCTCGACGATGCTTTGAGCGGCGGCGAGCGGCGAATACGGCGCCCCGGCGTGCACCGCGCCGAACGCAGCATTGGCAGCGTTGACGAACGCGAGGCGCCCCGCCGGCGTCGCGTCGGCCTCTCGCCAACGCAGACTCGGCTCGACGGAGGGACCCACCAAGCGAGCCTCTCCACTAGCCGAAGGATGCACGACGACCAACGAGTGATCGACTGGACTGGTTCGCGCCGGGTCGTTGGGAAGGCACGGTCGCACTCCACTCAGAACGCGCGCGGCCCAGCTTTCCAGCTGAATCGCCGCGAGCTGGCGCAGATCGTCAGCGCCTTCGCGATCGTCCAGCACAACCACGCTGACCTCGGCTTCTGGCGGCCCGAGTGTGATGTCGAGTGAGACCTGAATCGATTCACCCTCAGGTGCGTCGCCATAGCTCGAGCCCGAACCACATCCGAACAGCAAGGTGAGAGCAAGAGCCGCACTCGTTCCGCGAATCGTCACTTTACCTCGCTCGAAATCGGTCCCGGCCGGCGCGAAGGCGTCAGTTGGCGTTCGAGCAATCCAATCCGAGCGATGAGCTCTGCCTGGCCTTTGATCAGCGCTTGCACACCGAGCTCACTCTTCAGGTTCACTTGGTAGTCGTTCTCGGCCAGCAGCTTGTCTTTCACGGCCTGACGGTTCTGGCTCATCATGATCACCGGCGCCTGCAGCGCCGCCAGCGTCGACAACATCAGATTCAAGAGAATGAACGGAAACGGATCGAAGGCCGTCTTCGAGACCACGTTGAAAATCATCCACACCGCCATCAGCCCTGCAAAGGTGCCGATGAAGGGCCAGGAGCCACCAAATGCCGCCACGCGATCCGCGACGCGCTGACCCAACGTCAGCTGCTCGGCTTCTTCAGCCAACACGTTGCGCGACACCTGGCTCGAAAAAGCCGCGTTGGTCTGGCGTAGCCGGCGCGCCAGCTCGCGCATGATCTTGAGCGCAGCGTCGGGTCGCTTGCTCGTAAACGCTACGAAATCAGCGTGCTCCAGCGCCAACAAGCGGCAGTGGCGCGCGGCGCGCGCTGTCGCGGAGCGCGGTTCGCCGTCGAACAGCGAGAGCTCACCGAAGTACTCGCCAGGCACCAGTGTGGCCAAGCCGAGCGCCGTCTTGCCCGAGCCATAGGAGATATCGACCGCGCCCTCCTGGATGATGAACAGCGTTCCGCCGGGTGCACCCTGCTCGAAAATGACCTGCCCAGCCGCAAACTCGACCGCCTCCAAGCGTGCCGACAGCGCACTCAACTCGTCGTCGCTGAGAGATTCGAACAAGTTCAGCGAGCCGAGCAGACTCGTGTGATCCGTCACGCGACTAGCTCCTTTGCTGCGCCGCTGTGTTCACGGCGTAGATTTCGGTTTTGCAGCTCGTTCGAGGAGCCAGGCAGGGCCCACCAACAGATGCAGCAAGTTATTGAGGAACGCTGGCGAACGATGCTCGTACACGGCGTGACCCACGAACTGCACCGCCCAACCCACGAGAAACAGCGCCAGGCCGACATAGAACGGTAGCGGACGCGAAAGCTCTGCCAGCACCACCATCACGAGCGCGGTGAGCGCACCCAGCCAGCGCGCTTCGATGACGTAAAAGAGCGCGATGGCGGCCAGCACGAGTTCCGTTAGCGTCAGCTGGAAGCCGAAAAAATTAGCGAGCGCGACGCGCCCGAGCAGGATGCTGGTTCCGGCAACGATCAACGGAACCCCGACGAAGTGGCAAGCCTCATTGCCCGGCGTGCGATGATAGCCGCTGTACTCGTCGAGCCGAGCTCGCATACGGGGTGTTACTCGGAAGGTCACTCTCACTCCGACCCGCGCACCGCCTCACTTTACGCGAACCCCCGGCAATGTCGAGGCGCCCGCCCACAATCGTCGGGGGGTAGCGCTCTCGGTACTTGCAAACCGCGCACATCCCTCGTAATCCGCCAGCGGGCAAACCTATGCAACCCTCGACCGTTGGCGGGAATTCTTCGCTGGTACCGGCACCCACGGGCAGCCTCGTCGTACCAGCGCGGCAGGGCGACGACCGGGCGATTCGGCTCTCACTCGTGATTCCAACCTACAACGAGAGCCAGAACATTCGCCCGCTGTTGTCACAGCTGACGGCGCTCTTGGACGCCAAGCTGCCGAACGCCTACGAGCTCATCGTAGTCGACGACGACAGCCGCGATCGCACCTGGGAGGTGGCGCAACAAGCGTCGCTCGAATGGCCTGCAGTCCGCGTTATGCGACGCATTGGTGAACGCGGTCTCTCGAGCGCGGTGATTCGCGGCTGGCAAGTCGCGCGTGGCGACGTGTTGGCAGTCATCGATGCCGATCTGCAGCACCCACCCGAAGTCGTAACTCGCTTGTTCGATCGCATCGAGCAAGGCGCCGAGCTTGCCATTGGCAGCCGCAACGCGGAAGGCGGCGGTGTATCGACTTGGAGCCTCGCGCGAAGAATCCTTTCGCGCGGCGCACAGCTGCTCGGGCTCGTGCTGCTGCCCGGCGTGGTCGGACGCGTCACCGATCCGATGAGCGGCTACTTCATGCTGCGTCGCGACGTCATCAGCGACGTGATGTTGAGCCCACTCGGCTACAAGATTTTGCTCGAAGTCATCGGGCGCGGACGCATCGCGAAGGTGGAGGAAGAGGGCTACGTCTTCCGAGAGCGCACCGAGGGCTCGAGCAAGGTCACCGCCAAACTCTACGTCGAATACATTCTGCACTTGTTGCGGCTGCGCTTCACGACGCCTTCCGGAACGCGCTTTCTGCGCTTCGCTTTGGTTGGGCTCTCGGGCGTGCTGGTGGACACGACCGTGCTCTACCTGCTCAGCGATCCGACGCAGCTCGGCTTCGGGCTGACACGCAGCAAAGCCGTCGCCGCCGAGATCGCGATTCTGAACAACTTCTTGTGGAATGACGTGTGGACCTTCAGTGACGCCCAAGGTCGCCGCACGAGCCCAGTGCTAAGACGTCTATTGAAGTTCAACATCGTGTGCGGGATGGGCCTGGTGCTCAACGTGATCTTGTTGAACGTGCTCTACAACTTCGCCCACGTGAATCGCTACATTGCGAACCTCATCGCGATCGCCGCAGTCACGTTGTGGAACTACTGGATCAATATGAAGATCAGCTGGGGCATGGCGCGCACGCCGCCGTGACGGCGTGGCAAAAGCGTCTGTGACGCTCCGCCATTGGCTCCCCGGCCGCGCCACCTGTGCCACCCGCGCGTAGCGTTCACGCTGGAAAACGGGGCGCCGGCAAGGGGGCGACACGCCGCGATCCAACAGGCGACAAACCGTGCTGGATCGAGGCTTCGTGTTATATTTCTGCCCTCTCAGCTCGCACTGCCAGCTTCCCGGGCAGGGTGACAGTCAATGAACGCGAATCCGGAACCTCTTTCCGAAACCATCGCCCTGCTGCTCAAAGAAGGAAAGCGTCGCTTGCTGCCGCTCACCATGCTCTTCGCGGTGGTGGCACTCATCGCGCTGCCGGTCGGGCTCAGCCTGCCCAAGCGGTGGGACGCCTCGACGCTGATCCTTGCCGAGAACAGCAACATCATTCAGCCACTCATGCAAGGCCGCGCCGTTTCGACGGACGTCTCCGATCAGGTTGCGATACTCAATCAGATCATGGCGCGCCGCCGCATCATGCGTGAGGTCGCTACCTTCGGCGGTTGGTTGGATGGGCACCAGAGCCCGGTGGAAGAAGAGCGCGTCATCAACAAGGTGAAGGCGCGCATCAAAGTCGACAGTCCGCGTCCCGAGATGGTGCGCATCTCCTACTTCGATACGGATCCGGTCAAGGCTGCGCGCGTCGCCAACAAGCTCGCCGAGATCTACGTGCGCGAAGGCACACTCGCCAAAGAGCGCGAGAGTAAAGAGGCGTTCGACTTCATCGACAAGCGCGTGACCGAGTACGCGGTGAAGCTCACCGAAGCTCATCAGAACGTCATCACGCGCTATCGAGACCAGCAGGGTCCCAATGGCGCCGCCACTGCGGGCGCCGCTGCCGTGCCCGCTGCCGGTGGTTCGGCGCGCCCCGTCGCACGTGTTGGTGGTGCCGCAGCTCCAGCCGGCGGAGCCGCCGCGCCACCCGCAGCTCGCCTGCCGCCGCCGATTTCTCCGGAGTCGCGCCAGCAGGAGGAGGACCTCTCGCGGCGTGTGAGCTCGCTCCAAAATGATCTGAACCGACTGCTCGGCAACTACACCGAGCAACATCCGGACGTGGTGCGCGTTCGCCGCGACCTCAACAACGCCCAGGCCGAACTGAAGAAGCTGGCAGACGCACGCGTCGCGCGCGAGCGCGCCGCTGTCGAGGCCGCCGCAGCTCTGGACGAATCGGTGATTCAAGCCGCGCGCGCTTCGGTGCAGCGCGGGGCAGCCCCGGCTCGACCCGGAGCGGCGACACCAGCACCTGCAGCGGTTCCGGCCGGCGCCCTCCCACCCGCAATCCCCGGCATGCCGCCTGGCCTACCCGGCTCGCCATACGCCCAGCAGATTGACCCGGCGGTCCGCGTCGCTACCCAAGACGCCACGCTGCAGGAGCTGCTGAACCGCTACGAAGCCACACGCGACGTCTACCAAGACTTGCTCAAGCGCCGCGAAAATGCGCGCGTGTCGATGGATCTCGATGCCGAACGGCGGGGGCTGTCGCTGCGCGTGCAGGAACCAGCGGAAATTCCCGCGACCGCCAGCAGCTTGCGCCTGATGCACCTGAGCGCAATTGGTCTCGCGGTGGCAGCCGCCATCCCGCTCGGCTTGCTGTTCGCTCTGGTCAAGGTGGACGGGCGCGTGCGCAGCGACCGCCAAATCGAGCGGCTGAAGGTGCCCCTGCTCACGACGATTCCACACGCCGCTCCCCCGACCCAGGCAGCAAAGCATCGACTTCGCGGGTTGTGGGCAGTATTGATGGTCGTCGGCGTGTTCGCAGTGTATTTGGCGGTCTTCCTCGTGAAGCTCAAGATGACCTCCACATGAACGGTCTGCGCGATCAGGATCAGAACCGGCGCAGCCCGGCGCAGGACGATCGCGGAGCTTCAGCGCCAGGCGGCGCGATCGTCCCGGTCCCGCGCGGCAATCTGCTCAACGTCCACGTCCCGCCCGATGCGCCGCCTCCCACCGAGCTCATCGACAGCCTGGCAGCATCGACGCAACAGGTGGACGCGTTTCGCGAGCTGCGCACCCGCCTACTCAATCTGGGCGCGGGCCTCGGCCGCACGCATTTCACCACCATGGTGGCCCCAGTGACAGCGGGTTCGGGGGGCGACTTCGTCGCGCGCAACTTGGCGGCAGCGTTCACCCTCGAAGAGAACCGCGTAGCCATCTTGGTTGACTGCAATTTACGCAACCCAACTCAGCACCGCGTGTTCGGAGTGAACGGCGACGAGGGTGGCCTGTTCGACTATCTGGATCGCACACAGGGCGCCGTAGCTCTGCGCGCAACGGCGTTGCCACGCTTGCATCTGATTCCAGCGGGTCGCCCTCATACTCAGCCGCGCGAGTATTTTTCATCGCGCACGATGCGCGAAGTGCTGGGTGCCTTCCAGCAAACACCGTGCTTCGTCGTGCTCGATGCGCCGCCCGTGAAGGGCTCGCCCGACGCGCGCATCCTCTCTGATCTCGCGGATCTAGTGGTGCTAGTCGCTGGCTACGGCATCGACACCACCGAAAGCATCAGCGAGGCAGCAGCGCTGTTCGACAAGCGCAAGTTTGCCGGCGTCGTGCTGAACGAAGCGTCGGCCGAAGCGAAGTAGCGCGGCGACGATCGCGCTAACCGCTCAGGCTAGAGAGAGGCCGGCAGCGAGGCAGGCGAAGTCGGCGATGTTGTCGGCTTGCGATGGCAAGCGCTTGATCGCAAGCCAATCGCTGTCCGGGCCAGCGATGCCTTCGATGGTGGAGAAGCCCAGCGTGAAGCCGTGCGCGCGCAGGATGTCCTGGGTTTCCCGCGTGTAATCGCTGGCGCGCCCGTTCGGATAAGCAAACGTCGCGGGCGTTTTGCCGGTCTCGGCGGCGATGCGATCCCGGCAGGTCACGATTTCGGCCTCGGCTTGCTCGCGTGACAGGCGCGACAAGATTGGATGCGTGTGCGTGTGCCCGCCGTAGCGCGTCCATTGTTGAGTGCGGCGCACCTCGTCCCAGGTGAGCATTTCGCGGTCACGCGGAGGCGGTTGGCCAAGCTCCTGCAACAGTGCGTCCAGCGCCGCGCGGCGCTCCGCGTCGGGCAACGCCTTCATGTGCTCACGCGCGAGATCACCGAGCTTGGTGCGGGACTTGCGATCGGGGAGCGGCACAGCGCTGCCGGTCGACCACGGGAGCTTCACGCTGTCGCGCTGCGTGGACAACGCCGCCCACTGCACTTCCTCGGTCCACATCATGCCGGTACCGCCGCGGTCCATGAACGAGGTGGCCAAAAACACCGTTCCCGGAATCTCGAGCCGGCTAAGCACCGGGTAGGCCAAATCGTGATAGTCGCGGAAGCCATCGTCGAAGGTAACCAGCACGGCGGGCTTGCGCTGGCGCGGTCGCTTGGCGCGCTCGATCAACTCCTCCGGCCAAATCGGATCGCATCGATCGCGCAACCATTGCATCTGCTCGGTGAAGGTCTCCACCGCAAGCCCACCCAGGCTACGATCGGGCCCCGCGATGCGGTGGTACATGAGCACGATCACGCCGGGCTTGCGCAACCAGGGGCCGAGCATTTGCCAACCGAGATTGGACGCGATCGCGCCCTTCACCTTGCGCTTCACTCGAGCGAGGTTCATCCGCATCCTCCAACTATCGCACGAAGCGTGACACGGCGCGCTTCACCAAATGGCGCGCGTCGGGGTCGATCAGCGCCATCAGCACCACGTACACGGCCACGCCGGCCGCCGCGCGCACAGCCACCGTGATCAGGTTGTGGCCGGGGAAGAGGCGCGAAACCGCCAGGTACATCAACACCGAAGCGATCGCCGCGCGCAGCAGGGTGAACCAGGGAATTCGCACGCGCAGCAGCGAACGCCCGGTGAAGGCCATGGCGGTAGCGGTGGTGCCGTAACTGACCAAAGTAGCAGCGGCCGAGCCGACGATGCCGAAGCGCGGCACCAGCAGCACGTTGAGCACGATGTTCTGAATCGCCGTGCTCATCACGATGGTCATGATGATGCGCGTCTTTCTGTGAATGAAGAGCCCGGCGCCGAGCATGTTGTTGGCGCCCTCCACCACCATGCCCGAGATCACCCATGGCAGCACCATCGAGGCGCTGGCATAACGCTCGGAGGCCAGCGACGGCAGCAGCTCGGGACCGACGGCAGCGAGCCCGGCGATGATGGGAGCGCCAAACATGGCGTAGGTGCGCAGCGACTTGCCGATGAACGTGGCGGTCTCGTCCGCGCCCTTCTCGTCCCAGATCTTCATGTAAATCGGCATGATCGCCTGACCTACCGAAGCCACCAGAATGCCCTGCACGTATTGGCACAGGTTGTAGGCCGCGCCGTACAGACCGAGCGGCACCTGCCCAATCATTTCCGCGACCACATAGCGATCGCCAACAGACAGCACGATGCCGGACAGCTCGTACCCGATCATCATCGGGATGCCGAAACCGAGCAGCTCGCGATAGAGCGGCGGGGAAAAATCGGCGAGGCGCGGGCGCGGGCGCACACCTTGTCTGAACGCAATGCGCGCCAGCCAAGCGAGCGCGATGCTCTCGGCCGTGAGCGACGCGATGTAGAACGCCGTCAGGCTTTGCCGCACCACGAACACGGCGAACAGCATGAAGCCGAGGCTCAGGTACTTCTTCACTACCTGATAGCGCATCAGCGCCGCGGTCTCCTGGTCCGCGCGCAAGAAGTTCAAGAATACGCTCTCGACGACCTGCACGATGATGAGGACCGAAACGATCTGCATCACCAGGCGCACGCGCGGCTCCGCCACCCAATCGATGGGCGCGAAGTGCGAGCCCACCATCACCACCAACATGGTGATGAAGCCCGTCACCAGCATGCCGAACAACGTGGTCGAGATCAGCTGCGCAAAGCTGTAATTGCCTTTGCCAGCTCCGATTTCGCTGCGATAGCGGATAATCGAGTGCTGAATACCGAACTTGCCGATCGCCACCGAAGCCGTGAGCGTGGCGCCCACCAAGTTCATCACGCCGTAATCGGCCACCGAAAACGCGCGGGTCAGCAGCGGAAAGCTCACCAACCCCGCGATTGTCGTCAGCAGGCTGCCTAGCGAATAGTGAGAAGCCTGGATGAGCAAGCGCCGCAGCGGCGACTCGCTTTTGCTCAAGCGGCCTCTGGCGCGGTACCCTGCCGCGCGGCGCGCAAACGTTCCGCCGCACGCAACGCCTTCGCCTTCAACGCCGGCAAGATCTGCCGCCGCGTGCGATATACCCAGGCGCCCGGCGTTTGCCGGAATGCAGTGACCTGCACCGTCTCGCGCTGACCGGTGGCCAGCTCGTCTTTGTAACGGTGCTCACCGCGCAAGAAATCGAGCGTCTTCATGCCTTCGCCGATGGCGTGCTCGATGATGTAACCCAGCAACACTTGGCCCGGCTTGAGCGCGGAGTGATCCGGATCGAAGCCGCTCTGCATCAGGAAAACGGTGTCGCGGAAGCGATAGAAGTAGAACATCGCCGCGATCTCCCCGGACAGCTCGAGGCAGTAAAAACGCAGGCGATCATGCTTCAGACAAGCAGCCATCACGGCGCGGTGAAACCCAACGTACTCGGCCGAAGCAAAGCCATGATCCGTGCGCCCCGCCGAACGCCAACGCTTGTGGTGAAGCTCGACCAAACGATCGACGGCTTGATCCAGCGTCGCCGGATCGTCCCACACGAAGAAGCGAACCTTGTGCGCGGCGTTCAACTTCTTGCGCGTATTACGAACTCGATAGCGACGGTCGCCGTGCAAAGACTGCAACCAGGCGTCCCAACTGCTCGGCAAGCTGAGGAACGAAATGCGTTCGCAGCGGCTCTGCACGCAATGCAGCCCCATCGCGCGCATCTTTTCGCCAATGGCTCGAGTGAAGTCGCTCTCGGCGTGCATGTCGGTGAGCAAGAGCAGATCCCAACCCGAAAGCTGGCTCACCGCTTCCGCCAGCGCTTCGGCGACTTCTCGTTCGCGCCCGCGCGCAAGCACTGCTCCCAAGTCGTCAGGCGACGTGTCACCACCGGTACCGACCAGGCGCAACACGCGCACCGGGCAACGCATTACCGTCTGGGTTTGAATGTAGAGCGGCAGCACGCCGACCAGCTTGCCCTCGGCGCTCGCAACCAACAGACGCAACTTGCGATCGCGCCCGTAGGTTTTCCACCACAGGTACTGCCAGTCGTGCGTCTCGAATACGCTGGTGAGGATCGCTTGCTCCTGCAGCTCTTCCCAAGCAGGGCCTAGCGATTCGAACTCACTGAGTGACTCGACGACGCGCACGCTCACGCCGTTGCGCTCGATCGTCGACGGGGGCGTCGATTGCCGCGATAGGAAGGCATCGACCGCCGACTTGAGTTTTTGAGCCATCATCGTAGGTTCGCCGTTTCGCCGCTCAGCCAGCTTCGACGCGCCAAACCGGCTTGGGCGACATGAGAGCAGCCACCTCGCGCAAGAGCGACGCCTCGTCGTTGCGGCTCACTGCGATCACGGCGTCACATACGTCATCGAGCGCACGGCACGCCGCGCGCTGAGACAGCAAAGGACCGTCGAGAATGACGACATCGTAGTGGTAACGGATGGATGTCAGGCAGCCGTAGAACTCTGAAGCAAAGAGCGCGTCGGGCGCTCGAATCGCACCTTCTGCTAGCAGATCGAGCGAACGAGAACAATGCAACACGGTCCAGCCTTCTTCGCCCACTTCTCGTCCGCGGGTTTGAAGCTGTAGGGAGAAGCCCGCTGCGATGGGAACTTCGACACGCATCCAGCGTTGCACGTGCGGCGACGCGAAGTCGCATTCCACCATCAACAAGCGGCACTGATCTGGCACGGCCAGGGCCAACGCAAGCTCCGCTGCAACCCGCGATTTCCATTCGGCGCAGTCGTCGCTGCCCAACACGGCGACCACGAAGCCGGGCTGCCTCGTGTAGGGAAGTAAGGCGTCGCGCAGTGTGCGACGCGCGGCCGGCACCAAAGATGGATCGGGACGGAAGCTCCGCGACACATCGAGCGGACTCACACGCGCCTTGGGCCGCGGCGGACCGGAGCTCGTGTTGCGGGCGCCCACTCCGGGATCGTTGCCCGGCGGCGGGGCGGAACCATTCTCGGCCGGAGGAGGAGGCGGCTCGCCGGGAGGCGGATAACTCGACGTCGCTGCAGAGCCTGCCGCGGCCACCGCTTCCGCGATTACCGGTGAACCCAGGACTTGTGTGACACGTCCGCGCGCGCGCATCGGCCGGCCTGGGATTGCTTGTCCGGGAATCGCTTGGGTTTCACCAAGCATCGTGTCGGCGCGTGCATCCGCCGGGCGCGCTTCGGCAACACGCTCCTCGTTGGGGCGCGCTTCGACGGCGCGGCCTTCGTTTGGTTGCGCTTCGACCGCGCGTGCCTCTGCAACCACGGTTTCGCTCACCTCGCCTGGCGGCGCAGGAACCGAGGTGCCTTTGACTTCAATTACGCCGACCGGAACAATCTTCGGAGCGATCGGCATTGTCATGTCGAGCGGCATCGTGCCAGCTCCTGGTGGCGCGCTGCCGTAGTTTGGCGGCGCCACGCTGCCGTGGTTTGGCGGCGGCGCGCTGCCGTAGTTTGGTGGCGCCACGCTACCGTAGTTCGGTTGTGTGGCGCCGCGACCATCGGGAGCAATCGAACCCGTCGGCGTTTTCCAACCGCGCTCGCTGACGCGCACCGTGGAGCTCGAACGGCGACGACTGCGCCGCGAACTCGAGCTGCTCGCCGCGCTCTGAGCAATCACGACGAGGCCCGCGGCTGCCAGCGACGTCAAGAAACCGATCAGCAAGATGAGCTTCCGATTTGGCTCGATCGGCGAGGTGGGCAGGGGCGCTTCAGTCACGAGCGCTGCGGTGAGCGCCGTGACGTTCGGGTTTGCAGGGCGCTCGCTGGCCGAAACGGCCTGCACCAGCTTCCGCCATTGCGCCTCGACTTCGGGAGTTGCCGAGCCGAGCGGTGCCGCTTCGACCTTGGGCCGCGTTGCGAGCAGCCGATCGATCTCGGCGATGCGACGCTTCATCAGCTCGGGGGACTGCTCTTGATCGGCGTACGGATTGTCAGAACCGGGCAGCGCCGCTGCGGCTTCGAGCTTTTGCGCGAGCCGAGCGCGCTCGGAGCGCAACGTCGCACGCGCCAGCTCTTCGCGCGCTTGCTCTCGCGCCTGTGCGCTGTTCACCGCGAGCGCAGAGCCAGCCGGTGCAGCGGCGTCCGCGTGGGAGGCCAGGAATGCCACCAGCTCGTCGACGCGCTGGCTGCGCTCCGTCTCCTCATCAACGGAAGTGGTGAGCGCTTGCGGCGCGCTTTGCACCGTGCGCCGCGCCAGCCTGTTGCACATGTCGCGCGCACGCACCGGATCGGTCGCGCGAAACGAGACGCTGAACGACTGGCTGTCGATGGTGTCGAGCTCGAAGTCGACTCGCAGATCGCGCGCTTCGGCGACACTCGCGGACGACTTGTCGCGCGCCAGTCGCTCGATGAGCTCACCATCGAGCACCGCGTCGCGCAGCCGCCGCGCCGCCTCGAGCGGAGGTGGAAGCTGGATTTTCGCATCTGCCGCCGGCTTCACGCGAACGAGGGCGGTGGTGCGATACACGGCCCGAGACAGAAATGCGTACGCAACGAACGGACTGAAAATGAAAACCGCAACGCAGCCCGCGACGAGTACCAAGCGTTCGAGACTCTGCGGTTTCACGCTCGAACCCCGCGCCAGCGCTCGAAAGGCTGCCAGGCGCGCTCAATCAGCGTAAAAACCAGGCCTGCGCCGACGAACGATCGCAGCCCAGATTCGAAGTGCATGGCGGGACCCAACACGCTGCGGAGCTTACACCGGTGACCGGTTGAACGGACCGCAAGATTCGCGGTCCCCAGCTACGTGAGGACCGCAAATCTAGCGGTCCTCTGGCCAGATCTGTCACTTCGGTGTTTGACCTTCCACCCACCCAAGCAAGCTTGGGCGCAGGGCGGAGCGCGCGCCGATGGTACCCGACCGGGGTCTCGCGACTCCAGAAAGCCGCTGGGCCGGAGGGCTAGCGGAAATGCCGATTTCGACCGCGTGTCGCGCTCGTGAGTCCAGCAGTTTGCACCGCTGGCTCGGCGGTCAGGGGCCCTCGGCGATGTCCGAGATCTCGAGGGTCGCTTCGCCGGTCGCCCCTGCGTTGGGGCTGATCAGCCAAGCTCGCAGCTTGCCGTTGAAGTACGGGATGAAGTCGACGCTCGAATCGATGCCGTTCAGCACCGCGTAGCGCCACTCGTCATCGGGTCGTTCACTCGGCAAGCGAAGCAACACATACGGATCGGCGGCACCGGTGCCCGTCGAGAAAGTGCTTTCGAGCAAGGTGATGCGTTGCTTGTGATTGGCGACAGAGATCTCGACCGGGGTCGAGGCGCAAGCCGAGCGCCACGCGAGCACATTGCTCACGGCGGAGACCGTCGCGGACGAGCCGCTCGGCGTGAGGGTCACTTTGGCTTCACCCACGTTGGAGGCGGTGTCGCTGTCGATGAACAGCAACGAAATCGTTGCTTGCTCAGGCAGCGTGATGTTCACGGAGTGGCCCACGCCGTGAAGCATGAACACGCGCATGTCTTCGTTCGGATCGCCGGCGGGGAGCGGCACGCTCACGATCACGTAGTTGTCGATAGACGGCGACTCGACGTTGTTGTCGTCGGAGACGTATCCCTTCGACAGCGTGCTTTCGCTGAGCTCGATCGTGTACGTGCCCGCAGGCACGTCACTGATCAGCGCCGGTGTGCTGCAGGTCTGAAACGCGAGCAAATTCTGCTGCGCGCTCACCACGAAGCGAGTCGGCGGCTCTCCACCGCTGCCGGCCTCGCCGACACCACCGGTGCCTGGATCCGTGGTGGTGCCGCCGCTGCCGACGCTGCCGCCCGCTGTCGTGTTGCCGCCGCTAGCCACGCTGCCGCCGCCAGACGTAATGCCACCACTTCCGACGGTGCCACCCGCGGCTGTGCTGCCACCGCTGTTCTCGATACCGCCAGTGCCGGGTACACCTCCGCTGCCATCGACACCGCCGGCGCCGCCCTCAACGACTACCGCACCGCCCTGCGCCGAGCCGCCGCTTGCGCTGCCGCCCGATGTAGCGCCGCCCTTCGCGTTCGCCGAGCCACCAGTGTTCGACGCGCCGCCCAACGCGCCCGCGCCACCATTCGAACCGCCACTGCCGTCACCGCCACCACAAGCGCTCGCAAGCCAGACTGCTGCGACCAGCACAGGAACGAATAAGCGAGTCATCGGTCTAAGCCGCCTTTCTTGCCGCCTTCGCGTTGCGGTTCCCGTTCATGTAGGGAAGCCGGAGTGCGAACCCACAAGGACCCTTGAACATAGCCTTTTTCAATGCTCCAAGCCAACTCGTTCGCTAACTCCAGAGGTAGGATGGAGGCCGCGCAACGAGCAACTCCACTTCGTTATGCTCCTTGCACGAGCTCCGCCTCGTCACGAAGCCGCGCCGAAACGCCACGCGCCGGCTCGAGACGCGGGCGGCCGCTCGAAGAGCACACCTCAACGCCTCACTCAGGAACGTGGCGCCTCGCCACACACGCGCGTTCGCCGAGCAACGCGCCTTTCGCGTAGTTCGAGAATCAAGCAGTCTCGAAATCTGGGCGCGCTGCTCGAGAAGCCCCGGCAGAAAGCCTTCGCGAGATGGGTCCGTTGACCCCGTCGCAGAACGGGTCCGTTGACCCGTATCCGAACCGCATGTTAGCTTGCAATGCTGGACAATTGCGTCTTTTGGGTGAAGGCGCGTTGCTGCGCTACCGACCAGGTCGAGGATCTCCTACACCTGGTATACCTTCCCACTTCCTTTCGAGCGCAACGGCCGATCAGGCCAGCGATTAGCCCGCATCCCGCTTCTCATGACGACAGCTGCGACCCGCTTCGAAGACTCCACGACCGCAAATCGCGCAGGCGTTCGGCCGCTCCGCGTGCTCATGATTCTCGAGAGTGACTTTACGAAGCGCGGCGGTGGCGGCGCCGAGTCGCAGGTTCGTACCTTGGCGTTGCAGCTGGTTCGTTTGAAGCAGCGCGTAACCGTGCTCACGCCACTTCTCGCGCGCGGTCCTCAGATCAAGGTCGAACGTTGTTATGGTCTCCCCGTCGGACGCGTCAGCTACCCGCGTTGGAAGATCATCGGCGGGGGCATCATGTGCGCGCGCTTCGCGGCGTTCCTGCTCGCCAACCGCAATCGCTACGACGCCTGGCACGTCCACATCGCTCACCACCTGGGCGCCGTTGCGTGCGTGATCGGCGCGGCCTTCAACAAGCCGGTCATCGTGAAGATCTCGGGTTTCTGGGAGCTCGAGCACGGCATCATGGCGCCGCAGCGTGGTTTGATCGGCAAAGCGGCACGTTTGTGTTTTCAGCGCGCCAGCGTGCTGCAAGCCATCAGCACGCGCATCGCGAACGACCTCATTGCTCAGGGTTTTCCAGCCGATCGCATCGTGGTGCTGCCCAACGCAGTGGACACTTCGCGTTTCTCCGGCGAGCGTCGCGGCCGCGCTCCCGGCGCGCCGTTCACGGCCGTGTTCGTTGGCCGGCTGGTACCAGAAAAGGGGTTGCCGACGCTGCTCGAGGCTTGGGCTTCGGCGTTCTCGGGTCGCTCGGACGTGCGCCTGCGATTACTCGGTGGTGGCGTGCTGGAAAAGCCGTTGCGCGAGCTCGTGCAAAAGCTTGGCATCAGCCAACAAGTCGAGTTCCTGGGGCATCAGGATCGAGTCGAGGACATCCTGGCCGAAGCCGACGTGGGTGTGCTGCCGTCGCGCATCGAAGGCTTGTCCAATACGCTGCTCGAATACATGGCGAGTGGCCTGCCGGTGCTCGCCACGCGCATTAGCGGAAGCGAAGATTTCGTGGAGCCGGGGCAAAACGGCTGGTTGTTCGAGGTCGGCGACGTGAACGGTCTCAGTCAACATCTGCAAGCCGCAGCCGGTATGCCCAGCGAGCAGCTGCTCGAGCTCGGGCGAAATGCACGCCGCGCTGTAGAAACCCGCGCCACTCTCGATTTGATAGTAGGTAGATTGTTGTCTCTGTATCGCGGCAGCGATCCGCGCGAGATGGCCACGAACGAGGCGTCCGCGCGCCTTTCGGCGCAGCTTAGTTGAAGGCTGTGCTGGCGCGGCGCCCAGCGGTCGTCGAAGGAGCGAAGGCTGGTATCATCCCGACCCATGAATGAGCCGGAACCCGAACAGGTCACCGCGGACGGAGCCGTGGCGGCGCCGACGTCGGACTGGAAGGGCGAAGAGCTCAAGTCCACGCTCAAATTTCTGGCCGTGCCGGCGGTGCTCGGCGGGATAACCACCGCTCTACAACTACCGACGTGGGTCCTGTACGGCGTGGGCGCAGTCATCGCGGTGGTGCTGCTCTCGCGCACGATGAAGGATCCTGAATGGCTGATGGCGCTCGCCATCATCTATCTGCCGTTCAGCATGATGTACGTGATTCCGATCGCGCCGGGCGTGAACGGCACGAACGGCGTGCTGCTCTTGCTGCTCTATTGCGTGTCGAGGCACGGCTATCATCCTTCCATGCCGCCGCCGGGCACCGGCGTAGTCAAGGCGTACGCTTTCATCACGCTGTTTTCGGTGGTCACGGCGTTCGTCACCGTGAGCGGCGACTTCGTGCTCGATCACTGGCTCGACGTAAAGCGCTGGATCGATCCGTTCATCGTGTTCTTCACGTTCGTGCGGCTGCTGCGTAACGGCAACATGGCACGCCGCATGATGGTTTACATGATGCTCGGCGCGGTCGCGGTGCTGATCATCGGCTTTCAGGAATGGCTCGAGAAGCGCGGCGTTGGCTCGATGGAGAAGGCCAGGTTGCTCGGTCCGCAGCTCCAGCCCAACGACTTCGGAGCGTTCCTCGCGTACTCGGCTACGCCGTTTCTCGCGTGGCTGTTGGTCAATATTCACAAGCCGCGCGTCTTGGCAGTATGCGTCCCGTTCCTGCTCACGATGGCGCGCGTTCTGCTCGCCACCTTCTCACGCGGCGCATACTTCGGCTTTGCCGTGGGCGCCGTCGTCGCCGGCTACATCCGCGGAAAGATGTTCCTGCTCGGAGCCGCCGTGCTCGGCTTGGCGTTGGTCATCGCCGTGCCCGAAGTCGTGCCGCAGTCGCTACAAGCACGCATGGGGCAAACCTCGTCGGATCCGGGACCAGCTCAGAAGCTCGACAATAGCTCCCAGACGCGCCTGATTCTGTGGGAAGCCGCCATGAAGATGACGATGCAGAGCCCTCTGTTCGGCTGGGGCTTCAAGACGTTCCCGAAGTTCAAATCGAACTTCACCGAACAACCCGTGCACGAGTCCGATAACCACAACATGTACTTGTATCTGGCCTCTCAGATGGGTATCCCTGCGGTGGTGGTGTTCGCGCTGCTTTTATGGCGAACGTACGCGATCGGGGTACAAGTGTATCGAATGGGCGCCGACTCGTTCACGAGCGTTTGCGGGATGAGCGCCGCGGCGCTGGCTGCCTGCACTGCGCTGATCAACATGTTCGGCTCCCGCATGGTCGACATTTCGGTGACCGTCTACTTTTGGATTACGCTGGCCGTGGTCTCACGGTTGAGAATGGAAATCGAGGAGCGAAAGCTCGTGGAGACAGAGCAATGAATGCGCCGGTGCCTCACGTAGTGCATGTGATTGACGAGCTGCCCCCCGACGGAGCCGAACGGCTGCTAGCCGATATGCTGCGGCATCGCTCGAATCGATTTCGTTTCAGCGTGGTGTGTGTGATCAAAACGGGCGGGCTCGCCGATGAGATCCGCAACATGGGTGTGCCGGTCGAGCTGATTGCGCGCAAAGGTAAGTTCGATCCAGGGCTCATCCTGCGGCTCGCGCGCTGGTTCCGCAAAGAAGACGTCAAGGTGGTGCACACGCATCTATTCACCGCGGACAGCTATGGCCGCGTCGCGGCGCGGCTCGCCGGTGTGCCAGCGGTGTTCTCGACGGCGCACAACACCGTGGTGTGCGAAGGCAAGCCGCAAAAAGCGGTGCACTGGGCGCTCTCGTGGATCTCGACGCGCGTGGTGGCCTGCTCCGAAGAGGTCGGCCGTGTGATGCGCAGCCAAGATCATTTGCCGGCAAGCCGCTTGACCGTAATCGCCAACGGCATCGACATCGATCGCTTCAAAGGCGCAAATGGCGAAGGCGTGCGCCAGGAATTCTCGGTGCCCGACGGCATGCCGCTGATCGGCGTAGTCGGGCGCCTGCATCCAGCCAAGGGCCACACCGACTTGCTCGCCGCGATGGCTCAGCTGAAGAAAGAGGGCATCGCGCCCAAGTGCCTAATCATCGGCTCGGGTGAGATCCGCGCGCAGCTCGAAGAAGAGATGCGCGCGCTGGGCTTGGAAGATCATGTCGTGTTCACTGGCCAACGCAAAGACGTGCCACGCATCCTGGCGGCGCTCGATGTGCTCGCGATGCCGTCGCGCTGGGAAGGCCTGCCCATCGCCTTGCTGGAAGCGATGTCGATGTCATTGCCGATCGTAGCGACGCGCGTCAGCGGCATCCCCGACGTAATCCAAGACGGCGAAAATGGCTTGTTGGTGCATCCGGCGCAGCCGACAGAACTCGCCGGCGCTCTACGCCGCGTGCTCACTGATCCCGCGCTGCGCGAGAAGCTGGGTAAAAACGCGCTGAAGACTTTGAAGCAGCACTACGACGTGACGCGCACCGGGCGCGCTTACGAAGCGCTCTACGCGCAAGCGTTGGGCATGCCGCCCGAACCCGCGCAGAAGGGCGAGTGAGCCGTGGCGCTCCGCGATCGCGTTCGCAAGCTGATGCCGTATTTGTTCTTGCCAGCGGCGTATCCGAACCACCGCTTGCGGCCCAGCGTACGCATCTTGATGTATCACCGCGTCACGCGCCTGCCGAAGTACGACCAGCTGACGGTGACTCCCGAGCGCTTCGATGAGCAGCTCACGGCGCTCAAGGCGAACTATCGCGTCGTCAGCCTGGCACAAGCGCTCAATGAGCTCGAAGGTGGGCCACCACAAGCGCCGACGGTAGTGGTTACCTTCGACGACGGTTATCGCGACAACCTCGAGCACGCGTTGCCCATCCTGCAGCGGCACAACATCCCAGCGACCATCTTCGTAACCGCGCGTTTCAGCGACGGCACCCAGCGTCATCCGCGCTACCCCAACGAATCCGGCAAGCTCCACCTCGACTGGAGCGAAGTGAAGAGCCTCTCGGACGAGCCCGGTATCAGCATCGGCTCACACACGCTCACTCATCCGTTTCTGTCGCGTGTCTCCGAAGAGCGCGCGGTCGCCGAGATTGCGGGGAGCCGCGAAGAGATCGCGAATCACATCGGCAAACCAGTCGAGTTCTTCTGCTATCCATCGGGGGATTTCACGGCGCGCGAACGGCGCCTGGTGGAGTCAGCTGGGTATCGAGCCGCCGTCAGCGTGTGCCCCGGCGCGAACCGAGATCTTTCTGAGCGTTTCGAGCTGCGACGCACCGAAGTCACCGATCGCGACGGCGCGCGGGAGCTGTTGCTGAAATTGGTCGGAGCATATGATCCCGTGCACCTCTTGCTTCATCAGCGCCGGGAGCGCACTTTCGAAAAAGCGCGCACGGCCCCTGCAGTCTCCAACGAAAGTGCGCCATGAGAATTCTCTATTTGATGACGGAGCCGTTCGGCATCGGCGGCGTTCAATCCGACATTCTGACGCTGTCCGAAGATCTGCGTAAGATCGGCCATGACGTTTTCGTGGCGACGACCGAAGGCGTGCTGCTCGAGGAGCTCAAGAGCAAAGGGGCTCACCACCTGAACATCGACTTCAACTACTCCGGGCTTCGCGGCATCGAGAGCGCCGGCCGTGCTCTACGCGCCGCCGTGCGCGACAACGCCATCGAGCTCGTAGCGCCGCAGTCGGTGCGCTCCACCATCGCCGCTTACGCCGCGCTCCGCGTGGTGCCGTTCAGCTACCGCGTCGGTCCGGGCCGCAAACGCGTGCCGATCGTCACCACGATTCACAACATTCACAATCCGATGCACTTCCGCTACGCCGGACACATCCTGCAGCGCTGCACGGATTACGTGATCTTCGAATCGCATTACGAGCGCAATCGCCTGCTCGCGAGCGGCCTCGCTGCCGACAAATCCAGCGTGATTCACAGCGGCATCGACACGGACAAGTTCGTCCCGCGGCCGCGCAATCCGGAGCTTGCGGCGCGTTACGGTCTCGACCCCGAGCGGCATCGCGTGTTCGGCATCGTGGCGCGTCTTTCGGAAGAGAAGGGCCACAACTACTTGCTCGAGGCGTTCGCCGGCGTGCAGCGCGAGCTGCCGGATACACGTTTGATGGTGGTCGGTGACGGACCGCTGCTCGAACCCGTAAAGGCGCAGGCCCAAAGTCTCGGCCTCAACGGTTCGGTGATTTTTACCGGCATGCAGCGCAACGTGCCCGATCACTTGGCGCTGCTCGACGTTTTCGTGCTCTCCTCCACGCGCGAGTCGTTCCCGCTGGCTGCGCGTGAAGCCATGGCTGCCGGCAAACCGGTGATCGCTCCGCGCATCGGAGGTTGCCCGGAGGTGGTGGACGATGGCGTCACCGGTTTCTTGTTCGAGTCGCGCAACGTTGGCGATTTGAAGCAGCGCATGCTCGACGTGCTCGCCGAGGATCGCCCCGCGAAGATGGGGCGTGCGGCCCGCGAGCGCGTGGAACGCCTATTTTCTAGGCGTTCCTGGGTTCAGGGCGACGAACGCGTCTATCTGAGCTGGAACCCGGCCGGTTGAAAGCTGCGGCGGCTCAGCGCCCGGTCACGTCGCGCATGATCTTGAAGTAGTCGGGCGGGTACACGATCTCGTAGCCGTAGAACCCGAACGACTGCGTGTTGGCGCCGAGCGGCTGGTTGCGAAGCTCGTCATATCGCTTCGATGCGATCTCGCCCCAGCGCGGCTGCGTATCGTACCACTCCGGGTGCGGCACGTTGCCAGCCGCGCGTTCCGCTTTGAACAGGCGATCCAAGTAGGCGAGCCCATACAGGATGTGGCTGTCGCCGCCGCCGTACTCGCGCATCACTTCCGAGTACACGAACTCCTTCTTTTTCTCGTCGTACGTGTACTTGACCAAATAGTTCTGCGCTTGGAACAGCATGTCGCGCAGCGTCGGGTGCGAGATCCCAGCGGGTTTCCCTGCCGCGTTGAACTGCATGTCTTGCTCCCAGAACTTGATCAGGTTCGAAATCAGCGGCCCCGCCATCCATGGATTCGCGCCGGTGGCTTTGTCGTAGTTGCCATAGTTGTCCATGCGCGACATCGTCCAGTAGCCGGTGCCCTTACTCGCATCGTTAGTGCCAATCTCCTTGTTGGAGGAGCTGTGCTTCGCAGGGTTGTAGCCGATGTGCGGCAGCGGCGTTTGCCACCACTGAATCAGGTACGTAACGAGCTGCCCGGCGACCTCACGGTGATACTTGGCGTCACCCGTGACGCGCACGTATTCGTTCATCACGTAGAGCGGCCAGGCGTAGTCGCGCTCGGCTTCCCGGTGCCACTCCTTTTCCTTGAAGGGCAGTGGGAAGAAGTACGGCGTCACGAACTTCCACCAGCCCGCGATTTCTTTCAGTACGTCGAGTGAGCGCTTGTCGCCCGTGAGCAGGTAGAGCTCACTCATGCCGCTCACGTGCGCGTGCCCCCAGTGCAAGTTGCGCGCGTCGTGGTCGATGTTGTCGTGTGCAATGCACTTGAGCTCGCCAGGAGGCTGCGGCACGCCGCCAGTGCGCCAATAACCTTTGCGAGGGCCGTGCGCGACGTCGATGTCCATCACGTGGCGCGTCGCGATTTCAGCGAGGTGGAACCAGCGCTGCTCGCCAGTGCGAATGAATTGCTTGAAGAAGTTGTTCGAGCCGACGTGTGTATCGTTGTAAAAGCTCGGAATGCGCAGATCGTTCTTCACGTCTGCCCAGCCAGCGCGCAGACGGTCGCCATAGTCGCGCCAACCGAACATGGTAGCGTCACCATCGGTGCGCTCGATGCTCGGAATATACGTATCATGGAGCAGCACCGCGTCGTGCCCGGCGCTCGACGAATTGGGACCCCCCACACCGATGTCGCCCCATACGCCGGACGCCGTGTACCACTCCGGTGTTGCGACCAGCAGGAGCTCGTGCCGCTGGTAGGCTTCATTCAGCTGCGACAGCTCCTGGTCGCTTGGCGCCGTGCGATGCGCGACCAGGCGAAGCTGATAAGTCTTCGCCCCGCCCGGAGTGGGAAAGTAGAAGCTATTCGGGCGCCGATACACCTTTCCGCTCGGCGCTATCGGCGCCGTATCCACTTTGCCTTCGATACCGCGCCCGGAGAAAAGCGCGGCCGTTACGTCGTTTTTATCAACGCGAAGCTCGCTCGGGAATTGCTGCCAAAAATCACGAATCTGAACGCTCAAGTTGCGAGGTCCGAGCCCGAGCGCAAGCCAACCTGCTGCTTTGTCGCCCTCCCCGACGCCACGATAGGCAAAGGTGTGATTCTTGTCGTCGCCGTCGACGTAGTGAAACTCACCATTTTGAAACAGGTAGTGCTCGTTGGTGACGTCGCCGGCGTGCACCTTGGCGCCCGAACCACCGAAGCGATACTTCGCCGTGCCTTCGCCGGCGTAATGCCAACGCATACCGAGAGCCCTGGCAGCGATGGCGAGTTTGGGAGGCAGCTCCTCGACATTCTCCTCCATGCGGTCATCAGTAACAGTCGCTTCGACGTCGACTTTATCGGAGCCCTGGGTCGTGTAGTAACGAACCTGGTACTTCATGTGCGTGCCGCGCTTTTCGCTGGTGAGCACTCCCTGCACCTTCACGACCGCACGCAGCGGACCATTCTCCTCTACGTTGATAGTGGCTTTGCCGGCGCGCGAAGCGCTGTACTCGCTCCCATCCGCGTTCACGAGAAAGATCTCGCCACCGTCGATGATGCGCTCGTTGGGAGTGAACTGAGCGTCGTCGTTCAGATCGCGCCACAAGCCATCGAGCACACCCGCAGGGTTCAGCGTCAGCTTCAGCTGTGCCGTCTCCACGCTTACCTTGCCGCCCGCAGTGTTGGTAACCACCTTACGCTGCGGCGCGCTGCGCGTGACGCCCGCACCGTAGGCCAAGCGGTAGTTCTTCGGCGCACCGAGATCTGCCACGAGCTGCACCAGCACGACCTTGAGCGACCCGTCAGGCCAATTCGCGAGCGCATCGAACTGGGCTGCCAGCTCACGCCCGTCTTCCGTTTCCAAGCGCAAGTGTTCGAGCGACGTGAGCGCGCCAAAGGGGAACGGAACGCCAGTGCGAAGCGGCACGTTTGCGGCCGCTGGCGCCTGCCGCAACTTCAGCAGCACGTGCTTGGTTCCAGGTTCACGCTGCTGGGGAGCGGCTGAACGCAAACCCGGCGGGATCACGAGTGGCCCAACTTGGCTCTGAGCGGGCGCTTTTTGACTGCTCGCCTTCGCCCCCAACCATTTACTGGGACCGCAGCCCGAACAGCCCGAGCCACTGCTGACCATCGCCATGAACAAACCGAGCACGCCGTTGGTTTTCATTCTTCAGGACCGCCGAATGCGCTCGCGAGTGCGGCGCAAGTGAGTTTGATTGAGCGGTGCGCTAGGCACCTCCTCGCTTGGAGACCGGGAGCCAATGCGAGGTGAGAATGGATTCTCCGAAATGCTTGGCGCCGACGAGCGACCAGTGACCGTAATCGAAGTAGTACGGAAAATGCCTCTCGTCGAGGAATGCGCAGCGGTCCTCCCTGCAGATGAGGTCCTTCTTATCCAGATAACGTAGGCCGAGCCGCGCGGCTTCGGCCTTGACAGCGTGGTTGATCGCGTCGAGCGAGGTCACGCGATAGTGAGCGAGCGTGTGCTCCAACTCGGCCAGCGACTCCTTGCCGGCAGTTTTCACGGCGCGCGCCAATAGCGACGGCACATCGCAAAACTCGGCCGTGCGCCCCACCAGCACGAGCTTGTCCCCGCTGATGCCGAGCTGCTCCTTCAATGGGGCAATTCGCCGCACATCGTGCGCAGTCCAGCGCACCACCACGAGTACGTAGTCGGCAGCCTCGATGAGCCCGCTCTGGAACAGGCGCTGCCTACCCTCCACGCAGCGTTTGGTCGCAGCGCTCGGCGTTTCACGTTCGAAGCATGTCTCGTCGAACTCGATGCGCCGCATCTGATAACCCACGTCGAAGGCGTCTGCGTTGGTGAGGTACGCGAGCGCCAAGTCATTCGAGTGTGAGTCACCGACGAGCAGGATTTTGGTCGTTGCGCCCGCATGGAACGGTGCCGTGAGGCGCGACTCGCTGGCCTCGAGCATGGCCTTGCGATGCTTCAGCTCGCCCTCGACGTCGAAGACTACATAGCCTTCCGCCAAGGCTCGCTCACGTTGATAGTTGCGGAAGCCATCCATGGTGTGACCGAACGCACCGAGCGCGATGAACGAAGCCATGGTTACCCCCGCGAATGCAAAGACGGCCCCGCGCGGCATGCGTTTGCGATCGCGAAAAGGAGCTTCGATGAAACGCCAAGAAAGGTACGCCAGAACCAGCGTCGCGACGCACAGGACCGCGAATACCGCGCGCGAAGGCTCGCCGAAGCTACGAAGGCGCGCGAAGGCGAACAACGGTTGGTGCCACAGGTAAGCGCTGTAGGAGATCAACCCGATGCCAACCATCCAGCGTTGGCACAAGAGGCGGCCCACCAAAGTGTCGGGGGTCGCGAATCCGATCAGCAGGGCCGTACCCAGCGTGGGCACCAAGCCGTACACACTCGGAAACGGCGTGAGATCGTCATAGAGCAGCACGGCACCGGCAATCAGCGCAAAGCCGAGCCCAGACAAAAGCTGCTTCGCGCGCGACGGTAGCGAGGCAAACCCCTGATATTCGCCCAGCAGAATCGCGAGCAGCGAACCAATTAGAATTTCCCAAGCGCGCGTCGGCGCCACAAAGAAGTTCGCGCTCGGAGCGGTGCGCCAACCCCATTCGCTCAAACCGAGCGAGGCGAGCGCGAGCGCCGCGAGCAGCCACGACATACGCCGAAGCCCCAGCCGCCAAGCGAACATCACGAACAACGGGAACACCAGATAGTACTGCTCTTCCACACCGAGGCTCCAGGTGTGCAACAGCGGCTTCTCCTCCGCTGCCGGCTCGAAATACCCGCTGCTGCGCCAGAAGAGCAGGTTCGACGAGAACAGCATCACTGCCGCGAGGCTCTGCGCGAACTGCAGTAGCTGATCTGGCATCATCCACAGCCACGCAAAGGGGATGCACGTGAACATCACCAGACACAGCGCTGGCAAGATGCGCCGCGCGCGCCGCTCGTAAAAAGCCACGATGCTGAACTTGCCCGCGGCACGCTCGGCAACGATGATCGATGTGATCAGGTAGCCGCTGATCACGAAGAACACGTCGACGCCAACGTAGCCGCCCTTGAACCAGCCAAAACCTGCGTGAAACAGCATGACCGGCAAAACCGCGACGGCGCGCAGCCCGTCGACTTCAGGACGATAGCCCCAATGCGTCCGCAAGGGCCCCTGGAGAGAATTCGCGCTCATGGCAGGAGCGTAGGCAATGCGCGACTACGCCAGCCATAGTCAGTATTCAGGGTGGCGGAGGTGGCGACGTCCCAAATGCAAACTACTGACTACGCGGCTCTGCGCGATGCAAACGACTACTCACGTCGCGCAGGACAGATTCGCTATGTCACACGCCCAGCGGACTTCTGCGAAGCACTCTCGTTCACCACGGGAAAGCCCGTCGGAAACGAGCGCAGCTGCTGGCGCCACGAGCGCGCCTTCTGCACGAGACCAATGAGCGGCATGCTGATGGGCGAGAACGAAACTGCCAACGACACGAGCTGGCGACGCCCCGGCCAGAACTCATCCATGTACGAACCGGCTTCGGCGCCGCTGTCCCAGAAGTCGACGTGACCCAACGCTCGATCGTCGAGGATACGCTCCAGAAGCTCCAGCTCGGCTTGCGCGCCAGGCGACACCTTGGCGAGCTCCGGCTCCCAGCCGATCTTGAAGGCGAAACCGCCGCTACCTGAAACGAAGTTGGTAGAGGAGGCGACGATGCGATCGTTCAAGCGCAGCTCCACCAAAACCGCGCGCCCCGCGCGACTGAAGCCCTGCATCATCTCTCGAAAGAACCGCTCATTCGCGCCGTTCGACAAGAGCGAGGACTTATTGTCGCCTTTCCAACCTCGATGCTCCAGATCGAGGAACGCATCTACCGATGCCGCAGGCGTGTCATCCGAACGCACTGTCCAGGTTACCTTGCCGAGCTCCGCCAAACGACGGCGCTTGCGCTTCAGATCGGAGACCTTCTTGGCGCGCGCTGCCTCGATTTGCGGGCGATCGATGCTCGGCTGCAACACCGAGCGGAGTCGCGCGTTCCAAGTGCAGTGGCCAACACCATTGCCGAAGCCGTGCGCGCGCAGCAGATCGTAGGTCGGACCGTCGCCCCAGGTGCTGTCGAACTCGAGGCCGTGCCAGCGCCAGCGATGCTCACGCAACTGCAAAAACAACGCGCGAACCGCCGCCTCGGCGTGCTCGCGATCGAGCAGCAGGCCGGACAAAAACGAGTGACGCGAGCGATACGCAACCAGGTGCGGTAGCGGGAACTGGCGCGTGCCAGAGACGGGTTGAAACACGCCGATGCCGACCAAGTGCGGCTCGGCGCTGCTGCCATCCCGAGCTTCGATCAAGAGGGCCAACACCTCACGCTCTGGGTCCAAATGTTTCAACGCCGGCACGACGAAGTACGGCGACAGGTACGCGTTCGGCTCGAGGGCACGACCTTCCAACTCGGCCCAAGCGGCGAGAGTCCTTGGCGAGAGCGAGCGCGCATCATCGATCCGTACGGACAAGGTTGTACGGCGCGCCCCGCTCAACATGATTGGACCCTGCTCACCAAAGCAAGATATCTTAATTCAGAGAGGGGAGGAGGCGCCAAATATTAAGTATATTTTCACGATTTTGCGCAACACGATCGGCGTGGCGTGCAAAACTGAAATCAACACAGTGCTAAGTGCATGCGCTGTCGAACGCATCGAAGCAACAGTCGAAACACCGGCTCGCTGCTCGCTGCATCCCAATGCGAGATCGCCGGATGGCCGCCATCGAGGATGAGCGCCAAGGCCTCGTTGCGGTAGCGGGCGCTTCACGATTGATGCAACGACCCAGCGTCGCTCCCAAGGCGGCTACGTAACCCGATTTTGCGCATTGCGTGGCGCTGGCAGCCATGGACAACACGCGGCGTTTCGCGAGGAAAATGGCTGGAAGTTCCGCCGGATACATGCGAGTAGCTGGCCGCTTCAGCTCGCCTTCACCTTGCAACATTCCGGTTCGGTCGCAATCATGGTCCCCCCGATGAGTCGGACGCCTCGCCCTGTGTTCTTTGGTCCGCGCGAACGGCCGTGCTTCGGCTGGATTCATCTCGCCGAGGGCGGAAACCGCAGCGTCGGCCTCGTACTGTGCAAGCCGTTTGGCTACGAAGGCATCTGCGCGCAACGCAGCGTGCGCCACTTCGCGGAACACGCTGCGGCGATTGGCTTGCCGGCGATTCGCTTCGACTACGAGGGCACCGGAGACTCGGCGGGAAGCGATCGCGATCCAGCGCGAGTCGACGCGTGGGTGCGCAGCGTTCACGCGGCCATCGACGAGCTCAAGCGACGTAGCGGCGTCACGCGCGTGATTGTGTTGGGATTGCGATTGGGCGCAACTTTGGGTGCGCTCGCCAGCGCCGAGCGATCCGACGTGGCTAGCTTCATTGGAATTGCGCCGGTCGTTTCGGCCAAGGCCTATCTGCGCGAGCTCCGCGCGCTGCAAATGGCTCTCGCGTTGTCGCCACCACCAGAGGGCTTTCGCGCACCCGAAGGCGAGCGCGAAGCGGCTGGTTTTGCGATCAGCGCCGAGACACAGGAAAAACTGACGACAGTCGATCTGGCGCGCGCTCCGGTGCGCCCGGCAGGCCGCGTCTTGCTGCTCGATCGCGATGACTTGCCGATGTGCGAAGGCTGGGCGAAAGCACTGCGCGCCGCCGGCGATGAGGTCGATCATCAGCGCGTGCAAGGTTTCACGGAGCTCGTCCTCGATCCACATCACGCTCAAGTACCGGACAGCATCGTGCGCCTGTGCATGGCGTTCATGCGGGAAAGCCTCGAGCGAGCCGCGCCCGCAGAGGGCATTGCCACGAGCGTCGCCGTCGATGAGAGCGACACATCTCAAGCCGAGTTCGTGGTCGATGGCGTGCGCATTCGTGAAACCGCCGCGTGGCTGAGCGCTGAGCATCCGTTGTTCGGCGTGCTGAGCGAACCGGCAGCGGCGCCGAGCGGCCCGCGCAAAGCCTTTCTGCTCCTGAATTCGGGAGCGATTCATCACATCGGGCCAAACCGGATGTACGTCGCGCTGGCGCGCAGCTGGGCCGCACGCGGCCACACCGTGCTGCGGGCCGATCTGTCTGGTCTGGGCGACAGCAAACCCCGGCCAGGCGAAGCCGAAAACGTCGTCTATAGCTCGCACGCACAAGAAGACGTAGGCGACGCTCTCGCATTCCTGCAGAGCCGTCCCGGCGTTTCCAAAGTCTACGCCGTGGGCTTGTGCTCGGGCGCATACAATAGCTTCAAGGCAGCCGTCGCCGGGCATCGCATGCACGGTGTGGTACCCATCAATCCGCTGATCTTCTTCTGGAAGGAAGGCATGTCGCTCGACTTGCCTCAGCAGCACGAGGTGGTACAGGACGCCCAGCGTTACTCGCGCATGGTCCGTCGCGGCGATGCGTGGAAGCGTCTATTTACTGGTCGAGTCAAGCTGAGCCGCGTCGCCGAGGTGCTGCTGCAACAGAGTGGCATCCTACTGGCTGGCTATGCGCGGGGTATTGGCCGCAGGCTCGGCCGCCCGTTCCCCGACGATCTCGGCGTGGAGCTCGAAATCGTCGCCGATCGCGACATCAACATGCAGTTCATCTTCGCGGCTGCAGATCCAGGCGTCGAACTATTGCGGGTGCAAGGTGGCCGAACCGTGCAGCGCCTCGCTGAATCCGGCAAACTCGCACGACATTTCATCACTGGCGCGAACCACACGTTCACCGCGATCTGGATGCAGGAAGAGCTGAGCTCGACGTTGGCAACCGTCATATCGAGCTTCCCGGCATAAAACTTTCGAAGTAGCCGTGTTTGCGACCGCCATCGCACACTCGGCGTCGACGTCGCTCAGTGAATATCGCCGCGCCGATTTCTTGCTGAGAACTTCGGCGTGATCACGCGCATTTGGACGAACGAGCATTAAAATAACTCACACAAGTTACGATGCGCGGGTAACGCTGCTCGCGTGAAACTCATCGCTCTCCGCGGAAAAATGCGCCAATCGTGTGTGTCAGCGCGCGGCTCCTACATCGAACCTCATGCGACGTAGGAGTACGAACACGATAAAGGCGAACTCATCATGGAACGGTCACGGGGGTTAAGAAAGCATCTTTGGGCCGTTGGAGTCCTTGACGGAGGCATCATCATCAGTGATGTTTCGTCTTTGAGTGGTGCTTGGGTTTGGTCGGCGTCTACGTCGACGTGGCCGCGCACCAGCACGGAGGCACTAAATGCGCACAATTGCACTCGCGACTGGTCTGGGGATCTTTGCACTCGCTTGCGGGTCGACCGATCAATCGCAACAGCCGCTGAACAATCCCAGCGGCGGCATGACCGCTACTGAAGGAGGCTCCGCGAACTCCGGCGGCAGCTCGAGCAGCAATGGCGGCAGCTCTACGAGCAAGGGTGGCAGCACATCGAACGCGAATGGCGGCGCGACGAGCGGCTCTGGCGGCTCGGGCTCCGGCGGCAAAGCAAGTGGCGGCGCAGCGGCAACGGGTGGCACCAAATCGGGCTCTGGCGGCACTGCGCAGGGTTCTGGCGGCGCTGCGCAAAACAGCGGCGGCACGACTTCAGTTGCCGGCACCACGAGCTCTGCCGGCGCGGCCGGAACCTACACGACGACGCCGGTGGATCTCTGCCAAGGTCTGGTCTCGGACCTACAGGCTCATCCCATGACGGCGCTCGCCAAGCCCGCTGTTGGTGCAGTTGCGACCGATGCCGAGTTCGGCACGAAGATTCGTCGTATCACTGGCGTCGCCGCGAGCGGTGGCAACCCCGTGATCAAGCCGATGTACACGACGGTATCGGCGTGGAACGCGGATGAATCCAAACTCATTCTGTACAAGGTCGGCACCGGTCATCAGCTTTACGACGGCAAGACCTACGCGCTGATTCGCACGCTCGACATCAGCCCGCCGGATCTCGAGCAGGTGTTCTGGCACACCTCGGATCCGGACGTGCTTTTCTACGTCGATGGCAGGGACTTCGTGCGCTACCACGTCGCGGCGAGCCGCAAGGAAGTGATGACCACCTTCACTTTCTGCAGCGACGACGCCTCTTCGGGTAGCGACCCGATGTTCATGTCGTTCGACTCGACGCGCATCGCGCTCGGCTGCGGAAACCAAGCTTTCGTTTACGACATCTCGAAGAACATGGTGATCGCGCGCGTCACGAACAGCGACGAGAACCCGCCGCAGATGGCGCCGAGCGGCAAGTTCGTGTTCTTCGGTGATAGCGGGCGCGTCGCCGACGCCACCACGCTCTCGGTCGTGCGCACGCTGGATATCGCCGAGCCGTACGGGCACGCGTGCTTGGGTCTCTTGCCGACCGGGCAAGACACTTGGAACGGCGTCGCGTTCGATCCGGGTCCGCGCGGTAACGACTCGATTGGTTCAGTCGTGACATTCGACTTCACCACGGGCAGCTCCAAGGTCGTCATTGGCGAAGACACGGGCTTCCCGTATCCGCCCACCACGCACGTGTCTGCGATGGCATATCGCAACCCGGGCTGGGTCGTGTCGTCGACTCTCGGGAACACGTCGGGTCGCGGCTTGCTCGATCTCGAGCTCACGGTTGCCAACACGTCGACGGGCAAGTTCTGCCGCGTCGGCCGCCACCGCAGCTGGGGCAAGGAGAACACGCAGATCACCGACTCGTACTGGGCGGAATCGCACGCGGTGCTCAGCCCAACCGGCACGCGCATCGCATTTGGTAGTGATTGGGGCAACGGCGGCACCGTCGACACCTACGTGGTGGAGTTGCCGAGCTACAAGCCCTGATTCGAAGCGACAACAGGCGAATAACGACCCGGCAGCACAGAGCTCGCCGGGTCGTTGTGTTTTCAGCAAGCGATATCGAGATTGCGAACTCGCTTGCTCGCGAGTGAATCGCAATCTTCGCGTAACGGTTTCAGCGAATCGGCGTCTTGAAGGCGACGGCACCCGGAGGTCGCATGGTCGAGCCGTGCAGCTCGAACGGCGCGGGCGTGCCCTTCAAGCGCGCCAGCACGAACGCCGCGTCGTCGGACGCCATGGTCAGGTCCAACTGAATGCGGATCGACTGCGACATGCGATCGCGAATCGCGTTGAGATCCGCGCCCTGCATCGAGTGAATGATTTGCACGCAGCCGCCCAGCGCGCCGGCGAGCAAACCGGTATCCGGCGGTGCCGGCTCTTCACCGGGACGGCGACCATTCTCGAGCTCGGTCAAGCCATCGGTATAGAGCAGCAGCACCTCGTCGCGCTCCATGTAGTAGCGCTCCGACTGCGGCGTGAACGGCATCATGCCCAGTGCCAGGTTCTGAGCCGCTTGCAGCGGACGTACGCTGCCACCTGCGCCGACCAGTAGCGGCGGCAGGTGGCCGAGGTTCAAGCATTCGATTTCGCCGGTGCGCACGTCCAGCGCAACACACACCATGGTGACGAACGACTCGCCCGGCAGGTAGCGGCACAAGTAAGCGTCCATGTGCATCACGAGCTCTGCCAGGTTGTGGCAAACCTCGACCAGCACGTGCACCAACGTGTGAAGGCTCGACGCGACTAAAGCCGCTTGCAAACCCTTGCCGCACACATCGGCGATGGCGATGAGCAGGCGCCCGTCGGGCATGCGCACGGCGTCGGCGTAATCACCACCAACCCAACGCGAGGGGTGGTAGCCAATGGAGAGATCGAGCCCCGCTACCGCGGGCAAGCGCGGAATCAAACTATCCTGCAGCTGCTGAGCCATCTCGAGCTCGCGCTGCACGGCAGCGTTCACACTGAACTGCCCGCGCGTCTGCCAGAACTCATTGGCGTTCGCGTACGACTCGGCCAGCAGCGCCAAAAGTGGAGTCCACTCGTCGGGATCGCACTCGGTGCTGAGCTCGACGAAGAACAAGTCCACGCCGCCCGGCGAAAGGTCCAGCACGCACGCGACCAAGTTGCCGGCGAGACCATGCTGGCGACCCAGAATGTGCGGCCCTGCGTCGTTCAAGAACGATTCACGCCGCTCGCGGCAAAGCGCCTCCAGCAGCTTGGGCGATGGCGCGAAATTGCTGCCGATCCCGGGGCGAGTCATCGGCCCGAAGACGGGCCCGGAAGTGCCCTCCCGCGTGAGGCGAAATACGCACGACCACATGCCGGGAATGCGATCGTTCACCGCGTGCTCGCAGAGCTGCTTCAACCGAAGCTGCGCGTCTTCCAAGCGCAACAACGAGCGCGCAAAGCCCACAGCCTCCAAGGAGAGCGCCGCGTTCAGGCGCTCCGCGGTAATGGCGGGCAAGCGCGTCGTGGACGCCATCTCGCCGAGGTGACCGCGCGGGCGGGCCGTCGCGGCGCGCTTGGGCCGCTCTTGCGGGATCGGGTCACCCGGCACCTTCAACGTGAGCCGGTAAGGACCGATCTGAATCGTATCGCCGGGATTCAATAATCGCTGCGTGACGGCGCTACCGTTCACATAGGTTCCGTTGGTGCTGCCCAAGTCGTGGATCCACCAGCGGTCGTACGGGTCGCGAATGAGCGCCGCGTGCAAACGCGAGACGCCGTCATGATCCAAGCGGATCGGCAGGTCCGGAGTGCGCCCAATGAGCTGGCGACTTCCGGTCAAGCCGAACGTCGCGAGCTGACCGCTCTCCGAATGCTCGATCTCGAGGAAGCACTCCAGGCGAATGCTGGCGGGCTCCAACTGCGAGCTCGACGGCGGATCGAGCCGCGTGACGCTCGTGTCCATGGGATAGCCACTCTTACGCGCCCGAGCCCCGTCGGACAAGGGCGAGACCCACTAGTTTCCTCGAAGTTGCTCCCGAACGCGAGAGCCGAGAGAGAAACCGGCTCTCAGCCGAAGAAAAACTCACTCTCGGGAAGGAAAGCTTCGAGAAGGCCGCAACGAAGGGCTCTACGCGCTCGGGTTGATACAACGCACCAAACACGGCGTGTGGTCTCTCGGCCCCAGTTCAGCGCAGCGAGAAATTCGGCAAGCACGAATCGGCCGCAGCACTCGCCGCCCGAAGCCGTTCCATGCCCAACGCGCGGGGAACGAGTGGGACAAATGACCCTACCGGTCCCCGGAAACTTCAGGTAGCCTGCTCCGAGTCATTTCGACCCGCAGGCGAACACGGCGGATATGCAGTTCTCGGTCAGCACGGAAGGCGCAAAGGTAGTAGTCACGATCAAGGGCGAGTTCGACGCGAACTCGGCGCCGTCGGTGCGGGCTCAGATCGACGCGATCGTGGAGTCGAAGCCCAACCACGTCGAGGTGGATTTGTCGTCCCTCCGCCTGATCGACAGCACCGGCGTCGGTGGAATCGTTTCGCTTTTCAAGCGCACGCGCGCCTACGGCGGCCAATTCAATGTGGTTGGAGTTCAGGGCCAACCGCGCTCGATTTTCAAGCTGTTACGCCTGGACCACGTCTTCGGTCTCGAAGGCTCGGGCTAGTAGTTACGTTGCGCGATGCGCGCGGCTTACCAGGTGACGCGCTGGCCATCCGTCGCGTAGCGCCATAGCCCCACCGCCGCCGCAGCGTTCATCACCACGAACGTGCGTGCGAGGCTTCCGAGCTTTCCAGCGCGACGGCCGATAGCTGCCGCGCCGTAGAAGGCCAGTTGCCCGCCCAACAAGGTGGCCGCACCCGCCGCCACGAGCTTGGATGCGCTCAACGCGGCTCCGGCCGATCCCGCGAGCAAGCCGCCGAGAGCGAACGGCGCGGCCAAACGCAAACCCTTGTGCGAGATGGTCTCGAGCCAGAGCGGGTTTTTGACGGGCGAGAGCAAGTCCGGCAGCAGCGCGAACAACTGATAGTTACCCGCGAGGGTGCGCACCTTCCTACGAAACTCGTGCTCGTCGGCGAAGGCTGCATCGTAGGCTTCGGCATTGCGCACCGAAACCACGCGCTTGCCGAGCAGCACCAGCCGCATCGGAATCCAGACGTCGTCGAGCAGCACTTCCTCTGGCAACGGCACGAAGTCCGCACGTCGCATCATGGCGATGCAGCCGGTCATGCCGACCACTCCGCGAAACAACGACTCCTGCGAGCGGATCCAGTCCTCGTAGCGCCAGTACGCTCCGCTGCTAGCACCGCCGCTCAAGATCAAGCGGCCCGTTGCGCAACCCACCTCGGGATCCTGAAACTCTGCGCCGAGTGCACGCGCCGTGTTCGGCGAGAGCGGCTGACGCACGTCGTTCATCAGCAAGAGCTCGCCGCGCGCGTGCTGCGCCAAGAGGTTCAACGCCGCCGGTTTGCCGCGACGTTGTGTATCAGCAAAGACGCGAACACGACCACCACTTTCCGGGCGCGCAGCGAGCTCTTCTGCGACGCGCTGGCTGTCATCGCTGCAGCCATCGCAATAGATGAGTACCTCGAGCTTGTCGGCTGGATAGTCCTGCTCGAGCAAGCTCTTCAACTTGGCAGGCAACAGCGACGCGCCGTTATAAACAGGCAGCACGACGCTGATTACTGGGAGCTCTTCGTCGGACGCGGGGCGCGGCTGCGAGCGGCGCGGACGGAGACGCGCACACGCACCAATCAAGATTGGGTAGCCGACGTACGTGTACGCAATCAACGCCGAGCTGCCAGCGACGACTGCTAGAAATGGACCGACCATGGCCGCTCAGGAACCCGAGCCGCGCAGCATCACGAGCGGAGTGCGCAACATCACGCGAAGCTCCATCGCCAGGTAGGTCGAAAACTTCTCGAGCGCGGCGCAGTACGCAAGATCGTACAGCAGCTTGATGCGCATGTCGTCGGCGAGCGCGCCAGCAGCCTCCGGCAAATCGAACGGGTTTTGCAGCACGTCCTTGAACTCGGCGAGCTCGCTGTCGTCCGGCATGGCGCCGGTGTAACCCAGTGTGACCTGCGCAAGACCGGTCAGCCCTGGCTTGGCTTCGCGCAGACGCTCCTCGAAGAATGGAATCGCGAGCGCCAAGTCCGCGAGCAGCTCCGGTCGCTCCGGCCGTGGCCCGACGAGGCTCATGTCGCCCTTGAGCACGTTCAAAAACTGAGGCAGCTCGTCGATGCGCGTCTTACGGAGGAAACGTCCTACCTTGGTGACGCGCGGATCTCCTTTGGAGGCGACGACGGCGCCGGTGTTCTTTTCCGCGTCGGTCCCCATGGTCCGGAACTTCACGATCCAGAAGTCGTGGAACTCCGGCGGCGCGCCGGGCTTGCCGCGTTTCATGGCGCCCGCGCGGCGCTGCGTGTAAAAAATCGGGCCGGACGAATCCAGCTTAATTGCCAGGGCGATGAGCGGATAGAAGGGCAGAGTCGCTGAAAGCCCTGCCAACGCCGCGAGGATGTCGATCACGCGCTTGGTGATGCGAACAGGCAAAGGCATTCGGCGCGAATCCTACTGAGGGGCGGTAGTCGATTCAAGCCCAGCCGCGGAGCGACCCGGCGTATTCCGTCAGCTCAGGAGCGGGTCGGGCGGCGGGAAAACTTGCCTTGAGCCGCGAAGGGGGGCTACTCGTAAGAGTATTCGCAATCAGCATGCCCTGCGCCGTTCGAGGGAAATTGCACTTAACGACAGCACCGCGAAGAATCCCGTCGGACTGCACTTCAGACCTCGCACGGAGGTTACGTTAAAGTTTGGTGCGTTTCCCGTCAGCCCTTCTGGCCGGGAGAGGACTCCTCGGCATAGACTCTGGGAGAGGCGAGCAGCTTTGCAAGTAGTCAAGCTCCATGTCCCCGCCCGGCTCGACTATCGTGAGCTTGCGACGCGTACCGTCGCGCTGGTGTGCAAAGTTGCAATCAGTCGCGGGCAGAGTGGGGCGCAACGCGAAGAGCTGACGAACGAGCTCGTCTCTGCTGTGGGCGAAGCGTTCAACAACGTGGTGCTTCACGGCTACCGCGGTTCGTTGAACGGCGACCTCAGCATCGTGACGGAGTTCGACGCAAAGCGCATCGTAGTGGAGCTGCTCGACAACGGCGCAAGCTTCGATCCAGCAGCCGTTGCAGTTCCTGATCTCGGCGGGCTCCCCGAGTCCGGGCTTGGGCTCTACATCATTCGGTCTTTTGCGGACGAGGTCGAGTATTCCGCCGGCCCACCGAACGTTCTCCGGCTGGTAAAGTTCTTGCCAGCGAGTTGAGCTTCGCTCACCAAAGTTGCCCTTCTCGCGCTCGACTGACGCGCAATTTGCTGGTTCCAACTGCAATGGAAACGCCGCGCGGGTCATCGCGTGCCACGTGAGCTACTCCTTGGCTAGATGAAAGCGCAACTGGTGTCGCCGCTGTTCTTGCTGGTGGCCACTCAGTGCATCGGCAAACCCAAACAAGAGCCGCGCGACGCTTCACCTGCTTCTCTGCCCAGTGCGGCGCAGGCGCCCGCACCAGCGCCGAGCGCCGTCGCGCCGCCGATTCAAGCTAGTGCCCCCAGCATCATCCCGAGCAACTGCGGACGACCGAAGCTGGTCGAAGGACGCAGCCTCGTTCAAGTCGCTTCGCGGCCGAAGCCCGAAAAGGGCGTGGCACGGCCTGAGCCGAACTTCGAGACGTGCGTGGTGCGGGCCACGGATCACGCGAAGGACGGCACGAACACGTTCTCACGCAACGATTACTCACGCCGCCAGGCGTTCAACGCAGACAGCACTTACTTCATCACGATCTCGAGAGACGACCGCTGGTATCTCTACGACACGCAGTCGCTGCGCCTGCCGAAGCATTTGGCAGGGCCCGGGGAAGACGCCGAACCGCATTGGCATCCCACGAACCCGAACACTCTCTACTACGGCGACGACAACGGCGGCTTGCGCATTCACGAGCTCAACGTAGTGAGCAACACCTCGCGCGTTGTCGCTGATCTCACCGGTAAGTTGCCGTGGCCGACCGCCGCGCGCGCTTCGACTGCCGCGGAAGGTTCGCCCTCGCGCGATGCACGTTATTGGGGCTTCCAGGTCGAGACCAGCGATCGGCAGATGCTCGGTTTCGCCGTTTGGGATTTGGTTCAAGGCAAACTGGTGAGCAGCTTGCCGCGCAAGTCACGACCGGATCACGTGAGCATGAGCCCTTCTGGGCGCTGGTTCGTGAGCTCCGGGGATGATGAGGGCACGGTTGCGTGGTCGCGCGACTTCAGCAAGAAGTTTTTGCTGCAACGTTCCAGCGAGCACTCTGATTTGGCGCTCGGTGCTGATGGCCACGACTACTACGTGTCGATCGACTACGAGAGCGCTGCCGGCTACGTTTTCATGGTCGATCTCGATCGCGAACGTCGCGTCGAGCTGTTTTCGACGTACATCGATGGTTCGGCGACCTCGATGCATTTCTCGGGTAAGGCTTTCGACAAGCCTGGCTGGGTGTTGGTATCGACGTACGCGGGTAAAGGCGCGCCGCGCTGGTACACCGATCGCGTCTTCGCCATGGAGCTTCGGCCCAACCCCAAAATCTATCAACTGGCCGCCCACCATAGCGTCGTTCAGAAGCAGTACTTCGCCGAGCCGCACGCCAGTGTGAACCGCGACTTCACCTGGGTGATCTTCAACTCCAATTGGGATCAACCGGGTAGCCTCGACATCGACGCCTACTTGTTGCGCTTGCCGCCCGGAGCTTTTCCGTGAGTCAGCGCGCGCGGGGGCGGCTAGCACTTCTGATCAAAATCTTGGCGATGGGTTATGCCCTCGCGCTCGTCGCGATCGCGCTGGGCTTGCGCTACCTGGGTGAGCG
Source organism: Myxococcota bacterium (assembly GCA_049324695.1). Lineage (GTDB taxonomy): Bacteria > Myxococcota_A > Polyangia > Polyangiales > Polyangiaceae > PMG-095. The sequence continues at coordinate 74,126 of JBMOMJ010000034.1, forward strand.
CTGGTGGCTCGCAACCGTCGCGCTGTATCTGCCGCGCATCGGCTTCGGCTTGCCGCTGCCGTTCATCACGCTGCTAGTCTTGTGGAAGCTACCGCGGCGTTGGCTCGTCACACAGCTGTTCGCGCTCGGCGTGTGGCTGTTCCCGCTGATGGGTCTACACCTCGGCCACTCCCGCTCCCCAAGCGACGCTGCGACGCCGATCACGATTTTGAGCTTCAACATCGGTCTCGGCGGGCAAGGTGTGCCGGCAGTCGCGCGCGTTTTACGGGCCGCACCAGCCGACATCGTATGTTTGCAGGAGACCGCGCCGCACGACGTGCCAGAGCTCGAAGCGCAATTCTCCGACGACTACTTCTTTCACATCGACGGGCAGTTTTTCATCGCGTCGCGCTTTCGCATCGAAGAAGCGTTCGTCCCGCCGCCAGGTGACAGCGAGAAGAGCCGCTTCGTGCGCTACCGCCTACGTACGCCGCGCGGTCCCATTCACGTGTACAGCTTGCACGCGACCTCACCGCAGTCGGCATTCTTCGAATTTCGCGGCGACGGTTTGCGCGGCGAGCTCTTGAGCGGGCGCGTATTCAAGAATGACCGAGCGCGCTCCAATCTGGAAGCCAGCACCGCGGCGCGCGTTGCACAACTGCGCGCGCTGGCCGACGACGCACGAAAGTCCACGCTGCCTGTCTTGATTGTCGGTGACACCAACTCTCCCGAACTCAGCGAAGGCTTCGCGCGCTCACTCGGCGCGTTTCGCGACGCCTACGCGGACGTCGGCTTCGGCCTCGGCTACAGCTTCCCTTGGAAGCGCGTTGGCAGGTTCCCGTTCATGCGCATCGATCGCATCCTCGCCAACGAGCGCGTGCGCTTCCTAAGCGTCGACATGCCCGCGCAGCGCGCCTCGGATCACCTTGCCATCGGCGCCGTAGGCGAGCTTTGAGCGGCGCGGGTAGCTGGAGACTCTGCGGCGTGACCGCAAACCTTCTTCGGCTATTTTCTTGTTGGTTGGCCCCCGCTGCGCGCGCCGCGCACATCCCGAGCACGTGGTCGCCGAATCCCAACCAATTGTCGCGTCTTCATCGCAATGACCGGCGTGCGCCCCGCATCGCGATCCGCACCCCGCGATGCGATCCGCGTTTGCTCTTCACGCGCGAGGCACTGCGCTCGTATTGGGTACCAGCCGGCCCAATGCGCGACGCAACAGCAGCGCGACATCTTGGCAGCTGTCGTCATCAACCGCCTCTAGCGCTTGCGCTGCCTCACGCCGACCAAAGCCCATCCCGCACAACGCTGAGAGCACCCGCGTACGATGCGTGCCTCGTGCGCCAACCTCAACCCGCTCCGGGCCTGATATGGACTTCGCGTCCGACATTGCCTTCGCGTCCGACATTGCCTTCGCGTCCGACATCGCCTTCGCGTCCGACATTGCCTTCGCGTCCGACATCGCCTTCGCGTCCGACATTGCCTTCGCGTCCGACATTGCCTTCGCGTCCGACACTGCCTTTGCGTCTACGATCAGGACCTCCGCACGCGCTATCGGTTTGGCAGCCGGCGTTGTCTTCGCAGCTGGCCTCATCCTCGTGCGTGCCGTTGGCTCTGGCCGACGTACTTGCTTACGTCGGCTCTCTTGCTGCTTTCGGTCGATGTGTTCCGCGCCGAACGCCAGCTCCGCGGTGTACGAATTATGAGGCGAGCAGAGTAGACATAGATTCTCCAGAGTAGGAGCGCCACCCCGAGCAAACGGCACCTTGTGTTCGATGGTGATGAACCTTCGTTCGTTACAACGCCGGCCTTCCGCATCGATGAAACTGCATTGGGCACCATCGCGCTGCCACACGGCGCGTGCCACTTCCACAGGAACATGCCGCGACCCTTCTTTCAGAGGCCGGCGCTTCCGCGGCACACCCGCTCCCAACCGATGCTTCTCTTCCCGCTGAATCAACTCCTCCACTGCCCGCTCCAAGACAGCCGCCAACTCACCTCCCGGAATCGAATGACTGAGCAATTCCCGTGCGCGCTCGATCTTCGCGCAAAACTCACTCGACGCGGTGAATTGCACCAAAACCGTCGATGCCGAGAGCGGTTTCAGCCGGTCCGCACCTTTCGCGGTCGACGGCGTCGTGGTTGGTGTGATGCTCTCTTCGACATTGGGCTGCGGGAAGCGAGCTGCGATCACGCGCTCTACCTCACGCCGCGATTTCCCTCGTGCCTCACCAAGGAGTTCGCTCGCATTTTCGCGAGTCACGTGCGGAGCCAACAGAAACAGCCCCGTGAGGTGAATGTGCCCGCCGCGAAGCTCATTCAACACTTGCGGCACGTCCCGAGCCAGGCGCGTCACCCGCACGCGCTTGCCTGCTCCGTCCTCGGAATAGTCGAGACGCTCTCGACAGTACGCTCAACGAGGAACACGCCTGGCCCAAGTACAACTTGCGGCGATCGATCTCCATCAAGTGCTCGATCACATCCGCCGTGGCACCGCGTTCGCAACTTGCCAATACCGGCATGCGTGCCAATAACTCAGCATTCGAGAGAGAAGAATCGAATTGCATGCGCTACTGAATACCACGCACATTTTCGACTTCGCAGGCGGCGCACAGCGCGCGTTTCGCGCCACAAAATGACTTACAAAGCGTTTCGCTCCTCACCGGTCCGGCAGTGCCGCAGCGAGAGCCCTTCATGACCGAGCTTTCGTGAACTCAGCACTTTGTCGCCGTACTCATTCCGAAATCGCGTCAAGCAAATCGCGGGCCCGTGTCAAAGCAAGGTGAAAATGTCACCCCACAACATTCTTGGCTGTCGTTGTTGCTGTTACCGCCTGTTGAAGGCTGCGGCCGTGAGCCGCTAGGGCGTGTCCCAAGTTTGGTCAAGGCCCGGTAGTAAGTCTTGAAGCCAGAGCACTGAGCAGGCGAGCTGCAAGAGAGCGAGGTAGTTGCGCGCGGTTTTCTCGAAGCGTGTAGCAAGAGCACGAAAGCGCTTCAGGTCGTGGAAGAAGATCTCGACGCGATGCCGCTGGGCGTATCGGCGCCGATCGAGGCGAGGCTTCCTCTTACGCGTCGGATTCGCGTGGATGACCGGCTTAATTTTCAGCGCCTTCAACTGAGCGCAGATCGCGTCGGAGTCGTAGCCCGTATGGGCCATGAACGCTTCACCGCGGGCGTGGTTCGCGATGATCGCTTCGGCGACTGTCGACTCGGGTTGCTGGCCTTGCGTGATTTCGACGTGGAGCGGGCGCCCTTTCGTGTCGACGAGGGCGTGGATCTTGGTGGAGAACCCACCTCGAGAACGACCCAGTGCATTCCTGATGATCCCCCTGTTCCGCCCGCAGCGTCCTGGTGGGCTCGAACAACCGAAGCATCAATGATCACACCATCGTCGTCGGCCTGCAGCTGGAGAGCCTTGAAGATCGCCGCCCAGTGGCCACGCCGCGACCAATTCGAGAAGCGATTGAACACAGTCTTCCACGAGCCGAAACGCTCGGGAAGATCACGCCAGGGAATCCCAGTCTTTGCCCGATATAGCACCGCGTCGATGAAGGTGCTGTCGTCGAGCGTGGCCTTCGGACCACGGCGCTTCGGAACGATGATGCTGACCATCGTCCACTGAGCATCGGTCAAAGCATGGCGGTGCGTCACGCCCAGCTTTGATCATGCTGCGTCAGGTTTCGCAAGCATTCTCTTTTCAGCGCGACTCAAGTGGATCGAAATGATCTAGGAAAAATTTGGGACGCGCCCTAGCCCATGCGATGCATTCTTCCCCGTAGAAGTCCCTCCATCTGTGCTGCGGACATCGACCTGCGTTGCCATGAACGAGCCCCGCCGCGCCTTTGCCAGCAACCGCATTCTCGCGAGTCATGTGCGGACGCAAGAGATACTTCCCGTCAGGTGAGTGCCTTGCGGAGTTCATCCAACGATTGGGCATGTCCCGAGCCAGCTGCAGCACGCCACCCACTCAGCTGAAGGCCTTGAAAATTCCAGACGGTCATCCGCGCGAATCCGACGCTTGGGGAAAAACCTCGCGTCGACCGGGCGCCGAGATGCCCAGCGCTATCACGTGGAGGTCATCTTCCATGATCTGAAGCGCTTTCGTGCTCTGAGCCTCAGCGCGAGGTGAAGCGTGCGAACTCGTCATCGGAGACAAGGCGATGAAAACGCCGTACGGCGGCGCTGGAGGTCGGAGTAGCGGATCGAAATGCGTAGGTATTCGTTGTCGAAGCTGCCGCGCTACCTGGCTGCTTGACGCCGCGCGCTAGGAGGCTTTTTGAAGCAGGCGGCGACGCACTGCTTCATAGCGCCGGTCGCCGAGCACACGCTTCGCGGCATCGAGCACTGCTTGGCGCACCTGCGTGCGGCGTAGCTCGCGGCCCCCAGTGAGCCAGGAGTCCAAAGTGGCAATCGAAAGCGGTCGTGTCACCGCGAGGCGACACAGTGACGTCCCGGAGCCGCGCTTGATGGTACCGGGCTTCGACGTGAGCACGTGCGTGTAGCCAACCTCTTGCGCGACGCGCTCGAGGCCGGCCGGCGCTCGGCCCCCAGGCGGAGCCAGCAACGTGCACGGATGGCCAACGTGCTCCTCGATTTCGAGGCGAGCGCGCCGGAGATCATCGCGGAGCTTCTCGGGCGAGAGATCCGTCAAGTAGTAGCGGTGATCCAAGCCGTGCGACTGGATGGACATACCGCCATCAGCCATCTCGCGGAGTTGCGCCCAGCTGGCAAAACCGTCGGTACCAACTTGAGCCGGGTTGACGAAGAAGTCGGCGCTGCCCTTGATTGCCGCCAGGGCTGGAAACCCGTGTAGGTAATTCGTTAGGTGACCATCGTCGAACGTCACGATGACGCCCGCCTGGCCTGCGAGCCATTGCTTCGCGTTCACCACCGCTCCGCCGCGGCGTATACAAAGCGCCATGTGTTCGACGAAGACCGCCGTGTCGACCGCGTAGTGTGGATCGATCCCCGGTCCTTCGGTCTCGCCGAGCGCGTGATACATGAGCGCTACAGTCTTTTCCTTCGGCGCGCTCAGCATGTTGCGTGCTAGCATCCTGCGCGTCCGTGTTCGGGTCAAGTAGACGTGTCGCGCAGTGCGCCGTCTTGACGCCCAAAACAAAAGCGCGCTAGGCAAAAGAATTGTTCGCTATTCGGGTTCTCTCCGGCGCCGCCTGGTGAGGCCCTCGTCTGGTGGTGAAGCTTGGATTCTGCTGTCAGGTCAAGTGAAGTCGTTGCTCGCACGCGTGTGATCGCTCGTGAAGTCGCCGCAAAACATGCGGCTGACGTCGATTCGAAGGCACGCTTTCCCTCGGAAACGTTCGAGGCTCTGAAGCAAGCTCGCTTGCTTTCGGCTGCGGTTCCGAAGGAACTCGGAGGCGCTGGCGCAAACATGCGCGAGCTCACGGAAATGTGCGCGGTGCTCGCGCAGGGCTGTGCCGCGAGCGGGATGGTGCTCGCGATGCACCACATCCAGGTCGCCTGCCTCGCGCGCCATGGGATGTCGTCGGCGTTCTTCCAAAACTATCTGCGGGAATGCGTGGAGCGTCAGCTGCTGATCGCCTCCATCACTTCCGAGGTTGGGGTTTGGGGCGACACGCGTTCGAGCATTTGTGCGCTGGAGCGCGAGGGCAATCGCTTCAACCTCACTAAAGATGCGACCACCGTCTCCTACGGCGCGCATGCCGACGACCTGTTGGTGACTTGTCGTCGCAATCCGGATTCGCCGCCCGGCGATCAGATTCTGGTGTTGGTACGCAAGCCCGATCGCACACTCGAGCAGACGACCAGCTGGGACACGTTGGGCATGCGCGGCACCTGCAGCCCAGGCTTCAAGATGGTGGCGAGCGGCCCCATCGAGCAGGTGGTGCCTGGCTCGTTCGCCGACGCTTCGGCCCAAACCATGGTGTCGTACTCGCACATCTTGTGGTCTGGCGTGTGGCTCGGCATCGCGACCGATGCATACTCACGCGCGAGTGCTCACGTGCGCGCCGAAGCGCGGAAGAAGCCGGGTACGGTGCCGCACTCAGCGCACCGCCTCGCAGAGCTGGCTGTCAAACTGCAAGCGATGCGCAACGACGTCGCGGCGCAGGCCGCCGGCTTCGACGAAATCATGGAGCTGCCGAACGGCATGGAAGAGCTGCTCACCATCGGTTGGGCGCTACGCATGAACAACATCAAGGTGGGCTCGTCGGAGACGGCTCCGCGCATCGTGCACAATGCCCTACAAATCGTGGGCATCAACGGCTACAAAAACGACGGGAAGTTTTCGGTCGGCCGTAACTACCGCGATTCTCTGTCCGCTGCGTTGATGATCAGCAACGACCGCATTTTCGCGAAAACCGCCTCGATGCTGCTCGTGTTCAAGGACGAATGACCGTGTCAGAGCGTAAGTACGACAGCAAAGAGTTCTTCGACGGGTTGGTAGCGCACGGCTTGATCATGCCGGTCGACAGCCTGGGTGCGTTCGGGCGCAGCGCGGTCTTCGAAGACGTGCTCGATCGCTTCAACGCGTTGGTCACGCGCTCGGCCATCGAGGACGGCGCCATCGAAGTGACCTATCCACCGATCATCGATCGCAGCATTCTGGAAAAGGTCGACTACTTGGACTCGTTCCCGCAGCTTTGCGGGTGCGTTCACAGCTTCTTCGGCAACGACAAAGAGGCGCGTGCGCTCTCGACCGCCGTTCATGCCGGCGAGTCGTGGGGCAAATTCATGGCGCAGACGGACGTGGTGCTCACACCGGCCGCCTGCTATCCGCTGTATCCGCACTGGGCTGGAAAGATGCCGCCGAACGGCCGCCTAGTGAGCCTGATGGGTTGGGTATATCGCCATGAGCCGTCGGAAGAGCCGACGCGCATGCAAGCATTCCGCGTGCGCGAGTTCATCAAGGGTGGCCACCCCGAAGAGGTAGTGGTGTGGCGCGACAAGTGGCTCGAACGTGGCATGGACCTTCTACGCTCGCTCCAGCTTCCCGTGCGCGCCGACGTGGCCGCCGATCCGTTCTTCGGTCGCGCTGGCAAGATGATGATGGATGGGCAGAAGGCACAGAAGCTGAAGTTCGAGGTTCTCGTACCGGTCATCTCCGAAGAGGACCCCACGGCCATCTGCTCCTTCAACTACCACCAGGACAAGTTCGGCAAGGCGTTCGGCATCCAGACAGCGGATGGCGAGGTCGCACACACCGCGTGCCTCGGTTTTGGCATGGAGCGCGTGGTCATGGCGCTGTTCAAGGAGCACGGCTTCAAGCCGGAAGCTTGGCCCCAAGCGGTTCGCAGCAGGTTGTGGCCGTGAGCTCGCTCGCGGTCATCCCTGCGCTCGACGCATCTAATTACCAGCGCCACCGCCTCCACGCTGAAGATGCTTTGTGGGTGGAGAAAAATTGTTACATCGACGTGTGGATCGAGCTGCTCCACGCGTTGCGTTGTGACCCTGTAGCGCTGCTCCCCATGGCGGCCGCGGTCGACTTCGAAGGTGACCAGTGGCGCTTCTTCAAGCCGCCGCACGAAGAGATCAACGAGCTCTACGGTTTGGATGTTCAGGAGCTCAACGTCTGGCGCCCGCTCATCGAGCACACCAACGAGCACCTCGCGACCGGAAAGCTCATCTCCACGGAAGCAAACGCGTTTTGGCTGCCCGATACGCAGGGCACTGATTACCGGCGCAACCACGTAAAAACGACCATCGTCATCAACGACCTCGACGTGGAGCGTCAGCGCCTCGGCTACTTCCACAACGCGAGTTATTACGCGCTCGAGGGTGAAGACTTTCGGCAGCTGTTTCGCCTGGATTCAGCGCCGGACCCCACGTTTTTGCCGCTCTTCGCCGAGACGGTCCAAACCCGCAACGTGGTACGCCGCTCTCTTGAAGAGCTCCGCTCGATGGCGCGCCAAAACCTGCGTACACACGTCGGCCGGCGCCCCCGTTCGAACCCGATGCCACGCTTCGGAGAGCGCTTGCAGCGCGATCTCCCGCAGATCACCGAGCGCGGCCTCGGCTACTATCATGCTTGGGCCTTCGCCACGATTCGTCAGCTGGGCGCGGCGTTCGAGCTCTTGTCCCAGCATTTGCGCTGGCATGGCGATGCGGCGTTCGAGCCCGCCGCCGCCGAGTTCGACAAGATTGCCTCCGGCTCGAAAGTCCTGATCATGAAGGGTGCTCGCGCCGTGAACGGCCGGCGCCCGCTGGATGCGTCGGCTCTGATCGAAGAGTTTTCGGGAGCGTGGTCGAACGGTATGACCGCGCTGGCCGGTGCTCTCGGAGTCTGACAGCATCCGCACAGCGCACCCCATTTCACTAGAAAGACCTCACTGTTCCAATGACCACCAACGCGCGCACCGACAAGATCCGCAACATCCTGAAGCAACACGCCCGGCTCAGCACCGATGTCGACTCGCTGCGCGACGACTCCGATCTGTACCAAGCGGGCATGACCTCGCACGCCAGCGTGAACGTCATGTTGGCGCTCGAGGCCGAGTTCGACATCGAGTTCCCCGACCACATGCTGAAGCGCGGCGTGTTCGAGAGCATCTCTTCGATGAACGATGCCGTCGCAAAACTGACCAGCGGTTGACGATGCGATGAACCCGCACGGCCGAGTCCGGAGCGCGACTGCAGTACGGAGAAGCGCCCTCGACGCAGGCTGGGAGCTCATCGGGGTCACCGCTGATTCGGTCAGCGAACCCACTGCGTTGCCCAAAGAGGGGTGGGGTTCGGCGGAGGCGCCGGGCACGGTTGCGAGCAGCTTGCGAGCGCGCTCGGAATGGAGCCTGGACGGCCCTGCGCGGCGTTTCGACGCGGAGGATTGGTGGTGGCGGCTGCGCTTCGATGCTGAGCCGAGCGCTCCCGGCGAGGAGGTTACGCTGCGTTTCGATGGCCTGGCGACGTTGTGCGACGTCTGGCTGAATGGCACGCGGATCGGCGCGAGTACGAACATGTTCACGGCGCTGCGTTTGCCAGCGACGCTGCAGCAGAAGAACGAGCTCTTGCTGCGCTTCCGTTCGCTAGAACGGGCGCTGGGAGGTCGTCGTCCGCGGCCGCGTTGGCGCGTGCCGATGATCGAGCAACAGCAGCTGCGCTGGTTCCGCACCACCCTGCTGGGGCGCACACCGGGTTGGTCGCCGCCCTGCCCCGCCGTGGGACCGTACCGCGAGGTCGCTGTCGAGCGGCGCACCAGCGCCAGCATCGACGACGTTTCATTGCGCGCGCGCTGCGTGGGAGATGCGGGCGTGCTCACGTTGAGCGCTGCACTGCTGGGCACGAACATCGAACGCTGCGAGCTGGTGCTCGAGCGCAACGGCCAAGAACAACGCGCACGCTGCACGCTCGATGGCGCTCACTTGCAAGCCGAACTGGAAGTGCCGCGCGTTGCGCGCTGGTGGCCACACACACACGGCGAGCCAGCGCTGTATCGAGCGCACGTGGAGCTCACGCACGCGAGCGGTGTCGAACGCGTCGAGCTCGGCAGTGTGGGCTTTCGCGATCTCGAGATTGAGCGCAATAGCGGCGACTTTCAGCTGCGTGTGAACGGTGTGACCGTGTTTTGCCGCGGTGCGTGCTGGACTCCGCTCGATCCGGTGACATTCGCGTCTTCGCGCGATGCACTGCGCGCAGTGCTCACCCGAGTGGTCGCCGGCGGCATGAACATGCTGCGCGTCGGTGGCACGATGGTCTACGAAAGCGACGACTTTCACGACCTGTGTGACGAGCTCGGCATTCTGGTCTGGCAAGAGTTCATGTTCGCCAACATGGAGTATCCGGACGACGAAGCGTTCGTGCACGGCGTCGTCATGGAAGTGCGCCAGCTTCTTGCAACTCTGCAAGCGCGCCCTTCGCTGGCGCTCCTGTGCGGCTCGAGTGAAGGCGAACAACAAGCCGCCATGTGGGGCGCGCCGCGCGAGCTCTGGAACCAGCGGCTCTTTCACGAAGTGCTACCCGGCATCGCGCAGGAGCTCTGCCCCGACACCCTGTACTGGCCCTCGAGCGCGCATGGCGGTGAGTTTCCGCACGTCAGTTGGGCCGGCACGACGTCGTACTACGGCGTCGGAGCGTATCTGCGCCCGCTGGAAGACGCCCGCCGCTCGGAAATTCGCTTCGCGTCCGAGTGCTTGGCATTCGCGAACGTTCCCGCCGCAGACGCGCTCCCCGGAGGGCCCAGCGTGCGCGTGCATCACCCGGCCTGGAAAGCGCGCTCGCCGCGCGACCTTGGTGCAGGCTGGGACTTCGACGACGTGCGCGACCACTACGTAGAGCGACTGTTCGGCGTCGATACGCGAGAGCTGCGTTACTCCGACCACGATCGCTATCTGGAGCTCGGTCGCGTCGCGACGGGCGAGGTGATGGCCGCAGCGTTTTCGGAGTGGCGTCGCAGTCGTTCACAGTGCCGCGGCGCGCTGGTTTGGTTTCTGAAGGACTTTTGGACCAGCGCCGGCTGGGGTGTGCTCGATGCACGCGGTCTGCCCAAAGCCGCGTACTGGTATTTGCGCCGCGTGCTGCAGCCCGTATTCCTCGGGATCAGCGACGAGGGATTGAACGGCGCTTCGTTACACGTCGTGAACGAGGTTCCTAGTCCGCTCGAGGGCTCGCTCGAGGTGCGTCTGTTCCGACAGCGGGAAACGCTGGTGAGCGAGCTCAGCAAGCCGGTCCTGGTTGCTCCGCATCAAGCTCGTGAGTTCCCGTTGGCTGCGTGGCTCGAAGGCTTCTTCGACGTCACCTTCGCTTATCGCTTCGGCCCGCCTGGCTGCGACTTATTGACGGCAACGTTGAAATGTGAGGGGCGCGCCCCGCTGCACGCGTTTTACTTTCCGCTGGGTTTGCCATCCCAGCGCGAGCCCGATCTAGGGCTTTCCGCCAGTGCACGGCTGCGAGAGGACGGCGACGTGGATCTCGTATTGCGTACGCGTCGTTTTGCGCAGTCGCTTTCGTTGGATGTACCAGGCGTCACCGCGGACGACGACTTCTTTCATCTGGCGCCTGGCGCCGAAAAAACTCTGCGCTTGCATCGCGACAACCCGTCTAGCGCCCTGCGTGGTTCCATCAGCGCGTTGAATGGGCTCGTGCCCCTTCCCATCAAACTCGAGACATGACTACCGGAGCCAATGCGCTCGTGAGCGTGCCGTCCACTGCGACGTCACGCGAAGCCATCCGCAAAGTGTTGTCCGGGCACATGCCTGGGCTCGACGGCGTGCGTGGGCTCGCCATTCTGTTGGTGATCCTGCACCGGTTCAGCCTAGTTTCGGAAGAGACGCTGGCGGGTCGCGTTTTCGGGCGCGCCACGGATTTGGGGTGGATCGGCGTGCAGCTCTTCTTCGTACTGTCCGGCTTTCTGATCACCGGCATTCTGCTCGATACCCGCGAGTCACCGAACTACCTAGGGTCCTTCTTCGGGCGACGCGTGTTGCGCATCTTTCCGCTCTACTACGGCACGTTGTTGGTAGCGCTGGTGGCGCTGCCGTTGCTGCGGGGGCGCAGCGAAGATCTGTTCGGATCGCCTTGGCTGTGGTTGTTCCTTTCGAATTGGGCGCCCGAAGGGGACCCACTGTTTTCGCACTTCTGGTCGCTCGCAGTCGAAGAGCAATTTTATTTCGCGTGGCCTTTTTTGGTGCGCGCGCTGGGCCCGCGTCGCCTGCTCACGTTCTGCGCGACATTAATTGTCGTCGCTTTTTTGGCGCGGGCCGCGATGGTGGTCGCCGGCGCAAGCCCTGAGTCGGTGTACCGCTACACAATTTGCCGCATGGATGCGCTCGCCGGCGGAGCCATCGCCGCGGTGATCATGCGTGCACCCGCATTGTTCGAGCGCATCGAGCGCTCTTGGCGGCAGCTGGTTGGCGGAACGCTCGGTTTCACGCTGCTCGTGTTCGCAGCCACACGCGGCGCGCCACGCACCGCGCCGACTACCCAAACCATTGGCTACTCCGCGCTGGTGCTCGCCTTCTCCTTACTCGTCGCTGCCTTGATTCGCGCCGAAGCGCGTGGGGAAGGTTTCATTCGTCACGTTTTTGGGTTGCGACCACTGCGCACACTCGGGAAATACAGCTACGGCATGTACGTCTTCCATGTGCCAATTCACCACTTCTTGGTGTCGCACTGGCCCGAATACACTGGTGGGCGCGAAGGCTTGGACGTGGCGCGCGGGCTCGCCTACGCGCTGGTCGCATCACTTCTGACGCTGGTGGCCGCCTTCGTCTCATATCAGCTGTTCGAACGCCGCTTCTTGGCACTGAAGTCACACTTCGTAGCGCGGAGAGCCTGATGCAGGAATCCGAGCTCCGCATCGCCGATCTGCCCACGCTTCGCGTAACGCACGAAGAGCCGCGTTGTATGGTCGTAGTGCTGCACGGCTTTGCGATGCGCCCTTTCGATCTGGTGCCGTTTGCGCACTCGCTCGGCGTACCGGCGGCGTTCCTGTTTCCCGAAGGGCCCGAACACGGCGCGCTCAGCGAACAAGCGCCGCCCGCGCGCGCGTGGTGGAAAATCGATCCCGCCGCGCGCAGCGCTTCTCTCGCTCGCGGTCCGAGAGACTTTCGCGATGAGCATCCGGCAGGGCTGCCGCAGGCGCGCGCCTGCTTGCTTCGCTTCCTACAAGCGGCTCGCGAAGCAGCACCGGGTTATGCCGAGCTGCCGCTGGTGCTGTGCGGCTTTTCACAGGGCGGAATGCTCGCGTGCGATACGTTTTTGCGTCACTCGTTGGACTTGGCAGGACTTGCGCTGTTGTCTTCCTCGCGCATTGCCTACGATGAATGGGAGCCATTTCTAAAGGAGCGTCGGGCTACGTCGCGCGCTTTTCCGCCGCTCTTCATTTCGCACGGCCGTGCGGACGACGATCTCGCCTTCAGCGCCGGCGAGGCACTGCGCGATTGCCTCAGCGAGGCGGGTGCGCAACCCATCTTCCTGGAGTTTCAGGAAGGACACGCCATTCCGGTCGTGGTGTGGCGGGGCTTTCGCAAATTTCTGCTCAACATCGTTCAACGCACGGAGAGCACGGAAAGCGCCTGACGCGAAACACGCGTGGATGCTGCTGGCAGCGCAACGCTCGGTTTTGCTATAAGCAAGCTTGTGAAAATCCTAGTTACTGGTGGCGCTGGCTTCATTGGAAGCCACATCGTCGAAGCACTCGTCTCTCTCGGGCACGAAGTGAGCGCGCTCGATAACCTGAGCTCAGGCAGGCGTGAAAACCTGCCGAGCTCGGTTCACCTCTACGAAGTGGATCTCCGCGATCGCGAGGGGACCCACAAAGCAATCGCAGATTTTCGACCTGATGCTGTCAGCCACCAGGCGGCGCAAGCCAGCGTCGCAGTCAGCGTGCGCGAGCCGAAGCTCGACGCGGAGGTCAACGTCATCGGTGGCATCAACCTGCTGGATGCATGCACAGCGAGCGGCAGTAAAGTCGAACGCGTCGTGTTCGCCAGCACCGGCGGCGCCATTTACGGCGAAGTTCCGGAAGGCACACGCGCCAACGAAGCCACGCCACCTCGCCCGGCGAGCCCGTACGCCATTCACAAGCTCACTTTCGAGCAGCTGCTCGGTGTGTATGAAACACATCGCGGCCTGAAAGCGACGACGTTGCGCTACGCCAACGTGTACGGGCCACGTCAAGATCCTCATGGTGAGGCTGGCGTAGTAGCCATTTTCTTCAATTCGGTGTTGGCCGGCAAAGGTATCCGCGTGAACGCGCGCTCAACGCCGGGCGACGAGGGTTGTCATCGCGACTACGTGTTCGTGAGCGACGTCGCGCGGCTGAACGTGCTCGCGATCACCGGCAAGGTCAGTGAGAAGGTTGTGAACGCCGGCACTGGTGTGGTCACGACCACACGCGGGTTGGCGGACCAAATCTTGAAGGTAACCGGCAAGAGCGTGCCGATCGACTTCGGCCCGCTGCGACCCGGCGATTTGGAGCGCTCCGTGCTCGACTCCAAGCTCACCGAAAAGTACGTCGGGTCCTTGGTTGGGCTCGAACAAGGCATGCGAGCGACGTACGACTTTTATGCGTCGCGCGCGTAAAGCGATGAACGAGGGCCGTGCAGCCGAGCCGGGGAGCCGTTCCCCGGCTTGCAATCGCTCGTGATTGACCGCGAGTTTCAAACTCCCTATGAGGAAGGCATGAGATCCGCTCGGTTTTATTGGAGTCGTGCATTGGTGGTGTTCGGCTTCAGCGTTTCGGCCTGGTCGTGCGCGGATACCGGGCGCTACGTGTGGGCGCACGATTTGCCCCAGCAGCCGCAAGGGGCAGCGGCTTACGTGATTCGCAGCGGCGACTTGCTGGATATCCGCGTGTACAACGAGGAGCGGCTCACTGGGCGACCTCGCGTGCGCCACGATGGCATCATCACCATACCCTTGGTGGGAGAGGTCATTGCGCGCGGAAAAACCCCAGGCCAACTCGCGCAAGAGTTGACTCAGGTACTCAGCAAGTATCTGAACACACCGACCGTTACGGTCGGCGTCGAAGAGGTGCGACCGCTGACTATCACGATGATCGGCGAGTTCGGTCGCGCCGGAGTGTACACGCTGCCGGTCGGCTCCAATCTACCGGAGGCGATCGCGACAGCGGGCGGCTTCAACGACTACGCCGACCGCGACGCCATCTTCGTGGTGCGCTCGAACCCGCCGCAACGCATCCGTTTTCGCTACCGAGACCTGCTTCAAAACGATCCCGCGACGGTGAATTTCAAGCTGCTCGACGGTGACATGGTTACCGTCGAGTGAGCGCGACGGTGTTGCTCGCCGCCGCCGCGTCGCTCGGGGTCGCGGGGCTTCCGCGCACGGTCGCAAGCACGTCGGCGCACGTGGAGACTCGTCTGCGCCATCCGGCCATCGCGGGCAGTACGGAACGGCGCCCGGCCTGGGATTTGGATGCCAGCGCGCTCGGCGGGCTGTCACTGACATGGCCACGAGCTCGCCTGGATTTCGCGTACACTCCGCGCTTCACGCTCACCGACATCACCGGCGTGTTCGCGCGTGACTTGCTCAACAGCGCGAGCCTTGGCTTTAGCTGGCGATCACGGCGCTTCAGCCTGGGGATCGTCGAAAGTGCGTCCTACGGCACGCGCTGGTACTCGCTGGCGTCGCGGCCCGACGCCGATCCGATCACGGGCATGCCGGTGATTCAACCGGTGTACGGCGCGAGCAGCGTTCTTTATGCGTCCACCCTGTCAGCCCTAACGGCGCGCTACACACTGGCGCGAAGCCTCGACGTGCAGGGGCAGGTGGCGTACGGCATTTCCGGCGGCGCCGACGATGAGTCGCGGCGCATCGTGCCGCTCACATCGGGGCCCTCTGCAGCGCTGCTCTTCGAGTGGCGTGCGAGCCGTACTGATTCCTTTGGTCCGCAGGTGAACGCGTCGTACAGGCGCACGCTGCTGGGTGGCACAACCTCGCCGGTCGTTACGGCCAACACCGCGCTGATGGGTTTCTGGTCGCATCGCTGGTCACGGCAGGCCACCAGCACACTCTCTGGTGGCGCAGCGTATGTCCGCCAGTTCGAGCCGGTGGAGCGCAAAGGCGTCTACCCGCAAGCTGCAGGCGGGTTCAGCTACACCACGCCGTTCGGCAGCGACCGAGGCATGCTCACCTTGAGCGCGAACGCTGGCCTGATGTCGATGGTGAGCCCGTTGACTGGCGCTGCGCAGCAAACTGTAACGGCGTCGGTGGTCGCGCAGTGGACCCGGCGGCGCCTTGGCTTACGTGGCTCGCTCGGCTTGTTCATGCCCGTGGGCGAGCGCACCACCACGGCAGCTACGTCCGTGTTCGTGGAGGCGGGCACGGTGTACGCCATCACACGCGCCTTGAGCTGGAACACCGGTGTCCGCCTCGGCACGCAAGTCATCAGCGGCGCCAGCACTACCGCCACGCGTGTCGCACCGGCCGGCACGCAGATAAGTTTTTTCACCGGGCTCACGCTGACGCCGCCCGTGATTCCACTGTGAGCGACCACGACGTCAACCGCAGCGCGCTCAAGCGCTGATGCCGCGCAGCTGACGCAGCAAGCCGAGCCCGGCGTGGCCGGCCATGATGCGCGCTAAATTGCGGCCGAAATTCGCTTGTTTCCGGTCGAAGCGCAGCGCTTGCAGCAAGTGCCCCAACGCTTGCAGGCGCTCTTCCTCGGCGAGCGAGTAGGCGATGGAGGCGTGATGCGACGCGAGCGATTTATGGATTGCTTCTTCCATCCCAGCAACGCGCTCCGGATGCTCCGCGAGTTGGAGCGACAGAACCTCGAGCCCGCTGCGAGCTGCCTGCGCAGAGTTCGAGTCGCCCGACATCTGCCCAGGATGGCAGCGGTAGCGCAACAACGGCGCGTCGATCAGCGCCATCGAGCCCAGCTCAGCCAAGCGCAAGATGTAGTCCCAATCTTCCGCCATGCGCAGCCCTTCGCGTAGCCAGCCAACACGTTCACGAGCGCTGCGCCGCAACATCAGCGTCGGTGGATGCATGAAGTTGCCCAAGATCAACCGTCGCCAAACTTCGCCGGAATGCACCCGGACGGCGTGCGGCAGCTTGGAACCGTCCATCCACCAGATGCCGCGCGCGTCGAACGGCTCGCTCACTGGGAAGAGGCCGCCGAAACCATGTGTCCGCACTTGGGAGTAGTACCTGGCCGCGTACTCTTGGTCGAAAACGCCGCGTGTGGCGTCGAAGGCCGAAAACTGGCTGCTCACCGCGACGACCTCGGAGCGCCGACACAGATATGCACTCTGCACCAACAAACGATCCGGATCGCACACGTCGTCCGCATCGAGCCAAGCGATGAACTCGCCGCGCGCCAACTTCATGCCGGCATTGCGCGCCGCCGCGAGCCCGCCGTTGGCTGTGCGCCGATATACGATTCGATCGCGATAACCGGCCAAAATATCCGGCGTTGCGTCGGTCGAACCATCGTCGACGAACACGACCTCGAAGTTTGCGTAGCTCTGCGCCAGCACGCTATCCAGCGTTTCGGCCACATAACGCGCGCAGTTGTAGCCGGGAATGACCACCGACACCAACGGAGGTGACATCTCGCGAGCGAGCATAGCGCGCCAAACGCAACGCGCACTCTCGCACATTTGCAAATTGCATCTCTCGATGAGCAATGACGAACCCGTGAGCGAAGATGATGCGTCTGCGTGACGCAAAATGCGCGTGAGCACGTGGCCCGGCGGGCCAAGGCGCTCCAGCAAATGTTCGCCGTTCGGTCGCGCCCGCGAATGCGCATTTCACTGCGGGAATTTGCGCGTTCGTAGAGTCGCGCCTTCAATCGAGGTAGAACGCCGCGCTATGAGCCGTCGTTTCCTCGTTACCGGCGCCGCGGGATTCATCGGGAGCCACTGCGCAGAAGCTCTTCTGCGACGCGGCGACTCCGTCGTGGCGCTCGACAACTTGAATGATTATTACGATCCGTCGCGCAAACGAAAAAATCTTGAAGAGGTGCAAGCGTGCGCCTCAAATTCTCAGCAGCTCAGCATCGTGCAAGGCGACATTCGCGATCGCGAGCTGGTGAGAAAGCTCGTTGCGACAGGCTTCGATGCAATCATTCATCTGGCGGCGATGGCGGGAGTTCGCGCGTCAGTGGAAGACCCGTGGCTCTACAATGAAGTGAACGTCGTCGGCACTTTGAACCTGCTCGACGCCGCACGCGAAAGTGGCAAGCCGAACTTCGTGTTCGCCGGTACCTCTTCTGCCTATGGAGCGACCGACCGAATCCCCTTCGTGGAGACGGACGCATGTGATCGGCCGCTCGCGCCTTATCCCGCCAGCAAGCGCAGCGCTGAGCTTCTCGGCTACTCGTATCACCACCTGCATGGCCTCGACTTTACGGCGTTGCGCTTCTTCACCGTATATGGCCCCCGCGGCCGACCGGACATGATGGCGTACAAGGTCTTCGACACGATGCGGCTCGGCAACGCCGTACCGCTTTATAACGGTGGCAACATGCATCGCGATTGGACCTTCGTGGCGGACATTGCCGCCGGGGTCGTCGCTGCAGCAGATCGACGTCTCGGCTACGAGATCATCAACTTGGGACGCGGCGAACCCGTACTCTTGTCCGACTTCGTCCACGCGCTCGAGAGCCTCGCCGGGAAGAAGGCGCGCCTCGTTGAAGCACCGATGATGGATGCGGACGTCGCGTACACGTACGCGGACGTGTCCAAAGCACGAAAGCTGCTCGGCTACGACCCCAAGGTCAGCGTCCAAGAAGGCGTGAAAGAGTTTTACGACTGGTACGTCACGAAAGTCGGGGCGTTTAGCTGAGGGCACGCGCGGAAATAAGTGAGTCGCGAGACCGCCGAGACCGCCGCGAGGCGGGCGCCTGAGGAGCGAGCACCGCAGCCCCACTGAAGTAACTGAAGTAGGGCGAGGAGCACAGCGACGCGGCCGCCCGCCGCAGCAAGAGGATCGGCGGTCGCACTAGCATTTATTTTCGCGCGGGCCCTCAGCCTCGCTGCTCAGCTAAACGCCGGAACCACAGTGATGCGCTTGCCAGGAAACAGCGCCGTCGCCTGAGTCAACTCGGAGGGGCCGAAGCGACCGTGTGAGAACACGACGCGATCGACGACGTCGTGCACGGCGCGGCAAGCCGCGGTGTTGCTGACCATCGGCCCGTCGATGACGATGAAGTTGTAGTAGCGACGCAGTTCTTGGAGGCAGCCCTCGAACGGCCGCGACAAGATCAGCTCTGGTTCGGACTCGGCGCCTTCGGCCAGCACGTGCAGCGATTGCGAGCACTCGAGCACGACCCAGGGCGTCGGTTCGAGCGCGTTGATGCGCGCCTTGAGTTGCTGAGAAAAGCCAGCGGCGCGCGGCATGTCCACGCGCAGAAAGCGCCGCACGTTGGAGCGCTCCAAGTCTCCTTCCAACAGCAACACGCGGGTATGGCCGCCCTCGGCCAATGCCAACGCAAGTTCGGCCGCCAGGCGCGACTTCACATCGCCATTGTCGGCGCCACCGAGCACTGCCATGACGCAGCAGCTGTCGACCGCAAAGGGGTAGATCTCGTCGCACAAGTTGCGGCGCGACTCGGGCAACAACGACAAATCGGGGCGCCATCCCGAAGGCGTGCGCTCGATCGAAACCACCGAGCTGTCTTGCGCCGCGGGTGGCTGCGCGCTGGGGGGCGGTGAGCTGACGTAGCGGCGCGTGGGAGGCCCACTCGAATGTGGACCGTTCGAGAAATGCACGCCGCGCAGAGACGCACGCGGGCTGCTCGATGGGCTCGCCGTGGGAGGGGGCGTGCTCACGTAGCTGTAGCTGGTGGTCGAACCCGAAACCCCTGCTTGTTCTCCCGAACCCACCGACGGAGAGCGGCGCGATCCGGGAGCGATGATTGGCGGAATCGGCGAGCCCAGCACGTGCGTGGTGCGCGCCGATTGAGCACGAGCAGAAGCCGATCCGGATTTGTCCACCGGCACGTTGACCTCCAAGGCTGCGCGCAACCCACGCTCGCTCCGAGCAGCAGCGAGTCGCGCTGGCACCAACGAAACCGGGGTCACGCGGTCGCCCTCGTTGCGCTGCTCCGCTTCATCCTTCGGCCCGGGATCGTTGCTGGTAGCAGCAGGGCGCTCCGCTTCGGGCGGCGGCGTCTCGGAAGTTTCGGCCGACGCTGCTGGAGGGCTGGGATCAGGTGCCGGTGACGCGTATGCAGCGGTCGGAAATGGCGATGGCTTGGGGGACGGAAATGACGAGCTCGTGTTGGGCGGAAACGACGAGCTGCCCTCTGGCGGAAACGACGATGTGCCGGGTGGCGGCGCCGAATCGCCCTCTTCCAACATGCGACGCCGCCCCAGCAGACTCGCGCCAATGCCGACCAGCGCCGCAGCGACCACACCCAGCAGCAGTACGCGCGGGCGATCGGGTTCGATGGGCCAAGTCGGGGCTTGCGCTCGCGAGACCAGCAGCGCCTTGAGCGGAGGTTCCTGCGAAGCGGCGGTCTTGCTGGCTTCTTTGGCGCGTACGAGCTCGTTCAGCAGTTGCTGAACCTCGGCAGGCAATCCGCTGGCAGCCTTCTTGTCGCGTGGCGCGTTCGCGCGCGGAGAAGAGTGCGCCGCAATGGCTGCGTTCACTTCGGTCAGGCGCCGCACCAGCGCCGCCGGATCCTCGTTGCCCGCGCCTTCCGGGTTCTTCTCTGCAAGCCGCGCTTCGATGCGGTTCTTCTCGGCGGTGAGCTCCGCAACCGAAGCCGACGAAGAGCTCTGCCCGGCAAGCTCGGGATGCGCAGCCAAGAAAGCCAACAGCGCGGCAACACGACGCCGGCGCTCGTTTTCCAGTGCGCGCTCTTGCACGGACGTATCCGGCGAAAGCACCCGCGGCGCGCGCTCCACCAAGCGTTCGGCGAGCCAGTTGCAAGTCTTGGTAACGCGTTCGCGATCTGAATCGCGGAACGATACCGTGAACGCACGCCCATCGACGGTGTCGATTTGCAACGCCGATTCGATGCTACGACCGAGCTGCGCTTTCGCCTCAGCAGACTCCTCGGCTGCACGTTCCTTCGCCAACGTCGCGAGCACATCGCGATCGAGCACGGCTTCGTGAAGGCGGCGGGCGGCTTCTAGCGGCTCGACTTTGACCGGCGCTTTCTCGTTGCTCGGCCAAACCTCGACCAGAGCACTCGTGCGATACGACGCGGGAGACAGAAACGCGTAGCCGACGAACGCGATCAGCGTGACACCCCCAGCCAGCACTCCGAAGAGCCAGGCTCTCGGACGAGGGGGGTCGCTCACTGCGTTGTATGACATCGAGGCGGCAAACGCTCCGGACGAAGGGTCCGGTCCATCGAAGCGGCTTACAGTATCTGCTTCACGGCGGCGAGGAAAACACCGCCCAGTAACACTAGCGGCCCGCGGGCCGATGGTACGCTCGCCCGTTCACCCGCTCAATGGAACAAGCGAACGAGGAAGGGTGGTGCGAAGCGCGCTAGAAGCGCGATGGCGGCGATGATGGCACCGCACAACAAGCTGACCGGATCCTTGATGGCAAACTTCACCGGGTCTTCTTGCATGCGACCACGACCGGCGAGCAGCCAGATGCGCCCGAACCAATACAGCAGCACCGGCAAAATCAGCCATAACACCGAGGCCTCTCGATAGACTTCGCGCACTGCCGTGCTGTCGATGTAGAGCGCGAACACCAGCGCGGCCGTGTAACCGCTCGCGGTGCCCATGGACGTCACCATTTCGAGATCGGTACGGAAGTAGCCGCGGTTTTTGACTTTGTCGTCGCTGGTGAGCGCCTTCAGCTCCACGTAGCGCTTCGCAAACGCGAGGCTCGTGAAGATGAATAATGAGAAGCCCAACAGCCAGGCGCTGACGCGAACGCCAGTGGCAGCGCCGCCCGAAAGAATGCGGTGCGTGTACAAGGCTGCCAGCACCAGCACATCCAGCAATAGGATCTTTTTCAGCCACAGCGAGTACGAGAGCGTGCCCACGAAGTAAATCGCGAGCGCTACCAGAAACCCCCACGGCAATAGGATCGCCGAGAGCCCGAAGCTTATGGCGAGCAGCCCAACGAACAACGGCGGCCCGAACAGGATCGGCAACGCGCCCGACGCGAACGGCCGCTTGCACTTGCTCACGTGAGCGCGGTCGGCCTCGATGTCGAGCAAGTCGTTGAAGACGTAACCCGCCGAAGCACAACAGCAGAAGGCTATTAGCGCCATGAAAGCGCTCCCCACCTGCTGCAAACGCGGAATCTCCGGCGCGAGTAACAATGGCAGCAAGAGCAGTGCGTTCTTGGTCCATTGATGCGGACGCAGCTGCTTCACCAACGCGCGCAGCAAACTCGCCTTGCGCGACACCAGCGTTACCTGCGGCAAGCGTGCCGGAATGCGCTCGGCGCGCCGAGACGCTCCCACCAAATAACCCTGCGTTGCCACTGCGAAGATCGGCTCGTCGGCGCTCGAATCACCCACGTAGTCGAAGCCGTCGCTGTATGTCGAACGCAGCAGGTCGCGCTTGTACGACGCCTTGAGGTTCACCTCGCCGTCGCTGGCGTGAACGGCTTGGAAGAGCCCGAGATGTCCGGCGACACCTTCCGCGATTTTGCGATCCGCCGCCGTGGCGAGCACCAGCTTGCGCCCGCGTTCGCGGCTCGCGCGCAGAGCGTCGACCAGATCCTTGCGATAAGGAAGATTGGCTGGGTCGAGCGCCGCCGTGTTCGCAACTGCGCGCTTGAAGCGAGCGCGCCCGCCGAGCAACCAGAACGGCAGCGCCACCGCCGTCCATGGTCGTGAGCGGAACATCAAAGCGACGCTCTCCCACAACGTGTCGGTCGTGATGAGCGTGCCGTCGAGATCCACGCACAGCGGGCGAGCGATGGCGCCCGGGCCGCTCAAGGCAGACTCCAAGGCCCGTTCACCCAACATGGCTTTTGCTACGAGGCTTCCCCGAGGTCGCTCGGGGGGGAAAAAGACGAGTCACCGAGACGAGGTCTTACGTCACCGTGACCGACTTTGCCAGATTGCGCGGCTTGTCGATGTCGTAGCCCTTCGCCAGAGCCACGTAGTACGCATAAAGTTGAAGGGGGACTACGTTCAGAATTGGCGACACGGTCGCGTGGTGCGGCGGTACGTGGATGACGCGGTCGGCGATTTGAGCGACCTCTTTGTCGTTGCTGTCGGCCACGGCCATGATGAAGGCTCCGCGCGCCTTCAGCTCGCGCAGATTGCCGATCATGCGCTCGCGCGTCTCGTCGGGCGGCACCAGCGCCCACACGGGGCCGCCTGGCTCGATCAGAGCCAACGGGCCGTGCTTCATGCCGGCACCCGACAGCCCTTCGGCCGGAAGATACGCGATCTCTTTCAGCTTGAGTGCGCCCTCGCCCGCCACCGGAACGTTGAGCCCGCGCCCAACGAACATCGTGAAGCGCGCGTCAGCGAAGCGCTCCGCCAGCTCCTTGCAGGCGTCGGCTTGCTCCAGCATGAGCCGCATCTGTTGCGGCAGACGCTCGAGCGCCTCGACCCACAGCCGCCCGTCGTTGGCGCTGAGGTCGCGAGTGCGCGCGAAGCGCAACGCAAGGAGCTCGGCCGCCAGCACCTGCGCGCTGAACGCCTTCGTGGAGCAAACGCTGATCTCCGGACCAGCGTGCACGTAGACACCGAAGTCGGTCTCGCGCGACAGCGAGCTTCCCACCACGTTGGTAATGCCGGCGATCAAGCCGCCGCGCAGGCGAATCTCGCGCAGCGCGACCAGAGTATCGGCCGTTTCACCGCTCTGCGAAATACCGACGTAAAGCGTGTGGCGATCGACGATTGGGTTCTGCACCGAGAGCTCGGCGGCGTCTTCGGCCACGGCGGGCACGCGTGCATAGCGACTCATCAAGTAAGCGCCCACCTGCGCGCTGTACAAGCTGGTCCCACACGCAAAAAACACCACGCGGCGGATGTCGAACAGGCGGGACTCGTGCGTTGTCAAACCGCCGAGGCGCGCCGAGCCCACCGCTGCATCGAGGCGGCCGCGCATGGAGCGATCCAATGCCGCCGGCTGCTCGTGAATTTCCTTGAGCATGAAGTGCGCGTAGTCGCCGACGTCCGCGTCTTCCGGCTGATGCAGGATCTTCTCGACGCGCTTGTCGCGATCGCGTTGCTCGAGATCGATGGTGCGAATCGAGTTCGGCGTCAGCTCGGCGATCTCGCTGTCGTCGAGCACGATCATGCGATCGGTGTAGGGGCGCAGCGCCAGCGCGTCCGAAGCCACCCAGCAGGCGCCTTCACCCAAGCCGACAACCACCGGGCTACCAATGCGAGCCGCCACCAGGCGCTCCGGATCGAGCTTGTCGACCACCACGATGCCGGCCGTGCCTTCAATCCGCTTCATGGCCGCGACCACTGCGTCGCGCAGCGGCAGCCCAGACTCGACGCCGCGTCCAACGAGCTCCGCCAACACCTCGGTGTCGGTCTCGGAGCGGAACTGCGTGCCCGACGCGGTCAGCTCCGCGCGCAACGCCTCGACGTTGTCGATGATGCCGTTGTGCACCAACGCGATGCGCTCCTTGGAATCGAGGTGAGGATGGCAGTTGGCCTCCGTCACGCCACCGTGCGTCGCCCAACGGGTGTGCCCGATGCCGACGTTACCGGGCAGGCCTTCGGGGTTCGCTTCTTCGAGCGCTCGCAAGTGGCCCACGCGGCGCGCCAAGCGAAAGCGTTTACGCGACACCGTCACCACGCCCGCCGAGTCGTAGCCGCGGTACTCGAGCCGCCTGAGCCCGCCCACGACGATGCCCCACGCTTCCTCCGTCCCGATGTAACCCATGATGCCGCACATGTTTTGCCTCGCTTGAAGATCAGCCGTAGATGCGCCGTCGGATCTGGCGCGGAGTGAGAGCAGGAGCCGCGAACCTGAGCGATGGCAGCTCCGCCGCGATGCGCTCGTAGATCTCCGGATTGTTGATGCCCATCCCCTGAAGCTCCGCGTGGCGGACGGCGATGTACTCGTCGACCCCAAAGCGAAAGCTATCGATGATTTCGGCCACCGCACGCGCTGCAACCTCGGGACTGAGCCCCAAGATGTGATGCAGGCGCCGGCAAGCCTCGGCGATGAGAGCGTTCACGGCCGGCCAATGTGGCAGGCCTAGTTCACGAAGTCGAGCCACTTGCCCGCTTTCGGGCAAAGAACAACTGACTACCTATGTTCTCACCACGGGATTACTGCATAAATTACAGTAAATTCAGCTAGTTCTGGCGCTCAAGCTTGACGAGATACTCGTCGAAGCAATTGGCGATGTCAGGCAAGCAGCTCGGCGCGTCGTCCTTCACCCGAAAGAAGACGTTCTCGATCACCGGCGCTTTCCAGTCGACTGGCTTGTCCTTCTCACCCGCGAACCAGAACGACATGCTGCCATCGCACGTCGCTGGGTATTGGATGTTGCAGTACAAGCTCAACATGTCGGACGTGCCGGGGATGCAGTCCTTGATGATCACGTCCATCTGAGCCGGCGGCGCAGCCATCGGCGTAACAGAGCAGTCCGGATGTTGATAGGTGGGCTCCGTCTTCGCTGCCTGCACCTTGAACGGGCTGATCTGCGGGATATCGATGATGTGGCACTTATCCGAGTTCGCAGTCTCGCTCATCACGGTCACCTTGAAGGTGGTACCGCTCTCGATCGCCGGCTTGCAGTCGGCCGATGCGGAGCAACCCGCTGCGCCGAGACAAGCCACCAGCGCCAAAACGCCGTGCTCGAAAATGGATTTCGCGACATCAGGTCGAAGGCTGTTCTTTCGCATGGTGCTTATGGCTGTTGAATAGAGTTCGAACGACTGACAGTGCCCACCCTTCGAAACCGACCCACCGCAGCCCTTGAGCAGACACCGAACGCGCCGAAACGGGCCGTTTCAGACGCGGACGCACGCGTACTTCAGCAATCGCACTCGGTCCAACGCGCGCGCGCATTTTTTTGGGTGATAAACGCTGCGCACACCCGCTTTCATCGAAATCTTCTAGAGAGACTCGAACAGCGCGCGAAGATTTTCAAACTCAGCGCTCTTCTTGAGCGCTGACACGAATTCGAAACGAAAGCGTCTGCGACACTCCTGAGGCAGTTGTGCCTCAGTGCTCGGTCACGCGACTGCGAATCAAGACCCAGTGGCCGTCGCGGCGCTTCAAGCTCGAGGAACCGCGCAGCTTCTCGACGTCGTAGCGATAACGCACGCTGGCTTCGTCGCCGTTCACCTTGATCTCGGTGAACACGATGGTTGGCTTCTTCTCCGTATCACCCTCGGGGACGATGACGACCGGCTTGGTCGCTTTGGTGAGCTCGACGTTCGCGGGCAAGTCTCGGCCCGAGACGCGCACTGGAAAGCGATCGGGACGATCGAGGTGCAAATAAGGGGCGAGCGCGTCATCGTCGAGCACCAGCTGGAGCACGTCGCGGACGTCTTCTGGCGACGCGGGACCCGCGCTGGACGAAGCTTCGCTCGTCTCGGAAGCGGCGCGCTCCGGCGCAGGCTCCTTGGCGTCAGCGGCTTCTTCCTTCGGGCTGACGGCCTCCGCGTCGTCGGCAGATTTCGGGGGCGCTCCGCCACCACAGGCGAGCGCGACTAGGCAGGCTGAGTAGAAGCGGTGGAACACGGCCGCGATCATAACCGAAGTCGCCTGGCGGGCGCTCACAAGCTAAGCTCCGCGCCCGAATGCGCGGAACCTTGCGACGCGGCGGCGCGCGCCCCTGGAAACAAGCGGAACCAAACGGATCTGGCCGCGCGTTGTGGCGTTGGTTGTGCGCAGGCATGGCCCTAGTCGCGGTCATGCTGCTGGCGTTGCCGGAGCCACTCGCCAAAAGTGGCCTTGGGCCCCCCCGCTGCAAGCCACAAAAGGCCAAGGAATTTCTGAAACGCCCGCACTTCGTGAAGAAGGGCAGGCTCGACGGTCACGGCAACGTCAAGGCGCTGCGCTATCGGGTAGAGCGCTACGGACGCGTCGAGGGCGTTCCGTACGCGGAGTTGAACTCCACCGACGCGCATACGCAGGCAATTGGTGTGCGCTTCTTCGGTTTGCCAGTCAGCGTGCACCGCGCCATCGAGCCGGCGCTGCGCTGCGTGGAGAAGCGCATTCGCGCAACCTGTCAACGCCGCGGAGAGCGCTATGTGCCGCGCGCGTTGGGAGGTTTTCGCGAACACAACACGTATCGCGGCGGCGAGGTGTCGAACCATCTGTTCGGCATCGCGATTGATATCGATCCGGAGCGCAACCCTTGCTGCGGTTGTGTCGAGCCGTGGCCGCAGCATCCCGCTTGCCAACGCGACGTAGACGTGAGCGAACGTTCGGCGCTACCCAAGTGTTGGATCGAGGGCTTCGAGCGCTACGGCTTTTACTGGCTGGGGCGCGATCCGCAGCTGCGCGACACGATGCACTTCGAGTTCTTGGGTGATCCCGAGCGCGTCGTGTCGCGCTGATTTACACGACGAACGGCGCGTATTCGAGGCCGAACGTTTCGGCCACGGCCGGGTGTGTGACTCGACCGGCGTGAATATTGATGGCGCTCGCCAGCTCGGGCCGCTCGCGCACGGCGTCTTGCAAGCCGCGCTTCGCTATCAAGAGCGCATATGGCATGGTCGCGTTGCAGAGCGCGTACGTGCTGGTGCGGCCGACGGCGCCGGGCATGTTGGCCACGGCATAGTGCACCACGCCATCTTCGACGTAAGTTGGTTCCGCGTGCGTCGTCGGGCGCGTCGTCTCGAAGCAGCCACCTTGGTCCACCGCGACGTCTACCACCACCGCCCCCGGCTTCATGAGCTTCAGATCTTCGCGACGCACGAGCCGCGGCGCGCGCGCTCCACGCAGCAGCACCGCGCCGACTACCAGATCCGCCTTGGCGAGCTGATCCAGAATCGTATAGCGATCGCTGAACAGCGTCGTCACGTTGTGCGGCATGATGTCGTCGAGGTAACGCAAGCGATCGAGGTTGTTGTCGAGCACGCACACGGATGCGCCAAACCCCGCGGCAATCTTCGCCGCGTTGGTACCCACCACGCCGCCGCCCAGAATGGTGATGTGAGCAGGTTCAACGCCAGGCACCCCGCCCAGCAAAATGCCGCGCCCTTCTTGGGGACGTTCGAGGAACTTGGCGCCTTGCTGAATACTCATGCGCCCGGCGACCTCGCTCATCGGCGTGAGCAGCGGCAAAGTCCCGCGCGCGTCTTGTAGGGTCTCGTAGGCGATGGCTGTAGCGCCGGAGCTGAGCACGCCCATGGTGAGCGCTTCGCTGGCGGCAAAATGAAAGTATGTGAAGACCAGCTGCCCTTGTCGCAACAGAGGGATCTCCGCCGCCTGCGGTTCCTTCACTTTCACAATCAAGTCCGCTGCGCCGTAGATTTCGAAGGGGTCGTCGACCACCACCGCGCCCGCTTCTTCGTACTCAGTGTCGCGAATGCCGCTTCCGAGACCAAGCCCGCGCTGCACGATGACTCGATGCCCGCGACGCGAGAGCTCCTGAACGCCGACGGGCAACATGCCAGCGCGATACTCGTGCAGTTTGGTTTCCTTGGGGATACCGACGATCACGTTTGGCCTCCTCTGGCTCAGCCTTCGGGCTCAGCGCGAAATCGCAACGCTAAACGGCTGAACGATGGTTTGGAATACGGGCAACGCCTCACTGCGCTCCGCGTGCTCCGAAAGCCGCGGAAATACAGAGAAATTGAAGCTGCCAGGGTGAGCCTCGCGCAAGAAGCGCAGCATGCAGCTGACGGCGATATCCGCGTGCCCGAGCCGCTCGCCGAACCACCAAGCGCTCTGAACCTTCCCACGTTCGCGCTCGAGTAGCGCGAGTGTATCTTCAATCTGCCTCCGACAGCGCTCCACCCACACGACGGCGGGCTCCGGGTGCAGCAACGTCTCGTAGAACAAGCTCACCGCTTTGTCGGCTGCACCGGTAGCAAGCGCGCAGATGCCGAGCGCGCGACGGCGTACAACTCCGCTCGCCGCAATCAGAGCTCGCTCCGGTCCCACCATCTCGTCGAGCGCGTCGAGGATCGCATAGCTTTCAATCAAGCCCTCGCCGTCGTCCAACACCAAGGTTGGCACGCGCCGAAGTGGGTTCGAGGTGGAGAGCTCGTCGGCATTCGCCCATACGGACAACGGACGCTGCTCGAACGGGAGCTCATAAAGCGTGAGAGCGATCGCGACTCGCCTCACGAAGGGAGAATCGTACTGGCCGATGAGGATCACCTGGCTAGAATACAGCGGGGTGCTTGGTGGAGCGAGAAGCGTTGCCGAATCCGACCTCGTTGCTCGCAAGATTTTGCGCGGTTTTGCGCAGCTTGCGCCGATTTTGAAGGAGCTGTCCGCCGTCTGCGCTCTACACTCCGACGACGATGCGCGACCCTGACGCGATCGTGATCGGCTCCGGCCCAAACGGGTTGGTGGCCGCATTGCGACTCGCACACGCAGGGCTGTCGGTGCTCGTCGTCGAAGCCAATCCTCGTCGACCGGGCGGCTCGTTGGGTAGCGAGGAAGGAACGCTGCCTGGGTTCGTGCACGATTTCGGTGCTGCGTTCTTTCCAATGGCGCGTGTGAGCCCGGCGTTTCGCAGCCTCTCGCTCGAGCGCTACGGCGTGACCTGGCTGAACGCCGAAATCGAGAGTTGCCATCCAGCGCTCGATGGAAGCTCTGCATCGATCATTCGCTTGAACGCCGATGTGCCCCGCTCGCAGAGTTACTTCGGCTCGAGTGACGATACGCGCGTATGGGAACGCATCGCGCGCGTGCACGCTGCGGAAGAAGCCACCCTGTTCGATGGTCTGCTCGGTCCTCTACCCGGCTTCGGGTTCCCGCTGCGGATCGGGTTGTTCCGCGCGCTACGGCTGGCATCGTGGTTTGCGGCTTCAGCTGGCGGTTTGTCGAAGCGCTGGTTTCGCAGCAGCGCCGCCCGGCGCGTATTCCCTGGGTTGGCCATGCACGCAGACGTCGGTCCCTTCGATCTCACGGGAGCGGCTCTCGGGTACACGCTGGGGATGTGCGCTACCAGCGTCGGTTTTCCAATCCCGCGCGGCGGCGCCCAAAGCCTCACCAACGCGCTCGTCACGTTGTTGGAACTTTCCGGCGGACAAGTTCGTTTGGGGGCACGCGTCGAAAGCATCGTCGTGCGCGGCAAACGAGCAGCCGCCGTGAAGCTCGAGGGCGGAGAGGAAATAGCGGCGCGCCTGGCAATCGTCGCCGACACCTCGCCAACCAACTTGCTACTTCGACTCGTGCCATCCGAGTCTTTACCGAGCTGGGTGCTGTCGCGCGTGCGTCGCTATCGGTACGCGGCAGGCACTTTCAAACTCGATTGGGCGCTGGGCGGGCCAGTCCCTTGGCGGGACTCCGACGCGTGCCGCGCCGCCACCGTGCACGTGGGTGAAAGCCTCGAAGATTTGGCAGCCGTCACGCGAGCAGTGCGAGCGGGCGAGATTCCGGAGCAGCCCTATTTGGTGGTCGGTCAACAAAGCCTGTTCGACACGACGCGCGCGCCGCTCGGAGCGCACACCTTGTATTGCTACACACACGTACCAAGTCGCGTCGCTCCCAGCTGGGCTGCAGCAACCGAAGCCTTCGCCGATCGCGTCGAGAAACGCATCGAAGCGCTTGCGCCAGGCTTTCGTTCACTCATCCTCGGCCGGCGTGCTCTTTCACCCGAAGCGCTGGAACGCGCGAACGAAAATTTGGTGGGAGGCGATCTTGGCGGTGGCTCGCAACATTGGTCACAGCAGTTATTCTTTCGCCCATTTTTTCCGGCATTTCGCTACCGCATGCCGCTCGCGGGCCTGTACCTGTGTTCGAGCTCCACACACCCTGGCGCCGGCGCGCATGGGATGTGTGGGCAAAATGCTGCAGAGCGTGTGCTCGAAGATCTCGACGCCGGGCGTTTATCTGGCTAGAGCAGAAGATAGCGCAATCTGGATCCAAACTTCGCAAGCTGCCTCATAGCCATGACATCCGGCACTCTCCATGGGGAGGGCTGGTGCAAAGCCTGAAGCAAGTTGCGGCCCCCCTCCCCGTAGGTTGAGTCGTGCGGCCACCGCCCGAAAAATCCGCCGAAAAGAATGCGAACGCGCCAGCATCGAGCAGCGACGTACCGCAGTCCATCGAGCGGCGGATTTCGCCTGCGGTCGAGGCCAATGTCTCGGATTCGGAAGCATGTGACACACCCGTGTCGGGCGTCCCCGTCGCGCGGCGTGCAGCTTGGGTCGACGAACGCGTGCCGCGAGCGACTCTGGAAGTGAACGCAAACGTCGATCTCGATGACGAGAGCAGCGCACCCGGTTGGGATGAGCCAACGCCACGCGCGCTGTCGGCGCGAACCACGCGTGTCCTGGGCTCCTCAGCGCCACCCATGTTGGCGCCTGGCTCGCGTCGCGTCTCCAGCAGTGGCGTGCCGGAAGCGAGTTCGCGCCCTGCTACGCGTTATCGTTACGTGAGCACGCCGCCACCCGCGGGGACTCCAAGCAGCGGCATGCGGGCGAATCCATTGCTCGCGGCCCAGCAACAGCGACCCACGTTGCGCAAGCCGCTCGATGCTCGAGAGCTAGCAAGCACCAAAGCGCCCATCGTGGCCAAACGGCTGCCGCGCGACTGGCGACCCGATCTATCACTGCTTCCGGAATCGCGCCGCGCGCTGACAGACGAGCTGTACCCACTCGCCGTCGATGGTTGTTGGGTGGTTGGGGTGCTCGCGACGGAGGGCGCCGAAGGGCGCTCGCGGCTCGCCGCGGAGATTGCGTTGGCTTTGGCAGAAAGCGGGCATCCGCGGGTGCTCCTGATTGATGCCGATTTCGAGCATGCGCTGGTGCGGCGCTTCCTCCGCATGGAAATGCCTCTCTCTACCAGCTTTTCGGAGCAGCTCAGCGCGCGCACACCTCAGCGTTGGATGGTGGTCGAGTGCCTACCGTCGCTGCACGTGCTCGCCGAGAGCGGTCACGCGACGCACGCATCGCTCGCGTGCAGCGCGTTCGTCGGGTGTGTGACGTCGCTGCGCTCGTACTACGACTTCATCGTGCTCGACGGACCGTTGTTAGACGACGCCGTTGGCTGTGAAGCGGTGCGCGACGTCGTTGATGGCGTCGTGTTCTCACACGGGCGTTACGGGCCGAGTGAGATCCGGCGCGTCGAGTCGCTCTTTCCGAAGAAGCGCATTTCCTTGGTGCCAGCCGTGGGCTGAAATTCAGGCGCGCTTTCGGCGCCCGCCGACGCGCGCGCGTGCGGTGCTTTCGACTGCGCTCGCGCTGCGAGCTAGTGCCTCGGCCAAGTAGCGACCGGTGTGGCTGCCGCGCACGCGCGCTACGTCTTCGGGAGTGCCTTCGGCGACCAAATGACCTCCATTCGAGCCACCTTCGGGCCCTAAATCGATGACCCAATCCGCGTGCGCAATCACATCCAGGTTGTGTTCGATCACCACCAAGGTGTTTCCAGCATCAACCAAGCGCGACAGCACACCCAGCAAACGTTCGACGTCGGCGAAGTGCAAACCGGTGGTGGGCTCATCCAAGATATAGAGCGTGCGACCGGTGCCGACACGCGAGAGCTCGCGAGCCAGCTTGATGCGCTGGGCTTCACCGCCGGACAGCGTGGGTGAAGGCTGCCCAATCTTGAGGTAGCCGAGCCCAACGTCTTCCAAGGTTTGCATGCCGCGCACGATTTGTGGGTGCACCGCAAACTGCGCGAGCCCTTCGCTCACGCTGAGCTCCAAGGTCTCCGCGATGTTCTTGCCCTTGTAGCGCACGCGCAAGGTGGCGTCGTTGAAGCGATGGCCTTTGCACACCTCGCACGTAACGTACACGTCGGGCAAGAAGTGCATCTCGACGCAGCGCAGACCATCACCCGAGCACGCCTCGCAACGCCCGCCCTTCACGTTGAACGAGAAACGCCCGGCGTCGTAGCCGTACGCGCGCGCTTCGGGCAAGCCTGCGTACAGGTCGCGAATTGCGTCGAACATCTTCGTGTACGTTGCTGGGTTCGAACGCGGCGTGCGCCCGATCGGCTTCTGATCGATGGCGATGACTTTGTCGATTTCCGCAATGCCGTCGATGCGACTGTATTCGCCCACTGTCTCGCGCGCTTCGTGTAATGCGCGCGCCAACGCCGGTCGCAAGATGCCGTTCACCAGCGTCGATTTGCCGGCGCCCGATACACCCGTCACTGCGATGAACTTCCCCAGCGGAAAGCGCACGTCGAGGTTCTGCAAATTGTGCTCGCGTGCGCCGCGCACCACGATGGCTTTGCCGTTGCCAGGGCGTCGTTCGGAGGGCAGCTCGATGCGCAGACGCCCCGAAAGAAATCCCCCCGTGAGAGAGCGCTCGACGCGCATCACCTCTTCGGGCGTCCCCGCTGCCACCACCTCGCCACCAAGCACACCAGCGCCCGGACCAAAGTCGATCAGATGATCGGCCTCGCGCATGGTCTCTTCGTCGTGCTCGACGACGACCACCGAATTGCCCAGATCGCGCAGCGCTTTGAGCGTGTCGAGCAAGCGCCGGTTGTCGCGCTGATGCAAACCGATGGACGGCTCGTCCAAAATGTAGATGACACCGGTGAGCTCGGAGCCAATCTGCGAAGCCAAGCGAATGCGCTGGCTCTCACCGCCAGAGAGAGTCGCCGCCGCGCGATCCAGTGTCAGGTAGCCGAGCCCGACGTTCACCAAGAACCCGAGCCGCGCCGCGATTTCCTTCTGTAGCTCCTCGGCGATGCGCGCTTCGGCACCCTTGAGCGGCAACGTCTTGATCCACTCGAGCGCCGCTTCGATACGCAACGACGAAACCTGCCCAATGCCCTGACCGTGAATCAAAACCGCGCGGCTCTCCGGACGCAGGCGCGCACCACGGCAAGCAGGGCACGGCTTGCTCGAGAAGAATCGCAGGTAGTACTGCTTCATCTCCTCGCTCTCCGTCGCCTTCAGGCGCCGCATCATTTGGTTGCACAAGCCCTCCCACTCGGCGCGACCGCGCTTACCTCCGAATAAAATCGCGTCGCGCTGGGTCTTCGGCAACTTCTCCCACGGCTTCTCCAGATCGATGCTGAAAGTCTCGGCGATCCATTCGATTCCGCTCGCCTTCCAGCCTTCGCCGCGACTCATCGCGCCGGCCCACACCGTGATGGCACCTTGCCGAATCGAAAGCTTTGCGTTCGGCACCACCAAATCCGGATCCATCTCCGGCCGCGAACCGAGCCCGTTGCATTCGTGACAAAACCCGAGCGGTGAGTTGAAGGAGAACGCCAGTGGCGCCAACTCCGGAAACGAAAGCCCACACTCCGCGCAGGCAGCGCGCTCGCTGTAGGTGCGCTCGGAACCGTTGCTGGCGATGACGACGGCGCCGTCACCTTCACGCAGCGCTGCTTCCACCGAGTCTGCCAAGCGTGTGCGCTCGTTGGTCGTCGCAGGCACACGATCAATCACCAGGTCGAGGTCGTGCTTTTTCTTTTTGTCGAGCGCGAGATCCTCGGTGTCGAGCTTCACCAATTTGCCGTCGATGCGCACCCGCACAAAACCGCGGCTTTTGAGCTCACTCAGGCGCTCTTGATGCGTGCCTTTGCGCTGGCGTTCGAGCGGCGCCATCACCGTGAGTTGCTGACCCTTTTGCTCCTCCAGCAACGTGTCGACGATTTGTTGCGCCGACTGCGCGCGCGCCGGCTTTCCGCAGCTCGGGCAGTGCTGCACACCGATGCTGGCGTAGAGCACGCGCAAGTAATCGTGCACCTCGGTGACGGTACCCACGGTCGAGCGCGGATTGCTGGAGGCGCTCTTCTGCTCGATGCTGATCGTCGGCGACAGCCCGCGAATCGAATCGTACTTGGGCTTCTCCATTTGCCCGAGGAACTGGCGCGCGTAGCTCGACAGGCTCTCGACGTAGCGGCGCTGACCCTCGGCGTAGAGCGTGTCGAAGGCCAGCGACGACTTTCCGCTCCCCGAAACGCCGGTCAAAACGACCAGGCTCTGTTTCGGAATCTCGACGGTGATGTTTTTGAGGTTGTGTTCGCGCGCGCCGCGCACGATGACGAGCTCGGGCTCTCGACTCTTCATGGGCCCTGCGGGCTTAGCGCTCTTTGGCCTCGCTGTCCTCTTCAGCGCGGTTGGCCGCGCGGCGAGCCCGCGATTCGAGCGCGTCGAACGACGATGCCGCCATGTGCGCCATCATCGCCTCCTCCTCGAGGCTCGTGTACTCCGCGTTCACGTTGAGCTCCTCGACTTCCACCGGCCCTTCGTCGCGCGGCGCGTCTTCGAAAGTGAGTACGTGGTCGAACAGCGCGTCCGCGTTGGCAAATTCGGGGGGCAGCTGAGAGACGCGCCCGCTCTCCGCCATGCTGCGTACGCCGAGGCGCACAGCCGTGCGCAGTGTTTCTTGCACGCCGCGCCCACCGGCCGCGCTCGCCGAAACCACGGGCGTGTCCTCTTCCAGGCTCAGTCGCTTGCGCATCTCTTTCGGCGACAGCGCTCCTTCGACGTCTTGCTTGTTGACCTGGACGACGAGCGGCACAGGCGTCGTGCGCGCGCGCATCGAGTTGCGCAGCCGCGCGAAGGTACGCAACGTGTCGTTCACTTGCGGCGGGCTCGAGTCGCACACGAACACGACCACATCGGCCATCTCCACCAGCGGCCGGCGCCGATAATTTCGCTCGATTTGGCCAGGCACGCTGATCAGCTGAAACTTCAGGCTGCGCTTGTTTTGCTTGGGCCCGTCGACCTCGAGCCAATCGAAAAACATCGTGCGGCCCTTGAGCGCAGCGGGCGTGTACATCTCGCTGCGCTTGGTCGTCGGGATCTGGTCGCAGATCCGCTGCAGGTTGGTGGTCTTCCCGGCGTAACCAGGGCCGTCATAGACCACCCGAACCACGTAGCAGTCGCGAGCCGAATCGTACGATGCCAATGCTACCTCGAGCCGAATCCTTCCATAGAACCGGCCGTGCGGCTACCTGTGCGACGGTGCGCGACTGGGCGGCTCGCCGGATCGCGCGGCGCGCGCCTCACCCACGGTGAGGTCACGAGCGCTACGTGTGCGCGCACCGCCCCGCGGTGAGGTCACGAGCCAAGAGGAGCAAGCACTCTTTCGTTTCGAGCGCGAGCAATTTGACGCAGGCCAATCTAGTCGAGTGCGACACCTTGGCGCGAGCGAAGCTCGACGTACTGTTCGCTCACCGCGTAGCTCATCAGGTTTTCGAGGCGCGCTTCCACGCTCGGGCTGCCTTGCGCGGCTGGCACGGATTGCACTAGCGCTCCCGCCGTCTCGAGATCGTGTGACACCGCGAGCCCGGCGCGATCGGCGCTGAAATCCACGGCGTGCACCCACCGCTTCAAATCCAGCGCGGTTTCCGAGGCGAGCAGCTTGGTCACGATGTGCGTGAGCTGCTCGATGCCCGCACCTGTAGCCAGCCGCTGCAGCACCTTGGAAGCATCCGCAACGGGGGCCTCCAAATCAGCGGTCACGGGAAACTTGGCTTTCACCAAACGAATCGCGGCGAACAACCAAGCCTTCAAAGCCGTGAGGTTTGGTAGCAGCTGTCGCAAATAGAGACCGGGCTGGTAGTACGCGACGTGGTGCCCGGCGATGAAGGCCGTTTGTAATCCGTCGAAGTTGCCGTTGAAAGCGCCGCCGCCCACGAGCACCGCTGGCGGCGCAGTCGGCAAAAAGCCGAGCACACCCGGATCTTCCGGCTTTTGATACATGATCGGTACCGGGATCCCCAAGGCTTCGGCCGCGTTGTGCGTCGCGAGCACGAGGCCGTATGGATAATTGCCGATGTCGATCTTGTGCTCTTCACCGAGACCAAGCGCTTCCGCAGGCTGTGCACGCGCTTGAATCACGTACGGCTCGACGAGCGCGAAGAGCGCCGTGAGCAATGGATCCGCCGTTTCCGGCGCAATCAACTCCATCCACTCCTGAGGTGAGATGCCGCGCTGAATTTGCGGCGGCTCGGCATCGCGCATGCGTGAGAAGAAGCGCGTCTCGTCGGGTTCGGCTTGGCCCAGGACGTGCAGCGCCTGGCAGGCCAAGAAAGCGCCGTCCGCGCGCCGCGCGTCGGTGTACACCTTGCGCAGCAGCTTGTACGGGGTTGGTTGGTAGGGGTCGCGCTTCACCCAGCTGCCCAGCGATTGCAGAGCTTGCTCGAAGTACACCGTGGGCTCGGCAGCGTAGAGCGTGGCCAAGCGCTCGCCGAGGCGCGTGTTGTCCGCGTCGAGCTCCAGCGCCGACTCGAACACGCGAATGGCTTGGTCGCGGCGCGAGAGTTGGTGCTCGTAAATGTCGCCGAGCTGCTGCAACACATCGAGCAAATCGCCCTTGTCTTCGCGCCCAGCTAACTCCTGTGCGCGCCGCTTGAACATGTCCTTCAAGCCTTCGTAGTCGCGCAGCTGCTTGCGTAGCTTCACGCCCTCGGTGAAGGCGGGCTCATTGTCGGGATCGGCCTCGAGCGCCAAATCGACGTACTCGAGCGCGCGCGTCGGTTCGCGCAGCTCGCGCGCAGCGACCATCGCGGCGGTGTGCAGGTACTTGCCCTTCTGTTTCTCGTCGTCCACCACCTCCGCGAGCCGCGTGATCACCTCGATCAACTGCGGCCAATCCTTCTCCGCGCTGTAGAGCTGCATCAGGCGCGCCAGGATGTTGCGATCGTTGGGGCGCTCATCGAGGGCGAGCAGCAGCGCGCGCGCCGCATAATCGGTGTTGTGCAGCTTACCCGCGGCGACCTCACCAATTTCGATCAAGGTTTGCACGCGCTCGTCGCCTTCGACCAGCTCGAGCTCGCGGTAGCGCGTCTCGATCACGCGCTCCCACTCTTCGCGCCCGGCGTAAACCTTGGCGAGCGCCCTGAAACCGAGCGGACTCTCGGAGTCGGCGCGAATCGCGCGCTCCAGCGAATCGATCGCATCTTGGGCACGGCCCAGCTTGAACAGAGCTTCGCCGCGACGTCGCAGCACCGCGCTCACCTCGTTACCACCCAGCACCGAGTCGTGCCGATCGAGCAGCACATCGCAGATAGCTAGCGTGCGCTCGGGCGTGCCGTGCTCTGCGCTGAGCTCCGAGATGCGCAAGAGCGCGCTCGAATCGGCTGACAGCACCTGCAGCAAGCCATCGGCCATGGTGAGCGCCTTGTCGATAGCGCCCGACTCGGCCAGCGAATCCACGTAGACGAACGCTGTCTCCACCGCTTCGTCTTCTTCCAACGTCGAGAGCTGCGGAATGAAGCTCTCCAGGCGCTTGGCCGCTTCGGTGTAGCGCTGCTCGGCATAAGCGATGCGTCCCTGAACGCGCAGTGCTTCCGGGTTCGTGGGATCGAGTTGCAACGCAACCTGCGCCGCTGCGGCCGCGCGCTTTTCGTCGTCGAGATAACGCTGACAGATGAGCGCCATTTCACCGGAGAGCTTGGCGCGCGCTGTCGCACCTTGCGTGCGCCCGAGCTCCTCTTCAATGAGCTCGACCGCGGCGCCGAAGTTCTTGTGCTCGAGATACTTGTGACGAACCTTGCGCGTGATGGTGGGATTGTTCGGGCTCGCGTCGGCCGCGAACTTGTAACGCATCAGCGCGCCAGCGCTGTCACCCTGCGTCTCCAACATCGCAGCTGCGCGTAGGTACTGCTCCGCGCGCGCTTCGGGCGTACTGGCTTGCTCGGCCAGCTCCTCGATCGCGCGCAACGCTGCGTGCGCGTCACCACTCGCGGCTCGTAACGTCGCGAGTGCATCGAGCGCTCCGGCGTGACTCGGCGCCAGCGAAAGCACCTGCTCGTACACCGAAATGGCGCGCTCGGTTTGCTTCAATTGCTCGCCCAGCACGCGACCGAGCTGCAGCCCTAACTCGATGCGCCGCTCATCGGTGTTGGCGGCGTTCAACTGCTGTTCGTAGAGATCGGCCAGCTCCGGATAGCGATCGAGCACGCGCAGGTGGCGCGCCAAATCGCTCGCCGCGGAGGCGCGCTGCGGGTCGAGGTCGAGCACCGCTTCCAGCGCTTCGGCCGCCTTTTGGTGGTCGAGGAATTCCTCGTCGTAGACAGCGGCGATTCGCTCGTACAACGCGATCTTTTGACGCGCGGTAACGGCCAGCTCGAGCTGCTTGCGCAAGACATCGAGCAAGTCCTCGTAACGACCTTCGCGCGTCAGAATCCGGTCGAGTCCACGCAGCGCATCTAGGTACTTGGGGTTCTCTTTGAGAATCAGCCGGTAGCTGCGCTCGGCGTCACTCAACTTATCGAGCTCGACCTCGTAGGTTTCGGCGATCTCGGCGAGAGCGGCCTGGCGCTCTTCACCGCCGAGTGCCTGCGCGCGACCTTCCATCACGCGCAGCGCACGAGCGACGTCGCCGCTGGCTTTGAGCAAACGCGCGAGCCCATCGGCAGCAGCGGCGTGGCCCGGATCCTCGTTGAGGACGCTTTGATACAGATCTTGCGCGGCCTCGGGGTTGCCCATCTTGTTCACCAAGATTTCGGCAGCCTCCGCGCGCAAATCGCGCGCAATGTTGGGCGGCGCCACGTCGGCGCGACGCAGCAAGGTTTGCCCGAGCTCCTGCCACTGCTGAGCCTTGCGGTACAGCTGGCACAGCTCCGCGAGCGCGCGGTCGTGCGCCGGCTCGAGCTCGATGGCGCGATTCAGCCACGGCAACGCCAAATCAGGACGTGTAACGCGCTCCGAGTACCAACGGCCCATCTGATAAGCGAGCGCCGCCTTGGCGTCGCTGGCCAGATCTTCGCTCTCGATCGCTTCGAGGCAGTGACTTAGCACCTCTTCCCATGCCGGGTACTTGCCACCGGCGAGGCGCTCCACCTGTTCGGCGTAACGTTCGTTGAGCGGATCGATGCAGAACGCCTGCGTGCACGCTACCAGCGCCTGCTCCGGATCCTTGACCTCGTCTTTGTAGAGGCGGCCGATCTCGGCGAAGTAGGCGGCGCGCTGTTGCACGCTCTTCGCGCCTTCCGTGCGCTCGATCAACGATTCGATCAGCTCCTCGTACTTGCCGAGGCGCTTGCGCAAACGATCGAGCGCTTCGGTAACCTGCGTGTCGTCGGGGTCGAGCTTGACCAGACCCTGATAGAGTTTCTCGGCAGCTTCGTGCTTGTCGCCCGCTTCGTACAGGCGCGCCGAGCGCGCGAGCAACTTGCGCACGATGCGATCGCTACCTGGCAGGTTGCGGCCGCGCACTTCACGGGCCACGCCATAAAACCCCTCAGCCAACTTCAGCGGGGAAACACCGAGGTCGACCAGCGCCTCGAGCTCGGCTGATTTCTGCTCGTCGCCGGCCTCCTCAATCAGCGCCTGGAAGCGCTCATCCACCAGCTCATCGGCTACCGAGCTCGGCGGTCGCTGCGAAGCGCGCCACAGCCTTCGCAAGCCTTCTACAGCTTCCGTAGCGTCGCGCGGGCGGCGCTCGCGATCCTTGTCGAGCAGGAGCCGCACGAACTGATCGACCTCCGGCGTCGCGCCGTTGCCAGGCGCCGCGAACGAGAGCGATTCTGCCTCTTTCGAAAGATGACCGAGCGCTACGTCGACGGCGCTGGTTCCTTTGAAGGGCGGGCTGCCACTCATTGCGTGATAAACGAGCGCGCCGAACGCGTACACGTCGCTGCGCGGATCGAGCGGCTCGCCTCGCAACAGCTCCGGCGGTGCGGTGGTGAGCCAACTCGGAACCGCTTGTGAGCCAAGCCCGAACAACCCCGGTCGAAGATGCTGCGCGCCCGAGTCCAACAACAGCACCGTCGGCTGGCTCGGGTTCGAGTCCGTCACCAACACGTTGCCCGCGTGCAGTGCGCCGTGCGCAAGCCCTTGGTCGTGCAAGGCGCTCAGCGCTTCCACGATCGCCCACAGCAGAGGCAGCAGCTCATTCAAGTGCCGCCCACCGCGCTCCGCGATCAACTTGCTGAGCGGCTCACCATCGACGAATTCCTGAGAAACCCCGAAAAAACGCCCGGTTGGCTCGAGCGCGCCGGCGCGCACCCCGATCGGCAAACCCGGGTGCGCGATGCCCGCCGTGATGCGCGTCGCCGCTAGATAACGCTGCACGTCGCGGCGCCGCTCCTGCGTGGCCAACGACAAGCGGCGCAAACGCAGATCTTCTCCGTCACGTCGCACGCGGTAGATGCTTCCGGTCGCGCTCTCACCGAGCTCGCGCAAAACCAGGAATTCACCGACCTCATCCCCTTCGTGCGGGCGCGCCGCGGCGTCGATGGCACCGTTGCGAAGCTTCTTCACGAGCTCGACGGGCAGCGTCTTGCGTGAGGCTTGCACGGCGTCGACCAACGCCTCGAGTGCTCCGATCTCGAGGCAGCGCTGGGTTAGTGCGCGTGCGAACGATGCCTTGGCGGAGGTACCGCCCACCTCGTTCGGATCCAAACCCAAAAGTCCCGAACTCAGGGACTTCAGCTCATCGAGCTCGTAGAGCCGCTCCAGCTCTGCGCTCAGCGTGTCGACGACCATCCTCGTGCTCCTCGGCCGGGCTCCGCTATTCGCACTTCTGCCCACTCTCTGGTGTGCAGTCGTGTATGGGCGAGCCTCGGTCAACCATCGAGGCCCAGACTTACCAGCGGGACCCCGAGGGTTCCAGTGCCGGTGCATGGAGCGACGCGGATTCAGCCTGGAATATTCTGCCGCTGCTCACCACTCGAGCTCCAGGCGCCGCACGCGAGCGCTCTCGGAAGCCTTCTCCGGCAGCCAGCCGACGTGCCCGCGCAGGACGGGCGCCACGCCGATCCCCCCGCGCCCAGCGAAGGGCAAAATCGCGGAGACCTTAGAGATATTGGTTCCGTCCCAGCTGCCGACCAACACCTCGTTCCGCGGCCCGCCCTCGGAGGTTAGTAAGAAGCGGCAACCTTTTTCGATGCAGTCGAGGGCCACGCCGGTTGGCTCCGCTTCCTCCGCAAGACCCGTGCTAGCAACTGGCCCCACGCCGCCGTCGGCAGTGATCTGCGTCATCGCCAGCCGACCGCCGTTCTCGTTGTCGCCGCGCTCGATCCAAGCCAGGGCGAAGCCTCCGTTCGCCGGATGCAACTTGGGTCCAAACGAATGAGGGCGGGTCGCGGCGACGCGAACTTCGTTGCCTTCGCGAGCTGCATCGCGCGGGCGCAGACGCGCGCTGTAAATGTCCGCGTGCTCCGAGACGTCCGAGCCACGCGAATCCGACCAAGCCAAACGCAACGACGTGCCGTCGAACGCCAGGTTCAAGTCCGAGGCGGACCCCTCTGTATTGGTGATGCGCTGTTCGGGCGCGGTGCGGTTCAGCTTGAGATCGATCTTGGTTGCGTACACTTCTGGGTCGAGGTTGCGCTCATCGACCCAGGCGAGCACCCAGCCATCACCGACCCAGGTGCATACGATGTCCGAAAGCTCACCTTTCTTACGAGTGAGCATGCGTTGGTTCAGCTTCGCCCCGGTCTTGTCGTAGAGCGTCACGAACAGCTGCGGCGTGCCTGCGTCGAGGCCCGCCCAGGCCACCAACACGTCGCCGCGCGCTGCATCGCCTGGTGCAACCGCGACACCACCAACCGCGTAGGCGCGCAGTGAAACCTGAATTGGCGTGGGCAAAGTCCGGACGCGCTCAGAAACTTCCAGGCGCGTC
Organism: Myxococcota bacterium; assembly: GCA_049324695.1. Lineage (GTDB taxonomy): Bacteria > Myxococcota_A > Polyangia > Polyangiales > Polyangiaceae > PMG-095. The sequence continues at coordinate 116,057 of JBMOMJ010000034.1, forward strand.
AGCGCGACCTGCGCGCGCAATGGTTCACGGCGGCCGTCGGGCGCCGGTCGTTCGAGAAGCTTCCACGGCGTGGTGTCGTCGAAATCGGTGATGTACGCGAGCCAGTCGCGCTCGCCAGCGCTGGCCACTGAAATCCCAGCCAATGAATCCGCGCGCGCGACACTTTCGAACTCCTTAACGCGCGGCGGCGTTGGTGTCGGCAGTGGTCGCACGGGTGGCTGCCACGCGTTCGAACGAGGCTCCAGATGCGCCGCGAAGATGGGTGCTTGCATGCGCGACGGCGCTGAAATCGCGACGCAGTTTTCGCGAAAGCAGCCGAGCCCAAAATTGAGTTCGGCTTGCCCACCCTGAAGTGACTCGAGGCGCAACGGTTCGCTGACGATCGGCTTGAACGCGTCGTCGAATCTCACGTACGTGCGCGCGACTTCGCCTCGTTCGCAGCTGGCTCCGCGCCGGCAAGCAGGCGCCAGCGTGAGCGCTGCGAGCGCGTCGCCAATTGCGGCAAACTCTGGCACCGTTCCGTCCGGCTGAGAATAGATGAGATCAACGCGCGGCCCCGCGAGCCGACCGACGTCGTTCAACGCGGAAAGCGAAAAGGAACGCCCGCTCGAGGCGCGCACTTCCAAACGCTCGAAGGCGACGAAAGCGCGCTTACCGTCTGCGCTCGGCGGCACCAAGCGCACCAATGCCTGTTCACCTTCAGGTGCAGTCAAACGCTCTGGCGGCGCCAATAACTTGCCGGAGGCATCGACCACAGCGCTAACCACACTGGGATCACTCAGCTTGCGATCGGTCCAAGCCACAATCAGCCGATCGCCGAGCGAAGCCGCATCCATATCCAAGTCGGCGCCGGGCTCACTCGAAACGCGCGTCGTCGCTTTCACTTTGGCGAGCGAGTCCAGCACCTCCACCGAAACGAGATTGCCGCCCTCCGAAGACTGCACCGCGCTGACGAAGGCGCCTTTGGGTGCCGGCGCCGCTTGCCACGCGAGAGCATTCTTGAACAGCAACGTGCGCTCGACGGCGCGGCATTGCGAATCGATCGCCACCGCCCAAAGCTCCGCCTTCTGGCGTTCCCCGCTGCGCACCGCGTAGAGCGCCAGCGCACCCTGTTCGACGGGTATCAACTCGACCCAAAGCGCGCGCCCCGCAGTCTCTGCTACCGGCTTGGCAGCTCCGCGCGCCTGCGCGTTTGCGGTCACGCACAACGCTTCGACGTGCTCGCCCTTCTCTCCGGGGCGCGTGAAGAGCAGCGCGTAACCGTCGCGTAAACCGCGCACTGCCACCACGCCGAGCTGCTGCGGCGCGCTCCCGAGCACCGCGGCCGGCGCAACGGGTCGGCCGGTCGCGGAAAGCTGCGTCGCGCTGAAACGGCGCTCGTTTCCTTCGAGTGCGGCCCACACCACGAGCGCTCCGTCGGAACGCATGCCCAAATACGGGCCGAACGTGGCGCTCTGTACTCGAGCGAGTTCGGTGGCGCGCAGCGTGGGCGGATCGGGCGGCTTGCTCGCGCGCGCCTTGGCCGGCCGTTGCGCGGCCACAGGGCCCGGCGTCGGAGCATCGGCAACCGGCGTTCGAGCGTGACAACCCGCGAGCCACAGCGCACTCGCGAAGAGCCAATCGCCACGTCGCGAACGCGTGAAGCAGACCCTCGAGTTACCGGTCACGCGCGGACCCTACGAGCGACCCCGCGGCTACGCAAGCCCCGGAGCCGCTTGACCAGTCACTTGACTACGATGATGCAGGCGGGACCGCAGCCCGGCGTGCTGTCGCACTCTTCGCCGTTCTGAATGCGGCCATCACCGCAGTACGGCGCGTTCGTGCAGGAGAGGCTGCACTTGCCCGGGCCGTATTGGTTGGCCTTGTTGCCAAGGCCCAAATCGCACTGCTCTGGGCCGTTCTGAACGCCATCGCCGCAGTACCCCGCCGGCGTGCAGTCCGCGTTGCAACCGCCGTAGCTTCCGTCGTTGGTACCGTCGTCGCACGCTTCTCCAGCGTCTTTGACACCGTTGCCGCAGCGGAAGCGGCAGCGCACATCGCACAGGCTGTCCATCGTGCCATTGGCGGTGCCGTCGTCGCACTGCTCGCTCGCACTCTTCTTGCCGTCGCCGCAGGAAGTGAGCGGCACCCAGCCCTTGCAATCCGGTGTGCACGAACCGGGCAAGCCGCTGTTCACGCCGTCATCGCACTCTTCACCATTGCCGATGTCGACGCTGCGGTCACCGCAGTACGGAGCTGGCAAGCACGCCGTGGTGCACAGGTTGGGCCCGTAGCCGTCGGTGATGTTGGCAGCGCCGGCGTCGCACTTTTCGCCCGCCGTGTTTTGCACGGTGCCGTCGCCGCAACGCGGGCCGAACAAACAACCCGGCGCGCAAGTGCCATACGAGCCGTCGTTCTTGCCATCGTCGCACTGCTCAGGGCCGTTTTTGATGCCGTCGCCGCAGCGCCGATCGAGTCGGCACATTGCGGTGCACTTGCCGTAACCGCCGCTGTTCTTGGCCTTGCCGTCATCGCACTGCTCGCCGGTCTCAATCACCCCGTTGCCGCACTTCAACGTGCACGTTGCGGAGCACTTGCTGGCAGAGGAGCCATTGGCGACGCCCTCGTCGCACTCTTCCGTGTTGGTGACGGCGCCGTCGCCGCAGCGCGCACCCCAGCGGCAGCTGGTGTTGCAGTGGCCGTACGTATTCTGATTGTTAGGACCTTCGTCGCACTGCTCACCCGCGGCCCCGTCCACCTTGCTGTCGCCGCACGAAGGCGGAACCACGCAGCCAGCCGCGCAGGAGCTCGGCGAAGTCTTGTAGGTGTCGCGGTTCAGGCCATTGTCGCAAGCTTCGTTCGGCTGCTTGATGCCGTCGCCGCAGTACGGCCCGAGCGTGCAGCTGGTGGTGCACTTGCCGTAGGTATCGCCACCTGCCGGCACGTTGGCAGTGCCGTTGTCGCAAGCCTCATTGGGCGCCTGCTTGCCGTCGCCGCAGTGCGATTGGCAGGTGGAGCCTTGCAGCGCGAAGTTCTTCAGCTGCAAGCGGTAGTTGGAGGCGCAGGTGTTGCGCTCCGCTTGGAACACGCCAATCTCGTAGATGTTGCCATTCACGAGGTTGAGCAGCGCGCCGCCGCGATCCACCGTGGAGGCATTGAGCGTCACTGAACGCTCGACGGCTCCGTGAATGCCGCCGATGTCGACCACCAAACGCCCGTTCACGAACACGAACACATCGTCGTCACCGCGGAACGTCAGGGTCGCATTGGCGGCCGCCTGGTACTCGAACCAATAGCGAACCTCACTGGTGAAGTGGAAGTTGTGCTGGTCGGTAGTGCCGTTCGGCGAGCTGCCGCCGCAGTCATTGAACTTCGCAACGCCGGTCAAGTTGTCGAGCGGGAAGAAGCCATCGCAGGCATTGCCGGCGCACACCGTGCCGTTCGGCTGCATGGTGTTGCTGTCGAACAGATACGTATCGTTGTCGCCGGCCACGCACACGGTGTCGTTGGCAACGCCGCGCGGGCAGCGCAACAAGGTGAGGCTGCTCGGCACCGTCGTCGCGTAGGTGCTGTTCGTGTACCACTGCGAAAAGCTGGTGGAGTTCTGCACGGTGAGCGCGCAGTAGTAGTTGCCGTTCCGCCGCAGCCACGACCCCGAAGTACCCGTTTGCGAAAGCGGGCAGGTCGCCGTGGTGTACGCGAACACTGGCTTGCCCAGCAGCGAGACGCCGTTCACCACGTCGTTGGCATTACCCAGCGTGACGCGCGCGTAGCCCGTGGTGACGCCGCTGAAGTCGAGATTGATGCGCTCGATGCTGCTGGCCGGCGCATTGTAGAAGGTGTTCTGCGCCGTGCTCGACCAACGCCCGCCCCACTGGAAATCGCCGTGGCCGGTCGTGCTGGGTTGCGGCGTCGATTCCGGAATTGGACCAGGAGTGAAGTCCCGGAACACGGCGGGCAGCGTCAACGTAACCGGAATATCGCCGGTCGAGCAGGTGAAGCCGGCGTCTACCTCGATCGCGCACGTCGCACTGCAACCGTCTCCGTTGCGAGTGTTGCCGTCGTCGCATTGCTCGCTCGGGAACTTGTAACCGTCGCCACACGCCGCCGGGCATGCCACGCGATTACCGAGCGCATCGGCGCAAGCGGGCTCCAGGGTGCAGTTCGGTGAGCAGCCATCGAACGGCAAGGTGTTGCCGTCGTCGCACTGCTCGAGGCCTTCCTTCTTGGTGTCACCGCAGGTGGTGCGAGTGCAGACGCTGGGTGCACCGGTGCACTTGAAGCCAATCTCGAACTGACAGGTCGCGGAGCAGCCGTCGCTAACCGCGGTGCCACCGTCGTCACATTGCTCGAGCCCAGCAATCAAACCGTCGCCACAACGAGCCGCACGGCACTTGCCACCGACCGGGCACGTCCAGCCCGACTCGACCGTGCAAGTTGCCGAGCAGCCATCGCCTGCAGCTAGGTTCTTGTCGTCGCACTGCTCGGCGCCGAGCACGATGCCGTCGCCACACACGACGAGCGACTTGCAAGGCTGACCTGGCGTGGGGCAACTCCAGTTGGTCTCGACGATGCAGCTCGAAGTGCAACCGTCGTTGCCCGCCGTGTTGCCGTCGTCGCACTGTTCCGCGCGCGGGATGCTCACTTTGCCGTCGCCGCAGTACTCGACCAATGTGCAGCGCATGCCCGGAGTGGGGCACGTGTAACCAGGGCTTACCGTGCAGGTCGCGGTGCAGCCGTCCGTCGCGGTCGTGTTCCCGTCGTCACACTCTTCGCCGAAGGTCTGAATGCCGTCGCCACACACCGCGGTCGCACTCGGAATGCACGCGCCACCAACACCTGCAGCCGTCGGGCAGCTGAAGCCCGGCTCCACTTGCTTGCAATCCGCCGTGCAGCCGTCGTTCGGGTTGGTGTTGCCGTCGTCGCACGCTTCGTCGCCAACCACCTTCAGATCGCCGCAAACGATGGTGGATTGGCAGGGTTTGCCGGGCAGGGGGCAAACCGAGAACGGCTCCAATTGGCAAACGCCGTCGCAACCATCGCCGGGAAGCTTATTGCCATCGTCGCAAACTTCACCGGTGGTGATACTGCCGTCCCCGCAGATCTCCTGCTTGACGCAGAGCTGGCCCGGCTGGGGACAGGTGTAGCCCGACTCCTTCTTACAGTTGGCAGCACAGCCGTCGCCCGCGACTACGTTTGCGTCGTCGCAAGTCTCCGGGAACTCGAGCTGGCCGTTGCCGCACTCGGCCGTTTGATCCACGACACACGGCTTGCCCGGCTCGCTGCAGCGGTAGCCCGCCTCCACGGTGCACTCCGCCGAGCAACCGTCGCCTGCAGCGGCATTACCGTCGTCGCAGATTTCGTTGCCGGAGATTTCGGAGTCGCCGCAAACCATCGTCGAGACACAGGGCTTGCCAACGACGGGACACTCGTAACCGATCTCGCGCTTGCAGACGCCGGAACAGCCGTCGCCCGGTACGGGGTTGCCGTCATCGCATCCTTCGCCCGCGCCGATCTCCCCGTCGCCGCACACCGGCCCTTCATTGGGAGCGCCACCTTGCGGAGCCTCACCAGCGGCACCGCCGCCGCCGGGCACGTCGATGATGCTGCGACCGCCGCTGCCCATATTGCTCGCGCCGGCGTTCCCACCGCGCCCAGCAGTATTCCCCGGATTGTACGGAACATCCGGCGTCGACGCGCAGCGCAGCAACGAAGCACCGAAAGCAAAGGGCACAAGAAAGCGTTTGACCGAACGAAGAGACAACATGGAAATCCGAACGCGCGGCAATGGAACCACCCCTAACAGCTCAGCGCGCAGTATGCGGCAACGTCTCGATGAGCTCAACATCCAAGCAAGCCCGTTCGGCGCTTTCTTCAAAGGGCTCAGGGGGCGCGAACCAACACTCGCTCGACTTCGTACAGCGTTCTCGAGTTACACTCGCACGAGATCTACGCGAAGTTCGGACTTCACCAACGCGAACACGCGCCTCGAAAAAACCGTTCGGATGTCTTCGGTCACGCTAGCCAAGCGCCTGCTCCTTGCGACGGGCCTCCTCACTGCTGCCGCGACCGCCGCGCTCGCCTATGGCGTACGAGAAGCCTGGCGCAGCGCCGAAGAGCAACGCTTCGAGTCGGAGTTTCAACCGGCGGTCGAGCTCCTGACGGCCGAACTGACGCGTGAGTTTGCAAACCTGCCAGTTTCACTCAGCTCGCGTTGCGCGCACGACTCGCTCGTCGACCAAGCACAAATTGGTCTAACCGCCGGCGACCTAGAATCGCGCCGGCTTTCGATTAGCTTGCGCGTACCGGAGCTTGCCAAGGCGCTCGAGGTCGATGAGCTCTGGCTGGTGACGCCACGCGGCGAGGTACTGGGTGCACACGCGACGAGCCTCGTCGGGCAACGCGACCCCAAGCTTTCTGCGCGCATCGTGGAGCTCGGTGACCGGGCACGGCTCCGAGCGGGGTCTCATCACCGCATCGAAGCCGCTTGCCGTCGCAAGGATCCACAAAACCCGAAGCTCTGGGTTGGCCTGCTCGCTGAGCGGGACGTCGATGCCACCTTGAAACGGCTGGGCAAGGCCTACGGCATGACGCTCTCGCTGGAACCGGTTTCGGAAACGGCGGGATCGCTCACACGCCGATTTCAACTGACGGGTTTGCCCGAAGTCAGCGTCACCGCTAGCCGCTCGCGCCTACCGCTCACCACCGCTCTCAGCCGCCTGGACTCCACGGTACTCCTCATCGGAGGGCTGACCCTGCTCGCCGCCCTGGGCGCCGCCGGTTTGCTCTCCCGCGGCCTCGCGCGTCCTTTCGTCGAGCTGGCTCGCGAAGCCAGCGCCGCCATGCAGGGTGAACCGCGCCCAATCATCGCGCGCGGTCCACGCGAGATCGAGGAGTCCGCCGCGGCATTCAATCGCGCCATCGAAGACTTGCTGGCGCTGCGTACGCGCCTCGCCGCAACCGAACGCATCGCAGCCTGGCGTGAGATCGCCCGCAGCGTCGCACACGAGATCAAAAATCCGCTCGCGCCCATCCGCGCGGCCATCGAGACGTTGCGGCGACTGCGTGCGCGACAGGACCCCGCCTTCGACGAGTACTTCGACGAAGCCACACGCACCGCGCTCGCCGAGGTGAATCGAATCAACCAGATCGTTTCGGAGTTCACCGAGTTCGCGCGCCTGCCGCCGCCCAAGCCGAGCGACGTCGACGTGTGCAAGCTCGTGCGCGACGTCGTCAATCTGCACGCGACCGGCGGTGCCGCGGTGTCGTTCGAAGAGCAAGTGTGCCCGAGCGTACGCGCCGATCAGAACCAAATCGTACAGGTGGTAACCAACCTGCTGCAGAACGCGCTCGACGCCGTGTCCGGTCGCGCCAATCCGAAAGTCGTCGTGCGCGTAGAGCCCGCGGCAGGCGAGCGGGTGCGAGTGAGTGTGCGAGACAACGGCACCGGCATCGCGCCCGAAATGCGCGAACGCCTGTTTTTGCCCTATGCGACCACGAAGCCACACGGCACCGGCCTCGGCCTGGCCATCGCGCAGCGCCTGGTCGTGGAGCATGCGGGCGAAATCGGTTGTCGCGACGCCGAAGGGGGTGGGACCGAGTTTTGGTTCGAATTGCCGATCAAAGGTCCGGCCGCATCGCCGTCGCCCGCAGCTTCACCCGCAGACTGAGCGGCTACCCTCGCTTTTCTCGAGGAATCGTGAACTGCGCAAGCCGACGGGCCGAACGATGCTCATGGCCGAAGCCGACCAAGGTGGGCGTACGTCCGCTTAAAGAATGCAAAAGTTCGCCGCTTTCGTATGACGAGCTCGCGTTTCTGGGAGCGAGGCGAAGACCTCTTGTTCCGCGGGGCGCTGGCCAAGTACGCTGAACATCTCGGGAAGCCATCGGATGACACGCCTCACGCCGCGTCAGGTCCTGGCATTGCTCGCGCTGGCTGCGGTTGCGGCTATCACGTGGGCTGCCGCCGGACTCGATCAACATTTTGCCGTTTATGCCTTGGTGCTCGCCTTTGCGAGCGCTGCGGCGGTCGTCCTGGCGGGAGCCGAAGGTGGCGTGCCACACGACGCTCTGTCCGCTCTTCGAAACGCCGCACGGCGTATGGGGGAGGGCAAACGCCCACAAGCACCCGCCGGCACCAGTGTCGAGCTGCTGGCAATCTACGACGCGCTCGGCGACGCCTTTGATGCGCAGGCGCAGGGAACGCGCGGCTCACAGGCGCTGCTCGAATCAGCGCAAAGCGCGAGCAGCGTCGTCCGACAATTGACCGACGGCATCAACTCACAGCTCAACGCCAGCGAAGAAACCGCTCGCTTCATCAAAGAGATGGCGACGGCTCATCACGACATCGCCACGAACGTGGAAATGCTGGCCGCCGGCACCGAGGAATCCAGCTCGTCGGTGCTCGAGATGAACGCCACCACCGACGAAGTCACTGAAAACATCGGAGAGCTCGCATCCGGCGTGCGCGAGACGGTCGCCTCGATCGAAGAGATGGCCTACTCGATCAAAGAGGTCGCCAAGAACGTCGACGCGCTCTCGCTCACCGCCGAAGAAACCAGCTCGAGCATGAACGAGATGGATGTTTCCATCGACCAGGTTCAATCGAACGCCAACGAAACTGCGCGCCTCTCCGAAGAGGTGGCGCAAGACGCCGAACGCGGCGCCGAAGCCATCCTCAAAACCATCGGTGAGATCTACCGCATCAAGGAGAGCAGCCAGGAAGCGGTGGCCGTGATCTCGAACCTTGGTTCGCGCATCGACGCCATCGGACAAATCCTGAACGTGATCGACGACGTCGCGGAGCAAACCAACCTGCTCGCGTTGAACGCCGCCATCATCGCCGCGCAAGCCGGTGAACACGGCAAAGGCTTCGCGGTGGTCGCCGACGAAATCAAAGATCTGGCCGAGCGCGCCGGTGCCAGCACCAAGGAAATTGCGGATCTGATCAAGACGATTCAGACCGAAAGCAAGAACGCCATCCAAGCGGTGGAACGCGGCGCTCTCAACGTCGATCGCGGCGTGGAGGTTTCCAACGAAGCCGAGCGCGCCCTGAAGAAGATTCTGGAGAGCTCGCAGAAGAGCACCAACATGGTGCGCGCCATCGCCCGCGCCACCGTCGAGCAAGCCAAGGGCAGCAAGCAAGTCACCGACGCCATCGGCCGCATCGCCGCCACCGTGCAGCAGATCGCAGCCGCCACCGCTCAGCAAGCGCGCGGCTCCGAGCTCATCATGAAGAGCGGCGAGAAGATGCGCACCATCGCGCAGCAGGTCGAACGCTCGACGCACGAGCAGAGCAACGGCAGCCGTCAGCTGAAGCAAGCCATCGAAAACATCAACGGCATGGTCGGCCAGCTCAACTCGGCGCACCGTTCATTGCACCGCGGCTCCGAGCGCGCTCTCGCCGCCGCGACGCAGCTCGAAGAAGCGGCGCGCCGCCAAGACTCTGCGTGTCGCGAGCTCGCGACGCATCTCGATCGCGTCAAGAAGACCATCGACGATCGCGGCACGCAGGCGAGCTGAGCTTCACGTCTCGTACGCGCGCCACGCTCGCGCGCGCCCGCACACTCACGCGCGCGCCCGCACACTCGCGCGCGCCCGCACACTCGCGCGCCCCGCACTCTCGCGCGCGACTACAGGCTAGCTCGGCACAACTGGATTCAGCGCCGCGAGTCGCGGCAAAAGGCTCTTGAACTCCAGCTCCTCGAAAATCCGCGCCAGCTTCTCAAAAGAACTGGCCGACAACTCTCCAGCCAGCCGCTGCTCCGGCAGCTCCACGTCGCGCCGCAACCGGCTCAACTCCTCGTTCAACTTCACCTGCTCCGAGTGCGCCCGCAACGCCTCGCGCACTCGCTCGGGAGCCACCTCTTCCAAGCGCGCCAACAACGAACTGCTATCGCCGAACTCCGTCACTAACTTCGCCGCTGTCTGCGGACCGATCCCCGGCACACCCGGTAAATTGTCGGAGCTGTCACCCACCAACGCTGCCCGCGCTGGCATCTGCGCTGGCTCCACGCCGAAGCGCTCCAACACCTTCGCGCGATCGAACAACACCGCCTGTTGCCCACGCCCACCCACGAAATAAACGCGGCAGCCGGCGTCCACCAACTGCAACATATCCCGGTCGCCACTCACAATCAGCACACTCTCGTCGCGCGCGCGCAACCCTGTGGCCAACGTCGCCAACACATCATCCGCTTCGAACCCCGGCACACAAACGCACGGCACCTCGAACGCCGACAGCACCGCCGGCAACCGCCGCAACTGCTCCACCAACACCGAAGGCGCAGCCTCGCGCGAACCCTTGTACTCCGCGTACGCCTCGTGACGAAACGTCTTCTTCGGCGCATCCAGCGCAAACGCCAACGCGCGCGGCCGCTGCTCCTTCAACACCTTCAACACTAACGCAGAAAACCCATACAACGCCGAGGTCGGCTCACCGCTACTCGTATTCATCGGCGGCAGCGCATGGTGCGCCCGAAACACCAGCGAGTACGTATCGAACAGCACCACAGGTGCAGGACCATCGGGCTCCTTCACTTTACTCTTTGACCGAGCGCTCGCCATCGCGAGTAGCTACCACGACTCGGCGCCAGGAGCTTCGCGGAAACGGGCTTACTGCGGGCTCACTGCGAGCTCACTGCGGGCTCACTGCGGGCTCACCGCGCGGCTCACTGCGGGGTCACCGCGAGCTCACTGCGGGCTCACCGCTGGCTCACTGCGCCGCGAACGGGGACTCTCGGTAGTGTGCGAGCAGGTCGGTCACGTCGTCGTAAATCGCAATTGAGCCGCGTAAATCCTCATCGCGCCAACCTCCAGAACGCAACGCCACCACGCGCACCTTCGCCTTCTGCGCCGCTTCGACATCGTACGGAGTGTCACCCAAAAATAACGCCCGGCTCGCCTCACACTCCGCGCGATCCAACGCCGCCTTCACAATGTCCGGATCCGGCTTCGAATCCTTGGCATCACTCGACGACGTTCGCTGATGAATCAGATCCTCCACTTTGGCCACGCGCAGCAGCACTGCCAGCTCCTCCGAGTTCGCCGAAGTCGCCGTCACCAACCGATAACCATCCCCACGAAACCGCTCGAGCAATTCACGCGCATGCGGAAACGGTCGTAACCCGGGCGCATACCGATTCAGAAACCACTGCGTCCGCTTCTCACTGATCAGCTTGCCCAACGTCGACGTGGTCTCCACCTTCGTCACCTCAGGCAACAACTTGTCGCCGCCCTTCCCGATCAAACGCCGAACATCGTTGAAATGCGGCGCGTAACCAAATTCCGACAGCACATCCACCCACGCCTGCGCGTGTGCATCATTGCTATCGATCAGCGTGCCATCGATATCCAGCAGAACCGCTTTGAAATCGGCCATGTACGCTAGCGAGCAAGACACATGCCTCGCCACTCCGCGCCAAGCCAAGCATCCTCCGCGAGCGCCAGCGCCTTAGCCATGCGGCAACCATGTGGCGCCGCCGCTGCGTGTGGCAGCGTTGCGTCGCCGTTCGCTCACGCCGCGCTATCCTCTCCGCGTGAGCGCAGGCATCCAACTCGGCATGTTCGGGAGGGAACCTCCGTCGTTCGACCCAACCTTCGCACGCCTGACGCGCACCCACCTCGGCAACGGCGCCTGGTACGACTACGCACCCGCGTGGCTAGCTGGCCACGAAAGCGTCTTCGAAACCCTCCAAACCTCCGTGCGTTGGCGCAGCGAAGAACGCCAAATGTACGACCGCATCGTCGACGTCCCCCGCCTCTACGCCGTCCTCCCCCAAGACGGCCCGCTCCTCCCCATCCTTCAACAAGCCCAACGCGCCCTCTCCGACAAATACGCCGAACACTTCGCCCGTGTCAGCCTCGGCTACTACCGCGACGGCCGCGACAGCGTCGCATTCCACGGCGACTACGTCGCGCGCAACATGGACCAAGCCCTCGTCGCCACCATCTCCGTCGGAGCCCCCCGCCGCTTCCTCATCCGTCCCACAGGCGGTGGCCCCTCCCGCTCCCTCAACCTCGGCTGGGGCGACCTCCTCGTCATGGGCGGCACCTGCCAACGCACCTTCCAACACGCCGTCCCAAAACTCAAACACGCCCTCCCCCGCATCGCCATCATGCTCCGCCCCGTCTGGCCCGAAAACCCGCGCTAATTTTTGTTTGGGGCGCAGCGCCGAAAAGGGCGCGCATCCAAACCCCGCCCACGCGAGCGCAGACAACACAAGACACTGCACACACCACACCGCGCACGCGCCACACCGTAAAGGGAGCCGCAACGACACATCCCTTTTCACGCAACGTCCCGAGCCCGTTGCGACACAACAGAAAACACCCTGACACAAATCGCTCGCACGCACCATCGCAGTCGCTCTTCACCGCGCTTCATCGTTCCGTTCCGTCCCGAGCCCGCTGCGACACAACAGAAACACCCTGACACTGGAAACCGTGCGCGAACCGACACGCTCGCTCTTC
>JBMOMJ010000034.1:128606-131122 GCA_049324695.1 Myxococcota bacterium
CCCGCTGCGACACAACAGAAACACCCCGACACGCTGGAAACCGTGCGCGAACCGACACGCTCGCTCTTCACCCCATCGCTCCGCTCCCGCGACACACCCAACAGCTCGCACGCACCATCGCAGTCGCCCTTCACCGCGCTTCATCGTTCCGTTCCGTCCCGAGCCCGCTGCGACATAACCGAAACACCGCTATACACCATCAAGATGCGGTTTCCGGAACGTCTGCGGCGATTTTCCGGAAACTCTGCTGTTGGTTGGATCGTCTAGATCGTCGGCAAGGTCGTCACCGGCAAGGCGTTTGGTCCGGAGTGAAGGCTTTTCCGGAACGCGATGCGGCAGATTTTCGGAACCACGACGCGCACAACCGACGAAGTGGCTTCACCGCTGCGTGGCGCCGGTCCCGACCGTCCCGAAAGGCCCGAGCCAGCTGCGATACCCGAACTCGTACCCGCTCTGCGACACGCCGAGAGCTCAGGCGGCGGACGCGGCGCTTCACCGCACTGACGCGCTCCACCCTGAAAATGGACGGCACAGTGGAGCAGTTTCGAGCTTCGGTTGAGAGGAACAGCTTGAGCCTGCTGCCGCACCGCACACTGTCTTTCAGCACTTTGCTGGCTCACACGTGACGCACTGCCACCCTATTTGGGACGAGCCGCGCCAACGCGCGACGCAGCAGCAACACCGAATCTTGCTCGCTGACATCGAGCTGTTCCAGCGCGCGCGTCGCCTCGCGCCGACCAAAGCCCATCCCGCACAGCGCGGAAAGCACTCGCTCACGAGCGTTGGTTTGCGTGTCGACCTCGACCTGCTCCGGACTTGTCGTCTGTTTCGCGCTGGGAGTCGGCCTAGTTGCCACTCGTGGTTCCTTCTGCGTTCGCCGACGTCGGCTTTCTTGCTTCTTCCGCTCGACATGTTCGGCGCCGAACGCCAACTCTGCCGTATATGAATTATGAGGCGAGCACAGAAGGCACAAGTTCTCGACGGTGGGAGCGCCACCACGAGCAAACGGCACCTTGTGTTCGATTGTGATGAAGCGCCGTTCGCTGCAACGCCGCCCTTTCGGATCGACGAAACTGCATTGCGCGCCGTCGCGCTGCCACACGGCGCGCGCCACTTCCACGGGAACATGCCGCGACGCCTCGTGGAGCGGTCGACGCTTCCGCGGCACCCCCGCTCCCAAGCGTCGCTTCTCTTCCCGCTGAATCAACTCGTCGACTGCCCGCTCCAAGACCGCTGCCAACTCGCCCCCCGGAATCGAATGACTGAGCAACTCCCGCGCGCGCTCGATTTTCGCGTACAGCTCGCTCGAAGCAGTGAATTGCACCAAAACCGTGGTTGCCGAGAGCGGTTTCAGCCGCTCGCCACCTGTCGCGCTCGTAGGCGTGACGGTCGGCTTGATGCTCTCCGCGACGTCTGGTCGCGGAAAGCGCGCGGCGATGAGGCGCTCGATTTCGCGCCGCGACTTACCGCGTGCCTCACCGAGCAGCTCGTCCGCATTGTCGCGGTTCACGTGCGGAGCCAAAAGAAAGAGACCCGTCAAGTGAATGCGCCCATTGCGGATGTCGTCCAAAACTGCGGGCACGTCCCGAGCCAGCCTGGCCACGCGCACCCGCTTACCCGCCTCGTCTTCTGAATATCCGAGACGCTCGCGACAGTATGCGCTCAAGGATGAACACGCCTGACCCAAGTACAGCTTGCGACGATCGATCTCCATCAGGTGCTCAATCACCTCCGCCGTCGCGCCGCGTTCGCGACTTGCCAACACGGGCATGCGTGCCAATAACTCAGCATTCGAGAGCGAAGCATCGAATCGCATACGTCACTGAATACCACGCACATTTTCGACCTCGCAGGCGCCGCACTAGCGAGCAGTTTGCGTCGCGAATGCCTTCGAAAGCGTCTTGTTCCTCACTAGTTCGTCAGTGTGGCAGCGAGAGCCTCCATGACCGAGCTTTCGTGAACTCCGTACTTCGCTGCGCGACCCATTCCGAAATCGCGTCAACAGAAATCGCGAGGATTGTCAAAGCAAAGTGAAAATGTCACCTGCTAACTGCTCTGTGCAGAATGTCCGCCACGTCATTCTTGGGTGTCGTTGTTCTTGTCACTGCCTGTTGAAGGCTTCGGCCGTGAGCCGCTAGCCCATGCGATGCATTCTTCCCCGTAGAAGACGCGGTAGTCGGCCGAGAGCAGATGTTTCGCCACGACATCCTTTTCCGAGCAGCGCGCGCGTTGAGTCCGGCCGTCGGGAATTGTCGATGAAACGACCCTGCTGACGCACGGTGTGCTTCTTTGTGAACCTTCCTCGTGCACTCAATCCGCGCCGCGCCGCCCCGCCCCGCGCCGCGCGCGCTCAACCCTGCACCGCACATCGCGCGCACAAACCTTCAACCCGCTCACCTCCCGCGCGTCCAATCCGCTCACCTCCCGCGCGTCCAATCCGCTCACCTCCCGCGCGTCCAATCCGCTCACCTCCCGCGCGTCCAATCCGCTCACCTCCCGCGCGTCCAATCCGCTCA
>JBMOMJ010000035.1:0-61557 GCA_049324695.1 Myxococcota bacterium
AACGCTTCACAAAGCAGCCGACCTTCTTCCCATTCAAGCCCTGCGCGCCGCTTTGCGAACGACACGACGCGTTCGTGGACCGACTCCCATCCGCACGCCCCCGATCCGACCGCCCCCGAGTTGCCTCATTGATACACGCCCGCCCGCCGACCATCGCTCACCAACAGTGCCAAACCCATGACAACCTCCACGCGCAATTGCGCATTCAGCGCACCGTAGCTAGAGAACCACCAACTCTCGCGAGTGAACGGACTCTAACATACGAAATTTCGAGCTCCGTATTTGCGCCAGGACGCGCTGTCAGGATGCTTCACACGTTCGAAAATGTTTTCCTCCGCAAACGCATTCATCACTCGACGTCGCGCGAACAAGAGCGGGAGTTCGCGCGCACTCTCGCTTGCGCGTCGCGCGCACCGTTACAACCGTCAAGTGAAAAGTGCGGTCCAATCCGGGTACACAGGCGACAAGTCGCGCGAGCCGCTACCAAGCTCATGTGACTGGAGCGATATCGCGCCGCAGATCCGCAGACCGCCCCGAGCGTTCGAAAATGTGATGAATCCTCAGCCCACGCGGGTCTGACGATTCATCACAACTCGCCCGGAATTGGCAGCTGGCGGCTCGCTCATGAACTGAGCACGTGGAGAGCCGCGCGCAGTACCTCCTCTCGAGTTGCGTTCGCAGCCAACGTCGCCGCGCAACGATCCAAGACCGTTCGGCACTCGCGCTCTTTGAAGCCCATTCCCCGGAGCGCGGCGAATACTTGCGCATTCCGGTCCGCCGCTCCCGCCAGCAGCGCGCCGCCATACTGCGTTCCGTCGGCGTGAACGCGAGCATCAAGCTTCGGGGTTGGGGCCCTGAAGCTCGGAGGTGGGGCCCCGAGCCGGCTTCGCCGGGCGGGGCGGAGGACGGAGTCCTCCGAAGACAGCCGCACTGCACGATGATGTGGAGCGCACAAGCACACGAGATTGTCAGGTTCATGTCGACCGCCTTCGCTGCGAGGTTTCAAGTGATGCGCATCCACGAAAGTTGCGTGCTTGCACCCGTTCACGATGCAGCGCCCGTTATCGCGGCGCATGACTTGTCTGCGAACGGCCGGAGGAATCGTTTGCGACGCTCGTTGCCCCACGTGGGTTTCGGCCGACGCTCGTTGACCCATATGGGTTGCGGCAGCATCCTGCCGCATCGTCTGACCGCGAGCGGCATCTAACCACGCGCGCTCCGTCTCAGGCGTTGCCACGCGGGTCAGCTCGCGCGCCGCTGAGCAAGTCAGCTCACCAGTGCGCAACGCATCGCCCATCTCGCGCAGCGACTCGAGCGCCTGAGCGACGCGCAACTTTCTCTTTCACCAATCGCCCATTGTACCCCAAAAGGCGCTCTACATATTCGGAGAAGCTCGCAAATCCAAGCCGCCGGTGCACACCGGCGCGCAACGCTTCACAAAGCAGCCGACCTTCTTCCCATTCGAGCCCTGCGCGCTGCTTTGCGAACGACACAACACGTTCATGGACCGACTCCCATCCGCCCGCCCCCGATCCACGCGCCCCCGAGTTGCCTCGTTGATACACACCCGCCCGTCGAACATCGCTCACCAACAATGCCAAACCCATGACAACCTCCACGCGCGATCACGCAATCGCGCATTCAGCGCTCCGCAAATCAGAGAACCACCAACTCTCGCGAGTGAAGGTACTCTACCATATGGATTTTCGAGCTCCGTATTCGCCCAATGACGCGCCTTGAGCACACTTCGCACGTTCAAAAGCGTTTTGCTCCCCAAACGGGTTCATCACTCGACGTCGCGCAGCCAATAGCTACAGTTCGCGCGCACTCTCGTTCGCGCAGCGCGCACACCGCGAAACCGTCTTAACTGGCCAATGCTGGCCCTAAAGGGTCTCGCTTCGCCCAGATTGGCCAGTTAAGTACCGTTATAACCGGCCAATTTTCGGCATTAACTGCTTCTTCGCCTGCGGCGAAGAATGGTCAAAATTGGCCGGTTACAACCGTCAAGTGAAAAGAGCGGTGTGTCAAAGCAAAGTGAAGCGGTGTGTTAAAGCAAAGTGAAATGACACCTGCTGAAGGGGCTCGAATGAAGGAGTCGATCGATTTTCTGGCCGGCGGTGGTCGAAAGGGGATCGACAAGATCGAGCTGACACGATCTACGCCTGCCGACTTCCATGGCGGTTGGAACTACGTCGTCAGGCCGCGATCGCGCCCATGGTGCTGATCGGATGACTTCCGCATTCGCGGGCACTAACCGCTCTGTGAAAATGTCGCCCCACGTCATTCTTGGGTGTCGTTGTTGTTGTCACTGCCTGTTGAAGGCTTCGACCGTGAGCCGCTAGCCCATGCGATGCATTCTTCCCCGTAGAAGACGCGGTAGTCGCCCGAGAGCAGATGTTTGACGACGACATACGCATGGTTGAACGTCTGATTGGAAAGGATGCGATTCAGTGTGGTGCAGCTTGCAGACTCGTGACCATCTCGCGCGTTGCGCGGCGCACATCAGCCAGCAGTGCACGCCGATGGACTGCTGGTCGAGAGGCAGTGGGGCGCTCCTCTCGCTGTCGAAGGCTGCGCTGCCGTCGAGCTATCCCGCGCCGCACTACACAGCCCGCGCAACTGCGCGTAGCAGCTGACTTGGGTTCGGCCACCTCGCCACGTGGGTCGTGTTGGCTGCGAGGTGCGTTCAGTGTGGGCCCCTCCCGCGGCGCGCGAAGCGCGACGCTTGGGAGCGGGCGGCGGCACGCGCACGCGGCGAAGCCGCGGAGCATGGCGCGGGGTGGGCAGCTACACCTGCAATAGCTGCCGCGTTGGTTGGCGTGGCGAGTCGCGGTTGAGCGTTATTCAGGCGCGGGTTCGTTTGGGTCGAAGTCGAGTTCGACGCGGGCGCCGTTGAGGTCGTAGAAGAAGAGTTGCCAGAGGTTGGTTTGGGGCTGGCGCGTTAGGCTGAAGGCGACGTGGGCGGCGGTGAGGCGGGCGGCGATGTCGCGGAGGTTGGTTGCGCTGAACGCCATGTGATCGAGCACGCCGGCGCGTGGGCTGGGAAGGGGTCGGCCGGCGACGATGTGGAGGATCGCTTCGCTGTCTGCGTAGAGCCAGGCACCGGGGACGCCAAGGGGTGGTCGCGGGCCTTCACGCAGGCCGAGGAGATCGCGATAGAAGCGGACGGTCGCTGCGAGGTCGTCGGTGAGGACCGTGAAGTGGTTCATGCGCGTGATGGGCATGGCGCGGTCTGCGGTTTATTCGGCGTTTGCGCCGGGAGTGCTGGGGACAGGGATGCTTGGCGACGCGCTGGGGCGAGGGTTTGGCTTGCTGGGGCGAAGGGAGTCGGATGCGGGTGGGTGAGAGGGGCCGAGGAGTTGTTCGAGTTCGGCTTCGCCGCGATCGATGGCGCCGCGTTGGCGTCGACGGGCGAGCCATTGGCGAGCGTCGTCGAAGTATGAGTACGCGACGGGGACGGCGACGAGGGTGAGAAGGAGGGAGAGGGTTTGGCCGCCGATGACGATGCCGGAGATGTTGCGGTTGTTGCCCGAGCCGATGCCGCGCGAGAGGGCGAGTGGGATCATGCCAGCGACGAAGGCGAGCGTGGTCATGAGGATGGGCCGCAGGCGA
The DNA here is from genome assembly GCA_049324695.1 of Myxococcota bacterium. GTDB lineage: Bacteria > Myxococcota_A > Polyangia > Polyangiales > Polyangiaceae > PMG-095. Next base: position 3,613 of record JBMOMJ010000035.1, read on the forward strand.
TCTTTGTTGGCCTGAAGGATGGCTTCGAGGCGCGGCATGCCGAGTGAGCGGAGGTGGTTGGTGTGGTCGATTTGAAGAATGGCGTTTTTCTTAACGACGCCGAAGAGGACGAGCAGGCCCAAGGCGGACATGAGGTTGAGTCCCTGCTTGAAGATGACGAGTGAGAGGAGGGCGAAGGGGACGGTGAGGGGCAGTGAGAGGAGGATGATGAGTGGGTTGAGCCAGGACTCGAACTGCGCCGCCAGGATGAGGTACATGAAGACGAAGGAGAGGCTGAACGCGAGGGCGAAGCCGGCGCCGAGTTCGGCGGAGGATTTGGAGCGGCCGGTGGGGACGAGGCGATATTCGGGTGGCGCGTGGACGCTGTTGAAGGCGTCTTTCATGGCTTGGACAACTTCGCTTTCGCCGCGGCCGGGCGCGACGTTGGCCATGAAGGTGACTTGGCGCTGGCGACCTAGGCGATTGACTTGTGATGGGCCGCTGCCAGTCGAGGTGTGGACGACGGACGTGAGGGGGACGCTGCCGTGTTTGCTCGAGGGGACGGTCATGAGCGCGAGGGCGCTGGTGTCTTTGCGGTAGTCTTGGTCGGCGCGCAGGCGAACTTCGTATTCTTCACCGCGTTCGGCGTAGGAGGAGATTTTTACGCCAGCGACCTGCATGCGGAGTGTTTCGGCGATGTCGGCGACGCTCACGCCGAGATCGGAAGCGCGTGAGCGATCGATGTCGACTCGCAGTTCTGGCTTGCCGAGGATGAGGTTGGTGTCGAAGTCGACGACGGCTGGGTGCTTTTGAATTAGCGGGGACATTTTGCCCGCTAGTTCTTCGAGTTTGTGTAGGTCGGGGCCGACGAGCACGTATTGAACCGCGGCGCTGGAGGCACCGGCGCTGATCATGGCTACTTCGGCCACGCTGACGCGCAGGTCTTTGGGGAGCTTGGTGAGGATCTGCTTGCGGGTGCGATCCATGAGCTCGAGCTGAGAGACTTTGCGTTCACGCGGATCGGTTAACGCGACGTAGATCGACGCGAGGTTTTCAGTCTTCTGGTCGCCGCCAGCGACTGTGACGACGGTGTGCGCAACGCCTGGTAGGCGCCGGACGTCTTGGGCGACGCGTTCGGCGACGAGCGCCGTTTCTTCGGCGCTAGTCCCTTCGGGTGCGCGCATGCTCACCTCGAATTGAGCTTGGTCGTCGACGGGTACGAAGCCGGTGGGAATGTGCTTCATCAAGGGGCCGCAGGAGCCGAGCGATGCGGCGGAGGCGAGCACGATGGCCCAGCGGTGCGACATGGCCCAGCGTAGGATCGCCATGTAGACGCGCTCGATGGGCCGATAGAATACCTCGACGAGGTGGGTCAGCTTGCTGCTGCTCGAGTGCCCGTCGGCGCGCAAGAGCCGCGCGCTCATGGTGGGCGTCAGCGAGAAGCTCACGAACAGCGACACACCCACCGCGAAGGCCATGGTGTAGCCGAAGTTCTTGAGGAAGCGGCCGGGGATGCCGCCCACGAACGCAACCGGCACGAACACGGCCATGAGTGAAAGCGTGGTCGCGAGCACCGCCAAGCCGATTTCGCGCGTCGCGAGAATGGCGGCGGGGAACGGCTTTACGCCTTTTTCTACGACGTAGCGCACGATATTTTCGAGCACCACGATGGCGTCGTCGATCACGATGCCGACCGCTAGCGCCAGCGCCAGCAAGGTCAGCATGTTCAGGCTGAAGCCCTCGATCCACATCAAGGCGAAGGTGCCGATGATGGAGATCGGGATCGCGATGGCAGCGATCAGCGTGCTGCGCGCGTTGCCGAGGAACAAGAGCACCACGAAAGCGGCGAGCAACGCGCCGACGACCAAGTGCTCTTTCACGGAATCGACGCCGGTGCGAATCGACTGCGAGTTGTCGCGTACGATTTGCATGTCGATGCCGCGCGGCAAGGTGCGCTTCACCTCGAGCAGGCGTTTTTTGACTTGGTCGACCACCTGCACGGTGTTGGTGCCCGACTGCTTGCGGATCGCGAGCACGACGGTGCGTTCACCATCGTAGCTGGCTACGCTGGCGAGCTGCTCTTCGCCATCTTCGACGCGCGCGACGTCGCCGACGCGAATTGGATGATCGGCTCGTTCACGCACGACGATGCGTTCGATGCCTTCCACGCTCTCGACGCGCCCGGCGATACGTAGTGTGATGGATTGAGGGCCGGTATCTAGGCTACCGCCCGGCGTCGACAGGTTCTGCGAAGCGATGGCGCGCTGGACGTCGACGGCGCTGAGGTTGTAGCTCTTGAGGCGGACCGGATTCAGCCAAACGTGAATCTGGCGCGCGCGCCCGCCCACGATGCTGACCTGGCCGACACCGGAAATGCTCTCGATTTGCCGGCGAACACGCTTGTCTGCGACCTCCGTGAGCTCGCGAATCGGGTGCTGTGAGCGCAGCGCGACCAGCATGATCGGCGCCGATTGCGGATCGACCTTGGTGACTACGGGCGCGTCGATGCCCTTGGGCAAGTCGCGCAGCACGGTGTTGATCTTGTCGCGCACGTCCTGTGCGCCGACGTCGCCGTTTTTGTCGAGCTTGAAGGCGATCGCAACCTGCGAGAAGCCTTCGCTCGAAGTGGAGCGGAGCTCGTCGATGCCTTCGATGGTGTTGACGGCGCCTTCAATCTTGTCGCTGACGTCGGTCTCGACCTCCTCGGGCGCGGCTCCGTCGAGGCGTGTGGTGACCAGCACGAAGGGCAGATCGATGTTCGGAAATTGGTCTAGGCCGAGTCGGGTGTAGCCAACCAAACCGAGCACGACGATTACCAGCATCAACACGCCGGCGAATACCGGGCGTTTGACGCATACCTGAGCTAGCCACTGCATGGTCGATATTCCCTTGGCTCAGCGCACGCGCTGACCGTTGGCGAGCTGTTCGAAGGGCCCGAGCGCAACCCGTTCGTTGAGAGCTGCGCCCTTCAGCACGCTGACGCGGTCACCAGCGGTCGCGCCCAGCGAAAGGATGCGCTCTTCGAGCCGGCCGTCGACGACGAAAAATGCGTGCGCCTGACCGTCACGCATCAAGAGCGATGTGTTCGGCACACCCGGGAGCTTCTGCGTGCCAGTAGTGAGCTCCACGTCCGCAAACATGCCGGGCAACAACAGTTTCTCCGGGTTTTTTACGATGGCTTCCGCCACTAGATCGCGTGTGCTGGAGCGCAGCGCGCCGGACACGAAACGAATCTCGCCGGTGAACTTGCGATCTGGGAAGGCCGCCACCGAGAAACTCACGTTGGCGCCCACCTTCACGCGGCCGACGTCACTTTCCGGCACCGACAGCTCGAGGCGCAGCGGATCCAGCGAAACAATCGTGACGATGCGCGAGTCTTGCCGCACGTATTGTCCCACTTCGACGTAGCGTTCGGTGACGACACCGGCAAACGGTGCCCGGATGATCCCGTCACCTACGTTCTGCGCGGCGAGCTGGGCGCGTGCGCTCGCTGCCTGTGCCGTCAGCGGCAAGGTACGGCACTGCGTTTGGATGCGGTCGTACTCCAGATCGCTGACCGCACCCTTCTGCTTTAGTTGCTCGTAGCGCGCGCACTCGGCTTGAGCCGACTGTTGCTGTGCTTGCGCGCTGGCTGCCTGAGCACGTGCATCGGCGGCGGACAACGCGGCGGCGCGCATGTCGAGCCGCGCCAACACCTGACCTGGTGTGATGCTGGCGCCGCGCTCGACCTGCGTGGCCACGACGCGCCCGGCGGCGTTTGCTGCGAGATCCGTCTCCTGATTGCCTTTCAAGCTGCCCGACAGGCGCAAGGTGGTCGGGACCTCGACCTCGCTGACGGTCCCAGTTTGCACCTGAATGGGCTTGTCGAGAGGTGACACACCCGCGTCTGACTCTGCGTTGGCGGGCTTGTTACACGCACTCACAGCCGCGAGCGCCACGGCAGCAATTGGAGAAAGCAAACGAAGCGCACGCGCGCTCGAACTCGACATTACGGGGTCCTCTCGACGGGTTGGGCAGGCACGCTGGGCGCCGGAGTCGGATTTACGGCTGCACTCGGAGTCGGCGTTAGGGGTTCGCTGGTGCGAGCGGCGCCGGCAGTGGGTGGCTGCGCAACCGACAAGCGCAGCTGAGCGCGCGCAGCAGCTAGATCGGCATCCGCCATGATGCGGCTGGCGTCCGCCAAGAAGGCGTCGCGTTGCGCTTGGGTCACGTCGAGCTGGGTTGCGACGCCCGCGGCGTAGCGCTCGGACGACAGCGCCGAAGCGCGCGCGGCGGCAGCAGCTTGGGAACGCGCGGCGCGGCACTTGACGATGTTGGTCTGTACGCGCCGGTACGCTTCGAACGTTGCGTCTTGCAACGAGCGCGTCGTGCGTTCACTGCGAATGCCGCTGGCTTCCGCGGCGAACGCCTGTGCACGGCTGGTAGCGAGCGTCGCGTAGTCGAAACGGATCTGCGCGACGAGTTGGAATGTGTAAATCGGACTTGGAGTAAAGCCGGAAGCGTTGGTAAAGCGCTCCGTCGCGGTACCTGAGAGAGTTGGATACAGAGCGGTGGACGCAGCTTTGCGAGAGTGCTCGGCAGCGATCTGAGCGCTGCGCGCTGCCTTGGCGGCGGGCGTTTGCTCCGACTGCGAGAGCCAGGTTTGCATGGGAGCTTCCTCGTGCAGATCGTCTACGGGGAAGCTTTCGGCTGGGGTGGGTGTGAGCCCGCTCAACGTCTCCAGCTGACGCGCTGCCAAGTCGCGGCTGAGCTCGGCGTCGGCGACGTCCTGGCGCGCGCGCTCGACGTTTGCGAGCGCTCGTTCGCGATCGAGATCCGTCGCCGCGCCGGCATCACGCCGCGCTTGCACGACACGCAGATTGTCTTCCGTGGCTTTCACGCTGAGCTCGGCCGAGCGCACCAACGCGCTGGCACCGAGGAAATTGAAGTACGCGCGCGTCACGTTGCGCCCTACGTCGAGCCGCGTTGCGGCGCGTTGCTCAGCGGTGGCCTCGGCAAGCGCCTTACCGGCCTTGTAACGGTGGTAGTTCGAAATGTTGACGAGCGGCACGTCGAGCTGGAGATAGCCGTCGAACTGATTCTTGCGTTGGAGGTAGCGGCCGCCAAACGAGGCTTCGTACTGGTTTCGCGTGTAAACGCCGCGCGCCGAAGCGGTTGGGAGTAAGCCGCCGAGGGCCGCATCGGCTTCGGCCTCACGTTGGCCGACCAACGCGCCGCTCTCGCGCGCTTCGAAGCTTTGAGTGTTCGCGCGTTCGATGAACGCTTCGAGGGGTTGAGTGGCGTGAGCCGAGCGAGCCGTGCTCACGGTTGCGGCGAGCGCCAACGCGGCGCCCAAGGGAGACAGTTTCTTCGTCATTCTACGTTCAATCCAAGCCATTACGGCCTCATTCGCTGCGCTTGCCGCGTCGGGGCGGCGGTTGCTGCGGCTTATAACCGGCTGCCGAAAGCAGCACGTCCACGAGCCCACGGGTAAAGTCTTCGCGAGACGGCGAAATCTCTGAGGAGCCAAGAAAGAGCTCGGCCATGCAGTAGTGATGCAGGCTGCCCATGAAGATGCGCGCCAAGAGCTCGGCTTTCTCTGCTTCTAGATCGCGCGCCGACAATTCGCGTTCGAAGAAGTGGCAGACGTTGCGGAACGTCTTGCGGTAGCCGTCCATGCGCTGCGGCATCTTGTCGAAGTGGTAGTCACCGCACGGGTTCGACCACGACATCATCATCATCGGCACCGCCGTGCGGCCGAGCTCCAGCACGCGCGTTGCGAAGTGGAGCAGGCGGTCGCGCAGATCGCCCTGGCCCACTTCCGAAATGAATCCTTCGATGAACGCGGGCACCGCCTCCGGGCTGAAGCGCATCGCCGCGCGAAAGAGCGCGTCCTTGCTTTTGAAGCGGCGGAAAACGGTGCCTTCGGAGACGCCGGCGCGCTCTGCCACCTCGTCCGTCGTGGCTTGAATCCCGCGTTCCAGGAAAACCGCCCGGGCGACCTCTAAAATATCGTCGTCGGAGATGACGGGAGGCCGCCCACGGGGACGCGCCCGCCGCTGCGAGGCAGCACGCGGATTTGGCTGAGACGGGCTGAAGCGGGCCATTTATTGAGTGCCGGCTCAGTTATAAATCGCAGCGCTGGAATCGGTAGTCCCCCCGCCGGCACTTAGCAGCGATTTAAGGAGCCGCGGCGCCGGAAACATGTCGGTGACGAGGCGCGCCCGTGCGCGCTTCCATCGGTACCGTGTCAGTTCAAGGCAGCGCGGTCATGAGGCCGAAGCCGCGCTACGCCAAGCCTAGAGCTGATACTCGATCGTGTTCAGCGACTTGACCTTCTTCTCCCACTTCAGCTCCGAGATGCGCTGCTTGATGCAGCCGGCGAGCTTTTCATTCTTGGGAGTGGTGGTCACGTCGATGCCAACCGCGCGACCATCCCAAACGGCAACCTTCAGCTTTACGCGCGCGGAGCCGGGTTTGCACGGCTCGTACACGGACACGTCTTGTAAGGGCTTTCCGAGCGTCTCCTGATCGATGTTGCGGCGCTCGATCCCGGCGGGCACTGCCTTCGTGGCTTCGTCTACCGACATGCCCTCGGTGAACTCGGGTTCGGGAGCCGACGCATCGGAGTTGGGTTTGCTCTTCTCGGCGCTGCCGCCGCTGTCCCCGTCGTCGTCACGGCGACTCGAACGTTCACCGTCCGAGCTCCTGTCCGAGTCGGCGTTCTCGCTGCTTTCGTCGGTCGCGTCGTCAGCTGACTTGGAGTGATGTTTACCATCTCCAGCGCAGGAGATGGCGAGAGCACAGAGCAGGACGATTGGCGAGAGCGTCCGCGACATGGAAACGACTTTACTCCAACGCTCGGAGCCGGTCGAGAGTGTCGCACGACGCTCGCGCAGGGCAGAAAAACTGTCTGATTCGGCCGCGGCGGGTCAGCGCGGGGCGTAGGCCAGCGCGTCGCTGATCAGCCCGTCCACCACGAAAATGCGATAGACGAGGAAGAGCCCGAGGGCGACGCTTACCGCGCCGCTGACGCCGGTCACATAACGTCCGAACGAAGCGAAACGACGGTTGGCAAAGGCGAGCGGAGCGGCCATCACCCCCGTCAGCAACGTCATCCCGAGCACGCTGCCGAGCCCGAACACACCCAGGTACAAAAGCGCGAGCTGAACCTCACGCAGCGTACTCAACACCAGAAGCGCCATCGCCGCGGAGCCCGCCAAGCCGTGCACCGAGCCTACCAGCACGGACTGCAGTCGAGCGCGCGGGGGCGCCACGCCTTTTTCGGAGTGTGCGTCATGCCGCAGCACCCACGCAACGTTCAACGCGCCGAGCAGCATTAACATCAAAGCGACCGACAGCTCCAGCGACAGGCCGAGCTCGCGCGGCACGGCTAGCCCGAAGCTGACGATGGCTCCGCCGACGAGCAGAATCGTTGCGGTGTGACCGAGCCCCCACAAGCTACCGATGCGCAGCGCAGGCAGTACGCCGCGCTCGCGCGATACGATGGTGGCGACTGCGACTATGTGGTCGGCGTCCGTCGCATGGCGCAAGCCAAGCAAGAAACCGAGTGCCAGCGCAGTGAGCCAGGTCACCGTTCGGTCGTAGCACGACTCTGCAAACACGTGCCACCGAGCTCGCCCGGCTGTCGACTGCGGCCAGGGCGGCTTTGTGCGGGCGTCGGGGCGAAATAGCTTGGTGAAGCTACTTTTTCATTTCTGCGCGCGTTTTTATGTCGGCGAGCAACGCGTCGAGGGCGGCGCGATAGTCGTTTTGCAGGGTCGTGATGCGCTTCTGCATCTCTTCCAAGCCGCGGCGATTTTGTTCGACCTCGGCGTCCAGCCCAGCGCGAGCGCTTTCCGCCGCAGCCTTGCGACGCTGCGCCGCGCTCTTCTTGGTCTTGGAAGCCGAGGCGTTGGCGAGCGTCGCGTCGCTCTCTTGAATCGTTCGATCGAGCGTCGCGCGCACGCTGGAAGCGTCGTTCAAGAGCGCCTCGACTTCGCGGCGATAGAGCTCCAGGCGCACGTAGGCAGTGTTGCTGGTGTGCGCGATCTTGTCGGCTTGCTTCTTCAAGGTCTCGACGTTTTGCTTGCCGAGCTCGTCTTCGTGATCGTCGATGTAGCGGTGGGCCTCGCTGCGACTGCGCAGGCGCTCCTCCAGTTGCTTGTCCACGCCGCGCTCCATCGCCGCGACCGCCGTGCCGCCCAAATCCTCGGGGCACTTCTTTTGGGTCGAGGCGTAACTAACGGCGCCGGCGACCTTCTGGCGCAGGCCGTCTTTCTCTTCGTCGAAGAAGCGCGTGACGCTTTCGGCTTCGAGCGCAGCTTCCGTGTACGCGCTGGACTTGCCCGTGGCGTCGGCTTGCTCGACGACGGTGTGCACTGCGTTCCAATCCGGGTTCTTGATCGCGTCGGGGTAACCCTTGAACTCGCCCAAGTTCGCGCGCGCCTGATTCTCGTCGGTCGCGAAGTGCTGACGCGCTCCGTTGAGGCGCGCGGGATAGCGTTCGGCGAAACCTGCCTGCTCGCCCGACGGAGCCGCAACCGGCGCATCCTTCTGCTGGCAAGCAATCCCGAGGAGTGACGACAAGACGAGTGAGTACGCAACGAATCTCATCGCGCACGGCTTTCCGCTGGTTTGTTGCGCGAGTCAACCCTACATCCCGGCCGAACCGCGGAGCAAACGCGGGCATCGGGCTCGTTGTATGGGTTCGAAGCTGTGAAATTCCGCGTCAGGGCGCGAGTAATCTGCAGAGACACTCGGCTTGCTAGTAGAGGAGGTAAACTAGAGCGACAGTGTCCAGAACTGTCAGCGTGGAACATTTCTTGCTTAGTGCATGAGTCGAGTGACTGCGCGCTTTGCCGCGCGAACCAGCGGAGGACGACATGACTCAAGGAACGATTCGCAAGACGCTCGGTAACGTGCATGTCGCGACGGACTTTACGGACGGCGCTCTCGCTGCGGGTGAACGCGCCGCTCGCCTTCCTCTCACACCGGGCGCGGCGATCGAACTGGTTCATGTGCTGCCGGAAGACTCGGGCGGCGAAGCTGCCGAGCGAGTCGGCTCCGCCGCCAAGGCCCGCCTCGAAGGCGTAAAGCAAGAGGTGGTGCGCGACTTGCGTGCGCTCGGCAATGAAGATCACTCCGTGTTCGTCAGCATCAAGCACGGCAAGCCGTTCGTAGAAATCGCACGCAACGCGCACCATGGGCGCGCGGAGCTGCTCGTCATCGGTCGCCACGGTTCGCGCAGCTTTCGCGACCTGTTCATTGGTTCCACCGCCGAGCGCATCATTCGCAAAGGCGACACCTCGGTATTGGTGGTTTCGCACAAGCCCGATGGCGACTACAAAAGACCATTGCTCGCCGCCGACATGTCCGATAGTTCGCGTCTGGCGCTCGAGTTGGCGCTGTGCCTCGCGGAGCCCGGGCTCGCCTCGCTCGATGTGGTTTCGGTGGTACCTCCGCCCGGTCAGCCCTACTTGGGCGAAGCCGCACTGGTGCTCGACTTAGCGCAACAGAGCCTAGACGAGCGCGAGCAACGTGTGCGCGCCCAGCTCACGGAGTTCGTCGCCAAGTCTGGAGTCAACACTCCGTGCAACCTGATTGTGCGGACTGGCGATCCGCGTCAAACGATTTTGGAGGTCGCCAAAGAGCGAGGCAGTGACTTGATCGCGCTCGGTACCGAAGGCAAAAGCGGGATCACTCATGCTCTCGTTGGCAGCGTCGCGGAGGGCGTGTTGCGGAACGCAAGCTGCGACGTGTTGGTTGCGCGGGCGCCGCGGCCTGATTTCAATCTGTAACTCTGCACCAACCTGGTAACGGCGCGCCTCAATTTCTTGAGAAATGTGGTGATCGCGCGGGTTCGGGGTGGCCCATTGTGCGGTCTTCTGGCAAGGTTTCGGCTGGGCGAATCATGGCGGACGTGACAGACGTGCTGAGCGAAGCCGAGCGCAAGCAGTTGCTCGCTCGTCCGCGTCCGCGTGAACTGCCGATTGCTCCGCTGGCTCCGCGAGCGCGGCGCAATTTGCCGTTGCTCGACGGGGTGCGCGACATCGATCGGGAGTGCAGGCCAATCTACGCAGTGTGGGAAATCACATTGCGCTGCGATCTGGCGTGCCGGCATTGCGGCTCGCGTGCGGGTCACGCTCGCTCCGATGAGCTGAGCACCGCCGAGTGCTTGGATTTGGTTCGTCAAATGTCGGAGCTCGGCGTGATGGAAGTCACGCTGATCGGGGGCGAAGCTTATCTGCGCGACGACTTCGCCGAGATCGTGAGCGCGATCGCAGCGCGTGGCATGGCCATCAGTATGACCAGCGGAGGCCGCGGCATCACCAAGGAGCTCGCGCAGCGCTGCAAGCAAGCTGGCCTGCAGAGCGTGAGCATCTCACTCGACGGTTTGGCGGAAACTCACGATCGCTTGCGCGGCGTGAAAGGTTCGTTCGACAGCGCCGTCGCGGCGTTGCGCAACCTGAGTGAAGCGGGCGTGCCGGTCTCCTGCAATTCGCAGATCAATCGACTGAGCCTTCCCGAGCTGCCCGAAATTCTCGAGCTCATCGGGCGTGAAGGTGCACATGGCTGGCAACTTGCGGTGACCGTGCCGATGGGGCGCGCTGCGGACGAGCCAGAGGTGCTGCTCCAGCCATACGAGTTCTTACGGGTGTTTCCGGTACTGGCCCAGCTCGCCGAGCGCGCCAAGGAGCTCGGGGTGCGGCTGTGGCCGGGCAACAACGTCGGCTACTTCGGGCCTTACGAGAGCCTTCTGCGCGGCAATTGGCCGCGCGGGCATGGCGGCTCGTGTGGTGCCGGGCGCGCCGTGCTCGGCATCGAGGCAGACGGCGCCATCAAGGGCTGCCCCTCGCTCCCGACGGAAGCGTGGACCGGCGGGAACATCCGCGAAAATACGCTCAAGGACATTTGGGAGCGCAGCGCGCCCCTGCGTTACACGCGCGATCGCAGCGTCGACGATCTGTGGGGCTACTGCCGGAGTTGCTACTACGCCGACGAGTGCCGCGCGGGCTGCACCTGGACTTCGTTCGTGTTCTTCGGGCGCGCGGGAAACAATCCCTATTGTCACCATCGGGCGCTCGAAATGCAGCGCGCTGGCAAGCGTGAAATCGTGCGGCGCAAGCAAGCTGCTCCCGGTGAGCCATTCGATCACGGCTTGTTCGAAATCATCGAAGAAAGATTGGACGGCGCTTCATCGGCGCCGCAGGAGACCGCCACATGACTTACTTGGTTCAGTGCCCGGCCTGTCAACGTCACCTGCGCGCCAACGAGACGCGCTGCGCGTTCTGCGGTGTTGCCGTGGACTTCTCGAGCGCGAGCCCACCGCGGCTTCCGACGCAGCGGCTGTCACGTGCGGCGCAGCTGGCGTTCGGAGCTAGCCTGGTCAGTACGATTGCGACGACGGCGTGCGGCAACGCCGAAGGCGGCGACGGTCAGGGTGGCAATAGCGGCGCGGCGAGCGGTGGCGCGAGCACTGGCGGCGCGAGCACTGGTGGCGCGAGCAGCGGCGGTGCTGCAAATGGCGGCGCCGCAAATGGCGGTGCTACCAGCGGCGGCTCTGCGAACGGCGGCGCGAGCTCGGGCGGCGCGAACCAAGGCGGCTCGGCTGCGGGCGGCGTCATGTCGATGATCCAGGGCGGCACGAGCGCTGGTGGGCGCACCGGTTTTGGTGGTGCCGTGGCCGTGTATGGCGCGCCAGCTTGGGGCGGCTCCGCGAACGGCGGAAACAACTCCGGGGCTGGTGGGCGCATCGGTGTGGGCGGCTCCGGCGGCACCAAGGCGAGCGGCGGCCAAGCCACTTCTGGCGGCAACGGACAGGGCGGCTTCAACGTCATTCCGCTCTACGGCGCAGCGCCGATCCCGCGCGGCGGCACCGGCAACGGTGATGAAGGCGGCGAAGGCGGCGAAGGCTCACGAAGGTGACCTGACGCGCGGGCGGCGAAGGCTCACGCAGGTGACCGAACACGCGGGCGCGACGATGAGTGATATGGTCGCCCCGAATGTCCAAGCGCATCAAGCTCGCGCCGCACGAAATTCAAGCCGTCGCTCCGGGGCACGGCAGCTGTAGCGCGACCGACAAGATTGTGGTCGGCGGCGAAAAGGTTGGCTTCATGTACCGCGAAGCTCCCGCCAACGCAGAGGACAGCGGTTGGCGCTTTCTCTCCGGCAGCGAGAGCGAAGACTACATGAACGATCCCAAAAACCATGGCGTCTACGACGTCAACCTGATCGCTAATTGCGATCGCGACATCGTGCCGCACTTGTCTGCTCCCATCGGGAGCGCCTTCGAACGCGCTGGCGAAGGCTTCGTCGAAACTTTCGCCGACCTACCGTAACCTAAAACGTCGCGCGAGGAGTCGAGAGGGCGCGGCGGGCCAATCCGCGCCCCCTGTCCTATTTGCTGAGCGCGCGTTCCCTCAGCGCAACACCGGCGGAGGTGGTGGGGGAGGAGGCGGCGGGGGCGGTGGTGGCGGAGGAGGAGACGCCACGGGAGTGCCTGGCGCGGGCGGCGCGCTGCCTCCACCTACGGGCGGCGGCTTGGGCAATTCGCCGTCCGGCAGTAGACACGACGAGAGGTCGAGAATCATGAAAGCCAGCGCCTTCTCCTGATTCAAGAGATCGCGCTTCTGGCAGTTGTCGGGGAAGCCCGGCGTCTTCTTGTCGTTGTAGGAAGCGTCTTCCAAGCCGGACGACACGTGCACGCCGGTGAACACGAAGCGACCGCACTGCTTCTCGACGGGCTGCCCGACGGGCGCATTGAACGTGAAGTAGTGCACGTAGCCGGGCGAGCCGGAGTCGTAGATCCAGCGCTGCGAAACGCCAGGCAACGTGGTGGTTGCGGTCGTCTTCACTTCGCTTTCGATCACGATGTTGCCGAGCGCTGCCGGAGAGCCAATCGCTTTCAACCAGTTGGCGAACGCGACGCCTTTCGGAAACGACTGATCGATCAGCGAAGCGTGGTTTTCGCCGAGCGACGTTCCACTCGGCGGCACCCAGGTTGCCACATCGCCGAATGGCGCGTGTCCATCGGGAGCGATCGACGCAGGATTATCGTTGGTACCGGGAATGTACTTGATTGGATCTTTCAGTGGCGGGTACGCCTTCAACCAACCCCAGTGATAGTGCTCGGCGAACACGCGGCCGCCGCGGTTCACGTAGTCGACGAGCGCGAGCTTCATCTTGTCCGATAGGATGTTGCCCGAGCCGCTCGCGACTCCGTTGGCGTCCGGCGTGATCAGATCTTTGTTGCCGTCGTAGCGAGTGTTGCTGCCGCCGCAGGCCATCAAGATCATGTCGTAGGTCATCATCTTGCCGGTGTCGGACCAGAGCGGGATGGCCGGAGGCCAAGCCGTGCCGTTCGAGTACGCGGCAGTGCCGCCGTCGTTGTAGTTGTCGTTGTAGATATTGATGGCACCGTTACCGTTCGGATTCGTAAACTCCGCCGGATCGATGCCCAGGCGCGTGAACAAGCACTGCAAGCGATCGGCGTCGGCAGCGGTAATGGCGATCTTCGGAAGGTTGCCCTCACTCTGATTACGAGGCAGCCGCAGCCGTTGCGGATCGTTGATCGTATTGGTGGTGCACTGCTTGATCTCGGAAGCCTTGATGGTGATCTGTCGGCGCCACTTGCCGACCTGCATCACCAGTGGGAAGTCGATGCCCACCGGCACGTTCTTGAGCGTGAACTTTCCGCTCGCGTCGGTGAGGGCAGAAGCGATCGGCTTGCCGGAGACGGCCGCGGAACACGCTTCGCACGACGCGCCCTTGGGGATCGGCGCCAGCGCGCCGTCCGGCACGTACACGATGACGTTGTAGAGCGGCATCTTGCCGGCTGGGTCATAGACGGTGCCAGCCATATCGGTGGTGACACCGCTGGTTGGGCATTTGACTTGAGCAGCGCAGTACGGCCCGCAGCTCGAAAACGGACACACGTTGTTGGAGCAAGTCGCGCCGCCCGCGCAGTCACCGCAGCGCAACGTGTTGCCGCAGCCGTCGCCGATGTCACCGCAGTACTGCCCGCCCTCCGGCGTCGTACAGCTGATCGGCTTGCAGTCGGGACCGCCCACGCACGCACCGCGCGTGGTATCGCAGACCCAACCCGGTCGCACAGAGGAGCAGGTATCGCCGCACTCGAGTGCACCGCCGCAGTCATCGCCGATTCTCCCGCAGAAGACGGCGCCGTTGTCTCCCGTGCAGGTTCGGCGCTTGCAGTCCGCGCCGCCCACGCAGGTATTGTTCAGGCAGCTCCAACCGTTGGTGCACGTATTGCCGCACTCGATGCCATGGCCGCAGCGATCGCCGATGGTGCCGCAGTACTTGGCGCCGCCGCCAGCGTCGCACGTCGCCGCGACGCACACGCTCGCGGGTCCGACGCAAACGTTCTTTTCACACACCCAGCCAGGATTTTTCGAATTACACGGATCGCCGCAGTCCAACACGTGACCACAGCCATCCGAGATTTTTCCACAGTAGGAGCCACCCTCGAAGTTGCAGCTGTACTTGGGCACGCAATCGGCTCCGCCAACGCAGAGGTGAGTGGTGCTGTCGCAACTCCAACCGCTGGGACAAGCGTTGCCGCAGTCGAGGGTCGAACCGCAGCCATTCCCAATCACACCGCAGTAGCTGCCGCCCGGTGTTTCGCAAGAAGTGATTGGCACGCATTGCCCGGCGTTACCCGCCGCGCCAGCAACGATGCCAATCTGCATGCCACCTTGCGCGTTCGATGCGACTCCGCCGCTCGCGTTGGAGCGACCCGCGTTGGCGCCGCTGCCGCCGTTGCCGTTATTGCTGCCCGTACTGCTCGACGCCGCACAGCTGCCTACACCCAAGGAAAACGGCAGCAAAAGCAGCGCCCATGCAAATAGAACCCTGTGACGAGGCGTGGCGACCGCGTGCATGTGTACCTTCGCTCGGGCGCTGGACGCTGAGCGTGCGTGCTCAGAGATGTTGCGCGCCGGTGCTCCTGGTGTACCGGACAACTCGAGTGCTCGCAAGCAGCGACTCTATACAAACAAGGCTGCTTGAATAAGGGATCTCTTCTAACTTCGCTCGTGCGAGTTGCGTAAACAGGGATCGCTTTCGACTCGAGCCCGCGCGATCCAATTTTCTCGGCGTGAGGCTTGTGTCGTTGCGAACGTGCGAGCGACAATGGATTCCGCTCGATCGAACGATGCGCGCGATTCCTGCCCGAGGTGGGCTCGCAGGCGTGTCGCGAAAGGAATTCGTGTCCATGCGCGCCTGCAACTCTCTACAGCGACAAGCGGTTAGGAAACCGCATGGTGCGGAAAACGGATTCGACCAGAGTCCCCGCGTGGGGGGACTCGCGAGTGCCGCGCTGGTTTGGTGGCTTGCAGCGTGTTCCGCGGGTGAGGAGCCGCGCAGTCGCCCGTCGAATACCGGGAGTGGCGGTGCGGCAGAAGGCGGCTCGAGTGCTGCGCGCGGAGGCGCTAGCAACGCTCAGGGCGGCACGAGTGGTGGTTTCAGCGCGAGTGGTGGCGCAGCCCAAGCTGGCTCGGGCCTTGGTGGCGCGAGCGGAGGTGCGCTCGGCAGCGGTGGAGCGACTGGCAGCGGCGGTGCGGCTCAGGCTGGAGGCGCCGCGCAAGGCGGAGCCAACGCTGGCGGTCGTGTGGGCGCAGGCGGAGCCGGCAGTGGCGGTGCGTCCAACGCTGGCGCCAGCAGTAGCGGCGGCGCAAGTTCGGGTGGTGTGGGAGGCAAAGCCAGCGCCGGTAGCGCGGGTGCTTCTGCTAGCGGTGGTGTTGGGGGTGGCGGCGCGACGTGTGCTGGCTTCGTGCTGTGTGACGACTTCGAAGATGGCAACTTCAACGCGAACCCAGCCTGGATTGCGACGCCCTCGGCGTTCAGCCTCACGAGCGACGGCACTCAAGTGCTGACGCAGAAAGCGACGACTGAAGCTTGGGCGTACGCCGGTGTCGGCACTTGGACTGACGTGACGATTCAGGCGCGCGTCAAAGTCGTGAACTTCGCTGGCACGAGCAGCACGAATTGCGCCTCGCTCATCGCGCGCTGGCAGGGCAGTAGTAATCCCAACTACCAGGCAAGCCTGTGCGCCAACGGCAGCGTTGGCATCTACAAAGACGGCGACTTGGTCAACGAAGACAACGGAACGAAGAGCCTCGGCATCGTCGCGAATACTTGGTACACACTGAAGTTCAAGGTGTCCGGCGCGCCTGGCAACGTGGCGCTCAGTCTGAGCGTGAACGATATGCCGGCACTCACGTTGACCGACACGGACAGCAGTACACCGGTTGCTGCAGGCTACGTCGGGCTCGGCAGCAAAAAGACACTCACCATCGAATACGACGATATCAAGGTATCTACGCCTTGAGTTCGCTGCCATGAGTTCGCGCGTCGCCCTGCGTTCGTGCGCCAGCCAGGGGGCCGGAGCTTTGTTCGGCGTGAATCGCGCACAATCGTGGTACACCGGCCGAGGATGGTGCAAGGACGGCGGGCGATCGGTGCGGCCCTATGTGCAGTGCTCGTTTGGGGCCGACTCGCACATGCGCAATCCGTCTCGATCGATGAAGAAGCAAAGCCGGTAGCACCACCAGCGTCAGCAGCGCCGCCAGCACCGCCGCCACCGCCACCGCCACCGAAGCTCGCACCACCAAAGCCTCTGTCCACGCCGGTTACGTATCCCGAAGGCGCGCAAGGCGAAGCCGAAGTTGTGTTGGCGCTCACTGTCGCCGTCGACGGCAGTGTGAGTGATGCGAGCGTAGCGAGCGGCGCCGCTCCGTTTTCGACCAGCGCGTTAGCTGCTTGCAAGACATGGTCTTTCGAACCAGCGACGCGCGATGGCAAACCGGTGCCCGCCAAGATTCGCTTCGTGGTGCGCTTCTCTCCGCCGGCGCCAGAACCGAGCGCAACTGCACCGGCCTCTCCTGCGCCGTCAGCCAGCTCGGCGACGCCTGCGCCGAAGGCAGATCCCGAGCAGGCACAATACGAAGTGTTGGTGCTCGGGGTGCGAGAGCCGTTGCGCCATGAGCTCGGGCGCGCCGAAGTGCGTGAGATGCCTGGCGCGTTTGGCGATCCATATCGCGCAATCGAATCGTTGCCGGGTGTGGTGCCCATCGTGAGCGGGCTGCCCTACTTCTATGTGCGCGGTGCTCCGCCCGGCAACGTCGGCTACTTCTTCGACGGCGTTCCCGTTCCGTATCTCTATCACTTCGCTGCTGGCCCGGGCGTGCTGCATCCAGCATTCGTGGAGCACGTCGATTTGTATCCAGCGGCGTATCCCGCGCGTTATGGGCGCTTCGCTGGCGCCATCGTTGCCGGTGAAATGGCGGAGCCGGGATATCGCCTGCGTGGTGAAGCCAGCATTCGCATCATCGACAGCGGAGCGATGATCGAGACGCCGTTCGCGGACAACCGCGGCTCGATCATGTTGGGCGGCCGCTTCTCGTACACCGGCCTCGTGCTGTCGTTGATCGTACCCGAGCTGACGTTGAACTACTGGGACTATCAGTCACGCATTCGTTATCAGCTCGGCCCCAAAGATCGCGTCGAAGTATTGAGCTTCGGCGCGCGCGACTTCGTCTCGCAGACTGAAAATGACTATGGTGAGCCCGGCACGCGTCCGGTCGAGCGCGAGAACACCATCGTCGACGTTGGTTTCCACAGGCTCGACCTGCGTTGGGACCACCGGATTCGCGATGGCAATTGGCGCAACGCCGTGTTGGCGGGTTTGGATCGCACCGGTGCCGACGACGGCAACGTCAGTGTTACCAATTACCTGCTCGGCGCACGCAGTGAACTCAATAAGAAGGTAGCCAAGGATGTCGAGCTGCGTGCAGGTGCCGATGTTCTGTTCGAAACACTGAAGCAGAAGGTCGACGAGGATCGAAACGAAAGGGGGTGTGCAAGCGGAGTCGATCCCAACGGCATGCCCTTACCTGAGGAATGCGTCGACTACGACTCGGATCCTGACCCCAACTTCAACTTCAACCGATCACGCCGCGATGTGACGGCGGGTGTGCGCGCGGACCTGGTGTGGGACGTGACACGGCGCGTTCAGCTCATTCCGGGCTTGCGCTTCGATCTGTACAATTCGGGTGACATCACGCGCTTCGCCGTAGATCCGCGGGTCAGCGTGCGCTTCGATTTGAGCGACAAGCTCTCGATTGTGCATGGCTTGTCGCTGGTGCATCAGGCGCCGAGCTTCGTGGTGCCTATTCCTGGCTTCAAGCCGTCGTTGCGCGGTGGGTTGCAGCGTGCGTTGCAGTCGAGCGCCGGCGTGAACTACAAGCTGCCCGCGGACTTCGGCGCGTCGATCACGGTGTTTCAGAACGCATTCTTCAACATGACCGATTTCATCGGTCTAGTTCAGCTCGACAACACGACCAACCAGAATCTCGAAGATGCCCGCTCGATTGGCCACGCCTACGGCCTCGAGTTCATGCTGCGGCGAAGCCTGGCGCGTGATTTGGGGGGCTTCTTATCGTACACGTTGTCGCGCTCGTTTCGAACTTCTGGGTCCGCTGCTGGCCCTGCAACCACGGATCGCACACACGTGCTGAACCTGGGTGCGTCGTACAACCTGGGCCGCAACTGGCGCCTCGGCGGACGCCTGATGTTCTACTCCGGCATTCCAGCGCGAGTTGCCTATCTCGAAGCTGCCAAGAATCCACCGCGCACGCCCGCGTTTTGGCGCCTCGACGTCAAGCTGCAGAAGCGCTGGTACATCGTGCCAAACAAGGCCTGGTGGGGGCTCGTGTTCGAGGTGCTGAATACCACCCTCAATAAAGAGGTGCTCGATGGCGACTGTTACGCCTACGGGTGTCGCTACGAAAGTTTCGGGCCGGTAACGGTGCCGAGCATTGGGGCAGAAGCCGCGTTCTGAGCGAGCTGCGCGCTTGTTTAGGGACTAGTCGCGCAGCGACTGCGAAGCACACACCAGCAACGCGTTGTTGGCGTCCTCACACTCCGTGCTGATCCGGCTGCTGAAGTCGTAGCAGCTCCTCTCCCCGGCGTTCCCCGAAGGATGAAGCTCCACACAGTTCAGGGCAGTTTCGAATTCGCTCGCGCAGCGCGTCGTAAACGTTTCCTCGCACTCCCGCACACACAGCGAAGGGCTCTCGTAACCGCACTCGAACGCCGTGGTCAGAAGACACCACTTGTCGCACACCGTCGGAGCGAGCGGGTACTCACCTTGGCAAGCACTGGAAACCAGCGCTCCCGCGCAAACCAAAACGAATGCGCGCGGATGCAGCAAATTCTTTAGAAAATTCACGAAGCGGCCTGCACTCAACACGTGAAAACCCGAACGTTGGGAAAGGCTCTCTCAAATGGAGAACTGCGATTTTCGGCGAGCTGATGGAAAATTTTTGGGAAGGTTCGCCACGCAACAGGGTATCATCGCAACCATGAAAAATCTGGTGGTTGGGTTGGGCTTGGTGCTGGCCGTGTTGATGTTACCCGGGCGCGCCGAGGCCAAAGGCATTCCTGTTATCTACAACACCGGTCAGGAGGCGTTCGAGACTGGGCCGCTGCCTGCACCATACGATCAGGTCGAGGAGCTGAAGGGCTATCAGGCCGGTTACCTCTGCGACATCACGGGTGTCCTGTGGTCGTACTTCTCGGTGCGAAACTGCAAGCCCGTTGCCTTCAAGGAAAACTCGTACTCCGACGAGCCGGAGCTCGTGAAAGCCATCGCGGCCAAGTACACCGAGTCGGACATGAAGCGCGGCATCTGGGGCCACTTCGGGTGGATGTTGATGGCCGGAGCCGTAGTACTCGGTGGCCTGATTTGGGTCTACGAGCTCGTGACCGGCAAGTCGAGCGACGACGACTCGTCTGAATCCGAGTCGGCTTAAACGCCCAGGCAAATGCCGAGATCACGCGCGGTGGTGAACGCGTCGTGGTCTGGCGGAACCGAGCGCATCTGCGCGATGGCTTCCGCAATCGGCACAGCTCGCATGTGCGGTGGGGCATAGCTCACCATGCTGCCCCATGCGCCATCACTCGCCAGGCGCACTGCCGCTGCGCCATAGCGCATTGCGAGTACGCGATCGAACGGAGTCGGTGAGCCACCACGCTGCAAGTGACCCAGCACCAGGCTGCGCGTTTCGTAGCCAGTGCGCTTGGCGATCTCTTCAGCGACGTAAGCTCCAACCCCGCCGAGTGTGACTTCCTTGGCGAGCTCTTGTTTGGCGACTACCTGGCTTCCGCCGATCGGTTTGGCGCCTTCAGCCACGACTACGATCGCAAAAGGTCGCTCAGTCTCGTAGCGATGGCGAAGCGACGCGCACACCGCGTCGAGGTCGAAGTCTTGTTCAGGCAATAGGATCGCGTTGGCTCCGCCGGCGATGCCCGCGTAGAGCGCAATCCAACCGGCGTAGCGGCCCATCACTTCGACGACCATTACGCGGCTGTGCGCTTCCGCAGTGGAATGCAATCGACCGATCGCGTCGGTTGCGAAGCTCATGGCTGTGTCGAAACCGAAGGTTGCTTCCGTTGCCGCCAAATCGTTGTCGATGGTCTTGGGCACGCCGATTACGGGAATGCCCTTCTTCATCAAACCGAGCGCGATGCGCAGGCTGCCATCACCACCGAGAGCGATGAGCCCGTCGGCGCCGGTTTTGCGGAAGTTCTCGACCACGCGATCACTCACGTCGACCACGGCCTGTTCGCCCTGCTCGTTCTTGACCGGATACTCGAATGGGCTGCCCTTATTGACCGTGCCGAGAATCGTCCCTCCTCGGTCGGCAATTCCTCGCACGAGGTCACGTGTCAGTGGCACGAGTCCATCGGGAAAGTCGGCTAAGAGTCCCGCGTAGCCCCTGCGGATTCCAGTCACTCGGAATCCACGGCGTACTGCTGTCAACGTCACGGCGCGAATTACCGCATTGAGCCCGGGTGCATCACCGCCGCCCGTGTTGATGAGGAGGTGCATCGCGGCACCGTGTCTCGAAGCGCTTGGTTGCGTCAACCGTGTGGCGAAAACAGGCGCTGTCCGAGCTCGCCATGATCATTCTCGAGCTGACCGCAGCGTTTAGGTGTAGCTGCCTTGCGCCGTTCGGAGGCGCTGTGGGAAGATGAAAGCTTCTGAGTTCTACCCGTCCAGCCGCACCCAAGCGCTTCCGTTTCGCGACAAGTGTTCAGCATCTTCTCGGGACCTCGTGAGTTTTTGGGCTTCGTGCTCGCCGGTTTCAACCGAGGCCTTCGGTGAACCACCACCCTGATTCGGTAGTGCCCAGGGGCGCAACAACAGTGCTCCTCGTGGATGATGAGCCAGCATTTTTGCGCGCTCTCACGCGCTGCTTGCGCTCGGGTCCTCATCAAATCGAAACGTTGGAGAGCGCGACGGATGCAGTCGAACGTGTGCGCCGCGGCGGGATTGACGTGGTGGTGAGTGACATCAGCATGCCCGGCATGAGCGGGGTCGAGCTGTTGCGCTCCATTCGGGCTCACGAGCCTGATCTACCCGTCGTGCTCGTTACGGGTTTGCCGGCGTTGGAGAGCGCCACCGAAGCCATCGAATATGGAGCTTTCAAGTACCTGGTGAAGCCGGTGGATCCCGCGGCGTTACGCGCGACCGTCGATCAAGCCGTGCAGCTTTACCGTCTCGCGCGCATGAAACGTAAGGCGCTCGAGCTCGTCGGTGTTACGGCGATGGCGTCGGATCGCGCCGGGCTGGAGGCGGGCTTCGAGCGAGCGTTGGATTCGCTTTGGGTGGCGCTACAGCCCATCTTGCGAGCGAAGGATGGCTCGATTTTCGGCTACGAGGCGCTCATGCGCACGCGCGAGCCATCGCTGCCGGGCCCAGCGGAGGTCTTGGATGCCGCCGAGCGCCTGAGTCAGCTGGATCGTCTGGGCCGCGTCGTACGTGCGCGCGCCGTGAAACCGCTGCTCGAGACTGCCGATGACATCGTGCTGTTCGTGAATTTGCACCCCGAGGATTTGGTCGATCCGGATCTCGGCGCGCGCGAGTCTGAGCTTTCCGGTATGGCGTCGCGGGTGGTGCTCGAGATCACGGAGCGCGCGTCGCTCGACAACGTGGCCAACGTGCGCGCACGCGTGAAAGCGCTGCGCGAGCTGGGCTTCCGCATCGCGATTGATGATCTGGGAGCGGGCTACGCCGGGCTCACTAGCTTCGCGTTGCTGGAGCCGGACATCGTGAAGCTCGATATGGCGCTGGTGCGCGGCATCAATCACAAGCCAGTTCAGCAGAAGCTGGTCGCCTCGATGACGACGCTCTGCAAGGACATGGGTTTGTTGGTGGTGGCCGAGGGGATCGAGACGTGTGAAGAGCGAGACACGCTGATGGACCTCGGATGTGACCTTTTGCAGGGCTACTTATTCGCGCGCCCAGGACCGCCCTTTCCGGCGGTCGAGTGGCAAGGCCCGCGCAGCCGCTAGTCCGCACCTACTAGATTGCGTTGTAGCCCTGCGAGGCTTTGAGCTGGCGCGCCGAACGCGCGGGCCCCGCTGCCCATTCGAGCAGCTCGCGCAGCTCTTCGCGCCCGAGGTTGTCTTTCAACAGCACCGCGCGCACATTGGGAAACTCGCTGCGTACGACGTCGAATAAGCCGCTCTCCGAGTTGGCGTGAAGGTCGTCGCTCAACAACGCAAGCTCCACCGTAGTCTGTGGATCGCACAACCAGTGAATCACCTCGAGGGGTGTGATCGCGAGCAGGGGTCGCTCCCCGAGGTCGGCCAAGTCTTCAGCCAAGTTCGAGAGCCGAACCAGATTGTCATCGGCGACCAGCACCGAGGGTTGCGCGCTGCGCTCGAGTTCCTGCTCGACTAGCTCAGCCAAGCCGTCCGCGATGGGAGGAGACAAATCCTTGAAGTGGACCCCAACAGCGTGCCGATCGTTACCGAGCGGCGACGCGTGCACCGTGCGAGCGTGCAGCCGTAGTGGTCCAAGGCCGGGTACACGCAGCAACAGACTGCAGTCGACCCCCGGCGCGAGCGCTGGACCGTTTACCAACAACGCGCCCCCTGCGGACAAATCACGCACGACGAAATCACCCGCGGGGCGCTCGTTCAGATAAACACTTGCGAGAGCAGCCACGTAGCCGCGCGGACATACTCGGCGTTCGTGGGGAGAGGTAGGAGGCATGCGTATCTGCACGGGTGTCCGCGTTGACCGCGGCCACTTCTAGAAACGGTCCGCAACCTTCCCAAGTTGAGGGTCTCATGGGCAAATTTCGCCCGGCGGTGTCCCAGTCCTGCGCGTTTGCCGCACAGCTAAACTGATAAACTTTCGCGAAACTGAAAGTATCTGGCCGGCTTACAAGCACACGTCTGGCTTCGGCGGCGCGAGCGCGAACGCTTCGATGCGGCAGCGCACGGAGCCGAACGGCGAAACATCGAAGTGCACCGCGGTGCGACAGTCGCGCTCGTTCTTGGGTTCGAACCACCAAGCCTTGTCGCAGTTGCCGCGACCCGAGCCGAGCTTGGTGACGGCGAATCGCACACGTGTGCGTAGCGCTCCGCAACTCGAGGTAGCAAAAACGCGATCTTCGTCGTTGCCGAAAATGTGACCGCCAACTTCGACTTCTTCCGCAAACACCCGATGCTCGACGGCGTTGTCCGGATCCGCCTTACACTTCAGCTTGCCCGAGCAGCTGCCGCCCGTGCAGCAAGGTTGCCCGCGTCCACCGCAGGTGAGCTCGCAGCGCCCATCGACGCAAGTTGCGCCGCCGCTGCAGCTCTCTGCGTCACAAGGCTGGCCCGGCGCGCCGACCGCCTCGCAGCGCTCGCGAATGCAACCGAGGCCGCCGTCACAGGGAGAGCCCGACTTGCAGCAGGCTTGCGCGCGCTTGCCACAAAACTCGCAGAGCCTGTCGGTTTGAGGTGTGCGGAACACGCTGCGCGCGACAGCCAATGTGACTGGCTTCTCGCTCACGATTTCGTGCGCGCCGCCTTGCAACTTGCGCGCAGAAAAGCCGACGCCGCCGAGCGCAGCGTTCACGTCCAGGGCTTTGCCGCTAGCGTCTTGCATCGTGATGACGACGCTGGGCGTGCCGACCAGCGCCTTTTGCACGTACGTGTAGTCCGCCTTGCACAGCGCTTCGAGACAACGCTGCTCGGCGGCCTCGCCCTGCAGCTTGCTGGCGACGCCGACGAGTGTGACGAAACGTGCGTCACGAATCGATACCCGGGCGCTGAGCTCGCTCGAGCCGCTTGCGTGTGCGTTGATGCGCGGCAGCCATGGCACCAGGCTCGACAGCGTCATTCCTGCATGCGCGTCGCTGACTTCCTTGAAAGAATCTTCGATCTCGAGATCGAACGCGGCGTCGCCCTGGTGCAACAGTGTTTCGTAGCTGGCCTTCTCGGCGAAGCAGTCGCTGAGCGAAGCCTCTTCTCCCGAACTCGGCGGGCCAAACCAACCGAGCCCGGTGACGTTGGGCATGTCCAGGCACGTCAGTTCGGTGCCGATGCGTGCTTGGCGCACGGCTTTATCGAGCAGCGGTTGCAATCGTTCGCAATAGCCGGCTTGCTTGCTCGGCGAGGCCGTTGGTGCGGTGTGCGTCTTCGCTACGGGCGGCGCGCTGTGACATGCAGCCACCAAGACGAACCACCCAAGACAGTTTCGAAGGACCTCCGCACTCACGAGCAGCTTCCCCTCCTTATACTACGCGAGGTGAACGGCGCCACGCACTGTTGGCGACGACGCCGTTCATACGACTCCGAGCCGCGGGCGCTCAGGCGAGCTTCGCGTTCACGACGATCTCGGGGACCGACGCCAATGCTTTCGAGATGGGGCAATTCTTTTTCGAGAAGTCGACCTTCTCGTTGAACAACGCCGCATCGACGCCCGGCACCTTCGCGACGGTCTCGAGCTCGATCTTGGTGATGGCCGGACCGGCACCGAGGTGAACCGTGGCGGTAGTTTCGATGCTAGTCGGTGCATGACCCGCGGTCGTCAGCTGCGCCGCGAGGAACATGGAGAAGCAGCCGGCTTGAGCCGCGCCAATCAGCTCTTCCGGATTGGTGCCCTGGCTGCCGCCTTCGAAACGCGAAACGAACGTGAACGGAGCGTCGAAGAAGCCGCTCCCGCCTTTCATCGTTCCGTTGCCTTCTTTGAGCGTACCGCTCCATTTTGCCGAAGCCTTCGAGATTGCCATGATGCTCCTGTATTTCGAGGCGAGGTGCCTCCGAGGCGCGGCAGTCTAGCCCGACTCACTCGAGCAATGCCATGAGCTCGGCGCGCGTGATCGGTTGCGCTTGGCTAGCCTCCCCGAGCGCGACATCGGCGAGGCTACGCTTGCGCTCTTGCAGGGCCAGAATGCGCTCCTCGACGGTGTCCTTGGCCACCATCCGGTAGACCATGACGGGGCGATCTTGCCCGATGCGATGCGCGCGGTCGGCGGCCTGATCCTCGACGGCCGGATTCCACCAGGGGTCGAGTAGAAAAACGTGATCGGCTGCGGTCAAATTCAAACCAGTGCCGCCCGCCTTGAGTGACACCAGCATGACTGGCGGACCGGATTCGGATTGAAAGCTCGACACGACGCCGGCGCGGTCGCGCGTGGATCCGTCCAAACGTGTGTAAGCGATATTGGCTTCTCGCAAGTGCGGCTCCACCCGATCGAGCAAGCTCGTCCACTGCGAAAACACCAGCGCTTTGTGCCCTTCGGCCGAGACTTCCTCAAGGGCTTCTAGCAGGCGTTCGATTTTCGACGAGCGCTCGGCGACTTGTCCCGGCACGAGCCCTGCGTGACACGCTGCCTGGCGTAGACGCAACAGCGCTTCCAACGCTGCCATCACGCTGCCGCCTTGAGCGAGCCGTTCAATCAGCTCCTTGTGAGTGGCGGCGCGCACGGCGTCGTAAACCGCGCGTTCGCCTTCGTCGAGCTCGACGTGCAGCACCGCATCGGTGCGCGGCGGCAATTCCGGCAACACATCGCGCTTCACGCGGCGCAGCACGAACGGCCGCACCTTCGCGCGCAGCCTGGCGCCGGCTCCGGCGTTGCCCGCTGCGATCGGTGTCGCGTAGCGCTCCTGGAAGTCACTGCGCCCGCCGAGCAAACCAGGATTTACGAAATGAATCAGGCTCCACAGCTCTTCGAGCCGATTCTCCACGGGCGTACCGCTGAGCGCGATGCGGAACTCGCCTTTGAGCTGAAACGCTGCGCGCGCCGTTTGGCTCTCGGCGTTTTTGATGGCCTGCGCCTCGTCGAGCACGATCACGTCCCAGTCGAGCTCTGCCAAACGCTCGATGTCGAGGCGTAGGACCGAATAGGTCGTCAACGTGACGTCGGCCTGTTCCTCGAGTTCGCGGCGAATACCGTGGTAGATCGCGGTGCGCAGGCCAGGCCGAAAGCGCGCAATTTCCGCTGCCCAGTTGTGCACCACGCTCTTCGGGCACACCACCAGCGTGCGGCCGCTCAGCACGCAGATTGTCTGCAATGTCTTGCCGAGACCCATGTCGTCGGCGAGCACGGCGCCGAGCCCTGCCGAACGCAGGAACGAAAGCCAGTCGACGCCGAACTCCTGATAGTGCCGCAGCTCGGCGTGCAAATCCGGCGGCAGCGGCGCACGTGGCAGCCCTTCGAAATTCTTCAGCAGCGGCTCGAGCTTGGCCAACGATAGCGGCTTGGGCGCGTTCAGTACGTCGCAGAGCGCGCCCAAATCCGGCAGCGCAGCAGTTGGCAGCTTCTTGTCTTTGTCCCGCGCGGCCAACAGATCGAGCACACGGTGGCCGTGCTCCGCGAGCCACGCAGCCGGCAAGGGAGCCCAACCACCGCCCTCGAGTGGCACCAGATCGAGGCCGTCGCGAAACGCACGCAGCACACTGGCGGCATCGGCGCGCTTGCGCGTCGCGCTGTCGCCATCGGTGTCTTCGGTTTCGAACAGCACTTCGAACTCATCGCCGTTCACCACTAGCCGTGGCACCAGCGGGCGATCCCCGAACAGCGCAGCGTGCCCGGCATCACCCATGCGGCGCTGCCAATCGCGCAGCTTGGCGGCGAAGCGCACGGCTTCGCTGCCGTCGAGATCGATGCGCCGCCCTGGCACCAGATTCAAGCCGTCGCGGAGCTCTTGCAGGCGTGCCCGCTCTTCATCGCGGCGCCGCATCGGTACATCCTCACTGAGCGCGATGGCTTCGTCCCCATCGATGCGCAATAGCGGAGGATCGCCGTAGACGAGCGTCGGCAATACGGACAGCGTGTGCCCATGGTGGGAAAGATCGAACGCGATGCGCGGCCGCACGTCGCGCGCGACACGCGGCAGTCGCTGCGTCTTCACCGTAACCTTCAGCTTGGCCTCGAGCTCTGGGAGCACCTGCGCCACCAGCTCTGCTTGACGCTCACGCGTGAACACCGTGGAGAGCGGCAATCGCTCCAGGAAGTAACCAGTACTCTGCGTTTCTCCGAGCGGGCGCAGCGTATCGCCGACGCGCGCGACACCCATAGCCACCACCTCGTCAACGGACGGATCCTTTTCGAGCCGCAGCCGGTAGGCTCCGTTAGCGGCGTCCTCGACGATTGCGTGCGGCAGCACCGCTTCACCGGAAGCTTTCACGGGTTGCCCCGCGAAGCGCACATGCTCCGCCGTCGAAAGCGCACGCAACAGCACGCCGATGCGGTCGAGCGGCACCGACTCTCTGCGGTTCGCCGTCAAAATCCGATCGATCGTCAAATCATCGTGCGTGGGCGTGATTTCACGCGGCAAGCGACCACGAGCCACGTCCGAAGCGAGCGTGGTGATTCGCTCTTCGCGCCCGTCCGGGTGAACCACGAAACGAGTGAACACCAAGCCGCGGTTCTTGCTGAGCAGTCGATATTCGAGGCGCGCGAGAGCTTTCGGCTTTGCGGGTTCGGCAGCCGCAGCGTCACCACCCGAAGCTTGCGCGCCCGCAGGCGGCGCTTGCTCCAACGCGATCACCGCGGCCGCAACGTGTGCGCACGGATCGAACTTGCCGCCGCAGTCGCACGACCACTCTTGCTCCTTGATGTACAGCGTCACGCTCGGCGCGACGGCGAGCCCTGGTGCACGCACGCGAAACGATCGCTCGTCGCTCGAGCTCGACTCAGGCAGCACCGAGTTGCTGCGCGCGAGTTTCACACCTTGGGACCAGATTGCGGGGAGGCACGCCTTACGAACGACTTCGAGCAGTTCGGCCATCGAGCGGGGCACAGACTGTGGCTCATTTCGGTGCTTTGGGCGACCCGACGTGCGTCGAGCCCAACCATTTGGCGCGCGAGCCTGAAACCAGAGCCGTTTCGAAGGGTAGAAGTGGCATGTCCAGCGCGTTCGACGTACCTGATTTCTTGGACCACCTAGCCGAGCGTTTTGGCGGAGATCGCGACGCGGCACTTGCCCTACTCGCGAATTGGGTCACAAATTACGAGCCGAAAAAGCGCCCGGCGATCGTTTTCACCTCTTCGTTGCGCCAAGCGAGTAACCCAGAGCTCGCAGCTTCGTACCGAGCAGCATGAGGTCCATCGCGCTCGCGTTGCCGTTGCTCACTCTCCTGGCTTGCGGTGAAGGCTACCCCGATGCCACCCAAGTCGAGGACAGTGGCGGAACACCTAGCAACGGTGGCGTCAGCAGCGGTGGAGTGACGAGCGGAAACGGCGGCACAATGACTGGCACTGGCGGAGCGCCGAGTGCCAGCGGCGGTACAAAGAGCGGCAGCGGCGGCACTCAAGCCATGTTGCCCGGCACGTTGGACGCCCCTTCATCGCCGGAAGCATTGCGCGCCTTCCTCGAAAGCGGCGCCTACAAATCGTGGCCCGCCGAGTCCGCTGCGCACCCTTCTGCCGGTCCTCACGCAGGACCAATCCGCGTCTTCTACAGCCCTAAAGCAGCTCTCGCGCTGAACGCGGGCGCTTCCTCATTTCCGGCGGGCGCTGCCACCGTCAAAGAACAGGGTAGCCCGCCGAGTCTCACTTGGTCCGTGTGGGTCAAACTCAACGACGAAAGCAACGGCGGCAAAGCTTTCTACTGGTACGAACTGCTTGGCTCTGGCACCAGCGAAAGGCAGATCCAAGGCCTTGGAATCGCGGGCTGCGTCGCTTGCCACTCCGCTGGGCACGACTTCCTCTTGTCGGACCTGCCCTTCGAGTAGCTCGGTGTCGTTGGTTAGCTCAACTGGCTGAGACTTCTGCGTAACCCGCGCGAAACGTGCTCCGGGGTTCGCTGCGTCGATGCTGCCTGTTGCGCCGCCCCGCATTTGGACTCGCTTTCTTCCCACCGCAGCGCTCCCCAGCGCCCTACCCACCGACGCGCGCGTCACCAACTATCGAATCGACGCGATCGAGCCCATACACGGTAATCTGGCGTTACCGTTCGCCGCTGGCGCCGAGCTTACCCGCGTCGAAAGCGAGACCACCCTGTTGGCTCACGAAGCCGGGTTAACCGGAGTGACGGGCCACGTCGTCTACACCGATCGCGCTCCTCGCGCCGAGCTTGCACAGATTTCCGCGAAGGAAAGCGGCCCATGCGCCGTGCTCATTCCCATTCGCAAGTCTCCCGCCTGGTGGGCGCTCGCTCAAGACGAACGCACGAACACGTTTCGTGGAGCGCATAAGTCACCGGGCCACCACGCGATCGGCACTGACTACGCTGCGCGCATCTTCCGGCGCCTGTACCATGCCCGCTCGCTGCCCGGCAGCAATTGGGACTTTCTCACCTATTTCGAGTTCCCAGAAAGCCAACGCCCAACCTTCGTAGAGCTTCTTCGCCGCCTGCGCGATCCGCGCGAAAATCCCGAATGGGAATTCGTCGACGCAGAAGTCGAATGTTGGATGAAAAAACTCTGACCAACCCCCGCAGTGCGGGTTGGGACCCAGCTTCGAACCCTGGGTAGAGGGTTCTGCACGTCAACGTGGCTTTACCCTCCAGTTTCGAAACCTGGGTAGAGGGTCATGCCACCGTCGACGTAAAGAGTGGCGCCGGTGATGTAGTCGGAGTCGTCCGAGGCGAGCCACACTGCTGCGCGACCGATTTCGTTGGGTTCGCCGATCCGTTTGTAGGGGATGAGCGTCATGAGAGCGTTGTAGGCTTCACGTGTTTTCCAGGCGTCTTCGTTGATGGGGGTGCGGATGGCGCCGGGCGAGATGGAGTTCACGCGGATGCGGTACGGGGCGACTTCTTGCGCGATGCTTTTCATCATCATGGCGACACCGCCCTTGGAGGCTGCGTAGTTGACGTGGCCGGCCCAGGGAATGATGTCGTGCACGGAGCTGATGCAAATGATCTTGCCGGCGGAGCAGGAGACTTCGCGCCGCACGCCGCGGCGCTTGAATTCGCGCACGGCCTCGCGTGAGCAGAGGAATTGCCCCTTGAGGTTGACGTTGAGGACGAGATCCCAGTCGGCGACGCTGAGATCTTCGAAAGGCGCGTCTTTTTGCAGGCCGGCGTTGTTGACGACGATGTCGACGGTGCCGAACTCCGCCTTGGCGGCGCGGAACATTTCTTGGACTTCGTTCTCTTTGCTCACGTCGGCGCGAAAGGTCATCGCGCTGCCTCCGCAGGCGCGCACGTCGTCGAGGGTGCGGGCGGCTTCTTCTTCACGCGAGACGTAGTTGACGATCACGTTGGCGCCGGCGTGCCCGAGCGCGACGGCGATGGCTTTGCCGATGCCGGAGTTGGCGCCGGTGACGAGCGCAGTTTGGCCAGCCAAGCTCCGCACGATCGGACATACGGGTAGCTCTGCCGGCGGCAGGCCTTGTTCGCTGTAGTAGTCTTTCATGTGTCGTCCTTGGTTCTGCAAGGGAGTGCAGAATGCAGGCCTTACGCCAGTTCGCGGCCACGGTTACTCACGCTGTGAAGCGTAGCTTCCGCTATGGCGGGGAGTAACGCCACTGGCGACTTTGCGTAGTTGGCAGAGCTCGCCCGCGCTGTCGGCTTGCGAGCAAAGGAGCCACGGTCAATGAATCATTTGCACCGCATCGCCCGACGCGATGTCATGGATGAAACTAGCATGCCCCTGGATCGTGATGAATCAGCGCCGCCGTCTCGCGCTGCCGTGGACACTGTCGAGAGCCAACGTTTGCGTGCCGACGCGCGGCGCACAGAAAATTGGAAACGCTGGGGACCGTACCTGGCAGAGCGGCAGTGGGGCACGGTGCGCGAAGATTACTCCGCTCACGGCGAGTGTTGGGACTACTTCTCGCATGATCAGGCGCGGAGCCGCGCGTATCGCTGGGGCGAAGATGGCCTGCTCGGCATTTGTGACCGCCAGGCTCGGCTGTGCTTTGCGTTGGCGTTGTGGAACGAGCGCGATGCGATTCTGAAGGAGCGCTTGTTCGGTCTGACCGGCCCGGAAGGGAACCACGGCGAAGACGTCAAGGAGCTTTATTACTACCTCGATGCGACGCCGACGTCGTCGTACCTGAAGGCGCTCTACAAGTATCCGCAAGGGGAGTTTCCCTATGGACGCCTGGTGGAGGAAAACCGCCGCCGCGGCAAACACGAGCCGGAGTTCGAGATCACCGATACCGGCGTGTTCGACGATGGTCAGTACTTCGACGTGATCGCCGAGTACGCGAAGGATGGCCCTGAAGACATTCTCATCCGCATCACCATCGAGAACCCGAGCCGCCTCGAGGCGCGTTTGCACGTGCTGCCAACGCTGTGGTTTCGCAATACGTGGTCATGGGGGCGGCAGGGAGAAGGCTACGGTGAGCGCCCCATGCTGTCTGCCAGCTCCGAGAGCGCCATCAACGCGAGCCACCCGGTGCTCGGCGACATGATCTTGGCCTTCGATCCTGCTGCAGCGCCGGCCGAGCTTTTGTTCACGGAGAACGAGACCAACACGGCACGCTTGTTCGGCGTCGCTTCAGCAAGCCCCTATAGCAAGGACGCGTTTCATCGTTACGTGGTGAACTCGGAAACGGCCGCTGTAAATCCAAATCGAACCGGCACCAAGGCAGCCGCGCATTTCGTGCTCACGCTGCCTCCCGGCGGCAAGCAGGTGATTCGCGCGCGCCTCGTGCAGGGCACGTTGGCGCCGGAATTCGGTGAAGACTTCGACCGCATCTTTGCGCAGCGCTTGCAGGAAGCTGACCAGTTTTATGCGCAGGTGTTGCCGCACAACGTGAGCTACGACGAAGCCAACGTGGCGCGCCAAGCCTACGCCGGGCTTTTGTGGTCGAAGCAATTTTATCATTACGTGCTCGAGCATTGGGTGGAGGGCGATCCGGCGCAACCAGCGCCGCCCGAAGCGCGCAAACGCGGCCGCAATTGGGAGTGGAAGCACGTTTATTGTCGCGACGTGATCTCGATGCCAGACAAGTGGGAGTACCCCTGGTTTGCGGCGTGGGATCTCGCGTTTCACATGGTCCCATTCGCGCGCATCGATCCCGAGTTCGCCAAGGATCAGCTGCTTCTGATGTTGCGCGAATGGTACATGCACCCGAACGGACAAATGGCCGCGTACGAGTTCGCGCTTTCGGACGTGAACCCACCGGTGCATGCCTGGGCGGTTTGGCGTGTATACAAGATGACCGGGGAACGTGGGCGACGCGACCGATTGTTCTTGGCGCGCTGCTTTCAGAAGCTGCTCTTGAACTTCACTTGGTGGGTGAACCGCAAGGACAGCGAGGGCAACAATCTCTTTTCCGGCGGTTTCCTCGGCCTCGACAACATCGGCGTGTTCGATCGCAGTAAGCCGCTGCCGACAGGTGGGCATTTGGACCAAGCCGACGGCACCGCTTGGATGGCGTTTTACAGCGCGACCATGCTTTCGATGGCGCTCGAGTTGGCGCAGGAAGATCCTTCTTACGAGGACCTGGCGTCCAAGTTTTTCGAACATTTCGTGGCGATCGTGGACGCCATGAACACACTCGGCGGGAGCGGATTGTGGAATGAGGAAGACGGCTTCTACTACGACCATTTGCACGTCGATGGGCGCAGCATTCCGTTGCGCACACGCTCGATGGTGGGTGCGTTGCCTCTGATTGCGGTGGAGGTTTTGGAGGAGCGCTCAATCGACAAGCTTCCAGGCTTCAGAAAGCGCATGAATTGGTTCTTGGAGAACCGACGCGACCTCGCGCGACACATTGCTTACGACGAGCTATCGGGCTGCTCACACGGGCACCGGTTGTTGGCCGTGCCGTCTCGCGAACGCCTAGTGCGCGTTCTCGGCTACTTGTTGGATGAATCAGAGTTCCTGTCGCCGCACGGGCTGCGATCATTGAGCCGAGTGCACAAGGATCGACCCTACGTGCTTCGCGAGAACGGCGCCGAGTACAGCGTCGAGTACGTGCCAGGCGATTCGAACACAGGGCTCTTCGGGGGCAACTCCAATTGGCGCGGGCCAGTTTGGTTCCCATTGAACTACTTGTTGGTCGAAGCGCTCGAGCGTTATCACCACTATTACGGCGATTCGCTGCACGTCGAGTGTCCGAAGGGCTCCGGCCGTTTCTTGACGTTGAAGCAAGTAGCCGACGAGCTCTCGACGCGGCTTTCCAGCCTTTTCCTCGAACGCGATGGGCGCCGGCCCTGCCATGGTGACGACCCGCGTTACGTTAGTGATTCGCGCTTCCGCGAGCTCGTGCTGTTCCATGAATACTTTCACGGCGAGGACGGCCGCGGCGTGGGTGCGAGCCACCAAACCGGTTGGACTGCTCTGGTCGTGCGCTGCTTGGAGTCGATGGCGCGGGCGCGCGCTGCTCGGGGGGGCATGTGATGAGCGGCGTGATTTCCGGGGCGGCGCTCGACGAGCGTGGCGTGTTGCTCGAGGATGTTCGTGTCGATTCCGCCACGGAGTGGCTCGAGGCCGACGGCTTGGGTGGATTCGCCTCGGGCACGACGTCCGGCTTGCGCACGCGGCGCTATCACGCGTTGCTGTTGGCAGCGGCGCGCCCACCCACCGACCGCTTCGTTTTGGTGAACGGCTTCGTGGCGTGGCTCGAAAGCAAGCATGGGGTCGAGGAGCTCGTGCCGCAGCATTATGCGCCCGGCATCACCACCGAGCCGCCTGCGCAGGTCGTGGAGTTTTCGACGGAGCCGTGGCCTAGTGTGCGTTACAAAACGCAGAGCGGCATCGAGCTCTTGCAAGAAATCATCGTGGAGCGCGGCAGCGCCACGGTGCTGGTGCGGTTTCGACTGCTCACCAAGATTGCGGCGAAGCTTCGCGTGCGACCGCTGCTTTCCGGTCGCGATTTTCATCAACTCCACCGTGAAAACCAAAGCTTCGCGTTCACGCCCAACATCGATGGGCAGGCGTTGACTTGGACGCCGTACCCAGGAGTGCCCAGCATTCACGTGTGGTCGAACGGGAACTATCGGCACGCTCCGGATTGGTATCGAAACTTCCGCTACACCGAGGAAATGGCGCGTGGCCTCGACTGCGATGAGGATCTCGCAACGCCGGGCGAGTTCCAATTCGATTTGAGCGAGCCGGCGCTGTGGCTACTTTCAGCGGGCGTCGCAGGAGGTCCTGCTTGGCGCGACGATAGCGCTGCTGTCTACGTCGATGACCTGTTGCGGCGCGAACGCGCACGGCGCGAGAGCCAGCCGAACGCCTTGTTGCGTGCGAGTGAAGCGTATCTCGTCGAGCGTGGCGATGGGCGCACCATCATCGCCGGCTACCCCTGGTTTTCGGATTGGGGTCGGGATACCTTCATCGCCCTCCGCGGCTTGTGCCTCGCGAGCGGTCGCCTGCTCGAGGCCAGAAAGATTCTGTTGGAATGGAGCAGCGTGGTGTCGCAAGGCATGCTGCCGAATCGATTCCCGGACGCAAGTGGTGCCGAGCCCGAGTACAACTCGGTCGACGCGTCGCTCTGGTACGTGATTGCCGCCCGCGAGTTCCTGGCTCGCGCGGGGCACGCCCTCGTGGACGACGCCGAACGGCGTGCCATCGAAAATGCGATGCGCGAGATTGTTTTCGGCTACGCGAACGGTACTCGCTTCGGTATTCGGCGCGATTCCGATGGGTTGCTCAGTGCAGGTGCACCCTTGTGCCAACTCACTTGGATGGACGCCAAGGTGGGCGACCATGTCGTGACGCCGCGTTCGGGAAAACCCGTCGAGGTGCAAGCTCTATGGCTCAATGCCTTGCACGCGGCGCGCGAGCTACACCCTCGATTCGGAGAGTGGCTCGAAGTGGGCGAGCGAAGCTTCGGCTTACGTTTTTGGAACGCGGAGCTCGAAGCCTTGTTCGACGTCGTGGATGTGAATCACGAAGCCGGCGTCGCCGATGACGCGCTGCGCCCGAATCAAATCTTCGCGGCGGGCGGTTTGCCGTATACACCGCTGCCAGCCTGGCAAGCTCGCAAGGTCGTGGATATCGTGGAGCGTGAGCTGTGGACCCCAATGGGGTTGCGCTCGCTGGCACCGGGAAGCGCTGGGTATCGCCCCCGCTACGATGGAGACGTCTGGTCGCGCGACACCGCGTACCATCAGGGCACCGTTTGGCCGTGGCTCCTCGGTCCCTTCGTCGAGGCCTGGCTCAAGACTCGCGGTGGCGGCACCGTCGCGAAGCACGAGGCCAGAGTGCGTTTCGTTCTGCCGCTTCACACTCACTTGCGAGAGGCCGGGCTCGGTCACATATCCGAGATTGCGGACGCAGAAACTCCTTTTGCGCCGCGTGGTTGCCCGTTCCAAGCGTGGTCTGTGGCAGAACTCCTGCGCCTAGAATTCGACGTTCTTGCCGAGTAAGGCTGACCGGCTGGTTGACGCGGTCTCGTGTCCGGCTGTTTCCTGACCTTCGCGTTTTCAGTCAGAGCGACGGGCGCGACCGCGCGACCGCGACCGCTGAACGCACTCCTCTTTGGTCGTTGCGAGCGCGAGTAGTCGTAGCCGAATCCACTAACAATACCTTAACGAAAAGCGCGTTCCGAGGACGCGAGGTCAATTCGATCGTGTGGACTGAGGCCGCGGAGCCGCGGGTGCACGCCGTTACCAAGTCTGACGAACTAGAGGTCGTGACGATGCTCGTCGAACTGTGATACGTTTCACGTAGCGCCTTGAGTCTACCCGAGTGGGAAGGCGCTGTGTGGGCGAGAGGTGACACGACGTTCAACCCGCGAGCACGTGATCGAGTTCGAGCGCTCAGCGTTCGAAGGCGGAAGCGTGTACCGCCAGATTCTGGACGCCATCACCGACATGGTGCTGGTCAAAGGATCCGGCTCGCGCATTCTGTGGGCGAATCGCGCCTTCTGCGAGTACTACGGTATGACCGTCGAGGAGCTGAGCGAAATTATCGATGCTCCGTTCAGCCCGCGTTCCAGCACCGCGCAATACACGCGCGATGATTCTCATGTGTTTGCTTCCGGTCGCGTGCTCGATATTCCGGAGGAGCCGGTCACGCGTCACGACGGCTTGATTCAGGTGTTCCACACCATCAAGTCTCCGCTTCGCGATGGTCACGGCAACGTGCGCATGACGGTGGGCGTGTCGCGTAACATCACCGAGCGCAAGCGCGTGAAGGAAGATCTCGCGCGTTATCGCGAGCACCTCGAGCGACTGGTGGACGATCGCACCAGCGAGCTGAAGAGCTTGTCGGATCGACTGCAGATCATTTTGGCGTCGCTGGTCGAGGGCATCGTTGCGGTGGATGCTCACGGTTTGATCCAACTCTTGAATCCGCGTGCCGAAGCGTTGCTGGGAGTGACCAGCAGCACCGCGCTGGGTCAGCCGTTGCGACGCCTCTTGCGCCTGCAAGCCGAATCCGCCGAGGTGGCGGAAGGAGCGCCCGAGTTCATCAGCTTCGAGCGCGTGCTTTCGGCAGAGCGCCCGCTGGTGGGCACGTTGCAGTACAGCGACGGCAGGCGTGCCCTGCTCTCCGTAACGAGCTCGCCGTTGCTTTCGGCGGACGAGGCGTTGTTGGGTTCGGTAGTGGTGCTGCGCGATGTCGGGCTGGAGCGTGAGGTGGAGGCTCAGCGTTTGCGGCAGCAGAAACTCGAGTCGTTGGGTGTGTTGGCCGGCGGCATCGCGCACGACTTCAACAACATTTTGATGGGGATTTTGGGCAGCCTTTCGGTGGCGCGCATGCGTTTGGCCTCTGCCGAAGACGTGGACGCAATGCTGCAGCAAGCCGAGCACGCGTGCCTTCGTGCGCGCACGTTGACGACGCAGCTTTTGACCTTCGCCAAGGGCGGCGTGCCAGTCAAGCGTGTGCTCACGCTGAATACGCTCGCGCGTGAGTCGGCGGAGCTAGCGCTGCGTGGCTCTTCGGCGCGCCTCGAATTCCATTGTGATGTTGATTTGCCATCCGTCGAAGGGGACGAGGGCCAGCTCGCGCAGGTGATCAGTAATTTGACGTTGAACGCACAACAAGCGATGCCGGAGGGCGGCACCGTCACGCTGCACCTCGATAGCGTGCAGCTGCCGCAAGCTGCCAGCATTTCGCTCGCGCCCGGGCGCTATGTCCGAATCGGCGTGGAGGATTCGGGGACTGGCATCGAGCCGCAGCACCTGTCGCGGATTTTCGATCCGTATTTTACGACCAAGCCGAGCGGCAATGGTCTCGGCCTGGCCTCGGTGCACTCCATCATTCAGCGCCACGGCGGGCACATCGCCGTGGATTCGGTGGTTGGGCGCGGCACGCGTTTCACGCTGTATTTGCCTGCAGTGGAGCCCTCGTCGCCGGAGCCACGCGCGCCGGAGGACAGCGCTGCTCGGCGCCCGCGTCGCGTGCTGGTGCTCGACAACGACGAGATGGTGCGCAACGTCGTAACCCCGATGTTGCAGCGATTGGGCCACAGCGTGTTTGCGACGGCCAGCTCGGACGAAGCTTTCGACGCCTTCGACGCCGCGCTCGATCGCAACCAGCCATACGAGGTGGTGTTGGTCGATCTCACGCTGCCCGGCGACTTGGGCGGCAGCGCCGTGGTGGAGCGGCTGCGTGCCCGCGACCCAGTCGCCAAGTTCATCGTCATGAGTGGCTATTCGGTCGATCCGTTGATGGCTGATAGCCAAAGCTTAGGGTTGGTTGGCACGCTGCAGAAGCCGTTCACCATCGACGCTCTGAGCGACATGCTGGCGCGCTGCGCTCGTGAGTGAGGGCTGCGCGTGCTCGACACGCGGGAGCGGCGTCGCGTGCCGGTGGCGTTCGGTGTGAAGTTGCGAAATCGACCGCTCGATGAACAAGTCGAGCGTCCAATCGATGACGACGCGCAGCTTGTTGCTGAAGCCGACCAGTTTGGCCAGGTACAAAGTGCGCCACACGAACCAGGCCAAGAAACCGTGCAAGCGCACGCCCAGCAACTTCACCGCTGCGAAGTGGTGCCCGACGCTCACGAGCTGACCGAAGTCGAAGTAGCGAAATCTTTGCGTCGGTTTGCCCGCCAAGAGCCGCAATAGATTTTGGGCGGTGTGTGCACCTTGCTGAAACGCGACTTGGCCGAGCGGCGGTAATCCGCGACCGTCTTCGGTGGGAAAGTGAGCGGCGTCGCCCAACACGAATATCCGGTCGTGCCCGATGGCGCGGCAATCGGCTTGCACCAGGGCGCGGCCATTTCTGTGCAGCGCGAGCCCGCACTGCCTCAGCAGCTCCGGAGCCGAAACGCCGGCGCACCACACGCAGGTGCGCGTGGCGAGGCGCGTTCCGTCGCTGAGCTGAACCCAGTCGGAGCCCAACTTTTGCAGGCGAACGCCCTGACGGACACGTACGCCGAGCCTTTCGAGTTGCGCCGACGCGCTGTGTGCCACGTTGGCGTCCCAGCCGTTCAGAATACGCTGGCCCGGATCGATCACCACGACGTCGACGGTGCTGGCGTCGATTTCTGGATAACGGTGCAAGAGCACATGATCGACCAAATCGCGGATTTCGGAGGCGACCTCGATGCCGGTCGGTCCCGCGCCGACGATGACGAAGCGCAGCATCTTCGAGAGTAGCAGCGGGTCGCGCTCGCGTGCCGCGGTTTCGAAGCAATCGATGATGTGGTTACGCAGAGCGATTGCGTCGGAGAGCTCACGCATGAAAAAAGCGTGCTCGATGCCTTCGGTGTTGAAGGTGTTGGTGAGAGAGCCTGGCGCCAGCACCAGATAGTCGTAGGGAGTCTCATCGTGGCGCGCGATGAGTGCGCCGCTCTCGGCGTGCTCATCGACGTCGACGCGCGAGCGAATCACGCGATTTTCGCAGTCGATGGAGAGCACCGCTTCTTTTTTGAAGCGCACGTTGGTGGCTTCGAACAAGCGCCTGAACGGGTAAGTGACCTGGCGCGTTTCGATGGCACCGACGGCGACGCTCGGCAGAAGCGGTGGGAATAGGAAATAGTTCTTGCGGTCGATCAAAGTGAGCTCGAGCTTCGGGTGGTAACCGAGTCGTCGATCGAGGCCGAGCGCTGCATAGAGCCCGGCAAAGCCACCTCCGACCACCACGACGCGCACCGGCTTGCCATCCGCCGGATCCCACGTGAAGTGCCGCCACATCGCCGTGAGCGGTGTGACGACCAAGTACACGAGGCAGATACTCAACGCGAGCCCGACGCTGCCGAGCACAGCTTGCGCAACGGGTAGCCTGGGTGCGAGAGCCCAACAAGCAACATCGGCGAGCGCGAGCAGGGTCGCGACGGAGAACACGGCATTCTGCGTGAGCAGCGGTGTCGGTGTGCGCCGAAAGAGCGCGTAGGCGAGGGCCACCAACAAACTCAAGGACGAGACATGGACGAGAAAGAGCGCGTGATAGACGCGCGGTGCGAGGCCCATCAAGCGGCCGCCCCATCCGAGCACGCTGCTCAGGCTGAGCTCCCAATTGACGAAGAAGATGCTCACCGCCCAGCCGGACCAGAAGAGAGCGAGGCCCACGAGCAAAATGAAGGAGACCGCGAGCCGCGTGATGAGCGGCAGATTGGCTAGTTGGTAGGCGTCGGCACGTTTCATCGGTGGCTCCCTCCGCGTTTGGATGCTGCCTGTACGGGACAGGGGCGAGCCGGTTACTCGTGACCAGCTCCAATGGCGGCCATTCCCGCAGCAAAGTCGCTGATTTCTCGAAATCTGGGCGAAAGAGTGAAACCGGCGTGGGCTCACCTCGTAGGGAGCAGCACACGGCGTGAGAAGTCGTGGCAGCGCTCGGCGCGGATCGCCGAGAAGGGAGACTATCGTGGCGATTTCACCGCTCATCGCGAGCGCGCGGGTGCGCGCCGAAGCATGGCTCGAAAGACTGGACTGGGCGGCTCCGTTGCTCGCCCGCACGACCTTGGGAGTGCTCTTCATGAGTACGGGCTGGGGCAAGGTGCACAACCTCGATAAGGTGACGGGCTTCTTCACGGAGCTCGGCATTCCGGCGCCAGGATTTCACGCAGTGCTGGTTTCATACACCGAGCTCGTTGGTGGTGGCTTGTTGTTGATCGGGTTGTGCTCGCGCCTGGCCGCAGTGCCGCTGTTGGTGTCGATGGCAGTTGCGATCATCACGGCCAAACGCGATGAGGTGGGAGGGCTCGCTGATCTGTTCGGGCTCGTCGAGTGGACCTATCTCGCGTTGCTCGCGTGGGTTGCGTTGGCTGGCCCAGGGCGCTGTTCGCTCGACCAGTTCTTGTTTTCGAAGACCAAGGCGGCGCGGAGCGCATCCGCCGATTCACAGCCGAGCTTTTCCGCGAAGCCGGCCTGACTCAATCGATAGAACGGTACGAAAGAAAGAGAGAAGAGAACATGAAGGCGAATCTGATTGCAGCAGCTATTTCGGGCATGGTGGTGGGCTTGAGCAGCGTGGCGCATGCGGCTCCGCAGCACGACAGCCTCAACGGAGCAGACGTGGATTCTGGAGCGCAGATGCTCGACGCGAAGGGCGGCGACAAACACGCCTGCAAGGGCCAGAACGGCTGCAAAGGCAAGGGCGGTTGCAAAACCGATAAGCACGCTTGCAAGGGCCAGAATGCCTGTAAGGGGCAAGGCGGCTGCAAGGGTTGAATCGATCGCGAGTTGGGCAGTCACTTCGGTGGCTGCCGGCTCGCGTTTTGGTGAGTCGGATGAAGGAGCTGAACCGCATGAGCGCAAAGCTGGTAGACGGTCGCCGTGAGAACCTGGGGATTGGTGTCGGGCTGCGCTCGCGTCACTACGCGCACATCTTGGAGCAAGAACCCGACGTTGATTGGTTCGAGGTGTTGAGCGACAACTACATGCACACGTCGGGTCGGCCGCTGTACTTCTTGGATCGCGTTGCCGAGCGTTATCCGGTCGTTCTGCACGGCGTTGGGCTTTCGATTGGTTCCAGCGATCCGCTCGATTGGGACTACTTGCGCGAGCTCCGCGCCCTACGCGATCGCGTCGGCGCGCGCTGGGTTTCCGACCACGTGTGTTGGACTGGGCTTGCCCACAAGAATGCACACGACCTCTTGCCGCTGCCCTACACCGAAGAGACCTTGCGTCACACCGCGTCGCGCATTCAGCTGGTGCAAGACTACCTGGGCGAGCCGCTCGTGTTGGAGAACCCGTCTTCTTACGCCGAATTCGCGCACTCGAGCATGTCTGAAGCCGAATTCATCGCGGCGCTGCTCGAAGAAACGGACGCTCGCCTGTTGCTCGACGTCAACAACGTCTACGTGAGCTCCTTCAATCATGGCCTCGACCCGGAAGTGTATCTGCGCGCGCTACCGATGGATCGCGTGGTGCAATTTCACGTCGCCGGTCACACGCACCACGGCACGCACATCGTGGATACACACGTCGGCCCGGTGCCGCAAGACGTGTGGGCCTTGCTCGGCCGCGCCTACGCGCTCGGCGCCGACGCGCCAGTACTCTTGGAATGGGACGCAGAGATTCCGGAGTTCGAAGTCGTGCATCAAGACGCACTGCGCGCTCGCCAGGTGCTCGCGCAGATCCGAGGAGCGCACGCAGCATGACACAACTCGAATTGAAGCACGTGCAACGCTGGTTTCTCGACGTGTGCACCCACCCAGACAGCATCGCAGCCGGTATGCAACAAGCGGCCGCGCAGCTGACAATCACCAACGAAGAGCAACTCTCTCGCCTAGTGAAACCGGGACCTCGCTTGACCTCGAGCGAGCGGCTCGACATCTACCGACAAAGCTACGGCGCACGCCTCGTCGAGTGCCTGCGCGACGACTACCCCGCGCTCGCCTACGCACTCGGCGACGAACCTTTCGAGGCCCTCGCTCGCGCATACATCGAAGCACGCCCCTCACGTTCGCCCAGCTTGAACTACTTCGGTCG
Organism: Myxococcota bacterium; assembly: GCA_049324695.1. Lineage (GTDB taxonomy): Bacteria > Myxococcota_A > Polyangia > Polyangiales > Polyangiaceae > PMG-095. The sequence goes on from JBMOMJ010000035.1 coordinate 45,613, forward strand.
CGGCCTCGCCGAATTCTGCGCGGCACGCGAAGGTTCAGCGCAAGCCTTCGTCGTCGAGCTCGCACGCCTCGAATGGGCGCTGGTCGAAGCCATTCACGCCCCCGCAAACAAAGCCATCTCCGAGCAGCAGCTTGCACGCATTCAACCCGAGCAATGGCAGCACGCCATCTTTTCGCCCAGCCCGGCGCTCCAACTCTTCCACTTCGCGCACCCAATCAATGCCTTCTACCAAGCATTCTGCGACGAGGCAGCACCAACGCTGCCCCAAGTCGAAGCCAGCTTCGTCGCAGTCTATCGCAGTGGACTTGCGCTCTGGCGCGCGGACTTGAGCGCGCCGCGCTTCCATCTCTTGCAAAGCTTAACCACCGGCACGCCTCTCGGTGCAGCACTCGAGCGTGCCGCAAGTGAGCAGGAAACCAACGAAACCGACGTGCTGGCGTGGTTCGGCGAATGGATGCGCGATGGATTTTTTCAGGGGGTGCGGGTCGAAAGCTGAAACGAGTGGCGCAAGCGCCGTTCGCCTGCGCCTAAAGCGCTCTCCCCTGCGCGATCCAAGTTTCGACGAGCTGAATGTCTTCGGCGGGGAGCGCGGGCAAACCGAGGGGCATGCCGCGCACGGGGCCGCTTGGTGCACCGGCTTCTTCGGCGTGGCGCGCCAAGAGCGACTGCACGAGGCGACCGTCGTTGGGATTGGGTGAGAACAAGCTGTGGCGCGCGCCGTTGTCATCGAGGTAGCCGGCGAGCACGCCTTCGTGTTCGGCCAAATTGATGCCTCGCCCGCGGAAGCCGAAGCCGCCGCTGTTTCCGGGACCGCCGTCGCCGAGTGCATAGTCGGGCTCGGAGTGGCAGTGTCGGCAGCTTTTGCGAAAGACACGCTGCTTGACCTCATCGAAGGAAACGCGGCGCTCGAGCAGCGGCAAGCGTACGAAAGGTTTGTTCAGCGCGGGTCCGCTGCGAATGCTGAAAAGGTAGCCCACAATCGCGCGTACCTCGTTGGGGGTGAGCGGGATGTCGGGCATCAGCGCGTCGGCGTCGAGCGCGCTGGGTTTGCTCAACCAGGTTTCGAGGTAGCCGGGTAGCCATCGTTCGCGAACCTCTGCGAGGTCCGGTGCGAGGCGAATCGCGCGCGAGAGTCGGGTGGGATCGATGGCAACGGGGATCGGGGAAGCTGGCAATGGCGCTGCGCGCAGTTGGTGGCAGGTGCCGCAGCCTCGCTCCTCGAGCAAGCGACGTCCGCGCGTTGCTTCGCCCGCGTTGGCGTTGACAGCTGGGGAGCGTGCCACGTCAGAGGGCGCTAGGTAGCTCGCGATGTCGCGTGCTTGCTCTGGCGTCAGCGCTAGCCTGGGCATGCTTTCTTCGAGTCCAGGGCGCACGTCGTGCGGCGATAGCAAGAAGCGCTGCACCCAACCGTTGCGTAGCTTCTTTGCCAACGATGTGAGGCGTGGTGCTTCCACGAAGTGCCGCACATGCTGCTGCCAGCGGTTGAGTGCGTCTGCGTCTGCAACAGCCTTGCCGGTGACGATGGCTCGATGGCAATCGGCGCAGCTCTTTTCCAAGCTGACTTTCGGACCCGGCAAATCAGCGTGGCAGCGTTTGCACTCGAAGCGTTGGAGGAGGCGTTCACCTTCGGCGCGATCGCCCGCCGCCTGCATCAACTCCGTTTTGTGTGGCGCGGGCGAGGGGCTCTGGCATCCCGCGAGCAGCGATATGGCAAGCAGCGTCTTCAGATGCTTATGCTTTGGGCGTTTCGTTGCAGGCACGTTGACTCGAGTCGAGCTGCAGGCAGCGGGAATGCGCGTTGCGAGCGCCATCGGCATCTCCGGCGCGCTCTCGCAGGCGAGCTAGGGCCTGGTAAGCGTGCGCGCTGGTCAACAGATCTGCCGTGGCCAAGCGCTCGAGTAGAGCACGTGCCTCCTTGGCGTGGTTGGGCAGAGTTGCCAGCGCTTCTCCGAGATCGCTCTGGCGCACGGAGTCGTTTGCGACTTCGGTGGCGCGTTGGCGCAGCGTACGAACCGCCCAGCGCAGAGCCTTCTTGCGAGCTTCGGCGTTGTTTGCGCGTTTGGGGCGTTGCAGCGGCCACTGACCACCAGTGCGTACCGCGATGAGGGCGGACACACGCGCCAATCGCGAGCGCATGCGCGGCGTCGGCTCTCCGCGGCGCTTCAAGACATCCAGCTCGGCGGCGGCCATCGAATAATTGCTGAGTCGCAGCGCGTCTTCGGCCTTCTTGAGTTGCTCAATCAGCTGTTCCTCATCGGCGAACAGTGAGCCATCGGGACCGCGCAGATGTCCCTCGCCGGAATCGTTCACGCACGCCGTCGCAGGCACCGAGCTGCTCAGTGCGAGAGCGCTGCAAACCAAAGCCACCCAGACTTTCACGCTTGTCACCATGGAGGATACGCGCTCGTTCGTCCAAATCTTCCCGCGGGTTGGCCGCTGCGGTACGCGCAGGTCATTAAAATCATTGTCACTTTTTCCGGTCGACACTAGCGTCGCAGTTTGCCGACGATTCCCCCTGTTCCTGGTTACGGCGCGTGCCAAGAGCTCAGTCGCGATGATTGGTATCTGACTCTTCGCGCGCGCCGGAACAGCGATGGTCAAAGTGTGCTGCTGCGCGGCGTTCTGGCCGGGGTGGCTCCGCCGCTCGCGAGCGCGGGACTGAAGCGCGAGTACGAGCTCTTGAGTGAGCTCGCGGGTGAGGGCGTGCCGCGCGTGATTGCGTTCGAGTCGCCCTGGCTGGTGCTGGCCGACGAGGGGCTTTCGCCGCTGTCGATGCGAGCGCAGGAGTTGCCGCTGGCCCTGAGGCACTTCTTCGAGTTGGCGCGCCAGTTGCTGCGCTGTTTGGCGCGCGTGCACGAGGCGGGGGTGGTGCATCGGCGCATTGCTGCGAGCAGTGTCTTGATCGCCGACGAGCGTGCGCAGCTGTTCGACTTCAGCGGAGCATCGCGTCTGGCGGAGCTGGTCGTGAGCGCGACGCGCGCGCCGGCCAGCGCTCGAGAGATCCTCTCGCCGGAGCAAACCGGTCGCATCCAGCGTGTGGTGGACTTTCGCTCCGATTTCTACGCGCTCGGCATGGTCTTTTATCAGCTGCTGACGGGGCGAGCGGCGTTCGAAGCGAGCGATGCACTCGAGTTGGCTCACTTTCACATTGCGCGCGCGCCGGTGCCCGTTGCAGCAGTGTTGCCGCGCGTGCCCGAGAACGTATCCCGCGTCGTTCAAAAGCTGCTCGCGAAGCTGGCGGAGGATCGCTACCAGAGCATCGCCGGAATCTTGCACGATCTGGATGAATGCGAGCGGCGCATTGAGGCCAGCGATTCGTCGGTGTTCGAGCTGGCTGATGGCGAGCCTTCGCCACGGCTCACGTTCCCGCAACGGCTGTTCGGGCGCGACGCAGAGGAAGCCGTGTTGGCTGAAGCGCTCGCTGCGGCGCAGACCGGAACGCCGAGCTTCGTGTTCGTGAGCGGCGGGGCCGGAGTCGGCAAGACGGCGCTGTTGGAGTCGCTGCGGACTCGTGTGCACCAGCGTGACGGCTACTTTCTTGCCGGCAAGTTCGATGTCATCGAACGTAGCCAGCCGTATTCGGCGCTCCGCCAGGCGCTGAGCGACTTCGTGCAAGAGCTCGCCCACGAACGCGCGCAGCAGCGCTCCGAATTGCTATCTGAGTTACGAAGCTCGCTTGGCCAAAACGCGCGCGTGCTGACGGAGCTGGTGCCCGCGTTGCAGCCCCTGTTGGGCGAAGTTGCGTTGGGTGAGGTTTCGCCTCTGCCCACGTTGGGGCCGCTCGAAACCCAAAACCGCTTAGCGCTTTCGCTCGGGCGTTTGCTTTCACTGTTGGCGCGCCCGCACGCACCGCTCGTGATTGCGCTGGACGATTTGCAGTGGGCGGACTTGGTGACACTCCGCCTGATTTCCAGCGTCTTTTTTGCTTCGGAAAAGCTCCCGATTTTGTGGTTGGGCGCGTTTCGCGACACGGAAGTTCTGGCGGAGCACCCGGTCGCGCGGCTGCGTAGTGAGCTGAAGCAATCTGGAGCGGCCGTTCACGAGATCGTGGTCGCGCCGCTTGCGGTCGAGGCGCTGGCGCGGTTCTTGGGTGAGACATTGCATTGCCCCGCGGAGGAGCTCTCTCGCCTTACGCGTGTGGTTGCGAACAAGACGCTCGGAAATGCCTTCTTCGTGCGTCAATTTTTGCAATCGCTCGAGCGTGATCGCTTGCTCACGTTCGATGCGTCTCGACGCGCTTGGCGCTTCGACCTGGAGCGCATCGAAGCGCTCGCCATGACCGACAATGTGCTCGAGTTGATGACGCGCAAGCTCGGCTATCTTGCAGGTGACGCCCGTCGCGCGATTCGCGCGGCGGCTTGCATTGGCAGCCCCTTTCGTTTGGGAACTCTGGCGCGCGTCTTGCGAGAGCCAGCATCGCAAGTTGCCGCAGCGCTGTGGGACGCGCTGCTAGAAGGTTTGGTGTTGCCGCTCGACCCGAACTACGAGCTCTTACTGGCTTCGGACTCGCCAGAAACCATCGAGTTTCGCTTCCTGCACGACCGCGTGCAGCAAGCCGCATACGCTTTGATCGCGCAGGCGGAACGCGCAGCTTTTCACTTGCAGGTGGGTCGCAATCTGAGCCAATCCGCCGAGCTCGGAGCGCAGCTCTTCGAAGTCGTTGGCCATCTGAATCGAGCGCGCGAGCTGATCGTGGACGTCCGTGAGCGCCGGCAGCTTGCCGAATGGAACTTGGAAGCAGGGCGAAAGGCGCGTACGGCCGCTGCGATTCCCACCGCGCTCGGTTGGTTTCGCGTCGGGCTCGAGTTGTGTGCGGGTGCGGAGCCGGACGAGCTCGCCTTTCAGCTGGCGTTGGCTGCTGCGGAATGCGAATACATCGCGGGCGAGGCTGCGCTCGCGGAGCAGCTGCTCGATTCGTTGTTTGCGCAGCACGCGCCGCTACCGCTTTGCATCGAAGCGCTGTGCGTGCGCTGCGTGCGCTACGAGAATACCGGCCGTTTCGCAGAGTCGATTGAGGTCGGCGCGCAGGCCCTGGCGCTTCTGGAAATGCCCTTACTTGTCGCTGCCGAAGCGCGCAGCCGTGAGCTCGCCGCTGAGCTCGTTCGCATCGAGGCGCTCCGCGCTGGGCGAGACGTTGCGACTTGGGTCGAGCTACCGAGCATGTGCGATCCGAAGGCCGAATTGGCTGCGCGTGTCATGGTGGCGATTTGGCCGTCCGCGTTTCTCACCAACCAGGCGGGCCTGACTGATTTGCTGTCGGCGCGGCTGGTGCGTCTGTCGCTGGAGCGTGGTAATGCGCGCGAATCAGCGCTCGGCTACGTCACGTACGCGATTACCAATAACGCACGTGAGCATCGCTACGACGCGAATCGCGCCTTCGCGGAGCTTGGCCTCGCGTTGGCGCAGCGTCTCCAGCACACGCCGCTAATCGTAAAAGTAGAGCACCTCTACGGCAGCTTCTTGTCCGTGCTGTACGAGCCGCTGGCAAACGGAAGCGCGCACGCCGAGTTGGCACATAGCGCGGCGCTGGAAAGCGGTGACCTCACCTACGCTGCACGCGCCGCATTCATGGGCAGCTGGTATGAGTTCTTCGGCGGGACGCCGCTCGATGTTTTCGAAGAGCGCGCGCTCGGAGTGGTCGACTTCTTGAAGCGTGTGCGCCACGAGATGATCGAGCGTGCCGAATGGCTGCTGGTGCAGTGGGCGCGAGCGTTGCGCGGCGCGACGCGCGATCCCGCCTCGCTCTCGGACCAGAGCTTCGATGAAAGCAGTGCCGAGCAGGCCTTGAGCAAAGTGCCAATCTTCATCGGCTTCCTGAACGTGGCGCGCGCGTTTTTGCGCTACACGTTCGGAGACGTTGGCGGAGCTTGCGAGTCCGTTGCGCAGGCTGGCGCTGCGTTGAGCGGCTCGGCCGAGACGATTTGGCATCATCAGCTGGCTTTCTGCAGTGGCCTGGTCCACGCTGCTTCACTGCGACTCGAAAAGCCCGCAGTGGAGCGTGCCGTAAGCCAGAACGCGCTGCAGCGAGCCCGCGTTGCCGTCGAGCGCCTGGCGGTGAGCAACCCAAAAACCTTCGGGTACCAACGCGAACTCTTGCGCGCAGAGCAGGCCCTTGGTGCGGCCGACTTCCCGCAGGCGGAGCGCTCATTCGAGCGCGCTGTCGAGCTGTCCCAGGCGGAAGAGAACCTGGCTGCACGTGCGCTGTGTCACGAGCTGTTCGGCAATCATCTAGCTCGATGTGGCGATCGGGCGCGTGCACGCCGCGAGCTGTCGGCCTCGCTGCTCGCCTACGATGCTTTGCGCGCGCACGCCAAGCTGCGCCAGCTACGTGAAACGCACGCCGACCTGCTGGAGGAGCCCGCGCCTCGAGCCGACTTCGACGCCAGCAGCGCGCTCAAGGCCGCTCGCGCGATCGCCGCGGAAATCCAGCGCGATCGCTTGCTGCCTCGCTTGATTCGAATTCTGATCGAGAACGCAGGAGCGGAACGCGGCGTGCTGCTGGAGGCACACGGCGACGAACTCGTGATAGTTGCCGAGGGCAACGTAGGTGACCGCGGCTGGGGTTTTTTGCCGGCACGTCCTCCACAGCCGGGGGAGCTGCCGCTGGAGCTCGTGAAAGACGTGCTCCGCTCGGGTCAGCCGCTGCTGGCGGACGACGCGCGCCATGACGCTCGCCTGCGGGAGGATCCTTACGTGCACACTCGAGCCGCTCGCTCGCTGCTGTGCGTTCCGATTCTTTCTCACGGTGACGCGCGCGCGGTCGTGTTTCTGGAAAACGCGCTGGTCTCGCACGTATTCGCGGAGCGCTTGCAGATGGTGCAAGTCTTGGCCGCGCAGGCGGCGATCTCGTTGGAGAACGCGCGCCTGTATCAGAGCATGCGCGAAGAGGTGCAGCGCCGCGCGGAGGTCGAAGCAGCCCTAACGCAGGCGCTCGCGGAGTTGGACGCCTCGAAGAAGCGCCTGCAAGCAGAGAATGTTTACCTGCAGGAAGAGCTGCAATCCCACCATAATTTCGAGGAGATTGTGGGCCGAGCGCCGGAGCTCTTGGCGGCGTTGCGCCTGGTTGAGCGTGTCGCGCAAACCGACTCGACCGTGCTCATTACAGGCGAAACCGGAACGGGCAAAGAGCTGTTTGCCCGCGCAATTCATAGCCGCAGCCAGCGCAGCGAACGCGCCTTGGTGAAGGTCAATTGCGGCGCCATCGCGAGTGGTCTCGTCGAAAGCGAGCTGTTTGGACACATGAAGGGCGCCTTCACGGGCGCATTGCATCGGCGAATCGGGCGCTTCGAGTTGGCGCACGGTGGCACCATTTTCTTGGATGAGGTCGGTGAGCTGCCGCTCGAAACGCAGACCAAACTGCTGCGAGTCTTGCAAGAGCACGAGTTCGAGCCGGTTGGCAGCAGCGCTACTCAACGCGTCGACGTGCGCGTGATTGCCGCCACCAATCGGGATCTCGACGAGGCCGTGCGCGCGGGACGTTTTCGAGCGGACTTGTTGTACCGTCTCAACGTGTTCCCCATCGCGGTGCCGCCGTTGCGACGCCGGAGTGGCGACGTACCGTTGCTGGTTTCGTTCTTTCTGACGCGCATGGCGAGTCGACTCGGTAAGCGCTTGGAAGGCTTCTCGCGCGCCGACATGCAATCGCTCGCAGAGTACACTTGGCCAGGCAACGTTCGCGAGCTCGAGAACGTCGTCGAGCGCGCCGCGATTTTGGCTTCCGGTGCTCAGCTGGTGCTCGAGCCCCAATCGCTGCCTACGCTGGTTCCGGGATCTGCGCGAAGCGCGACACCACACGAGGCCCCCGATGTTCTGCCGCGCGCTCCGGCCGTCGCTTCGACGCCGGCATCTGGCGTGCGTTCACTGGACGAAGTCGAACGCCGACACATCCTTTCGGTGCTGGAAAGCAGCGGTTGGGTCGTGGAGGGCGAGCGCGGAGCCGCCAAGGTGCTCGGCATGCACCCCAACACGCTACGCAGCCGCATGAAAAAGCTCGGCATTTCGCGGCAAGAGGCAGCTTCTTCCACGCAGAAGTCGCGTTGAGCGCTCCGGCTACGATATTTCGTGGGTCTGCAAGCGGCGCGCACGCTCCTGGCCACGAAATATCGTGGGAGGTTATGCTCGGGGGCGCGAAATCACGGAGAACGACGATATTCACACTTGGGCACACAGTTTGCTCGTGGGCCGCAGCCATGCTCCGCATCACTCGCATCGATTCACCTTCCGGCCGCGTTCTGCGGCTGGAGGGACGCATCGTGGGGGATTGGGTTCAGGTGCTGGAAGGCGAACTTTCGGCGTCACATCCAGAGGAGCGCGCGCTCGTACTCGATTTGGCGGCGGTCGAGTTCGCGTCGAACGCCGCAGTGGAAGTATTGATGGCCGCTCGAAATCGCGGAATGCGCATCGAAGCCTGCTCGCCGTTGCTCACTAGCTTGCTGGAAGAAGGTTCGACATGAGCAGCGTGAGCCGCTCCGAGTCCGCGCGCGCGGAGGATTCGCCCGACTCGGCGGTTTCTCCTGAAACCTCGCCGCTCGACGAGGCTATGGAGAGATATGCCGACGGCGACAGCACCGCTTTCAACCGCGTGTTCCATGGGCTTTCGCCGCGCATTCGCGCTTTCTTGCAACGGCTCAGCGGTCGTGTCGACGTCGCGGAGGACTTGATGCAGGAGACCTTCTTGCGTATGCACCGCGCGCGCGGCTCGTTCGTGCGAGGTCGCAGCGTGGTGCCCTGGGCTTATGCCATCGCCCGCAACTGCTACATCGATCACGCGCGCGTGAAGGCCAAGCTCAACGTATCTGCGCGCGACGTGTCGGAGCTCGAGATCGCTGCGGGCGCAGATACTTGCGCAGAAGAGGTCGCTGTAGCGAAGCAGAGCGCACAAACCGTGGAGCGCGTGCTGGCCGAGATGACCGTAGCGCGGCGAGAAGCCTTCATTTTGCTGCGTTATGAAGGGATGAGCGTCGAGGCTGCAGCACAGGTGCTCGGGATTTCGGAAGGAGCCGTCAAGCTGAGAGCATTTCACGCCTACGAAATCTTGCGCGCGGCTCTGCGTGGTGGCGCGGAGGGAGCTCAACGATGAGCAACCGGCCCGATTTTCGCGACCTTCCGGACTTCGGCGAAATTCCGGATCCGCTCGCGCACACCCGCGAAGCTCCGGCGCCGCTGCAGCCGATGCAGGTCGACGCCAATTCACCCAATCGGAGCAAGACTCAGCGGCGGCGTTCGGCAGCGTTGGCACTTTCGCTCGCATGGTTGGCTTCACACCTGCTCGTGTTCGGCGTTCGCAATGATTGGACGTCGCTGCCACCGCTCTACGTCGCCATGCAAATGGGCCTACCGCTGGTCCTCGGCGTGGCCTCGTTGATCGTGGCATTGCGCGGCGGCCGCCTCGGGCTCGGCCTGAGTTTGCTCCTCATCACATCGCTGGCGGTGCTGGGCCCGCTGACTTTCTGGGCGATGGCGGCAGCTGCTCCGACACCGGACGGCGCACACGTGAGCGACAGGTCTTTGCTCGGTGTGTTGATCTGCATCGATATCACCTTGGTTTGGGCTGCGTTCCCGCTCGTGTGTGCGGCCTTGTCTCTCAAGCATGCCTTCGCGGCTTCTTCCCGCTGGCGCAGCGCGCTGATCGGCGCTGCGTGTGGTCTGGTGGCAGGCGGCGTGATGAACCTGCATTGCCCCAACGTGGCCCGGCTGCACATGACGTTGGGGCACGGCATTCCAGTGCTGGTTGCTGCGCTGGCCGGCGCGCTCTTGATGAGTCGAGTTACGCGCGCTTAGCCGAAACGTGGCTGAAAGCGCCGAGCCGCTGGAGCAGGTGGTCCCCGACGCGCAGCGCATTGGCCATGATCGTGAGGGCAGGATTCACTGCGGCGCTCGACGGGAAAAAGCTTCCATCGACCACGTACAGGTTGTCCACGTCGTGCGCGCGGCAATTCGGGTCCAGCGCGGAGCTCGCCGGATCGTGACCGAAGCGTACCGTGCCGTTTTGATGCGCCACGCCCGCGAGTGGAATGCGATCACCCACGAACAAGTTGCGCGCGAACATGCCCTGGTGGCACTCACCGCCGTGAATGTCGCACTTCTGATGCCGCATGAGCTGCTTCAGCCTGGTTTGCAGCTGGTTATGCCCCTCCAGATTGTTCGGCGTGTAGCTGAGGACGATGTTGCCGTCGCGGTCGAGCGTGACGCGATTGTTGGGATCGGGCAGATCCTCCGAGGTGAGCCAGAAATCGAGCGAGTGCTTGGCCATGAGCTCGAGAGTCCAGCCTGGTGCGAGCGCGGGTGCGCCGGCGCGCAAGGCATGCACATCGAGCTTGCCCACGAATGAGATGTGCCCCATCGGATACGGGAAGCTCTCGTCGCCGAAGTAGAAGTCGTTGATGGCGAGCGTCTTCTGGAACACCGTGGGATTGGGACACAGCGACAAGGCGAGCAGCACCGAATTGATGTGCCCCATGTAGTGCCGCCCAACGACTCCGGAGCGGTTCGCGAGGCCGTGGGGATGCTTATCGTTAGCCGAGCGCAACAGTAACGCCGCCGAATTGATGGCTCCCGCCGACACCACCACAACATCGGCTGCGAAGCGCAGGATCTCGCCGTGCCGCTCCACCACAACCGCCTTGATCTCGCGACCCGAAGCGCTGGTTTCGAGCCGCGTGACCAGCGCATGCGTCACGAGCTCCACATTCGGATGCGCCAACGCCGGTTTGACTGCGCAGCTCTCCGCGTCGGACTTGGCTTGCAGCAAGCAGGCAAAGCCATCGCAAGTGTCGCAGCGGATGCAGGGGCTCCGCTCGGGTTGACGCTCGTTCAACATCACACCAAGCGGCACGTGGAAAGGTCGCAGCCCGAGGTTTTCGAGATCAGCGTGCAAACCCTGAATGCGCGGCTCGTGGCTAATCGGCGGGTGTGGATACGGAGCGCTCGCGGGCGGCTCGCTGGGATCCGCGCCGCGCTCGCCGTGCACGTGATACATGCGCTCGGCGCGCGTGTAGTAGGGCTCGAGATCACGATACGTGATTGGCCAGGCTGGCGAGATGCCCCCCGCGTGCACGAGCTCGCCGAAGTCACGTTCGCGTAGCCGAAACAGAGCCGCCCCATAGAATTTGGTGTTGCCGCCGACGTAGTAGTTCGTGTGGGGGTGGAGCGGCTTGCCACGGCCGTCGCGCCAGACCTCGCGCGTGTTGTAGCGAGCCTCTAGATTGACTACCTCGGAGCTCCAATTCTCTTTTTCGCGCGGCACGTGGCCGCCGCGCTCCAAGAGCAGAATGCGTTTGCCGGAGGCGGCCAGCGCGTGCGCTAGGGTTCCTCCGCCTGCCCCGGAACCAATGATGATGACGTCGTAGTGTCGCAGCTCGGTCATGCTCGAGTCCTTCTCAGCCAGCAAGAATTGCGGGAACTTTGGCTGCTACGGGCAAGCGCTCGACCGGTTACTTGGCGTCGCCTATCCTGGCTGCGCTTTAGTTGGTCGACATGCAGCGCAAGGTCCTGGTTACAGGCGCTTCGGGCGCCGTGGGTTACGCCGTCACGCACGCATTGCGGGAGCGTGGGCATTCCGTGCGCGGTTTCGATCGCGAGCCTGCGCGGGAGCCTGGCGAGCACTTGGTTGGCGATCTTCTTGAAGAGGAAGCCTTGGCGCGCGCGGTCGATAGCGTCGAGGTGGTGGTTCACTGCGCGGCAGTGCCAGACCGTCAGAACTTTCCGCGCGAGCTCGTGCCAACCAACATCACGGGCACCCATTTCGTTTTGGAAGCGGCTCGCGTGGCTGGGGTGCGACACTTCATTTACGTGAGCAGCGTGCGCGTGGTGGGTGGCATCGACTGGGAGCAAGGTCGGATTGGGCTCGAGGCAGGGCTGGTTCCCGGTGACCACTACGGCGTGAGCAAGGCAGCCGGCGAGCTGTTGGCGCGCATGTACGCCGACCGTTTTGGCATGTCGGTACTGTCGGCGCGCCTTGGCTGGTTCGTACGCAATCGAGAAGAAGCCAGGTTGTTCGAGAGCGTGCGTTCGGCGCCGCGTATCTATGTGAGCCATCGCGACACGGAGAGATTTTTCGTGCGCGCCGTGGAGACCCCGCTCGCAAGTTACGCTGCCGTATTCGTCACCAGCCAAAATGGCGGCGATTCAGCGTTCGATCTGGAGCCGGCACGTCAATTAGTCGGCTTCGTTCCGCAAGATACCTGGCCGAGTGGCTCGCAGTGGTCGGAAGACATGCACTTCGACTCCCCGTTGTTTGGTGCGAGCATCCGCCCGACCTCGGGTTGAGCATCGATGGCGGAGCCGCACCCGCTTACGGTTCTACCCTTCGTGGCGTTGCTAGCGTCCATCGCTGGGCTGCCTCTGCTCGCGCCGAAGTTCTGGTCCTCGAATCGAAACCGCGCGCTCGTCACGTTCGGGCTCGCGGCGCCGGTGGCGCTGTGGATCGCCTACGTTGATGTCCAGGCGTTGCTACATACTCTCGGCGAGTACGTCTCTTTCATCTTACTCTTGGGTGCGTTGTTCACTGTCTCCGGCGGCGTGCACGTGCGTGGCGACTTGCGCGGTACACCGGTCGTCAACTTGGTTGTTTTCGGTTTGGGCGGGGTGCTGGCTAACCTGCTCGGCACCACTGGGGCCAGTATGCTGTTGATTCGGCCGCTGCTGCGCACCAACGCGCAGCGCGAACGCGTCGCACACTTGCCGTTCTTCTTCATCCTGATCGTTTCGAACTGCGGCGGGCTGCTGACACCACTCGGCGATCCGCCATTGTTCCTCGGCTACCTGCGCGGTGTGCCGTTTGACTGGACCTTGCGGCTGTGGCCCGTATGGCTGTTTGCGATGGTTTGGTTGTTGGGCCTCTGCTACGCGCTCGACGTACGCGCCTATCGCAGTGAGTCGCGCGAGGCGAAATTGCGCGACGAGCGAGAGCGCGTAGCATTGGGTGTAGACGGGTGGCGTCAACTGCCGCTGCTGGCGTTGGTCATCGGCGCCGTGTTCTTGTCGTCACCGCTTCGCGAGCTCACGTTGCTCGGCTGCGCGCTGGTTTCAGCGTGGATTGGACCCAAGCGCGCGCATCGCGGTAACCATTTCGAGTTCGCTCCGCTGATCGAAGTCGCCGTGCTCTTCGCAGGCATCTTCGTGACCATGTTGCCGGCTTTGGCGCTTCTGAGAAGCCATGGCCGCGCGCTGGGCCTGTCAGAGGCTTGGCACTTTTTCCTCGTCACGGGTGCGCTTTCGAGCCTCTTGGATAACGCCCCCACGTACCTGACGTTCCTTTCCGCGGCACAAGCGCTGGGCGAAAGGCCCGACGTGATTGGCGTGCCCCACACATTTTTGGCTGCAATCAGCGTCGGCGCGGTGGTGATGGGCGCAAACACCTATATCGGCAACGGTCCCAACTTCATGGTCAAGGCCATCGCAGAGAGCGCCAATTACCGTATGCCTTCGTTCGCGCGTTATGCGTTGCTGGCATTTCTTACGCTGATCCCCGTCTACGTGTTCACGATGCTGTGGCTTGCGCAGCGCGTCGACTGAAGCCGGCGGTCGAAATCCGCCCGGAGCTGCGGGCTCGGGGAACAGAAGTTGCCCCCGCCAGCCCGGTTGAAGCACTAATCGAGGCAGCGTATCGTCCCCTGCGAGGAGGATAGGAACTATGAAGTCTGGCGATGGGAATCCCGAGCGGCAGAGTCAACCCGAGACGATGCTGCCGCCGCCATCCGGCATCGATGAGTACACCTTTCCGGTTTCGGGAGACACGCCGCAGACTTTATCGTTCCGAATCACGAGCGCGCCGCCGTCGGTGAGCTTCACACATGCCGAACGCAGCGTTTTGAAGCTTGTTTCTGCTGGAATGAGCAACGAAGAGATAGCGCGTGAGCGCGGCTGTTCGCGGCGCACTGTGGCGAATGTTCTCAAGGCTATCTGCTCCAAGTTGAACCTGGCGAATCGCGGGGAGCTCGAGAGGCACCTAGCAGCGGAAGCGGGTCACGTTGCCGTGTTGGATCTGCGTGCGTCGAACAGTCTGGGTGGGCTCGCGCGCGAAAAAGCGCTGTGAGTTTCTGAGTAGCGGGCCACGGCTCCGCACACATTTTCCCACCCCAATAAAAACCTCGTAACGCTTGGCCGGGCGCTCCGCCCTTTGCGAGAACGGAGCGCTCCGGTGCATTCGGCATTGGCAGCGGCTTACACCGCGCTGCTTGCGTCGGGCATGCCCAGCGGCGGTTCGGGCGGCAGCGGCGTCGGCGTTGGCGGCTTGGCTTTGGCCGCGAAATCAAAGCGCCCAGTGATTTGCATGACCAGGAACAGCGTCAAGGTGGCGCCGATCGCAATCGCGAGCCCGGTGTAGCCCTCCCAAAAGAAGGTGAGCGAAAACAACACCAAGTAGATGATCTGCGAGATCCCCATCTCCACCAGAGCAAAACGCCAGCCCACGAACAGCCGCGCGTAGCTCACCACTAAGAAGACGCTCACCACCGAGGCGATCGCGAAGCTTGCCGCGATGGCAACGTGATCGACCAGATACGCAAACAACAGATGGAACGCGAAGAAGGCGCAGCCGAGCAACAGGTAGTGCATCGGGTGCATCTCGTGTTTTCGCACGAACGATAGAATCGCGACCACGAAGAAGAAGAACAGCAACGACAGCGGCGCGAAGAACGTCACCTTGGAAGCCAGCGGTCCCGGATTCAAGAGCTGCGGCATCTCGATGCCGATGGGTGATCCGGCAACCAAGCTCGTGAAAGCCCATTCGCCGCGCCAACGGCCATTTTCTACGCCGTGGCGGCTCGGGCTAGTGGTGCCAACTGGGAAGTCTACATTCGGGAAGCTCGTTGCCATGCGCAGGCGGAAGTTTCTTACCTCCGTGTTGTTGGCGGTCATCGAGTACTTCCAGTTCGAAGTGCCACGCGAGCGATACTCCACGCTGAACTCGTGTCGCGCTCCCGCTGCAAGTTGCACCGTCCAGGTTGCCACTCCATCGTGGATCTCGTGCTTCAATTGCTTGCCTTCTGCGTCGGTGACGCGGAAGCCGTCGAAGCTCACGCTCTGCGTTCCTTCACTTCTCGTCGGTACTTCACCCTTGTTCAGAGGAAAGCGTAGCGTCGCTTCGTGAGCTGCGTCGGTTTGATTCAAGATCACGTAGCGCCCGGCGAAGCGCACTTGGTACGTGGGAAACCAGAGCAGTCCCTTTTTGCGGTGCTCGAGATCGAAGTCGACGGTAATGTCCGAAGCGTCGAGCGCCAGAGGTCGCTCCACGTTGCTCAACTTTTCCACGGTGCGTTGCGTGGCCACGCCTGCGGCATCAGTCGTGGTGACCACTTCCTTCACGGCTTCCTGCGCCGTGTACACGGCTGTTGGTGGCAACTGATTTCCTGGCGGCCCCCACAATGCATGCACCTCACCATCGCGCGAAGTGCTGGCCTCGTTCGTGCGCGCGACCAGGGTCGAACCCAGAATGACCCAAGCCACAGCGCAGCCCACCCATACGAATGCAATCGCTAACAGTCTGACCATCGTCTACCTCGAGGCTCAAACTAGCGAACGCTTCTGTCCTAGGTTGGGTGTGGGTGAGGAGAATCCAAGTTCAATTTGTGGCCGAATTGTGGCGGAGCGCCCGCTCGGCTCGCAGGGGGCGCGTCGAATCACCCGCTGCAGTGTCAGAGTCACTTTCTGATCCGGGTGTGCGAAAGCCTGGAAAATCTCCCGAAAGACGCGCTTGAGCCCGCGTTTGGCACGAATCGCCGTGATAAATCGAGTGACTATGCGTCGCTTCGTTTCGCTCATAGGTCCAGCGCTGTTAGCAGCTGCGTGTTCCGGCAATGGCGGCAGCGATGACACGGGCAGCGGCGGCATCTCGTCCAATTCTGGCGGCTCATCAAGTGGAGGTGCCACCAACTCGAGCGGCGGCACTGCGAGCGGTGGTCAAGCCAACGGCGGTTCAACGAATGGCGGCGCAGCAAACGGCGG
>JBMOMJ010000035.1:61657-119888 GCA_049324695.1 Myxococcota bacterium
AGCGGCGGCACTGCGAGCGGTGGTCAAGCCAACGGCGGTTCAACGAATGGCGGCGCAGCAAACGGCGGCGCAGCAAACGGCGGCGCATCGAGTGGCGGCGCTTCAGGCGGCGCAGGTGGAAAAGCTTCGGGCGGCGCAAGCTCGATGGGCGGCACTAGCGCCATGGGCGGCACCCCTGCGACGGGCGGCAAAGCCAGCGGTGGTGCGGCATCTGGAGGTGCGAAGGCAAGCGGCGGAGCCAGCGCGACCGGTGGTGCCGGCGGCAGCGCGGGCGGCGGTGGCAAGAACTGCCCGTACACCGGCCACATCACTTACACCCTCGCGAAGTCGGCGAACCCAACTCAAGCCGAGCAGAACGCATACAACTTGATCACCACCGCGATGGAAAAAGCCATCGGCTATTACAACTGCTACACCAACATCACCAAGAGCCTCAACGTCAGCTACGTGCCTTCGGTTGCCACGGCAGACGGTAACATCAACGGCTCCATGCGCTTCGGCTCCAACACCACGTACATGGACTATCGCACCGCCATGCACGAAATTGGGCACACCGTCGGCATTGGCCAAGCTTCGAATTGGGGCTCGTTCGTGATGAACGGCTTGTTCACCGGCAGCAACGCCAAGGCCGAGCTGCAAGCCATCAACGCGACTCTGTCGACACCGGGCGACAACCAGGTTCATGCCGATTCGCAGCATTTCTGGCCCTATGGCATCAACCAACAAAGCGAAGTGAAGTCCGAGGCGGATCTGCTGTTTCACTGCCGCATGGTGATGGCGATCCGCAAAGACCTCGGCTTGCAGTAATCTCGCGCGGATGAAGCGCCTGCGCGTGGCCCACGCCGTTCTGGGGTTCATGCTGAGCGTGAGCTACAGCTTGGTAGTTCGCGCGGAAACCGAAACCCAGACGTCGTCGACGGCAGCGCCCGAAGCTCCGGAAGCACAGCCCGAAGTAAAGGCCGAACCGTTGCCAATGCAGTCGGGCGGTGTGGTTGCGACACGTCCCAGCGAACCGCTCGCGCCGGTAGCGGCTCCTGCTGGCGCCATCAGCCATCAACGTCACGTTGCGTTGTTGCTTACCGGTCTTGCTTCGTACGGGCTCGGTGCATCCTTCGCCACGCCAAACCTCGGCGTCGAGCTCGGCTTCGGTTACACGCCGATCCTCGCTACGTATTCACGCGACGCGCGCGACACACCCGACTTTCACTTCATTTCATCGTTCGAATTCAGCGCGGTTCCCTTTTTCGAGTTTTACCGAGTGAGCCCGCGAACGACCCTGGGAGCTGCCGCTGGCTATCGTTATAACAACGTTCTCGAGCACGGCGTGCAGGCGGCTCTTTTCATTCGCTACGACTTGTCGCCACGCTGGGCGCTGCATCTCTTCATTGGGCCGCTCGTGTATCCGCGCGCCGAGGCCCGCATTCGCAAACATGAGGGCTTACCCGCGGGCGGCAGCGTTTCGTCCGGCATTGCGGCGCTGCACGGCTTGTTCGCGGCTTCGCTTGCGTTGTATCCGTGACAACAGCGCGGCGCCGCCGCTCAACCCGGCAACGGAATGGGCGTGTTTGGGCAACCGTATTTGATCTCGACTTGGTTCATGGCTTCGTTCTTGATGCGCTGACACCAAGTGCCGTACACCTCGAGCTGAGTGTGCGCAGCGTTGGTGTACTCCCAGCCATTCTGACGTGACGGATCGCGCGCGGTGCGTTGGCCGCTGAAATCCACGGCGATGTTGTCGGGCACCGGCGGCGGCGGATCGAGCTCGAATACACAGCTTGCCACTTCGCCGGTGATGGTCTGCAGCGCCG
Source organism: Myxococcota bacterium (assembly GCA_049324695.1). Taxonomy (GTDB): domain Bacteria; phylum Myxococcota_A; class Polyangia; order Polyangiales; family Polyangiaceae; genus PMG-095. The sequence goes on from JBMOMJ010000035.1 coordinate 63,466, forward strand.
AGGTCAGTGCTGCCTGTGTGCTGGCCAAGTAGAAGGCTACCGTGTCCGTCGCCGTCGTGGGCCGCGGACGACCGCCAGCGATTGCCATCTGATTCAAACGCTGAATCGAACCCGTCTTGGATGTGTCCACGCCGATCACAAACGTCGGAAAACCCGCCGTCAAAGCGTCGGTAATGGCGGTGACCGCATAGGTCGTGGCGGCGTCTCCCGACGGGCACGATGGATCCCCATCGGTGGCGAGCAAGATGTACTTTGGGTTGGTATTGCTACGGCTCTTTAAATGAGCCGTCGCGAACTTGATGGCGTCACCGGTCGGCGTTCCATCGCCTTCGGGATCGGTTGCGTTGATGGCAGAGATCACGGCCGTCGCGTTGTTTGAGGCAATGGGTACGTGAATCAAGGGCACGATGGTTTCGGGCGCGCAGCTATCCGTATCTTGCGACTCTGGGTACAACTTGAGCCCCCACGAAATGCTCGCGTTGGTAGTGCGGATGATGCCGGTGACCGCGGGCTCCACGATATCCCACTTCTGCATGCTGCCTCCCGCTGGCGGATCTTTCATTGACGCCGAGCGGTCCAACACCAAAATGACTTCCGCCGGTTTGCGTTCGCGTTTGAACGACTGCACCCCGCACGACGGCGTGCCCGCATTGATCGCGCTGGGTGGCACCACCACGGCGTAGCCGCCGATGCCAGGTGGAGCACCGCTGATCCCCGGTGCACCGCCGCTCGCGTTGCTGCTCGAAGTGCCGCCCGCCGCGGTGTTCGCGCCGCCTGTCGCCGCGTTCGCCCCGCCGCTCACGTTGCTGCTCGAAGTGCCGCCCGCGCCAGTTTGACCTCCGAGCGCGCTTTGCCCGCCTTGCCCGCTACTCGTGCCGCCGCTCGCATTGCCATTTCCGTTTGCAGCGCCGCCACTTGCTGAATTGCTGCCGCCGGCACCGTTTGGCTCGCCGCCGCCATTGTTACGCCCAGCGCCCGATTCTGCCGAGCATCCGCTGCTCACCGCAAGAAGCAGGCAGGCGCCCGCACGCGTTGCGTTGCGAAGTGTCACCACGAAAACCTCCGAAGCTCTCAGTTGCGCTCTCGTTGATACGAGTCACGCCATGTCGAGCTCAGCGTAGCGCCGTGTTCAAACGCAGTCACGGTTCCTGTTCGAATAGATGCATGCCTTCGAGTTCGCGCGCACGAGAACGTTGCTGTGTGCCTCGAGAGTAAAGCAAGGCTCCTCACTCAAGCCGCGCGCGCCGCCGCCGAAATTCAACTGAGCGCGCCAATTCGCTATTTGCGCGCTCGCAAACGGCGTGCTTTGAACTCGACATGCAGCAGCGAGTGCGCGCGAGCGCAACGCTTGGGCCGCTGATGGCGCTCGCCTTCGGCGTGACCCTGGCTTGTTCCCCAGCTTCCAGCTCCAGCACCTCCGCGAGCGGCGGCCGATCCAGCGGCAGCTCTGCCGGTGGCAACTCCAGCTTCGCGAGCGGCGGCCAGACCTCCGCGACACAAAACGGCGGCACGACGGGCATCATGGTCGGCAACAGCGGCGGGCAAACCAACGCCGGCGCGCCTTCCGTGCAAGCATGCGTCTCGCAGGCCACCGCCGCTCAACCCGCGCCGCTCGACATCTACATCCTGCTCGACAGCTCGCTTTCCATGTTGGATCGCACACCCGCTGGCACCACCAAGTGGGACGCCGTGAAGAGCGCCATCTCCGCCTTCTTTCAAGACTCCGGCTCTGCAGGGCTCTCCGTTGGCCTGCAATTCTTCCCGTTGCGTAAACCCAACGTCCCCGCCCGTTGCAGCAACAACAGCGAATGCGGCGCGGGCGGCCCGTGCACCCTCAAGGCCTGCAGCAAATACGGCCAACTCGTCTCCGGTGGCCTCGCAGCTTGCAGCGCAGACAGCGACTGCTCATCCATTCCCACCCTCGTCGACTACGGCACCTGCAACAACGGCGCTTGCAGCAAAGATTCCAACAAGCGCTGCAACGTCGACGCCGACTGCCGCATCTCTACACCCTTCGACTTCGGCCCCTGCGCTCCCCTCGGCCGCTGCTCCAACGCAAGCGGCGTCGCGTGCTCCGACATCAACGCCAGCTGCGGAAAAGACACTCAGGGCAACGACCGCGGCACCTGCCTGGCAGCCACCTCCAGCTACTGCTTTCACGGCAGCGAGTGCACCCAAGCCGCTTACGCCAAACCCGCCGTCGAAATCCAAGCCCTCCCTGCCGCCTCCAACGCACTCCTCGCCTCCCTGCAAGCCCAAGAACCCGATGGCGACACTCCCACCGGCCCAGCCCTGCGCGGCGCCATCGCCCACGCTCGCGAATGGGCCAACGCACATCCTGGTCACACCGTCGTTGCAGTCCTCGCGACTGATGGCCTTCCCACCGAATGCCTCCCCGACAACGTCAGCTTCGCTGGCACCACACCTCTCGATGCCCTCATGACCGAGGTCACGGCCGTCGCCGCTGACGGACTCAAAGGTGCGCCCAGCATCGCCACCTTCGTCATCGGCGTCTTCTCCAGCGCCGACACCCAAGCGCCCGCGAACCTCGAACGTATGGCTCAAGCCGGCGGCACCAAAAAAGCCCAAATCGTCGACACCAGCGGCGACGTCTCCCAACAATTCCTTGCCGCGCTCAACACCGTGCGCGCCTCTCGCCTCGCCTGCGAATTCCAAATCCCTGCGCCCACCGGCGGAGCCAAACTCAACTACTTCGAAGTCAACGTCGCCTACAAAGCGAGCGGCAACGAAACCTCCCTCTTCTACGTCGGCTCACCCGATCGCTGCGATCCCAACCTCGGCGGCTGGTACTACGACGACCTCAAAGGCGTCGCCCCCTCCAAAATCCTCGTCTGCCCGAGCAACTGCGACACCTTCAAATCCACCAATGGCTCCGTCGCAATCCAACTCGGCTGCGCCACCGCCGTAAAGTAAACCCTCAGTCCCGTTCCACGTCGCAGCGAGCCCCGCGCACTGCGGCCGTCGATTGGCATCAACAAATCAGATTGGGATTTGGGTTGGGGGCGGCGCTGAAAAGGCGCGCAACTACGCGCGGGACACGTGAGCGCAGACACCGCGCACACCGCGGCTCGCTACACCGCGCACGCCCCCCGCCGTAAAAAGGGCGCTCAGGAGGGAAGCGCTCGCTGGCCGTGAGTGTCGGGCCGCTGACCCACGTGGTCCCACGTGGGAGGGCTAGCAAAGCGGGGCTACTACGAGTTGGCCGAAAACGTATGATCGCTGGCTTTGCGCCAGGCACTCCGATCTGCCACATTCTCCTTCGTGACTCGTCGTGTTGCGGTGCTGGCTTTCGAGCGCTCTCAGTCTTTGGACGTGCTCGGCCCGCTCGAAGTATTCGCCGTTGCAGTGGATGCGCGCGGCGCAAAGGGCCTCTCACCCGGCTACGCTCCGGTTCTGGTCACGCTCGATGGCAAGCCGGTGCAGAGCGAGAGCGGCGTTGGCCTGGTGCCGCACATGTCCCTCGCGAGCGCGGCACGTCGTGGCATTGATACGCTCGTCGTTGCGGGTGGAGCCGGTGCGCGCTTACTCGCGACCTCGCAGGAAGTTGCGGCCAGCGTGCGTAAAGCTGCAGGCAAAGCTCGCCGCGTGGCTTCTGTGTGCACTGGCGCGTTCGTGCTCGCGAGGGCCGGGCTGTTGAACGGTCGTCGCGCCACCACGCACTTTGCCTATTGCGAAGCGTTGGCGCGCGCCTTTCCGGATGTGCGTGTCGAGTCCGAGCCAATCTACGTAAAAGACGGCTCGGTGTGGACGTCTGCGGGCGTCACCGCTGGCATCGATCTGGCGCTCGCGCTGGTCGAAGAAGACTTCGGGCCTGCGCTGGCGTTGGGAGTCGCACGGGAGCTAGTCGTCTTCGTGCGTCGCGCCGGTGGCCAGTCGCAATTCAGTCCACAGCTCGCCGCGCAAGCCAAGGAGCCAGGGCCGTTGCGCGACATTCAAGCATTCATCAGCGAACACCCGGAAGCGCGGCTCGATGTGCCGGCTTTGGCGCGTCGCGCGCACATGAGCGTTCGCAACTTCTCACGTGTGTTTCGCAGTCGCCTCGGCGTTTCCCCGGCTGAATACGTCGAGTGCGTACGTGTCGACGCCGCCAAACGGCTACTCGAGTGCAGCGATCGCAGCGTCGAAGCGGTCGCGAGCGCTGCGGGCTTCGGTACGCCGGAAGCCTTACGGCGCGCGTTCTCGCGGCGCGTGGGGATCTCTCCACGCGAGTACCGAGCGCGCTTCGGGATTCGCGGTGACTTCGACGCTAACCCTGCTGGCCGTTGAGCCGACGAACACCCAGCTTCGTTTTGCTTCGAGCAGCAAGCTCTTGAGTGCCGTCACGAAGGGGCGCGATCGAGAAGAGTGCGGCTTGTCCATGTGAGCCTGAGCCGCCGGAAAAGAGTCTCCTGCACAGCGTCGCTCGCTGAAGCGTTCGACGAAACGCGACCGCTGCGCGTCCGAGAAGTTTCGATGCGAACGCAGGGCATCGTGTACGTCGGCGAAGATTGGCGAGGGCATCTTTCGGACTGACGAGGCAACTCTCAGCGAGCGCGTGCTGTTTGGACCCAATCATCCTGAGGGGACACGTCGCGGCCGGCTCTCGCCCGATCGACTCGTGCTGTTTTCGAGCACGATCGAATGGCCAGACGATTTCGGAGAAAGCACGCCCGAAGAGCGATTTCTGCGCCACTCGACGCTCAGCGCCTACGCGCAGTCATATGGCTACGACGGGGGCGTTCTCTGGCAGAACGACTACCCTCATTCGTGGCTCACGGATCCGGCGATCGACAACGGGCGCGATCGTAGGTTTTGGCGATCATGTGGAAGCGAGGAACTGGTTTAGTGGTTCGCCACTGTGGACAGCGCCGATTGGCGACCCTATCAACAATGATTTGGAGCCGAGGACCGTCGGGAACCCGATCGTAAGCCACGGGCGCGTCTTCGTTTGCCGCGCAGGGGTCCTTTATGCGCTCGACGAGCGGCGCGCAGCTTTGGACCGCGCCGTGCGGCGATAGCGCCAGAGCGGCCGACACGGAGCGCGTGGTGGTTTGCTGGTCGCGGGCGACGCGAGTACGGCGCGCTCGTGGCTGAATTTATCGTCGGCAGCCAGAGTGACGTCGTGGTCCACGTGATCGTAGTGAGCGGTCGCGTGTTTGTCGCAATTCAGAGCAAGCTCATCGCGCTCGGACTCCGATCACAGAGTGTGAGCTAACCTCGCGCGCGCTGGCTCGGAAGCCGAGTGCGACCTCACACTGCTCACGAAAAGCTCACACTGCGCGAACACGCACAGCTCGCAAAGCTTGCGCTCGTACGCATGGCTTGCACGCGCCCAACCCAACTTACTTCTGTGCGCTCGCTACATTACAACTCGTACGAGTTAGCCCAAATTAGATCGCTAGAGCTGAGACAGCATTCGTCCTACCTGAGCGTGACAATCGGTTGCTAAATTGCGGCGAAACCTGCTAGTTTAGGGTCCTGATTTGTGCTGTTGCTCGTGCTTCTGTCCGCTCGCTCACGCGACGCTCCGGAACGCAAGTAACGCTCCGTTACACGCCGAACGGCCGTTCACGTAGCGCGAAGTCTTGATGCTTGTGATCGCTCCGACCTTCAGGCAGAGAGAGTGTGTGTAGGGAACGGGCAAGTTCGCATGCGAGTTGCAGCAAGACTCGTTTGCGCGGATGTAGCGGTTCGAAATGAGGTGACGGAGTCGTCTCGTCGCGCGTTGTGGGGTCAATTGCGTCAATTGGATCTGGAGGCAATCGCGGCTCAGCTTTCTGAGTTGAAGCGCCAAGCGGGGATCGACAAGACAATTGCCGTCGGCGAGCTCATCTTGAACAGCTTCTTCGACGGGAGTGAAGCGGCGTGGCGAGACCGGCGTCGCAAGAGCCATTCGGTCCGCCGGCTCGCCGCGCACCCGGACTGTCCATTCAGCAAGTCGGCGCTGTACGACGCCGTTGCGATTTGCATCGCCGCGCGTTCGTTGCCCACTGTCCAGACATTCGGACACATAACGGCTGGTCACATCAGTGCTGTGCTTGCCTTGGAGCCACAGCAACGCGCGGAGCTCTTGAGCATGGCGGAGTCTCTTCGCTGGAGCGTGCGAAAACTTCGGTGCGCAGCCATAGAGCTTCGGCGCGCGAGTGGTGAACGGCGTGGTCGCCCCAAGCTCATCGAGGCTGCACCCGTCGAGCTGCGCGCCTCACTGCGTCGCGCGCACGGTTTAATCGACGACTTGCTCGGCAAATCAGGGGAATTGGAGCTGGAAAAGGCCGGCGCGCTCCATTGCGCCAACGAACTCGTGCGCCTCGGCACGGCGCTGCGTCGCGCCGCCACTCGCGGCTAGTCTCTCGGTTTGCGCGCCTGCGCTGTGTGTGCGGGCACGCTGCCAGTGCGTGCGCAGCGGCGCCGCCGTGTTGTTACGGTTGCGTGCGCTGCCGCACTTGGCTTGCTGCGTTTTCGCGCTGGCGCGTTTGGCTTGCTGCGTTTGCGCTGGCGCGTTTGTGCTGCTGTGCGGCGCCTCTCTTGCGCGGTTGCGTTCAATCGCCGTGCGCGATGTGAGAGTGCTCTGAATTGCGGGTGATTTGCATTCGGTGATAGCTAATTGTTTCAGCTGTCGAGTTGCCGAATCGCCTTGTTTGCGTGCTCCAATTGGTGTTTCATTAGTGGGCGTCGTTCGAAGGAACGCGACATCGCGGATGGGAGCATTGGGGTTAGCGTTCGCGCAGCTTGGCGCTTAGCGCACGTGTCACATCAGCGTTTGCAGGCGTGACACGAATGCCACCGTTTCGTGGGGTCGCGAGCCAGAGGCGTCGTTTGGAACCAAAGGAGTGGATTACATGACGAAGGGTACTATTCCCAAGCGCGTATCAGCATGGGGCGCGGGCTCGCTGCTCGCGCTCGTGCTGGCTGGTTGCGCGGTGGACGCGCAGCCGCAATCCAACGATGAGTCGTTGGCGAGTCAGCAACAGCCCGTCATCGAGACCCGTAAGTTCGGTACACACTGCACCGAAAGCTACGAGTCGAACTGGCAGGCTGCCTTGCCGGGCGCGTTCACAGTTTGCAGCCGTTTCAACACGGAGGCCGATAATGGCTCGATCTTCGAGTTCTATTACGACCTCTGGAACAAGCAGTTCTACTGGCACAACACGGGTGACCACGCCGACAACTCGCTCGAAGACGTCGACCTGTTCTTCACGCTGACACACGGTGGCGCCATCAACTCGACCAACGCTGCCTGGGCCATGTGGAACAACGGGGCGTTGGCGACTACGTCGAACATGCGCCTTGGTGACGAGGGTCGCATGCTCAGCATCTTCGCGCAGGATTCGTGCGAGACCCTCAAGGTGGACGCGAACACCTGGGCGCGCTGGGATAGCGTGTTTGCCGGCGGTTTGCGCGCGACCGTGGGCAGCCACGGCACGCTGAATCTCGGCACGGCCGAATACGACGTGGGCAAGGTGTTCGCTCAGCGTTTGAACGCCGGCGACACCATCATGCAGGCGTGGTTCGTTGCGAACGATACCACCGCCTTCAACAACCAAGACACGGCGGTGATGTACACCGGCACGAACCAGTCGAACTGTGAAACTCGTCGCGGCAACATGACGTGGAACAACTTCGGCTCCTACTCGCGTCTGCGCGACTCGTCGATTGGGTATTGGTGCGGTTGGATTTGGGATGACATCTGAGCACAGAAACGGAGCATGAGATGAAACGACTACTTGCGAGTCTGGTTGGAATTTTGGCGCTCGCGCCGGGTGTCGCGTCGAGCGCGCCGTCGTCTTTCCGCAATTCGGTTGCGGCCAAGGCGGCGACCGCATTGGGGGAGCGCGCGTCGCTTCCGGTGCTCGTTCACGCAGCCGCTCCCGGCACGGACGCGGTGTTCGAAACGCTGCTGCGGCGCTTCAACGCGCCAATCGGTGCCATCAAAACGGCCGATGCCGGCGCTGCGAAGGTCACGGGCAACGTGAAGGAGGCGCGCGGCAAAGGCTGGTTCCTCGAGGTGTCGCGCGACGGCGAAGTTGCACACTATCGCAACAGCGCGGAGATCGAGAACGCCGGTCGCGGCGTTGCATTGAACGAGCGCATCAGTGATGCAGACGCCGTCTCCAAGGCGAATGCATTCGTGAGCGAAGCGCTGAGCTCCGTGGTCGTGCTGGGTGAAGGCGAAACGCTCGAGCCCTGGTACGTCTCGTACGGCATCAGCACTTCGGCGCCTGCCAGTGCAACGCCCGTCGAGCCCGAAAAGCGTGTGCAGGCGGCCAAGGTCGTTTTCACGCGCGCCATCGACGGCATCCCCGTCGTTGGTAACGGCTCGAAGGTGACTGTGCTGCTGAAGCACGACGGCACGCCCATCGGCTTCGATTTGAATTGGGCGCGTCTCGAGCGCAAGGCGGGCAGCAAACAAGACGTCATTGCTGCCGACGCTGCCAACGAGCGTATCAAAACGCTCTCACACCAAAGGTCCGGTGGCGCTCAAGAAGTCCAGAAGAGCAAAGTCGAATGCGGTTTGTTCGACTCTGGCTCCGCGTCGGCCGGCAGCAAGCTCCAAGCGGCCTGCATGCACACGTACACTCTGTCGCTGCCAGCCTCTGGGCTCGTGCCGAAGACCGCCTGGGTCGATGCGGTTCCAGTCAGCCGTCAGGTCGAAAAGGACACTGCGTGGCCGGAGTCTTCGCTTTTCGTCACTCCGTGACGTGAGCTTCTAGCCGTCGGATGAAGTGCGTTCGAGTCGACGTCGATCGCCAGCCAGCACGGCTGCCCGTGTAGGCTCCGATCGACGTCGGCCCAACGTGCGAAGTCGAGTGCTCGCGTACGTGCATGGCGATGCAAGCCAGCTGCTGCTACCTTGAGCGCTCGATGAAGTCGTGGCGCCTTTTGGCCATTGTAGTCGTTACGGCCTGTGGCAACACCAAAGGGGGCACGACCAAAACCGGTGATCCGGACGCATCGGCGCCGCGCACTTGGCAACAAGTCCTGACCGATCTCTCCCGCTCCGACGGGAGCAGCAGCGCATTTTCGATCAGTTACGCAGGCACCATCGAAGGCACCGAACTCGTTACCCAACGCTGGTTGCAAGCCATCGAGTGGGCCGACGCAACCACCACCGCTTGTGCCGACTTCGAGAGTTCGCTCGGAACAGCCGGCGCCAAAGCTGCCGCACGCTGGTTTCTCCAAGTTGAAACCACCCAGACGACACCTGGCGTGTACGAAATCGTACCGTCGATCAACACCGAGCTTACCGCACTGCGCGCCAATGTTTTTCTCAAGCAGGCCGCCGATAACAAAGAGCTGATTCGCCACACCGCTCTGGCAGGCCACGTTACCCTCAGCGCCGCCCCGCAGTCCGAGGAAGATTGGCATGCTGGCATCGGCATGAGCGCGCTCGTCGAAGCCGAATTTCCGGAAGTTTCCGCGACCGAGCGTGGCTGCGAAATCGGCGGCTCCGTCAACGGCACTCCGCCGCCGCCTCATTGCAAGTGTGCCGCTGCGGACGGCACCAGCTTCGAGTGTGATCGCACCGGAGAGTTTAGCTGCTGCCACGATTTCAACGCCCCACGCGTCGCCTTCAAGGCTTCGTTTTCTGCTCAGCGCTGCGCCAGCATGTGCACCGCGACCAGCACACTTCTACTCGGTCGCTGCCAAAGCCTAAAGGAGCCGTAGCTCGCCATTGTTGCGCGAATGGCGCCACATGGGCCCCACGTGAGACCCGCGCGGGGTGCGGCTAGTCCTTTGCTGAGTCGATTCGGCGTTCGCAGTCGATCCTGTACAGAGTAGCGCGTGCGCGGTGTTGCGTGCGCGCTGGGAGGCGATGTCTGCGCTGATGCGCGGCGGGGCCTTAGTTGCGCGCCCTTTTCGTTTTTCGCCCCCAACCAATCATTCTTGCGCTGGCTGCGGGGCGCACTTCGCGTGAACCCGGGCGCGGGCTTCACTGGGAATGGGAAGCGCTTCACCACTTTCGAGCACGCTGAGGTTGCCTTCTTTGACTTCGACGATGAACGCGACCTGAAAGCGTTCGTCGTGATGAAAGCCGATGCTGGCGCTCACGTCGCCGACTACTTCTTCTGGATAGAAGAGGGCACCTTGGCGCGCGTCCGGGCCGGCGCTTTCGAGTAAGGTTTTCACGCGCGGTAGGCTCATGGCGACGTCCATCGCGACTGCTTCGCATGGGCGTCCGATGTCACTGCGCGCGTCCGAGGGTGCATCGCTTTCGACTGCGATGCGAAAGCTGTCACCATTTTTCTCGAGGCGAAGGCGTGCGGGCACACTACGTTGTGCTTTTTGCGAGCCCGAACGTTTGTCGAACCGCACTTGCACACTGCCATCGGCGTCGGCGGCCAGCGTGAGGTGCGAAAGCGTTTGAGTGTAGTCGGGCGTGGTCGCCAGCGCTTTTCGCTTTTGCTCGACCAACTTGTCGCGCGTCAACGTGCGACCGTAGTAACTCACCATCTCCGCGTACAAGGGCGTCAATCGATCCGCGTCGTGTTGATTCAAAGCAGCGTCCCAAGCGTTCACCACCGCTCGCGCACGCTCCAACAGCCCTTGCTTCTCCGGCGGCAGCGCGGTGCTCGGTCGAGCGCCGCTTGCAATCGGCGCCGCCGAAGGGACCGTCGCCACAGCCATCGGGGAAGTCGACGAACTCGCTGCAGGCGCAGCTTGGCCCGGGCCGCGTTTGCATGCCGCCAACAACACAGCGCACAGCGCGAGCCACGACCGTTTCATTTCGCTACTAGACCTCGAACGTCGCAAGTTTTCCAGTTGATTGCCCCCACCGCTGTTTCATCACCTCACGGCCTGCCGTGCTCGCAAGCTGCGCGCGGCAGGGCCCCGCCAAGCGCGGCTTTCGCCGCGCGGGGGGCCTCAAGCGCCGCGAAGAGCGCGGTATTGACGTGGTCGATTGCGGGTGCATGCGTGACCCACGGGGGTTCAGACGATTCGTCAAATCTCGCGGCGATCTCGGCGGTCTCGCGACTCACTTACTTCCGCGCGGGCCCTAAGTCGTGAGCACCTGGAGCGCCGCGCGCAACATTGCCTCGCGAGTCGCGTCGGGAGCAATCGTTGCCGCGCAGCGATCCAACGCCGTTCGGCACTCGCGCTCCTTGAAGCCCATTCCGCGGAGCGCGGCGAATACTTGCGCATTTCGCTCTGCCGCTCCAACCAGCAGCGCGCCGCCATACTGCGTTCCATCGGCATGTTTGAAGGTGAGCATGAAGCTTTGGGGTTGGGGCCCTGAAGCCAGGAGGTGGGGCCCCGAGCCGGCTTCGCCGGGCGGGGCGGAGGACAGAGTCCTCCGGAGACAGCCGCACTACGCGATGATGTGCGGCGCACAAACACACCAGATTATCGGGTTCATGTCGACCACCCTCGCTGCGAGGTTTCAAGTGGTGCGCATCCACGAAAGTTGCATGGTTGCAGCCATTCACGACGCAGCGTCCGTTGTCGCGCCGCATGACTTGTCTTCGAACGGCCGGGGCAATCGTTTGCGACGCTCGTTGACCCACACGGCGCCCCACGTGGGTTGCGGCAGCACGGGTCGCGGCAGCATCCGGAATGACCTGCGCATCACAGCGAGTCATCTCGGCGACCTCGGGAGCAATGGCGTGACGTTCACCGTTGCCAATCTGCTCGCTGCGCCCGCAGCTCTTGCACGTCGTCACCTGCACCTGGTAGCTAGCCCGCCCCGTGTCCGTCTTTGCGTTCCCTTCATGCGCGAGAATGCGCCGCGCCACCAACAGAAACATCGCGTCATCGTCGAGCGCTTCGCCCGCGTCCCGCCGAAGTTTAGCCACCGCTTCGAGCCATAGTGCCCGCGTCTCACCATGGACCTCGTGTCGAAGCTCATACAGCCGCAACGCCGGATCTGCTGCATCACTGGGCAAATCACCCGGGGCACGACCGGAGACTAGCTCTTCCACCTGCCGCACCCCGCTGCGAAGCTATGTGACTCGAGCGATATCGCGCCGCAGATCCGCAGGCCGCCCCGATGGTTCGAAAATGTGACGAGTTCAGTCCACGGGAGTTTCTCACGGGGGTCTCACGCATGGTCTCGGTTTCGTGCGCTTTGGAGCCGAGGTTCGATATGCTGCGCACGATGCTGAAGCATAGATTGATTCACCCACAGCTCATTGGTGCTCTGGCCACCGCGGGGCATGGGTCGCAGGTTTTGTTGGCGGACGCAAACTACCCTTTTGCGACGGGGGTTCGCGTGGATGTCGAGCGAGTTTATCTGAATTTGGCGCCGGATATGTTGCGGGTGACCGACGTGCTTTCGGTGTTGCTCGATTCCATCGAGGTGGAGGCGGCGCACGTGATGGTGCCCGAGAGTGGCGCAGAGCCGGGGATTTTTGCGGAGTTTCGTGCGCTTTTGCCGGGCGTCGAGTTGGCGAAGTTGGGTCGCGCGGAGTTTTACGAGGCTGCGCGCGGGCCGAATCTTGCGGTGTTGGTTGCGACGGGCGAGCGCCGGCTGTTTGCGAACATTTTACTCACGCTGGGCGTGGTCGATGTACGCTGAGGCAAAGGGAGGAGTTCCGGATGAAGGTTGGATATCAGCTGGCGTTTGCGCGGTTTGCGCGGTTTGCGCCGTTTGCGCTGCTTTGCATGGCTGCTTGTTCGAGTGATGGGGATGGCAGCACTGGGTCTGTCGACAGCACGACGATTGCCAGTACACCGCTGAGCGGAAAAGCGGACGGCAAGCCATGGACGTTCGTGAACGGCTGGACCGACGCGTTTCTTTCTGAAGGTGAGCCCAACTATTGGGCGGCCCTTTACGCCGAATCACTCACTAGTTGCAGCGGCATTCCCGATAACAAGCAGCCTGAGCTCTTGATGAACTTGCCGCGACAGCCGGGCACTTACAAACTGAGTTTGCAGCTCAACGCGACGTTTGCCATCGCTCGAGCCTCGAATGATACGGACAACTTGGTTGCAACCAAGGGAAAGCTCGTCATCGACGAGGTCACCGCCACGCAAGTTCGCGGAGGTGCCTTCGTCGAGTACGACGCGAACAATAGTGTGAACGGCCAGTTCCAGATCGCCGTCTGCCCCGATTGAGAAACACCCCGATTGGAAACAGCTGCCGCGTTAACCACCGATGCGGGCGTAGGCGGCTGGTGTGACTCCGAACAAGCGCCGGAAGTGGCGCGTGAGGTGGCTCTGATCGAAGAAGCCGAACTCGGCGGCGGCCTCGGCGGGTTTCAGTCCGTCACGCAGCGATTTTTGGACTAGGCCGAGGCGCACGCGCAACTGATAGGCATGTGGAGGCAAGCCGTACCAGCGTTTGAATACACGCAGCGCGCGGAAGCGGCTGACACCCATCTGCTTGGCGACGCTCGCGAGATCGACGTTTACCGAAGGATCGTTTTGCAGATATTCGCGAACGCGTTCGGCGTCGCGGCGGCCCGAAGCGAAGCGTACGCTAGGGTTGGATGCGCCTTCGATGAGCTCGCTGGCTATGACGCCGACGAACTCGCTGAGGCTGGTTTGAAGTTCTGCGCGCGCCGCACTCGGATCCATCGCCGCGAGTACCCGCTGCAAGCATTCGCGCAAGCGGGGCGACATGCGCGTGAATGGTTTCAAGCGCACGTTTGCGAGGTCGATGCCGTGTTCGGAGAGCTGAGCAGCAAGCACGTCGCGCTCGATGCAGAGCGAAATGCGTGATCCCCCTGTTAACGACCGCCCCCAAACGACTTCCCCCGGTTGCGAGCACACGAGGCCGGTTTCATCGAGCAGAACGCTGCGATGCCTTCGACCGATTTCACCGCGCCAGGTGCCGACGCACAGAAACTCGTAGTCGGGCGTGTAGTGACGAAAATCTCCCGAATCTTCGACGCTGCGTACCTCAATCCCAGGAAACTCCCGCCGACGTTGAAACGAAACCCGTTCTTGGCTGTTAGTCCCTTTCGCCATCAAACACACAGATGGCAAGAACCAGTCCACCTCATAGGCGCGCGAAAGGACGCTTCTGCGAGGGCCGAGAACTCGCGCGTTGAGCTTCAAGTTCAAACAGATTGTGCAATCTGTCGATCGACACGGGCTGAGAAGGTCGAAGCGCTTGGAGCGACGACCGTTCGACGGCGTAGCCGGCGAGCTTGAAGCCGAGGGCGGATGCCCGATTGGGAACGCCAACAGCGAGCGGAAATAGTGAAGGTAAAGGCGGGTTTAGGCCCTTTGCGCGGACAGCCGATCCTCGGGCCAACGCTCTCAGTCCGGCGGGAAGGCCGCGACGCCGCCCGGTGCTGTGCAACGGCCCTGCACCGAAAAAAACCTGCGCTAGCATCCCAGAATGTCGCGCGGTGCGAGCGACTCCACCACAAATCTGGTCCTAAAATCCGAGGGATACGAGCTGCTCGTCACACGCGACGGCTCGGCGTTCAGCGTTCCTCTTCCACCCGAAGGCGAACTGCTGATTGGTCGCGCAGAGGATGCGCAGGTGCGACTAGCGGGCAGCAGCGTATCGCGCCGGCATGCGTTGTTGCGCGCGACATCGAGTGGCTTTGCCCTCCAGGATCTGGGCTCGTCGAATGGCACGCTGATTCGGGGAGAACGCGCTCCGATGAATCGCGAGCTACCGCTGGTACCCGGCGACTCGCTCCTAGTGGGTGATTTTGTGCTCACCCTGCGTGCTCGTCGCATTCCGACCGCCATCAGTGAAGACTGGGGTGCGCCCAATCGCGGTGACCGCGAAGCAGGCTTCGTGCGCCAATCGCGAGCCCTCGAGGCGCTGTACCGACAGACCGATCCGGTAGCGCGTTCGAAAATCAATGTCTTGATTTTGGGCGAAACCGGCGTCGGCAAAGACGTGTTGGCGCGCAGCATTCACGATCGCTCCGAGCGTCGCGCCGGACCTTTCCTGCGCTTGAATTGCGCCGCGCTCTCCGAACCGCTCCTCGAGAGCGAACTCTTCGGCCACGAAAAGGGTGCATTCACCGGCGCCGCGCGCTCCAAGCCAGGCCTACTCTTGGCAGCTTCGGGCGGTAGCGTCTTCCTCGATGAAGTTGGCGAGCTCCCGCGCAGCCTGCAGCCGAAGTTGCTCCAGGTCTTGGAGACACAAGAGATCTTGAGCGTGGGCAGCGTGCGGCCGCGGTCCATCGACGTGCGCTTCATCGCGGCTACCAATCGCGATTTGGAGCAGGACATCATTGCCGGCAACTTCCGCAGCGACCTCTATTATCGTTTGGCCGCCTTCACCGCGGTCATCCCGCCGCTGCGCGAACGCCAAGAGGACGTTGTCCCCATCGCGCGTGAGTTCCTGCGTCGCGCCACCGAAACCCAGGGCGCTCGCACACGCGTGCGACTCAGCCAAGAAGCCGAGTCGCGCCTGCTCGAACACTCCTGGCCCGGCAACGCGCGTGAACTCCGCAACGTCATCGAACGCGCCGTCGTGCTCTGCGAAAACGGCGTCATCGCTCCCGAGCACCTGCAGCTCGACAGGACGGGCCCGCCTCGAGCGGCACCCACCACAATCGCACCCGCGGCGATGCCCGCCGAACCCGATTCGCGCAACGACCTTCCGATCGCAGATCTCAGCCCCAAGGAGCTCGAGGAGCGCGAACGTATCTTGAACGCGCTGCAAGTGTGCGCCGGCAATCAATCCAAAGCCGCCGACATGCTCGAAATCTCGCGCAGCACTCTGCTAAACCGCCTCGACGCGTATCGCATCGGACGGCCGCGCAAACGCTCCGGATAAAGCGCGTTGAGCTACTGCCCGGCCGCGAAACGCGTGCGTGTCACGTCCAGCCGGGGACTGCTCGGAAAACGCAACGAACTCACTGCGTGTCGAACGCAAGCATTGATCGCCGAACTGCGCGGTTCGCTGGAGACGCTCACGCCTACGACCTTACCGTTTTGCACGGCAGCACAAATCTCGAGCGCGGTGCTCGCTGGAATCGCACACGTGCTCAAGTAGGCGCCGTTTTCGAGTCTTCCCGCGAAGGCGTCCCGCGTAATGTCTGGCGTACCCTGCGTGGAGCCGAAGTCGATCATTTGATTGGCGGATTCGGCGGCCGCTTCACAACTGGGCAGTGATCGAGCCGCGGTTGCGTCAGTGTCGGCGTGGGGCTCGGAGTCGGCGCGCAGTGTTGGGTCTTGCCTCGACGGCGACGTTGCGTGCGCCAGAGAAGAGGCTGAAGCCGGTCGTTTGCGGATGGAAGCGTCGGTTCGCGCGAGCGCACGCGGCTCGTGCTGTAACGGCTCGTGTTGTGATGGCTTGTGTGGTGACGACCCGTGTTGTGACGACTCGTGCTGTGACCGCTCAGCTCGCCGAGTGATCGGGGGATGTGCGATGTTCGCAGGTTCGGATGGTTCAGCTGCGTCCGTCGCGAGTTCTGTAACATCGGAGTCGCGACTCGCTGGATGGTTCAGCGAAGGAGGCGACATGGCGGTCATTTCCGGCGAGCTTGCGGCCTCAGTTTCCGCAACCGGCGCTGCGATCGCTGTCGCCGTCGTTGGACTAACGTTGTCCGCCGGCAAGTCGCCGGAGATCTGCGGCGCATACGCGCCGTGCTCGGTGTCAACGCTCGCTGCGTCCGGTGCGCCCGACGGATAAAGTGCCCAAAATACCGCCGCGAGTGTGAGCCAGTAGCAGCCAATCGGTAGTGCAAGCGGCGGAAGGCGCATCCAAACAGCACGCCGCCTCCGGGCGGGTCGCTCCAGATTGATGCGCGGGCGCAGCGCGAACTCGAGGGGCATTGGGGCGCGGTAGTTTGCAGCGGGTTCGAGGCTTCGCCAAGCGTTGAGTGCGCCGACGAGACGGGTTGGGGCAGCTCAGCGAACGGTCGCTGTCATTTTCCGGCGTCGAAGTAGAGCGATCGTACGCAGTCGCAGTGCGGAGGGAGCAGCGTTCGTGCGCGGTGGCATACCAGAAACGCAGCTCGAGCAGGGCTTCGCTGCCTTGAACGCGCATCACCGAGCTTCGTTCACGGCCTCGTCGTGGTTGCGGCCACGCCACTGACGCCGCCCAAGCCGATCGATTGGTTCGCGCATTTCGATACGAACGCGCTCGGCCGGCGTACCGAGCTTCGCCGCGCTCACGGCCAAAGCCTCGTGACCGTCTCCGTTTGCCCACCACAACCCGCAGAGCGCGCATGTCAGCGAGCCACAAAACCGCGGCCGTTTCACACGTGGGACATCCAAAGTCACTCCCGAGAGTAGGCTACAGGAACGCCGCTGGGCGCAATCGCATTTCGCGGGCGCCTCGACTCTCGTGCGTTCCTTCACCTCTACTTGGACTTAAAGAACGCAAGTGTGCTCTCGGGAGCCTGAATCGATTCGCATCTCCAAGTTTCAGCTGCTCCGTCTGTGCTCGCGTTGTCAGGATCACGCGCGTCGACCAGGACGGCATCGACCCCGTCAAGATGCTGGAAACTCGGACGGGAAAACTCGGTTGGGACTGGCGTGCACGACCCACGTGGGCCGCGTGCAGTTGGTTGCCAGAGCGCGATTCACGCGTTGCCCAAGTCGAGAGCGCTTCGGTTCAGCGCTTTCAGCCGAGGCACTTTCGCGGGCGCTGGCTATCCCTTTCGTTTTTGTGTTGAGAGATGTCCCTTCAGTGACAAGAAACGTGTTTGGGCGCGCATCGTTTTGTGAAAACAAATGTCGATTTGAGCATGCGAGTGCGAATTGGTGTGTTAGAGTCACATCACTCTCGAGAGTTGGTGTGATGTTCTGCGTCGCAACAAGTGGCGCGCCGCTGGTCTGCTGGTGCAGATGTGATGTTCCAAGTTGCAGCATGCTGGTGCGGCGTGGTCGTTGGTGGAGGTTTCCATGGGCTTGGCACTATTGGTGAGTGATGTTCGACGTGGTTCCGGTGCGGGCGGCTGGAAGGAATTGCACGAGCGCCTGGTGGCATTCGCGAAGCGGCGCGCAGGGCTGGAGTGGGAAGAAGGTCAATTGCTCTGTGACGCGCTGCGGGCCGGTGTGCATCGGCGATTGGGATTCGCCTCGTTCGCTGAATATGTGGGTCGACTTCTCGGGTACAACGGGCGGCTAGTGAAGGAGAAGCTGCGGGTAGCGCAGGGGCTCGAGGCGTTGCCGTTGACCAGCGAGGCACTCCGCACAGGCGAGCTGAGTTGGTCGGCTGTGCGAGAGGTGACTCGGGTCGCAACGGTCGAAACGGAGCGCGCCTGGCTGAATGCTGCACACGGCCTCACTGTGCGGCAGGTGGAGGAGTTGGTTTCGGGACGCACGTTGGGTGATTTGCCGAGTGACCCTGAGGATCCAAAGTTGCGTCGGCATGTACTCCGGTTCGAGGTAACCGGAGAGACTCGCGCGCTGTTCCTGGACGGACTCGCGAAGCTTCGGAGGGATGCTGGCGAAGCGCTCGATGACGATTCGGCCTTGCTGTTGGCGGCGCGGAAGCTCGTCGCTGATAGCGGTGAAGCTGCGGACGCCAAGAAGACTGACGCCGAGGATGCCGAGGGCGACAAGGCTGACGCTGAGAAGCTCAACGCAAAGGCGGATGCCGCAAAGGCCAACGCCGGGCGTGCGAGTTATCAGGTTCTAGTGACGACTTGTCGATCGTGCGGACGCGGCGAGCAAATCGGCCACGGAGAGCGACACGCCGTCGCTCCGGCCATCGTTGAGATGTCTTTTTGCGATGCGCACATCATTGACGACTCCGTTGAGCCCCACGTGGGACAGCGGCCGACGCAAACGATCCCGTCGGCGCTTCGAGCATGTGTCTGGCGCCGCGATAACGGACGGTGCGTCGTGACGGGATGCAAGCACTCAGATCATGTCGACGTGCACCATTTGGTTCCGCGCGCGGAGAATGGTGTGCACGAGCGCGACAATCTCGCGTGTCTGTGCACCGCACATCATCGGGCGGCGCACGAAGGTCGATTGATTATCGAAGGGAGGCCGTCGAGCGGACTGACGTTCAAGCACGCCGATGGAACGTTGTACGGCGGCGCAGTAAAAGCTGATGCCGCCGAGCGAAATGCGCTGGTATTTGCAGATCTGCGAGGGCTTGGTTTCAAAGAGCGCGAATGCCGATCGGCGTTGGACAGGTGCGTGGCAACGCTGGCGCCGAACGCAAAGCGAGAAGAAGTGCTGCGCGCTGCTTTGAATTTGCTTGCTGGTTAGCCGAGGCCCGACCGCGTCCTGCGGATCTATGATTCGGCAGGCTGTGGGCGCGGCTTTGGTTGGGTGAGGTAGGCGCGACGAACCGGTTGTTCGAGGTAGTGGAAGGAGAGGGCGGCGATGAGGATGCTGGCGATTGCGCAAACAAGCAGTTTGACCACTGGGTGAGCGCGATTCAGATCGTGGCTTTGGAGTAGGGGCAGGTGGAAGAGGTAGATGCCGTACGAGATGGTGTTCAGGGTGTAGGTGACGAGCCAGAGCCAAAGCGCGCGGGTTTGCTCGAAGTCGATGAGTAGCAGAACGAGTACGGTGGCGTAGTAAACGGGAAGGATGCGCAGCGAGCGACGCGAGTAGAAATCGAATAGGACGTTGCGGAAAGGCGCGCCGTTGGCGATGGTTGCGCGGGCGTGGAGGAGGATGCGCGTGATGAGGAAGCCACTGAGGACGAAGAAGAGGCCGACGCCGAGGTGGCCTGCGTCGAGCTTGCGCAAAGGGCCACGCGCTCCGAGGGTGGAAGCCCGTGTGATGCATTAGCACGGCGAGGACGGCCAACGCGCGCAGTGAGTCGAGTGCCGAAGCGCGGGGTGGTGAGTGAGATTGCAGCGCCATGATGCGAGCGAGGCGTTAGAGCGCGATGAATGCGCCGAGTCGGGCGGTTTGAAGGGTGTAGTAGTGGCCGTCTTGCAGGTGCTCGTAGGTGGCTTGAATGAAGGCGCGTTCCCCACTCACGCGCAGAAAGCCGCGGATTTCGCGGTGAATGGTGTCGCGGCGGGATTCGAAGAAGCCGAACGTGGTTGGGTCGCGTTCGCTTGCGATGAGCGCGATGCTGGCGGCGCCGCCGACTTCCAGAGGGCCCCAGCGGAGTGCGAGGCTGGCGAGTGGGCCGTGGCGCCATGACTGCAGCGGCGTCATGTAAGGGAAGTAACCCGTGTTGTTGTCCCAGCGGCTGTACCGGGTGTCACGATAGGCGCCGGCGTAGCCGAGCTCCACGCGCAAGGGAGAGCGCAACAGCGCGTAGGTGGCCCAGGCGTACGCCAACCCGAGCGTGTTGTCATCGGAGTAGCGTGTGGCTTGAATGCGCGCCGAGAAGGTTACTCGGTTCCACTCGAGGAGATCGCACTGGGCCAAGGCGTTGAGTCGCAGGACGTGCGATTGCATCGAGGCGTAGTTGCCGAGTTCTTCATCACGCTGAACGCTGGCGCGCACGCGGAGTTGACCTGTAGGAAATAGCTCGCCTGATACACCGCCGAGCACGAACGAGGCCGTGTCGGACCAATAGCGGCCGGCGATGTCCGCGCTCGCGTCGAAGGCGGCCTGTCCGAAACGAGCGCGCAGGGTGCCGCGGAACAGCGCCGCCGAGTATTTTTCGGGGCCGCGCAAGGAGACTGATTCGGCGCCGCCGGTGAGCTGTAGGCGCGGTGAAAGCCACATCGAAGCGTCGAGTGAGAGCGAAGTGACGTCGAACAGAATGTTATCTGTGCGCACTGTTGCCTCGGCCCGCGCGCGCGGCCCCAAGGCGTTCGCCAGCGCCGCGCGTACCTGGGCTGCGTCCTTCGCTGCAGCGTGCTTAGCCGGCACTTGATCGAGTGCGCTCTCAGCGCCTTGGTAATCGCCTTTCTCGAGGCGCTTGGTCGCGTCGACGACGTGAGCCCATCCTTCGCGTTGCTCATCGTCGGCGCTTGCGGCGCGGGCGGGCGACAGAACCAAAAGCAGTCCGAAACCGATCCGCCGTGTGCGATTGGGGCTCAACGTCCGCAATCCCACACGTTGCGAATGCAGCGACCAAACACGTGGTTACTTAGCGGGCAGGCAGTACTGGCCTTCGCTTGCGACATCGAGCACGAACCCAGTTGGGCACGGGGTCATGCCAGGCCAATTGGAGAATGGGATTGGCGTGCAGGTGTTGCCGCCTTCGGCTGCGAGATAGAGTTGGTAGTTCGGCGGGCAACCGGGAGTGTTGCCGCCGTTGCCGCAGTTACCGCCCTCTTGAATGACGCTCGGCGGGCAATACGGCGTGGCCCACTCGGGCGGACACGGGCTAGGCGTCACTGTGATGGTGTCGATGCCCTTCGATGGCGAAGCGTGCGTGTAGGTAATGTTGGCTTGCCCGAAGCCTTTTCCATTGAACGCGGCCATGTCGATCCAAACTTCATAGACCTGGCGGTAGTCCCAGTTAGGGGTGGATGGGTTGGGTGTGAACGCGCTGTCCGTGGTCGGAGAGTCCACGGTGCAGTTACCGTTGGGGCCGCACGCAGGATTCATGCAGTAGCCGCAGCCATTGAGGTTTCGATCGAGCGAGGTCGCGGTGGCCAGCAGGTGCGCCGGGTTGCCCGCAATCATGGTGCCGTCACCGCCCGCCGCACCCAGTGTGCCATAGCGGCACGCAGCGCTCGCTTTAGCGTCGATGAAGTCAATCTTGAAGTGCATCGCAAGCGCGCCAGTTGCATCCGTCAGCAGAAGCTCGGTGTGATCACTGCGGGTGAGGTCGGGGAACGAATGACCTCGAGGCAACGGCCAGCCGCAACAAACGCCTTTGCCGTAGGTGTTATCGACGAAAGAGGGATCGAAGGTGATGCGGATGTGCACGTATTCTTGGCCGTTGAGCTTCTCGATGCTCTGCTCGATCACCACCGCCGGATCTTTGGGTGTGAGATCGCCATCGCCGGAGAAGCACAAGGTCGCCGGCGGACGGATGACCTGCACTCCCGGCGAACCGCCAGCACGCTCGCACGTGCCGGTGCACTGAGTTGCCGTTTCGGGGCCACAACCAGCCGTGAGCGGTCGAAATCCGTTTCCCGTTCCTTGAAAGTGAGGCCCGGCGGTGGGCGGAGTAGTGCTCGCGCTACCACCTTTGCTGGTGGTCCCTCCACTCGAGGTTCCGCCCGCCTGCGACGTACTGCCTCCGATGCTGACGCCGCCCGTCGAGCTGAACGCACCGCCGGAGCCTCCGTTTTTACCACCAGTAGTGCTTGCGCTGCCGCCGCTTTGAGCGTTACTTTCGCCACCACTGGCTGAACTGCGACCCCCGTTCGAGCCACCACTCGTGACTTCACCACCGCCGCAGGCAATCAGCGCCAAGGGCAGAGCGCCCAACCTGAGCGCGCGAAGGAATGCAACGGACGATGTGAGTGAGTTCATGGCTACGCTCGCTTTCTGATTTGCGAAGAGTGGATGTGAATCGATGCGCCGATTTGCGGGCGAATCGACGGTCAACGCGGGACTGTCTCCGTCGCGCAACCAATCGTGTAGTAAAGGCGCCCTCCGGGTGCGGAAACGACGTCGCAGCTCCGCGGGCAGAGCTCTACGCGCGTCGGCGCACTCGCGTTGTCGTAGTACCAACCGGTGTGGTCGCTGCAGGCAGCAGCCGACTCTACGTAGTAGAACGATGTCCCGCGGCAGCTCGAGTCTGCGTATTGAATATTGACCTTCGCCAAATCGAGCTTCTGCCCACTCGGCGCTGGCGGCAGCTCCAGCTGGCAGGGAATGGCTGCGTCGCCTCGGATTCGATTCAACGCAGCCAGGACGTCGCGCGCAACGTCGCTGCCTTCTACCAGGTAGGCTTGTTTAGTGCCGCCAGCGATCGCAATTTGTTCGAGGTTGCCGAGCAACGGCCCGACTCCCAACACGTAGGTGTTCACGAACGGCTGAGTGGAGGCACATTCTCTCGCTGCCTGCGCTGCGTCGTCCAACGTCGGGCAACATTCGCCCTTGGACGGGCACGAGACCGGTGCTTCCGGCTTGCCGTCTGTCAAAAGCAGGATCACTACTTGGCGTCCCGTGCGCTGCTTCGCGTCGCGCGCGTAGTTGCAGGCGCCGCGCAGGGCAGCGCCAGTCGGCGTTTCGCCTGTGGGTTTCGCGGCTCGCAGCGCCGTCATGATCGCGCTGGCATTGCCGGGTAGCGCAGCGATCGCTACCGCTGGCGTCGCGTACGTATCGACACGACAGTCGGCAGAGCCAATGGCTTGCTTGCCAAAGAAGCCGAGCCCCACGCCGATGCCCGCGCTGGCCGGATCGGCCAGAAACTGATCAGTTGCCTCGCGAACCGCGTCCATGCGCGTCTTTCTGCAGGCCGCATCGGGACAGGTAAGGCTGCCCGGTGGATCCACGCAGCTGCACATCGATCCGGACTGATCGAACATGATGTAGATATCGAGCGGGAGGCTTTCTCCTTCGAATTGCTGCCCGATGCAGGCGCTGGAATTGTTCGGACTGCAGGCGTCGCCGCCCCCGAACGAGGCGTTGCTGCTCCCGCCACTACTGCTGCTCGTGCCTCCACCAGGAAGCATCACCGTCTGTCCACCGGCTCCGCTCGAACCAATCGACACGCCCGACCCGTCATCACTCGAACAAGCAACGGTAAGACTTGCCAAAATCGTGAGGACGCGAAGGGCATTGTACATTGCGTACACCTCGAGCAGCTTTCTAGGCGCTGCCCACGAAGTGGCATTGCCGAGAGGACGTCAGCGCTTCGTCGGGTAGTGTGGACGGAGCGCCAGCGCGGCTCATGTTTCTGCACATCGTTGTCGAGCTTCGTCGCTCGACGAATTCTGAGCTGCGCTCGCCGGCACAACACACTGCCAACGGATGCTCGACCGTTGCTCCGGCGTGCGCGGTGGTCTAGCGCAATTCGTATCGCCCCTCCTATTGGTGCTCTCGTGTTCGCAGGACCCGGAAGACCAGTCTTTGCCAGTTGGTGGCGCGCCAAGTGGCGGTCGAGCATCCGCTACTGGAGCGGGAGGAGCTTCGACAGCGCGTGGCGGCGTACCCGGAAACGGCGGCGTTTCGGCGACGTTCGGGGGAGCGGCGGGCAGCGGTGGCGCGTCGAGTTACGGTGGAGCGCCTGCCAACGGTGGCGCGTCGAGTTACGGTGGAGCGCCTGCTAATGGTGGCGCACGGAGCAACGGTGGAGTGGCGGGCGGGGGCCAATCGAGCGGCACCGGCGGCGCGCAGAATGGCGGCAGCTCGAGCGCTGCAAAGGGGGGCGCTACCAGCGGCACAGGCGTAGGCTACACCAAGGAATGCCACGGAGACTCACGCGAGTGTAACGACGCAGCCCTGCGTTGCCTCGGCATTCGAGATAGCGCGGGTGTTGTTGCCGGTTACGCCTGCTCCAACCAGTGCATGTCGAGTAGTGACTGTCGCGCTCCAGATGGCAGTACAGCTGCGACGCCAGATTGCATCGAATTCGTGGGATCGAAGCACTGTTTGCTGGTCTGTAATCGCAACGGAGCTCTGGCTGCCTGCCCAGCTGGAATGGGTTGCTACGTGTACCCCGGCACCGCGCTCGGCTATTGCCTTTGGATGTGAAGCGAGTGCCGGCTTATTCGACTTGGCAGATCCCGCCTACGCAGTGTTCGCCGCTAACGCAGGGGTTGTTGCATTTGCCGCAGTGATCGTCATTGGTCAGCACGTGTACGCACTGCTCACCACACTGCGCAAACGGCGGCTGCCCGCAGTTCATCGGAGTGCTTGCGTCCACGGGCTCGCCCAGGGGCTGCACTGTGAGCTCGGTGCAACCAGCAACGACCCAGAGAAACAGAGCGATTGAACGCAAGGGCCTCAAAATCCCACCTCCATACCGAGCCACGCCTGCAAACTCGGTAACGCCATGCCATCGACCGCGGTGTTGCCAAAACGCACGACTGGGCGGCGCAGCGTCATGAGTGCGTCCGAACGCAGCACCAGCTTGAAGCGATGCGCCGATCCAAACCCGAAGAAGGCACCCGCGCCCACGAGAACGGCAGGAACCACGGCGATCTCGTCGCGAGCTACCAGCGTCGAACGCGAGCTACCTCGACTCTGCAGTAAGTATCCTCCCGCCGACGCAGCAACGATGAAACCCAAGCTCTTGGTAGCGAGAGCATTCCAACGCAAGCCGAGCGTGCCCAAGCTGTGACGAAAGCTCGCGGTTCCCTTTTCGTTTTCCAGGCTGGTTTTCGCGAGCCCGGTTGCGCGCAGCTCGAGCCATAGATCTCGACGGTGAATGCGGTAGCCGAACCCGACGCTGCCTCCCAAGCCGGGACCTTTGCCTGGCACGCCGACCAGCCCTGAAGCCCCGAGCGCGACCAGCCAGTGAAGATCGCTTGGTGCTTTGGGTGGACTGATTGCGTCGCGTTTGGCCTGGCGTTGCGCGAATTGGATTTGGCTCGACCGAATGTATTCCACGGCGCGCAGGACCAGCACGCGCGCGTCGCGGGCTTCTCCTTGAAACTCTCGCTCTCGAGTCGAGTCTCCTGAGCTCTGCTCCAGCCGGACCAAAACGCTCAGTTGGTCGGCGTCACCCGAAATGCGCACGCTCGCGATTACCGGCCCAGACGAAGCGGGCACGTTGGAGTCGGCGTTGCCCGCCACGTCGAAGCCTTCAACTGCTAGCTCCGCGCGCAAGCGAGTGAGTAGAGCAGCGCCAGGGCCGCTCAGCGGCCCATCAGTTTCGAGCACCACGACGGGCGTCGATTCTGTCGTGGCTCCGGCAGAGCCCGAATGCGAAAGCAGCGCGAGCACCAAGCTCACCGCGCTGAGCAGCAGACCAAGCTTCAGTGGGACAACAGCTCCTTGGCTTGCCTAGCATAGGTTCCCTCCGGAAAACGCTGCAAGTACTCGTTGGCAGCGCGATTGCGAGCGGTGGTGTCGTGTAAGCGGTGCAAGACCAGCATCTTGCGGCCCAATGCTTCGGGCACGAGCTGGCCGGATTCGCGAGCATGTTGGTCATACAGAGTGACAGCTTCGCGCAGTTTGCCGCTGTCTTCCGCGAGGCGACCCAAGAGAAATGCCGCGCCCGCGGCTGCCGTGCTGCCTGCGAAACGCGTCCGTACACTGCGCAAGGCGCGCACCGCCAGGTCGCCACGGCGAGCAAAACGCGCCGAATCGGCCAGCGAGAGCAGTTGCTCCGCGCTAGCCGTCGCCAGAGCTCGATCAACCCCCATCGCCTCCGCGGCCTTCACGTCGAACGCGGCATGAGGCCGCGTATTACCCGCCGGAGCTTCTGTCGTCTGCGGAGTGCGTAGCGGTTCTCGAAGCTCACTAACTTCACTCGGCGGGCGTGCGCTTACTGCTGCCGGAGCTGGAGCGCGTAGAGGTCTCGGCGGCGCTGCTTCGGTACGCATGCTGCTGGCCGGAGCGCGCGGCAACGAAGCGGCTGCTTCTGCATTCTCAGAGTTTGCTACGCCGAGTTCGGAGCGCGACGTCGTGACGCGTGTAGTGAAGCGCTGAGTACCACCCACGCGCTGGCCCGACTCGAGCCCTGGTCCACTCACCAAGACCGCACCCGAATGCATCTGCAGCTCGAGAGCTTGCGCGCCGCTATCCCACGACAGCCGAAACGACGTACCGGTCACGTGAACACAGTAGGGGCCGGCTAGTACGTTCCAGGCAACGCCGCGGCGGGGCACGATGTCGAAGTCGGCGCTGCCCGTTTCCAGCTGCACCGAGACCTGCTCGCGCCCAATGTGAGACACTCGTAGCCCGCCGCCGCTATCGATGCGCACGTTGCTGCCGTCGACGAAACGCAATGAGAGCGGAGTCCCGGAGCTCGCGGTATAGTATGCGCCAATACGGCCGGACTCGGACGCATCGCCCGCTTGAAACGACAACAGCTGTCGATTCGGCATGAATCGATCGAGCAGACCCGACGCGGCCAACCAGAGCAGACAGACACTCAGAGTGCACGCCAGCGCTACCACGAACCAGCGCGTTTGCCGTCGCTGCGAGCGATCCCTCCCTGCTGTTGCAACTAGGCGTCTTCGTTGCGCGGCGTAACCCGCGGGCGAGTCCGTTAGCTGCAAATCACTCCGCAGCCGTCGTCCCGCACTATGAGACAGGCTGAGCTTCATCCCTCTCCCTCCAAGTACGCGCGCAGCACCGCGTCATTGCGCGCGATGGCTTCGAAGCGAGCCTCCGCTCGCGCCAGGCGTCGCTTCACGGTGGACAAGGAAGTACCGAGCGCATCAGCGAGCTCGGTGAGCTCGCGCCCCTCGACGTGACGCAAGACGAAGACGACGCGAGTCGAAGCGTCGAGCCGTTCGAGCGCCCGGTACAGGCGAGTGACGCCCTCGCGCGCCTCTGGATTGACGGTCTCGACCAGCGGAGGAGCCTCTTCGAGCCCAATCCAGCGGCGAACGGCGCGCTTTCTCAGCTCGTTCTTCGCCACACGCACGGCCGCGCCGATCACGAAGCTCGACAGCAGCATCGGGTCACGCAGCGTCGAGACGCGACGCAGCACAATGAGGAAGGTCTCCTGCGTTAGGTCTTCCACGTCGTGCGCGCTGCCGAGCGTTCGGATCAGCATCTTGCGTACGACGCCGCGGAAGCGATCGAAAAGCTCGGCAATTGCTGCCTCTTCCCCGAGCACCAAAGCGGCCACCAGCTCCGGCTCACGCGTTCCCGTTCTCGCAATGGGAATGACCGGCTCACCGGACGCGAGGGGCTGCGGGGAAAAAACCGAGGCCAAGATAAACCTGGCAGTGTGGCCGCGGGGTAGCCACGGGTCAAAAAAGCACCTCCACACATCTTCACGAAAGGTGAACCAGGTACGGTCGCTGCTGACACTGCCGGCCGCATGCTGCTCCAAGCGTCGGTATTAACCCCCGCCCTCGTGCGAGAGCCGTTCAGTGCCGCCGAGTGACGCTGCCACGTCGAGCTTGGCCGCGTCGACGGCGAGTGAAGCCGGCAGCGAAACGCGGACTGAGCTCGCCCGTCAGGACCTCTGGCGTCATCGCTGGGCGCGCCCGCTGGGAACGGCCGGTCACGTCGTGCTGGTCACCGCGTGCGCAGCGGGAGCCGTCGCTGTCGCCCGCTTCTTCGATTTTTGGTTCCGCGGCGAGCACGTGGAGAATCCGATTCTCTATGCGCTGCTGTCGCTAGCTCTCTGGTACGGAATCAGTCGCATCGTGCTCGGCTGGCTAGCGCTGTTGGCGATGCGCGCTCCGACACATGTGCAGCCGGAGTCAGGACACAGCGTCGCAATTTTCACGACCAGCTCTCCTGGTGAGCCGCTCGCGATGTTCGAGCGCACCCTCGCTGCGTGTCAGCGCATCACGTATCCGCATGTCACCTACTTGCTCGACGACACGCAAGACCCGGCATTTCGCGAGCTGGCGGAGCGTCACGGCGCCAAGCACCTCGAGCTCGTTGGTTTACCTGGCGCCAAGGCGGGCAAGATCAACGCGGCACTCGAGCGTACCCAAGAGGACTTCGTGCTGGTGCTCGATCCCGATCACGTGCCGTTTCCCAACTTCCTCGATCGAGTGTTGGGTCACTTTCGCGACCAGCGCGTCGGTTTCGTGCAGGTGTGCCAAGCGTATTACAACCAGGCGCGTTCCGGCGTCGCCCGCGGCGCTGCCGAACAAACCTACGCGTTCTACGGGCCCACCCAAATGGGTCTCGACGGACTCGGTTCCGTCCTCGCTATTGGCGCAAACTGCACGTTTCGGCGGACGGCGCTCGCGAGCATTGCTGGCCACGGCGTCGGCTTGGCAGAGGACTTGGTCACGGCCATTCGCTTGCACGCGGCCGGTTGGCGCGGTGTCTACGTGCCGGAGGTGGTAAGCCGAGGTCTCGTGCCGGAAGATTTGCCGGGCTTCGTTCAGCAGCAGCTGAAGTGGGCGCGTGGCGTGTACGAGGTCTTGTTCGTGGAGTTTCCGCTAGCATTCAAGCGTCTGACGAACTGGCAGCGGCTCTGTTTCGCCACAGTCGGCACTTACTACTTCGTCGGCGTGACCACACTGCTTTATTGGCTCATTCCACACCTTGCCATTTGGCTTGGTTCTTACCCAACACGCATGAGCTTCAGCGCCTTCTTGGTCGCTGGTGTTCCGGTCGCGGTGTTCGGTTCGCTGGTCCACTTCATGGCGCAGGCCACGTATTGTCAGCCATCACTCGAAGCGGGCCTGAACCTACGTGGCCTCGCGCTGAAGATCGCGTGTTGGCCCGTGTACACCTGGGGGTTCTGGCTTGCGTTGGGCGATCGCTTCGTGCGCTACGTTCCAACGGCGAAGCGCTCGAGCAGCGCGCGTCTCTCGTCCGTCGCCTGGCCTCACCTGTTGAGTCTGGCCGCGTTCGTGGCATCCGCCGTGCGCGTGAGTGTAAAGGTTTATCGCTATGAGCCGGACGCGGCGCAGGCCCTCGCCATGCTGGGCTTTGCGGCGTTGTTTGCGCTGATGACGCTGCCAGCGTTGTGGTGGTCTTTGCGACGAACTGCGCCGGCTCGAAAAGATGCGTGGGACGAGGTTCCGACATGGTTGGGTTGAAGCGATCGGCGTTGAAACGCACGAGTGTGGTGGCTGTGGGAATTGGATCGGCGATGGCGGCGTCGCTAGCTCTGGCTCGCTGTGGTTCGGCTGCAGCGGGCCCGCTCAGCGATCTCGAGAGCCTCTCGCGCGATGTTGTGCAAGGCCTCACCAGCTCGCAGCTTTCGGAAGAGCACCGTGCCGGCCGGCGCAAGCGGCTGACGAGTTTCATGGCGGCGCGAACGAACCGAAAGGAGCTCGAACGTCAGTCGTTGATTGGTACGTATGAGCCTCCGGGTCGCGACTATTGGGCTCGCGTGGAGCGCTCTGAACGCGCGCTCGGCGTCGACTTTCACCTGCTGCACGTCTTCGTCGGTTGGACTCCGCGGCGCGCAGGCAAGTTTCCCACGGAGCACGTGGAAGCCATTTGGGACGCCGGCTCCCTGCCGGTGATCACGTGGGAACCCTGGACCGACGCGTTCGAGAGCAACGTGCAAGTGCCGCGCGAGCGTCCCCTCCAGCGCATCGCCCAGGGCCAATACGACGCCTACATCGATGCCTTTGCGCGCGAGGCGGCTCGCTTCGCACAACCCTTCTTCTTGCGCTTCGCCCACGAGATGAACGACGCCTATCGCTATCCGTGGGGTCCGCAATACGGGAACCAGCCCGAACACTACCAGCGCGCGTTTCGCCATGTGCGTGCTCGCTTCGAGGCGCAAGGAGCACGCAATGCGATCTGGGTGTGGGCGCCAAGTGTCTCGTACTCCAACATCAACGAATACTATCCGGGTAAAGACTGGGTCGATTGGGTTGCGACCGGCGTCTTGAACTATGGCTCCACCATGCGCTGGTCAGCTTGGTGGTCGGTGCAAGAGTTGCTCGGGCCGCGTTACGAAACCTTGGCCGCCTTTGGGCACCCACTGATGATCGCCGAGTTCGGGACGGTACGCGAAGGCGGCAGTGCCGCCGCCTGGTATCGCGATGCGACGAC
This sequence comes from Myxococcota bacterium, assembly GCA_049324695.1. Lineage (GTDB taxonomy): Bacteria > Myxococcota_A > Polyangia > Polyangiales > Polyangiaceae > PMG-095. The sequence continues at coordinate 93,760 of JBMOMJ010000035.1, forward strand.
ATCACTCGAAACATCGTTCAGCGATGTGCGGGCCATCGTTCTGTTCCACGACTCGCAAGATGCAACGCTGGAGCATCGCGTAGTCGACTTCAGCGCCACCTCCGAGGCGGGCGTGAACGGTGCAGCGTCCGAAACATTGAGGCGTTTCTCCGCGCGCGGCGTTCGCAGCGACGACACTCGCTGACGCCTTGCGTGAGGAAATGTGAGCTTCGAAAGGCTCGCGCCTACACGGCCAGCACATCCGTTCTGACATTCGTCCTCGCCGCGAGGCGCTGGGCGTTCCTTCGAGGAGATCCAAGTGCAAATTACCGTCATCGGAGCTGGCTACGTAGGCTTGGTCGTAGCCGCTGGGTTCGCCAGCGTTGGCCACCTTGTGCATTGTGTCGAGTCCGATCCAAGCAAGCTCGAGATGCTGCGTGAGAAACGCTGCCCGATCTACGAGCCCGGCCTGCAAGAGCTACTCGCGAGCGAGGCCGCACGGCTCACGTTCAGCAGCGACTTGCGCGCGGCTCTGGCAACCTCGTCTGTGTGCTTCGTATGTGTCGGAACTCCTGAAGGCGCGGAGGGCGCAGCCGACTTGGCCGCTACCGAAGCCGCTTTGACGTCGATCGGTCAACTGCTCTCAGGTCCTCAAGTAATCGTCTTGAAGAGCACCGTGCCGGTTGGAACACACCGCCTCGCGACGCGCATCTTGCGCGCCAATACACGCTTCGATGTCGATGTCGTTTCCAATCCTGAATTCTTGCGCGAAGGCTCGGCGTTGGAAGACTTTCTCCAACCCGAACGCATCGTGCTCGGCGTCACCAGTCAACGCGCCGAGACCGCCTTGCGCGAGCTCTACGCGCCCATCGTAAAGCAAGCCAACGCTGCAGTGGTTGTGATGGACAACGCGAGCGCGGAAATCACCAAGTACGCCGCGAACGCCATGCTGGCGACGCGCATCAGCTTCATGAACGAGATCGCCAACCTATGCGAGTTGTTGGGAGCCGACGTAGCCCAGGTGCGCGCTGGAATTCAGCTCGATCGTCGCATTGGGGCGTTGTTTCTCGACGCAGGCATCGGCTACGGCGGCTGCTGCTTTCCAAAAGACGTGCGTGCCCTGATTCACACCAGCATCGCGCTCGAACGCCCGCTCAAGATCCTCTCAGCCGTTGACGGCGTCAATCGCGCTCAGCGCCTACGTCTGGTCGAAAAGGTGGCCACTCATTTCGACCATCGCCTCGACGCCGTACGCCTCGCGCTTTGGGGCTTGTCCTTCAAACCCAACACGGACGACGTGCGGGACGCTCCGGCGCTCACCATTGCCAAAGCGCTCATCGAACGCGGCGCCCACGTCACGGCTTACGATCCACAAGCTAACCGCCGTTTCGTAACCTCCGAGGTACCCGGAATCACGCTAGCGTCTGACGCCTTTACAGCGGCTTACGCTGCACAAGCGCTGATCGTCGCGACTGAGTGGCCCGAATTCGCCGACGCCGACTTGGCGCGCCTGCGCGCGTCGCTCGCGGAGCCCACCATCTTCGACGGCCGCAACCTGTGGCGCCCAGACAAAATGGCAAAACTCGGCTTCACCTATCATTCCGTTGGCCGCCGCGTCGCGCGACCGGAGCACACGTCGCCCCGCGCCGCTAGCGCGCTGCAAGCAGGCGGTGAACTCTGATGTCGCGCTTCGTCGTTACTGGCGGCGCCGGCTTCATCGGCTCGCACGTGTGCGACCGCCTCCTCGCCGAAGGCCACCATGTACTTTGCGTCGACAACTTCATAACCGGCAACATCGAGAATCTCCAGCGCACACGCTCCGAACCACGCTTCGACCTCTCCATTCGCGACGTCGCCGCCTCCCTACACATACCGGGAAAAGTCGACGGAATCTTCCACCTCGCGTCGCCGGCAAGCCCCGTCGACTACCTCGAGCATCCCCTCGAAACCCTTCGCACTGGCTCGCTCGGCACCTTCAACGTTCTCGAACTCGCGCGAGACAAAGCCTGCCGCATCCTCGTATGCTCCACATCCGAAGTCTACGGCGACCCCGAGCAACATCCACAACGCGAATCCTACTTTGGTAACGTCAACCCCATCGGTCCGCGTGCTGTTTACGACGAAGCCAAACGCTTCATGGAAGCGTGCACCATGGCGTACCACCGCAAGCACACCCTTCCAATTCGAATCGCTCGCATCTTCAACACCTACGGCCCTCGCATGCGCCTCGAAGACGGCCGCGTCGTCCCCAACTTCGTCAGCCAAGCCCTGCGCGGCATTCCCCTCACCATCTACGGCGACGGCAGCCAGACACGCAGCTTCTGCTACGTCGACGACCTCGTCGAAGGCCTATTTCGCCTCTTCCACTCCGACATCTGCGAACCCGTCAACCTCGGAAACCCCATCGAACACACCATCCTCGAGTTTGCCCGCAAAATCGTGGCAGCCGTCTCCTCCCGCTCCATCCTCGAATTTCGCGAACTCCCCATCGACGACCCCAAACAGCGCCGCCCCGACATCACTCGCGCGCGCGCCGAGCTCGACTTCCATCCCAAAGTCCCACTCGACGTCGGCATCCAGCGAACCATCGATTACTTTCGCCGCGTCATGACTCGAGACCACGAGCGTACTGGTTACGCGGCACTGGGCTGAGCCACAAGGCGCGCGCGAGACATTGGCGCCTGAGGAGCGGTGTCGCGCGTAGCGGCCATCTGTGCTCTCGACGCTGGGACTGTTTGCGATGCGGCGTCCGGTTTTAGCGGCGGCTTCGACCCTAGTAGTGGGGTTGATGCTAGCGCTCGTGCTGACAATGGCGGAACCAGAGGTGCCTACTTTGACGAGTTTGACGAGGCCCATCCAGTGTATCTCGATTTCGAGGGGCTGGACCGCCGTATGCGCGTTTGCGCAGCTCATCCAGCGTCAAACTACCTGGGAAGGCGCTGCGTGATTTGACATCATCGCGCAAGACCTCGCGAGAGACGTTGACCGGATTGCAAGAGCCGACCTCATCGCGTCTCCGCCAATCGTATTGGCTTTGCAAAAGCGTATAGCATTTCTCAGCAGGCTGGCGGCGCAAGTCTTCGCCGCTTTCCGGGAACTCGACCGAGGTATGGACGGATGGGGCCTCGAAGATTTTGTGACAACGACGTTCAACGGCTCACATCCAACTGAATCGGACAGGCGGACCCATAGGTGCAGAGGCCCTGCTCTCGTCGCGACGGATCACTGTGCCCGCAAGGATCGATTGCGCTTGCCGCGTGCAGCTATAACGGCGACCGACGAAAAGTTTCGCGGAGTTCGTTTTCCACGCAAGCGTTGTCGACGCTTGACCGAAAGACATTCGGAAGCCGAACTCGACCAGAGCCGCCGAAGCCTTTCTGGTGATTTGTGTAGGAGACAATGTCGGGCCGAGCAGGAAACCAATTGCGCCCAATCGAGCTGAGCACGGCTCATGCACGTGACTGGGCTGTCACGTGAGCTCAAGGAGAGAAACTACGCCGCATCGGCAGGTTTCGCGGCCGGTTGCGGAAATTTGGAACCAGGAAATCGACGGGGCTCGGTCGATTTTCGGAAACTGAGGTCTCGGTTCGACCGAGATCTGTATGGGACGCCAAGAGACCATAACGAAACGCACGACCGGCGGTCGCGAACAGCAATCAAGTTTCTACGATGCCAACGCGGTTGGTGCTGAGTGTGAAGAACTACGTCACACCATGAGAGGTCATCCTTTGCACGAGGATCTGAGTATGTTAGGAACGTCGTTGTCGGGCGCGCGGCGTCATGCGCGCCACCTATGGGAGTACAGTTCGATGGGGCGCAATCGAACTGACCGGACTGGCCGGGGGCGTGCTCGGCGCAACCTTCTCTCGCGTGGCACCATGGGGCCGCTCGAGCGCAAAGCTTCACCTGCTAACGACGCACCAAAGGGCCCTCAGACTCATTTGCGCGTCGAGTTGGCATTTGTACTCCACGAAGCATCCGCACTGCTCGCCTCGGCGCACGCGCTCGACGCAACGGTGGGACCGCTGGCTTGGTATGCGAATGCCGAGCGCATCCGTGCCGCCGCCGCAACGGTGAGGGCGACTGCGCCTGAAGTGGTTGAGCGGCTCGTCAATGTTTGCGTGAGAATCGATAGGTTGATGCGGCTCGCGGAGCGATCCGAATAGCCGTCAAGCGTCGAGCGACATCTTTTTTACGAGCCCACAAAACGTTTGGTCATTAATTTTTCACGCATCTGTGGCTCGCGTTGACCGAGTGATCAGTATCTCGAATTTTCATTTCTGAGTTTCACTAGCTTAAGCCGAACAAATAGTAGTTCGCGGTGTCGAGTCCGAGAGTGCGATTCGCGTGTGGGGAGGTCTACCTATGCTTCGAAGATTTTTGATTGTTGCTGGTGCCCTCGTCGTTGCGTGCAGTGATAGCCCTTCGAACGTGAGGGAAGACGACCCTGCTGAGGCGGCCGAGTCGGTGGCCGCCGTTAGCGATGCTCTCACGGCGAGTCAGCGCATTTTAAGTTTTGACGGTCCGATCGGCGGTGCCAGTGGCGATTGGCGAGCCCTGAGCGGTGTCGCCACTTCGAGCGCCACGCGCATGGAAGGCACGGCTGCCCTGTCTCTTTCCGGTAGTCCAAACCCGAGCGCTGTGAGCGCACCGCTCTCAACGCTCGGCACGATCAAGACGTCCGCGGGAATCGAGGTGAGGTTACCCACGTCGCTCGCAGGCCAGAGCTGGCTCGGGCAGGTCGCGTTGTTCTTCAACGCTCCCTCGGCGGGTGTGTACAACCAGTATTCGGGGCCTGTGGTGCTGCATGGACCGCTCGGAAGCTTTCAGCACTACGACATCCCGGTTCCGCCCTATGTCGTAGCTTCGCTGTCGAACAAATCGTACTCCGATCTGACGGTCACGGTGCAGCTGAACCTGCCGTTGACGTCCGGGCCCGTGCTCATCGATCGCTTGGTGTTGGCGTCCGGTGGTAGCGGAGGAAGCGGTGGGGCGAGTGGTGCGGGGGGTGGCAGTGCCAAAGGCGGCACTTCGGGCGCGACCGGCGCGGGTGGAGCCGGCGGCGCGATTGGCGGCTCCGCGGGCAATGCGGGGAAGGGCGGCGCAGCGGGAAGCGCGGGCGCAGCCGGTAGCGCCGGCAACGCGGGCGCGAGTGGTGGCGGCGGTTCTCCGCTGAGTTTCGAGCTCGCGATTCGCACGCCCAAGGGCGTGAAGCCAGCCGACGTGGTCGTTGGCATGGAGAGCTGCGTCGAAGCAGCCGACGGGGTTCGCTTCCTGAAGGAGGGCAGTGCGAACACCCGCACGTCGGTCTCGAACATCGCGACGAAGGGTGCGCCGTCGTACTTCGGAGTGCAGTCCGAACTGCAGAACCTGTGGACGGGCACAGGAACCGATCTTCGAAATCGCGCGCACGTTTACGGCTTCATCCAGTCGTCGGTACCGATCACGAAGCAGGTGGACACCATCATCGACGGCACGGTGACGCAGAACGCCGTCCTCACGCCATACGAAGTGCAGAGCTGGACTGTGACGTATCCTGCGACGAGCCTCGGTAGCTTCTCGCTCGAACCGAATCAGAAACAGTCTCCCACGCCCGGCTCGCGCTACGACGACTATTTCGTGAAGAGCGGCGCCACGCTGCATCTCGAGCCCGGCACGTACTACTTCAACAGCCTGGTGATCGAGCCGAGCGGGCGCCTCGAGCTTCAAAACGCGACGGGCTCAGTGAAGGTGTACGTGCGCCAGGTCTTCATTCTTCGAGGCGTCCTGGCGGAGTCCCAGGCCAAGGCGAACACCTTGATCGGCCTGGCGAGTCGCGCGGACGAGCCGATCGGGGTGCTCGATATCGAAAGCCCGTTCCGTGGCTTGGTCGTAGCGCCACACGGTTTCATCCATCTGGGCACGGCCAGCGCGGGACATGTAGGCTCCTTCTACGGCGCGGGCTTTCGAGCGAACCCCTGGACACCGATTTATCAGCGGCCTACCGATCCAGGCTTCATTACCGATATCCGCTGCCACGACGGAGCGCGCGACGGCGACGAAACGGATGTGGATTGCGGCGGTTCGTGTGGTCCGTGCGGAGCCGGTGGCGAGTGCACGCAAGCGAGCGACTGCGGTTCCGGTATGGCGTGCGGCGTTACAAACGGAGCCTGCTTTGGGGGAGTGCGAGGCAAACGCGTGTGCTGGCCGACGCAGTGTGAGGATGGCATCGATGCCTCGGCGGGTGAGTGCGGAAAAACGGATAGCCCTTGTGGTCAGAACTGCGCTTGTGTGACCAGCTGCGACGCGAGCGGCCCCAATACGTGTCCTGCCGGTGAGGCGTGTGTTCAAGGAGCGGGTAAACCGCTCGGCGCGTCGACGCCCGACGTGTGCCTCGATCAAAGTGCGTGCCCTTCGAACACGCCTCCGGCGTGCGGCGGCTCGCGCGCGTTGTGCGGGCCGTGTGTGTGCACGCCGAATTGCTCGAACGCCACGTGCGCGAACCCTGGAGATGGATGCGGTGGGCTGTGTCCCAACGTTTGCCCCATTGGTGGTACTGGTCCTGGCGGCCCGAGCTGCACGAGCGATCTGACGTGTCCTTCGGGCAGTGCGTGTTTGACCAATCCCGATGGCTCGCGCACGTGTCGCCCTGCCGAGTGCGCCAAGCAGATCCTCGTACCCCCGCTGTGCGGCAGCCCAACGGCGCTGTGTGGTGCTGAGTGCCCGGCGTGCACACCCGATTGCAGCGGGCGCTCGTGCGGAGTCGATCCGGCGTGCGGCACAGGCTGCGGGACGTGCAGCGGCGATACCGTTTGCGACGCCGCCGGGCAGTGCGTCCCGCCCACGCCGAATACAACGCCCACGGTGCCGGATGGAAACGGCGGCCAAAAGCCGGTCCCTCCGTTGCCACGCGTCTCCGCGAGCTCCGTTGGCGCCGTGCGCGGTGGGTTCAGTGTTTCGGAAGCCGGCACGGCTGAGTACTCAGTGCCCATTGATGTGCCGCCCGGCAGGGCAGGGCTCGAACCAGCGCTCAGCTTGAGGTACGCGGGGACGCGCGCGAATGGCGATTTGGGCACGGGGTGGAGCCTCGAAGGGCTCTCCAAGATCACACGCTGCCCTCACACATTTGCGCTCGACGGGTACGCTGGCCCTATCACCAACACGCCCAGCGATGCGCTTTGCATCGACGGCAAACGCTTGCAACGGGTTTCTGGTGGCACAACGCCTCAGCCGGAGGCGCCGGTCGAATACCGCACCATCATCGATAGCTTTGCAAAGATCGTCGCCTATCAGAACAGCGGCGAGGGAGTTCAGCTCCCACTGATCGGCGGGATCTTGCGCGTGGTGCGCGCCCTTCAAGGTGCTGACTACTTCAAAGTGTGGACGAAGGACGGGCGCATTCTGACCTACGGCGGTGCGGCTGACTCGCTCATCATGTCGAGGAACGGTGTCCGCAACACGTGGTTGCTCACGCGCGTCGAGGATCGGGCGGGAAATAACATCCTCATTACGTACGACAACGCAGCGGCGCGCCTTGCGCCCGACGGTGGGCTCAGCCTGATTCGACCGAGCGTCATTGCCTACACGGGGCACAACGGCACGGCCGGCAATCGCGAGGTGCGTTTCACATACGAATCTCGCCCGGATACGAGCGTGCGCTACTTCCAGGGCGCCGTCGGTTGGCTCGTGAGAGAGCGGCTTTCGCGCGTCTCAACGTACGTCCAGGGCGCTCCCGTCAAGAACTACCGTCTCGTCTACACGGGGGAGAATAGCAGTCAGATCGAGAAGATCTTCGAGTGTGAAGGGGACAGCGACGCACGCTGCAAAGCACCGACGGTATTCACGTACAAAGCTGATGTCGGTTTCGCACCGGGCCGCACGACGGTGAACGCCAAGGCAGCTGTTCAACTCGACGTCGATGGAAACGGCATCCCGGATTTCCTCGAGACCGAGGTGTCACGCGACGGCGTGGTAGCGCGTCCTGATTACCAGGCGGCTCTGATCGGTGCTGACATCGCTGTTGGCGTCGCCACTAGCTTCATGAGCTTGGGCGCAGGGCTCGCCGTCACAGGCGCCTACACGGTCGTGAAGATCGTGGCGTTAGGGCTTTTGGCGGACGAGCCGAAGATTACCTACAAGAGCAACATGTGGCTCGGGAACGGACAACGTTTCGAGCCGACCGCCAAGTGGGTAGGCGATGTGCAGGGTTTGCCCTGTCCGGGTGGCACTCCGCTCGTGTTCTTCGACTATGACCGCGACGGCAAGGACGATGCCATTGGCGTTTGCCGCGGGATGCGTGTGTATGTGGGGCGCTCGGACGGTACCGGCAACTTCGAGCCATTCAATAGGTCCCAGCCAGTTGTCTCGTTGCCGTTCTACATGATCAACAACCCGGACGGGCTCGCCGTCGATCAGGGTCCAGCTCCAGTGTTCATCGACGTCGATGGCGATTCGCTCGAAGATATCGTGGATTGTGCGAACGAGACGACGCTGGAGATGCGACGCCGGTTGGGGCCAGGGCAAGGTTTCGCCCCACCGCTGCAATTGAGCGAGCCGAGCCCGGACTACTGCAACCAAGCGCGTCCCACGGTGCTGCCATTCGACGTCGACGGGGACGGCGCATCGGACCTGCTCTTCGGAACCGCCAATGGCTGGCGAGTGCTGCGCTATCAGCGCTCGTTGGCTCCCGGCGGAACCGCAAGCCTTAGCTGGAAGCCGATTGCTCTTCCGAACTGGGACCAGTCCGAGCTCGGCAAAGGGCTTACCCTCGCCGATCTGAACGCGGACGGGCTGCTCGACATCTGGAGCGGGAACAAGAAGACCCCGAGTACCGGCACGATCTGGCTCAATCAAGGTGGCGGCGGGTTTCAGCAGAAGCAGCTGACGCGTCCGAAGCCGAGCGGGTTGGGGGCGGACTACGAGGTGAAGCTCACTGCGCTGCTCGACTACGACGGTGACGGGCGCACTGACATCCTGGACAACTACCACGTCCCCGGGGTCGACTGGGACAACTGGGCGCTTCGGTTTAACAGCGACTTCACCAACCTCACTCCGCAGCACGCCAACCAGTTTACGTTCGTGCTCGACGGCAAGTCGCGTCAGATGCCAGTTGGCATCGTTACGGATGTGGATGGCGACGGCAACGTCGATGTCTTCTCCGACAACGGGACCGTGCAGTTTGGCTCGGGCACTCTCAATCAGCTGTTGAGCCGCGTCGTCGACGGCGTTGGGAACTTCGTCGAGGTCGTCTACGATGAGTACAATGGCGCCGCATACACACGCGATTGCGTGGGGAGCGACTGGCCCGAGCCCTGCCTAAAGTCCATGCGCGGGCTCGTTCGCCTACAGCGAGAGGGCTTCGTCGACGCGGCTGGCACGGACGTCGTCGAGAGCACGACAACCTACGGCTATCGAAACGGCCGCCTGAGTGCTGCCGGTCACGGGTGGCTTGGTTTTGACAGCCGCACAGTCGAAGTCAACTTCACGAACGCTGGGTTCAAACGAGTCACGACCGACTACGGCAAGCCGGTGCGCACATCGCTTGATGGGAATGTTCTCACCAGCGCGACGCCGCCGTTCATCTACCCGTTCGCGGGCTTCGCGAAGTCCACAACCGTCGACGAATCGGCAGGGATTTCGCCGCTCGAGAGCCCGGGCGAAGGCGGTGGCTTTCGCCGTCGCACGCGCACGACTTACGGCTGGAACGTCGGCCTCTCCGCGCCACCGATCAGTTTGCCGTTCCCCAAGCTGGTTGATCAAGTCACAACCGTCTACGAAAAACCCAAGCCCCAGATCGTAATCGGCGACCCTCCGCCAGACATCGAAGACGGCACGCTGCTGATGGACTGCGTGGAGCAGCGGACCCAATACGACGGCTACGGGAACTTGCTGAATCAAAGCCACTTCTGCCGCGACGGAAACGGGCGCAGCATGGAAAGCGGCAGTACCGTCAGCGCATTTTCGCCCGATGCCGCGTCCTGGCTTATCGCCAATCCTAGACGCGTCACCACCACGAGCCGCCGCGCAACCTGGGACTACAGGCGTACCCTGGGCTTTACCTACGACGAGCGCGGCTTGCTCGAAACCGTCACGCGGGCCTCAGACGATGATGACGACGACTCCGCGTTTCATCGCACCACCTACGTTCGCAACGCTTACGGAAACCCGGAGCACATCTGGGAGGACGTCCTCACCGGAGAACCACGCCGGACAACCGACGTCACCTACGATGCCGACCAAGTTTTCCCGTTCCTCGTCACCAACGCCAAGCAACACACGACGCAGCTCGAGTTCGATCCGCGTTGGGGTGCCGTAGCAACCGTCATCGACCCCAACAACATCGTTACTCAGCGCGCGTACGATGGCCTCGGCCTTCTTGCCAATAGCACTGATCCGTCGGGCACTACTGTCTACACGTACGCTGCGTCGCCGGCTAAGAGCGCAAGCACTGCCGTCGGCACCATCCATCCACGAATTCTGGTCACACGCAGCCGCCAAGGCGTCGACGGCACCCACACGGCCAGCCTCATCGCCGAACTCGACTATCGAGGTCGCCTGGTGCGCAGCCAGGAAGAGGGCATCGGCCAATCAACCATCATCTCTGAGCGAACCTTCGACTCCAAAGGTCGTCTTGTTGGCTCGACCTTGCCGCACACCACCACCGACGCCGCGCAAACACCGAGCGCGCTCTATACATATGACGCCTTCGATCGCCTGATCTCACTCCAGCGATCCGACGGCAGCGTCGTCCAACACCGCTACGCCGATGCGGTCACCCTCGCCGACAACTACCGCCAATGGCTCGCCAATCTGAGCTGCAGCAGCGCGGCCGAAAATCCCACCGCTTGCCCCATTGGCATTGAACTCACGATCGACGAGACAGGCCGTGAGAATGTCATTGTCACCGACCACGGTGGCCGCCCAATCCGCAATGTCGACGGCGAGCACACCGTCACCACCAACCGCTACACCGACTTCCTATACGGCGGCTTCAACACGCTTGAGCGCGTGACCGACGTAGCCGACGGAGCTGCAACCCGCGATCAGTCTTGGTTCGATGACTACGGCCGTCGGCTTACCCATCTCGATCGAAACGGCGTCCGCACCACATCATTTTACAACGGCTTCGACGAGATCACCGAGACCCACGACAGCAAGAATCAGATTCGAAAATACCATCACGACGAACTTGGCCGCCTCAGCTCCATCCAAGATCCTTTCGGCGAAAGCCAATGGACCTACGACGAAGGCCCGAACGCTCTCGGTCGCCTAACGGCCACCGTCTCGCCGGGTACTCCGCAGAACCCGAATGGCCAACGGCAAACCTACGTCTACGAGCCGCCCACCGCCAATCCACTCCGCAACCGCGGTGCGCTCCAGCGCGTCGACCACCTCATCGACGGCGTCACCTATTCGATGAACTTCGAGTACGACGACCTCGCGCGCACCAAACGCATCCACTATCCAAACCTCCCGGGCTCCACCGCCGAACGCATCGTCGCTGAATACACCTACGATCCCTCTGGCGTTCTCACCGGCCTCGACGAAGTAGGAGCCAGCGCCACCCGCCAACTCTGGCGCCTCAACCAGGCCTACCAGGGCCAACTCATCCAAAACGAAACCTTCGGCAACAGCGCTTCCACGACCTACGCCTACGACCCCCAGCGCTACTTCGTCAAAAACATCACCACCACGCTGCCGTCCACTCCACCGGGCCCTCCGCCCACCACAATCCAAAACCTTTCTTACGACTACTACGCCAACGCACGCGTCAGGACCCGCAGCGACACAACCAACCCCGCGACAGCGCGCGTTCGCGACTACACGTACGACCTCCTCAATCGCCTCGACACCATCACTGAGAAAGAGAACGGCGCCACCACTCTAACCACGCGCCACACGTACGACTTCCTCGGCAACATCACTCAACGCGGCGCCGTCACCACCACCTACGATCCAACGCGTCCCCACCTCATCCAGGCCGTCACCGCCGCAGGCGCCAACAGCTACGGCTACGACGCCAACGGCAACGTCACGACGCGCAGCGGCCCCGACATTCCCGGCGCAAACCAAACCATCCAGTACACCGCATTCGACATGCCGCACACCATCACCAGCGGCAGCAACGTCACAACCATCGACTACAACGCTCACGAGGAACGCGTCACGCAACGCGGCCCGACGGAAACGCGGCACTACGTTGCAGACTACTACCAACGCACCGTCGCGACCGACACCGACACAACGCTCGAAGAACGCTTCCGCCTCTACGCTGGCGGTCGAAACCTCGGCGAAATTGTCCGCAAACCCAACGCGCCCGAACAGACGTTGTTCTTCCACGGCGACCACCTCGACAGCGTCGACACCATCAGCACCAACGCCGGTGGCTTCACCCGCCAAAGCTTCGACGCCTTCGGCGCACCAACCAACCCACTCGAACAAACGCGCAGCGGCTTCACCGGGCATCAGCATGACCAAGAGCTCGGCCTGATCGACATGCGCGGTCGCGTTTACGATCCACTCGCCGCGCGCTTCTTAACGCAAGATCCAGTGCGCTCCGCGCCGTACTGGAGCCAGGGGCAAAACCCGTACAGCTACGTCTTCAACGATCCGATCAATACGACGGATCCGAGCGGGTTCATGCCTGACAACTGGGACAGCACAGCAGGCATCGAAGGATGGGGGCTCGGCGTCGGAGCCGCGGGAATGGGAGCAAGTCCTGGCGGACTGGCGCTGGGTGTTGGGGGCAATCTCCTCACGTCGTTTGGCCTGAACGCGGCGATGGGAGATCCGTTCGCTGGGCGAGCGGCGCAGACGAGGACGGGGGCGATTGGGGCGCGTGCTGCCACGACGAGAGGTGGCGGGAGTGGAGGGGGGAATGCGACCGGGGCGAACGATGGGTGGGTGGGACCGCCGGAGAGACCGCCGGGGACGAGCCTCTTTGATCCGGCGGCGGGTGCGCTCGCGTGCGGCGGCGGAGGTGACGTTTGTATAGAAATACTACGGCAACAGCGAGAGGCCGAGTGGAAGATCGTCCAGGCCAACATTGAGGCGATCCGAGAAGGGGAGTGGGACCTCCTTTGGGGGGTTACTGGGGGCGTGGCCCTCAAAGGTGTTCGTTGGGGCTGGGGTGCGTACAAGGCGTGGCGGATCGCCAGAGCGTTCACCGCCGTTGAACGCGCCGTAGTACGTGAGGTACAAGGAATTTCGTTGGACGCACTTCGCGCTGCTTACAAGGCTGGAGGAGCTGAACTGAAGATCGGAGGACGCACCATCCTGGTCGACCCAGGTGTCCCAGCGTCCGGAATGACCCTGTTCGGCGAGAATGGATTTGTGCTTGGTCGAGAAGCGTTCACGTCCACCGCGGAACTTACAAAGACCCTGCTGCACGAAACCTACCGGCTAGCGACAAGTCAGTCGGCAGCTGGCGTTTCTGGAGCAATGGCAACCGCCGAGACGAATGCCGCCTGGTCATTTGCGGAGCGCGCGTTTAGCGCGTTTTTCTAATGAGTCAATCAGCAACACAGCGTTGGTTGGAGGCTGCAAAGCTCCTCATCGACAATCCAACGGCAGTCGTCCGCTGTCCTGAACGGGGGGATGGCGTGCTTACGGTTCATGACGAAGTCCTCCCGGGAGAGACTTCGTTGATGGAGAGGTACTTGACTTGCAACGTCTGCGGAGCCCGCAACGTCATTCGGATGAAGACGCGGAACAGTAAAGCTGGGGATCGATCCGAGTGAAACACGCGACCTGGGCGCCTGTCCAACGGCGGATTGTCGACACCCGAGTCTCGACATCAAATCAATGCGCGCTCCGAAGCCTCTTGCGCTAGACGGAGACCTTGAGCTCGCGACGTTGGACACATACTCGAATGACGATGCATGACAACAAGGGAGCTCGAGCACAGACACTTGGTTTCGTTCGTAGCGGCATTCGTTCCCAAGCGACGACGTCCACGCTGGTTGCAGATTCTTGAAGGACCACCGCAGCGTTGGGGCGTCCTATCATTAGACGATCTTTTCGATCAGCTCTCATCGGACAACGGCGAGGTCCAGCTCCTTGATGTGAAAACTCTGCTCGCGCAGCCAGGATTCGGTGGTCAGTCCGCGATCATGTTTCGCTTGACGGCCCCAAGCGGAACGAAGGAAGGAACCGTCAGCGATCTTGTCGCGAGCCTTGGAACTCATGATGCAATCATTTCCATCTCACCGGGAACGTGCGCGCTCGTTGCTCATCACTCGGGAGACTGGCTGCTATGCTCGAAGCGATCCGCAAACGCGTAGTCCGAAGGCGACCTGCAGATGCGTCCGTAAATCAACTACGTAACGATGGATCGACGCGGCGCGCGTGCGAATAGTGAAGCTGAGGAGCGCGGTGCGCTGTCCAGACCGCGATGAGGGAGTGCTCTCGGTCCATGGCAAACCATTGCAGGAGACGTTTCGCGGATAGAGAGGTATTTGAACTTGCAATGTGGGTGGAGCCCGAAACGTGATCCTGCTCAAGGAGTGAAACGACAGGTCGTGACCCAGACGATCGAGCCGAACTTCGTTCCGATGCGAGGCCGGAAATCGAGAGCTATTTCCGCGCGTCGCGACGCATCTCTGCGTTGGCGCGCTCATTCACGGGCTGCTCGCGTGCCAGCCGAGCACGATTCGGATGAACACCAGCGAGCCGTTGCAGATACAGCGCGGCTATTGCATCGGCGAGACGCGGTTCGAGCAGCACGGCCAAATCGTGAATCGAGACGATGTGATGCGGCGCCTCGGCAGATACAAGGATACCGCTCCGTATGTCCAGACCGGTAACACGCTCGCTGTGCTGTCCATCGTGACGTCGCTGACGGCGATAACCAGCCTGGCTCTTCACTCTTCCGGGGCCGTCCATGATGAAGGTGCATCTAGGGCTCTTCTCATCACCGGGCTTGCGACGGCCGTGGGCTCATGGCCGCTTTGCATCACCGCTGACGGTCGCTACGCGAAGGCTGCCGAGGTCTATAATGCGCGCGTCGGCGCGTATCGACGGCGGAATGATGACGACTCGTCTCCAACGAGTGACCGGGCGCGGCCAACCAACGATCGTGGTCCAAGCGAATGACTATGCGGTGACGCGCAGCGCTCTCCTCCGTTGCCGCACTCGCGCGCGGTTTCAAACATCAACTCGCCAATCTGTGAGCGACCTTCGTTTTCTTTCAATAATCAACGTCTGATATGAGGTGAGAAATGACCTGGTACGGAAGGAACGGGACGGGCTTGTGTTACATGCTGCTTGCCGTTTGCCTGGGATGCAGTGGGGAAGATTCGGATACTAGCCCTGACTCGACGGGCGGAGCGTCGGATCAGCGTGCATTCGTTCCTGAGGGCATCCAGTTCGAATCTGCCAACTCAGGTTTTCAGTCTTTGGTGATCGAAGCTGCAACATTGCGTGATTCCGGAAGTATCACGGAGTGGCTCGTCTCCCTGCGCAATACTGGGCAGCAGCTAGAGTGCGGACTCAAAGTTGCAGCGGTGTTTAGCGGTCTCGATGGCGAAGAGCTCGGCGTGGGCATCGCTCAGATACAAGGCACCCTGCACACGGACTATTCCGAAAACGGCTGTTTGGCAGCTGGCGAGGTCGGCCTTGGTGGCTTGTGGGTCGAAACGAAGGCAGCGCAGGTGGCGAGCATCCTCCACCAATTTCAAGGCTACCTTCCGACAGACGCCATGAAGATTGCCGATGTCGGAATCGAAAACGTTCGCGTCACTTCGGCGACAGCATCGAAGGGCACGCTGCGGGGCCAGTTTCACAACGGCAGTGCAGAAGCCATCGTCGACGCGGCAGTCTATGTCTTCTCGCTCAATGCCTTCGGTCGGCCGCTCGCGCGGGCCGTTGTCCGGAACAGCAAACCGTTGGCGCCAGGCAGCGACTGGGCGTTCGAGGTGTCTGTGCCAGGCCCACTTGAGAAGTATGCTGCGTTTGCTTCATTCCCGCCTCAATGGCAGCCATGATCGTCCGTATCGATGATGATGATCGTAGCGGTACTCACAGCGAGCGGTCGGTTGTCGCGCAAGCGTCAGAACTAGGGGCTGAAGCTCCCGAGTCCGTTGACACCATGACTACGCCACGTGACTTTGAATTTTGGATCGCAATTCGAACTCGATGGGCGCGCGCCGAGGCAAGCTCCACCTAGCCGGGTGTCGACAGTTACACGGGTGGTGGACCCGAGATGATGATTCTGGGGGCCGGAATGTTTGCAACAGGCATCCCGACCTTGATCTACGGCATGGCGTCGCCTCGCGACCTCTAGGGCAAGAACCCCGCGCGCACCATCTCCCCTGCGCTGTCGCCCACATCCGTAAACCTGGGCGCGGCATCACCGCCCGCGAACGAAGGTTACTACGGCGTTGCGAGCCGTTCGACTTATTCGAGCAGATCCCGCTCGTCCGCAGATAGTCCGGACGGAGACTCGAACGGCGTGGCCATTGCGGGCACCGGTGCACTCGGCGCGCTAGGCACCGCTGGCATCTCGGCCGCGCTAATAAACCAGCGCGATGCGCTAGGCAGGGGCGACCCGCGCAAAGCGCACAAGCATGCGAAGGCTCGTTCAGCCACATTCGGTGCCCCCTACACTTTGCATAGCGATCAGGTCCGTGAAGCCGCCCTCTGCCGCTCTGCTTTCACGATACGGTGAGTCGGGGTTCTGGCAAGCCGAATCTCGCGCTTCAACGTGGGCCGGTACATCGTTTACAATGCGACGCGGTGGGCAGTCGTGTTCCGAGCTATGGCGTGCCCGATTGGCAGGTGTAATCGCCAGTCCAACCCGTAGCGTCGTCGCGGCGGGTCACACGCAGGGTGCCGTTGCTTTGCCGGGAGAGCTTCCACGTGCCCGACCAGGTCTGGTCTTCACGCGGGTTGCTGGTAGTTTTGTAGTAGACGTAGGTGCCGCTCGCGCTGCTGCTCCCATTCGACGAGTACGACCAAAGTTCGTTTGAGCCCTCACCGCCGAAGTCCGCCAAATGGTAGCCGCGAATATCGTTGCGGCTGGCGACTTGGAGCCGCATGGTCGCCGAGGATCCACTGCGCTTGCAATCCCAGGCTCCGCGAACTTGATCGAGCACGGGTGGAGAGGTCCCTATGACGGTCCCGTTGACGCGCGCGTTCTGGTACGCGCTCGAGATGATCGCCCCCACCTCGGTTTGGCTGATTGGGGTGTTGCTCTCGAATGCGACCTGAAGGCTATCCAAATTCTGGATGCGAGAGACGAAGTTGTCGTGTCCGCCGTTGAAGGTATCGGGAAGAGCGTCCGCAGACTGCTTGTGAAAAAAGAACGTGCCTTGGTGCAGATACCGCATGACCTTGGCCAAAGAGCGCGCAGACATATGCCACTGTCCGACCCCGCACCCTCGCACGTCCAGCCACGCGTAGTCCCCGTGGGGATCGTTTCGGTCGGTGTATCCCTTGGCGACCGGGATTCCCGCATCGAGGAAGTCCGTCTGGTAGTCGCATGATGCCGAAACGTCGAACGGGGACATGATCATGTCGCGGACGGTCTCGTTGGAGAGGCCCGCCAACAGGGTGTAGGCGTTCTGAATCTGACAGGTTTGCTCCTCGCGCCCGGCGGGCTTGCCGGCGCACATAGCCGCCAAGAGACCATCCCACGACGGCTTGGCCCCGCAAGAGAAGATCATTCCGACCATCATCGTCGCGAGCACGTAGTTGTCATTCGAGTAGCAGTAGCTCCCCTTCTCGCAATTGCGGTAGCCATCAGGGCGCCGCATGGTGATCCAATAGTCGTACGGGTTTCCGTAGGGATCCGCCCCGAGATTGTTGGGCACGCCAGCTTTGTGTCCCAGCACTTGTTGGATGGTAACGTCATCGTAGTAGCCGCTCGTGTCGACCTCCGCGAAAACTGACGGCAAGACGTCCAGAAACTTCGTGTCGAGGTGAACCTTGCAACTTGAATATGCTGGCAAATCCTCGGTCATTTCGATTCCGTGGCGCACTATGGCCTCGGTGATGACCTTGGACACGCTCCCAATGTCCGACCTGGCATTGATATCGAATTGGATCGTGAAGATCGGGTCCGCCGGTCGCACCGCGTGGCCAGCAGAAAGCTCGAGGACGTTGTTTCCGTCCCGGTCGACGACCGCCACGGCGTAGCCCACGGGCTTTTTGGCTTCGATGCCGTTGGCAATATCGTCTGCAAACTTTTTGACGTCGAGGCCATTGAGCGAGCCCAACGTGCAACGCGCCACACCTCCCGTTCCGCAGCTCGCGGCTTGCGCAGGCTGCGAGGCGAAGGAAACCAGGGGTACCATGGCCGCGAGGGCTGCTGTCTTGCACACCTGCCTCTTCCACACCGTTCGGACGTCCAGGTCGCTGCACGTTCTCGTTCGGCTTCTATCGACTTTGATTTTTCTCACGTCTTTTATCCTTGCTGCCTTCGAGGCGGGTTTGATGAAGTCCCTCGCATCGTTGTTGAGCAAAGGGCGCGCCACGGGCGAGTCAGCGCGTGCGGCGGCCGTTTTGCGATCTTGAAGCCGCCGACGCGGCTTGAGCCTGAGCACTCAGGCACTCGGCTTTGAGTTCCCTGCTACCCGCCTCGGGAGCACTTCGCGCGTCCGACCTCGTCTTTCACACCCGGCGAGTTGCACGCCGCGAGGGAAGGTTCCCGAGGCGGCAAGGGCGTGCAGGTTCGGGAAGAGGTCATCGGAGGCATTCCTTCCAGCGGCGAAGCAATCGGAACCTGTGCTCCCTTCGGCCTGCTCGCGCGCAGTTTTGCAGCGGCGGCGCTTGATACGGGGCAACGTTCACGAAGAAACCGCGGCCTCGTGGCGTTCGGGTTTGCCGGCGGAACAGTGGCCGCGGGCGTTATGAGCACGCCTTAGACCAGATTGAACGCGCGAAGCCGCGGCGCTGCACGTAACCTACGAGGGTCCGAGCCGATATGCGTTCTGCGTGGTGGTGACGTAGACGGCACCATTCGCCACTATAACGTCTTTAATCAAACTCGACAGCGGAAGCTCACGCAGCAAAGCCCCCGTCTTCAGCTCGAAGACGTGAAGCGTGGAGTTCACCCCCACGTACACCAGCTCGCCTGCAATCACGGGCCGGGTGAAGTTGCGGCCGGCGACGCTCATCGAACGAATCAGGTTGCCGGTAGCTGGTTCGATAACCTCGACGAGCACTCGGCTTTGCTCTGGCTTCTCATTCGAGATCACAATCTCGTCGAATGTGGCGGCAAGCTCGCCCGGACCGAGCGCTGAAGTAGCGGAAGTGTGCCTCCACACCTCGTCACCCGTTCGCTCGTCCAGGGCTACCCAGGTTCCCGCGCCATCCGCCACGTAGACGTGACCATTGATGATAGTGGGAGCAGGACCCGGCAAGGACCCACTGAGTTGCCTGCGACGCGGATCTCTGCCGACCGGCGACGCCCAAATGGTCTCTCCCGTCCAAGCGTTCAGCGCGAGTGTGTTGCCGCCGACGACTTCCCCACTGCAGGTGTCTTGAACCGGCCCGCTGATGAACAGGGTGTCGTTGGCCACGGAGGGTGTCGTCGCGATCAACGGTACGGAGCGCGACCAGGAGAGCGCCTCGCGAACGTTCCAGGCAACTAGCCCGCTCGAGCCGCCATACGAGGTGCTGCAAGATTCGCTTCCTTCTCCCCAGGGTTCGCCAAAAGAGCTGTCGGCAAAGTAAACCCAATCGCGCCAGAGCCGCGCCTGGGTTTTGAACGAGGTACTGTCGTCACCGCAGTGCGTGTTTACAGCGCTCACATCCCAGGTGACACCGCCATGCAGGGCGTTCAAGCGAAGGATCCGATAGGGGTCACATCCGGGTTGCAGCGCGATGATACCCCCGCCAGTGTAGCCCCCGAGGACGCCGTAGTCGTAGGGCCAAAGCGCCTCTCCCGTGTCGGTGGACAACGCGCGAATCTGGAGGTTCGTCTGGACGTAGACTACATCGTTGCGCAAGAGGAGCGTGTTCGACGCGAGCGGCACGCTCCACAACGTGGAGAGTGTCGCGATTGTGTTCGCGTTGAGCACACTCTCGAACGGATTGTATGAAGTATTCCTCGGTGTTCGGCCCTGCTGCTCCCAGTGAGCACCTACCGCGAGCTCCTCCGCGAGAAAGCGCTCGCGCGCTTCCTCCGCCCGTTCACCAACGTTCCCATCGGCGGCGCATGCCGACGCGCTTAGGAGTGCGACCGCATAGATGCTCACGGATCTGCCATTCGTTCGCCGGCGCTCAACCTTCATCTGTTCCTCGCAGGAAAAGTAGCCATCCATTGGGATAACTCCCCGCAGTGTACGGCTTACGCATGGCATGCCGGTGACAGACCAATTCAGTTTGTCGAAAGGCCACGCGGACCAAGTTGGGAGTCAGGCGCGGAACCATTCTGGAGCGACTCTGACGAACGGCAATTCCGATCATTAACACGCCGCCAGCCCGGTCGCGACTGACCATCGTCAACGCTGGCGAATCGCGTGCGCAAACGAGCGACGCAATTGGCGCTCGAGTTTGCTTTTCGAATGGTCGTGTTTTGACGTCCTCAGCGACAAGGTCAGGCTACGGTCGTCTACCGTCGCGGGGTGCCGCTTGGTCGCTTGGTCTAGGTGCCGGCGTCCTCCAAGGAAAAAGGGTGCCCGATCCGGAGTTCACCAGTGAATCGCGAACTCATCGAGTGCCAGTTGAAAAGGTTGACGCCGTTATCCTCAAGCGCGAGAAAGCTAGCGTGGAGTACCTGGTGCAGTTCTCGGGCGGACCCACCGAAGACTCATTCAATGAATTCACGGTGAAGGACGCAGTGGCGGTGCCGCGCGCGGGCGAGGCCATCGAAATCGACGAGCGGGTCTACACCGTCGTCTACGTGGCTCATGTCGTGAGCAACGGAATCGCAGGCCCTATCGCCGTGCGCGTCCGTTGACCATGAGCTTCACGGTACACGGTCCCGCGGCTCGCAAGCGCGGCGCCGGAGTGGACGAAGCTGCGACCTGATCCCTCGATGGAAGCAGGACTCCGGACGGTTGCGCTCGTGTCGTGGAGCTTTGCATCTCAGAAGTTGCACTGCAGTCATGCACAGGTCACGGCCTCGCCGAACCGCCGAGTTACTACTCGAACAGCTTACTTCGGGAGAGGACGATCGCTTGGAAAAAAGAGGACCAAGGCGGGGCTGTGCAGTGCTCCGCGCGGTGTTCATCATGGCCGCCGGCTGCAGCAAACCGGAGGCTGAGAGGGCCGTGCGACCAGAAGTCGTTGTGAAGCAACAAGCGCTGGCGGGACCGATTCTGGTCTCGCTGACGTTCGACGATAGTATCGATGACGTTGTGCCCGCGGACCGTCGCGATGACGGTATAGGTAACCGGCTCGAGGACGGAGGACCATCGCCGAGCCTCGGCGCGTGGGACACCCGAGATATCGTGGGTCATCTGCCAGGGGAGTGCGGCTATCGATCGGCGCGCCAAACCGGCGGAGTCGCCAACACCAAGAGCTGCCTCGATTTGTCCGCAGCCACACCGTGCGTGTGGGCCGAGCGCTACCCGCTCGACGTGACCAATGTGAACGATCCGCTTGAGGGGATCTGGTCGATCCGCACGCCCTCGTCGATCGAAAACGAAGGCGCTGTCAGTGCGGGATGCACTTCGGGCTGCTGCACTATCAAGGCCTTTCAGCTCGAATACCCCGCGGTGCCCTGCAACGATGACGGCAACGGCGTTTACGATCGACCTGAGGAATACGAGAGCCGAGCGAAGACCATCAAGGGTTGGATCGACAACGCCATCGCCAATCCAGCGCCTGGCAATCAACGTAATTGGGTGCCGCTGGTGTTTCATTCGATCTGCTACACGCGGGGTTGCAACAGCTACGGCATCTATTGGGAAGACTTTCGCGACCCCCGATCGCACGTGTCCGTTCAACGCCAATCCCACTGCGCCTCCTTGCCCGATCGGTGGCCAAGCTGCTGCTGCGAGCACATTGGATGGAACAGGCGAGGAGCTGCCCTTCGGTTACACGGGTGACGACGAGAGGATGTTCACGGCCACGGATCCCGCGGCGTCGTCCGGTCTGAGCGCGGCTGCAGCAGATGGTGCGGAGTACAACTTGATTTACGCTTGGCGCAAACCGAACGGCACCTACAGTTCGGCGAATGATGGCTACTGGATGCCGTTTAATCCTGTCCCAAGTCTGCAGCTACCGATTCTCCCAACAACCGTCTGGCAGCAGGTCGCCTTTACGCTTCCGGCGACGCCGAACAACACCGGCTCAGATCTGTTTTTCGCCGATTCGCTAAGCTTCGGCGTCCAGCTGACGCGCGGGTCAGCAACAGGGCGCGTGGCCCTCGACGTGGATAGCTTCGCGTACTGCCGCGTGACCAACGACTCAACCGATTCCGTTCCGGCCTGCAGCCCCTAGAGGCCACGGAGGTCCCATGCTGTCCCTGCAAAGATTTTTGCCCCCGCTCCTCGGATTTATCGCTCTGCTGACTGGCTGCGGTCAGCCAGAACCCGTCTCGATGGACGGACCCGAGAAGCTTGCATTCACGGCAGAGCGGTTGACGATCGCACTCGGCAATGCGGAGCTGCGGCTTCCCAACGCAGCTCCGCCGGGCACGAGCGTCACGGTGACCGGAACAGGCTTTGCCCCTGGTGCCGAGGTGCAGCTTACGCTGGATTCGGATCCGGTTGCCAACGCGGTCGCCGCGGCGGATGGCACCGTTAGTCTCGAATTCCAGATCTCGGCCGACATGCCGCCGGGAATCTACACGCTCAGCGCAAACAGTGCAGGGAGCAGCGGCAGCGCGCGCTTTGCGGTGCGGACGGACTTCGCGCAAGATGGCTTTGCCCCAAACTACGCTCGCTATAATCCGTACGAAAACGTTGTGGGTCCCGACAATGTGCTGAGTCTTCAGCGGCGCTGGCGCAGTACCAATTTGTCGCCACTCCGAGGGCGCATCATCGTTGCGGGCGCTCGGCTGTTTGCGACTGGAATTCCGGAGCTTTCTATTGGCGACTACGAGCGCTGGCTCTACGCCGTAGGCAAGGGCTCCCGCGACTGGCTCTGGTACGCGAAGCTCGGCGCTGCTAACGGCGTCTTTCAGAGGAAGACCGCCGTCGCGGCTGCCTACGGGTTTGTGTACGTCGGAGCGGCCGACGGACTGCGCGTGTACCCGCAGGATTGCCGAGCGGACTTCGGGGAGTGCTTGCCAGCCTGGACGGGGCCCACTGCCAGCCACGCTTCTACGCCGGTAGTTTACCGCAACACGGTCTACCTCAACAGCGGGGGCACGCTCTACGCCTTCCCGAGCAGTTGCCCGACGACTAGCTGCGGCCCGCTCTGGACTGCACCGAGCGGTGCCGACTACTCGCTCGCCGTCGCAATCTACAAGAACACCGTCTACACCGTCGGCACGCCGCAAGTCGGCTCGTCCTCCGTCCTCGCGGCGTATCCCGTTGACTGCCGCAACGATGGCAATGTCTGCGACCCGCTTTGGCAAAGTCCCATCGAAGGCGAGCCCTACGACACGCCCGTGCTCAGCAACGACCGCATCTTTCTCGTCACCGGCACAGCGTTGCGCGCGTACCGCTACGATTGCGGTCTGGACGGCGCCACTTGCACGCCCCTCTGGCGCGCGACGGGAGAGCGGTTTACCGCGGCGCCAGCCGTTGCGGAGGGCGTCGTGTATGCCCAAGGTACTCAACCCGCGCTCTTCCGAAATGAAACCTACTATTCGAGTGCCTGGGCCGTGAACTGCCGAAGCAACGGCGGTGAGTGCAGGCCGCTCATGCGCTTCGCCACCATCTTTCACGACGTGACTGCGGATCTAGGACCCGCCTTCGCGAACGGAGTCGTCTATACGAATTCTGGAGCGATCCCGGTCTCGCAGTGCGCGAGGGATAGCAGCATCTGCCCAGCCCCCTTGTGGGCAGCCGACATTATCCCCGACGGCTACGGCGGTCCGGGTAGCATCAGCGACGGAGTCCTCTACATCCCGGGTCTCGATAACAAGATCTACGCCTACGGCCTGCCCGCGAACTAGTGCGATCCTAACAAGTCGCGTCCTTGGTAGATCAAGCGCGACAGGTGAATGGCATTGTGCCGGTCCCGGCGGAGTGTTCTCCGATCGGGGCCTTCTTACATCCCGCGGGGCAGGCGAACCAAGTAACCGATTCATCCACCCAGATTCGCTCAGTTTTGGCATTCAGCTGAGTCGTGAAGGCGCGACGGGCGCGTTGATCGACGTGGATAACTTCGCGTACTGCCGCGTGACCAAGACCCAACCGATCCCGTTCCAGCCTGCAGCCCGTAGAGAAACACGGAGCTTTCATGGAGTTCTTGCCACGATTTGTGCCCGCATTCGCTAGTTGTCTCGTCACTCTGCTAACGGGCTGCGCAATGTTAGCCCCGCGCGGCACCGCTCGCCGGCGCGTTTCGACGAAACGCCACCGCTGCGCATCCGAGAAGTTTCGATGCGAACGTGGGCCGTCGTGTAGCCTCGGCGAAGATTCGCGAGGGCATCATGACGACGGGTTCGTTTCTGGGTTGGTTGATTGCAGTAGGCGTGGCTTGCGTGGGGTGTACACAAGGGGCCTCAACCGAAGAGAGCGTAGCTGACCAGGACGACGAATTCCAAGCCGCAGGCGTGGACGGTTGGTGGGAATTCGGGCGCACGCCGCGGCACAACGGTTACAACCCCAATGAGACGACGATTGGCACGGGAAACGTCGCCAGCTTGCACGAGCTCTGGCACGTGGATCTCCCGCTTTCGTCCGCTTACTATTATCGGCGTATCAGCGCGTCGTTCGGCAAGCTCTTCGTCACGGGTAACACCATAGTCAAAGTCGACGCTGGGAGCGGCCAGGTCGAACACATATTTTCGGCGATTTCGACTGACACCTACCGGGGGTACGCGACTATCACCGACCGTCATGTGTTCGTTGACTCGGATAGCGGTTTCTATCGGACTGACGAGGCAACTCTCACGGAGCGCGTGACGTTTGGACCCAATGACCCTCAGGGGACCCGTCGCGGTCAGCTCTCGCCGTATCGACTCGTCCTGTTTTCGAGCACGATCGAATGGCCAGACGATTTCGGAGAAAGCACGCCCGAAGAGCGATTTCTGCGTCACTCGACGCTCAGCGCCCATGCTCAGTCGTATGGCTACGATGGCGGCGTTCTCTGGAAGAACGACTACCCTCATCCATGGCTGACGACACCAGCGCTCAGCAACGGGCGCGCGATCGTGGGTTTTGGCGATCATGTGGAAGCGAGGAACTGGTTTAGTGGTTCGCCACTGTGGACAGCGCCGATTGGCGACCCGATCAACAATGACTTGGAGCCGAGGACTGTCGGGGACCCGATCGTAAGCCATGGGCGCGTCTTCGTTTGCCGCGCAGGGGTCCTTTATGCGCTCGACGAGCGGAGCGGCGCGCAGCTTTGGACCGCGCCGTGCGGCGATAGCGCCAGAGCGGCCGACGCGGAGCGCGTGGTGTTCAGTTTTTCGCGTTGCGAGATCAAGACCTTTTGCGAATGGGGGGACGAAGGGGAAGTGTGCGCTCCACGCAACGTGTGCACGCCGGGCATCGGGATTGTCGCTTATGACGCCAGCACGGGCGAGGAACTGTACAAGGAGCCCTTTGCCTCGACCACCAGCCAACGTATGAGCACCGAGGAACTCGTCATCGCAAACGGCGTGGTCTACTACGGAACGCGAAGCGGTTTGCTGGTGGCGCGCGACGCGAGTACCGGCGCGCTCCTAGCTGAATTCGCCGTCGGCAGCCAGACTGATGTCGTGGTCCACGTAATCGTAGTGAGCGGCCGCGTGTTTGTCGCAACTCAGAGCAAGCTCATTGCGCTCGGATTCTGATCACAGAGTGCGAGTTCACCTCGCCACACTGGCGAGCCGTCGAGCGCCGTCGGCGCCGCGCCGAACGCCCACGACACCGCAAGTGCGCCGCGACGTCCGCGGCCGAACGCCTACGGAAGCGGCGGTGCGCAATGCCGGGCTCGCAAGATGGGCGGTTCTGGCGAGTCTTAAAGTCGAGAAAACCGCGCAAAAGAAGGGGCTGCGTGTCGATGGCTCTCCCGATCCGCGTAATTCCGGCGCTGAGCGCCGCCTAAAGCCAAAACAGCGCGCCAAATTGGTCCGGGCGAGCTGAGGCCACGTAAAAATGTCGCGCCCGCCAAATAAGGCGAAA
>JBMOMJ010000036.1:0-70265 GCA_049324695.1 Myxococcota bacterium
AGAGCAGCGCTCGGCGATAGGACGTGACCCACGTGGGTTCGGCGCCACCGCGCGCTAAGTCGCGCAGGAGTGCTCCTCTGAACTTGATTCGGGCTGAATTTCGTTCGCGAGCCTCGCACGACGCATGCGCGGTGGTCGAAGTCGTCGCGAAGAAGCAACGCGCGAGTTTTCTTGTGTTTGGGCGCAGCGCCGTAAAGGGCGCGAAACTAAACCCTGTGCGTCACTAGCGCAGACGCCATTCGTCAATGCCGCACGCTACACCGCGCACGCGCCCCGCTTTTGAATTTCGCAACGCTCGCGGCGTGGCGCAGCGTATGAGAGCAGCGCTCGGCGATAGGACGGGACCCCCGTGGGCTGAGGATCAATCACATTTTGCTTGAGAAAGAGCTGCAAAGTGATCGAAGGATCTCGATGCAGGCACTCAGTTTTGGTCCGGTGAGCGACGAGTTCGAAGGTGCAGAGCTCGGAGACGACCGTCTCGGAAGTCGGCTAGTCCGAATCGTTCGCGCTTTGGAGAGGGATCCTGCAAGCGGGTTTCCTCGTGCGATGGGGTCGGATGCGGATCTGGAAGGGTTTTATCGGTTCATTAACAACCCGCGTTTCAACGAGGAGGAATCTTGGCTCCGCATGTGGAACGGACGTTCGCTCGTGCGGAAGGGAAACCTTAGAGCAAGCCTATCTCCTGCTCGCCCGCCTCGGCAGCCACATTCGCAACAATGGAGCGCCAGGCTGGCAAACCCTCGCAGCAGGATACGAAACTCTCCTCATCCTTCGCGTCGGCTGGATCATCGCGCGTCAATTTGCCTGAAAGATGCGATCAATCCTCAGCCCCCGTGGGTTCGACGCCACCGCCGCTCACTAAGTCGCACAGTCGTGCTCCCGCTCAACTTGATTGGGCTGAATTCGTTCGCGAGGCTCGCACTGCGCACGCGCCCCGCTGTGGTTTTGGTTACGGTACGCGCAGCTCCGGGGGGACTACGTAGAGTGTGTAGCCGGCGGGCAGTTGGACGCGGGCCGCCGTTTGGGCGAGGAATGGTTCGATACGGCGCGCTTGGTTGCGCTTTAGGACTATGTGGGTGACGCCGTACTTGCCGAGGGTTTCGCGGCGGTCGTAGTCGCTGGCGCTGGGGTTGAGGAAGTGGGCGACGTGAATGATGCGTTCGCCGTCGTCGGTGACGAGGGGGTTATTGTGGAAGAGGACGAGGACTTTGGGTCCGAAGGTGGGGATCGGCCAGGAGCTCTGGGCGTCGGAGAGGATGATGGCGTTCGGACCTGCGAGTTCGGCGACGCGCTGGGCGTAGCGAACGAAGGGACTTTCTTCAGCGCCGCGAAGGCGACGGGCGCTGTAGTTGAGGCGTCCGAGCGCGGCTTGGATGTTGAGGTGGGCGATGAAGCAGAGGAGCGCGGAGGTGAGGGCGTAGGATAACCAGCGGACGTAGCGGTGGTTGACGAAGGACCAGGCATCGGGCGCGACGGGCATGAGCTTCATCAGCAGCCAGACGACGGCGGTCTGAAGGTAGAAGATGGCGAGCAGGATGAAGCGGTGGCCGAGGGGCAGGGGAACGTAGGCGTTGACCACGAAGGGGAACGCCATGGCGAGCGCGCCGAGAGGAATGAATAGGCGTTGGCGACGGATGAGGAGATAGAGACAGATGGGAACGCCCGCAGCGGCGATGCCCAGGGTGTGGAGGAGTTCGCGCTGGCGGTAGAATTGATGGAGTTTGCCGCCGCTTTCGTCAGCGACGCCGGCGAGTGAGCGCGCGATGCCTTCTACTTGGTCGTGGCTGCCTCCCACGAGCACTCGCCGCATGGAGAAATAGGGCCATGCAAAGGAGAGGAGGAGTCCGAGCGGGACGCTGGCTGCCACTTTCAAGCGGAGGCGCCACGGCACGCCTGGCTCCGTGAGCGCTAGAAGCACCGCACCGGCGAAGCCGAGCGTTGCCGTTAGTGGATGTGTGATGGTGACGACGGCCCAGCACACGCTGAGCAGCGGCACGCCCGCACGCGGGAGAGCGCCGCGCAGAATGTGGAGGGTGAGGCTGAAGCCGAGGAGCGAGAGGCCGAGCGCACTGGTGGAAGGATAGGGCGCGGTGCTGAAGAAGATTTTGAGCTGATAGACGTTGGAGAAGTGCCAAGCGTCGTACCAGCTCGCGAACATGACGACGAGTGCGACCAGGGAAGCGCGCGCGTCACGGAAGTAGCAGCGAAAGAAAGCGAAGATGCCGGCGAGCAGCAGGAGGGTATTCAGAGTCGCGACGATGCCCATGGCGTCGAGCGCGCCGAGGTTGAGGCCGCGAGCAACGAGCGCGGCGAGAATGAAGAGGGGCACGAAACGCGGTGAGGGTACGGCGTTCGCGAAATGCGGGTTTTGCGGGCTGAACGGGTGATCGATGAGCGCGCGCAGGGTAGCGGAGTGCTCCCAGTAGTCGGCGCCCTGGCTCAGAGTGACGACGCGCGACGTGAACGCATCGGACGCGATCCAGGCGGTTAGCAGCGCGCCGAGCACGACGAACGAGATTTCGGCCGCGTGCCGCGCCAACCAAGACAAGATTTTTCGAACGCGATCCATTGCGCTAAGTGCCGCCAGCTCCGCCGTTACCGCTGGCGTCGTTGCTGCTCGCGTCGTTGCCGCCCGCGCCGTTGCCGCCTGCGTCATCGTCGAGCGACGTGCTGCCGCCGGCGGCTTCGAAGTTTCCCGCGTACGCGGTGACCCTCAAGTAGAACGTCTCGCAGGTGTTGTTGGTGACTCGAAACGAGGTCTCGTTCACGGCGGTGATGGGCGCGAGATCACCCGCTGCCGGCGCCGATTGCTTGGCGGGATGCTTGTCGTCCGCGCAGGTACCTTCGGGCGCGTAAGGGCACGGACTGAAGGCGACGTAGGGCATGACGATGAACGGCGTTTGGCGCAGG
Source organism: Myxococcota bacterium (assembly GCA_049324695.1). Lineage (GTDB taxonomy): Bacteria > Myxococcota_A > Polyangia > Polyangiales > Polyangiaceae > PMG-095. The sequence continues at coordinate 2,911 of JBMOMJ010000036.1, forward strand.
TGATGTACGAACTCGAACACGCGCCGCGGCGGAAACTTCAGGTAGCGACCTTGCCAATCCGCGCTCTGGTACAGCGTGCCGCTCGCGTCGGTTTGCCCGCCGTCGAAGACTTCGGGCGTGCGATCGACGGCGTCGTCACACGACGTTTGGCAGGCGGGCGCGCTGCTGGAGCCGTACGCCAGCACGACGGCGAACATCACCTGCCGAGGCACGCGCATTGAACGGGGGCGAAGCACGGCTGAACGTAACCACGGCCCTGGCTTCTGACAAAGTCCCGCAAGCGACCGAGCGATGCTCCTCCGCATGCGGTGCCGGTTCGGGCGCGGAGCCGGTCGCCTGAAGCTGCCGACGGGCGCTGGTATTTTGCTACTCTGGCGCAATGCAACCTTGGCCGCCGCGTCGTCAACGCGCACATGCTGCGGGCGTTGTTTGGAGCGCGGCTTTGCTATCCGCTGCGTGCTCCGTGTTTCCTGACCAGGCGGTGTTGCCCGCGACAGGTGGCAGCGGGAGCGGTGGAACGAGCTCTGGCCTCGGTGGGTCACTGCCCGTTGATGGTGGGTCTGCGGGGATCGCGGCGGGCGGCGTACTCCTGCAAGGTGGTTCGGCCGGAGCGCTTACGAGCGGAGGCGTATCTTCAGAGGGTGGAACGGGTGGAGCGCTGACGAGCGGAGGCACGCCTTCACGAGGTGGTTCGGGTGGAGCTCCCAGCGCGGGGCAGGCGGGCGCTGATGTCGGTGGTGCACCCTCGTGTGAACTCGTGTTGTCGGCGAGCGCAGACGCATACATCAGCGAAGTGGCGGCCGATCAGAAAGCGAACTTCGGGCAGGAGTCGCGGCTGCGCGTGAGTGGCGTTGCGGGTGAGCGATTGCGTACGCTCGTGGCCTTCGATTTTTCGAGCTTGCCGGCGGGCGGCAGTATTCGCAGCGCGGTGCTGCGCTTTGCGTTGAGCGGTGTCGTGGGTGACGCTCACACCCTGTCGCTGTACGCGCTCGCGCAGGAATTCAACGAAGGCAAGGTTAGCTGGGAGCGCGCGACACAGAGCGCAAAATGGCTCTCTCCAGGTGGAGACACCGCTGTCACTGAATCGGCGAGCGTCGTGGTGGGCCCGACTTCGCAGGCTGGAGTCCTCGTGGAACTCGATGTGTCTGCAGATGTAAGCGCCATCGCCAAGGGGAGCTGGCCGAGCTACGGTTGGGTGTTGACCAGCGCACCTGACGAACCGGCACTCGAATTTACCTCCCGCGAGAGCGCCTTCTCCAACGAACGGCCGCAGATCGAGATCGTGCTCTGCCCTTGAGCCTCGGCTCACGTGGTACGCTCAAATCAATGCCATCTGTGGCGAAAACCGAGTGGAAGCGCCGTCGCTTGGGCGAGCGGCTCGGTCGCTACGTGCTCGGGCCAGCGTTGGGCGCGGGTGGAGCGGCGTGCGTTTACCTCGCGCGCCTGGATGGCCCTCATGGTTTCGAGCGACTTCTCGCGCTGAAGTTGGTGCACGAGCACTTGCTCGAAGACCGCGAATTTTCTGGGATGTTCTTGGAGGAAGCCAAGCTGTGTGTGCGGCTCTCGCATCCGAACATCGTTCACACCTATGAGCTCGGGCGCCACGGCGACGTTCCATTCATCGCGATGGAGTATCTGCACGGCAAGCCGCTCTCCGTCGTGTATCAACGCGCTTTCGAGCGCGGCGAGCCGCTCGCTTACGAGCTCATCGCTTGGCTCGGTGCGCGCGCCGCCGATGCGCTGCACTACGCACACGAGCTGAAGGACGACATGGGCCAGCCGCTGAACGTCGTGCATCGCGACATCAGCCCCGACAATCTATTCGTCACCTACGACGGTCAGCTCAAGGTCATCGACTTCGGCATCGCGCGCGCCGAGGGACGCCTGATCAAGACCGAATTCGGTCAGGTGAAGGGTAAGTTCCGCTACATGTCGCCAGAGTATGCGCTGGGGCGTAGCTTCGACCATACACTCGACTTGTTTGCGCTGGGCGCCACGCTTTACGAAGCTGCGCTGGGCGCTGCTGCATTCCAAGGCGCGGATGAGCTCGAGACTGTCGAGCGCTTGGTCTTGGGCGAGCGCATCGAGCCTGCGCGACTGCGCGCGGATTTCCCGAGTGCGCTGGCTGTCGTGCTCGATCGCGCCATGAATCCGAGCCGCAGCGTGCGCTACGAGCGCGGCAGCGACATGTCCAACGAGCTCGACGCTTGCGCGCGCCTCACGGGCAGCACCGCGCGCGAACGCCTTTCCAAATGCATGGCGCGCCTGTTTCGCGAGGAGATCCAGCGCGAAACCGCGGCGACCCTCGAGTTGCGTGCGTTGCGCATTCCTGCGAACGGCGATGAGACCACGCGGTTGCAGCACGAACTTTTGGCTCGCGATGGAGCCAGCGGCGGCTTGCGCTGGGCTGCGGCCGCGCTCGGCGTCGCTGCTGTCGCGACTGCTGTGTCGCTCGCTCTGCGAGAACCCCACGTCACGCGAGAACGCGACACGACGCACGTGCCTGCCGCGAGCTCTCCAGAGTCGCTCGTCCCTGCCGTCACGGCGACGCCCTCATCGATGGCACCCCCGCTGCTGCCCCCTCCGATCGCCATCACCAGCTCGGTGACGCCCCCTGCGCCCTCTACGCCGGCGCCCCGCGTCGCGTTGCCCGCAGCGATCGTCCCTGGAACGTCAGCTGCACGCATCCCGCCCGCCGCTTCCGCGAAAGCACCAACACTTCCTGCTGCTTCTGCGCAGCCACCCGCGCGCACCGCATCCAGCGCACAACCAACCGCTACGCCATCCAAACCAGCGGGCGTAATTCGCGACAACCCGTTCGCTGACGACGATCGTTGACGTGTCCGCTAGCGGGCGACGGCGCGAAGCTAGTACTAGCGACCCTGACGCGCGCGGGAGAGGACAACGAGTTCACCCATGCCGTCGATGCGGTGAGTGCCGCTAGTGGCTGAAGCCGGGCGCGCGGGCATGGACCAAGTAGCGCGGGTGAGAGCACGGAACGCGCGCAAGAACTCGGCGGCGTTGTTGGTCTTGTGGATTATGCCGCGGGCGTTTTTCGGGTCGACGACGAGGTGGAGGAGTTGTTCGCTCAGGCGCGAGTGGAGGATGATGCTGGGGGCGCCGGGGTGCTGGCAGCGGGCAAGCAGGAGCACGAGTTCTTCGCTGCTGAGGTCGCTCATCAGCGGATCGATGAGCACGATCTCGGCGCGCGCGCGACGCATGCACTGTTGGATGTTGGCTGCAGTGCGCTGGGTGCTGACTTCACAGCCCTCATCAATGAGCCAGCTGCAGCAAGTATTCAGGACTGACTGGTCTTCCTCCACAACCAGAACGCGCAGCGTGTTCATGCCCGAATTTTTCCGATGCAGCGCACCGGAGCTCCCTTCGAGTGTGAGAGAACGGTCACGTACGAACAGCGCTTTAGAAGAGCACGCCGCATTCCCAATTTGGAGATCTTTTTTGGTGAGCTTCGTCACTTTCGAGTGCTCGCCAGATCGTCCCGCTGGCGAGAATCGAAGTGTGGGCGCGAGCCGTTGGGTGCGCGCTTCGGGCGGCCTGGGTGCGACGTACGTCGCTTGGCGGATTACTGTTACGCTCCGAAACCTTCTTCCACACCAGCACGGAAACGCTCAGTTTCGCATGCGCGTGTGCTTCTTCTTGGCTTCGCGCTCGGTGAGCGCACTGGAAGCGGTGTCGCGTGTTCTCGCACCGAGCGCACGAGCAGTGGCAGCCTCCAATGTGAGGTGCAGGGGTTCGAGCTTGCCGACCAAATGGCCAAGGCGGCGAGTTGCTTCTTCCGCACGCGACCACGCCGCGCGGTGACCTAACGTGCCTGGCTCTGTTTTGCGTGCAAGTCGCAGCGCATCCGAAAGGTCTTTGCCAATGCCAGCCAGTTCTTCGAGCTCAATCGGTCCAACGCGCTCTTTTTTCCACGCTGCGTAGAGCGCGCGGCAGATTCCAACGAGGTCGCGCAGAGCTTCGAGTGGAATCTTCGCGTCGCGAGCTGTCACTCCTAGGAGTGAAAGCCCTGAGCTCGTTGAGAGTCAAGGCTCGCGCCGTGTCTCTCAACGAGACGCTAAATCGGAGGTACGCCGAGCTTCGATTGGACGAAAAAGACGTTTTCGCCGCGTACAATCACATCATAATTTCCAGCGACAACGGCGCTGAGGATTGGTTGCAGCGAACCGTTGCCTGGGATCATCCAGTCGTGGGGTTCGATCACGATGCACGGCGTCTGCCGCAGCAGTTCGATACTGGCGCCGCAGGCCTCGCGCTCGGCGCCCTCGATATCGATCTTGGCGATCAGGAGGCAGCCGTTCGGTACGCTCGCCACGACCTGATCGAGCGTGCGCGAAGGGACGCGATGACTGCCGCCGTTGCTCTTCACGCGAGTGCTCCACGATTGATCGCCGCCGTTCTCGAGATCCACGCCACCATCGTTCGACCACAACGCGAAGGTGTGCGCGTGGATGTTCGGTCGCTCGCGCGCATTCTCGCGCAGCACTTCGAAGGTTTTTGGATCGGGTTCCAACGCAATCACTTCCGCGTCCGGATAGGTGTCGGCGAAGAAGAGCGAAGAGCAGCCTACGTTGGCTCCCGCGTCGACGATCACGGGGGTAATCCCTTCCGCGCGCCAGGCAGCCGCGAGCCGGCGCAAAGCTTCGGTGCGCACGGCGTCGAGGGCGTACTCTTTCGCGCCGAATACTTGCGCGGCGACGAGCAAGTCGGAATCATTGGGTCGCAGCGCCACGCGAAACGCGCCGGAGCGCAGCCTGGCCGGTGTTGCCCCGGAACGACCGAGTCGCCGCAGCACCAACACTTTGGCGGCGTCGTACGGTTCGAAGCAACGGAACGCCCGAAGCGCCAAACGAGCGTTCTCCACCGCCCGACTCAACGCGCCGCCCTGTTCGCTCGCCATCTGCGTCATGCTGTTCACCCTACGAGTCGCGCTCCTGAGGCGTCAAGGCTGCGGCCGCCGCGGACTGAGGTGTTCGTGTGCGATCAGGCAATTGCGCCTCGCTGCGTTACGCGCTCGCAACAAAAAGCATTCGCGCAGCAGCCTCGAAAGCGCATGTAAAGTATCGCTAGTGAGGCGAGCTTGCATGTAACGAAGTTGGACGAATCGCGCTTGCTGTCCAGTTGTGAACGTTGACGCTCAGACTGTCGCTGGTGTCCTCAGTCGCACGCTTCTAAATGGACACCATGTCCAGTAACGAGCTCGATGTCCCTGTTGTGGAGTGCCGTGGAGTGAGCCGGATTTACGCGGGCGCCGCTGGTGAGATGAGCGCCCTCAGGCAAGTTGATTTGCGCATAAGGGCTCGCCAATTCGTGGCGGTCGTGGGCCGATCTGGCAGTGGTAAATCCACGCTGCTCAACCTGATCGCCGGCATCGAGCGGGTTTCGGCGGGGCAGCTCCAAGTGCTGGGAACGCCGATCGCTGAACTCAGCGAAAGCGAGCTAGCGATTTGGCGCGGTCGCCGCGTCGGCGTCGTATTTCAGTTTTTTCAACTGCTGCCGACGTTGAGTGTGCTCGAAAACGTGATGTTGCCAATGGACTTCGTAGGGGGCTCCACTGCACGCGAAGCGCGACGTCGCGCACTCGCGTTGCTCGAGCTGGTTGGAATGGCCGCGCGCGCACAGGCGCTGCCCGGCTCGCTCTCTGGTGGCGAGCAGCAGCGCGTTGCCATCGCGCGAGCGCTTGCCAACGACCCGCCTTTGATTCTCGCTGACGAGCCGACGGGAAATCTCGATACATCCGCCAGCGCGGCCGTGCTGGCGTTGCTGAGAGCTCAAGTCGAGCGCGGAAAAAGTGTGCTGATGGTAACGCACGAGCGCGACATCGCGCCTCACGTGGATAGCGTCGTCGAGCTTCGCGACGGCAAGGTGGTGGCCGTAAACCGAGGCGGCCACTCGTGATCGCCGTACGCTGGCGGAAGGCCTATCGCGACTTGTGGCTGGCGCGATCGCGCACGCTGCTGGCCGCGCTTTCTCTCGGCGTGGGAGCATTTGCCGTGGGAGCAGTTCTGGTTGCGTACGCGGTTTTGACTCGCGAAATCGACGCTGGTTTCCGCGGAACACGGCCGCCGAGTGCGATCGCTCATTTCGAGCAGGGCGGAGCGGATTCGACGCTTGCCCGCGATGTCGAGCGGCTGCCAGGCGTTCTCGCCGCAGAGCCACGCGGGCTGTTCGAGGGCCGTGTACGGGTCGGCGCTGATGAATGGCGACGGATTCTGTTCTTTGTCGTGGAAGACTTTGCTGCGCTGCGCGTCTCCAGCTTCCGACATCAATCGGGCAGCTCGCTACCCGGTGTCGGCGAGATGCTGATCGAGCGCTCCGCCGTGCCGTTCCTTGCGAAGTCGAGCGGCCATGAGCTGGAGGTGCAAACTCCGCTGGGACCGCGTCGTTCGTTGCGCATCGTGGGCGTCGTGCACGATGCCGCTCAGTCGCCGGGTTGGGTCGACGGGATTGCGTACGCTTACGTTACTGCGGCGACCATGGAGAGCCTTGGCGAGAGCAGGCCTTTCAACGAGCTCAGGCTTCTCACGCGTCCGGGCGTGAGCCCGCGCGCTACCGAATCCAAGCTGCGCGAGCTGGTTGCAGAGCGGCGCGGCGTCGTTTCGGTCGTGAACACGCAAGGCGCGCGCCACCCCCATGCGGATCAGATGCAAGCCCTGCTGTTTCTGTTCGCGGCGTTTGCCGCACTGGCCTCGTTGCCCGCCGCGCTGCTCACCGCCAGCGTGATTTCGACCCTGCTCGCCAAGGAAACTCGCCAAATCGGCGCCATGAAAACGCTCGGCGCGACCAGCCGACAGATCGCGCAAGTATACGGCGGTGCGGTCGGGCTCTTGGCGCTGCTGGCCTCGATCGTGGCTTTGCCACTCGCCTCGTTGGCAGGCCTCGCGTACGCCGACTTCGTCGCCGGCGTGCTGAACTTCGATCTCGGCAGTCGCAAAATTCCGGGGTGGGTCTTCGCTATCGAACTCGTGCTTTCGTTGCTTTTGCCGCTGCTCGCTGCCGGGGTTCCGGTGCTGCGCGCGAGCCGCGTCAGCATACGTCAAGCCATCAACATTACCGGTTCTTTGACGGCGACACCCTCGACAGCTCGCAAGCGCGGCGCCGAGTTTCCTTGGTTGCCGCGCTGGACAGTGTTGGCGTTGCGCAACCTTTGGCGGCAACGCCTGCGCTTCGGGCTCACGTTGGGCATGATGAGCTTGGGAGGCGCTACGTTCATGAGCGCGCTCAACGTGAGCGAAGCCTGGCGCGCCACCGTGGAAGCGCTTTTTCAAGCGCGACATTACGACCTCGAAGTGATCTTCGCCAAGCCGGAAACTCGACAGCGAATTGCCGAGACGTTGGGACGGGTTCCCGGCGTGCGCTCCTTCGAAGCGTGGTCCAACGCACACGCTAGCGCGCACAGGTCGGGTGATGAGCAGGAGTTCGGGCTGACCATCACGGGTGTGCCTCCAAATAGCCGGATGCTTCAACACGAGCTGCTGGAGGGACGCTGGTTGCGATCCAACGACGAGGACGCCGTCGTCATCAACCACGAACTGCGTGAAGCGCCCGAAGCGAGGCTGGCATTGGGGACCACTTTGGAGGTGCGGAGCGCGGGCGGCGTGACGCACTTTCGCGTGGTCGGCGTGGTCCGCGAGATTGGGGCACGCCGGCGCGGCCAGAACATTCCTGCAGCGGCCTACGCGAACCAGCGGGCACTAGAGCGCGCCAGCGGTTCCTCAGGTGTCTACAATCGGGTGGTGCTTCGCGCCGAGGATGCGAGGCCGGAAGCGTTGGCTGAGCTCAACCGACGCCTCGAACGCACACTGGACGCCGCGCAGCTCGAGCGACGTTTGGTTCAGACCAGTACGCAGCGTAAGCGGGAGCTTTTGGATCACCTGGTCGTAATCCGCAATTTCTTGCTGGCGATGGCCGCGCTGGTCGCGAGCGTGGGAGGTCTCGCGCTGGCGTCGGCGATGAGCCTCAACGTGATGGAGCGCACCCGTGAACTCGGTGTGATGCGAGCTCTCGGCGCCTCCACGCGCCTCGTCGTTTGGGTTTTCGTTACCGAAGGCCTTGCGATTGGTGCGCTGAGTGCGGTGCTTGCGTTCCTGGTCTCGTTGCCCCTGAGCGTCGCGATTGGTGATTTTGCGGGCAGAGTCTTCGTTCATACCAATCTCGACCGGGCCGTATCGGCTGTTGGCGTCGGCGCCTGGTTCGGGCTCGCGTTTCTGATTGCTCTTGGCGCGAGCAGCGTGCCAGCGTTGTCGGCGGCGCGCGGCTCGGTAGGTCGAGCGCTGCGCTACGAGTGATGGCTATCGCCAGAAGCAAAGACAACGTTGCCGAGCAGGTCGAAGACCGGCGGGTGCGGCGCACACGGCGCCAGTTGCGGGATGCGCTCGTCGCGCTGATCCTCGAAAGAGGATGGGATAAAGTCAGCGTTCTCGACGTGTGCGAACGTGCTGACGTGGGGCGCTCCACCTTCTACGTGCACTTCGCCGATAAAGAAGACTTGCTGCTGAGTGGGTTCGACGACCTGCAGGCGATGCTCGAGCAGCAGGTGCAGGCCGCCGTCGTACCGTTTGCGTTCGCGGAGGCGCTGTGTCTTCACGCCGCGGAGAACCATGAGCTATTTCGCGCCGTGGCAGGTCGGCAAAGTGCACAACAGATTCAGTGGCGGTTTCGCGACTTGGTCTTGGCTTTGGTGGAAGCTGAGCTCGCGCGTCTGAAGTATCCGAAGGCCACGCGTGCGGCAGCGGCGCGCTTCGTCGCCGGTGGCTTCGTGGAGATGCTCACGGGTTGGCTGGATGAGTCGCGGAGTGCGGATGCCAAGCAGCTATCCGCAGCATTTCGGCGTTTGGCGCTGGCGGCGCTGAAGCCATGACACCGATGGCACACGGTGCTGTGCTGGCGATCCTGGCTGCGATCTTGTTCGGCGTGACCACGCCGCTGGTGAAGCAGTTCGGCGCCGGCGTGGGCGCATTTGCGACGGCTACGTTGCTGTACGCAGGCGCGGCGCTGGCTGCCGTCCGCGGATCGAAGGCCATCGAAGCACACGGCCTCGGGCGCAGTGAGCTCAGCCGAATTGCGCTGGTCGCCGTGTTGGGCGCAATGCTTGCGCCAGCGAGCTTGGCCTGGGGCCTGCAGCATAGCGGCGCGTTGGCGGGTTCGCTGCTTCTGAATCTGGAAGCTGTGTTTACGGTGCTGCTCGCGCGGGTGCTGTATCGCGAATCGTTGAGCGTGCGGGTTGGCTTCGCACTCGTGCTGATGCTGGCGGGTGGCAGCTTGCTCGCTGCACGAGCGCGCGTCGGTGGCGAATCGACGCTGCTGGGATTGCTCGCGGTGGCCGTAGCAACTTTGGGTTGGGCGTTGGACAATGCGCTGACTCGACCGCTGGCTGACTTCGATGCGCGCGCGGTCGTGCTGCGCAAGGCGTCGTTCGGTGCCGTACTTTCGCTCGTGGCCGCCGCGTTCCTGGGTGAAAACTGGCCGACGCTCGGCGCTGCCCTCGCGCTGCTCGTGTGCGGAGCCGTCGGTTATGGCGCAAGTCTGCATCTTTACTTGAGCGCGCAGCGTCGCTTGGGAGCGGCACGCACTGGTTCCTTGTTCGCGCTGGCGCCTTTCGTGGGTGCAGCCATCGCGTTTGCCGCAGGAGACCGCGAGGCACCCCTGCTCGTACTTGCGTCGACAGGACTATTCTGCGCCGCGGTCTACCTGCACGTGACAGAACGGCACGAGCACGTTCATCGACACGAGGCGATCGAGCACGAGCATGCGCATCGCCACGACGACGGGCATCATACGCACACCCACGACCCACCGGTTTCTGGGGAGCACACGCATCGTCACAAGCACGAAGCGGTGGAACACGAGCATCCACACGGCGACGACTTGCACCATCGCCATGAACACGATTGACAGATTTCGTTCCGAGGGCCGAGGCGCGTCGAGTAGCGCCGTTGAGTATTTGCCAGCACGCCGGAAATCTAGGGTGTGGCCGCCGTCGGTTGTTACGCGCCAGTCACGACGCGAGGCCAATTTCGTGCAAAAATCCGAGCTGACTTTGGCGAGGAATCAAATCATGCTCGAAGGCGTGCGATTGGCTTGGCTGGGGATCGTATCGGCTGCAGCTCTAGGTTGCGGCTCACAGAGTGGAGGCGGGCCTCAGTTTGGGCAGGGGCAGGGCGGCAGCGGTGTCATGCTCGGCTCCGGTGGACAGGGGATCTTCGTGCCCTCTGGTGGCGCTGCGGGCTCGAACTCGTCAGCAGGCGGAGCCGGTGGCGGCGAATGCAACCCGCAACCCGTGGGCTTGCTTCGCGACTTCCGTGCTCGCAATCCGGCCGACTTCGAATACGTCACGGGGGACGACCGCGGGATCGTTGCCGACACTCTGGGAGACAACAAGAAGCCCGTCTTCGCTGGCGACGGGCACCCAACCGTGCACACCGCGGCCGAGTTCAACCTCTGGTATCGCGACGACCCGAACGTCAACATCACCACCGAATTCAAGCTGCCGTTCACCACCGCTGCCAATGGCAACCTGGTCTACGACAACCCCAACTTCTTCCCGCTCGATGGGCAGGGTTTCGGCAACGAGGGGCGCAATCACAACTTTCACTTCACCTATGAGCTTCACATGGAGTTCAAGTACAAAGGCGGTGAGGTGTTCACGTTCCGCGGCGACGACGACGTGTTCGTGTTCGTCAATAACAAGCTCGCCATCGATCTCGGGGGAGTTCACCGCGCGCAAACAGGTCAGCTGAACCTCGACGAGCAGGCGAACAAGCTCGGCATCACTGCCGGTAACACTTATCCAATCGATTTCTTCCAAGCCGAGCGCCACACGACGGAGTCGAGCTTCCGCATCGAAACCAGCTTGGAATTCAGCAACTGCACACCGATCATCGTGCGCTGAAACCAAGGCTCCACGCGAGGTAAGTGCTACGGCGACCGCCGAATGCTCGGCTACGAGCACGCTTGGTCGTTGTCTCGCATTGAAGCAGCGCTCGCGGCGCTGGCGGTTTACGGTTTCGACAGCTGCTGTACGCCTGCGAACGTAGGCCTTGCGCGCGTCAGTGCGCGGATGTCGGCGTGCGCTGCGGAGCTGCAAGTTCGCTTAATCAGTGCGAACTTCGTCCGTTGGTGTCCGGAGGAGACGATTTTGATGGCCAAGAAAGTGATTGTAATCGACGACTCGCAAACCGTTCGGCAACAGGTGCGGTTGACCTTGTCACAGGCGGGGTTCGAAGTCGTCGAAGCAGTCGACGGTAAGGACGGCCTGGCAGTGATTCAGAAGACCAAGGATGCCGCTGTCGCGATTTGCGACGTCAACATGCCGCACATGAACGGCCTGGAAATGCTCGAAGCGCTGGCTCAAACCGGCTCGAAGCTTCCGGTGTTGATGCTCACGACGGAAGGCCAGCCGCAGCTCATCGAGCGCGCCAAGAAGGTCGGCGCCAAGGGCTGGATCGTCAAGCCGTTCAAGGCCGATCTGTTGGTGGCCGCCGTCAAGAAGCTGGCTGCCGCCTAGGCGCTTGCACGCGACGACGGGAATCACTCACATGAACGAAGCAGTTATCGAGCTCTTCGACAGCAATCTCGAGATCGCCGCGACAGCGCTGTTCGAGCACCTCGGTGTGCCTGTGCAGTTCGAGCCACCGCCGGATCGCGCGAAGTGCGACTTGGCCTGCTCTGTAGGTTTTGCGTCGCCCAGTCTGCGCGGCAGCCTGACGATGACCGCCGATCGCGCCTTCGTGGTGCAAAGTCGACCCGCGGAATTGCGCGACGCGGCGCCCAACGAGATCGAGATTTCCGATTGGATGGGCGAGCTCGGCAATCAGTTGTTGGGAAGGCTTAAGAACCGCCTGATCGGGTACGGTGTCGTGATCGATCTCGGCACGCCGGCGGTGCTCTATGGCGTAGAGATCCAACGGCACCTCGGGCGCCGTCCGGTTGCGTGTGAGCGTTTCCTACGCGCCGGCGGCGGAAAGCTCGTGATTCATTTGGACGCCGACGTTGCCGAAGGTTTCCAGATCGTGGAAGCCAACGGCGCAGAGGCCATGCCGGAGGGCGAAGTCGCGCTCTTCTAAAGCGTCGCTCGCAGCGTGGTGAGCTACCACGCACAAATTGGGAGACCTCGTGTCAGAGGATAGAGCCGCCGAAGCAGTCCTTAACTGGTGCGCCAGAACGACGCGAGCCGTTGTCGAGCAGGCCTCGGCGGTGAGTGAACGTGGGGTTCTGGAGGTTGGGCGCGCGCTCGGCGAACTAGTGGAGGAGTCGCGCTCGCAGACCACTGATTTGTTGGAGGTGCTGCCGCGACTCGAAGGCGACGGACCCTCTGACGAATCCAGCATGAGCATTCGGGATGCCATCGATCGCCAGACCGCGACGGTGACGACGTTTGCGCAGGAGCTGATTTCGCGCGCGGGGCGGCAGAACGAAATGGCCGACCACGCGGCGCGTCTCACAGAAGGTATCGCGCATCTGGCGCGCGACGTCTCGAGCATCGCCGTAAAAGCACGCTTGCTCAGCTTGAATGCACGTATCGAGTGCAGCCGCTTGGGCGAGCAGGGCAAGGCTATGACCGTTGTCGCCAACGAGATTCGTCAGGTGAGCGCGTCGGTCGCAAAAGCAAACGCCGATATTTCGGAGCTCGCGGGGCAGCTGACCGAGCTCTTGCCCGCGGTCGCGCGCTTGTCCGCGGAGCTACAGACGAGCTCGCAGCAGTTCCGCGAATCCTTTGCGCAATCGCAATCGGAGACGCAGGCCACGTATTCGTCGCTGATGACACTGGTGAAGTCGACTGTGGAGCGCAGTCAGTCGCGCGCCGAGCGCATGCTGGGCCAAGCGCAAGATGCCCTTTCGGCTCTGAATTTTCAGGACCCTATGGCGCAGCAGCTGCGCGAGCTTGCTGCCAAGGTCGAAGCACGCTGCGGCACGTCCAATGGCTTCGTCGAAGCAGCCCCTTCCGAACCCGGCAGGACCGAAGAAGCCAACATGCAAGCTGGCGAAGTCGCGCTGTTCTGAGCGCAGTGACATCGAAAACGCGGCCTTTGCCGGGCGCGCGAATCGCCATGTAGCGGTTCTAACCGTATCTCGGCCGTTCGGGACGCAAGCTCGTTCGTCGTGAGTCGCCGGCCAATTGGCCGCGCGCGAGCGATGGAGTTTTACATTGGCGCTATCGGTGCGATGTGCGTTCTACTGGGCCGATGACGAGTCGGAGGGAACTAGGACGACTGGGTCTGTTCGTGCTGTTTGCCTGCGCTTCGAGCTGTTCCGATAGCTCCGGTGGCAGCAGCAACTCCACCGGCGGAAACGCAGGGCTTGGAGGTGCGGCAAGCGGCAGTGGTGGCAGCGCCGGCAAAGGCGCGACGGGCGGCGCGGCGGGCAACGCGAGCAGCGTTACCTGGGCCGAGCACATCGCGCCGATCGTTTTCGAGAACTGCGCGGGTTGTCATCGCGACGGTGGCATTGGGCCGTTCAGTCTGACGACTTACGCAAAAGCCGCACCGCTCGCGTCGCTGATGGCAGAGCAAACGGCAGGCCGTTGGATGCCGCCGATGCCAGTCGACAACAGCGGAGCGTGCAATACGTATAGCAACGCGCGCTGGCTCACGGACGCCGAGATCGCCTTGATCGAAGCGTGGAGTGCCGCGGGTGCGCCCGAAGGTGATCCGACGCGCGTCCCGCAGTTGCCGCCCGCGCCGGGGCACCTCGATAACCCGGACGCCATGTTGGATGTTGGCGAGGAGTACACTCCCGATGCCACGCTGGCGGACGACTATCGTTGTTTCCTCGTCGACCCTGGCCTAACCAAAGATACCTTCTTGGTTGGCTACGAAGTGCTCCCAGGCGATCCGCGCGTCGTGCATCACGTCATCGCCTATCATCCCGAAGATGCTAAGGCGGTTGCTGAAGCTGCGGCGCGCGATGCTGCTGAGCCAGGCCTCGGCTACACGTGTTTTGGCAGCGCCGGTGTGAGCGCAGAGCCGCGCGTTTTGTGGGCACCGGGTGCATCGGTGATCACCTTGCCGAAGGGCACCGGGCTCCCGATGGCTGCAGGAAGCCCGCTGATTCTCCAGGTGCACTACAACCTGGCGTCTGGCTCGTTCCCGGATCGAACCAAGGTGCGTATGCGCTTCACCGATACGGTGGCGCGACCGGCGAGCTACATCGCCATCGCCGATACGGAGATGAATATCGCGGCGGGCCAAGCCGAAGGCAAGACGACGCGCACGTTGAAGGGCACCGATGGCCCACTCGTGCTCCACGGCGCCTTGCCGCACATGCACACGCTCGGCCGAAAGCTACGCGTGGAAGCGAGCGGCAGCAGCGGCAACACCTGCCTCGTCAACGTCGATCGCTGGGATTTTCATTGGCAAAATGCCTGGTGGTACGCGCAGCCAGTGACGCTCGATCTCTTCAAGAGCGCCACCATCAGCTGCACGTACGACACACGCAACCGCAACGCGCCGGTGACGTGGGGCGAAGGCACTAGCGATGAGATGTGCCTCTCGTACTTCTACGCCACCGGCCCGTGAGGCGCGCCGGCCGCCTTACTTCACCACCTCGATGATGTCGCACGGGAAGTCGAAGTCGATCTTCATGCCCGTAGAGCGCCACTTCTCGCAACCGGCACCGTCGAGCTGAAGCTGGGTCTCGGTGACCATGTGCCAACCGTTGGCCCCACTGGCGTCGTACGTCACCTGGGTACCATCGATCAGGACTTTGCCGTCGCCCGCCTTCGCCACGTTGACCTTGATCTTTCCCTGCAGATCGAAGGTGCACGACTTCACGCCTTGAAGCGCCGAGCTGAGCTGCGAAACGATCATATCCTTGTCGGCCGCGCTGGGCGCGAACGGCTTGGTCGGACCCGGCGCGGCCGCGTAGGTGCCGAGTGTGACGCCGCGTTCGGCAGTTTTGCCGGAGGCAACCAGGTCCGCGTGCCAGCCAGCGATGCCGTTGCACTGGTCGTAAAAAGCGAACACATCCGAATTGGCGCGCAGCGGAGCAACGGTCGGCTCGCCGCGGCCCGCGTTGGCGAATGCTTGCAGAATGCCCTCGGGGAGGTCGTTGAGCTTGGCCTTCAAGCCCATCACGATGGTGGTGATGCCCTTGGCCTTCAAAGCTTGCAGGCCCGCAATCACCGAGTCGGGGGCGCACAGCGAGTTGGCGTCATCGCAATAGTCGGGCTGGCCATCGGTGACGAACAAAATGTATTTGTCGCCAGGCTCGGTATCGGCGAGCAACTTGGCTCCGATGTCATCGAGCGCTTGCCGCGCTGGCGTCTCGAACTTCTTCCCCGATTCAGTGGTGTTGGGTTGGAAGGGGAGTGAGTCGTAGAGCGTCTTGATCGCGGCGGCGTTGTTGAGAGCCGGAGGCACCTGGTCGATCATCGGGCACATGCCGCCACTCATCGGGTTCGTACCCGTGAAGGAGGCGAAGCCGAAGCGAACCTCCGCCTGCAAGGACTCGATCACTCCCAGCGCTGCGCCCTTCAACTTCACCCATGCCGTGTCATCGGGTGTCATGCAGGAGGGCTCCGTCGTCGTCTCGGTGGAGATGCAGTCGAACATGCTGCCGGAACGATCCACGAGCATGTACACCGTCGGAATCTTCGGGTCGAAAGTGACGTCGGCGTGTTGGCATGCCCCGCCGATGTTGCCGGTGCCGGCATTGGCGTTGATCAGTACGCCGCCCTGACCATTCGATGCGCCGCCCTGGCCATTCGTGGTGGAGCCCGCCCCGCCACTGGAAGCGGTTCCGGATCCGCCGTTTCCACTCGGTCGTGTCGCCCCGCTGCTACCAGCGCTGCACGCGGCCGTGAGGCCTATTGCTCCAGACAAGCCTAAAATAAGTCCAAGCCGAGTACTCTGCATCATCGCGAGCCGAGCATACAACGAGCATCCCGATCGGGCGAGTCGAGCGGGCCGTATCGCGATGAGCCACGCCCAGTCACGCTCCGTTGAGCTGGGCGCGTCGAGCGTAACCTCGGGGTATGCACCCCCGTCGCGCAACGCGTTGCGACAACGGAGGTTGCCGAAGGGCACCTCAGGCACGCCGAAAGAGAATCGGCGACCGTACGCTCTGCTAAGGTGCCCGCATGGTCGAGCGCACCGACGCGGTGCCCAGCCAAGACCTCTCGCACGGCGAGCGCGATGCACTCACGGCTGCCATCGAGCGCGCGGATCTGTTCAAGCGTGCCGTGGAGGCTTCGCCGATTGGCACGATGTGCGTGAGCGCCAAGACGGGACGCTACGCTTTCATCAATCAAGCTTTCGCTGATCTCATCGGGCGCTCATGCGAAGAGCTGATGAGCGCCGATCCGTATCAGATCTGGATAACGGCTACGCACGCCGACGACCTGCCCGTCGAGCGAGAAGCGCTCGAGCGCATCGGCGCCGGCGAAATCACGAGCTACCGGCTGGACAAGCGCATGCTGCGCGGCGGCGAGGCACACTGGGTGAACGTCGAGCTCACCGGCGTGCGTGATCCTGAAGGGCGCTTGAGCTTCATCATCGCGCACTTCCGCGAGATCGAGGAGCAACGCGGCGCGTTGGCTGCTCGCGAGCGACTCGAAGCGCGGCTGCGCCAGGCTGAAAAGCTGGGTTCGCTCGGCAAGCTCGCCGGCGGTGTCGCGCACGATTTCAACAACCGCCTCGTCATCATCATGGGCTACACCGAGCTCATGAAGCGGGCGTTGCCGGCGGACAGCCCGCTGCTCGCGCACGCGGACATGGTCTTGGCCAGCGCCGAGCGTGCATCGGAGCTAACTCGGCAGCTACTCGCATATAGCCAACGCCAGGTGCTTTCGCCGCAGTCATTCGACCTGAACGAGACGGTCGAGCGGATGCGCCGCTTGTTGGAGCGGCTAATCGGCGATGACATCGAGTTCAGCAGCGATCTGCGCGCGACGCACCCGATCTACTCCGATCCGGGACAAATCGAGCAGGTCATCATGAACCTCGTCATCAATGCGCGCGACGCCATGCCGGACGGCGGTCGGCTCACATTGGCGAGTGAGGACGTCGGCTTGCCACAGGGAAATCGAAGCTTGCCGGCGGGCGACTATATCGTGTTGAGCGTGCGCGACACTGGTACCGGCATCGCGAGCGATGTGCTGCCGCATATTTTCGAGCCGTTCTTTACGACGAAGGAAATTGGCAAAGGTTCCGGTCTTGGGCTCGCGACGGTGGAAGGCATCGTCAATCAGAGCGGCGGCTGCGTGGAGGTCGAGAGCAGCTTGGGCGCGGGCACCACTTTCAGAGTGTTCTTGCCGCGCGCCAAGCGAGCGCCGGAGCCACGCCGCTATGAAGTCGAGTCGGCAGCGCCGAGCTCGGTGGCGTTCGAGACGGTGCTGGTGTGCGACGACGATGACGGCGTGCGCCAGCTCATCGCGGACGTGCTGGCGCTGCGCGCTTACCATGTGCTCACTGCCAAAGATGGCAGAGATGCCATCGAGCTAGCGCGTCAGCATCGCGGGCGCATCGATTTGTTGGTGAGCGACGTGGTGATGCCAGGCATGAGCGGAGTGGACTTGGCAAAGGCGTTGCGCGAACTCGATCCGTGTTTGCGTGTGCTGTTCGTCTCCGGCTACAGCGACGATCCCACCCAGCTATCGAACCCGCTCGCCGCGCACACGCATTTTCTATCCAAGCCGTTTTCTCCTGGAGAGCTGACGCAGGCCGTGTGTCGCATTCTGGAGAGCGCACCGCGCTAGTACTAGCTGCGGCCGTTGCGCGCGTGTTGGCATCGGCTATTCTGCGCGCGCTTGCCGCCGGCTCCGCACGTCTCCATCGTCATCCCCGTTTACAACGAACAGGCGATCTTGCGCGAAGTCGTGAGTGAGCTCGTGAGTGAGCTCCGCGCGCAACCCCAAGCGTTCGAGATCATTCTGTCGGAAAATGGCTCGCGAGATCGCACCGTGGCGCTCGCACAGGAGCTCGCCGGCGAGTACCCGGAAGTTAGGGTGCTGTCGTCGCCGGAGCCGAACTACGGGCGCGCGCTCCGCAGCGGAATCCTCGCGGCGCGAGGCGACATCGTTCTATGTGAAGAGATCGATTGGTGCGATCTCGACTTCCATCGCCGCGCTCTCGGGCTCATCGAGAGCGACGCAGCAGAGATGGTGATCGGCTCCAAGCTGCTGGGCGAATCGCGCGACGAGCGACCCTGGTTGCGTCACGCCGCGAGCCTCTTCTACACGCGGCTCCTACACGTCTTGTTCGACTTCCAATGCAGCGATACCCACGGCTTGAAAGCCATGCGGCGCGAACGCCTGTTGCCCGTAGTGCGAGCCTGTCGAGTGGAGAAAGACGTGTTCGCCAGCGAGCTCGTGATTCGCGCGGGCCGCGACGGCGTCGCCCTGCGCGAGATCCCGGTGCGTGTTCACGAAAAGCGCCCACCTTCCATCAATTTGCTGCGCCGTGTACCCAACGTGCTCTCCAACTTGAGCCGCCTGTTTTGGGCCATTCATTTGGAGGCCGGTGCTGCCGTTACAAGTCGAAAGGCCGACGCGACAGGAACGGGCGAGGGGACTTGAGGCGCTTCCATAGGAAAGCGACGTAAGCCGCGCGCTCCCGCTCGAGATCGCGCGGTGTGCCGAGCCAGGCTGGCAACCCCAACAGGAAATCATCTGGTACCGCCGCTAACGCGGCTGTCAATGCCTCGCGCGGTAGCCGCGGGGCGAGCTCTTGGTCGACCTTCCACAAGAGTGCGTCGGGAACCTGAAACAGGTGGCGTTCGACGATGCCCCCGGTTTCGCGCGGCGTCTGCTCACGCACGTTGCGCCAATCGTGCTGGAAGGTGAGGGCCGCGCCGTGATCGATGAGCCAGACACGGTTCGATTGCAGCATCAAATTGGGATTTTGACTGGTACGATCTACGTTGAGCACGAGCGCGTCGAGCCATACGATGCGCGCGCGAAGCTCGAGTGGAACACGTTCGATTTCGTCCAACGTGAGATTGCGCGCGGCCTTGATCAGCTCGAAGCCCAGGTTCAGCCCAACGCTCGCATCGAGCAGCTGGCGCAGCTCGCCGTGCGGATCCGCGGACGGTAGTGATTTCTCGATGCGAATTAGTTGCCGGCGTGGCACAGCGAGACTCAAGCGCTCTGCGAGCTCTGCCACTACGATTTCCGCGACGAGAGCGGATGTTCCTTGCGCGGCTCCGCGCAGCTTCGCGAAGTAGTCGCCACGCGAGGTCTCGATCACCACCGGCCAGGAGCTGCCGTGACGAATCGACGCGCGCACCCGCAACGCGAGCTCGCTTGGGACATCGGGCATCATTCGCAGTACACGAGCCGTGCGAGGGCTAAGCTGCGCCGCGCCGGAACCTGCGGAATGCCCTGGTTGTCCAGCATGAGCGGCGAAGCGTAGCTGCGCGCTTCATCGGAAACGAAGGCCCAGCCGAGGTCACCGTTGCTGTAGACCGAAATCGAGTCGCTGCCGTTGGGCGGAGCCGGCAAACGCTCCGCCGGGCCGAGCGCCGTGCCCGTCGTGTCGAAGACTCGCGCAAACGTGCCCTGGTACGTGCCGAAACCGGTTTCACCCAGCATGTTGGTCACGGCAACGCTGTCCCAAATCAAGAGCACGCGGTCGCGCCCGTAGGGAGCTACGTGCAAATTGTATTCGGCGAGTTCTGGCGTTTCGCTGAGCCAAAGCTTCGGTGTGACCACGTTGAATGTTGGGCTCAGGTACATCATCGCGATGTCGAAGTAGGGCTTTGCCGCGCGACGTGGATCCACTTCGCTGGTGCCGCGCGATAACCAAGCGAGCACGTAGCTGCCGTCGCTCAGCTTGACGATGCCACCGAACTGCGCGCCAACGTAGCCTTGTGTGTTCGCTTCGGGGGAAAGTAAGACTGAAGGCATGCCTTCCAAGACGAGGTTCAGTCCTGGCGCCGGCGTCCCTTCGCTGAGGCACAGCGACGTAAAAATCGAGGGCTCCGGCAGCAGTTGAAGGCCCTCGCTGATATTGCAATTCCAGGAGAAGCCACCTGGTGCTGCCTGACCGGTGTCCGTCACGTACGCGAGCTTATCGCCGTAGAAGGTTTCGGAAGGGTGGCCCGAGCAACCGTGCACCGCGAAGTACGCGCCATAGCGATTGCCTGAAAACGCCAAGCGCCCCGTGAGCGGCGTGGGCGTGCAGTCGCGACGCATGGCGGTGCGGGCCGAGGTCACCTGCGAGGTTCCAGTGAGTGGAATCGAATACTCGAACGCCTGGTTGCGGTAGCGCGAGAGCAGAGCGGCGCGGTTTACCACCACGTTGTTGTTGTTGGGATCTTGCAGCGGCTCGCCGGGATCGGGTCCGCTCGTGAACAGCATGAAGCCGTCGGGACGCACCGCGAGCCCGCCGACTTCGGAGCTCGCTAGTGTTACGTCCTTACTGCGATAGCTGCCGTCGGCGTTGAGTGACGACACGTGGACGGTGTTGCCTGCATTGTTGAGCCAGGCGACGCTCGGCTTTTGATCGGGACCGATGGCAAAAGCGAGAGCTTCGTCGCGCGCGATGTTGTCGTAAGCCCGCGCGCGATAACGAATGTCTTCCTCGAGCGTGACGTTGACGATGCTCAAGCGCTGCTCGAGGCCACCGTTGCAAGCGGGCGCACCGGCGTAGTTGGCTGCGCCGCCCATTTGGCCGCCGGCACCACCGACCTCCGCGGTTTGCACGTAGCGACCGCTGCACGCGCACGCCACGCTGGCCAGAAGCAAGCAGCGCTCCGCCTTCATAGGCCCACCACGACGCCCAGCGACGCAGCCACGAGCGGCTGATTCAGGCGCGCCCGTTCGCTCAACAACGCCACGCCCTGACCTGGCGCCAATCCGAGGCCGCGCAACGAAAGCGTGAGCGCTGCGGCACGCGAAAGAAACAGTTCACCGTGCAAGCCCGCCGCCGCGGCGAAGCCGAACACCGCGCCGTTGCGCGAACGCAGCGGAGGTTCGGCCTGACCTTCTGCTTGCAGAAAATGTGCTCCAACCGAAAGGTTTACGCCGGCGCGACCTCTTTCACCCGAGAACAACGCGAGGCGAGTGTCTACCAGCGCTAGCTCCTGGCGCATCGAGGCGCTGCCCCCACCCGCCTCGAACTCCGCTCCGATCAACGGCCCCGCAAACGCCGCACCCAACTCGAATGGCCCAAACGCGCGATGCACGCTCACGGCTGGGCCGTAGCAAAAGCCGAACTCGGGCCCGTCATACAGCGCCATGGCTTCCGCGCGCAGCCTCACCAACGGCGCCGGCGGTGCCGTCAGCTTGCGAACGGCGCTCGGGATCGGTCGTGGATCGACGCCGACGACCTCCTTCGGCGGACGCTCGCCAGGCTCGTACTCTTGCAAGCTGATGCGCAAGAGGTCCACCGTGCGAAACGCCAGAACGCTGGCCGCGTCGTTGCTGTTCCCAACGTCGAGCCGCCGCATGGTCGTCTTGCCGCTCACGCGGTCGAGCAGCCAGATGTCGATCGATGCCGTGTCGCCATGTTGAACGAAAGCAATGCCGGCCAGTGCCCCCGCGCGCTGGGCGATTTCTGCCAGGCGCTCGACGGGGGCATCGGCGACGTCCACGTTCACGACCTCCGATTCGAAGTGATGGATGCGCAGCTCACCTTGCAGGCGGTTGAAAGCATCCGCCAAGACGCCGGTTTCCTCGCGCGGGCGCACCAGCGCCACTTTCTCGGCAAGAGCGATGCGTGTCAGGGCAGTCGCGACGCAACACATCGCGATCGCGAGAGCCGTGGGTTTTCTCATTCCCTCTAGTCGAGCCCGCCGAGCTTTCTCGCTGCCGGCGCGTGCACCCCGTCAGGGTAGCTGCGCAGGTACTCGAGCGCTAGGGGCTTCGCGGCGGCGTTACCTTTCAGCGCCGCGACGGCGCGCATACGGCCAGCGAGCGCATCAGGAGCAAACTGGCCGCGCGGGGACTCACGTAAGTACGTCTCGTACCAGCTGTCCGCTGACGCCGATTGCCCACGCGACGCGCTGATTCTGCCCAGCAAAAAGGCTGCTGCGCTGCCCTCTGTGGTGCTCGGGAAACGGCGGCGCAAGGCGAGCAAGCTCTTCTCAGCGAGGCCTGCCTGAGCCGTATATCGAGCGGCGTCGGCCAGGGCGCGCACGTCGGCGGCGCTGCAGCTCGCGAGGCAAGCATCGATGCCGCGTGCTTCCGCAGCGCGCACCACGGTTTGGAATTGGCCGCGTCGCACCAGCTCTGGCCAAGATTCTCGCGGCGCATCAGCGGCTTGATTGGGCGGAGTGTTGAGGTTCGCCTTCGAATGCAGCGCGGGCCTGGCTTCGACCAGCGCCGACGGACTCGCGGATGGTTCGGCCTTGGCAGCCTGGCTGATGGCTCGTTCGCTTTCGTTGAGCGCAGCAGCGACGTCGTTGGGCAGCTTGGCGTTCGCCGTCACGCTCTCGACTCGCATCGAGCCGTCTGCCAAAGAAGCGCGGAAGCGCTGCCCCGCTCGCACCGCGAAGCGACCGCGCGCCAGCGGGCTCTCGACTTCGACCGAGCCTTCATGCAGCTGGAGATCGACTTCTTCTTTGAGTGGGTCCCACCCGAGCGTCAGCTTGGTGCCCGTGACGTGAACCTCGAAGGGGCCCGCCACGAACTGCCAATCCGAGCGCCCGGCGTGCTTCACGCTGGCTGTCGCCACGCCGCGCTCCACCAAAACCCGCGCGCCGTGGGGGCGGGTCTGATCGATGCGCAGCCTGGTTCCCGGTTCTGCTTCGATGAGAGAACCGTCGGTGAAGCGCACCTCCGCGCTGTGATCGGCGGGTGCGCTCAGGTAGTTCGAGGCGTGTGAGTCGGCGCCGGACACCACAAAGTCCAGCGGTCGCGTTCGCAGCACGCCAAAAACCAGGGCAATCGCGGCGGCTGCAGCCAAGCTGCCGAGCAGCGCTGGGCGCTTCCACGAACGAGTTCGCAGCGCAGAGCCGTCGGCAGCATGCCGCATGATGCGCTGACGTCCTTCAGCGTGCTCCTGTTCGGTAGGCTCCGCCGCCGCGCGCTCGTGCGCTAGAGCACCGAGCTGTTCCAATGCGTCACGCATGCTCCCCCTCCTGGAAGCGAGAAAGGTAGTGCCACAGTGCGGGCTCATTGCGTTCGGCGCGAGCGAAGATTGTTTGCCGTGCCTTCGTCACTTCGCGCTTCGCTGTCGATTCGGACACTTTGAGCGCCTTTGCCACTTCGGAGAGCTCGAAACCTTCCACGTGGCGTAGAACGAACGCGACCCGTCGTCGAGGCGGCATTCGATCGAGTAGCCGGTACAGCGCACCGAGAGCAGCCGCGCCGTCTTCGTCGCGCGGTGCTGCCGTCGATTCGGGAACTTCACCCGTCGGTGTCAACGTCACCCAGCGCCGCACGCGCCGCCGTCGCAACTCCACCAAGACCACGCGCACCGCTACGGTCGCGAGGAACGATTTGAGTGCGCTGCCGGTGCGAATCTCCCGCGCGTTGCGCAAGAAGATGATGAAAACCTCTTGAAGAAGATCTTCTGTGGCCGAGTCGAAACCCAAGTTGGCGCGCAGCACGGTGCGCACGAGAGGCGAGTACCGGTCCCACACGACGCCAACCGCTTCGGTGTCTCCCTGCCCAACGGCCTGCACCAACTCCGCGTCTCCCAGCCGCTCGTAGGGAAAGCGGGAGACTGGACGTTTGGTCAGGGACGCTACGGATTGACGCACTTGCTCTAAAGAGACCTGGGCGCGAGCTCGTGGGTCAAGCAACGGCAGCTCCACGAAAAGCCTTACAAAAAAAGCTCAACCGCCGAACGATGTCCGTTGCGACGGTTGAGGCGCCCTTCTTCGAGGAAGGATTCCGAGCGCAGAGGTCTCCAACCCGAACAGGGCGCAAAGTCCGGGAATGCGGCACGCGAAGTCAGGGTGCCGTCATTGCCCCTCATAAGGGGGCTACGACATGAAAGTGATTGCTGGGGGGCGAAACCGATCAAAAAAAATCGACTTTCGTCGGGCGTGACCCGGGGGCGCGCGCCACCGCAGGCAGCGTTTTGACCATGCGCCCATCCTTGACCCTGCACCCTTAGGCGGAGGATCTTGAGAAGTCGCTAGCGAGCCAGGGGCCTGGGGCCGAGCATGGCTTTGCGGCACACCCGTGACGGGTGAGCAGAGCGCGCGAGATGAGGAGGACCATGTCGATACTCAACGATATCGAAGCGAAACTCGGACAGTGGCTGGCTTCTCCTGACACGTTGCGCGCCATCAGTACCGGCCTGCGCAGGCACTCTCCGATCTTGGTGGTCGGCGAGCGCGCGATCGTCACCCGTCATGCCGACGTGCTCGAGGTATTGCGCAACGATCGCGATTTCGGCGTGACCGAGATCTATGCCGCTCGCATGGAGCGCACCACGGGTGCTTTCGCGCTCGGCATGGAAGACGGCGAGCAGTATCGCCGCGAGGCTGGCTTCATTCGCGCGGCCGTACGCGCCGACGATCTCGAGCTGGTGCGCGGCTTGGTTGACGCCAGCTGTGATGCGCTGCTCCAACGCGTGCGCTCGAGCGGTCACATCGATGCGGTCGCGCAGTTCACCCACGTGATCCCGATCGTGCTGTTGCAGGAGTACTTTGGACTGGTCGGGCCCGAATCGCCGACCCTGGCGCGCTGGATGCGCACGATTTTCTGGGAAATTTTCCTGAATTTCAGCGACATCGAGGAGGTGCGGGAGAGCGCCGCGCATTCCAGTGTGGAGCTCGCTTCGTGCTTGCGTGAGCTCATCGCGCAACGCAAGCAGGAGCTTGCCGAGCAGCGTTTGCAGCGTGACGACTTCCTGTCGCGCCTGGTGCGTTTGCAAGCCGAGCACGGCGCCGACGACGAGTGCATCCGGCGCAGCTTCGGCGGGGTGATCGTCGGCTCAGTCGATACGCAATCGAAGGCCATGTGCAACGCGCTGGATCAGCTGTTGCGCCATCCGGAAGCACTGCAAGCCGCCGAGGCCGCCGCGCGCGAAGGCAACGAAGCTCTACTCTCCGAGTACGTGTGGGAAGCGTTGCGCTTCAATCCGCACAACCCAATCTTGACGCGGCACTGCCGCAACGGCGCGACGCTCGCCAAAGGGACCGAACGTGAAACGCAGATCCCTCCCGGAACCACCGTTTATGCCGTCACGTTGTCGGCCATGTTCGACGAGGCTGTCTTCGAGCACCCGGAAGAGTTTCGCATCGGTCGCCCGAGAGAGAGCTACATTCACTTCGGTTTCGGTCAGCATCGCTGCTTCGGCGAGCCGTTCAATCGCGTAGTCGTGCCGCGCGCACTCATGCACCTGCTGCGCTTGCCCCGTCTGCGCATCGGTATGGGCGGCTGGAGTCGCATTCAGTTCGAAGGACCGTTCCCGCAGAGCTTCCCGCTCGAATTCGGCTAGCGCGAACGCTGGCTCTACATTTCGCTCAGATAGCGCAGCCCCGAGCGGCTCGGCATGAAGAAGTACGCGCCCCCGCGCGTCTCGACCACTCGGGGCACGTCGTGCACGCGGCGTGTCGGGCAACCCTGAATCGTGAACGTGGAAGCTTTGAAGGGGAACTTGCGCTGGCTCGAAGTTATAGGGTCAGGATCGCTGCTCAACCCTGCAAACGCTGGGTTTTGCGACCAGTTGGATTGCACGAACTCGAATTGACGACCGAGGTTCGCGTTGAAGCACAAAAAGTGCAGCCCGCGTTCGCTCTCGTCGTTCGTGCGCAGGATGGCTTCTGGCTCGTAGGTGGGATCGAGCGGCTCACCGTAGGCGCGACCTCGGCGCAGCAAGCGGTGCTTGTTGCTCAGCGCCAAGCGTTC
Source organism: Myxococcota bacterium (assembly GCA_049324695.1). Classification (GTDB taxonomy): domain Bacteria; phylum Myxococcota_A; class Polyangia; order Polyangiales; family Polyangiaceae; genus PMG-095. The sequence goes on from JBMOMJ010000036.1 coordinate 28,673, forward strand.
CTTGCGCACGCGTTCGTTTTCGGGTGTGCCGCTGAGCTCGGGATCGTGCGGAATCGGCAAGGCAGTGTCACGCGGGTTGGTGCGCCGAATGTGCGAACCGATGGGGCAGCGCGTACCAAAAGCGTCGTCATGCTCGCCGAAAAGAAACTCGTTGTCGTCTTGGTGACTCTCAGGGCCTGGATGCTCTGGATAGCGCGTGAGCGGCGTGCCGTTGCGCCAGCGCCCCACCATTTTCGCGCCGAGCCACTCAGCGCCTGCAAGACCGGGCGGAGCGTCGAGCACTCCGCGACGCGCCGAATCGAGGTATTCCCAGAAGCGCTTCACGTCCTGTGAAAGCTGGCGGAACACGAGGTAGCTGCCGTTGCGCCCGAAATCGCGGAAGCTGTCGCGTCCTTGTGCCTGCGGTAACACCTGGCTTGGACCCACGCCATCCGGAACCACCGGTGACATCGGGTACTTCGCGTACTCGTTTTGGTAGCCGAGTATCACTTCACCCGACGCGATCACGTCGCTGCTGCCAGGCCGCGCGATTCCGCTCAGGCGCGGGTTCGCGATGCCGTCGCGGAAGCCAAAATGCTCTTTTCGCAGCAAGCGATTGGCCGGCATCGTGTCGAGCACTTCGATGGTGCGAATCCCGTTGCCGGTCACGCAGTGCCGATCCAAAAAGTCGCCGACCTGCTGCCACTCCTCCGGATCGGCATCTTCACTGCCCGCGAACACCGCGAGCACGCCATGCACCGGCCGTGAAGGGCCGCCCCAGCGCCAACGCTCCGGCGCGCTGTCGCCATCGTCACCCAGGCGACGCGCGCGGCTCGGCTCGTGCATCCCCTCTTGAAAGGGCAAACTGAAACCGCACAATGTCGTCGTCGGCAAACCCAGGGCCGTCAAGCCGAGGTGCGTAAAAGCGATGTTGACGCAGATGGGCTTCAAGTAGGGTGGCTGGTTGCGGCGCGAACGTCGATACTCGCTAAACTGCAGATCGGGCAGCAGCGCCTTAATCCACGCTTTGGCCAGCTTCGCGTCGGTCACCTCGAACAAGGCGTAGCGAGCGACGGGCCGCTCGCCGTAGCCGCTCAAGATCAACCCTTGAATCTCGTCGAGCTCGAGTGGTTCGCTCACGTCAGCCTCCGAAACCAAGCGCCAACATCCGCGGCGCTGGGTCGCGCCTGCAAGCCGTAACGGATCCAAGTGTTGTTGTTGATGGCCGCAATGCTGAGCTCCGGATAGGCGCTATAGAAAACTTGTGTCGGCTCCTGATACGCCCGCCCCCACGCCTTGAAGCGCTCTTCATCGTCGGCGCCACCCCAGGCGAGAAAGTTCGTGCGCGGGTAGCCATCGCAGCACGACCACGCGAGGTTCAGCCCGATCGCGGCTTGATCCACGAAATCGCCCAAGTAGCTTTCCCAGCTGCTGTCGTAATTGCTGAAGAACAAGAGCCGTTTGCCGTCGTCGAGCAACAGCCACTTGGCGAAGTGAATGCTGGGAATGCCACCGAGCTGACCGATGTCGTCGAAGTACTCCTTGGCCATACGATCGATGTACGCATGCGCGGCTTTCAGAATCGCGCAGCGACCGTCGCCGTTGCGTAGCGGCACCACGTGTGTGATGGCATTCTGAATGCCGAGATCTTCAGTGTCCGATACGTCGACGAAGCGCTTGCGCATCGCGTCCGTCCAGGCTTCTTGCTTGGCTTGGTAGTCGAACTCCAGATCGCTCTTCTGCCAACCGAAGATGCGGTAGAGCGTCATCGGGAGCAGGATCGGTAGGGCAGGGCGGATGTTCTGGAACCAAGGCTCGACGCGATTGGCGAGCCGTTGCGTGCGCTGTTTGGGATCAGGGCTGCTGGGAGGCGGTGCGTCCACGTCGAAGCCATACAGCAGCGGATCGATCTTGCTGCGAAAGCGCACGTGATCGCGGATCTGTTTGAACAACTCGGCCTTCGGTGCGGTCTTCACCGTTTCCAAGAACGTGAGGATGACTTCGCGCAGGCGCTGCTCGAGGCGAATGCGCGCGAGATCTCGATCGATGTGGCCCTGGTAGCTCGCGCTGGCCGGCACCAAACGCGTGTGCCAGTACTGAGCCAGCTCTTCGTGACTCGCGTTGTGGGGGAAACCTTCGCAGTGTCGGAACGCTTGCGCGAGCCCCGGCGAATACTCCGCCAGCGCCGTCAGGTGATGTCGGCGCGCGACGTCCGCGTCGGCTTCGTGCGTGTCGAAGTTCGATTCGAACGCCAGCCAGTCGTCATAACGACCTTGCGCGTCTTTCGGGATGATGACGAGCCGTGCGAAGTGAACTCCGAGCCGAGGATGATCGAAAACCCGTGGCTGAAACGCGCGCGGCCCGGGTCCTCCGATGGGGTCATTGCGAATCAGCGACAGAGCTTGACTGAGTCCCGCGATGTCCTCCACCCGCGCGACGACCGTGAGCGTCTCTTGGCGCATTCTTGCTAGCCGTAGCAAACCCGCGCCGCTGCCGGCAAGTAGCATCGAGCCGAGACGCGCGGCTTCTTCGCCTGCGATGCGAGGAACTCAAATTTTTACCTATCGCGACGAATCTTCGTACTACGCGCACAACGTGCGATCGTCGCCTTCTGATTCCCCGGCCAGGTAGGCTCGACCCTTTCGCAATTGAGTCGACTCGGCGAAATCGTCGAAAGCGTCCGTCAGGCCGAGACGCGCGATCGGGAGCAACACCGAAAACACGCTGCCAACCCCAGGGCTGCTTTGCACCGCTACATCTCCGCCGAGCGATTGAGCCAGTCGACGCGTGATGGCGAGACCGAGCCCGCTGCCTTGGCTTCGCAGGTTCATTTCGATATCGAGTTGTTCGTAGGCTTGAAACAAGCGATTCTGCTGTTCCGGATCGATTCCAACACCGTTATCACGCACTTCGACGCACAGCGTTTCGCCGTCAATCGAGTGGCAGCCGAGCGTCACCCGACCGCCCTCGGGAGTGAATTTCAGCGCGTTCGACAGATAGTTGAAGACGATCTGTTGCAGGCGGGTGGCGCTTTCCGCCGTTAGCGGGAGCTCGTAGTTTTGATCGATCTCTACTTCAATGCCTTTCCTTGCTGCGAATAAGCGCAAGGTGCTGCGAACCGTGTGCATCGCCGCCGATAATGAGGTGGCCGAATCACGACGTTGCTGGTGCTCGGCGCGCGCGGATTCGAGCTCGGCGTCCAGCAGCCGCAGCATGTGTTGCGCGCTGTGAATGATGTCGTCCATGTACTCGCGCTGCACGAGGCCCATGGGCCCAGCCTGACCGCTGCGAATCAGCTCAGCGAAGCCCAGTACCGCCGTTAGCGGTGTGCGAAGCTCGTGCGAGAGCTCTGCCGCCGGCGAACTCGACTGCGTGGAGGCGTCGCGCTGAGGCTGCGAAGTCGATGCGGGTGGCAGCGAGCTCGAGCGCACCCGCACGGAGTCGCGCGGAGCTACGGATTCGTCCCATCCCGAGGGCGGCTGCACGACGACGAGCAGCGCGTCGGCCCCAAACCGCGCAGCACTCGCGATCACACGCAAATTCTGCGCGTCGGTCAACAAGATTGCGTCGCGGTCCGACTCGCCGTCGCGCGTCGCGCGTCGAAGCAAAGCGTCGACGGCCTGCGAGTCAGTGAAGAGCTGATCGAGCCTCGTCCCCAGTAGATTTTCACGGTTCCGCCCAACCAGCTCGCAGAAAGAAGCGCTCGTTTCGAGGATGCTACCGTCGCTGCGCACTGCGACCAGCAAGTCCGTTCGTGATTCCACGAGAGCCGCGCCGGAAGCGTGCGAACGATTCACTTCGCGCTCGATGCGCTCGATATCGGTCAGATCGCGCGCAACGACGACCAGGCCGTCCGGTTTTCCGCTTGCGTCGCGGCGCATGAGTAACGTGAGCTGAGCCCAGAAACCGCTGCCATCTTTGCGCACCTGGTAGGTGCGGCCCTCCCACTTGCCGGACACCAGCGCGCGCTCGAAGATCGCCGAAGCGCGCCCACTCATTACCTCGGCCGGGTCGTGCAGCATCAGCCCGCTGCGTCCGACGACCTCTTCCGTGGAATACCCATAGAGTTGACGTGCGTCGTCGTTCCAGCTGCGAACGTGGCCGTCCAGCGCTTCCTCCACGACCGCCGTGCGAGACTGCCGCTCGGCCATCGCGACTAGGACCTGCTGCTGACGATTCAAATCGAGAACCGGTAACGTGAGCGATTGAGCGGGCATGTTTCCTCGGGTCCTCCGGTGCTGAAAGAAGCAGCTTCCGTGCCGCGTCTCCCACAATCGCAGCATCGCAACTATTGGAGGAGTCTTGGCAAACTCGGCAAGTTTTGGGAAGAGCGCTGTGTGTAAACCCCGGTGGATTGGGTCCCCTGTAAACGGCGCTCAGCCCATGCGGATAAGGTGTGAGCATAGTCGAGATTAGGTGTGTATGGGTGTGTCAATTGCATGTCGGAACTCACCGGCAAATCATCCCGCTATCGCGTACTTGCGAGAGAGTGGCGAATTGCGGCACGATTTCGGCATTCGCTGCAGCCAGGGCGAATTGCCACCCATGCCGTGTGTTCTTGTAGTTGAAGACAATCCGATTACTCGGAAGCTCGTCCGCATTTCGTTACAGGGTGCGGGAATCGACGTGGCGGAAGCAGCAACTGCTAGCGCCGCACTCGAGGTATTGAACGAGCGCAGAGTCGATCTCGTGCTGCAGGATCTCGCGCTCGCCGACATGGACGGCTTCGAGCTCTACGAGATGTTGAAGCACCTACACGGTTTGGACTTGCCTCCCGTCGTGGCGTTCACCGGGCTCGCGGATCGCCAACGTGTGCGTGCGGCGGGGTTCGCCGACCTGCTGTTGAAGCCAATCGAACCGGTGCGGCTGGTCGCTTATGTGCACGCGCGCTTGGGAACGCCAGGCGGCGAAGTGCAGAGCTCCGGCGCTCACGCGATCCGTGGGAACCGTGCCGTTACACCGGAAGCGCTGCTGGGCAGCCCAATTTGGACCTCCGTATCCAAGCTGATCGGCAATCTCGCCGATCTCACCGGAGGCGCTGCCGAGTTCGACGATGTGCTGCGCAGCGCATTGGCGAGCTTTCTGGATTCTTGCGGCTTTCAGCGCGGCGCAGCCTATCTTCCGAGCTCCGAAGGCGCGTTGCAGCTCAGCGCACAGCTCGGCTTTCATGGACCATCGCTCGACCGCCTCGGCATGCTCGCGGCTGGCCCCAGCGGCCTACTCGAGCGCGTGATGAAAACCAACGAGCCGATGTTGATCGATTCGCTGGCCATGCCGGACGACGCGCGCTTGCTCGCTGATCTCGATGCGCGCGCTCTCCTGATCGTTCCGATTTCGCATGGCAGAAGCGAGAAGGCCGTGTTCGTCGCCGTCTCAGCCAACCGCGGAGTCGACGCAACCTGGCTCGAAGTGGGCCGTTTGATGGCGGCGCCGATCGGTCAATCGTTGGCGTTGGCCGCATCGGTCGCTCGCTTGTCTGCGTCGGAGCACCGTTTTCGCGGCATCGCCGAATCGACCCGCGATGGCATCGTCGTGACCAACAACGCACGCATCACGACGTACGCGAACGCATCGGCGGCGCGCTTGCTGGGTCGCGATGGCTCGGAGCTCTTGGGCGTGCGTGTGACAGAGCTGATTCCCTTCGTTGCTGATGGCGTACTTGCTGGCACGCTGCGTCTCGGTGGTCGTGACGTGCCGTTGGAGATCTCCGAGCAGACCTTCGAGGATCCCCCCGGCCACCTGAATCGCGTGTACGTGCTGCGTGATTTGTCGGAGCGGTTGCGCTTGGAAGAGCTTGCGTGGCTCGCCAATCACGATCCGCTCACTGGTTTGGTCAATCGGCGCCGCTTCGAGGAAGAGCTCAACGCGCGCATCCTGGAATCTCAGCGTTACGGCACTGGTGGCGCGTTGTTGGCCCTGGATTTGGACGAGTTCAAGCCGATCAACGATACGCACGGTCACGCGGCAGGCGACTCCGTGCTGCGCGCCGTTGCCGAGGTGCTCAAATCCGTGACGCGTGCCACCGACTTGGCCGCGCGCATTGGCGGCGACGAATTCGCGGTGCTCCTGAATCACACCAGCGCTTCGGGAGCCGATACTTGTGCTCGCAAGTTGGTCGAGCGCATTTCGGATCACATCATTGCCTTCGAAGGGGTGGGGTTGCGGGTGGGCGCGAGCGTAGGGGTCGCGCTGCTGCCCGAAGACGGCTCCACGCGTCAGCAGCTGTTTGCAGCGGCTGACCGCGCTTTATATGCCTCCAAGCAAGCGGGTCGGCGCTGCGTGACGTTCAGCGGCCTGCCGCCGAAGCAATCACCGAGCGATCTTCCGCCGGAAAGCCGTGGCGTGCGTGATCGCCTCGGGGTATCGATCGCGCCCCGCAGCGAGCGGCGCGGCTAAATCCGCCGAGGTTCACGCGAGTTCCGCTATAAGGGCTCGCATGCGTGCGATTTTCACCGGTTCGCTTTCCGCCCTAGTTTTGTGTGCGCTGCTGCAGGCGGGCTGCGCCGAGCGGCACGCCGGTGTGCAAGCTGCCTCCAGCGAACGTGCGCCGAACGAACCGGTGGCGAGTGCTGCAAGGCCGCCGGCGCCCGTTCCCACGCCGAGCGCTTCCGTGCAAACGGCGCCAGTCGCATCTGCCGCTACGGCAGCAAGCAGCGAGCCCACAGCGCTCGCACCACCCAACGACGCTGGGCAAGCCGATGCCGCGGAGCCGCCGCTCGTCGATTCCGATGGCAAAACGTTGCCTCAAACAGAAGAGCGTCCACGCGTCGATTCACCCGCCTTCAAACGCCGCATCGAACGTTTGGCGCGAGCGATCGTCAGCGACGATGCGAGCGCTGCGCTCAGCACCTTCTTTCCGCTGCCTGCGTATCGCGAAGTCAAGGCCGTGGAGAAGCCGGAGCGCGACTACCAGTACCGCCTGATTCGTCACTTCGAGCGCGACATTCACGACTACCACAAGGCGCTCGGGCCTGACGCCGCTTCGGCGAAGTTCGAAGGCATCGACGTGCCGGAGAGCAGCGCACGCTGGATGAAGCCGGGTTCGGAAGGCAACAAGCTGGGTTATTACCGCGTGCTGCGTTCGCGGCTGCGTTTTACGAAAGCCAACGGCAAGCCGCACACATTCGAGCTCACTTCGATGATTTCGTGGCGCGGCGAGTGGTACGTGGTGCACCTGCACGGCTTCGAGTGAGCCGCACGCCAGTGCACCGCGTACGAGATACGCGCAATCATCGCGGGCGATGATTGTCCCGCTTGCGCGGGGTGCACTATCCCTAGTTTGTGGCTGGGGCTGCGCCCCAGGCCCCAGCGTCCGCTGCTAGTGCAGCGCTCAGGAAGGTTGATCCTATTTCACATGCGCCGCACTAGTCAGCCTTTGGAGCCGCCACGCAACTGCTGCTTCAACTGCTTGGCTGCCAGTGCGTAACCGCCGTCGGCGCCATCCACGAAATGCAAATGATTGCCCGCGTAGGAGCGCACGAAGCACGTCACCAGCGCCGAGGGCGCACGATGCAGCCCGTAGACGAGGTGCCCTGCCAGCCGCTCTCTCTCCAAATAGGCTTCCAGGCGCTGGATCTCGTCGGGCGTGAGGTCCAACACCATGCGCAACGTTTCGTCGAACTTGCGAAAGTCGGTGTTTTCCACCAGCTCACTTGCGTAGCTCGCGCCGTCGAAACCACCGGCGCTCGCGCCGAGGCCAATCAAGACGCGCCCGACGCGTGCCTTCTTCTTGGCCAGGGCATGTGCGGCTTCGTAGGCTTCGCCGTCTCTTGCGGCGGAGCGTAAACGCGCCTCAGTGGAGTAGTCGCCGCCGAAAGCTTTCAACTTGAGTCTGTCGACCGACACAGGGCGAGCGTCGTCACTCGCGTGAACGCGCGCCAAGGCAGCGAGCACGCTGCGATACACGTTGCCCTTCTCTGCGTCAGTTTCGCCGTTGGCTTGCACCAACAGGCTGACGATGGCGCCCTTCTTGCTCTCGACTGGCTGCCAGCGACATTCGAAACCTTCGAAGCTTGCGTCGGCTTCGCCGTCCGGCGGCACCGAGTAGCGCGGCGCAGTTGCGGGATCCTTAATCCAGCGTTCGGCGGTAACGAAGCCGCTGCCGGCGAACATGGCAAGGCAAACGTGTGCGCTCGCTCGGAAACGCGCGACGCGCACCGGGTGGCCTTCGGCCTGCAACGCCGCAACCGATACCACGCCCGTTCGGAGCTCCAACCCATAGCCGGATACGGCGACCGAGCTCACGCCGCGCAACGCGCGCAGGCAAGGCTCGAGGCGCGAGCTCGGCACCAGCAACGTGGCCCCGTCGCCACCGAACACATACGGAAGCTCCACGTCTGGCAGCGCATTGCAAACAGCCACGATCGAAGCGACACCGAGCGCGTTCACGTCGCGATAGCGGCCGGCCTCGATGGCGCGCGTAGAACCGCGCACGTCCGTGATGACTAGCTGCCAGCTTGCCGGAGCCGGGTGATATGCCTCGACGTCGGTCACTCCTGCGAAGTCGGTGAGCTCGGGCAGCCGCGCAAAGAATTGCACGTCATCCGGCTCGGAGGTTCCGCTGGGCGAAGCACGCGTCATCAGGTGCCTGTGCTTGTACGGGCTCAGGTGACGATTTAGCATCCCTTCCATGTGGCAATCGAGAGGCTGTTTCGCGCTCGTGTTCCTGTGCGCGTCACCGGCCTGGGCACAGTCGACGCCTCCCGCAGGAGAAACCCCGACAGCCGCCCCCGCGACCGCGGCCTCAGCGCCGGCCGATGCCGCGCAAGATGCTCCAGCTCCACCAAGCCAGATCGTTATCACGCCACCACCGACGCAACCGGCCGAGCCCGCACCAGCACCACCCGCCGCGCCGCCCGTCGCAGCTCCTCCCACCACGCCACCGCCCGCGGCCGAACCGCAAGAGCCCTTCGGCGCGAAGGTGAGCGGCCCCGCGCAGACACCTCGCAAGCAGCAGCGAGATTTCAACTTCGAGCTGAACTTCGGAGTGAACGGTCGCTTCGGAGAAGCGTCGGGCTACTCGAGCAGCGAAGGCCTGGGCGCAGCTTACGGTGCTGGGTTTTGGTTCGGCCTGAGCGATCGCATTGGGCTCGGCCTCGAACTTTTGCGAACGGATCTCGGGCGCGCGAGCGCTCACAACGGGCAGAACTTCGTGACGGCCGAGTACGCCACGACCGCGGCTTTGCTCGGCGCGCGCATCTTTGCGATCGATGTGCGCGACGTGCGTTTGTTTGCCGCTCTTCGCTTGGGACTGGCGCTGGAACACGTGTCTGCATCCGGTGTGCGCGCACTCGGTACGCCGCTCGAACCGGCGACGGCCTTCGACTGCAGCGGTACACATGGCCCTGCATTCGCGTTAGGAGCGGGGATTGGCGCGCTTTTGCACCTGAATTCGCACCTCGATTTTATCTCGCGTTTGGATGGGCGGGCCGAGCAGCTCACGAGCGACGTCGTGGGCGGTTGCGCTGCAGGCGTCGGCTCCGCGACGAGCCTGTCGCTTGGTGTCGGCCTGGCTTACGGCTTTGACGGGCCTGCATACAAGGGCGATCCATTCGGAGGCCGCGCTCGCTCGAGTGCGCGGCGCTAGTCCCGATTCACCCGGGCGAGCTCGCTGTCAGCCGATGCGCTGATCACTCTTCGGGATCGGGCTGTGAAATGAAACTCAGCGCGAGGTACTGGGTGAGGTAGCTCAACCGAATCTGATCTGTGTTCGACGAGAAGTTGTCGTGAAACGTGAGGCCCATCGCGTAACCCAACTTGAAGGAGCGGTACGCCGCTTCGAGCTTGAATTGGGGCTGCAGGAAGCTGCCGCTGTCCACGACGGGCTCGCCGAAGTTGAACGTCACGAAGGTTGCGCCCACACCCGCGCCCAATGAGAACGGCCAGTCCCCGTAGCGCGAAGCGTGGCGGCCAAGTCGCGCCATCAAATACACAGGCACAGCCAGCGCCGTTCCGATCTTCTTGTCGGCCAGATCGTTCATCGAACTCGAGCTCGAGCCACCGTAGAAGCCACCCAGCGTGGCGTGCAGCTCCGGTACCAGCCCCACGCTGAAGTGACGCGTGACGCCGACCAACGGAAGATAATACGTGCCCATCACACCCACGTAGGTGTTCAGGCCTTCCACGTCTTGGTCACTGACGATGGTCTCCTGGCCGTTGAAAAAGGACGTGCGCACCTTGCCTTGCAAGGCGAGGTTCACGATCGAAAGCCCAACTTCATACTCGTGAAAGCGAAAGTCTGCGAACCAAGTGCCGGCGTAAGGTTGTCGGTTGAGCTCTGCGAGCGGTACCAAGCCGCTCACGTTGATGAGCTTCGGTTCACCTTCTTCCGGCTCGGGATTCAGCTGATTCGCGCGTTCTTCGCAATCCACGTCGCCGAGTCGACACTTTTCCTCGGCGTGGGCAAGGCCGTGCATCAGGACCCCCGCGAGCACCAGCGGTAACGTCGCGCGCGTCAGTGACACGGAGTGACCTCCTCATCGTCGCGACACAAATCGAGACGTTGGCGCAGCCCTTCATCGTAGTGAAGGAACGCGTTGCCGCGCGCTTCGTTGGCTTGTCGCCCGAACATCGACGAAATCGGGATCGCGATGACGCCGCCGATGCCGAGACCAGCGCCCGCGTAGAACGGCACCCCGCGCTTCTCGGAACCAGCCAAATCCGCAATCATCAACACCGAGCCGGCGACCACGGCAGCCATTCCTCCCCAAAATGTGTAGCGGGCTTTGCTGGCCTCTTCCTCCATCTCGACGATGTCTGCCGCTGCTTTCGAGCGAGGATCGATTACGGGCACCAAATCTTCGGCGTGATAAACACGGCGGCCATCATTGAGGCGTAGTGAGTCCACACTGGTGCTGCTCCCGTACTTGGAAATGTAGGTCGCTACGCGCAAGCTGTCGGGAGCAAGCTCCTCATACGCTTTCATGCGCACTTCTGGTGCCGCGCTCGAGTCGGGCGCCTTCAGGGTTACGTGCCGCGCACAACCCGAAGCACACAACGCTACTGCGATGCCAAAGCCAAAGATCGTCTTCATCGCCCACGTGAGTGACGCGACGCTTCGCTTACTACGAACAAAAGATCAACGTAAGCTCGAGCCCGCCGGTTTGGCCGAATCAGCAGCTGTCGGAGCTGCGCCGACCAGCCGATCGATGCGCGGCAGGTAAGCCGATTCGGGGTGGCTCTTACGGAAGCGCGTCGCACGCGAGCGAGCTTCGGTCGTACGGCCCAAACGGCTCAACGCATCGATGCTCACGACTTCCCGTTCTTGCGCCAGTACTCCGCGCGGGAACTGCTGAGCGTGCTGCGCGGCGAGCTCGAGAGCGCGCGCGGGATTGCTGCCGAGCGCGGCCTGAGCTTCGCGCATGAGGCGCAGTTCGGCCTCCGGATCGCTATGGACCACACTGGGACTGGGCGCGCGCTTGATGTTGGAAGCGCTGCTGCTCGGCGCGGGAACGCTTTCGCCCGAAGCACTCGGCGCAGCAACGAGTTCGGGCACTTTCGGCGCGATGGACGGCGCGGGTAACTGCCTCGGTAGCGAAGGGGCAGGAGCGGGTTCTGGCTCTTGGTGCGTCGCCCAATATGCGCCGCTCATCGCCGCCGCGGCTGCTGGTAGCAGCCATGCCAACGCTGTTACCACTTTGCGTTTGGCCTTGGGTTTGGTGAGACGCGGCCTTCTCGTTAGTGGCGCCGTGACCGAGGAACTTCCCGGCAATCGCGCCCGAAGCGCTCGCAGCTGCTCGGCCGAGGGAAGCTCACCCGGCAGCGAACCGAGTGCAGCCGCGAGATTGGGAGGCGCGCTCGACTCGCTGCGAAGTCGCTTCGGTTCACCGACCTGGGCGGCTAACGTTAGCCTCAGCTTGCCGAGCTCGGCTTCGCTCGGAAACTCCGCGGGCGACTCGGAGAGCGCGAGGCGCAGATCCACACATACGTCTGGATCATGACGAAACCTGAGCGGTTCGCTCTCGGTCATTCCGCCCTCCAATTCATCAGACTGTGCCGCGCGAACGCGGCTCGCACTGACTTACGGGCAGCGTGCAGCCGAGAATAAGCCGTGGTCAGCGGGCAGCCGAGCGCTTCCGCGACTTGCGGCATGGTGAGCTCCTCGAGCTCGTAGAGTACGAAGACATTGCGTTTGTCTTCATCGAGCCGCTCCAGCACGCGGGCGAGCTTTTCGCGCGCGCGCCGCTGCTCGAGCTCTTCGTCTTGCGAGTCGGTCGAGTTCTCGAAGGCGGTTTCGTCGAGCGCTCGCTCGTGTGCGCGGTGCGGCTTGCGTCGCCATGCCGCTGCCACGCGAATGCAAATCCCATAAATCCAAGATTTGATGCTGGAGCGACCCTCGAAGTCGCTGAGTCGGCGGTGCACCACCAGGAATACCTCCTGAGAGGTATCGGCGAGATCGCTGCTGGTTACGCCGAGCCGCGCCAACACACGCCAAACGAATGGCGCGTAGGCCTCGAACAGCTCATCGAAGCTCAGATCCAGCTCTTGGCTAACTGGCGCGGGCAGCTCGGACACGCGGGCTTTCTCTTAGACCACGCGGCCGGATGCTGCAAAGGCCGCCCAGCGCGTTAGCGTAAAAAAATCCTCGTAATCGTCGGACGGCTCGGGCACTCACCCCCCGGATGCTGCGATCCTGCCTGCCGCTTGCCGCCTTCTTTCTGGCGAGCACGGCGTCTGCCGCGACACTCTCCTGGGAACAGGCCGAAGTGGCGGAGGCGTGCCTTTCACCTGCGTCGGTCGAACGCCAAGTCGAAGCGCGTCTCGGTCGCAGGTTGACCGAGCTCGATGCCACGCGCGCGCTGCGAGTTCGCGTCGAGCCACGCGGCAAAAGTTGGGTGGCGCGCATCGAAATGCGTGACCGTGAAGGTTCGGTGCTCGGCCGGCGCGTACTCACCCTGAGCGACGACCCTTGCCAGCAGCTCGAAGGCTTCGTGGCGCTCGCGCTAGCGTTGATGATCGATCCAGAATCGGCGCTGTTGCCCGAACCAACGCCGCCGGAAGCATCTGCGCCTCCGCCCTCGCTCGAAAGTGAGACACCCGCGCGCGCCGAGGAGCCTGCTCCGGAACCGGCAGCGGTGCCGCCGCCTGATTTCGCAACCGTTTCGGGTTCCGGCAAAACGACGGTTTATCTCTATCCGGCCGTGTTGCCGTTGGATCTTTCGAGGAATTGGCCACGCGGAGTCGCGGCGCAGGCGACCGCACGCCTCGCCGAGCGGCTGTTTGCGCATCGCTTATTGCAACGCGAAGTTTACACCATCGTAGAGGCGCCCACGCATTTCGACACCATGCGCGACGCCGAATCCTGGGTGCGCGACGCGCGAGAGCGAAGCCCGAAGCCGCTGATGACTGCGAATGGCCCTGCCAAGCCTCCGGACTTCGCTCTGATTTGGCACGTCCAGGAACTCACGCTGCAAGATGGTTACGACTATAGCCTCGGCACACGAGCGCGCGTGACGGCGGTCGGCTTGCGTTTGCGTGTGGTCGGCGTCGACTTTCAGCGCAAGCGCGAGCTCGAATCGATCGAAGTGAAGACCGGTTTCTCCATCGAGGGCAGCCGGCGTGACGAGGCGCTGCGCAAGTTCGCACTCCAGCTTGCGTTGGAAAAGGCAGCCGATCAACTTTTGGACGCGCTGCGTCCAGAGCCGGCGTTTCGCATTCGTCCGCGCGTGGTCGAGGATCGCGATCCACACGTGGAGCTTCCTTCGTTGCGCGGCGTTGGCGCGGGCGATCGCTTCGAGTTCGAAGACGAAAACGGCAAGCGCTCCGGCTACGCCAGCGTTTACGATGTCGAGGCAGGGCGGGCACGCCTGAGTGTGCTCGATCGCGGCCGCGGCGAACGCGTCGTGCTGCTCGCCAAAGCGCGGCGCACCGTGCACTCGGTGGCGGTGCAAGGCAACTATCGTTTTGCCTACGCTGAGCCGAGTGCCAGCGATGTCGCGCGAGCGGCCGATACGATGCGCAGCACGAGATTTTTCGGCGCCGGAACCGAGCTGGGTCTCGATTGGAAGATATGGCGCGAGCCGGCGAGCGGTTCGCGGTTTCGCACGTTGCTGGAGCTCGGCTGGACTTTCATTGCGTCGCGTAACCTTGCGCTCAGTTGGGAAGCGAAAGGTGGCATTGGTTATGAAGTGCCGCTCATCCCTGCGATCGGTTTGGGTGCGACGCCCTTCGCGGCGCTCGGCGGCATGTGGATCCGCGGTACCCTCGGTCCGGACGACAGCAGCGAGCGCTATGCAAAACTCGACGGCCTTTTGGGCGCCACCGGCAACGTCGGCGTGCAGCTCGAGTTCTATCGCCTGTTTGGTGATTTCTCGCCGCTTGCGCTGGCACAATTCCAATATGTATTGCCGCTGCTTTCGGGCTCATCACGCAGCGAGTTCGTTGACGACCGCTATCCGGACTTGCATGCGCTAGGCGTGCATCTCGGCTGTGTTTGGCGCCCGGCGGACTACCCGAATTGAATCGTTTCGATCTTCGGCATTTCGAATCACACTAGGATCTTCATGCAATCTTGGCGAATCAAAGCGTGCTCATTGGTTCTTTCGCTGGCTCTCGGCGGCTGCGGCGGGGGCGCTTACGTGAGCTCGGAGCGACAGGTGCTGCCGAGCTTTCAAGTCGGCCAGTTCGAAAAGAAGCGCTTGTTCATCGCGCCTTACTCCGTGAAAGTGCTCGACCCCGAACGCGCGGTGCCGCTCGAACGCGACCAAATGAAGGAGCTTGCCAGGGCTTACAAGGATCGCGATCCGAACCGCGCGGCTCTGAAAGCCTTCTATTCGATGGGCGCTGACGGCGCGCGCGACAAACTCAAAGATCTCGGCCTCGACCTCGGCGTCGTCGATCTGCCGAACGGGCGCTGGCACGACTACTTCGAGGACAACGAGCGCTTCTTGAACGTGACGGTCGACGGCAAGCTGCGTTATCAAGTTCCCGACCAGAAGCTCTTGAACGACCTCGGGGTGCAGGCCGACTTCGTCGTGGTGCTGGGCGCGCTCGCGTATTCGATGACACACGTTTACCAAAGGACTGGGAACGTTTCACACACGAGTCACAGTGCCGACTTCGAAGGTCGCTTCTTGGTCTGGGACTACGCTGGCTCGCAGGTGCTGGCCGAGGGAAAGATCGAGAGCAGCGTGGGTACGCGCCGCGAAGCTTCCAAGGAGGTGCTGCTCGATCTCGGCCGCGCCATCATCGCGGAAATCGTGTCCAAGCGCCCGTTTCGAGGGTGACCATGCTAAATTGCCGGCGTGAGCTCGAAGTCACGCGACGATGCCGGTCATCACCATCACGATGGGGGTCATGGTGGCCACGGCGCACACGGAGGGCACGGCGGGCATGGCGCACACGGGGGGCATGGCGGGCACGGCGCGCATGGCGGGCACGGGCACTCTCATGGACACGGCGGTGCTGCCGTGCGCGCGCTGGTTTTGGCGTTGGTCGCGACGGCCTGCTTCATGTTGGTCGAAGCCGCCGTCGGTTTGTGGACTGGGAGCCTAGCTCTCCTCGCGGACGCTGGTCACATGTTGGCCGACGCTGGCGCACTGGCGCTCGCGTTGGCTGCGCAAAGCTTCGCCAGCCGTCCACGCACCGAGCGCAGTACCTTCGGCTTTCGTCGTGCCGAGGTGCTCGCTGCCTTCGTGAACGGCATGGCTCTCGCGGGCGTTGCGGTGCTCATCATCAAAGAGGCCATCGAGCGTTGGTTATCGCCGCGCAGCATCAACGGCAATGCCATCCTGCTCACGGCGTTCTTCGGCTTGTGCGTCAACCTCCTGGTCGCCGCCATTCTGATGCGCGGCCAAAAAGAAAACATCAACCTGCGCGCCGCGTTTGCTCACGTGCTGAGCGATGCGCTGGGTTCGGTCGGCGCCATGCTCGCCGGTGTCAGCGTGATGTGGTGGGGTTGGTACCGCGCTGATCCACTACTCTCCGCGTTGATTGCCGTGCTCGTTGCCGTGAGCGGCTTTCGCATTTTGAAAGAGACCGCCGCGATTCTGCTCGAAGCAGCGCCAGCGCATCTCGATGTTGCTGCCATCGAGCGCACGATCCTCGAGTGCGACGGTGTTGCCGAGGTTCACGACCTCCACGTCTGGCGCATTTCAGAACGCTTCGACACGCTAACTGCTCACGTCGTGCTCGAACGCGGCAAGCACGGCACGGATGTCTGCCGCCACGTCGCCGATCAACTAAAAAGCGTCTACGGGCTCGAGCACGTCACGATCCAGCCCGAGTCACCGCGCCCCGACGACCTCGTGAACCTGCGCCGAAGCCGCGACGGCGCGCCGTTGCGCAACGTCGGCTGATTGCAGCGAGGCCGGCGCGCGCATAAACTGGTGCGTGTTGGCGCGCCGGGTCGTCATCATTTGTCCGTTCGCAGCTGTGGCAGTCGCGAGCCTCTTCTGGCTACGCCCGACGCAAACGCCTACCCGACGAGTCCTCGCAACCACGGACGACGCTCGAGAAGCTATCGTTTTGCCAGCCTCGCAAGAACCCGCGCCGCGCGTCAGAGACGAAGGCGTCGATGCCGGGTTGTCTCCGTCTGCGCAGCTCGAGGTTACGCGTACTCGTGTTTTGTGGGTAGACGCGGGCATCGCGCCTGCAGCCGATACCGTCGCACGGCCATCAGATGCGCTGCAAACTCCGCGGGGCTCCGGCGGCTCCGGCGGTGCCAACGCCGTCGTAGCGCGTGGTTCCGGCGGCGCACGCGGCGCAAGCGCTTCGAGGAAGCAGCATTCACGCGCTACGGGATTGCGCATTTGGTCCCAACCAGGGTTGTGTGCAACCTCCTCCGAATCAACAGCGGTTCGGCAAACCTTGCTGGAGCGCTTTCGTTCTATCGACGCTGGCAAGCAAGGGCGGTTCTACATCGATCCGCGCCTTCCCGAAGATGCTCAGCTGGGAGTCGCCCGCGAATTGGATCGCGCCGAGCTCGTGATGTCCGGTCACCTCAAGATCACACCGCCGCGACCCGACACGTTCGTGTACTTCGACGCCGAGCTGCTTCAAAGCTCAGCTTGTGTGAACCGCGCCGTCGCTGCGTACTACGATGGCGCTTTGCACGTTGTCGCGAATGATCCCGATCTTCCCGCAAGCGTGCTTCACGAGTATGCACACCACGCGCTCATGTCGATGGGCATGCGCGGACCAGCTTGGGCACAAGAGGGTTTGGCCATGCACTTGGCTGGCGAGCGCTGGTGGCTCGCCCCATCACGGCTTCAAAGAGTAGCCCGCTCTCCGTTCTCCCTCGACGACATGGACCAATCCATCCCATACAAGCTCAAAGAGGAAGAAGCAGTTTCGTTTTATGTGCAGGCGGCGCTGATGGTCGCTTGCCTGCTCGATCGAATGCAGAGCGACCTGGCGAGTATGGCTCGGGCGCTGCGCTCGCCGGCCACGTCCTCCGAGGCTGCAGATTGGCTTGCGGCGGCGAGCGACGTGGCTCAGCCAGCCTCCCTGCGCGACTGCATGCGAGAGCTGAACGGCGCTGCACCGCTCATGAAATGAGCGCCTCCCCGCGTGGCGTTTGGCGTGATACGCTCCGCGGCGCATGATACAGGTGGCCCAAGACTTGGAAGGCTTTCTCGGACGGCTGGAGCGGCCGTTCGAGCGTGCGGCATCGGGGACCTACGTGCTGCGCATGGGAGCTGGTGGCGCTTTGGTCGCGCTCCGGCTCGAACCGCCAGTGCTGGTTATTCGCGCAGAGATCGGGCGGGTTCCGAGCGGAGCCGACGCCAGCCGATCGCTCTATAAGAAGCTGCTCGAGCTCAACGCGAGCGCACTCGTGCACGCCTCGTTCGGCCTGGAGGGTGACCAAATCGTGCTCGCTGCCGCGCTCGAGCTCACGAGCCTCGATTTGAACGAGCTCGAAGCCGTGCTGTCCGACATCGATTTGGCCCTTGCCGAACACGTTTCCACGCTGCACGAGTTGGTCAAGAGCTGAACGGCCCACTTCGGGGAACCCATGGGAATTTTTTCGAGACTCGCCGCGCTTCTCAAAGCCAACATCAACGATCTGATCAATCGCTCGGAAGATCCCGAGAAGATGCTCAATCAGATTGTCATCGACATGGGCGAACAGCTCATCGAAGCGCGCAAGCAGGTTGCCGCCAGCATTGCGGACGAGAAGCGCCTCGAGAAACAAGCGCAAGAAGAAGGCGCCAAGGCCGCCGAGTGGGAGCGCCGCGCCATGCTCGCGGTGCGCGCCGGCGACGAGAACCTCGCCAAGGAAGCGCTCGCGCGTAAGAAAGAGCACGAGACCCTGCGCGTGCAGTTCCAGGACCAGTGGCAGAAGCAAAACCAGGCAGTGGAGCAGCTCAAGCTCGCTCTGCGCGCGCTCAACAACAAGATCGAAGAAGCCAAGCGTAAGAAGAACCTGCTCATCGCGCGCAAGAAGCGGGCGGAAGCGCAGAAGGCAATTTCGGAGACCATGAGCGGGCTGCGCAACGCCAGCGCGTTCGAGGCCTTCGATCGCATGGCGGGCAACATCGAGCGCATGGAGGCGGAAGCCGAGGCAGCTTCGGAGCTCCACGAGCAATTCACCGGCGACACACTCGCGCACAAGTTCCACGAGCTCGAGTCCACACACGGCGTCGACGAGGATCTCCTGGCGCTGAAGCGCAAGATGGGCTTGGCCCCGCCGGAGCCGCCCCCCGCTGCAGCCCCGCCTGTGCGCGTCGAAAATGCCCCTGCGGGAGTCGACGCGGCAGAGCAAGAAGAGCTGGCGCGCGCACTCGCGGAGCTCGACGCTGAACAAAATGAACCGCTTCGCATGAAGCGGTAGTCAGCCTTGCACACGGCTGAAAAGTTGTAGCGAATGGCGCTGTGCTGCGTGTGCATTCCAGTCGGCCAGCCGCGCGCAGCGCATGTTATAGAGCGGCTGCTTTGAGGACACCGATGCGATACCTGGGGCTGGGACTGAGTCTGAGTCTCGCGATGGCCTTCTCTCTCGGTGCGCCACACGCGCACGCTGCGGGTCGTTGGTTCGTCGCCGAGCCGCGTCAGGGCGAAAAGATTCGCATCGACGGCGATCTGCGCGAGTGGCCCGCCAAGATGACCATCCTCGGCGAGTCCCACGATGGCAGCTCCTTCGACGCACGCGCCGTGATTGGCTACGACGACGCAAACGTCTACTTGGCGCTGCGCGTCGCCGACAAGCGCATCGCACGCACCGCTCAAGGCAGCGAAAGCGAAGATCACGCCACGTTGACGATCGCCTTTCCGCGCGGCCGCGGCGAGTACTCCACCTATCCCGTCGAAATCTTCCCCGGTAGCCCCGGCAAGTTGCCAGCTCTGGTAAAGCTCGGCGGCAAGGCGGTCAGCGGTGCGAAGGCGGTCGAAAACCCCGGCGACAAAGAGCTCCTGCTCGAAGCGCAAATTCCCTGGTCAGCGTTTCCGGAAGCCGGAAAAACGCGCGTCGGTTTGCGTGCCGCGGTGAGCTACACCAACGCCGACAGCCCTGGCTCCGTGAAAGGCGTGGTGTCCACAGCCAGCGGCAAAGGTCCGCGCGGCCTTGGCGCGCTCCTACTCGAATCGGAGCAAGGCCTCGCCGAGCTGCTCAAAGACAAAGGTTTGCCCGACATGCCAGCGCGCGAAGCGTTCGGCAACGTCAGCGGCGACGGCATGCTCGAGCGCGTCGCCGTGTTCGGCCCCTACCTCACAATCAGCGGACCGCGCTTTCGCGGTGGCAAAGAGTTCTACTTCGCCGAGCTCGGCGTGAGCGGCGCGGACATGGTGCAAAAGCTCCAGCTCGTCGACTTCGACGGCGACGGCCGCCACGAAATCGTCATTCGCAAACGCTTCGGCGCTTCCGACAAGTATCGCGAGGTGCTCGAAGTCACCAAAATCGGCCGCGACGACGCGCCCTTCGTCACCTTTTCGCACGAAGTCGGAATCAAAACTCCGGACGGCTCGATCACCAACAAAGTCAAAGTCGACGACTCTGGCATCGAAGTTTCGCAAGGCGACTCCGACGGCTTCGAACCCGACAGCTACAACGAACCGCTCCCCGGCGGTAACACGCTGTCTGCGCTCTTGCCCTGGGAGTCCGTCGCCAGCCGCAGCTACAAGTGGCAAGGCAACGGCTTCGTCAAATCCGGCGAAGAAAAGCAAACCCCCAAAGCCAGCAAAGAAGGCAGCAGCAAACCGGCTTCACGCAAACGCGGCCCCAGCAGCGACGACAGCACGCCGCAACCACCTCCACCGCGGCCCCCCAGCGCTGACGAACTTCTCGATCGCGTCTACGCCCTCTACAAGAAAGATCGCGCTGTGGGCGGCGGTCGCGCGCGCTTCGACTTCGTCACCGATGTCGCGGGCGACAGCGCTCCTGAACGCGTCGTCGTTCACGACAAAGACATCGTCGTCTTCGGCAAAGGCTTTCGCTCCGGCACCAGTTACACCTTCATCACTGTCGGCGTCTCTGATCCCAAAGACATTCTCGACGCCACCGCGCGCGACCTCACTGGCGACGGCAAAGCCGAAATCGTCCTGCGCGCCGTCATGCGCGCCAAAGCCAGCAAAGAACTCGGCGGCGACACCATCGATCGCCACGCGCTCCTCGTTTACTCCGTCAGCGGAGACAAACTCGTACGTGTTTTCGCCGCTGAAACCGGCCGCAGCCTTGGCAAAAACCAAATCCTTGGCGCCGTCGCCTTCGAACCCAGCGCCAAAGGCATCCGCATCGAACTCCGCCCCGGTCGTGCTCTCGGCTGGACCGAAAACAGCTACCCATTCCCGCAAGACACCACCACGGCTGGCGGCCTCGAACCGTTGCTCCTTCCATGGACTGGCGGCAAACGCAGCTACCGCTTCAACGGCACCGCCTTCGTGCGCGAATAGCGCCGCTTGACCCACCTCCCGGAATCTGAGACGAGAAAAACATGGCGATGACCACGACTCCCTCCGGCCTCTCCTTCGAAGACACCGTTCCGGGCAACGGAGCCTCACCGCAAAAAGGCCAAACCTGCGTCATGCACTACACGGGCTGGCTTTGGGAAAACGGCAACAAGGGCGCCAAGTTCGACAGCTCCGTCGATCGCGGCACGCCCTTCAAATTCCCGCTCGGAATGGGCCGCGTCATCAAAGGTTGGGACGAAGGCGTTGCCAGCATGAAAGTTGGTGGCAAGCGCACCTTGCTCATCCCACCAGCACTTGGCTACGGCGCAGCCGGCGCAGGCGGTGTCATCCCGCCCAACGCCACACTCCTCTTCGAAGTCGAACTCATCGAACTCCGCTGAACGCCGAGCGCGCTCACTCCTTCTCCTGCACGCCGAGCGCGCTCACTCCTTCTCCTGCACGCCGAGCGCGCTCACTCCTTCTCCTGCACGCCGAACGCGCTCACTCCTTCTCCTGCACGCCGAGCGCGCTCACTTCTCCTCGCTCGCGCCTTCGTCTTCACCCGAGGCGCCGCCGCTTGCATCATTCTGTTGATCCGAATCGCGTTCGAGCTTGAGCTCGCTCTCGCGCCCTGGTGCCGTCTGCTCACCGCGCGCGGCTCCAGTGCGCTCGTCACGCGGCAGTTCGGGCTGCGGATTCAACCCCGGCTCCGCTTCATTCGAATCCGTAGCCGACGAACACGCGCCGCCCGTCAACAGCGCCAACCCTACGAGCGACCTTCGCACGCACCTCGAAGAAAGCAACCGCACTCGCATTCAGCGTCTCCCAAACAAGCTAAGCAACTGCCCAAACGCGCGCGGTCACACCGTCCGCGCATGTTCAGTTTCGCAAACTCTCGAGCTCGTGCAAACCACCCGAACCACTCCGCCCGGATCGGTTTTTGGTGCCAACATCGTAAAGAGCGCGAATTCCGGCCCCATTCGTCGATAGGTGCCTCCGCGACGCGCTATCGAGGGTCCGCAGCCGCGCACGGGCCCCCGCTGTCGTTTTCCACGCTGTTGAGCCGAGCGGCCCCAGCGCTCAGCATTCCTTAGGTAACGTATCGCCACTAAGCAGCGGACCGCATCAGGAACTGAGAGTTAGCGTACCGACGAGCGAGCCCCTTCACCACGGGCGAGAGGAGGAGGGTGCAAGTCGCGACGAGGTGCGGCCGGCTGCTTCAACGGCTTGTTGGGCGGCGCCGGGGGGCGAGCGGGTCACGACGTTTCCGGTCGAGCAGCCTGTCTTAGGGTGCGCGGCTCTGCTCGCGAGGACTTGACGTCGCTTGCAAGGCCTGGAGGAGCACTTTTCGGAAGAGCGACTTCATTCGAAATCGCATGAGCAAATAGTTTCCCCCGAACAGCCAGCCCCACACAATGGCCGCCGCTCCCCCGGCTGTTTCGAGGGAGTGCTGGTCGATGGCCAAGCCGATCCCGACGATGCTGGCGAGCCCGCAAAGGAAGAGCATCTCGGTCATCTGGAGGGTGTACGTAACTACGACCTCCCTAGACTCAGCGAAAGCTTGAATCGTCGCGGACGTCACGGGCACGAGCAGATTCCAACTCGAAACCGGACGAAATATGCCGCCGCGAAATGTCAGCCGATCAGCACACAAGTCGATACGCCGTGGTTTTGCTTCCTCGAGTCTGTCCGCAAGCAGCCGTAGATAAAGTCTCGCAGAAGCGCTCGGATCAAAACTGGGAAATCGAAGTTGTCCCCGCATGCCGTCCGCCCAACGTACCCCTGTTAGGCTGCGGCCGCATCAGGAAACCGAGGCGGGAGCACGAAGCGACGGGCGAGCCCGTGGGGCTTTACCACGCGCGAGAGGCACGAGCTGAAGACAGGCCACGAGGGGCGGCCGCCAGCTTCAACAGCTTGTTGGGCGGCGCTCACGGGCAAAGTTCGCATGTTGCGCGAGCTGGCTGCGATCAACTGGCGACGGGTGAATTCAAGGTGTGAGATACTTGAGCCAGAAGGCTGCCCACGCAAAAATAGAAAGAGCTGTTGTGGAGAGTGTCGAGATCGTCAGTCGTGGTGGCGCGCGCGTCTGTGCGACGGCATGGCAGGTTACTCCAAGAACAACGAGGCACGGGACGGACAAGGCGACCGAAAGAACGAAGAGATCGCCAGCTAGATCGAATAGCAACTCGGCTCGGGCGAAGGGGCCGTAGGGCTCCCCGTAACAGTCTGTTGGTGAAGCCTCCCCGACGTAGCAGGGGGGCAACATGCGCAGCAGCCAGTACAGCGGGGTGTCCCGGCGGACGAAGTGGTGCGGGAACGTAAGGAGACCCAGGGCGGGGACGAAGGCGGCGAGAACGGCGTCTAGCGTTCCTACGCGACCAGACACCCGCCGAACACGCATCAGGGGTTTGACCACGCCGGCCCGCCGAAGCTTTGGAGCGCTGTCGAGCCCGCGCTGACCCAGTGCGGGCGCAGCCACCAGTTTGCCGTCGTCCGCCCAACGTCTGGCGTTCAGCTGCGACCTTACCGGACCACGACCAAACGGAAGAGGTAAGGAGTAACGCGAGCGCAGCAGTTCGGAGCGCGACGAGGTTTGAGTTCGCGAGAGAAAGGGGGGGTTTATCAACCGACTCCGGGCGAGCCCGGCATGCCAGTAGCTCACTCAGCGAAATAACCGGTGCACGGGGCAACGCCGCAAGAGGCGATAGATGATCGCGACGAGCCGACCGTCGGCAAGACGCTCCCGCTCGGCAGTACGCAGGGGCGCGCGCCGCAACCTGCCAGTCCGCAGGATAAGGCAACCATCGGAACGACCTGTTCGCGAGCGCGCCTGATCATCCCAGCGAATGAAGGCCCCGTGACAACCTCTCAGCACGACGCCGAATTGCCTGTCGCGAACACCCCTCGCAACCGGCAGACCGGGCGCGCAGCAACAAGCTTTCTAAACGCCCGACGAGAAGCTCGCAGCCGCGCTCACCAGGACCACGATCACGGTTCCCGTCATGCTCGACCTGTTCTAGCGACGCTTAGTCGGATGGGCGACGAGCACGAGCAACGACACCGCTCTCGCGCTTGCGGCGCTGGAGCTCGCCTTGCGAGCGCGTCCGCCGCCGTCTGGCCTTCTCCACCACTCGGACCGCGGCAGCCCGTACGCGAGCGCGGACTACCGCGCCAAACTCCGCTCTCACGGCATGCGACCGAGCATGAGCCGAAAGGGCGATTGCGGGGACAATTCTGTCGCAGAAAGCTTCTTCGCGACTTTGCGCGCGGAGCTCGTCGACCACGCGCACTACGCAACTCTCTATGAAGCCAAGCTGTCTATCGGCGACTACATCGAGAACTTCTACAACGTCGAGCGTCGCCACTCGCACATCGACTACGTCACCATCGAGTTCGAATTGCGATCCAAAATTCAAAGTCGCGTTGGCATTAGAACATGGTGTCAACGGACTTGGGTGAGCTTCAAGGTGAGCGGGGCCTAGTAAGCATCGCGCGTGGACTTGATGTTACTGAATTTCGTGCTGATTTTTGTCGCTGCGTGCCGAGTTGGTTGGAGAGCTGACTGCTAGCTACGTAGAAGCTCAACGCGCCATCAAAGTTATTGAGGCCCAACGCGATTTGATGGAGTTTTAAGCAAGCCACTAACGTCTGCCAACACCCGTTATCCCGCCAGACATCATGCGTTCGAAGCGCCGCCGGCCCTGCAAGCGAGCGCTACGCCGGTTGCCGGAGCGCTGCTCGCGCCGAATGCTTCGTCGAGCGTCGGCGCAAACCGAATACGAGCAGTAGTAGGCCCGCTAGCGGTGAAGCGTGATGGGCGCCGGAGCTCGTGCGGCAGCCACAACCGCTCGAGCCAGTTCCAGCACCTGGACTGCCGCCCTGCGTTGAGGCGCGCCCCGCGCCTGAATTCGTGGTTCCGCCGCTTGAACCACCGACGCCTGGAAGCGAGCCAGCGCTGCCTCCGACGGCCGTGCCACCGCCAGCTGCCTGCACTCCGCCCTGGCTCGTGGTCGCGCCACCAGCGCCGTTGCCTCCGCTGGTGCTACCGGCGCCGCCCGCGCCCATCGCGCCAGCCGCGCCGCCCATCGTGCCTGCCGCGCCGCCCATCGTGCCTGCCGAACCTCCCACTCCTGGCGAGCCACCCGTTGCGCCCGAAGCTCCAGCCAGTCCCCCAGCGCCGCCGGTCGCTCCACTCGTACCGCCGCCTCCGGCAGCTCCACTCATGCCCCCAGCGCCGCCATTCGACATGGTCGAGCCGGTGAACTTCCACCAATTGAATTTGAAGAGATCGCCACTTCCGCCGACGAACTTCAGGAACAAGTCGTGCTTCGCGCTGGCTCCAGTGATCGCGCAGGTCTTGGTCGTCCATGCCGACGCGCCCGACACATCACAACTGCCAAGGAGTGTGCCCGTCTGACTGTCGAGGCGGAGCTCGATTTTTACGTTGCTTGCCGCCGATGAAACCCTCGCGTCGAAGGACTTGATGCCATCCTTGAAGTCGACGTTCTTCACTTTGATGTAGTCACCATTGCCGATCGAGCTGACATTCATGCCACCGCCCGTATCGGTGCACGTCTCCGTTTTGAGGCCCGATGAAAACGCGATCGTTTCGGCCTCGACCTGCTGGAACGGATCCAACGTGGCGACAGGAGCGGGCCCCTGCGACGACATTTGGATGGTCGGAATCTTACCGTCCGCTGTGTAAGTGAACTCCTCGACACACACGGAGCGCTTGAAGCCGCCGCCACCTGGCAACGCGGCATTGTGGTAGAAAAAGTAGGACTTACCTTTGTAGTCGATCACACCAGGGTGGTTCGTGAAGCTCGAGCCGGCACCCGTCTGCTTCGCCATGATGTCGCCGCCGAAAGTCCAAGGGCCGAGCGGGCCGCTGCTGGTCGTGTAGCTGATCTTCTCCGGCGTGCTGTCGGCGGGATAAACGATGTAATAAATCGAGTTCCGCTTGTAGAACCACGGCCCCTCTTCGTATGCCGTTGCACGGTCGGTTTTGGATCGCGTTCCAAAACCTGCGGTGGTCAAGTTAACTTTGGTCGGACTTCCTTGATAGGAAATCATGTCCGAGTTCAACTTCACGTACCAAAGGTCGGGATTGCCCCAGTACAAATAGGCTTGGCCATCGTCGTCGATGAACACCGTCGGATCGATGTTTCCGCTCCCGGTCGAGATGAGCGCCTTGCCGAGCGCGTCCTTGAATGGCCCGAGCGGACTATCAGCAACGGCTACTCCGATTTTCGAACCAGTCGAGTTGTTGAGAGGCACATACAAGTAGAACTTGCCGTTTCTGGGAATGGCGTGCGGTGCCCACGCATCACCAGTACCCCAGCTGAACGTCTTGTAACTCGCCGGCGATCCATGGTCGGTCCAATTCACCATGTCGACGGTGGAGTAGACTCTCCAGTCGTTCATGGTGAAAAAGTTGTTCACCGTGACGTCCTCATCGTGGGACGTGTAGAGATACAACCTCCCGTCGTACAGCATCGGCGCCGGATCCGCCGTGTAGTTCGTTTGAATGATCGGGTTGTCCGCAAAGGTTAGCGGGGAAACCGCTGTCATCGCTGACGCGAGCAGCGCCGCGAACACGACCCGCTGCGCAACTGATCTCGTCGAGAGGCTCATCATTGCCTTGCGTTGGTGCTCAGAACTGGCTCAGGAATTTCCAGGCTTCGCCCGGTCCCCAGCTGCCTGCGGCTTGACCGTTGTCCGGATATGGAGTGTGCCCACCCACAAACGAACAGAATTCCACCGGGTAACCGCTCATGCAGCCAGCGATGTTGGTGCAAACGTGGCTACCCGTTGCCTGCGTCGGGTTAGACCAAGTGCATCCATTCGCCTTCGCGAAGTTTTGCGCCATCGACACGCCGCCCGAGTACGGCAAGACGTTGTCGTTAGTTCCGTGTGCAGCGAAGTACGCCACCTGCCTCATCGGCGGGCAGGGCCCAGAAGTGATTTGGGGAGAGCCGGAGTAAACGGCGACGCCGCGGATGTAGCCGTTCGCTGCACCGAGCGGCCTCGCGCACGCAGTTTGATAGGACATCGCTCCACCGAAACTCCAGCCGGTAGCGAAGATGCGATTCGTGTCGACGCAGAAATTTTCCGTGATCTGGGCGACCACGGCGTCTGCGAGCGCGATGTCCGAGTTGTTCGGGTTCGGCCATCCGCAGTTCGCTTGTCCATTGCCGGTGCCAGAGCACGGCGCGCCGTTCAGCTGTCCATTCGGTGCGACGAAGATGGTCGTATTGTTCGATAACGGAAGGAGTCCGTAGTACTGCCAGCTGTAGTTCTGGATGTCGTTTCCGTCGCGCTGGTGATACGAAATCACCAGCCGGTACGGGTGCGTGTTGTCGTAGTTGGTTGGAACGCTCAGGATGTACCGCCGCTGCATGTTCGCGGCCGTGATCGAGATTGGCTTGCCGTTGTTGTACTGACTGCTTGCAATGCCCGGTGCCTTGCCGCAGCCCGCAGACATACCAGTCGCGCTGCCGCCGCCCGCACCTGCTCCTCCCGACGCTTTCCCGCCCGCGCCAGTACCACCCGCTCCTCCCATCCCAGTGGCGCCGCCTCGACTCGCGCCACCACTTCCGCCGCCCGCGGCGCTGGTCCCACCGGCCGCGTTCCCTCCCAAGCCAGTCGAGCCGCCGTTGCTCGAGCCGCCGTTACTCGACCCGCCGTTACTCGACCCGCCCTGAGCAGCTTGCCCGCCATTGGCAGTTGTCCCGGCAGAACCGCCTGACGCGTTACCAGCGCTCCCGCCAGAAGCTGAGTTGCCGCCCGCGCCAGGCAACCCTGCAGCTCCGCCCGAATTCGAGCTACCACCGGAGCTCGACGAGCCAGCACCACCGCCCGTGCCCGCCTTTCCTCCCGAAGCCGCGCCGCCCGTGCCGGACTGCGAGCTGGAGTTCGTTGAGCTGCATCCGCCCGCGAACGCAAGGAGGATGGACCAGATCGTAAGGCGCGGGGCAGTAGTATTGCGGCAGAACATTTAGGTCCTCGTGCAATCGGAGCTCGAAGGTGGCGCTTCTGCAGGCCAGACGGCGGTCTGCAGCTCGCAGTGGCGCGCCGCGCTCGGTTCCGTCAGACTATTTACGAAATATTCTTTATTCAGTGAGGAGTGCGGCGCGGGCAGAGCGGCGCGGGCGGAGCGGCGCGGGCGGAGCGGCGCGGGCGGAGCGGCGCGGGCGGAGCGGCGCGGGCGGAGCGGCGCGGGCGGAGCGGCGCGGGCGGAGCGGCGGGGAGTGCGGCGCGGGCAGAGCGGCGCGGGCGGAGCAGCAGGGGCTCGGTGCGTCGCAGCGATGCTCGAAGGAATCTTCCCGTTGCGCTGTCAGGAATATGTCAGAGTTTCGCTCGGATGCGACGCACAGAACGGTTGTTTGCCTTGACCGAATATCTGCGCGGGCGGCGCACTGGGGTGACCGCCGAGACGCTTGCGGAGCGGTTCGGCGTGACGGTGCGCACGATCTATCGCGACTTGGACGCGTTGCGGGACGCGGCGTTGCCAGTCGCGGCGGAGCCGGGGCGCGGCGGTGGCTACGCGTTGGAGAAGAGTTACAGCTTGCCGCCGGTGAATTTTACG
Source organism: Myxococcota bacterium (assembly GCA_049324695.1). Taxonomy (GTDB): domain Bacteria; phylum Myxococcota_A; class Polyangia; order Polyangiales; family Polyangiaceae; genus PMG-095. The sequence goes on from JBMOMJ010000036.1 coordinate 57,063, forward strand.
GCGCGCGAGGCAGCGTTGTTGGTGGCGCTTGGGCGCTTCGCAATGGACATGCGGCTGTTGCCTTTTACAGAAACGCTCGAGTCGGGATTGGACAAGGTGCGCGCGGCGTTGTCGGCTTCGGCGCAGCGCGAGTTGTTGCAGCGACTGCAAGAGTTGTCGTTCATCGGGGTGCCCGCGTTGCCCGCGGAGAAGGCGGTGCGCGCGGCGGTCGAGCGCGCCTGGTTCGAGCGGCAGCCGTTGCGCGTGACCGCCGTGGATCAAGGATACATCGAGACCAAGTGCCGCGTGCGCATCGAAGCCGTGATCATGGGGCGCCACGACACGCGCATTCACGCGGTCGACCTCGATGATGGTTCTACCCGGAACTTTCGGCTCGATCGCATTCTTGCGGCCGAGGTATTGGAGCTCGAGTCGTGATATGGCCGGGTGATGGTTAGCCTTTCGCCCGGCTCGGTTGCGCTGATTCAGAACGTTCACGCGCGCAAGTACAAGAGCCTGAACGGAGCCTTCCGCTTCATCGTCGATCCTTACGAGAACGGCTACTACGACTACCGGCGCGAGCCCCACAAAACAGAAGGCTACTTCGCCAACAAGAAGGCGAATTCGAAGAGCGATCGCATCGAATACGACTTCGATCGCAGCGAGAGCCTGAGTGTGCCTGGCGATTGGAACTCGCAGCGGCAGGAGCTGTTTTTGTACGAAGGCACGATTTGGTACAAAACCGACTTCAGCGTGGAGCCGACTCCCGGCACGCGCTTGTTCGTGCACGTTGGCGCGGCGAACTATGACGCCAAGGTTTGGCTCAACGGCGAGTTCGTCGGCGAGCACGTTGGTGGCTTCACGCCGTTCGACTTCGAGGTGACCCACCTCGTGCGCGCGGGCGAGAACTTCTTGGTGTTGAAAGTGGACAATACGCGCCAGAGGGAAGGGGTGCCCACGTCCAACACGGATTGGTGGAACTACGGAGGGATTACGCGCGACGTCTTGCTCGTCGAAGTTCCCAGTGCATTCATCATCGACTACGCGCTCCAGCTCCAGAAAGGCAGTCGTGACCAGCTCACCGGCTACGTGAAGCTCGATGGAGCCGCGGCAGGCACGCCGGTGCGTGTCCGCATTGCGGAAGCCGACATCGATGTCCGGACCGCTACGGATGCGAACGGCGTCGCGAAGGTTGAAATCCGCGCCGCGGTCGAGTTGTGGTCGCCAGCGCGGCCACGTCTCTACGACGTGGAGTTCAGCTGCGAAACGGACGTGGTCCGCGACCGCATTGGATTTCGCAGCCTCGAAACACGCGGGAACGAAATTCTGCTCAACGGCGAGCCCATTTTCCTTCGCGGCATCAGCTTGCACGAGCAGGCGCCCAAACGCGACGGCCGCGTGCGTGACCGTGCGGAAGCGGAAGTCTTGTTGGACTGGGCTACTGAGCTCGGCTGCAACTTCGTGCGTCTCGCTCACTATCCACACGACGAACGCATGGCGCGCTTGGCAGACGAGCGCGGCCTGCTCTTGTGGGCAGAAATTCCGGTGTACTGGACCATCGCGTGGAGCAACGCGGCGACTTTGACGAACGCCAAGCAGCAACTCAGTGAGCTCATCACCCGCGACAAGAACCGCGCCAGCATCATCATTTGGTCGGTTGGCAACGAAACGCCCCGCAGCGAAGCGCGCATGGCATTCATGAGCGAGCTGGTTGCCTGTGCGCGAAACCTCGATCGAACGCGCCTCATCAGCGCGGCGCTCGAACGCTATGAAGACGCCGAGCTCACGCAAATCATCGACGACCCGTTGGGCGAGCTGCTCGACGTGCTCGGGTGCAACGAATACCTCGGTTGGTACGACGGCTTGCCCGAAAAAGCCGATCGCGTGACTTGGCGATCGGCGTTCAACAAGCCGCTCGTCATCAGCGAGTTCGGCGCCGATGCGCTCGCGGGGCTGCACGGCGACGCGCTCACGCGCTGGAGCGAGGAGTACCAAGAGAGCGTGTACGAGCACCAACTCGGCATGCTGGCGCGCATCCCCTTTCTACGCGGTTTGACGCCCTGGATCCTCACGGACTTTCGTTCGCCGCGCCGACCGCTGCCCGGCATTCAAGACTTTTGGAATCGAAAAGGTCTAATTTCGAGCGAAGGCGAAAAGAAGCGCGCCTTTTTCGTGTTGCAACGCCACTATCGTGAGCGAGCCGCCAAACACGGCGCTTGAACGCGCCCTGCTCCCGCTCGAACGCGCCTGCTCCCGCTTGAACGCGCCCTGCTCACGCTCGAACGCGCCTGCTCAGAACAACACGGTGTGCGAAACCACCGCAAAGCCGCCAGGTTCGACGTCGACGGTTTGCTTCTTGCGCACGCCGCGCACTGCCACAATAACTTCGTGTTTGCCGGGTTTCACGCGCAAACGGCTCACCGCCATGCGCGACGGGAGCGCTTCCCAGCTGCGGGTGTCCGGGGTGTCGACCGCCGTGAGGGTTGCCTGCACGCCCAAGCTGAGTAGCGCACCGACGACGCTGTCTTTGCCTTTGGTGCCTTGGCGAATTGCTTCGCCTGTCGCCGCGCGCGCGAGCAAACGCGTGATCGCCGAAGCGACCACGGCGCCCTTGGCGTCTTCCCAGGCACGTTTGGCTTCGGCGTCGATTGCCGCGAGCGGCTCGGCTTCGGCGACCGCGCCGTCGACCTTGCAGTGGGGGCGCCCAATGGTGCCTTGTGGCGGGCCGAGCTCCGGAAAGTTTACCCACGTCACCAGGCCCTGCGCGGCCAGGTAGTTGGCTCGCTGATGGTCCTCGGGGCTGAGAGCACCCGACACGTACGTCAGGGCTAGCCCGATCGGCACTCGGCGCGCAATTTTGAAGGGAACGCGGCCGTATCCCACCAAAATCAAAATCTCTGCGTCGTCATCGCTGACTTCTTCACCGCTCTTGTCTGCGATGGCTCGGAGCCGCGAAGAGCCCGAACCGACCCGCCCGAGCAAGCGCTTCACCGGCGTCGCAAGCGTCGCGTATTCACCAGTGGCGAGCGCATCGTCGTAGTAGCGCAGCGCTTCATCGAGCTTGCCGCTCTTCTCGAAAGTGAACCCGGCGAGGTAGCTGCCGACCGCCGTCAACGATTGCGCCGGATCTTCATGCTCCTTCAGATACCTCTGCATCACGGACAGGCGCCGAGCCTCGATGCGCGCGCCGTTGAGATCCGAGCGCGCCAGGTAGTTGACCATGTTCTCGGTGTTGATCAGAAGCTTCTCGTACGGCGGCGCTTTGTAGCGACCAACGTCGTCGGAGAACAGGTACTTGCCGATGCTGTCGACGGCGTTGCGCGACAGATCCAACATGTCGATTTGCTTGTCCGCGGCTTCCAGATCACGACTCGAGAGCTCGTAGTTTTCGAGCTGCTGCAAGATCATGGCGCGATCCAGCAAGTACAGCGACTTCTCGCTGCCGACGTCTTTCGGCATGTCTTTTTCGCTGCCGACGTCGAGGCGCTCGTTCACGTATTTCAAGGCCGTGCGCGGGTCGCCCGCGTCGAGCGCACTTCGGATCGCTTGGGTGCGATCCGAATGGCTGGCGCAGGCGGAGAAACCCACTGCCAGCACGAAAACGCAAAGCCTTGAGCTTGATTTCATTGATGCGCGAAGGCTACGGCCGAGAGCTCGTGCAGCTCAGATGATGGCCTTGGTGAGCCCACTCTTGTGCTGAAACAGAATCTCGCCGGTCTCTACGTCGAGCACCTGAATGAACATGAAGTATTGAACACGCCGCTCACCCGCTTGGCGCTCGTCGCTGCTGAACACTTTGCCGGTGACGATGTACTTGGCGCCGACCTGCTTCCCCCAGCCAGCCACCTTCGAAGGATCGAAGGCACCGGAGTACTGCCGCTTGATCTCTTCGACCAGCTTCGGCTGATCCATCATGCTGATGATGCGAACGTGACCGGCGTTCACCAACGTCGTTTCGATCTCGCTGATGAGCGCGTCGAGCGCGCTGTCGATGTGCTCGCTGGTTTCGTTGCGCAGCGGCACCACCGAGACCTGCGGCCGATCCTCCTTGTTCCAGCGCTGAACGACCGCTGACGTTTGCATCGCCTGCATGTTCTGGTGCAGCAGCTTGTCGAGGTCGCGCTTGTCGAGCCCGGTGCTCATCGCCTGATCGTCGAGCCCAGCCACGTCCTCGCCGCGAACCGCGCGCGGCCCTCCGCAGTCGACCAGCACCGGGAACACGAGCAGCGTGAGCGGCAGAACGAGCGAGCGATTCAGCAAGGCCATCGGAAGTCCTTTCGATCCAGAAGAACGGCGTTGTCCCTCCTTGGACGGAACAACCCCGCAGGATCATTTAAACCCCCAGCCATTTTCTGGCCAGGGGTGCTCCCAACGCTGTTGGCGCCCCAGACCCCAGCGTCCGCTGCCAGTGCAGCGCTCAGGCAGGTTGATCCTATCTCACATGCGCTGCACTAGCTGCTGCCGCTTTCCAGATCGAGCCGAAATTCAGCTTGGCTCTGCGGCCGTGGGGCGGCGCACGGGAATAATCTGCACGCGCCGTTGGTCGCCTTCTCCGTCGCTCTTCGTGATCACGCCTTCGAATTTGGCGAGGGCCAGATGCACCACACGCCGGTCGCGCGGATTCATGGGCTCGAAGGTGATGATCTTGCCCTGATCCACGGCTTGCTCGCCGAGGCGACGTGCCATGTTCGCGAGCGAGAGGTCACGACGGCTGCGATAGCCCTCGGCGTCCACCAAGATGTGGCGCCGCTCGAGACCGGGACGATTGACGACGCGGTGAACCAAGAACTGCAGCGCCTGCAGCACTTGGCCCTTCTTGCCGATGATGCGCCCTGCGTCCTTACCGAGAATCTCGAGGTTGATCTCGTCAGTCGAGTCTCCCTCGCGCGGCCGACGCAAGCGAACACGGCAATCCATTCCCATTTTGCGGACGACCTCGTCCACGAACGCTTGCGCCTTGCGAGCGCGTTCGTCGAATTCGTAATCGTCGTGCTCACGTCCGCGACCACGACCGCGGTTGCGCCTGCGCCGAGCACCACCTTCGTGCCCGTTGGGCTCGGCGCTCGCTTCGTTGGAGCCGCCGTTGTCGCTCGCGCTCGGTGTATCGTGATCGGTTTCGGAGCCCGGCGCGTCCGGGTCGGCATTGTCCCAACCCTCGTCCGAGAAGCCCTGGGTATCGCTCATCTTACGCTTTGCCTTCCCCGAGGAGTCGTGAGTCGTCGTCGGAGCCAGAGGAGGAGCGGCCAGACTTCGCCGCGCCCTTTGCCTTCTTGTTACTCGCGTCCGCGCCCGAGTCCTCTATCACTTTCACCTTGATGTCACCGGAGCCAGACCCGCCTCCGGGGCGGATACTCCGACGCACGTGTCGTTCGACGGCTTGTTGCTGGAGGATTCCGAGCACGCCGTTCGTGAACATGTATACCCCGAGGCCGGCGGGCAGAAACAGCATGAAAACGGTGAACATGGCCGGCATGAAGTACAGCATCATCTTCTGCTGGGCCGGATCACCTTGCATCGGCATCAGCTTCTGCTGAAAAAATGAAGTGGCGCCGATGATGAAGGGGAGAATGTAGAGGGGGTCGGCCGCCGACAGGTCCGGGAACCAAAGAAACGGAATGTTATAGAGTTCGACCGCCGTCTGTAACGTCGTGTAAAGCGCGAACCAGACCGGCATGGACGCGAGCTGGGGCAAGCAACCCTTCAGCGGGTTTACGTTGTGCTTGCGCCAGAGCTCCATCTGCGCCAGGCCCTTTTGCTGCGGATCGTCCTTGAAGCGCTCGTTCAAGGCGTCGATTTCCGGCTTGAGCTCGCGCATCTTGATCATGCCTTTGATGCCGGGCACCGCGAGCGGGAACATCAAAGTACGCGCTGTAATCGTCAGCACGATGATCGCCACACCCCAATTGGGGATGACGCTGTGCACCTTCAAAAGGAAGGCCACCAAAATCTTGGCGATCACCGCGAAGAACCCGAGATCGATGAGCTCGATCAAGCGGCGCTGCCCACCACCGGCCTCAGCGAGAACGCTACGCTCCTTGGGGCCGATGTAGGTGAGCACCGAGTACTTCGTCGACTCGTTCGGAGCGAGCTCGCGCGGCGGATAGGCGAGGCGTGCGCGATAGAAGGCGCCGGCGCGATCGTCTGCGGCCTTGCTCGAGTACTTGCGGCTGTCCCAGCGCTCCTCGACTTGAAGCTGGCAAACCGGCGCAGCGCCCTCGAGCGGCACGATCGCGTGGGAGAAGTAAGCGTTGGAGACTGCTGCGAGATCGGTCTTGCCCGGCACCTGAAAGAAATCGCCGCCGGTGAGCTCGTTGCGCGGGAAATCGGCAGCCTTTTCGAAGTCGCTGGGCTCGAAGTCTTGCGGAGTGAGGCGCTTCGTGTCGCCGCCGCCCGTCACACACTCGACGTGTGTGAGCAGCGGGCTCACGCGGAACATGCCGCCCTGCACTTCGTGCTCGGTGCGCCATGCGTCGGTGCCGATGGTGAGCGCATGCTTCAAGGGCGCGCCGGCGCGATTCGTGAGCGTCGCCTCGGCAATGAGCTCGTAAGGGCGTCCCGTGAGCTTGATGATCTGGCGAAGCTCCGTCTTGTCGTCGCGATACAGGAACTCGCAGCTCTTTCCGTCGCTGGCGACGAGCTCGTAGTCGAGCTTGTCGTACTGCAGCTGAGCCTTGTCCGCCGGGATGCGCGCGGCAGCGTTCGTGAAATGGAAGCGCAGCTGCCGGCGCTCCTCGATATCCGGCGTGGTCGACAGCTCGATCGGATGCCCCGCCTTCTGGTACTTCGCCGTGGTCAGCTGAAAGTGTTTCACGCTCGCGCCGCGTGATGACAGCTGCGCGTGAAAGCGCGGACCCCAAATGTCGCAGGTCTTTTCGGGGGGCCGAGCTGGCGCGCTGCGCTCGTTCTCCGGAAGCAACGGTTGGTTCTTGGTGTTGCCGCCGCCGAAGAGCTTCGGCCCAAACTGCATGAACAAAAAGACCGCCGCTAAAACCAGCAGCAGGCGTCCGAGATTGCCTCGATCCATAGGGGAGTCGTATCCGCGGGCTTGGGGAAAAAAGCCCGCCTTCGCCTAGCACCTTTCAGCGCAGGCTTCGATCGGGTTTGTCTTTCGAAATTCGCTTCTTCGCCTCATCCATGCGCTCGCGGCAAAGGCGGTGGATCATGCCCCCCGGGGTTCCAGGGGTGACAACGGAGGATGCGGCGCACGCCAAGATAGGAGCCGCGCAATGCCCCATGCAACTCCAGACATTCCGCGGTGTAGCGAGAACAGCTCGGGTGAAAGCGGCAAGATGGCCCCAGGAGCGGCGAGATGAGCAGCTGGTAGGCGCGAATCACAACCAGCAAGAGCTCGACGAACAAGCTCTTTCGTGCGGGATTCGCGTTGGTCATGCTTCCACGCGCCTAGTATTGAGCTCACGTCGCGCTTCGTCGATGCGTCTCAGCAAGATGCCGCGAGCGTTGCGGAATTCTGCGATGACCTGCGCCAAACCGAGCTCTTTCGGCGCGCGTTTGACAATGACGACCACATCGACGTCGGGCGGGAACAAATCGCGCGTCGCTCGGTAGGCTTCACGCACGACGCGACGAATTCGGCTGCGCACCACGGCCACGCCAACCTTGCGCGAAGCCGTGATTCCGAGCCGCGCCACATCACTCTCGGCGCGTGCCCGCACGATCAACACGAAGTGCGTGAGTGTCACGCGCTTTCCCTGAGCTTGGATCTCCAGGTACTCGCGTCGCTTGCGCACGCGCTCGCGTTTGGGAAACGGTCCGCGCGGTCGACTCGGGTGAGAGGCCGCCGGGGGATCCCGGGGGCTCGTCACCACGCGGGGCCTACTTCTGGTACGCGGAAACGGTGAGACGCCAACGGCCTTTGCGGCGACGGTTGGCGAGGACCTTGCGGCCGCCCTTGGTGCTCATGCGCTGGCGGAAGCCGTGGGTGCGCAGGCGGCTGATATTGTGGGGCTGATACGTGCGCTTCATGGATGCACCGTCCGAACGGGTCGGGGGCGCGCACTTCGCCACGGGATCGACCTGAAGTCAAGGGCGAGGGCGCAATTTTCGGCTGAAGGCTGGTTGCGAGACCCAGGAGGGCATGTTAAACGCCCGCTCGCTATGCGCGAGAACATTCGCCTCGTCTCCTCGGCCGGTACCGGCTTCACCTATTACACGACCAAGAACAAGCGGACGCAAACGGCGAAGCTCGAGCTCAAGAAGTACGACCCCGTCGCTCGCAAGCACGTGCCGTTCAAGGAGGCCAAGATGCCTCCGCACTCGAAGTGACGTTGGCTTCGCGCGTGTGCCGGGCGAGCCGGCGCTTCGCGCGAGCATTCCTCATTTCGTCGGTTCTGCTTCCCAGCCGACCAGGTTGACCAGGAGGAGCCCTGCCATCTCGGTAGGCTCCGACGCGGCGATGAGAGCGCGCGCACCGCGAAAAAACTCGCGCTGCAGCTGCTTCAGCTTTTCATAGTCCGCGCGCGTCACGCTGAATACGTTGTACGAGCAAAGGTCGCGTGCGGACGGCGCCTTCACGCGCTCGTGCGCGAGCTTCGTCCAGTAGGCGCGCGCGGCACGTTCGCGCGCGGCATCTGCATTCGTGTCGATGCTCAGCGAGCCAGTCAGGCGATAACGATCGCGCACCTTGCCGAGAACCTGACCACGCAGCAGCGTTTCGATGCACGCCCGAATCGCGCGCGGCGAACGCCCCAACGTGCGAGCCAAGCGTTCGAGCTGAGCGCGCGCGGGCACATCGAAAGCCTGCGTATCGAGCAAACACATCACCGCGAGGCATAGCGGCTGCTCGAACATCGCTTCGCGCGCCGCTTGGGCGCGTTGATAACGAACCGCCAAACTCGGCACATGCTCGATGCCCACCCAAGCGTGAGCGAAATCGGGCAAGCGATCCGTCAGCGCATCGACGAGCTGCAGAAACTGAGAGAGCCGCGGCTGCGAGCGCGCCGATAAAAAACGACTCACGCTGAAGCGCGAGAGCCCGCTGCGTTGTGAAAGCGCGCTCAGCGTTTGCGTGCCGCGCAACGCTTCGAGCCAAGTGGCAACACGCGCAGCGTCGACCTTCGCGAGACACGGAGCCGTCGCAGCGTGAAAAGTCGCGAGCCGTGCACTCACGTCGAACCCCATGCGCTGAGAGTAGGCGAGCGCTTCGCAAGCTGTGGGCAGCCGCTGCCCAGACTCCCACTTCGCTGCAACGTTCGAACGAAAGCCGAGCCGACGAGAGAAGGCGACCTGCGAGCGCTGCCCGCGAATGCCGCGCATCACCTCACGCGCTGCACGTTCGAAGTCGACTGCCATCTACCCCAGATTTGCACATATCGACGTGAATACGACCTACGAAATGTGCAAAAGCGCGCATCATCGCGCTGGACTGCGCGATCCGCGGGCGTCACAGTCGACAGCATGCGTTCGGCAATTCTCGGCGTGTGCATGCTCGCCTGCAGCGGAATTCAGGGTGGCTCCGAAGGCAGCGAGAGCGACCGCTGCACGTACGACAGCCTCGCGCTGAGCGATCCCGACGCAGTGCCCGAAGGCTTCCAACGCTCCCCGCGCGAGCTCCTCGCCGTGACTTCCGGCCCTTTTGCGGGAAGGCTCGCCAACGGTCGCGCCGTGACCATCACCTTCACGCCCGAGTACGCGGGTCTTCACGCCCTCTACGCCAGCGCCGGCGTACCGGCAGACTGCGGCCCACATCTCGCGACCTCAGCGAGCGCAACACTCAACGTCGACGGCGTGGAGCAGACCACCACCACGGCGGCCCTCGAGATTCGCTGGGGCCACCCCTTGGCGTCAGCGCGCTTCGACGTCGCCGCCGACGCTCCCTTCGCCAGCGTGCAGCCAACCTTTTCGGCGCCGCCCGTCACCAACCCGATGCTCAACGTCTGGCTCACCACCATCACGCCCACCTCAACCCAAAGCGAGTGGAAATGGACCGCCTTCGTTGCGTGCAGCGCCGGCTCCCAATGCACCGGCGGCCCGGGGCCGGGAGGCGCCGCAACCAACGGCGTCGAAGTCAACTGGGGCAAAACCAAGCTCGCGCGCGAGTGATTGCAGTTGGGCGAACGCGCGAGTGATTGCAGTTGGGCGAACGCGCTGAAAAGTGCGCGACCTCCCCGCGTCGTTCCCGCCTGGCCTGCTGCGCGGCGCCCCACACGGGTCCAGGGCCGCGCCCGCGCCCCGGTGTTTGTGTTTCGAGCCGTGCGATTGGAGGAATCCGCAATGCGCGGCAGCTGTGAATTGCGATGCGCCGGCGCGTCCGAGCTGGCCTGGGACTGAGGCATCCCCGCAAATTGCGATCGGAGAATTCGGCAGCCTTCTGGGTGTCGATCAAAGTTTCGGGACGGCTCGAGGGAATGAACTCACCGAATACTCCGTGCGCTCCGATGCCGGATGGAGCAATTTCGATCACTTGGATCGAGTGGGTAGCAAAAGCGCACGAAACCGGAGCCCACCAGAGTGCCAGCAAAGACAGAGGTTACGTGCGCTCGATAGAGATAGAGATCAATCAACGCGAACAGCTGATCGCGAACGTATTCAAACGCGCCGCCAAGCGTCCGAAAGACCTGGGTGCGGCTCGCGTGGGCCGCTGCGCGCAGGGAGAGTGTCGGCTCGTGCTCGCATCGAAGCCGAAGAGCAACGGGCGCACTCGGTCAACTCAGAAAGGTAACCGAGGCCGCCGAACGGAAGACTTCAAACGCTCGGAGTCGGCGCGCGAGCCCTGGCTGCTCGCAACGTCGTTGAAGTGCAAAGCCGCCCAGGTCATCGCCACCTACGCCAAGCGCATGCAGCTCGAGGAAGCGTTTCGCGACCTCAAGAGCTCGCGCTTCGGCTGGGCTTTCGAGTGTGTGAACAGCAAGAAGCCGGCGCGCACCCAGCTCTCCTTGATGATTGAGCCGTGGGTAGCCTTGCGTTCCTCGCGACCGGCGCTGCCGTCGAACAAAATGGGCTCGCCGCTCAGTTTCAAGCCAATACACTTCGCAAACGCCACGTCCTCTCTCTCAACTTTCGCGGACGCCGTGCCATAGCGAGAGTCGTCGCGATTTCTGACGCTGCGTTAAAGACGAGGGCTGCGTGCGCTACGACTCGCCGTCCGTGCATCTTCCCCCCCCATGCCGGTTGCTGGATCGCACACGCCCGCCGCGTGTACCTTTCACCCAATTTGAGGGATCCCTCAGCGCCTGGGACAGATCGAACGGCGGCTGTTCGGCTGGGTTCGGCGCCTGATGGAAGATGCGAGGAGCCGCGACGCGGCGGTGTGTGAACCGGCTTGCCCAGCTCGAGCGGTGACTGTGCCGCGAGGCGCGACGCGCGGCGGTGTGCGACTCGGTTGGGGCCAGATGGCGACTCGCGCGGCGCGATCGGAGATTCGCGTTACATCGGCTCGCAATGCCCCGCTTTGAGGCCAGCTTGTGGGACTCTCGCTTTGATTTGCCGGTTGGTTGACTCAGGTATGACGAGATGCCGGGCGGCTGGGGACGAGGTGACTCAAGGCGGCGCGGAGCATCGTCTCACAGTCTTGGTCGCGGTTTCGGACAACCTGTGCGAGTGCTTTCGAGGCTTCGTTCTTTCCAAAGCCAAGTCCGCACAAGCCTGCGAGGACTCGGGCTACTTGTGGGCTGTCCGCGTGCTTCGTGTTCGGCGTTTCCTCTGAGTTCGACAATCGCTCTGGTTGCTGCTCTGAGTTCGACGATCGCTCTGGTTGTGGCGTGTTTTTCCGGCGGCGCGCTCGGCGGCGCTCTTGCAGCTTACGCTCAATATGTTCCACACCGAAAGCTAGCCCGGCGGTATAGGCATTGTGGGCCGAGCAGAGTAGGCAGAGGTTGTCGACAGTAGGAGCGCCGCCGCGAGCGTAAGGGATCCGATGTTCAATGGTGATGAAGCGACGTTCGCTGCAGCGCCTGCCTTCCGCGTCGACGAAGGTGCACTGGTTGCAATCCCGTTGCCACACAGCACGAGCGACCGCCACAGGCACATGGCGCGAGCCCGCCTTGAGCGAGCGACGCTTGCGCTGCGTGCCTGCGCCCAGCCGCTTCTTCTCCTCGCGCAGAATCAATTCATCCAATGCGCGTTCGAATATTGGCGCCAATTCACCCTGTGGATTCGAATGGCTGAGCAATTCGCGCGCGCGTTCAATCTTGGCGCAAAGCTCAGTTGACGCACTGAACTGCACCAGATAGCTCGCAGCGGACAGCGGCTCGAGCCGGTCTTGTTCGCTACCTCGCGTTCCCGCGCCTCGTAGCTTGACGCTATCCTCCACGTACGCCCGAGGAAATTGCGCCGCGAGCAGTCGCTCGATTTCGCGACGCGATTTGCCCCGTGCTTCATTCAAGAGCTGCTCAGCGTTATCCGAATTTGCATGCGGAGCGAGCAAGAATAGCCCTGTCAGGTGAATGTGGCCTGCGCGGAGATCATTCAGCGCTCGCGGGATCGCCCGAGCCAGGCGAGCCACTCGCACGCGCTTGGCAGCCTCGTCTTCTGAGTAGCCGAGTCGTTCGCGACAATACGCGCTCAATGAGGAGCACGCTTGTCCCAGGAACAGTTTGCGGCGATCGATTTCCATCAGATGTTCGATCACGTCCGCGGTTGCAGCCCGGTCCTGAAGGGCAAGCACGGGCATGCGCGCCAACAATTCGGCATTCGAGAGTGAAGAATCGAATTGCATGCGTCACCACTACCACGGACATTTTCGAGACATTACGCGCCACGTACAGCGTGTTTCGCACAACGGAACACCTTGAAACGCATTTCGCTTCAGATACGCGCGTCAGCGAGGCAGCCGGCAAGCGTAGCGGCGAAATTCTTGGGAAACTCAGTGTTTGTTCGCCAAGGTGCCCGTAGATGCGTCAACAAAAATGTGCACGCGTGAGTCGAATTCGCACTCATGGGAGCGCTTCGCGCAAAGGTCCCGCATTGCACTAATCTCCGGCCAATCCAAGCTTCGTCACAATCGTACCAGCAAGTCTCGAGCGTGAGCATGGAGCATGCGAACTGCAGGTGGTACGGTGGTTGCGCGCAGTGCCCTGGAGCAGGTCGCGGCAGGTGCTTGGGCACGCAAACCTGCGGCGCGCAGTGCTCTGGAGCAGGTCGCGGTAGGTGCTTGGGCACGCAAACCTGCGGCGCGCAGTGCTCTGGAGCAGGTCGCGGCAGGTGCTTGGGCACGCAAACCTGCGGCGGGCAGTGCTCTGGAGCAGGTCGCGGTAGCGCTTGAGCACG
>JBMOMJ010000036.1:70365-118030 GCA_049324695.1 Myxococcota bacterium
GCACGCAAACCTGCGGCGCGCAGTGCTCTGGAGCAGGTCGCGGCAGGTGCTTGGGCACGCAAACCTGCGGCGGGCAGTGCTCTGGAGCAGGTCGCGGTAGCGCTTGAGCACGTCGTGCTGCACGCGGGAGTGCTTTCGGTTTCTGTCCACAAACTCGAAGCTGGCCAAGCCTTCGTTGTGGTCATGCCCGATGGTGAGCTCGAGGTGCGCGGCACACGCTTCCTTGTGCGAGTCGAACACGGGCATACCGAGCAAGTTCAAGTCGACGAGGGACGCGTCGCGTTGCGCTTGCGTGATGCGACCGAAGTGAGCCTAGACCGCGGCCAAGCGTGGTCAGCGCCGACCACCGCGACGAATCCCCCGCACTCGACCTCGTCCAGCGTGGCGAGCACCTCCTCCGGCGCTCAGCCGGCCGGCGCCGACTCTGAGCGATCCGAGCTGTCTCGCACCAACCTCTCGGGCGAGCGTGCTCCCGCCTCAGCTCGTCAGCGAACCGCAACGCGCGCGCCTTCGGGGCGGCCCACACCGCTGCGCCAGCTCAAAGAGGGCGAAATCAACGCCGCGTCCGAACCCACCTCGAATGCGCCACGCGACTTTCGCGCTGCCATGGCGCTCTTCTCACGCGGCGATTTCGACAGCGCCGAGCGCGCCTTCAAAGACTTCGAACAACGCTACCCCACCAACCAACACAACGAAGACATCCTCTTCCTAATGGCCCTGGGACGCAGCCGTCGCGGCGACGACGCCGGCGCGCGCAGTTTCGCTCGCGACTACCTGCGCCGCTACCCTCAAGGTTTCCGCGCCGCCGAAGCCGCGCGCCTAGCCGGCCAATCCGAGCCTTAGTTTCGCTCGGGCCAACGGAAAGCCGCGCTCCACATCGGCCTGGTTGAGGATGCGCCCGCAGAGCCAAACGAAGCGACGGAGTGGACGCGCGAGTCGACGCCGGGCCGCGTGCGTGAGAAGCGCGCGGTGAGCCGCGCGAGAAGCGCGCGAGGCGTGAGCCGTACGACGTGCCGCGCGGTGTTGAGGCCCTCGCGCGAAGCGCAGCGCGCCGCGTTGACGCCATGGGACGTCAACGCGGCGCGCAGGGTGGCGGCGCGCGAGCAGCGCGCTTGAGGGCCTCGGTCGCGCGGAGCGGCCGCGCCGGCCGCGAGCACGACCGGCGTGCGGCGCCGCGCGGCGCGGGAGCAACTAAAGCAATTGGATTATAAGCAAGTGCCGCTCACGAATTTGCCGAGGACTTCGTGGGCGGGATCGGTGGCGTCGGATTCGAGTAGGCAGCTGCCGGTCGGCACGCTGAGGTTGGCGCCGGGGGTGCTTTTGCTGGTGAGGTTGAGCGTGCCGGAGAGGACGCGCACTTGGTCGGCTTCGGTGCGCACGCTGGGGTTGCTGCCGTTGAAGAAGATGCGCAAAGTGTCGTTGAGAGCATAGTCGGGGATGTCCGCGATTTGGCTCTTCAAGGAAGCGAAGTTCAAGAGCAAGTTGAAGTCGAAGGTGGGCGAGAAGGTCAGCGTGGTTTGGTCTTCGCTGTTGCGCTCGACCGCTAGATCGAAGTGACGGCCGTCGTTGGGGTTGATGTCGAGCTGCGCGAGTAGGTTGCCGTCGTGTTTGAGCGTGGAGCTCTTGTCACCGAGGCCGAGCGCGCGGAGTTCGATGCGATCGCGGTTGCCGTCGAAGGTGAGGCTGCCGTCGTAGCCAGCGACTAGCAAATCGATGATGCCGGTATAGGTCTTGGCGGGAGGAGGCTCGGCGAGCGGATCGTCCGACGCCTCGGTATCGGGCGTGTAGAGCGCGTTGAGTGGGCCTTTGAGGCCGAATGCGCCGAAGTGATAGGTGCCGGTGAGCTTGTGCGCGTTGCCGTCGAGCCGAAGCTCGAACGATGGCGTATTGCCGGCGAGGGTGACGGCGACCTGCTGCATCAGAGCGTCGATGGTGTTGACGCTGAGCGTGGAGAGCACGTTGAAGCGGAAGCTGTAGTCGAGCTCGGCGTTTTTCTTGAGCTCGAATTGGAGCTTGCCGCTCATGGACGCCAGATTGCCGGTGTCTTGGTGAGCCGCATCGAGCGTGCCTTTGAGCTCGGCGAGATCGATTTGCACGCCAACGCCGTTGCTGCGAAGTTGAAGCGTGGCGGGGTTTTTCTTTTGAGCGGTGAGCAGCAAGGCCACGTCGACATCACCATCGCTCGGCGAGGTGAGGCGCAGGCGCGGTTGAAGCTCCGTGGCGCGCTCGACGCACTCCGCGTCCAACATGGGCGGGGTGCTGGGAGTGCCTGGCGTCGACACTTCGACGCTCTCGTCTTTGCACAGATACTCCGGGGTGAGGCGATATACCGCGGACTGGCCGTCTTCGGATTCGAGATTTGCGGGGATGAAGATCTCTTCTTTCAAGGTCTTCACGAGGTCGTTGATGGCTTCCTCCGCGTCCGCGCGTGCTTCGGCGAGATCGGCGACCGTGATCGAGTCGGTGCAGGTTGGCTCGGTATCGACACATGTGCTGCCCGCTGCACACCCGGCGCTGGGCTCACATGTTTGACTGCCTGCGCTGAGCAGCTTGGCGAGGGTGGCCGAATCAGCGATGAACGAGCTCGCTGCGTGCGCGCCGCGCAGGGCGTTCTCCACGTTTTGCTCGGCCGTGAGCGCCAGAGAGGCGGCCGAAATCGGTTCGCGCTCTTCGCTACCACTGCACGCAACGAGGACCGGCGCACACACCACCCACACCTTGGATAGATAACGAGTCATTCTCCTACCTTCTCCCAATAAAGCCCGCGAGCGGGCGGCCGCGGCAATCGAAGCAACGCGCGTGCCGGCGTGCTCGCTGTGTGGCTCAGTTTGCGACGTTGAGCGATGGGCGCGCGGGATCGCTAGCTTTTGTGCAGAGAATTCGACGCGGGTCAGCCGGCAGGTAGTGAATGGCCGACTACAGGTGCGACGCGTGCGCCTGTATCGAGCGGGCGTCACGTCTGCGTAACGCGGGTAGACCGCGACGCGGCTGTCATTGTGGGAGCTTACCGCTTGCTCGGGGTGCGGCTGCGACAACGAGCCAGGGACTCAGCGTGTGAGTTGCACAGTGCAGGGTTGCTCAGCGACAGTGCATTGCTCATCGATGGTGTTGCCGCTGGCTTTCCCAGTGCAGCTTCCCTGGCTGCCGGAGAAATTCAGCTCTGTCACCGTTTCGGACGAAGGGATCGTTCGAATCGCCGAAGAATTCGCGGAGCCCGGTGAGCGCGCCTCACTCCTTCGGTGCCGCGTCGCTCTTCTCCTCGGCGGCGCCGGCGGGCTGATCCAGGAACTTGAATTCGACGCGGCGATTGCGCGCCCGGCCCTCGGGCGTAGCGTTGTCCGCGATGGGCTTGGTGGGGCCGAAGCCTTGTGATTCGAGGCGGCCAGCGGTGATGCCCTTTTCGATCAGGTACTTCATGCAGGCTGCGGCGCGTTCGGTGCTGAGTCGGGTGTTGAGCTTTTCGGAGCCGCGGTTGTCGGTGTGGCCGTAGACGCCGATGCGGAGCTCTCCACGCGCTTTCATCAACGTGAGCACCTCATCGAGGATGGCGTAGCTGGCAGGCTTGATAACAGCCTTGCCGACCTCGAACTCGATGGGTTGCAGGAGTTCGACTTCGCCCGTTTCGCTGACGCGCGTGAGGCTTGGGCAGCCGTTCTTTTCGGGGTCATCGTTGCGCGGTCCGGGGTCGATGGGGCACTTGTCTTCAGCATCCAAGACCTGATCGTTGTCCGCGTCGGTCTCGGGGCAACCGTCCTCGTCTTCGATGCCGTCTTTGTCTTCGGCCTTGTCCGGGCAGGAGTCGTCTGCGTCGAGGATGCCGTCGTTGTCGCGATCCGTCGTTGGGCAGCCGTCGCTGGCTTCAGGTGCTTTGCCGTCTTCCTTTACGGTCGGGCACTTGTCGATGGCATCTGGATAGCCGTCCCCATCAGTGTCGAGATCGCGCGTCTCCGGGATCGGGCCGACGCGCACCTTCTTGGGTTTGCTCTGGGGTCGTTGATCGAGGAGCTCGATGAATTTGCCGATGGATACCAGCACGCGAAAGTCGGGCGCTCCGTAGCCAATCGTGAGCCGTGTACCCGCGCCGGCGTTGATGTAGACGCTGGGATCGACATCCAACAAGAAGCGCGCCTGACCCATCCATTCGAGGGAGGTGTTCTTCGCTGCGAAAATGGTGTTTACGCCAGGGCCGGCGTTCGAGTCGAGACCAGTGGTTCCGAACAGTTCACCGCCGACTCGCAGTTTGCCCTCGCGCATTGGCACGTAGGCGCCGAAAGCCCAACGCAATTCCGTGCCCAGGTAGAGAGAACCGTTTTCTCCGCCGAAGCTGCGCGCCGGTCGGAAGTGCGGCCCGATGTGGCCTGCCAGCAGCAAGCCCTGCACATCGAACTCGGCGGATCCGAAGATCCAGCCGGTCATCTCTCCATCGCCCGTGAACGCGGTCGAGTTGCCGGTCGGCAGCCACATGGCAAAGCCACCGCCGAAGCGCGCGCTGCCGTCGTCGAGCTCGAAGCTTCGCACACGCAAGTCCAGGCGCATGTCGTGCGCCGCAGTCTTCGAATCACCAATGCCACCGGTACCAACGCCCGCCGCTTGCGGATCGGAGCCGTTGATGTTGAGCAGCGCTACCGGGAGTGACGCCGACACGCCCACGCGGCTCATCAGTTGCAGGCCCGCGTTCACGTGCAGAATGAGCTGGCCTTGCACGGGGTTCTCGACCTGCTCTTGGATCACCCCGCGATCCGTGACGCTCTCCGTGCGCAGCGGGTTGTGCGTGTAACCGAGCGCCGTACCTCCGTACAGGCGCATGCTTCTCGCCACGTAGGGGCGGAACACCGTGAAGCCGTCGTCGGGCGCACCCGAAATCTGCGCTCGGTCCAGATAGAAGTATCCCGACTGAGCGCGAGCAGGCGCCGCGCAAAGAATTAGGCCCACCCCCAGCAGCAACCCCAGCCAAGACAACAGCCGCGCGGGCCCCAGACTTCGAATCGTGTTCGGACGTTGCACGGGAGCGACGGTAACCTGCTCCTGGTGGCTTTTGAAGCCGCTCGATCCGCGTTTCAGGGCGCAAGGCGAGCAAAGAGCTCGCAGACCCAGACGCTGTCATCGCTATCGACGGCAACGCCGATTCCAACCGTGTCGAAACGATCGTCTAGCATGTTCGCGCGATGTGACGGGCTACTCCAGAGCGCGCGATGCGCATGCGCGAGCGTATTGGCGTGGGCGACGTTCTCACCGACGATGGTTGCATCGAGGCCGGCCGCTGCGACCCGCGTTTGGGGATCGCCGCCGCCCAAGTCGTGAGCGACGCGCCGGGCGCTGCGCAGCGCTTCTGCCTGTTCGGCCGCCAGTCGGTTCAATTCTGCGTCGCTTGCGACGCCCGTGATGCGTTCACTCGCGCGTGCCGCGTTGAGCATCGCAAGTAGGCCGGCCGCATCGGAGCTGGCCGCGGCGCCTTCACCCGGAGCCGGCGTCGCTCGAGCAAGTCGCGCGCCCTCACCGGCCATCAGTAGCGCCTGGAGCACCTGCCGCGGACCGCCGGCGACATCTCCGAGGACCTGAACCAGCCAGGGCCCTTCATAATCTGCCGCAAAGCGCGCGCGCACCGCACCGCCATCAACCGCGGTTGGTACGGGCCTGGGACGGCCACGCGGGCCCAACACGATGACCTTCGCTCCCGCGTGTGGAACCAGAAAGTTCGCCTCCACGCTGACCCAGCTGCCGACGCGCACACGAGCCGGAAGTGGCGCCAAGTCGGCAAGGGCGTCGACCACGACCAGCGCTGCCCCGAGCCGCGTGGCGGCCCTTTTTACGATGGCCCCGCCGCAACGGCGCTTGCCGGTCGGGCTCTCCTGGGCGAGCCAAGGCTCGAGCCGGGGCCGAAGCTCATCGAGCAGCTGGGGTCCGCCGGCAAGCGTCCATGCGCGTGGCCAAACGTACGGTGCGCCGTGCTCCCGCAGCTTGGCTTCAACGTCGGACGCCTCGAGCGCCACGCCGCCATTCGCTGCGTTCTCGGCTAGCTCCTGAGCTACCGGTTGGAGGGCTGCATCCCATTCGGCACACATCGGGGCGAGGAGCGCATCCGGCGCCGAATCCGGCTGAGGAGAGAAGCTGGGCGGCTGATCTTGCTCGAGCGTGGGTTCAGGCCTTGGTCCGCTCGGGTCGGCCGGCGCGGGCACGCGCGCCGAGCAGGCGGCGATCAGCGAAAAACCCAGGAGGCGACGCATTTCGTGTGGCTTTGGGGAGCGTTTAGCCGGAATTTGTGCACCAAGCCGCCAAAAGCTTTACGTGGCCGCCAAAAAGCGGAAGATTTGCGAGCGGCCACCTTATGTCGAGCGACAGCGATGCGCATCTCGGGACTGGAATGAGCTAAAGCCAAGGGCGGCACCGAGCGAACGCAGCGGATCATTCTTCCAATGGGCCGAATTCAAAGATGAGCAGGGCGCAGCGGTTCACGGCCGCGGCCAAAGTCGGTGCCTTTGCTATCGCGACGCTCGTCGCCGCTTTGCTCATCTATCGCTTCGCGAGCAAGTCGGCGGGCGCGTCGGGCTACCGGGTTTACGCGATCATGGGCGACGCAACCGGCGTCGTACCGCGCTCGCAGGTTCGCATCGCCGGCATTCCCGTTGGTTCGGTGGAGAGCGTGCGCCTGGATCACGGCAAGGCGCGCGTCGACATCCGCATCAATCCCGAGGTGCCGCTCTACGAAGACGCTTTGGTTGCCAAGGTGAGCTCGAGCTTGCTGGGCGAGTACTTCCTGAGCATCAGCCCGGGTACCGAGGGCAAGAGACAGCTGAAGGACGGCGACCGCATCAACACGGTGGTCGAAGCCACGACGCCCGACCAGATCATGAAAGAGGTCGCGTCCATTTCGCAGGACGTGAAGAAGGTGACGGAAGCTCTGGCCGCGTCGGTCGGCACCGACCAGGGCCGAGAGAACATCAAGGACATTCTCGAGAACCTGGCGCAGGTGACCGAGAGCCTGAACAACACGGTGCGCGAGAACCGCGAGTCGATTCACACGATCTTGCAGAACGTGGAGCGCATCACCAGTGAAGGCCGCCCCGAGCTGCGCGACATTTTGCAGAACGTACGCGATACGACGCGCGAAGTGCGAGAGCTAGTTCAAAAAGCCGATGGCCCTGGCGGCGAGAACGCGACCGGCGGTGAGGTTCGCCAAATCATCGACAAGGTGAACCGCGCGAGCTCGAGCCTCGAGAACGCGCTCAAGAACATCGATCAGGTATCGAGCCGCTTGGAGCGTGGCGAAGGCACTTTGGGTCGCCTGACCAAGGATGAGAAGCTGATTGATGAAGTGCAGGGCGTGGCCGAGGGCGTGGGCGACTTCATCGGCGGCATTTCGCGACTGCAAACCATCTTGGTGTTGCGCACCGACTATCAGTTCTTGTCGAGCACGGTGAAGAGCTACCTCGAGCTTCGGCTGCAGCCGCGCGAAGACAAGTACTACCTGATCGAGGTGGTGAACGATCCGCGCGGCCTCACCAAAATCGAGCAGATCGACGTAATGTCGAGCAACCCCAACGATCCTCCGTTGTACCGGGAAGTTCGCACCACCACCACCAATTCACTGCGCTTCTCTCTGCAGCTCGCGCAGCGCTTCGGCCCGTTCACGGGGCGCTTCGGTATCAAGGAATCCACCGGCGGCGTCGGCTTGGATACGTTGTTGTTCCAAGATCGCTTCGAGCTTCGCCAAGATTTGTTCGGCTTTGGCGAGGTGGTGCTGCCGCGCTGGCGTGTCTCTCTGGGATACGAGTTCATTCACCGCCTGTGGCTGTTGGGCGGCGTGGACGACATCTTGAGCGGAACGCGCCGAGATTACTTCATCGGTGCGCAGCTCAAGTTCAACGACGAAGATCTGAAGACGATTCTGCCGTTCGCGCCGAGGCCGTAGTCGCGTTTTCAGAAGCCGGACACCCAGACTGGGACCGAGCTGTCGCCCGTGACTCCGTTGCCCAACTTACCGCCGTAGTTCGAGCCCCAGCAGGCGACACGCCCGCTCGGGTCGAGTGCGCAGGTGTGACCGCTGCCCGCGTCGATGGCCTGCGCCTTGCTCAAGTTCAAGACAGAGACGGGCACCCAGGCGTCGACGGTGGTGCCGTGTCCAAGTGTACCGACCGCGTTCGCGCCCCAGCATTGCATGGCGCCGCTATTCAACAGCACGCAGCAATGACTGCTGCCGCAACTAATCTGCTTGCCGGTGGTGACGCCGGAAACGCTGACGGGCACCAAGCTATCGGTCGTGGTGCCGTCGCCCAATTGCCCGCTCGGGTTGAAGCCCCAACACTTCGCGGTGCCGTTCGCGAGCAAGGCGCAGGTGAAGAGAGAGCTGACCGACACTTGAACGGCATCGCTGAGACCCATGACTTCAGTGGGCGTGGTGCGCGCGACGGTGGTTCCGTCGCCGAGCTGCCCGTAGTCGTTGCCGCCCCAGCAGCGGATTTTGGCGTCGTTCATGACGGCGCACAGATGGGAGCTTCCCGCGCTGATCTGCTTGGCGGTGCTCACGCCGGGCACCGTGAACACAGTGCGATGAATGCCTGTATCTGGCGAGCCGAATTGCCCGTCGGTGTTCCAGCCCCAACAGCGAATACTGCCGTCTTGGATCAACGCGCAATTGAACCAGCCGCCCGAAGAGATCCCAACCACCTGAGAGAGCCCTGCGATGACTTGCGGTGTTCGGCACTCGACGCACGTAGTGAGCGGCGCTGCGATGGTGCCGTAGTTGTTTGCGCCCCAGCACCGCACGGTTGCATCGTCGAGCAGCGCGCAGCTGTGACCACGGCCCGAGGACACGCGCGTCACGTGGCTGAGCTCGCTGACGAAGACCGGCGTGCGACTGCCCTGGCCGGTGCCGTTCCCCAGCTCGCCGTACTCGTTGCCGCCCCAACACGCGACGCGACCATCCGCGAGCGCCGCGCACGTGTGCCATTCACCGCCCGCAACACCTGTCGCCACGAGAGGAGGCCCGCCCGCACTGCCAGCTGCTCCTGAATTTCCCGCGCTGCCGCCCGCTGGTGCGCCGCCCGTCGCTGTAGCCCCACCGCGTCCGCCGGCGGAAGCTCCACCTGCTGCAGTCGTGCCGCCACGCCCACCGGCGGAGGTCCCGCCTGTTGCGAGCGTGCCACCATTCGCGAGCGTGCCACCATTCGCCGACGTGCCACCGCTGCCTGCGCTGGGCGAGCCGCCACTACCCATGACGCCGCCGCTCGTATTCGGAGCGCCGCCCTCAACAGCGCCACCTTCTCCGCCAGTTTGGAACGCAGCGCCGGCGAGTCCATTCGTGCCGGCCTGATCCGTTCCGCCTTGGTTCGAAGCGGGGTTCCCGCCGGATGCACCACCGCTCGCGCTGGTGCCGCTATTGCCACCGTTGCTCCCGCCTTGCGCGCCAAGTTGGCCGCCTGTTTGTTTTTGCCCACCAGCTTGCGCCTGGCTCCCGCCCGCGGAACTACCGCCCGAGTCCGAGTTGCCGCAGGCCCAGCCGTTCACCGCGAGCAAGCCCGCGAGTGTTCCCCCAAATACGCCAAGCGACTTCGACGTCATGCTCATTTCTCCACGTAGAGATTTCCTGTTAGGGACACACGGTGACATCGATGGGCGATAGGCGATCGGTGGTGGTGCCATCGCCGAGTTGCCCATACGCGTTGTCGCCCCAGCATTTGAGTTTGCCGCCGGTGATCGCGCAGCTGTGGTGGTGGCCCGAGGCGATCGCCGTGGCATTGGTGACCACGTTGGTGGGCACGGCGTTGCGGTTGTAACTGGTGTTGCCCTGGCCGAGCTGGCCGCGTTCGTTGCCGCCCCAGCACTTGACGTTGCCTGCGACGATGGCGCACGAGAACGCGTAGCCGGTTGAAACAGCGGTCGCGCCGGTGAGCGGATTGCCTTCCGGCGCAAGCACCACGGAGACTGGTGACAGGCGATTGGTGGTGGTGCCGTCGCCGAGTTGCCCCCCCGTGTTGCTGCCCCAGCAGCGCACCCCGCCGCTCACTACCGCGCAGGTGTGGAGCCCACCGGTTGCGACGTGCGTCACGCTACTTCCCGCGATGACCAGACGCTTTGCCACGCTATACGAACTCGTGCCGATGCCGATTTCCCCGTCGTTGTTGTAGCCCCAACAATACAAGCCTTCGTTGTTGATCGCGCAGGAGTGTAGCGACTTCGCGGCAACCTGCGAAACGTTGGTGAGCAAGTTGGTGGTTGGGATTCCATCGCGGTAAATGTTCTGGCTAGGCTCACCGAGCTCGAGCTCGTTGTTGTAGCCCCAGCACTTCAGGTTCCCGTTGGTGATCGCGCAGGTGTGCCCTTCAGCGCTGGCCATGGCCGTGACACCGCTGAGTACGACGTCGGTGGGGATCGGGCGCACCGAACTCGAGGGAACGCCGAGTTCGCCGTAACCGTTCACTCCCCAGCAGCGCATGTCGCCGTCGTTTGTGGCGCAGGTGTGCAGCGAGCCCGCCGCGACCAACGAGGCGCTGCCCACCAACGTGCTCACCGCAACGTAGCGATTGGTTTGCGTGCCGTCGCCCACCTGACCCGAAGTGTTGCGTCCCCAGCACTTGAGCGCGCCGCTTTGCAGAACCACGCAGGTGTGAGCGCGTCCCGCCGATACCGAGACGACAGTCGCCGAGGTCGAACAAGTGCCGCCCGCTCCGCCGCCGGCTGCGCCCCCGCTGGCGGTGCCACCCTGTCCCGCACCTCCCGCACTCGTTCCGCCTTGCAGAGTCGAAGCACCACCGTTCGAGACGGCACCACCGCTCGACGCTGCACCACCGTTCGAGACGGCACCACCGTTCGAGACGGCACCACCGCTCGACGCTGCACCACCGTTCGAGACGGCACCACCGCTCGACGCTGCACCACCCGTTGACTCCGCTCCGCCGTCGGCTGGTGCGCCCGCGCTCGCTGTCTCGCCGCCTTCAGCCGGCATGCCGCCCTGACCGGCTGCTGCACCGCCGTTCGAGATGGCACCGCCCTTCGAAACCACACCGCCAGTAGAGATCGTACCACCGCTCGACATGCTGGTACCTCCCTGCGCGCTTGCTTTGGTTCCCCCGGACGCTCCCCCGCTCGTGCCTTGCGTGGCCCCACCAGCTCCAGTTTTCGACCCCGAGTCGTCACCTGAACACGCGCCGAGCAACACTGCGACCAGCGCGCACCCGAATGCGCCTGCGTTGACTACACGAAGAAAATCCATGCGCCCACCACCTATCCCTCGAGCCCCTACCTTATACGAAAATGAGGGGAGGGGAACTTCCTTGCTCGGGGCCCCACGGCGCTGCGGCATGAATCGCGTGTTGAAACTGGATGCTGGCGGAGTTTGCGCCTTATTTTCGCCATAAGTTTCCACGAAAAGGCCTCGAGCTCTCCTCGAGCGGCCCGAAATCTTTGGCGTATGCTCGAGTCAATCGCTGGATGGCTAGTCCGAAACAGGTTTTGGTGGTGGATGACGAGCGGCGTATTGGCGAAGTGGTGGAGTACGCGCTCGCGAAGGAAGGCTATCGGGTGGTGCTGGCCGCGGATGGCAAGCGGGCACTCGAGTTGTTCGAGCAGCAAGCATTCGATTTGGTGGTGCTCGATGTGATGTTGCCGGACATCGACGGCTTGGAGGTGTGCCGGCGTATCCGAGCGCGCGGCAACACGCCGGTGCTGTTCCTATCGGCACGCAGCGATGAGGTCGACCGCATCGTGGGTCTCGAGCTGGGCGGCGACGACTATTTGGTGAAGCCGTTCTCACCACGAGAACTAACCGCACGTGTTCGGGCAGTCCTACGACGTGCCCATGCGCCCAGCGCGAAGCCGGAACCCGCGCCGCGGATCGTGGGCGCCGGCAAGCTCGAGCTAGATCCGGAGCGTCACGAAGCTCGCTACGCCGGCAAGCGTGTGGCGCTGACTGCAACCGAGTTTGCATTGCTGGTCGCGTTGTTCGAGCGGCCCGGCGTCGTACTCAGCCGTGCACAGCTGATGCAGCGGGCTTACTCGTCGGAGCTCACCGTCACTGAGCGCACGCTCGACACACACGTCCGACGCATCCGCGGGAAGTTCAGGGCACTCGGCGCCGATCCGATTTCGACCGTGCACGGCGTGGGCTACCGCGCGGGCGACGTGTGACGCGAACTAGCTGGTGGCGGCGGCTGATCGCCTTTATTTCGAGGCAAGCCGGGCGAATTCGGGTGCGCCTGTTGGCCGTGAACTTGGTGGTGGCTTTGATTCCAGTCGCCGGCTTGGAGTTTGCGCGCGTCTACGAACGCCAGCTTCTCGATGGGCTCGAGCGCGACATGAAGAACCAGGCGTCGTTGGCTCGCAGCTTCGTCGAAAATAGTTTTGAAACTGATGCAGACTTCGACGCGGCACGTTTCGAGACCACGTTGCTGCGCGCTGCGCGCCAGACACGAACGCGCGTTCGCCTGGTCACGCCGGAGCAAGGCGTCATCGTCGATTCACATAGAACAGGTCCGCCCGAGGGGCGCGAGCCGAATCCTCCATTGCTCGCGCGCGATGCACTTCCGCGCGTGCGCATGCAGGAACCCGATCCGGAACCGCCGACGCCGATCTTGGCACGACCGGAGCTGGTGCGCGCATTCGGCGGCGCTCGCGCCACGCACACGCGGGTAGCCAGTGAGCCGCCCGCAGTGTTCCTGTTCTTGGCGGAGCCGGTGCGGCGCCAGGGCAAGGTGTTTGGCGCCGTCTACCTGACGCGCTCGACGGCGCCGGTGTTGGTCGAGCTACATCGCATTCGCCGTGGGCTCATCGTGGTGCTGACGATCGCGTTGGTCATCGCCGGCTCGATGACTCTTGCTCTGGCATGGACGATATCACGGCCGCTCGAGCGCCTGGCGCGCGCAGCGCGGCGCATCGCCGCGGGTGATACCGGGGTGGCGGTGCCGAGCGGCGGGGGCGGCGAAATTAGCGAGCTTTCCCAAGCTTTCGCTGAAATGACCAAAAAGCTGGACGCTCGCCAGCGCTACATTTCGGACTTTGCCGCTGACGTAGCGCACGAATTCAAATCACCGTTGACTTCGATTCGCGGAGCTGCCGAGTTGCTCGCTGAAGGCGCCGCCGACGATCCCGATGCGCGACGGCGCTTTCTCGCCAACATCGCGCTCGACGCCGACAGATTGGATCGTCTGGTGTCACGCTTGCTCGAGCTGAGTCGCATCGAAGCTTCCGACGTGACGCCCAGCGTGGTGGCGCTGCGCCCGCTGCTCGCGCGCGTGATCAAGCGCACTGAGAGTCCGAGCAACGAGGTCGTGCTGCACTACGAATCAGACATTGAATTCATTCTCGGGCGCGAGAGTGATCTGGAGAGCGCGCTGATCAACGTGTTGGAGAACGCGCTGCGCGCCTCGTCCGCCGACGCCAAGGTCGAGATTTTCGTGCGCGGCGAGTTGCGCGCAGGAGAAGTTACCATCGCTGTTCGCGATCGCGGACATGGTATTCCCGAGGAGCTCTTGGGTCGCATCTTCGAGCGCTTCTTCAGCACGGACGCGGACGGTGAGGGTACTGGCCTCGGCCTTGCCATCGTAAAGAGCGTCGTCGAGGCGCATGCAGGCAGCGTGCAGGTGGAATCTCAGGTTGGCGCCGGCAGCGTGTTCAGTTTGCAGTTGCCCATCAGGTTCGGTAGCACTCGACGCGCGCGCGGAGGTTCGCGGTGAAGCGAGGCTGGCGCCGCTGGTTGCTGTTCGTCGCGCTGTGTGCCGTCGCGCTTTGGTTGTGGGCTTTCGAGCTCGAGCCGCGGCGCCTGGTTACGCACGAAATTCGCCTGGATTTGCCGCGTTGGCCGCGCGAATTTTCGGGTCTGCGCGTCGCATTGCTCTCGGACTTGCACGTAGGTTCTCGCCACTGGGGCGTCGAACGCCTACCGGAGCTCGTCGCGCGCACGAACGCCGCGCAGCCGGACTTGATTGTGCTGGCAGGAGATTACATTTCTCACAATCGATTTGGTGAACAGGTCGAGCCTGAAGCGATCGCCCTTGGGCTCTCGGGTTTTCGCGCGCCGCTCGGCGTAGTGTTGGTGCTCGGCAACCATGACGTTTGGTTCGACGCGTCACGCGTCACGCAAGCCTTCGAAGCTTATGGCATGCGCGTGCTCGAGAACCAAGCAGTCGTGCTGCGCTTTCGCGATCGCGAGTTGTGCGTGGTGGGTCTCGCCGATCAAATGACGCGTCCACAGCGCGTGCGCGCCACGTTCGACGCGTTGTCCACAGGGGCGACGATCATCGCAGTCGTGCACGAGCCGGACGTTTTCGTGGAAATTGATGAGCGTGTGGCGCTCACGTTGGCCGGCCACACTCACGGTGGACAAGTTAACCTGCCGCTGCTCGGGCGCTTGTTGGTTCCCTCTCTATATGGAGAGCGCTTCGCCGCTGGACACATCGTGGAGAACGGTCGACATCTGTTCGTAACTACCGGCGTTGGCACGAGCATCCTGCCGTTGCGCTTTCGTGTGCCACCCGAGATCGCATTGCTCACGTTGCGTTGAAAACGTGCACGATGAAAACGTGCAATCGAATGGTGAGCGCACACGATCGTGTTTGGGCGGAACTCGACTGCGTACATACTCATTGTCTCGTTGTCGCGTATCGAGATTGCTGCTGGCGAGGTTCGTCAGGCGCTAAGGTGGCACCTCCACATCACGCGTATTTCAGCTGACCTCAGCGTGATTTCCGCGCTACCCTGGGGTTAGAAATTCGGCATCGCTCGCGCGCGAGTTTTCCGTGCATCGTTAAGCGTTGCTGGCGGCTGTCGTTATGCTGAGTGACTCCTCACCCGTCGCGTATGCTCGTCCGTGGTTGGTCACGGCGACAGCCGCCGGGGTGATTGAAGCAAGGGTTCCCAGAATTGTTGCCGATGAACAACACGCAACGGCGAGGAGGCGACGTGCTCGGTCGCTATGAGTTGCTGCTTCCCATTGCCAAGGGTGGCATGGCGGAGGTGTGGCTCGCTCGGCTTTCGGGTACGCGAGGTTTCCGCAAAATCGTCGCGATCAAAACCATTCTGCGCGGCGCCATCGATGACGCGCGCATGGAGCAGATGTTCATCGAAGAGGCGACGTTAGCCTCTCAGATTCATCATCCGAACACCGTCGAGATCTTCGATTTCGGTGAGCACGAGGGCACGCTCTTCATCGCGATGGAGTGGGTCGAGGGTGAGCCGCTCAACGTGATCGTTGCGGAGGCTGCCAAGCGCGGCGGCTTGCCGTTGCCGATCGCCGTCAACGTTCTCGGTCAGGCTTGCAAGGGCCTGCACGCCGCGCACGAATTGCGCGACGAGTCGGGGCATTCACTCGGCATCGTGCACCGCGACATTTCCCCACAGAACCTCATCGTCAGCTACACGGGTACGGTGAAGGTGCTCGATTTCGGAATCGCGAAAGCTACGTCGCAGGTTTCGACCCTGACCGAAGCGGGTGAAGTGAAGGGCAAGTTTGCCTACATGTCTCCCGAGCAAGTCGGCGGCGGTCAACTCGATCGGCGCTCGGATATCTTTTCGCTCGCTGTGCTCGGTTACATGCTGACCACCGGAAGGCATCCTTTCCGTGGGCAGAACAGCGCCGAAACGGTGCGTCGCATCTACTCGCCGGAGCCCGCACCGCCGCCGAGCTCCTTTATATCCGACTATCCGCCGGCGCTCGAAACCGCGCTGCTGCGTGCGCTCGAGAAGAAGCCCGAGGACAGATTCCAGAGTGCCCACGACTTTCTGGCAGCGCTCGAAGACGTCGCGCCGGAGTACTTGGAAAACAGCTTCGAAGTGAAGCTCGGCGCCTACATGCGTGATCTGCTCGGCCCGCGTCAGGCTGAGCGCCGGCGTCAGCTGCGACTCGCAGAGGAGAGCGCTGGCAAAGAGGGCTCTGGGGTGATGCTCGCTTCCACGAGCAACGGTTCACTTGGTGCAGTGTCGATCGATGGCGGTCGCAGCACTGGAACCAACGCTGCGGTGCGGCTACCCGCAGCGTCCGAATCGGGCAGCGGGTCACTGCCTACGGGGATCGCGCCTGCGCCTCAGCGCGCCAAGTGGTTGCTTGGTGTGCCTGTGGCTTCGTTGGCACTGGTGGCGGCGGGGTTCTTTTTGAGTCGCAGCCTGAGTAGTCCCGCTGCGGACACGCACAAGGCTGCAGCTGCACGCGAAGTGGTCGATGCTTCTGCCGTGCCAGCACAACGTAGCATGCCAATGGCAGAGCTCACCGCACGCAGTCTGCCGCCGCCCGTTGCGAGTGTCGTCGAAGCACCACCCGCAGCGAACGCGTCGGCCACACCGCGCACTCAACGAGGCAGACGTTCCGCGCCAGCGCCGCAGGTTTCGGCGAAAGTAGAAGCTGCTGCAAGCGCACCCGTTGCAGCCCCCACACCGCCGCCTGCCGCCGCTCCGCCGCCCGCAGCACCTTCGAACAATTCGTGGGATAGGTCCACGTTCGGGGGACGCTACTGACGTGTTCGCCGTCGCGGATGGCCTCGAGTTTCGAAGTTCGTAGCACTGAGAAATAAAGCCGTCTGGCTGGTAATCCGACGGAAATCGTCGCCCCTAATTCGGGCATCGAAAGAGCTTTGTTTGAAGTTTGAAGGAGGCAGGATGCGAGCAAGCAAGCTGAGGAACCGTCACGGTTATTGGCTCATGCTGGGGTTGGCTGTGTGTGTGTTCGAGACCAACGGCTGCGGCTCCGGTGATGGATCGTTCGTCGACGACGGTGGCAGCGGACCGCTGGGCGGCAGCGCGAACAAATCCGGTGCACAAGGCCTAGGTGGAACTTCGACCAGCGGAGGCTCCTCGAGCGCGGAAGCCGGTACGGGCGGAACCGTTTCGAACGTTGCTGGTGCGGCTGGTGAAACCTCTTCACGAGGCGGCGCTCCTCAAGGTGGCGCGCCGAGCGACGCGGGCGCGGCGGGTCAACCGGTTGAAGGTGGTGCGTCCAACGGCAGCGGCGGCTCGAGCGCTTTCGGTGGTTCCAACAACGCCAGCGGTGGAATCGCAACGAGTGGCGGCGCGAGCAGCGGCTCGGGCGGCACGCTCACCGGCAGCGGTGGTGTCGCCGGTGCACCAACGACTTGTGTTTTCCACACGCCCACGCAAGGAATTCCCGAAGGCGGTGCCGGGGGCGAAGGCGGCGCCGGGCCCGCTCCGACCATTACGTCTCAGAAGAACGGCTTCGCAGGAACGTACTTGGCCGACGGCAACGGTCGCGCGCTCTACATCTATGGTGCGGATGCGCCCGGCGACTGCAACAACCCTCCGATCACCAATTGTTTCAACGACTGCTTGGTCGCGTGGCCTCCATTCAAGGGTGAACCACGCCTCGTCGGCCCAGGGTTGGATGACTCGCTGTTCGGCACCATCACGCGCAGCGACGGCTTCCTTCAGGCGACGTATCGCGGTTGGCCGCTCTACTATTACAAGAGCGACGTCGTGGCTGGGGACGTCAAAGGGCAAGGCGTCGGCAAGATCTGGCAACTCGCCCAAATCGTGCTGCCGAACATCGAAATCATGCGCTCTGGCAGCATCCGCTTCTTGGGCGACGGCGAAGGCCACGCGCTCTACGCTTCCAGCGCCGACACGCTGGGCACCTCGACGACGCCGCCTGTCAGCGCGTGTACCGGCAGTTGCCTCGACAGCTATCCGATGTTCGCGCCGACTTACGCTTCGCCGGTCACCTACCTCAACGCGGCGGACTTCACCTACTTCGCTCGCGGCGATGGCAAGTTGCAGCTCGCGTACAAGGGTGCGCCGCTCTACCGCTCCACGGCAGACACTCGTTCTGGCACCATGAACGGTGTCGCTACCGGTTGGGCTTTGGTGGCACCATGAGAGCTTCGCGCCTCGTGCAAAACGCACTCACCGCGAGCGCCATCGCTCTCGCGCTGTTTGGCGCGAGCTACGCTCAGGCTCAAACGAGCGCGACGCAAAAGGCCGCCGCCGAAGCTGCCTTCCAGGCGGGCGTTGAGCTGATGGCTCGCGACAAGGCGGCCGAGGCGTGCGCCAAATTCGAGAGCAGCCAGCAGATGGATCCGGCGCTCGGCACCATGCTGCGTTTGGCAGATTGCTACGAGACGATTGGCAAGACAGCGAGCGCTTGGGCGCTCTTCGTCGAAGCGCGCGCACAAGCCGGTGTACAAGGCCGCGTCGATCGCGAAGCCATCGCCGCCGAGCGTGCAAACAGCCTCGAGCAACGCTTGAGCAAGCTCGAACTCCACGTCGAAGGCAAAGTGGCCGGGCAGGAGCTCAAGATCAACGGCGTCGTCATTCCGCCGGGTTCCTGGGACGCGGCGCTCCCGGTTGATCCCGGCAAGCAACGCATCGAAGTGGCCGCGCCAGGCTACCTCGAGTGGTCGACGGACGTGATCGCAACTCCGGGTCCGAGCGTGCTCGGGGTAAAGATCCCGAAGCTTGCTCCGGCGCCCGAAGAGCCGGCGACGGCGCCGAGCGCTGCTGCTGGCGCTGCGCCAACGACTGCTCCCGCCAAGTCCAGCTCTGGCAGCGGTGTGCGAACACTCGGCTACGTCACCGGCGTAATCGGCTTGGGTGGCCTTGCTGTCGGCGGCGTGTTTGCGGCGCAAGCGTACAGCAAAAACCAGGACTCGCTGCGCGAGTGCCGCAAAGGCGATCCCAACGCTTGCTCTGAAGGCGGCGTGACCTTGCGTGAAGATGCACTCACCGCCGGCAATCGCGCGACCGTGGCCTTCATCGCGGGCGGCGCGCTGCTCGCAACTGGCGTAACCTTATTGGTGCTCGCTCCGTCACGGCGCGAAAACACTTCAATGTTCCAGCCGCGGCTTCGGCAGATTGCGTGGCAGGGAAACGCCGGCCTACGTCTTACGGGAGAATTCTGATGACATCGCGCAGGCTGGCTCCTCCAGTGATTCGAAGCGCGCTGCTGCTCGCGCTGGGTACCGCCGGCGCGTGTAACCAAGTCTTTGGCATCGAAGAGGCGCACGTCGACCCCACGATCCGCCCCTCGGGTGGCATCGGAGCTCAGGGCGGCACGAGCAACACCGGCAACGGTGGCTCGAACGCAGCGCAGGGCGGCACCTCCGCTGGCGGCAGCGCGGGGCAACACGCGTACGGTGGCATGACCTCAATGGCGGGTGCCGGAGGCTCCGCAGGGCAGGCAGGCGACACGTCGAGCGGCGGGCTCACCGCTGCTGGCAGTGGTGGCGTCGGAGAAGGCGGCTCTGGTGGCGCAGGCGGTGGCCCCGGCGTGCCCTCGCTGTGTGAAGAGTACTGCAACACGGTTACGCAATACTGCACTGGCGAGAACCTTCAATACGCCGATCTCGAGCAGTGCTTGAGAGTCTGCGAGTTCTTCCCGCAGGGCGTCGTGGGCGAGCCGGATGGCCATTCCGTCGCGTGCCGTCTGAAATACGCCGGAAAGGCTCGCTACGCCGGGGGAACCGAGCTCGCTGCTTATTGCCGCCAAGGAGGGCCCGGCGGTGATGGTCGCTGCGGCAGCAACTGCCAAGGCTTCTGCGACATCACGCAAGCGACCTGCAATCAAGGCGAAACAGCCCCGTATTTCTACCCGTCGCGGCAAGCTTGCGAGAACTCGTGCGCAACGCTGCCTGACATTCCGTTCGTGTACGGCAGCAAGAGCTCTGCTGACGGAAATAGCGTGCAGTGCAGGCTATTTCACGTGATGTCGGCAGCGATGGCAGATCCCGGCGAGCACTGCGCTCACGTGCTCGGCGTGACACTCTGCGAAGCTTCTAACTAGCCCAATGGATCCAGCCCAGGGCCTGTGCGGTCACCAACGCCGCGCAGGCTTCCTTGCTCGTGATGATGCGCGCTTCCGTGCCGGGATTGTAAGACACGAGGCGCTCGATCGCTGCGTCCACGCTGAGCCCCGCGCCCACGAAGCCCGCGACCAGATGCAACGACGCGGGCGCGGTGCCGCGCTCCTTGCCGCTCGCAGCGGCTTCCGCGCGCGGACCAGCCAACACCGGCGTCGAACCGAGCGGCAGTAGCGAACGCGGTTCGCCCTTCGCCGCCAAAATGCAGCCCGCCATCATCGGGCTCGCCAAATCCAAATCCAGCGGGAAGTCGACGCGCGTCGGCGTTGTGCCTCGATAAAACGAGACCAATCCCTCTTCCCAAGTGCAGAGCGCCGCCACTCGGTCACGCCCCTGATCGCGAATCGCGCGGAACACGTCGACTGCGTCCACCAAATTCAGGCCGATCAAGGTATCGCCCAGGCGTCCGCCGAACATCGCCAATTGGCCGAGCGCCGTCTCGAGTTGTTCGCGTGTCAGCTTGCCGCGGCGTACCAGGTACTCGCCAAGCAACTCTTCGCGTTCGGACGACGCCACGTGATGCAAGCGCCCCTTCTCGAGGTACATCTCTTTACGGCTCGAACGCCCACCGCTCATCGACCGCTGCACGAAGAGGCCCCCGCTTTCTCGGCGAGTCCTCAGGTGTGCGAGCACCTTGAGCATGTTGGTGTCACGCAGCAACACCGAATAATCGGGCGCGCCCGGCTCGAACACACGGCTCGTCGTGGCCGTGGTCGAAGGCAACAAATGCCGCGCCAGCTCGTGCACGTCGCGAATCTTGCGAAAGTCGGCGCCCATCAGGCCCACGTCGTCGTCACCCGAGAGATCACCGGTCGCGACCATTTCGATCAGCTTCGCGAACGTCACGCCTTCGAGCACCTGGCCGGAAACACGCCGCACACGCGAGAGCGTTTCGGCTGGCATCGACGTTTCGGCCAGACGCACCGCGCGCAGCTTGCTGTTCGACGACTTCGCCGCCTGCATGCGGCTCACGGATTCGCGAATCTGCCCCTCGAGCTTACGCGCGAACTGCGAAGAATCACGCGCCCAAGCGACCCACTCGGCGAGCTTGGCCCGCAGCTCCTTCTCAGTCGGGCGCTCGAACGGCTCGAGCGCGCGGCTCAGCTCTTCGGCGCTCGCGTAACGATCGTCCGGGTCGCGCGCCAAAGCTTTCTCGCACACCGCGAACAAACCGGGCGGCAAGGTCGCCGCGGCGCCTCGCAGTGGCTCGATGCTAGCGTCGCGAATCGCGAGCAGAACCGCCAACTGCCCGCTGCCGGGAAACACGCGCTCGTTGATCAACAGCTCACCGAACAACGCAGCCGCCGAAAACAGATCCGCACGATGATCGAACGGTTCACCGGCGACCTGCTCCGGTGACAAGTAGCCGAACTTGCCCTTCAGTCCTGCGCCTTGCGCAGCCGGCTTCGTCTTCTGCTCGACGCGCGCGATGCCGAAGTCACCGAGCTTCACCTCGCCCTCGATCGATAGGTACACGTTCGACGGCGTCACGTCGCGATGCACGATGCCATAAGGTTGGCCGGCGGCATCGCGCGCCGAGTGCACCGCCGAAAGCGCCGCCAGCAGTCGCCGCGCGATGAACACCGCGAGCCCACTCGGAACACGGCGCTGCTCTGCTTCCGCGCGCCGCAGCAAGCGATACAGATCGA
Source organism: Myxococcota bacterium (assembly GCA_049324695.1). Classification (GTDB taxonomy): domain Bacteria; phylum Myxococcota_A; class Polyangia; order Polyangiales; family Polyangiaceae; genus PMG-095. The sequence continues at coordinate 91,805 of JBMOMJ010000036.1, forward strand.
CGCCGTCGACGTACTCCATTGCGAGGTAAGGCTCATCACCCACCATCCCCGCGCCGAAAACCGTCACCACATTGGGGTGCACCACCGCGCGATGCAGCTCCGCTTCACGCTCGAGCAGATCGAACCCACGCTCACGCGCATTCGGCAACAAGCGCTTCACGACCAAGCGCGCGGCGGGCACCACACCAACCTTGGGTCGCGCAAGAAAGACCTCGGCACTGCCGCCCACCGCGATGCGTCGCTCGAGCACGAACGGTCCGAAAGGTCTTTGAGCGTCGGGGTGCGACCCCTGCTGCTCGCTGGTCACCATCTCATTATGCCGTCAGTTTCGCGGCCGACGCGAGGTTTGTGGTCCTTGCCTTACCGTGCGGACACGAAACCTAGCAAACCGTGCTAGATAGCCCGCGTCATGCGCTCGCCCGCGAGCCGGGTGTCCTACAAACGGCGCCAAGGAAATTCCCAAGCAAACCACGCCGCCGCGCGCGCCTCGCGCCTCGTGCTACGGCTCATCGGCGTCGCCGTCCTGCTATTCGGAGGTTGGGCCGGTTGCCGCTGTCGAGCTACGCCGCCTGCCGCCGAGCCCAAGATCGCACCCTCGCTCCGCCTCGTGTTGATCTCGAGCGTGGCGGGCGCGCTCGAACCCTGTGGTTGCGTCAAAGACATGTTGGGTGGGGTGAATCATGCAGCCGCCTACCTGCGCGCTCATGCCACCACTCCCACACTCGTGCTCGGCGCTGGCCCGCTCCTGTTCGCCGATCCCACGCTCAGCGCGGAACGTCGGTCACAGGACGAGTGGAAGGCCGAAGCGCTTTTGCATTCGCTCGCCAGCATGGGCCTCAAAGCCTGGTCGCCAGGTGCGAACGATTTCGCTGCGGGCATGCCCAAGCTCAGCGAGCTCTCCCAAAACGGCCCGCAGCCGCTCGCCGCGAACCTGCGCTCCAACGCGGGCAGCTTGCCAGCCAACGGCGTCTACCAAATTGGCGGAGTGAAAGTGGGCGTGGCGGGCGTCAGCCTTCCGAAGTACGCCGGCAAGTTGCCCGACGGCCTCACTGCGGAGGAGCCGCTCGTCGCGCTGCGCACGCAAGCTGCCGAGCTCGTTCGCCAGGGCACCTCCCTACGCGTCGCGCTCCTCAGCATGCCGCGTGGTGAAGCCATGCGCCTTGCGGAGCTCGTGCCCGACTTTCAAGTCGTGCTCGTCGGCAAAAGCGCCGACCAAGGTGAGAGCAACGATCTACCGAGCCCACCGAGTCGGGTAGGCTCCACCTTGGTGGTCGAGTCACCCAACCACCTGCAATCGTTTTACGTCGTTGACCTCTTCGTCAAAGATGGCCGCTTCGTCTTCGAAAACGGCGACGCCAACGCCGAGAAGCGCCAGGAGCTCAACGGCCAAATCCACGACCTCGAAGCGCGCATCGCCGCGGCCGAGCGCGCATCCGCCCAAAAAGCCGACATCGACGCGCGCCGCCGCGACCTCGACAAACTTCGCGCCGCGCTCCAGTCGCTCGACAAAAACGCAAAACCACCGGCGGGCAGCCACTACCGCGTCGAACTCGTCGAAGTGCGCGAGCGCCTGGGCGACGACGCCGAAGTTCAAAAGCGCATGCTCGAGTACTACCGCCGTGTGAACGACCACAACCGCGAAGCATTCCGCGACAAACTACCGCCGCCGGTCACCGCATCACAAAGCAGCTACGTCGGCGTCGAAGCTTGCGCCACCTGCCACAAGAGCGAACACGAGTTCTGGCTCAAGACAGGCCACTCCAAAGCGTACGCCACGCTCTCTCGCCAATTCAAAGAGTTCAACCTCGACTGCGTCAGCTGCCACGTCACCGGCTACGACCAACCCGGCGGCTCCACCGTTACCCACGTGGACAAACTCACCGACGTGCAGTGCGAAGTCTGTCACGGCCCGGGTTCGCGGCACCTCAAGGATCCCACCGACGCCGCTTTCATCACCGCCAAGCCCGATCTCAACTTGTGTGCGGCCAAGTGCCACCACCCGCCCCACGTAAAACCCGATTGGAATATCGCAGAAGCGCTGCCCCACATCGTCGGCAAGGGCCATGGCGGCTAACGGCTCGCGCTGAAATTCGAAGTCAGCCTTGCCGACTCGTGTGAACAGCGCCCGTCGTTGAGCCGGCCAATCCACACGAGCGGGCGCCATTCCGCTATTGGTGGGGAATGACGAATCCCATCGAGCAAAGCGTCGTGTCGATCTTCCGCAGCGAACTCGTTCGCATCGGCAAGACGCCCGTGACGTTGACCACAGTGCTCACCATCGGCGTCATCATCCTCTTTAGCTACATGCTCTCGTGGATCGTTCGCGCCGCGCTACGTCGCGCCCTGCGCAAACGCGGCGTGGGCGTCGAAAAAGGCGGAGTCAGCGCCGCGGGCCGCGTCTTCCACCACCTCGTCGTGCTCACCGGCTTCTTCGTCGCGCTCAACACAGTCGGCATCCAACTCCAAGCCCTCTTCGCCGCGGGCGCCGTCTTCGCCGTCGGCTTCGGCTTCGCCATGCAAAACATCGCTCAAAACTTCGTCTCCGGCGTCATCCTCATGATCGAACGCAGCATCGAGCCCGGCGACATCATCGAAGTCAACTCACACGTCGTCCGCGTCGAACAAATGGGAATTCGCGCCACCGTCGTTCGCACCCTCGATGACGAAGACATGATCGTTCCCAACTCCACACTCGTTCAATCCACCGTCAAGAACTTCACCCACCTCGACAACATCTATCGCATTCGCGTCAACGTTGGCGTCGCTTACTCATCCGATCTCAAACTCGTCCGCCGCGCCCTCGAAGCCGCCGCCAACGGAGTTCCTTTCCGCGAGCCCACCCACGAACCTCGCGTCCTCCTCCTCGACTTCGGCGCTTCCTCCGTCGTTTACGAAATCTCCGTCTGGATCAAGGACCCTTGGATCTTTCGCGTACGCATGTCGGAACTCCGTGAGGCAGTTTGGGAAGCCCTCACCTCAAACGCCATCACCGTCGCTTTCCCCCAAATTGACGTGCACTTCGACGAACCCGTCGCCCGCGGCCTCGCAGCCCTCGGTCGCGCCGCCTAACTCGCGCAACAACTCCGACACCTTCCGCGCACCATCCCATCCCCTCATCGCACCACACCCCCGCACCAGATCCAGCCGCCCGACGCGCCCACGCCTGGTCACCCCGCTCAAAACTGCTAGAAAGGACCCGCTGCGCAACGACAGCAACGACCAGCAACCCTCGCAAGCACATCGCAGGTTCAACATGGGTACCCTCTCTCCCGTCCACTGGATCATCGTTCTCGTCGTTGTCCTCCTCCTCTTCGGCCCCAGCCGCCTCGCCAAAGTCGGCAAAGAACTCGGCGAAGGCATTCGCTCCTTCAAGCAAGGCATCGACGACCAGCCCAAGGCCGGCTCCGACGCCTCCTCTGAAAAGCGCAACGCCTAAACCCACCCGCGCTCCAGCCGCGCCGCGCGCCTGAGTTTCCCGACGCACCTCTCCAATCGCGAGAGCTGCCCCCAAACCATTTCGCACCGCGCGGCCCGGCGTGCTCGCCTGCGGCTGCGCGCGCCGGAGGCCCGCCAAGCGCTCGCATTCGCTCGCGCGGGGGCCTCTCCACATTCCTGCCGCCTCGACGCAACGTTGTCTCCGCCGTCGCCTCCGACGGCTGCGAACAACTCTGCCCCGCCGCGACACTCCGTTGAGCGCGAACACCGTTGAGCGCGAGCACTCTGCCCCGCCGCGACACTCCGTTGAGTGCGAACAGCCGAGCGCGAACACAGCGGAGTGCGAACACAGCGGAGTGCGAACACAGCTGAGTGCGAACACTCCGATCGGTTTCGGGAAGGCATCGCCGAGGTGCGAACGCTCTGATCGGTCGCGAACACTGACCACGTGCACCGCGCCGATCCCGAATTGCATTTTGCACAGAAGTAACCCGGCTGCCTTTCTCGACAACGAGAGTCTCGCCTTCTGAGCGCTCCCGCTCTCGAAGAAAGGACGTCACCCGATGACTCGCATGAACCGACGTAGCTTCTCCTCCGGCATGGCAGCCGCGGGACTCTCGCTGGCCCCCCTCGTGAAGTTGCTCTCGGCGAAAACGGCCCACGCCGCGCCGCCTGCGCACGTTGGCTTTGGACCGCTCATTCCCAAGCTCCCCACCAACATGGCAGAGCTCCCCGCCGCGCGACAGAACATTACCTACATGACGTTGCCGGAGGGATTCGAGTACTCCATCGTCAGCTATTCAGGTCAAATCATGCGTGACGGCAACCCCGTGCCCGGCGCCGCCGACGGCATGGCAGCGTTTCCGGGCCCCTCTGGCACGATCTACCTCGTGCGCAATCACGAACTCAGCACCAGCGGCACCGCGACCATTGCGCCCGCCTCATCAACGTACGATTTAGCAGTCCGAGGTGGAACTACCAACCTCATCGTCGACAACGAGGGCCACCTAATCGAGCAGTACGGCTCCCTCGCAGGCACCGAGCGCAACTGTGCTGGCGGCCCGACACCGTGGGGAACCTGGCTCACCTGCGAAGAGACAGTTGCAATCCGCAATGGCGTCCGCCATGGCTACGTCTTCGAAATCCCCGCTTCCGGCTACGGCAACGCGGCACCCCTCGTTGGCCTTGGTCGCTTCAACCACGAAGCTGCGGCCGTCGATCCAGAGACCGGCATCGTGTACCTCACCGAAGATCGCGGCGACAGCTTGTTCTACCGCTTCATCCCCTCCGAGTACGGCAATCTCCGCAGCCCAGGAACACTAGAAGCACTCAAACTCACGGCTTGGCCCACGGGCGTTCACACCGTCACCGGCTTTCGTGGATTCCTCAATCAACCCCTAGCTGCCGAATGGGTCAGCATCGACTCTCCCGACCCTGACACCGACACCGTCCGCGCCGAGGGCGCCAGCAAGGGAGCCGCCAAATTCTCGCGCGGCGAAGGCTGCTGGTTTGGCGATGGCCTCATCTACTTCGTCTGCAGCGACGGCGGCGACCTACGAGCTGGCCAAGTCTTCGCCTACGATCCCCTCCGCGACACCCTCACCCTCGTCGTCGAATCCACCGATCGCGCCTTGCTCGACGCTCCGGACAACATCACCGTTGGCCCCGACGGTCGCCTCTACCTCTGCGAGGACGGCAGCGGTGGCGACAACCTCGTTAGCGTCGACCACGATGGCTCCCTCGCCATCCTCGCCCAAAACACCTCCAGCGGCTCCGAGTGGGCTGGTGCCTGCTTCTCGCCGGCAGGCAACGTCATGTTCGTCAATATGCAAGGCGACGGACTCACTTTCGCGATCAAAGGCCCCTGGCGCCGCAGCGCCCGCTGAGCCTCGAGTCACCATCACCAGCACACCGCCGATGCGCACGCCCCGGACCAGGGCATCCCGGGCGTGCGCGCTCGGCGTTCCATCTACCCGTCTCCCCATTTTGCAGCGGCGCAGCCCACCCGAGCGCGACGAAATCGTCCTTACCTTCATCGCCCGCAGAAGTTCCTTACGAAAAAATCCCCCGCCGAAGCTCCTTACGAAAAATCGCACAAGCCGCGTCCCGCCGATACCTCACGGCAACCCAACAACGCGTGACGGATTCGTGCGCTCTGCGCACTGCGTGGGACCGGTTTTGCGAAGCCAATTTCGCGAACTTGCGAGCTCCAACCGCATCCCGCCGGGATGGCGAACGCGGAACGATCCGTCCAAAGTACACGACCATTCGCTGACGAATCCGCGCGGGATCAACCCGGCGTGTAAATGTTGTTGCGGAATGCTCGCACTTGGGCAAAAGCATCCCGCATGCGCACTCAGTTTGGCTTCTTTGGACTTGCTGGAGTTTTGTTCGTCGTAGCGAGTTGCTCGGCGGGGGAGTCGTCGGGAGGCGGCTCGGGTGGTTCGAATTCTTCGGGTGGGAAGAGCGGCAATTCCGGCGGCGCTTCCAATGGAGCGGGTGGCAGCACCAGCTGTGCGAGCGATCGCACGGCTTGCGGCACCAGCTGCGTCGACCTCAAGAACGACAACCTGAACTGCGGCATGTGCGGCAAGCAATGCGGCACCGGCCAGAGCTGTTCGAACAGCAACTGCCAGTGCACCGGTGGCCTCACCGCGTGTGGCACCAGCTGTGTCAACACGCAGAGCGACGGCAACAACTGCGGAACCTGCGGAACCGTTTGCAGCGGCGGCCAGGTTTGCTCGCAGGGCAAGTGCTCCTCCAGCTGCGCCAGCAACGAGCAGATGTGCGGCAACGGCTGCGCCAACATCAGCAACGACTCGGTGAACTGCGGATTCTGCGGCAACAAGTGCGCCGGTGGTCAGGCGTGCTCGAACGGCGCGTGCGGGTGTCCGAGTGGTCAAGCCACGTGCGGCGGCGCCTGCACGGACACGAAGACCAGCAACTCGCACTGTGGTGAATGCGGAAAGGCCTGTGGCAACGGTCAAACGTGCTCCAACGGGGTCTGCAGCGGTGGCTCCGGTACTGGTGGTTCTACTGGCAGCGGCGGGAACACCTCTGCGCAGGGCGGTTCCAGTTCGACGAGCGGCGGCTCGACTGGGAGTGGCGGAGGGGGCGGTGTCGCCGGAAGCGGCAGCGGCGGTTCAGCGGGCGGTACTACGAGCGCTTGCGCGAAGGCTGGCATCATTGCCAACTTCGAAGAAGGCGCGAGCATGGCTCCGCAGGTCATCAAACAAGAAGGTCGCACCGGCGAGTTCGAGATCTTCAACGATGCAACCTCCAAGAGCGAAACGATGACCGTCGAGTCGTCAGGTGGAACCGCGGAGTGCGACAAGTGGGCGTTGCGCGTAAAGGGTTCAGGCTACACAAGCTGGGGCGCGGGCGTCGGCTTCAGCTTGGTTGGCCCTACGAAGAATCCTATGGCGTACAACGCCCAGATGCAGGGCTTTACCGGCATTCGCTTCAAGGCAAAGCTCGGCGATACCGCCGACAAGTCGTCACCGGTCCGGTTCAATATTTCGATTCCCGCGACGGAGAGCATCGACAACGTGGGTGGCCAGTGCGATGTCAGCAAACTTGCGGCAACTACCAACAAGCCAAAGATGGACTGCTACCAGCACCCGGGGCGGTTCCTGCCGATGGGTTCAGGGAGCGGACAGCTCGGCACGTCTTGGCAGACATTCTCTTACTGCTTCGATCGCGACCTCTATCCGCTGTCCCTGCCCAGCAACATGAGTACCGAGCAGCGCAACAATATTGGCGCATCGATACTCAAGGTGCAGTTTCAGTTCAACAAGGGCAAGAATTACAGCGGAGCATACACGAGTATGTGGCCGGTTTACGCGCCGTCGCTGCCCTTCGATTTCTGGTTGGACGACGTCGAGTTCTTCAAGGGCGATTGCCCAAACACTCTGACTTCTCCCTCGAACGGTTCGCCTGCGAAGCCGTTCCCGCAGAATGCCAACCTCGGCACGTGTGCGCCTGCCGCTAACGCGGCCAAGTTCGCTGCGAATATCGCGCAGGCCTACGCCACGTGGCAGAAACACTTCGTGCAGAACGATCACGTTGTGGCGCCGGAACAGAACGGTGGCGACATCACTTCGGAAGCGCTCGGCTATGGGATGATGATCGCCGCCGCTATGGGCGACAAGGCGCTGTTCGATAAGTTCCACAGTTACGTGAGGGCCCAAGGCGGTCAGGGTAGTGGCTTGATGAACTGGAAGCAGGGGGCCAGTGGCTCCGCCAGCGACGGCGACCTCGACATTGCGTACGCGCTCTACATGGCACACCTGCAGTGGCCATCTGCCGGATACAAGACCGCCGCGGACGCGATGGCGGACGCGATATTCAAGAATGATCTCGTGAACAACATCGTCCGTGGCGGCAGCATGTACAAGGATTCGCCGTTCAACCCCTCGTACTTCTCACCCGCTGCCTTTCGTGTGTTTGCGAAGAACGGTGTTACCAGTTTCACGAATGCGATTACTCCCAACTTCAACTTCGTGAACACCAACGTGGCGGCGAGCGCCGCACGTGTCCCAACCGATTGGGCGGATCCCTCGACTGGCGCGCCGGCGGGTACTCCATCCGGAGCGCAGGTCCAGAGCGGCATCCAGGATGGAGGGAACGGCGCGATGGGCTACGATGCCGCCCGTGTCCCCTGGCGTCTCGGTTGGGACGTCTGCCTTGGTGGAGGAAACAACACCGCGCTAAAGCAGATCGTCGACTACTTCGCAGCCAAGTACGACGCGGGCGCGTCCATCGATCTAATGCTGGCTGGTTGGTACAAGGCAAAAGACGCACCGTTCTCGACCGCAGCCGCAACACAAGGCTCGTATATCGGCCCGATGGGAGTCGGCGGTTTGGCTATGGGGAATACCGCGATGCGGGATCGCGCGTTCCGCACCATGCTCGATATTCTCGAGAGCGGTGATTTCAATCACACTTACTTCCCATCTACCGTCGGCCTGCTGACTCTCCTGATGTTGAGCGGGAATTTCCCGACCCCCTGAGTCGTAGTATCTCGCGAACCGCCGGCACCGCCGCCACGTGGTCGCCGGCGGCTTCGTTTTGAAGTAGCATCGGCAGGCAGTTGGTTGCGCTTGCCGGAACCCGTGCATCGTTCCGGCAGGGGGGAGCACATTCGCATCATGGGTCTTATTTCTGGCAAAGCACGGGAGCTGAGCGTCGGGTCGCTGGTGGTCTTTGCCATCAGCGGCGCGTGTTCGGTGAACCGCGACGGTCCCGGCGGAGGTAACGGCGGTGCTCAAGGCGGTAGCTCGATGGCAGCACGCGGCGGAAATGTCGGCAGCGGCAGCCAGAACAAGGGCGGAGTCGCTGGCACCTCCTCGATGGGAGGGAGCGGGTCTGCGGCGGGTGGGTCGACGTCCGCGCAGGGTGGCACTGCCGACGCGGGTTTCGCCGGCGTTACGATGGACGGCGAAGGCGGAGCGCTAGCGAGCGATGGAGGACACGGTGGTGTCGCTGGTAGCGGCGGGATGGTTGAGGCCGGCGGTACCGCGAATGGCCAAGGTGGCGTTGCAGGTAGCGGAATTGCGAACGGCGGTGCGGTTACGAATGGTGGCGCACCAAGTGCTGGCGGCGGAACCGGTGGGAAAGCGAGCGGTGGAGCACCCGACGCCGGCGGTGGAGCACTCAACGGTGGCGCATCGAGCGGAGGAGGGACCGGCAGCGGAGGCTCTTGTTCCACCGGTTTACTGATGTGCAGCGGCAAATGCATCGATCCGGCGACGAACAAGGCACACTGCGGAGCTTGTGGAACCGCGTGCGAAGGCTATCAGTTTTGCGCCATGAGCAAGTGCTTGCCGCAATATCAGAATACACGGGTGCAGCCGCTCACTTCGGGGAGCCAGGGCATCGTCGTGCGCAGCGGTGGCGTGCTGACCAACAAACCACAGGGCGATCTCATCCTGCAGCTGGATGGAGACGCTACGTTGTCGGCTCCGGGTGCATTGATGACGGCGGAGCTCCATGGTTCCGGCTACGCGCGCTACACCACCGGGGGTGTGCTCGTCTGGAGCCGCAGTTCGAAGCAGATCTTCACTGACAACTTCCAGGTGCTCACGGAAACGCCGATCGCGTTGATGCCGAACGGCGATTTCGCAGTTGCCTACCAAAAGTACGATCCACCAACTGGGCCCGTCGCCGGTACGTACGCGTATCGGCTGGCTCGCGTCGGCGGAAGCAATGGAAACCTCGTGTGGGAGGCGAAGTATCCCACCACTGCGACCAAGCCGAGCGTTGTCGTGCCCCGTTCGGCAAAGTCGGACTTCTTCACATTCAACTATTGCCTCACCTACCAACTTACGGGCGATGTGTACCGCATCATTGACGCTGGGACTTCGGGAACGCTGACCAAGCTCGCACCGAGCTACGCCATGGGAGCGGCTGCCAGCGCTGACGGCTCCACTGCGTGGATTTGGGGACAGTACGCGGCAACAGGCTCTTGGCAGCTGAACCCGCTGTCCACGCAGACCTGGCCGATCACTCCAAATGCCGGGCAGGCCGGTGGAGACGCATACCTGCTGGGAGCGCAGGATGGAGCGACAGTTGGACCCTGGTTCACAGAGGGCGATTCAGGCGTAGTGATGCTGATGGCAGTCGATTCCGCTGGAGACTTGGTGGTTGCGGCATACTCCGATGGTTACGCGCCTTTCAATGGTGACCAGGACTTCTTCACCACGAACGCTCCAGGTAAGATCCTCGCGAAGATCAGCCGCACCAATGGAAAAGTGCTTTGGCGGACCACGCTCGCCAGCAATCCATGGAGCATCATCATCGCTCCGGGCGACCGCATCGTCACTGTCGATCAAGAGGGCGATGCCACCACGCCTTATACGCTGAGCATCCACTCCGGAGCCGACGGTGCGCTGCTCTCGAGAGTCAGCACAGGACAGAATCCTAGTGGCGACTTAGTAGTCGCTGCAGGGCTTACGGAAATGTTCGTCGTCGGTCAGGTATCAACCGCCGCCGACTTCCATCCCGGAGCAGCGGTCGATTCGCATGGCGCGTCGCCAGGCCTATTCGTTTCGCGGTTTGCTTTCTAACCGTTCGGGTAGGCCTCGAGAGCAGCGCCTACTCACAAACGTGAAGCTCCATCGAGCCGGCAACCGTGGTCGACGAGCACGTCTTGCCGCCCGGGCAAACTGGCTTGTTCGGGTTGCAGACATGCCAGCGGTAAGACGTGTACGGCGAACCCGGCATTGTGACGCACTCAGCGGCCGCGACGCAGCGGGTGCGGGGTAGTCCGGGGTCTTCGAAGTAGCAGCAAACGTTGCCGCTCGTGCAATCGGACGCGCTATCACACGGGAATTTGCATTGGGTCGTCGTCGTGTCGCACGAGATCCCATCCGGTCCGATCGTGCCGGAGTAGGCACAACAACCCGTGGCGCAGAATTTGTTGTAGGTCCAATCGCAGCCGAGACCTGGCTCTTCGCGAGGATCGTAGCACTTGTTGCCATTGCACATGGCCGGGCATTGTTGAACGGACCAGCTGCCCTGTGGCGAGCAGGTCTTCAACGTTTTGCGATCCGCGTCACACTCGATCGTACCCGGCGTGCATTGGACGCAAGCGCCGTTGTAGCAAACGGGCAAGTTCGTGCCGAGGCAGTAGTCCGTTTGCCAAGCTCCACCTGCGCAAGTGCGTGCGGTCGTAGGCGTCGAGCACTCCTTTTTCCCTTCGATGCAGGCGCAGGCGCCATTGCTGCATACGGGCGTGTCGCCCGCACAGTCGGGCTGCGCAAGCCACTGACCGCTAGCGCTGCACTTTTCGGGGGTGTTGCTGTCGCGACAGTGCAAAGTGTTCTCTTTGCAGGTGCACATGCCCGTAGCGGGCAAGCAGCGCGGCGTGTCGCCGCTGCACGCGGCTTGGCTAACCCAATTGCCCGCGCTGTCACAGAGCTGCGGCGTTTCGCCGACGCACTGTCGTGGCACCGCGGCGCTAGGATTGCATTGCACGCATTTTCCGGCCAGGCACGCAGGTGTTGAACCGGTGCATGCGGATTGTGGCTTCCACATGCCGTCGCTGCCGCACACTTCTGGAGTCGTACCGTTCCCGCACTGCGTAGAACCTGGCGTGCACGTGCCACATAGACCTGTTTCCGCGACACATGCTGGCGTCGCTCCCGAGCATGCTGCTTGGTTTTCCCAATTGTACGAGGCGTTGCACAGCTGCGGCACGCCGAGCTCGCACCGGCGTTTACCAGGCTCACACGCGCGGCATGTGCCATCGATACAGTAGGGAGTAGCCGCGCCACAGATCGGTTCCGGCGCCCATTGGCTGAGCGTGTTGCAGATCTCGGGCAAGTTGTTTACGCCGCTGCGACAACGGCGTTCGTCAGGTTCGCACTCGGCGATCGCCCCCGCGCCTCCACCAGCGAATCCACCATCTGGCATGCCAGCACTAGCCACAGTCGTGCTGCCACCGCTCGAGGCGCCGCCGCTCGTTGTTCTGCCGCCCTGGCTCGGCGAGCCCGCGCCGTTCAGCATCCCAACCATCCCACCGCTATTCGCAACACCGGCGCCGCCCCTGGAACTGGAAATCCCGGCGCTTCCAGCGGCCCCGCCAGAGAACGCGCTGTGGTGCTTCTCCACGGAGCAGCTACTCCCGAGCACGGCGACGAGCGCGCACAGCATGGCGGCGACGCGAATACGTCGCCCCCGACTAGCCAATGAATTCGACGTCAATGCCATGAAACTGCTTCCTTGCAAGCTCAAGCGAAGGTCACGGAAGGTGCGCGATCCAACTCTGGTACTTGCCGTCTTTGATGCCGGTCCCGGAAATCACCTTGCCATCGTCGGAGATCGCAACACTGGTCGATAAGGTCCAGCCGGCTGCATCGGGGGTGCTGCCGATCACATCGAGCATGGTCTTGAGCGAGCCAGCGCCGTCCCATGCGCACGCACCGTTTGTAGTCGAGCCGACAAGCAGGCTTCCATCATGATTCGTACCAACGACTTCTCCGAGTCCCAGTGACGTCACACCAGCTGAGGTCCAGCGCAGTGCCGTGGGGCCGCCACGGGTCGCGAACGCACCCACGATGACGCTTCCATCCGCGCTGATGTCGTGTGGAACGTAGCTCTGATCTTGGTTCGGCGCGGCATTCGGGAGCTCGGCCAGAGCCTGCATTCCCGAGCTCGGATGCCAGCGAAACGGATGTCCGCCGCTACTGCCCACCAACAACAGCCCGTCGTTCGACACCGCGTTCACACCAGCGAATTCGCCGCTGTTGAGAGGCGGCAAGACCACCACGCCGCTGCCAGCCGTGCGTCGAAAGATTTGACCTACACTCGTGGTGGTCGACGTGAAGGACACGAGTGTTCCCGCGATGATGCTTGCATCGGTGCTGACGCCGCCAATGCCCGCGATCGCATCATTCGCGTTGCGGCCCGTGATGTAGGCGCCAGTTGCGCTGGAGGTTTCCCACTCGACACTTCCGAAGCCGCTGCCGACGTTTGCCTGACAGCGACCTCCGATCCAAGACCCATTACCGTTAATTGCTGAAGGCACACAGGTGGTGAGCGTTACTCCTGCCGGCAGTGCGGTCGGGTTCTTGAGTAGTGTGACTGCTCCGCCCGCGCTCGACATCTTTGCTGCAGAGCAAGAGCCGCCCTCTTGGCACGATTGACCAGCGAGAAGGCTGCCGTCTTGGCTCATCGCAGACACAGCGATTGGCACGCCCATGAACCTCTGAAATTCGCAGCTCGCGCCAACGAAGCGATTCGAACACGTGCAGGTGTACGAACCGCCGGATCCAGGGCTGCAAGTGCCACCGTTCTTGCACGGGTTGGTCGTGCACGCGCTGTGCACGGTTCCGCCGCTACCTGACGGACCGCCACCTGAAATGCTTCCTCCGGTTCCCACTGCGATCGCGCCACCAGTCGAGCTCGTACCCGCCGCTGGCGCGCCGCCGCTTCCGTTGGATGTCGTACCGCCGTCGGCAGCTTCAGCGCCGCTGCCGGCCATTGCGTCGACCGCTTCACCGCCGCTGCTATCTGTCGAACCGCCGCGCGCAACGACGCTGCTTGCGCCGGAAGCTGCTTTGCCCCCCGAAGCCGCGTTGAGCGCGCCCCCTGCTATCGACGGCTTTCCGCCCGATCCTGGGCCACTCGGAGAGCCACTGCCGCCGTCGCCGCCCTGTCCGCCCTTCCGATCGACGCTGCAAGCGTGGAACAAGAGCGCGCTGCATCCTGCTACTGCGGCCTCCCGGAACAACCTTTTCGCGTCGCTCACTGCCTCTCCCTGGTCCCCGACTAGCGCCGTTCGGGCTAACGCGCAACTGGCGGTTTGGGAGCGTGTGAGGCCCATCACATGGCGTCCCTGAGTGCCTTGCGACGCAAGTCGCTCGATGACGCTGCTAGCGTCGGATCCCTGATACGCTGAATCTCGCCGCCAGCTTTCCCTGGAACTTCATTTTGCAAGCCGCTTTTTCCAATAGGTAGTTTTGTAGAGACCATGCCGCACCGGAACTGGTGGTGCCCGGCGGAGGCGATATCTCGAGCGAATCGTTTGACCGTGCTGGCCGCGTGCCAAGAATGCAACGCACCTGACAGATGAGGGAAGGTCTGGCGAGCGTGGAGCGTAGGGTCTTGAGCGCGCGGCGGGAGACATAAGTAATGAGCTGGGATGGACGCACAGCTGTGGTGGCGACGACGCTCGGGGACGAGAAGTTGTTGCTGTATGCGATGACGGCACGCGAAACGCTGGGGCGGCCGTTTGTTTATGAGCTCGATTTGCTGAGCGAGGACGAAAAGATCGATTTGTCGAAGTTGCTCGGGCAGCCGATTCAGGTTGCGCTGCAGCTCGCGGACTTTTCGTATCGCGAGTTTAACGGAATCGTTACGCATTTTTCGTTGAGCGGGGAGCTCGGTCGATACGTGCGTTACCACGCGATGGTGCGGCCTTGGTTTTGGCTGCTGTCGCAAGGGCGCAACTCGCGCGTGTTCAAGAACAAGACGGTGCCAACCATAGTGAAGGAAATCTTCCGAGAGCACGGCTTCAGTGACTTTTCGGAGTCGCTGACGAGCGACTCGTACCGCACGTGGGAGTACCTGATTCAGTACAACGAGAGCGACTTCAACTTCATCTCGCGTATCTTGGAGCAGGAGGGCATCTACTACTTCTTCAAGCATCACGACGGGAAGCACACGCTCGTGTTGTGCGATGCGCCGAGCTCGCACGACAAGATCCCAGGTTACGAAGAGGTGCCGTATTATCCGCCGCATCATAAGGAGCGGCGCGAGCGCGATCACATCGATAGCTGGTTCGCGACGAGGCAGATTCGACCGGGGACGTACACGTCACGTGACTACAACTTCACGGCTCCCACCAAGCCCATGCACGTCACGGTGGAGCATCCCGAAGAGCACGCCCAATCACATTACGAATTTTACGAGTACCCCGGCGAGTTCGTGGTGTCGGCCGAAGGTGAGACGCAAGCCAACGTGCGTCTCGAAGAGTTGCAGGTCGATCACGACAGCGTGCGCGGCAAAGGCAACGTACGCGGTCTCACCACCGGCGGCATCTTTAAGCTCGAGAATTTCCCCGGCGACGACCAGAACAAGGATTATCTGCTCACCGAACTGAGCTACATCGTCCGCGTCAGCGGCTACGAATCAGGGCGACAAGAGGGCGAGCCGCCGGACTACTCGGTTACGTTCTCGGCCATCGACGCTCGCCGTCAATATCGGCCGCCGCGCATCACGCCCAAGCCGCGTGTCGAAGGTCCGCAGACTGCCAAGGTGGTCGGCCAAAAAGGCGAAGAAGCCGCGGAGATCGCCACCGATAACTACGGCCGCGTCCACATCCTATTTCACTGGGACCGCCTCAACGCAGAAGCTGGCGAGCCTTCCTGCACCGTGCGCGTCGCTCAGCTGTGGGCCGGCACTGGCTTCGGCGGCATTCACATTCCGCGCATCGATCAAGAAGTCATCGTCGAGTTCCTCGAGGGCGACCCCGATCGACCCATCGTGACCGGGCGTGTTTACAACGAAAACAACATGCCGCCGTACACGTTGCCCGACAACAAGACCCAGAGCGGCATCAAGAGCCGCAGCGTCACCAAGGGCACCGACAGCAACTTCAACGAGCTCCGCTTCGAAGACAAGAAGGGCGAAGAAGAGCTCCACATCCAAGCCGAAAAGAACATGACGACGCTGGTCAAAAACGACCAGTCGACGACCGTGCAAAACAATCGCTCCGCCGGCATCACGGCGAGTGACTCAGTCTCCGTCGGTGGTGATCGCTCACTCAGCGTGAACGGCGCTCGCACGGTCACCGTCACGAAGTCCAACACCGAGACATACAAGGATACGCGCGCGGTCAGAGTCACTGGCACCAACACCTTCAACGTGATCGGCGCCCACACCGGGATCTACGAAAACACACGCACCCTCACCATCAAAGGCCCTGACAAGGTCACCGTGCAATCCGTCGGCAAGACCGACGACGTCACCGGAAAGTTCGAGCAAAAGGCCAGCAGCGAGTACGTCGCGAACCAGGGAGAGAACCAACTCTTACTCACAGGCGCCCAAGCCAAACTCAAAAACTCGCAGTGCTCGGTCGACCTCAGCGGCGGCAAGGTGACGATCACCGCGCCCGAAGGCATCGAGCTGAAGGTGGGGAGCAATACGATCAGCATCAAGAACGATGGGACGATCTCGGTGACCGCTTCGGCGACCGCTTCGTTGAGCGCAGGCGGCAAGAGCTCAGCAATCCTCGATACTGGCGGCGCGCAGGTGAGTGGGCCCATGGTCACCGTTTCGGGGGAAGGCTCGGTGGAGGTGATGGGAGCCGTCATCAAGCTCAACTGACGCTCGGGGACACGGGGATGAGACGCAAAGCAGAAGCACTGCGCGAGACTCTCGACGAGTTCGTCGCCCAGCTCGAATATCCGATGCTGGTCGTCGGCTGCATCGAGGATGAGCTCGCTTACCTTTTTAAGTTCATGGATGGTCTCGATGAGACGCATCCGGAAGCGTTCGTTTTGATCTTCGCGGGCGCGTTCACGACGCGTCACGCCTACCTCGACAGTATGGTCGAGTTCTTGCGGGTTCAGTTGGCAGGGGCGGAAAGCCTGCGCGCCGAGCGAGGCGAGCCACCGTTTCCACCGATGCCCGCGGATCTCGCCGACGCGCGACTACCGCCCGAGCACCGCTTACAGCGCATCCTGACTTATGTCGGGACGCTAGTGCCCGATGCAAACCAGCACTCCGTGGTAGTGGGCCTTCTGCCGCTTTCGTGCAGTGATCCGCAAGCGTACGCGCAACTCGTCGGTTCGGTGATGCCCATTCCAGAGCCGCAACCGTGGATGGCACCGCTGCGCATCATTGCCTACGACGATCGCACCAAGCCCGTGCTCAAGCCGGCGATGGAGCGTTACCGCGTCGAGCACGTTCTCTACTTCGAAATCGATTTTTCGACGCCGGCAGTCACCAATGCACTTGCCATCGACGCCGCAGATCCAACCTTGCCCATGGCCGAGCGCATGGCGTGCCTGCACCAACTTGCCGCCATCGACTTCGCCTATCGTCGCTATCCGGACGCCATCGCGAAGTATGGCGTGCTGAACGATTACTACGAGAAACTCAACCTCCCTTCGATGCAGGCCATTTGCGTCAATGGCGCTGCAGATGCGTTCCGCTCGGGCGGCCAACCCGAAGTTGCCAAAGACATGCTGCAGCGGGGAATCGCGATGGCGATGAAAGCCAAGTCGATCCCCGCGCTCGTCAATCTCTTCATCTCCATCACCGACGTGAGCCTGCAACTCGGTCACTACGAGGATGCAGAGAGCTACGCCGACTCGGGCGCCAAAGTCGCAAACAGCGCGATGAGCCCCACCGTGTACGCGGACATGTTCGAGAAGAAGGGCGACGCACAGCTAGCGCAAAACAAGGTCGCCGAAGGCCTCGCCAGCTACAAGCACTGCGAAAAGCTCTGCAAGACGTACGAATACTTCTACCGTTGGAAGTCCGTCATCGGACGCCAAATCGAGTTCTATCGGCGAGCCGCCATGAACCGAGAGCGCGAAGCCGCCGAACATGAGCTCGCGCTCGTCGAGGAGCTCGAACGACGCGGAGGCAAAGCCGGACTTGAAGAGCAGCTGAAGCATCAGCACTCACCTGGAGCCGCAACATGAGCGGTTACACCGGCGCCAGCCTCAGTCGCCAAGCGAACTTGGCGAAACCAGCGGCTGTCCCCAGTCCGCCTCCGCCGCCGCTGATTGCGCATCAGGGCAGTCCTGGCCTCGACTGCATGATCGACGTCGTCAATTCGACAGCGGCTCCGTTTCAAGCACTGGCTTCGCCCGAAGAAGGCAAAGCCAAGGCAGTAGCGGATGCGATCGGCGGCGTGCTCGGCGTCATCGGCATGCCCGAGACTTTGCTCGACACAGGCTTCGCTGTGCTCACCGCGCCGCTCGCGAAGATGATGCCGGCGCTGCCCGCCGTCACGATTTTGGGCATGCACGTTGGGCCGCCGCACGGCCATCTGCATCCACCATCATTCACTCCGCCGGCGACACCAGCGCCAGTGCCGCTGCCCAGCTTGGGCGTGCTGCTCGGCGCCGGAGCCTTCAGCGTGCTGCTCGGTGGCTTACCGGCAGCACGCGCGGGCGACATCGGAATTGCGGCCGCATGCGGCGGCTTCTGTCCGCCCTTCGAAGTCCACACCGGTTCCAGCAGCGTTTTCCTCGGCGGTTCGCGCGCTGCGCGCATGGGCGACATCACTCGCCATTGCAACCCAGTCGCGATGGCAGGCCTCGGCCTCGTCATGGGCATCGCCGGTGCCGTCGGCGGAATCGCTGGAGCCATTGCGTCGGGCAGCCCGACAGCTGCTGCGCAAGCCATCGCCGACGTTGCAGTGCTCGCGTTGAAGCAGCTCGTCGGCAAAGACATCGCCGTCCCGCCTGCTTACGGCACGCTGATTGGACCACCCGTGGGCAACGTGCTCATTGGTGGCTTTCCCTGCCCTCCCTTGCTGGATGCTCTGAAGGGCTTGCTGAAGAAGCTCAAGGCGCTCGCGAAGGCCAAGCCGAAAGCTTCGAAGGGTGATAACGCTCCCTGCGGGAGCGCGTCAGAGCCCGTCGATCTCGTGACGGGCGCCGCCTACGACTACTACTCGGAGTTCGTCTCGGGCGGCCTCTTTGAGTGGCATCGACATTACACGACCGAGCGCGCGCGGCAGGATGGTCCGCTCGGCTTTGGCTCGCGCCACTCGTACCAAGCCACCCTGCGCGTCCGCCTCCATCACGCGATTCTCACTAAGTGGGACGGTGAACAAGTCGAATTCCCGCGCTTCGAACGCGGCTCGAACGTCACCAGGGCGCAAGGATACGTCCTCGCGCGCGTTGATCGCCAGACTTACCGCGTCAGCTATCTCGATGAGCCTGAACTTGAGTTCTTCGGTGACCGTTTCGCGGGCGATCTGCAGCTCGTGCGCGTCCGCAAAAAGGAGGGCGAGCTCGTCATCTCGCGCGACTCGGTCGGGCGCATCGAAGCCTTCACCGAAACCAACTTTAAGCAGCAGACTCAACGCCGTTTCGAGCTTCGCTACGCCGACACCGGCCGCATTCTCCAGCTCGTCGAAATCCCGCTCACTGCGCACGGCCACTGGACGCCCGAACCCGTTCTTCTCCGCTACTACCGCTACAGCAACTCAGGCGATCTGCTCGAAAGCACCGACACCAGCGGCTATCCCCAGCGCTTCGAGTACGACGTCAACCATCGCGTCACTAAGTACGTCACCCAGCTCGGCTTCGCCTTCACCTACCGGTACGACTCACGCGGCCGCGTCGTCGAAAGCACCGGACAAGATGGATTGTGGTGGGCCAAATTCGAATATCCCAAGCCCGGTCTGACGGTCTTTACCCAAGGCGATAACGCTCGCTACGAGTGCCACTACGACACCGATGGCGCGGTTACCTCCATCGTCTACCCAGACGGCGGTAAGCTCACGCGCGTTCGAGGCAAAGACGGCCGCGTCGACGTCGAAATCGATCCCGCCGGCCGCAAGATGCGCCGCCTCTACGACAAAGACGGTGCTCACTACGCACGCCTCGACAGCTTCGGTCACCTGCTGCCACCAGCGATCGACGCTCCCATTGCGCCGGATCCCTTCGCGCGTACGCTCCCGACCAAACCGCTCCAGTGGCTGCTCGGCGATCTGGTTCCGCCGCCCGAGATCGCTACCCACGCCTCCGATCTCACTGACGCTTCTGGCGCGCCTCAAGGGAGAACGCAACTCTGGCCCATCTCCTGGAACGGCCCCAATCCGTCCTTGTTTGCAGGAATTCCCGCGCAGCACGCCTACATCGCGCGCGCGATCTTTACCCTGCGCGATGGCTCGCGCAGCCCGGCACGCCCACCGCAGATCGAACGCAACGCCCGTGGCCAACGCATTCAAGAAACCGATGAACGCGGCGCAACACGGCGCTGGCAATACGACATCGCTGGCAACCTCATTGCCCAACAAGACCGCGACGGTCGCGTCCACCAGTTTACGGTCGCTTCCGCAAACCTGCGCGGATCGCAAGTCAACGACGTCGGCCAAACCCTCCAGTACAAGTACTCCTCTCTAGCCGAAGTCACCGAAGTCATCGACCCATTCGGCAACGTCACGCGCTACGACTACGACCAAAGAAAACGCCTTACCCGCGTCCACCGTCATGGCCGCGTGCGCGACGAATACCTCTATGACGTCGCTAGCCACTTCATCGAAAAACGCGACGGCGACGG
The DNA here is from genome assembly GCA_049324695.1 of Myxococcota bacterium. Lineage (GTDB taxonomy): Bacteria > Myxococcota_A > Polyangia > Polyangiales > Polyangiaceae > PMG-095. The sequence goes on from JBMOMJ010000036.1 coordinate 111,992, forward strand.
CAACGTCCTCTTCACCAACGAACCGCATGCAAACCACCTCGTCGGCAAACGCAATCTTGCGAGCGGCGGCTTCCACCAATTCGACTACGACGCACGCGGCCGCGTCACCGAAGCCTCGACACAAGATTACGAGGTCAAACTTACCTACCTAGCCGGCGAGTGGCCCACGAGCGATCTGCGCGACGGCAAAGGCATCCAACACACCCGCTCACCCGACGCCGATCACAGCCGAATTCTCGGCAAGTTCCTGCAACACCGCGCCCTCCAATCCACCCACTCCGCCCTCCTCGATCCTACGGGCAAACAAACCACCCTCGTATTCGAACAAGGCCTCGTCCGCCGCACGTGCCCGAACGGCACCATCGAAACCCTCCAATACGACCCCGAAGGCCGCCTCCTCGCTCGCCTCGTCTACCGATCCCCGCGCAGCACGGGCGCACTCGCCCCAACATCTCGCACGCCGAGCTCAGTCATTCCCGGCTCCGCCGCAATGAGCTCCAACACTCCAATCTCCAGCGTTCCGAGCTCCTTCGCGACTCCCAACACCCGCCGCCCCGAATCCTGGGCCACTCGCTACGGATACACCCTCGAGGGTGACCTCGTCCGCGTCGACGACACCATCCGTGGCACCACCCAATTCGAAGTCGACAAGGCCCACCGCCTCGCCGCCGAAGTCACACCCAAACAAGAACGCCTCATCTACTGGCAGGACGCCGCCGACAACCTCCTCTCCAAGCCTGGCCTCCCTGGACTCCGCCTACTCCCCGGCAACCTCCTCGCCGCCAGCTTCGAAGAACGCTTCGAACACAACAAGCGCGACCACCTCGCCCTCCGCAAACACCAAGACGGCACCCAAGTCCGCTACCTCTACGACAGCTTCGACATGCTCGTTGCCATCGAGCGCGAAGCCGCGGACGGCACCATCAGCAAGTGGCAAGCCACCTACGACGCTCTGGGCCGCCGCATCACGGCAACAGTCGCCGGCAAAACCCGCGAATTCTTCTGGGACTACGAGCGCCTTGCTGCCGAAATCCAACCCAACAGCCACCTCCGCGTCTACCAATACGCCAGCCGCACCGCCCGCATCCCGATCGGCTTCACCGACTACGACAGCCCCGACGCCGACCCCAGCACCGGCCGCAGCTACTTCGTCTTCTCCGACCCAGTCGGCATGCCCCTCTGCATCGAGAACGAGGAAGGCCAAATCGCATGGTGGGCCGAACGCATCGACCCCTACGGCGCAATCCAAATCGCCCCAGGCGCCACGGTCGAATACAACCTACGCTGGCCAGGGCACTACTACGACCCCGAAACCGGGCTGCACTACAATCGGTGGCGTTACTACGACCCCGCGCTGGGAAGGTACTTACAGAGCGATCCGATTGGGCACGCGGGCAGTCCGGTCAATCTATACGCGTACTGCGTGAATCCGCTGGTCGATGTCGATCTGCTTGGACTGAACGGTGGAGGTGGCGGATGCAACAGCAACCATGGGGACGATCACGGGAAGAGTAATGGGGAGAACGACGGGCAGGACAAGCCGCCGCATCTCGATCCGGATTCGGAGACTCCGCCAAAGTACAAGGCCGAACACAATGGCGAACCCGTTAACCCGAAGACGGGCCTCACGAAGAGCCAAGAGGCAGATTTTCGCAGACGCATTGATAACGCACCCAACGAGCAAGCGGCCAACGACGTGCGCTTCGAGCGCAATAGCGCCAAGCGAGCCAACCGCGAGCCACCTCAACCGCCCATGGATCGCGGCGATTGGGACGCTAGCAACCAACGGCTGCGCGACAACTCCGATCGGGGTAGAGTGCACGAGGACAACGCACTCAATGATCTCGGCGTCCAAAACAACAACCGCAATACCGATGCTGATGGCAATTCACGCGATCCTGTTACCTATCCGCATGAGAGCGGCGAAGGCGAAACGCGCCCCGATGGCGTCAGCGATACGTCCGTCGTGGACGTCAAGTCCGTTCCACCAGGTCGGGATCCCGACGGCAATCCGCGCACTGTGTACCAAACCGATCAGCTACGCTCGCAGAAGAGCGGCGCGGCGGAAGATGGAAAGCAGCATGTTACTGTCATCAGCAGCGACGGGCCTGCGAACGACACGCGACCCAGCAACACGCTCGGCAATCCGGACAAGGGGGGTTCCGATGCAGTCCTACATCGTGACAACACCACAGGGCAGATGTCGCAGTGGGATCCCACCGCGAATGACGGCAAGGGGGGTTGGGAACCAATAACGAACGACGCCGCACGCAGTGTCGTCGGTGGAACGCCGAACGGATAAATGAGATGGCAGACGAGATCAACACGAGCCTGTTTTTTCCAGGCAACGCCTCGACGCCGGCTAGCGTCGGCCGCGTCCTGGATATCCTTGAGGGTGAGCCCATCCTAAAACCCACGCACGCCAGCAACGACGCGCGAAAGCGGGCACCTTATGATCGGGCAGCGGCGACGGCGTCGGTGACAGGAAAGACCGTGGCTGGGCTGGTGCTGTGGCGAACGAGCGCGCCGAAGTATTCCGAGGGCTACGTCTCCGCAAACGCCAAGAACTTCAATTGGGCACTTTTCGATTTCGCGAGTCCGCGCGAGCAGCATGCAAGGGAGATTCTCGAGGTGTGGACGCGTGCCGCGCAGCAGCTGGCGCCCGAGTTCGGTTTCGTGCACTACGCGTGGAAGCTTGGGACGCCCGAGTCAACGGAGTACAATCGCGGGGCAAAAACCCCGATCAAGAAGATACGCGATCACGGGTTTCGGTCCTTTGGGGCGCGCAACTGGTTCGGCCCGGACCTGGTGTCACTCATTGGCAAGGACAGACTGCTCAAGCTTCCACTAACGGTGCCCACTTCCTGGGGAGGCGTGCAACTCGACCTCCTTGACGAGCCCTGGAACGCGAGCTTCGAGGCGCTCTACCAACGCCAACAAGAAGTAATCCGCATCTTCGCATCCTGGGGTCTCATGGGTGACTACAAGAACATCTCTCAGACCCTTCCCGGACCGAACTGGACACCGCGTCTGTGGGATTGTTGATATGTCCACTATTCCTTCTCATTGGGAGAAAGCTCGCGGTACGGATAAATTCACCAAGGGTGGAGATGTCACAGGTATCGATCTGAGGAACGCCGACCTCTCCGACATCCGACTCGAACCCGTATTCGCGGACAACGCCAACTTCGAGGGCACGATCCTCAATGACTTCCGTGTCATTGATGGAGACTTCGCGGACGTGTCGTTCGTCGGCGCAAACTTCGAGGGAGCGCGCTTCTTCGACTGTCGGCTCTACGGTGCAAAGTGCACGGGATGTATCATGATCCGTGCTGAGTTCTTGGCGTGTCACATGCCCAAGGCGGACTTCGAAGGTGCGATCCTGAACAACGCCGTCCTGGATAACTCCACGCTCGACGGCTCGAACTTCACCGATGCGGAGCTCAAAGGCGCGAGCGCGAAGGGCGCCACTTTCGACGAAGCCGACCTCACCGGTGCGGATCTTTCCGGCGCGAACCTTTCGAAGGCTACCTTTCGTGGCGCCAAGCTTGACGGCGCCATCTTCACAGGCGCTAGGCTCGATGGCGCCATCTTTGATCCAGACAAAATGCCGACGCCGTGAGTGGTCTGCGCTCCTCGTCTGCTAACCGCCGCGTCGCGCCCGCAAGCACGGCACTCGCGAAGCAAAACAGCGTGAGCGTGCGCACCACGAAGCCCGCAAGTACGGTCGACAATCGCACCGAAAGCGTGCGACCGCAGCCAGGCCGGTTACCGCGGTTCGAGCACAGAGTGCGTCGGCCTCGACCCACAACCTCGGGTATCCGCTTCACGCCACCGTGTAGCGAATGCGGTGTGAGCGGTCACGCTAACGCGCATGACGAAAAGCGAAGTGTGGCGCGAGCGGGTGGAGACGTGGCGAGGCAGCGGAAAGAGCGCGGCGGAGTTTTGTTCAGGACAGGAATTCAGTGCCAAGAGTCTGCAATGGTGGGCTTGGCACTTTGGCGCCAAGAAACCGAAGAAGCGGGCGGCAACGCCGAAGCCGGGGTTCGCTCGCGTTGTCGCAAAACCGGACTTCGTGAAGAGCACGCGCGACGCATCTGTCGTGGTGCTCGTCGGCGACGCACGTATCGAAATCGGTTCCGGTGCTGATCGCGCCGTAGTCTCGATGGTCCTGGAATCGCTGCGCGCGCCGAGCGCGGGAGGACGCGCGTGATTCCGAGTGGCGTTGAAGTGTTCGTGGCGCTTGCGCCGATCGACTTGCGCTGGGGGTTCGATCGTCTTGCTGGTGTTGTCGAGGAGCATGTTGGACGCCGAGCGCGCAGCGGTGCGCTGTTCGTCTTCTTCGGCAAACGAAAGAGCGCGCTCAAGATGTTGTTCTTCGATGGGTCCGGGATGTGCCTCTTCTACAAGCGTTTGGACAATCGTGTGTTTCGCATTCCGGAGGCGCTCGCAGCGGGCACGACGAGCGTGGAGCTGAGCGAATGCGAGCTCGATGATCTGCTCGACGGGATCGATGTGGAGCAAGAAGGTACGCCGGCGTCGTCACGAGTTCGGAAGTGCGCGCACTGAGAAGACAAGCTCGGATCGCAAAAGGGCTGGACAAAGTGCGTCGAGATTTGGCACGACAGCGTCGTGCCCGCTGATGCCGATGCCCTGACGAAACAGCTCGAAGCTCATCCCGAGCTCTTGGCTTTACTCGAGCAGGAGCGAGCTCGATTCAGCGCGCGCATCACCGAGTTGGAGCAGGAGCGCGACCGGCTGCGCGCATCGCACGAGCGGCTCCGGCAAGAGCTCGAGCTCTTTAAGCGTCGCTTGTTCATCGCGAAGGCCGAGCGTATCGACACGCGGCAGCTCGAGCTCGAGTACGCACAGAAGTTGCGCGAGCTTGACCAGCTCGCAGGGACGCTGGGCATCGCCAAGGAGCCGCCCGCCGAGGATGACGACGCTCCGGCGAGCGATGGAAAGCCTATCGGCAAGCGCAAGGGCAACCGCGGCACGGGTCGACGTGATCTGCGCGCGTTACCGCTGGAAGAGGAGCGTATCGAAATCACTGATCCGCATCTCGAAGCCTTGGTCGCAGAGGGCAAGGTGACGCGCCACGGCTTCGAGGAGACATGCAAGCTCGCGCACAAGCGCGGTGGCAAGCGGCGCGTAGTGATCGCGCGAGTTCGTTACAAGACGGTCGACGCCGCCGGAAACACCGACGTCATCACCACAGCGATGCCCGAGCAGATGTTGCCCGGCGCGCTCGCAGCACCATCGCTGGTCGCCAACGTCATCATGCAAAACATCGGCAACGGCATGCCGCTGTTCCGCATCGAGGACGACTACGCTCGCGACGGGGTTCCCATCGATCGCGGCACGTTGTCGCGCTGGAAGAAAACGGTTGGCGACAGCCTTTCCGAAACCGTCGTCGAGGCCATGCGGCAGCACGCGCTCGCCACCGCGTTCTGCATCGCGACCGATGCAACGGGTGTTTGCGTCCAGCCCATCCCCAACGATCGCTCGCGGCAGCCCTGCAAGAAGGGCCACTTCTTGGTGCAGATCGCGGACCGCGACCACATTCTGTTCGACTACCTGGAGCGAGAAACCAGCGCCGCCATTCACAGTCGTTTTCGCGGATTCAGCGGCTACGTGCAGGCAGATGCCAAGAGCGTTTTCGACCTGCTCTTCGCAGACGAAGCGGCGCTTGGCAACTCGCGCCACGAGGTGGAGCACGACGGCGCCGAGCGCGTCGAAATCGGCTGTTGGTATCACATGCGCCGACGCTTTTGGGAGGCTGCTGTCGCGAAGAGTCCGATCGCGCGCGAGGGACTGATTCGCATCAGCCGAATCTTCGAGCTCGACGCTTCGTGGAAGAAGAAGCCTCCGTCGGAGATCAAGCAACTTCGAGACGTGCACCTTCGGCCCCACGTGGGCTGAGGATTCATCACATTTTCGAACGCTCGGGGCGGTCTGCGGATCTGCGGCGCGATATCGCTCCAGTCACATGAGCTTGGTAGCGGCTCGCGCGACTTGTCGCCTATGTACCCGGATTGG
>JBMOMJ010000037.1:0-14996 GCA_049324695.1 Myxococcota bacterium
CGGAGCCGCTCAATACGACGCGTCCGCCGCAGAATGAAGCTCCGGCCGCCGGATAACTCGCTCGTCACGCCGTCCACTCTGTAGCGCGGCGCTCGCCCTCGCTACACGGCGGCGTGAAGCGGATACGACCGCAACCATTCGATCGTTGCGCCAACGACGAAGTTCTCGCAACCACTGATGAGTGACAAAGAAATCCGGACGACTGGCATTGCGAACACAACTTCCGCAACGTTGCGCGCGACGCCGTCGACCTCGATCTCCCACGGTGCTCCCCGCAAGCCCGAACGATCGATCCTGCGCGCCAGGCGCTCAGGGGCGAGATGAACTAAGCGCGGCATCTCTGTTAAGCTCGGGTCTGCATAACGTTAAGCTCGGGTCTGCATAACGTACAAGGCTTCAGCTGCAGTGCCGAGCGACAGCGAGGGCGGCGCAGCTGCAAACCAGAGTTATGCGCCCGCTTTATCGGGAACACCGACTTTCAGTCAGTATCTGTCGCCGCTAGCACAGATAGTTCCATGCCATCCGGCGACAGCGCCGCAATGCCGAGGTCCCACGCTACCTGCTCGAACCAAGCACTTGGGGCATCAAACGCATACCAAGCCCATTGGGCTGCCTTCTCAGCTAGACGATCAATGTAAGGGGCAGGGTCGCCGACCCATGCTCGGACAGTCTGCCAAAGCTCGAGCCTTCCGTAGGCAGCGCGTCGCCCTCTGTTGTACGCACCGCCGTTGGCGGCAGCCGAGAACAACATGCAGAGCGCCTGCTCGGCGGGTAGTGCACGAACGGTCACTTGTTCGGCGTCTGTCCCGTCGAGACAGAGCAGCGGCAGGTTCTTCAGAAACCTAGCCGTTAAGGTTCTCGGTGCTATCGGACGGTCGAAGCGGAAGGTCTTCGTCTCGCTCCGGCCATTTGATTCCTCCTGCCAGTTCGCCACGACGGATGCCGCACCCAGCCTAGGGGGAATGTCCGCGGCCACTACATGTTCGATAAACGGCAAGGCTTGTGTGGATTCAGCATCGACTCGCTCCGAGGGACCGTATGGTAGCCCATAGCTCGAACCGCCTAGCCCTTCCTGGGGCAGGCACTTCCTCAAACCTCTTTCGATCGTTGCAAGGTGGAGTGGCAAAGCTGCCAGCGGGTGCTGAGTCTCACTCAGTCGGCCCCACAAAGTGTTGACTGAGGGCTCGCCAGAAATATCGACGCCGCGAACAACGAGCTCCTGCGTCCAACAAGCCAAAACGTCCTCGAGCTCCGAGTTGTATTCGAGGCGTTTTAGGAGCGTCAACAGCGTCGCTTTCGATTGTCCCGTCGCGAGCATGTACGCCAGCTCACGGGAAACGGTTAACTTGCTGCGCGCGCTTTGCGTGGACTTCTTGCGCGAGGACAGACCCAAGTCGATTGCGGCTGCGGCTGCATCGACGGTGTCGCGAAACGCTAGGGCTCGAACCACGCGGTCGAAGACTGCTTCAAGCGCCCAGCTCTCCGCGCCAATATTCGGCTGCTCCTCGACCGCACGGGCGAAGGCCACGACTTGTTCGACCTCCCCCCTCGCCACGAGATTGTCGATTGCTCGATAGTGAGCGTTCACGTCGCTCACGCCACGGAGGTCGCGGACTAGTATCTCAATCGACTTCTCCATCGAAACTTCGAGCTGTGCGGACCCAGTCGGTCCGCATAACGTACCAGGTTTCAGCTGCGCCGCCCGAGCGACGGCGAGGTAGGCATCTGCTGCAAAGCGGAGTTCGGCGGCTTCAGGTCACAACGGAGACCGAGTACGGAAAATCTCAGGGAACCCAGGCCTCGACGACCTGGGACTGAACGGGTCCTTCTGGCGAGCTAGCTCAAGCGGCCGAGCGAGCGACACGCCGAACGTTACCCAGCGATTTCCCTCTCGCCTCCTCATCCTCGCGACAACGCTCCAGATCAGTGAAGGGTGCCGGGCAATCAGACATCGCGTACTCAACTTCACCGATCGACGTCACATACGTTGGCCGGAGCATCTTGGCCATGCTGATGCAGCCGTGCCAGTAATACAGCGCGCGAACAAGCGTGGCTACCGGGTCGCGCCCAAGGAACAACCCGTTGCCAAGTTCCCGTCCGAGACGAAGCGCGCGATCCGCCAATGTGGGCGGCAGCAACAATTGCATCAAAGAACCCGCGAACAAAGTTCTGCTCCACCAACTCCACGACGTAGACCCCGTGCTCCACCGTCGGCGGGGAGCCAGTCGTTTCGAGCGCCGCAAGCGCGTTCGAGCTGTCCAGCGTAGGCAAATACCACAAGGTTGGTGTCGCCCGAAGTTGTCTGATTTCTGGCGACCACGCTGCGGACAGCATCGTCGAAGCCACTAGCCTGAGACCGTCTTTGGGTGGTTCAACATCTCCAGGGCGCGGTACGTAATCATCTTTACGACACGGTCGTCCGTCGCGAGCAAGCGCCCCGCGAGACCCGGCCGGTTTTGCAACTCTTCGACGAGGAGGCCTGCGTACGCATCCCTGTCGTGGCTGGCCCAGGTACCTTGGGAGTGGTGACGAAAGACGTGGCAAGCCTCGTTCAGGATTGCGCTGATTCGCGTATTGTCGTCTGCGCTCTCGCCGAGATCGTAGACGACGTCCGTCCACCCGTCATTCTTCGGAAGTCGCGGAAGAGGCATCGGTTCGCCCAACGTGTAGCCGTTCAGCTGCGGACGCCAGCGGGAGCGCGCGAGCGAAGCGGAAGCAGCGACCGATGGTCCCCTCAGGTGCAACGTCCCTTCTTAGTTGGCCACCAAATACCATTGTCCATCTAGTCGTCCTAGCCATGTGCTCCAACCGGGTGGCGGCGCTTTCAGCAAGCGGTTCGCAGTCGATGGATCTGCGAGACGAATAAAGCCAACGTGGCCCGCAAACCCGTGGGACACGACGAGAAATGACACGCCGAGAGGGCCACCGGAGGCGTCATTCTCAGGAACGGACAGGGTTCTAGCCCAGTACGCCAAGTGCTGGTGTTCTGGACGTAGGCTCTTGGGGTAGGTGCCGCGCAACACCTGCTCCGCGACGGCGTCATAGGTGGTGCGGTTGGACTCGAAGCGATAGCGGAGTAGCTCGTCACCAACGCGGGCGCCCGCACGATGACCCGACAATAGGACCAGCACTATTGCCACCAGAGGTGCGAGCGCCCTCCACGAAGAGTGCCGCCAACGCCATACGACGATCGCGATCTGGATAGGCAAGAAGCCCAACAGCGCGAGAAAAACGAGGAAGCCGGAGAGCGGGACCCAGAAGCCTGCCCTTTCTAGCGCGTCGATGGGGACAAAGATTAGGGCAAGTGCGTACTGCACCCAGCCACTCGTCAGCAGTTGCAGCACGAGGGGCTCGCGTCCTTGTGATACGGCCGGCACTTGCGTCTACCTAACGTACCGCCGCTAAGCGGCGGCCGCATCAGCAAATGAGCAGGCATCACGTAGGGACGACCGATCCCGTGGTATTTCACCACCGGCGAGAGGGAGGCGGGCCGAGGTCACAACGAGGCGCGGCCGTCTGCTTCAACGGCTTGTTAGCTGGCTCTCGATTCTGGCGACCTCGCGGCAGCGCAGCCTGGCGAGGTTGTTTCTTGGTCAGCGGCTGTTGAGGAGTGCCTCGAGTGCGACGAGGCGAGCCGTGGCTCCGTCATGCCAAAACGGAACGCTCTCAGTCAGCGCTGGAGGCTTCTTCATCCGTTCTATGCGCCGCTGTCGCCGCGCCTAGGCCTTCAGGTACTCGTCGCGTTCGACGGAGGAAACCAGCCGTACCGCAAGAGTCTGAAAAGGTCTTAACGCTGCTTCCGGACGTCCAGATTGGCCTTGTCTTGTGCATTGATCCGCCTGACCATCGCAGCACGAACGCCTCGAAGCAGCGTCGAAAGTAGGCATAGCACTCTCTGGCACTACGCGAGCATCATCACAGAACCACCGCCGCGAGCGCAGGGTGCCGCCGAGCGACTCTCGGACGCGACAATCGCCGCAAACCGCGAAATCTTCTGCAGCCTCCCGAGCCTTACTGTCATCACTAACTCCCAGCGCCTCCACCGGAGCCCCCTCGTCTTCCCCGGAGTCACCAAGATCCAGCTCGAAGTTTGGGACTATGGCTTTTGGGCAAAGATTCTCCGGCCCCAACTCTCGAGCTCATGTGCCCTTACTTCTGCACTCGTCGGACTGCCCAGGAGCACACTGCCTGGATCCTGCTCGCGGCGTTGTACAGTCAGCTCTGCAGGAATCGCAACGCAGCCACCATCCCGAATCAGCCGTTCCGCCTGTTCGAGTGTCGTGCACAGGGTAACCGGGCTATCGCACTTTGAGCAGTGACGCACAGCAGAGTTGTCCGTCGGCGCAAGCTTTTCCCAGGTCATCTGGCATATGAACTTCAGTCGGACCAGCTTGAGTTCCGTTGCAGCCTTTGGATGTGCTTTGAGCGCGCAGTTCACGACCTCTACGTGATTCTTGTCGGACACCGAGCAACACTAACACCTAGGCGACGCTACGCCCACCTCGGGCTTTGATGCGCGCACGGATGGAGGTAAGCCACTGCCGCCTTGGCGGACTGGTCCGTGCGTCTTTGGTCACCGCCTGACGGCCCGAGGGCGCGGTGACTTGGGGTAAGGGCAAGCGACTCGCGTAGGACATGGACTCCCGACTGCATGAGCTCTGTGGCCAGGCGAAGCACGCGTGCTTCATGGTCCGCATTTGTCCAGCTGTAAGAGATAAACAGTCTCGGGTTTGCCAGGGCGTCTCTAGTCGCGTCTGCCCAACGATACTGGCGTTCAGCTGTTAACGCGAGAGGCAGCGTAGGCAACCGAAGCGTTCGGCAGCTGCAACGCCGGGTTGAGCAGCCCATTTGGTTTCCACCTTCGGTGAGATGAGCACCAGCTGCAGTCCTTCGCAATCTACCAATGATGACATATGGGCGAGCAGCGCGTCGAAGCGACGGAAAACAAGAAGACGAGTCTCGGTTTCCCCGAGAAGTCTGGGTCCGCCCAACGTCTCGAACGTGCAGCTGCGGGCCGCTAGGACCACGGCAACGTGACTTTCGGCAAGACGCTGCCGTGGCGGAGCACACAGCAGCCCGACACGGCTAAAGACCAGCCCCTCAGCTGCAGCGTTGAGTTAGGCAGGTGTTCTCGGCATCGACCGCGCATGCCGCTGAAGCCAGTCGGTAAGGGCTTCTCGGCTCGAGTATCCGGCGGCAACTCCGAGAATGATCGTTTCCTGCTCGTCGACTGAAGCAGCAATTTCAAAGCCGTTCAACACGAGAAACACTTCCATCGCGGCGTGGCCGATGCGCTTGTTCCCATCGACAAACGGGTGGCCCTGAATCAGCGAAAAGCCCAGGGCCGCAGCTTTCGCGACCAACGTCGGGTACAGATCGGTGCCGTCAAACGTACTCATCGGTTGGGCGAGGGCGGCCTGAACGCGACCCAAGTCCCGAATGCCTGCGGCGCCTCCGGATGATGCGAGCAACTGCGTGTGCAGCGCGAGAACCTCCGCAAGCGTCAAATACCTGATCACGCTAGCCGTCGATACAGTTCCGAGTTCTTTGAGAGGACGAGCGCAGCTGCATTCTCGAAGTCTTCAGCGCGTTTGGTGACCAGATCTGCGACCGCCGCCGCGGCAAGCTGCTCGGGTGAAATTCCCAACGCCTTCGCCCGCTGCCGCAGCGCTTCGAGTTGCGACTCTGTCAGTTCGACCGCTAGGACCATACCCGAAGCTTACCCGAACCACGCTGACCCGACCACCTATGCGGACGATGCACGCCGAGACAGTGCCTACCTTCCTCCTCGCGATGCGATCAAGTCATCGATACGCCAATGTGCGGCCGCGAGTGCATCCAAGGCGAGGTACACTCAATGGCTCGCTCGTGCTCTGCCCAACGTACCGCCGCTCAGCTGCGGCCGCGGCGGAGGGTGCGAGCAGACTATCTCAACGGAACCCACTCGGCGGAGCAATCGGGCTTCCTCACCAGCCTAGCGCTGCAACTTCACTGAGCCGCGTCGTCCGCGAACTAGGCCGGCGACGAGACAGATCACGGCACCGCAAGCGCTTGCAACGGAAGCCCAAAACCAGAAGACGGCGTTGCCACGGAAGCGCTCTGGATCGGCGGGCGCTGCAACCGCAAACGAGCCTTCATGACGGATCCGGAAAAGCAGTAAAGCGCCAACAGGACCAAGACGGCCGCCGAGGCGAAAAGGAGCCTGGGGCTATGCCTGCCGGTCATCCTCCGGCCGGTCACCGTCCCACCGTCGATGTCGCTGGTTGGAGTTCGACTGCGTCGAAGTCGTCGAGCCAGACGGTAGTCCCATCTGTTTGGCAGCACTCGACCACATATCGGTCGCGAAGCCCTCGCACATGCAAAACGTCTAGAAGAGTTCCGACGTCGCCTACGGTAGGTGGACGCTGATTGAGCTTCCAACCATCGTACTCCTCGGGTTCGCGGAGCAGCCTCGCAACCCGAACGAGCTGATACTCGAAAAGCGTGTCCATCCCGGGCTGCCCAACATACCACTGTTAAGCTGCGGCGGCATCAGGAAACCGAGGCGGCAACCGGAAGCGACAACCAGGCCCGTCGTACGTCGGCATTTTGCTCGGGCCAGGTTGACCTGCCTGTTGAGCGACAGCACGCGTGAGATCGAAGACGCCGACGCCCGGATTCGACGGTCAAACCGCTACGACGCGTCGCCGAGCGAGAAGTTCTCGATGAGCCTGTCCAGCGCGAGCGCGAGCGGCGGTCGCAAGGAGGTCCCTGCGAACGAATCGGCGAGCATGCGCGCTACGAGGCTCGTTCGTCGATAGTTCCTTCCGCCACCAAGCGCGAACATCTCGGCGCACAACTTGGTGGCCTCCTGGGTCACATAGGTCTTGGTCCGCAGCACACGCGCCGCGTAAGCTGCGCCCGCGCCGGGCCGAAATTCCGCCGCCGTCTGCAGCAGGTACGCGCGCATCGCCTCATATCGCATGGTCGCCTCCGCAAGCCGGAGCCTCAGCGCGGGTGATTGCGGCTCGGGTGACGCTATGGCGCGCAGCATCGCCTTCGCACATCCGAGCGGGATCGCAGCGAAGAGGCAGAACCAGTATTCGAGTGGCTGGACCACATTCAACAAGTCGGGAAACCCTACTATCTCCCTTGCGCGCGCCTTGTTGTAGCGCACCGTCTGACTCTCCGTTGCCCGCATCCCGAAGCCGTCCCAGTCGTTCAAGATCTCCACGCCTTCAGAGGCGACGTCGACGAGGAAGAACTCGACAACGCCGGCGCCGGGCAAGTCGTCGGCGGTCACTTTCGCGGTGGAAAAGAAGGTCGCTGCGTTCCGCCCTGCGGACGCCAGGATCTTCTCGCCCGAGATGACGAATACGCCGTCGGATTGCCGCACTGCCATTGTCTTGGTTGCCGCGAGCGACCCTCCGGCTCCCTTCTCGCTGTTGCAAGCCGCGTAGACACGGCCCGCACCGTAATCCGCCGCCACCCGAGCCTTCTGCTCGGCGAACGCCGCTCGATGGGCTTCGGGCGCGATTTCGTTGTCGAGCCCGTAGATGCCCGCGAGTCCCAGCGGCATGCTCGCGATCAGCGCGACCGATGGCGATACAGACGCGATCGTTTCGACGGCGCCTACGGCCTCGACGAGCTTCATCCCGCGCCCTCCCAGATCCTCGGCAAACGGGCCCGCGATGATTCCCGCATCGAAGAGCGCCCGGATGCTACTTTCTGGATAGGCCTCGGGATGGTTTCGCTCTTGGTCCGCGATCAGCGGCAACACATCGTCGAGGGCGAGGCTCAGCGAGGCTGACATTGCCCTATTGAGAGCCGTTGGCGCACTCTGTCAAGCAGTGATTCTTCTTGGCGGGCTAGCGCCCAAGCCGTCCGAATCGGCGCTCTTTGGTTTACCCAACACCACCAACAACAGCTTCGACGTTGTGCCCATCCGGATCCAAGGCAAAGGCAGCGTAATAGGAGGCGCCAGAACCGGGACGAGGACCAGGCTCGCCATTGTCCGTTCCACCAGCATCGAGTGCAGCACGATGGAACTCTTTGACCTTCTCTTGGCTGTCAGCCTTGAATGCAAGATGAACCCGGGCAGTCCGATCAGCAGCGCCAAAGTAGAGTGCCGGTGAACCTCTCTTCTTGAAGCCTACGTAGACGTCGGCGCGCCATCCTGAGCATGTCCATCCGAGAGGCATCAAGATCGCCTCGTAGAAGGCCTTCGTACGAGCGACATCGGTAACCGGAACGCTGATGTGGTCCATGCCGAACAGGATGAAGTCTCCTGTAGCGGGAGGGTCAAGCTCCGGCCCGCCGCTTCTGTACGTACGCTCTGACCTTCTCGAGCTCTCTTGCCTTCCGCTTGAGCTCACGAATCTCCCCACGAATCGTTCGCAGCCTGTTCTCGACAATCGCTTTCATCTGGTCCGGCGGTGGGCAGTCGGGCTCCGAGGCCGTGACCAAGGCGACAACATCCTTCGTTTCGGCAACGCTGAAGCCCAGTCCACGACAACGAGCAGCAAGCAGCAGGGTGTCCACGTCGCGATCCGAGAAATCTCGATAGGCACCCGAACGTGGCACGTTCCGCAACAGGCCAACTGACTCGTAGTGCCGTATCGCTTTGATGGTGAGCCCACTCGCGTGAGCTACAGCTCCGATCTTCATATCTCTCGTGTAGTCCAACCAACGCTTGACGCAACGGGAGCGCTGGTAGCTGGTGCATCTAACGTAGCGGGTTTCAGCTGCGCCGGCCGAGCGAACGCGAGCGCGGGTCTGCTGCAAACCGGAGTTAACCAGCTGTCGTGAGGGTAAGTATTGCGTCAGCGCGCCATGCTTCGCGAGTCGGGGTAGCCATTCGGTGCCAGCTCAATGTCGGCATGCTGTTCGGTTCCGGAGAAGAACTGTGTGAACTCGACGGCGTAACCCAGAACGGCACCGGGTAGCGGCCTATGACACGGCCAATCCACGCGCGACTCTGCGCCGTAGCCGGAAACCATCTTAGGGGAGACGTCCACCTGTTCGGCTCCAGAATGGCAGGAATCCTCAAGCTCAGCATGATGCTCAAGCCAAACGTAAACGTGCATGTGCCGCGGCTTCGTGTTCCTGTAGACGCTGGCCGTATAGTTAACAGTCAGGTCAGAAGCAGGCTGCTTGCAAAGAACACGACTTTCCAGGCAGCCCGGGACGCCCGTCGAGCAGCATATGAACCCCGTGAACGACGAAGCGCCGTCGCTCGTCGTTCACGTTCAGGATCCCCTTGAGCCGATACAGATCTTTGCCGCGCTCCCGGGTCAATTCAGCAAGCCAGCGGCTGAGTCGGCGATCGTCCACCACGCCTTCGCGGCTCAAGCATACGGACTGGACGAGCTCGTCGTGCTCATGGTCGACGTCTTCCAGCAGGCGCGCGTCGACGGACAGCGCACGCTGAAGATCGAACGCATGCAGGCCCAGTACACGATCGAGCGGGACGTCGCAGTCTCGGGTTCGCAGCATTCGGGCGAGGGGATTGCCGCGTAGGACTCGAGCTATTGTCCGTTCCAGGTGCTCGCCCGTCACCAGATCGATCTTGTTGAAGACGAGCACGTCGGCGAACGCGAGTTGTTCGCGCACCTCCTCCGTCTCCCAGTGCTGGTCGACGTGCGTCGAGTCGACCACAGTGACGATTGAATCGAGCCGCGCCTTCCGTTTGATGCGGTCGTCGAGAAAAAAAGACTGAATGACGGGCGCCGGATCGGCCAGCCCAGTCGTCTCGATCACGATGTGCTCGATCACGTGTCCGGGCGTCAGCAGTCGTTCGATCGCGTCGATCTGGTCGCTCCGAACCGTGCAGCAAATGCAGCCGTTATTCATCTCGACCACTTGATCATCCGTCGTGACGATCAGCTGGTGATCGATGCCGATCTCGCTGAATTCATTCGCGATTACAGCGATGCGCACCCCATGCCGTTGCGTGAGGATTCGGTTCAAGAGAGTGGTCTTCCCGGCGCCGATAAAGCCAGTCAGCACCGTAACCGGAACCGGAGTGGCTATTGCTATTGTAGGCGCTTGCATGAGCAGAGGCCGTGACTCGCCCCAGCCTCCCAACGTCCAGGAGCGCAAAGGAGAGCTGCAGTTCGTTTTTAAGCTCGACGCCCGAAGGGAGCGTCCATCTGCGCCCGACAATGAGGCTTTTGTGCGTGGCACATCAAGCGCCTCCACGTGTCGTTGACTGCCAAAGAGAGAACGTGTTCTGCCATCGCTGGCGACGAAAAAAGCGCGAAACTCTCGAAGAAACCGAACTGCAATCTGGCGCCGATGACCAACGTCGCTCCGGCTTCTGGCGCACGTCGTCAATGCATCGTCATCGCATCCTCAACGCTTCGCCCGCGATCCTTGCTCAGCAGCTGCGCTCGTGACCGCAACAGCAGCGGCATGTCGAAGCCGATGCCGTGCCCGGCGAAAATGTTGACTGGTTCGAGCAGACTTTGCGTCGGTCGCGAAGCGCTCGTCACGGGGGAGTTAGACAGACCGCGAGGAACGACGCCCTTGGTCGAACTGGTGGGCTCTCGTGCTACTTCACCCACGGGGGAGAGGGAGGCGGCGCAGGTGGCGACGAAGGACGGCCGTCTCTCTTCAACGGCTTGTTAGGCAGCTCCGGCTCTTCGATGTCGAGCTCCTGGATTCGACCAACCGGTTTGGGCTCTTAGCTTCGGCGAAGTTTGTTTCGTGTAGTGGCGAGGCCGTTCCTTCGTGAACGGGTTCGTGCCGTAGAAAGTGGCACCGGCCATCGGGTTTCGCTACATCACCTAGTGACGGCCCGTCTCGCAACGATGCAGTCGAATGCAGTCATTCTACGTCGGCTGCAGGTGTCTGCGGATCAGATAAGCGGCCCCAAAACCGAGCGCGAGCCCCGATGCGCCACCGCACCGCTGGCGGCTCTGATCGCGCCGACTCGCCGCGAACTCGGACGCCATAGCCTCGGCAATCGCCAGCGCTCCCGGATCGCGCCGTTCCGCGCCGTGTTCTCGCGTCTAACCGCGTTGAACTCGCGCTCTTCACGATCGGGGAAGAGCTGGTACATCGCAATGGTCCCGCCGATACCGATCACCAAAAACGCCCCCGTCGATGCAATGGTTGCCAGTCGGCCCTGCCACACTCGCCGACGCGCGCTGCGCGCAGCTTCTTCGATTTCGCGGTCTAAGTCGTCCATCAGTTTCCCATTGGAGCTCACAGTCTGCCAGGGATCCGCGCGTCGGCCTATCCTTACGGGAGTCGGCTCCACGTCGCGCGCCCTGCGGGCTGCTGATGCGTCGTTTCAACGCACGCGCCAAGGCGCTCGGCTGCACGCGGCGCGGATGCAGAGACATCGCGATCGGTGCAACTATCCGTCTGAGTTCGTGCCCCAACAGTCATCGACGTTGGGCGGCGAAGGCGCGATTGGTGTCGACCCGGAGGTCACCCATGCGCGAATGGGCGCTCGATGGCGCGACCGTCGATCGTCGACCCGCGGGAAGTCGTGCAGGCACTTCGAGGTGAGGGGTGATTCCGAGCCGTGTGCAGGTGTTCGTCGCGCTCGAGCCTGTGACACCGGAGATCGGATGCTCTCCCTAAACCTCTCAGGAGAGGCTGCAACTGCGCTGGGACTGGCGCGAATGCCGATACTTCACGTGTAAACGCTCGCAAGGAGCTTGCCTACATTCGCGTACAAATGAACGGGTCATCGTAAAACTTGGTCATCGGCTGACTCGCGGGGCTGCCACTCTGAGATGAGTCATGCCAGTGAGCTGAGTCATGAGGAGGCTTCCTTGAAGCGTTGGATGAAACAAAGCGGCTTGATGGATGCAATTCGGCGCGCTTCGCTGGTGCTCCTCATCGCAGTGAGCGCCTGCTGTGCGATCGCGTGTGGCCCAGCGTCAAACGACGATCCACTCGGGAAGGTCACGGAGCGAATCTGCTCGACGGCCTCGCTCGCGACAGGCAACCAGGCGTACCAAGGTGTGGTCGGCACGGACGTCACCTGGCAAGCAGTAGCCGGTTGTGCTGTCGGGGACACGCCTGCGTACGAATTTTGGGTCCAGTCACCAGAGGGCAATTGGGCCATTGCGCAGAGCTACGGGCCCTCGAGTACCTTCGTATGGCATACGGCGGGACTCGCTGGAGGTGTTTACAACTTTCAGGTCTGGATCCGCGCGGCTGGGTCGGCACAGCCGTACGAGGCCTGGGTTGGCAGAGCGTTCGTCTTGGAAGAACCCCACGGTGTCTGCAGCGGCGCGACCCTGACTGCGCACTTGCAGGGGGGCAAGCCGCTGCCCGCTGACGTGCCCGTGGGCTCGGTAGTTCAATTCTCCGCGACTTCGAATTGCAGCAGCGCTTCGGAGTACGAATTTTGGATTCAAGATCCATCGGGCAATTGGTCTGTGGCGCAGCCTTGGAGCACGAACGCGGAATTCAGTTGGCCGACTTCGCTCGCCTGGAGTGAGCCGGTCACACCGGCAGGTACGGGCATATTCAATTTTCAGGTTTGGGTCAGAAGCGTCGGCAGCGTGGCTGCGTACGAAGCCTACGCGGGGGCGTCCGTGCACCTCGTTATCGGATGTTCGAGAGTGAGCGTCACGTCGGAGCCATTCTGGGACTCCGCAACGTTCTCCGGTGACCCGGTGCTGCTGACTGCGACCGCGACGTGTGCCGGAGACGCCGAGTATCGGTTTTGGATTCGACCACCCGGAGGCACCTGGAGCGTCTATCAGGAGTACGGCGCCGCTCCCCAAAAGTACTTGTTCTGGGATACGACGGGGTTACTCGCCGGTGACTACGAAATTCAGGTTTGGGTGCGCAGCCGCGGTTCGAACCTCAACTATGAAGCCTATGCCGGGATGACCTTCCGGCTCCGCGCGAGGGACGCTTGCACCGGGGTCACGCTCTCCACGCCGAAAGCACCGCTGGCCTCGGACGGCTCATTGCTTGTGCAAGCTGGAACGAAGCAAACTTTCTACGCCAGCACGCCGGCGTATTGCGCGCCTCCCGAGTATCAGTTCGTGCTGACTTCGGGCTCCGGTGTCGTCACCACAGCGTGTGCGTTTTCGCGTTCGCCGACCTGTGAGTGGGATACTACAGGCACTGCTTCTGGAGCTTACCGTCTCAAGGTCAACATCCGCCGGGCGGGCTTGCTCTCAGTAGATGCGAGCAGTAACGAAGCCCTCATCACGGTTTACGACGGGGTCTCGAGCTTGTGCAGCGAAGCCAGTATCACCCCCTCTGCCACTGCGCCGCTCGCTGGCTCGACGGTAGCCATCGATGCGTCCGTCAATTGTCCTGCTGGCGCCGAGTACCAATTTACGAGCGTCGACCAGGCAGGGACGCAAACCGTCGTACAAGACTTCAGTTCTTCCAATCGGTACTTACTGCGCAACGTCGCTGGCGTCACCGTCATTCGGGCCGCGTATCGCAACGCTGGAGAATCCGCGAGCCAAGGGGTTCTTTCGACCACGATCTCGGCCGCCAACGACGAGAGTTGCAGCCCGCCAACGTTTTCGATTTGGCCTGCAGTTGCACCACTCGGCACTCCTCGCACGCTCAGCGCTCACGCCGACTGTGGCGCCGAATATCAGTTTTGGGTTCAACCGCCCGGCCAGGGATACAGGTTGCTGCGCGACTACCAATCGCTCGAGTCGCTCGCATGGACGACGGCTGGTGCACAGCCGGGTGAATACTGGTTTCAAGTGTGGGCGCGGCGAGCAGGCTCGACCAAGCCATATGCGAGCTACGCTTCTCTCCGGGTCGTTCTCGCGACGGATGAGCGTTTCAATTTTGCGCCGTTCTTCGATGAAAGTATCGTTGCATCTCCTCAAGGCGGACTCTGGATCACCAGCCATATCCCTGGAAATTCGCTGCACCAAGTTGTAATTCGCCTCGACGCGAATGGAAACGCGCGCTGGTTCGAAGAGCGCGGTCCATTCCCGGCCGGTAGCTATGGTCCGCCTACCGTAGCTTCAGACGGGAACCTGTGGTCGTATGGCGTGAGAGATCTCGTACGCGTGGATGAGAGCGGTAATTTCATCCGCTTTCCGCTCCCCTATGACGTGGAGTTTGGAAATATCGCGAGCGCCCCCAATGGACTTTGGACCCGAGGGCTTGAGCGTCAGCTCCTATTCATGTCGTTCACTGGGGTCGTATCCAGGGTACGTGTTCCGCTCGGATTCTTTGGTGGTTCGCTCGCCGCGGGGCAAGATGGAGCCGTTTGGTTCAGTTCGCCCCGTGCCAATCGCATCGCGCGTCTGGGCCCGGATCGCGCTTATCGAGAGTTCGACCTTCCCTCGCCTAACAGCAGCATTTACTCGCGGATCCCCATCACGATGGGGTCGGACGCGAACCTCTGGTTCATCGAGCAAGAGGCGCGCAAACTTGGTCGCTTGAGGCCAGATGGACAGGTGACTGAGTTCAATATTCCGAATAGCACGGTGCCGCACGCACTGGTGGCCACCGTCGGCAATCTGTGGATAGCTGACGTCGGGACCGTCTACCGCAGCACGCTGCTCGGAAGCCTCTCCACTGCGGCCACCACCCAGACGGGGCCGTACGGTATCGCGGGGACTATCGACGGCAGTATTTGGGCACTTCTTGGATCTCAAAGCGGTGTGGAGAGGCTCGTGCCGCCGGCGTCGCTCCAATAGACCGACGCATCGCGCCGGAAGGAGACAAGACCGCGGGCGTGGTACTCCACCACGCTCGCGAGGTACAAGGTATCCAGTTGGGACCCGCCAGCTGCGAACTTGAGTTCGGCGGCGCATCGAGGTGTCATTGCTGATTTCGCGCCTGCGTAAGGAGATCGGCCACATCGAGCAGAGGAGCCCGGCGATCGAGATATGCGTTGTCGAGGAGTTGGCCTTGAGTCTTGAGCACGCCGAGTATGGTAACCGCTGCGCCAACCCCATCTCGCGAAGCGCGATCGATGCGTGCACAAGGGAGAAATGCGAAGGCGGTACAATGCGGAGCAGCGAGAGCAGTTGGTTAGCGAGGTTCGTTCGACGGGCGAGAGT
>JBMOMJ010000038.1:0-14973 GCA_049324695.1 Myxococcota bacterium
CACCGTCACACTCGTCGACCGACTCCTGCACCGCGCCGAGATCATCGACATCGAAGGCGACAGCTACCGCCTCAAGGAAGCCAAAGAGCGCGCCGCCACCAAATCCGCGTCCAGAGCCAAAAAGCGCACCTAGCAACCAGCGCCGAAAAGCGCGCACCAGAACCAATTTGCAGCGCCAAATTTACGCGGGTTTAGGAAGCCGCCAACAGCTTACCGCTGAGCGCGCTCACCACGGTCGCTCGGACGCTGGCTACGGCTTGATTTCTGCCGCTTGACAATCAATAAGCGTTCGCTTATGAATTGGCATGCTCAGCGTGGCTACACGTGAGGACAAGGTTTTCCACGCGCTGGCCGATCCCAGCCGCAGGGCGATCTTCGAATCGCTGACGCGCGGCGAAGCAGCAGTGAAGGACCTCAAGGCGCGCTTCGATATTTCGCAGCCAGCGATCTCACAACACCTAGCTACTTTGAAGGACGCCGGCTTGGTCAACGGTCGGCGTGAGGGGCGCTGTGTCTATTACCGAGTGGAGCCACTTGGAATGAAACCGCTCATCGACTGGGTTTCGCACTATCGGACCTTCTGGGTCGAACACGTTAGTCGCCTCGAAAAATTACTGGAGAAAATGGACGAATGAATCCGATCGACACGACCGCACGATCGCAAACCGAAACGATTTCGTTCGAGTTCGATTTGCCTCATTCACCGGAGAAGGTGTGGCGCGCACTCACCGAGCCCAAGTTGCTCGCTGAGTGGCTCTTGCCCGTCTTCGATCTAAAGCTCGAAACCGGCGCCGCGTTCCTGTTCAAAACGCAGGCGTACCCGGGTTGGGACGGCACCGTGAACTGCCGAATGCTCGAGATCGAAACGCATCGCAAGCTGAGCTACGCCTGGACGGTGCCGTTTCTCGATACCGTCGTGACCTTCACGTTGACGCCGACGGCGACGGGCACGCACCTGTTGCTGGTTCAGTCCGGCTTCAAGGCAGACCAGGGCCGCGAATTCGGTGGTGCGCGCTACGGCTGGAACATGATGGGGCCGAAGCTGGTCGAGCTCCTCGCGAGGATGCCATGAGTCAATGGATTCGGCAGTTTCACCGCTGGGTTGCGGTGGTGTTCACGTTGACCGTGATCGCCAACTTCGTCGCGATGGGGTTGC
Organism: Myxococcota bacterium; assembly: GCA_049324695.1. Taxonomy (GTDB): domain Bacteria; phylum Myxococcota_A; class Polyangia; order Polyangiales; family Polyangiaceae; genus PMG-095. The sequence goes on from JBMOMJ010000038.1 coordinate 1,157, forward strand.
AACAAGGGCAGCCGCCAGCATGGGTGACTTACTCCCCGCTGCTCCCCCTCTTCTTGCTCCTGTTCTCCGGCTTGTACTTGTTTGCACTGCCTTACACCGTTAAGTGGCGCAGCGCGCGTTGAATGCAACCATGGCCTCCTCCAAGCAGCACCCCGCAGACAGTCACGATCTCATCCGGGTTCAGGGCGCTCGCGAGAACAACCTGAAGGACGTCAGCGTCGAGATCCCCAAGCGCCGACTAACGGTATTCACGGGCGTCTCCGGATCGGGCAAGTCGTCCCTCGTGTTTGGCACCATCGCGGCCGAATCGCAGCGGATGATCAATGAGACCTACAGCACGTTCGTGCAGGGTTTCATGCCAACGCTGGCCAGACCCGAAGTCGATGTGCTGGAAGGGTTGACCACCGCAATCATCGTCGACCAAGAGCGCATGGGAGCGAACTCGCGCTCGACGGTGGGCACTGTGACGGACGCGAACGCCATGTTGCGGGTGCTGTGGAGCCGTCTGGGCAAGCCGCACATCGGGTCGTCCAATGCGTTTTCGTTCAACGTGCCGTCGGTCAGCGGAGTCGGGCAGATCTCGATTCAGAAAGGCGACGGAAAGAAGGTCGAGAAGCGCACGTTCTCCGTGAACGGCGGCATGTGCCCGCGCTGCGAGGGGATGGGGCAAATCAACGACATCGATTTGTCGCAGCTCTACGATGACAAGAAGTCACTCAACGAAGGCGCGCTCACCATCCCCGGCTACAGCATGGATGGCTGGTACGGCCGCATATTTCGCGGCTGTGGCTTCTTCGACCCGGACAAGCCGATCCGCAAGTTCAGCAAAAAGGAGCTCCACGATTTGCTCCACAAGGAGCCGACCAAGATCAAAGTCGAAGGCATCAACCTAACTTACGCCGGACTGATTCCTTCGATTCAGAAATCCTTCCTGTCCAAGGACGTCGACGCACTGCAGCCTCACATCCGAGCGTTCGTCGAGCGCGCCGTCACGTTCAGCACCTGCCCCGACTGCAAGGGCACCCGGCTGAACGAAGCGGCACGCTCCTCCAAAATCAAAGGCATCAACATCGCTGAAGCCTGCGCGATGCAGATCAACGACCTGGCGGAGTGGGTCACTGCGCTGAAAGAGCCGACCGTCGCTCCGCTCCTGGCAGCACTGCGGCAAACATTGGATTCCTTCGTCGAGATCGGCCTCGGCTACCTCAGCCTCGATCGCTCGTCGGGCACGCTTTCCGGTGGTGAAGCGCAGCGCACCAAAATGATTCGCCACCTCGGGTCATCCCTCACGGATGTCACCTACGTCTTCGACGAGCCGACGGTCGGGCTGCATCCTCACGACATCCAACGCATGAACGAGCTCTTGCTGCGCCTGCGCGACAAGGGCAACACCGTTCTCGTCGTCGAGCACAAGCCCGAGGCGATCATGATTGCCGATCATGTCGTCGATCTTGGTCCCGGTGCGGGCTCGGCGGGTGGTGAGGTGGTTTTCCAGGGCAGCGTGGAAGGGCTGCACTCGAGCGGCACCCTCACTGGGCGTCATCTGAGCGACCGAGCCTCGCTGAAGCCTTCCGTGAGGAAACCCAAAGGTGTCATCGAGATCCGCGGCGCTCGCACGCACAACCTGCAGAACGTCAACGTCGATATTCCCCTCGGCGTGTTGGTCGTCGTCACCGGCGTCGCTGGTTCCGGGAAGAGCTCGCTGATTCACGGCTCGGTGTCTGGGCGAGAGGGCGTGGTCTCGGTAGATCAGACCCCGATTCGCGGCTCGCGGCGGAGCAACCCCGCGACCTACACGGATCTGTTGGAGCCGATCCGCAAGGCGTTTGCAAAGGCGAACAATGTGAAACCCGCCCTCTTCAGTGCCAACTCCGAGGGTGCCTGTCCCACGTGCAACGGCGCCGGTGTCATCTACACCGACCTCGCCATGATGGGCGACGTCTCGACCGTCTGCGCAGATTGCGAAGGGCGGCGCTTTCAGGCGGCGGTACTCGAATACAAACTCGGCAAGCTCAACATCGCCGAGGTGCTCGACCTGTCAGTGCAAGAAGCCGTCACGTTCTTTGGTAGCGGCAAGGCACACACACCCGCGGCTCATGCAATCCTGCAGCGACTGGCTGACGTTGGGCTCGGCTACTTGCGTCTCGGCCAACCGCTCACCACGCTTTCGGGCGGAGAACGCCAACGACTCAAGCTCGCGACACACATGGGTAGCGATGGGGGCGTCTATGTTCTCGACGAGCCTACCACCGGGCTGCACCTGGCAGATTTAGAGCAACTGCTTGGTCTTCTCGATCGCCTAGTGGACGCCGGCAAGTCGGTCATCGTGATCGAACATCACCAAGCCGTGATGGCGCACGCCGACTGGATTATCGATCTCGGGCCAGGTGCGGGGCACGACGGCGGGCGCATCGTGTTCGAAGGCACGCCGGCCGAGTTGGTTGCCGCAAAGTCGACGCTCACGGGTAAGCACCTGGCCGCGTTCGTCGGGAGCCGCGCCAAGAATTCGAAGACTCGTGGCGCTGACGCCGCACAAGCACCGTGAAGTGCTCGCGGCTGCCCGGCGTCAGCGAACGAGCGGCTTTCCGCGCTCGCGGTTACCCGACTGATGGCAGCTTCAACGCCTTCAGCTCACGGCCTGTAGCGGAAAATCCAACTGAATCGGTGACGCAACGCGACTCCGCCGCCTGGAACGTCGATGATGCGACTTCCGTAGTAGGGGTACAGCGCGAAGCACGTGTTCTGCCCGCACGCAGCAGGTTTCACTCCCAAGGGATCGCAACCCATCGATCCTCCCGAGGTCGTTGTGCAAGTCCCCAGATCCGAGATCGACAGCGGGTAGTACGGCAGCGCACCGCCGTTGAAGCGCGACCAAAGGCCAGTGCTGAAGTCGTAGGAGTAGATGCGATCGTCGTCACCGCTGCAACCACCAACTGCACAGGTGCCGTTCCCGGCGTTCGTCACGATGTAACGCCCGCCGAGCGCGCGCGGCCTGAGTAGAACTCCGTTCACGACAAGCGGGTTGGCTTTCAGCGGCAACGCGTACGTCACCTTCCCACTCTGGTCCATCACACCGGTCATTGCGCGCCACACGTCTCCCGTGTCCGTCAGGAACGTCGCCCCACCGCCTGGCCCCGTGTGGCGCGAGATCGAAACGAACTTGAGAGTCGACGCGAACGCCTGCAAGGCTGGCGAATGCGCTGCTGGTCGCCAGCGCGTACCGCTCAGTTCATAAAGCTTCTTGGATGCCAACGCGACGACGGTGGGGCTCGACGCAAAGATGTTCGGCAAGTACGTCGCAACCACCTGATCGATGACGAGTGGCTCGCCGGTCGTGGCTATCGGTTCCGCAACAACTCTGACGCGCCCGAAATTCGTGCCGCCATCCGCAACGCGCTTCCAAGCCGCGCCGGACGAGGAGCGCAATACCGAGTCGCTACCCAACATGAGTACGATGTCGACGCCGCCGGTCGCCGAATAACTCGTAATCCAGCGCGTTGCGATGGGGAGCCCGTTTGGAAAATCGAGGAAGCCAACGTGAGCACCGGCGGGATCATCGATGAGGACTCTGTCCGGGCGCCCCTTTGCGTCCGTGAACGCGATGGCCGGTGGTGACGAGGTACCAACCGGCGAGAACGTCGCGGCAGCTTGAATGTTGGTGTGATTCTCCCAACACAACCGACTCGTACTGGTAGCGCAGTACACGGCCGTCTGCGCTTGTTCCGTTTGCGCAGTCGTTTCCGCTGCCTCGGTCGTTTCCCCTGCCTCGGTCGTTTTCCCTGCCCCATCAGCGGACGCACAAGCGCTGCCCAAAAGGCCAAAAGCCAGCACACCCAATAGCCCGACGCTCTTTCGTTTCATACATACCTCCAAACGGCAATGGATTGCCGAGTCGCACGAAAACGTGCGCTCGCGTCTGCCCACCGCGTGGATGCAGTAACATGCTCATTACGCTCACCACAACACGCAAAGCAGAATACACGTGTTAGAAATTCGTGAGCGTCACGAAAGCGTTAGAGGTGCGTTGTCGTCGAAAGGATTCGTGACAGTTGGCGACGCAACTCCGCCCTTGCTCGGCTCACTCAGCCGGCGACTCACGTTCGGGTTGCGGCGCCACGGACGAATCATCGTCGCTCGGTCGCGCCCGGCCAATCGCGCGGTGTGTTTGCTTCAGTAGCCCGTCGAGCTCTGCGAGTAGTTTCCGATCCGTCTCGCGCGCAACGGGCGGTGCGTTGGGCGTCGAGCGCGGAGGTTCGCCCGGCCCCGCGTAGTCGACCCAATACGCCGAGTGGTTTCGCACATCCAAATGAACGAAAGACGAGTTCGGGTAGTAGCCAACACCGACGTTTTCGAACTCGCGCAGATAGTCGCAGAGCACGGCGTTCGGCACGCCCACTACGAGGAAGTCGATGGCTGAGCTGAGTTTGTGGCGCGAGTCTTGATAATACGAGTTCGTGCGGTAGCCGCTCACCAGCCGAATTGGGCGCCCGGCAAACGTGTCGCTGACCTCGATCAACAAGCGAATCAAGCGCTCGGGCAGCGCGGGGTGAGTGCCTCCCGCGCCCAATAGATTGTTCAGCGTTCGCACTGCCGAGGAACGCAAGCGACCATCCGATTCGAGAATTGGACCCGAGAAGCGAGAGATGGGCGTCGAAACGTCGAGGTGCCCCTTGCGCTTCGCTGGTTTCGCGTAGGGGTGCCACGACTTCTGCACGCGCTTGGCGACGCCCGGCACCGTGAGAACTTGACCCACGCGAAGGCTTCGATCTTTGGATAGATCATTACTCGCGCAGAGAGCCGCGACGTTCGTTCCATAGCGAGCAGCAATCCCGCTGAGTGTATCGCCGGACTGCACGCGATGACGAATCACTGTCGACGAGTCGGCCGATAGCGAAGTTTTGACGATCGAGGAATTTTCCTTTTCACGCGGCTCGCGTGCCGGCTCAGTCTCCTCGCGCTCCTCGCGCTCCTCGCGCGACGAGCGATCGCTCTTTCCGCGGGGAGGTTCGGAGTTCGGGCTGGACAGGCGTTGTCCGACCTTGAGGGTGGCGCGTGCGCGAAGTGCGGCACGCTTGCCGGTCGCCTGCGCTGGTGCGGTAACCAATGCGGCGCACACGCCGAGCGGGAGCAGAACGGAGCGTCTCACTGCCTGCGACCGCTGCCATCGTCTCGGGTTCAGGGCCAAGTTTGTTGCTGTAACCCCGATGTGGGAGGCACAGTTACCCGCGCTGAATCACTGCCAATACCCCGGCAACGATGCGATCGCAGCGCGCTCCGGCAAACGGAAACGCATCGATTTGTGCGCGCTCGACGTCCCCGAGCAGCCTTTCGCGCAGCGCCGCACGGGCGCGGTGCAAACGAACTCGTAGATTCTCTTCGCTGACTCCCAGAGCCTCGGCGGCCTCGGCGCCGCTCATCTGTTCGATGTCGCGCAGCATGAGCGCCAAACGATAGCTTGGTGGCAGCGAATCCATCGCCTGCTCGAGCAGCATCGAGACTTGTTTCTTTTCCATCGCTTCTTCGGCACCGAGGTCATCTGCCGCGTGATCGATCTCGTCGAGCATGTCGAGCGACTCGAGAGTGAGCTCTTTTCCGACGCGAGCGAGGGCACAACGGACGGCGATGCGTGTGAGCCAGCTCGAAAAAGCGGCGTGCGCTTCCAACTTGCCAAGGTGGCGGTACACGGCGAGCCAGGTGTCTTGAACGGCGTCTTCTGCCTCCGCGTCGTCGCGTAGAATGCCGCGCGTGACGCGAAACACGCGCCGGTTGTAGCGCCGCATCAACCTCTCGAATGCAGCTAGATCTCCTGCACACACCCGCCGGATCGCGGCCGCATCCGATAGCTCAGCGACGGGAGTCCCTTCCGTCATAACGACAACAGATACTGCACGAGATCGGCCTGCTGCGCCTTGTTCAACTTCAACGCCAGCGTGGTATCGTAGTGTTGAACCACGTCTGCGAAGGTCGCCGCGCTCCCGTCGTGGAAGTAGGGCGGATGCTGCCAGGCGCCCTTGAGAGGTGTCGCACGGTATTTCTTGGTCAAGCTACGCTCTGCTTCGACTGTATCGATGCCAGGTGTGGGCTCGTGCAACTCGGGAGCATCGGTGAATTTCGGACCGGAATGGCAGGATGAGCACTTGGCGGCGCCTTCGAAGAGCACGCGACCACGCTCAGCAGCAGACTGTTCGAAGCTGCCAGCGGGCGGCGGCGGTGCAGCCAGCGAAAACTGGTATTCGCGCAAGGCGGGCAACATCGGCGTTACGCGATCGGGATCGTGCCGGATGTCGATTCCGAGGCGTTCGTCCGAGAAGTTTCCGTGGGCACCCATTTGAGTCACAGCCACATACGCATTCCAGTATGATACTGGCCCCTCACCCGTGTACGTCTCGAGAGCCACTCCTTCGAGGCCATAGGCGGGCGGCAGCAGCACCGGGTTACTCTGCTTGTCCTGGTTGAAGCGGGCGTCGTAACGCCCCGGACCCCAACTGTTCAAAGCTGCCTGCGCTGTGGCTACAGGAACGCCAAGATCGGCGGCGAACGTGCCGACACCCGGAGTCGCTGCGATGATCTTGCCTGGATCGAGGTCGCGATTGGGCCAACCATCGAGGCGCTTGCCAACGCCCTTCATCACCGAATCGTCGACGGTCGAGTGACACAACGCGCAGGTGATGCCGATTCGCTCGACGCTGCCAGCGGCCGAGATCTGCGCACGCACCCCAACCACGGCGTTGAGCCCTAAAAGCGCCACAGTAGTTGCTGGCGCCGTCAGATCCGCTGACGCAAGCACCTCAGCAGGGACTGCCTCGCTATCCACTTTCAGTCCGAGCGCGAGAGCGGCCGTGGGAGCCAGAGTTTGCACGAGTTCGTTCAGGCGCAGCGTGTCCGTCCACAGCTGCTCGTCGCCGAAGGTGTCGTGACGAAAAATGCACTTACCGTCGCTGGCAGAGCACGGACTGCACCCGACCTTCCCGGGCGCGCCCGCCGCATCCTCGTCACATGCCGAGACGCCGCCAGCGTTTCCGCCGCTACCACCAAGCGCTTGCGCTCCTCCCTTTCCGGAACTCTGGGAGCCACCTTGCGCCGCAGCACCTCCGTGGCCGTTTCCAGCGCCCGGATCATCATCTCCATCTTCGCCACACGCGAGCAGCAGCCCGAGCCCCGTCGCGAGTAACAAGCCCACAGGTCGCATGAGGATGTTCATGCACGTAGGAGGGCACCCATCGACGTTTCGTTACGCGCGCGCCAGCCGTGAAGGTTCGGCCCCAAAGTCGGGTCCGCCGCCTGCAACATTTGCTGAAGCTCTGCGCTCGGCGTGTGTGGAGCTCGGCGCGACACTTCGTACCCAGTGGCCCACAGCACAGGAACCATGCGTCGAGCCCTTCATCTTGTCGAACAGCTCTTCGAGCTGCATCCCGGTGTCGACAATCGCATTTTTGTCCTGAGTGGGGCGAACTGACCGGCGTGTCACGTGAGCCCGCTGCCGCTTCATAACGGGGGTAGATTCCGGCTTCGCGTCTCCGCCCTAGGTTACTCGTGAAAGGAGGAGCCATGGCTCAAAACCCGAGCGCTCATTCAGGGCCGTTTTCAGTCGACACCAACGCAGCGGTGGTTCGCTACCAAGCGCGCGATCTCGATCGCGCCGTCGATTTTTACACGCGGCATCTCGGCTTCGGGCTTACCCAACGTTCCGGCCCTGTTGCGATCATTACCCGCGGAGCACTTCACCTGCTGCTGAGTGGCCCCAACAGCTCTGGCTCGCGTCCCATGCCAGACGGTCAAAAACAAGAACCTGGCGGCTGGAACCGCATCGTTCTCTACGTGGACAATTTGGCTTCCACCGCTGCTTCGCTGAAGGCAGGTGGCGCTCACTTCCGGAACGACGTCGAGGAGGGACCCGGCGGAAAGCAGATACAGGTCGACGATCCCGACGGCAATCCCATCGAGCTCCACGAAGCACCGAAGAATTCGTGACGAGCCGCGCGCGCCAAATTACGCGGGCGCTTCGTTCACCGTCAGCTCGACGCGAACGATGTCTTTCAATCGAATCGCGCCTAGCAGCGCTTTATACTGCGCGATCCCCCAACGACTTGGTGTGAACTCGAAGGCGGCCGTGTACGTGCCGTTCTGCAAACTCACATCAAAAGCGAGCGGTGCTTTCCTACCAGCCAACTCCAGCTCGCCGCTGACCGCAAAGCCATCCGCGCGCGGCGCTGCCATCCCCACGAAGCTCGCCTTCGGATACTTCTTCGTGCGAAGCACGTCAGAGTGCATCGCGTTCTGTACGTCTGCTCGCTTCGCAGCGTCGTAGTCGTTCGCGCGCAACGTTCCGTCCACCATCGGCCCTTCCACGACGAGAGCGTTCAGATCGAAGTCGGCGCGAACCACCTCTCCGTCGAGCGTGACCGTGAACCTCTCCAGCCGGATGCGCAGATCGTGTGCGACCGCTGACAGTACCCCTTCCTTGAACGTGAAGACGTGAAGACTTCCGCTACCGCGACGCATGCGCGTCAGCGTAGACCGAGCCGCAACAACGCGCACCGCGTTCGCGATTTCCAGCGCGCCTCCCGCCGATTTTGCTAAGGCACCACGCGCTCACCCAGGTATCGGGCCACTCGCTGGACCAACGCTCGACTCTCCTCGGAGCTTGCGTCTGCCCCAACTGCGACGCCGCGTCCTTGGGTCCACTGCAAAACGATGGGCACACCCGCCAGGATAAAATCCAAAAAGATCTGGTCCATCCCATCGAAGCGCTCCGTCGGCTGCGCACCGAGCTCTGTGACGAGACAGTCCGAGCAACGTCTCAGCAGGTTGCGATCCCCTGCCGCAAAGACCCACGCCAAGAATCTGCCGTCATCGGTGCGTTGGTAATCAATCTCGCTCACGGCTGTACGCCTATCACCGCTATCTCGAGAAAGTCGGCACAGCACGCCGAATATCTTTTGAAACTTCGCAAAACAATTAAACCCGAGGGACCGCGGATTTTCGCGGAGCTGCCCTAGTTGTAATTCTGCGACGTCCTCGTCATTGCACGCGGTCGCGAAGGCAATTGCTCTTTTTTTGATGGGTTGAGCGCACTCACTGCACTGCCCGTTCAGCAGGTCCCGCCTCAGAGACGAACGCGGTCGCGTGGACGAGAGGCGCTCCATGCACTCACCCCTTAGGGAGAACAACGTGGTCATGCACTACCCCGAGATCGGCCGCTGGTGCGCCCTCTTTGCGGTCTCCGCTTTGGCGCTCGCAGCAGGCTGTACGGGCAGCATTGGTGATCCGGGCACGAACGGATCGAACGCGACGGGCAGCACGACTGGACAAGGCTCCAACACGAGCGCTGCAGGCAAGTCGTCACAGAGTAGCGGCGGTAACGGGGGTGCGACGAACTCCGGAACAGGCTCGACGCCGGGTGCTGGCGGGAACGGTAGCAATAATGGTGGCGCAGGCGGCGGCTCGACCGGCAATGCGAGCGGTGGCTCAACGAGTGGCCCCGGAGGCCCGTCCGGCGTGAACTTGAATGGTGCGCCAGCGTTCCATCGATTCGTACGTCTGACCCACGAGCAGTGGGAAGCCAGCGTGCGCGATGTGTTGAAGCTCACGGCGCTGCCGGGGTTGTCGACGATGTTTGCGACGGATCCGCCGAACGGCACCTTCAGCAATAACGAGCGCGCGCTCTTCGTGAGCTCCACCTTGTGGAGTGACTATCAGCGCGCGGCGGAAACGCTCTCGGCCAAGGTAGCCACGGATTCCGCAGCGCTTTCCCGCATCAGCGGGGGGACCACGGACGCAGCCACCTTCATCAAGAACTTCGGCCGCCGCATCTTCCGCCGCCCGCTCACGAGCGCGGAGGAAACGTCGTACAAGAACATGTTCGATCAGGGACCCACCCTGGTTGGCAGCGGCAACAACTTCGCGGACGGCGCGCAGCTAGTGATTGAGTCCATGCTGCAATCGCCGAACTTCGTGTACCGAACCGAGCTCGGCAACGACGGGGCGGCACTCAGCGGCTACGAGATGGCCTCCAAGCTCTCGTTCCTGTTGCGCAACACAACGCCCGACGACGCGCTCCTCGACGCCGCAGCTGCAGGCCAGCTCAACACCTCCGCGAACGTCGTCGCCAAAGCCACCGCGATGCTCGACGAACCTGCCGCCAAGGCGGTGCTCGGTCGCTACCACGCCGAGCTCTTCGGCCTCGCGCGCTACAGCTCGATTGACAAGAACCGCACCAAATTCCCGATGTACAGCGAGGCGCTGAACGCCGACCTCGAGCAGGCAGATCGGATGTTCTTCGATCGCATCTTCACGGCCGGCCAAGGTGTAAAACAGATCCTCACCACCCCAGTTGCATTCGTCAGCTCGCTCACCGCTCCTATCTACGGAGTCAGCGCGAGTGGCAGCGGCTTGACGGAAACTCAGCTTGGCGCCGACCGACCCGGCTTCCTCACCCGCCTCGGCTTCTTGGCTTACAACGCCAACCTCAGTGATCCCGATCCGATCCACCGCGGCGTAGACATCATCAACCGTTTGATGTGTTTCGACCTCCTACCCCCGGCGGACGTAGCGATCCCACCGCTCCCCGCCGCCATGCCCGGCCAAACCAATCGCCAGCGCGTGAGCGCACACACCGGCGATGGCACCTGCGGCCAGGGCTGCCACTCCACGCTGATCAATCCAATGGGCTTTGCGTTCGAAAACTTCGACGCAATCGGCAAAATCCGCACGACTGACAACGGCCAAAACGTGGACACCTCGGGCTCGATGGGTTTCCCGGATGGCACCAAATCCTTCAGCGGCGCGCCCGAACTCGTGAAGTTGCTCTCGACGACTCCGAGCGTGCACGGCTGCTACGTAAAGCACCTCACAGAGTTCGCCCTGACTCGCGACACCGCCGCTCGCGACCGCTCCCTCGTTGATGCTGTCGAAGGCATGAGCATGAACAGCGATGCCTCCGTGAAGGCGATGATACTCGAAGTCATCAAGCATCCGAGCTTCCTCACCCGCATTGGAGGTGCGCAGTGAATCCGTCCCGTCCCCGTGTGAATCGAAGAGCCTTCCTTCGCGCGGCAGGCACCGCTGGCGTGGCTCTTCCCTTCCTGGAAGGCTTGCCCGAGCGCTCCGCCTACGCACAATCGGCCAAGCCCGTATTCGGCTTCTTCATCTGTACTGCTTGCGGCGTCGCCCAGAAAGACGGCTCCGAACCAGAAACGTTCTGGCCCACCGCAGACGGCGCACTCACCACGGCGTCCATGAACGCCTTCGCGGCCGAGCGCTCCACCGGCTTACTCGCCGATCACGCCTCGCGCCTCCTCATCGTGCGCGGCGTCAACTACCCATACGGAATCACCGGCTGCGGCCACGCACAAGGCCTCGTCGAGTGCCTCACCTCCTCCAAGCCGAACGGCACCAACAACACCGCTACGTCCTCCGGTCCCTCCATCGACACGGTCATTGCCCAGCAGGTAAACCCCTCCGGCGTCGATCCCCTCACGCTCTACTCCGGCATGAAGGGTGGCTACATCAACGAAAAGCTCTCTTTCAGCGCTGCCGGCCAGGTGCGCGCCGCCGAAGGCAACCCCTACAACGTCTACCAGCGCCTCGTCGGCCTCATTCCCAGCACGGGTGGCAACACCGGCGGCGGCAGCAGCACCGCCGATCGCCTCGCCCTGCGCCGCAAATCCGTCAACGACCTCGTGCGCGCCGAGCTCAACTCCTTGCGCAGCAACTCGGCCCTCAGCAAAGCCGACAAAGACCGACTCGACCAACACTTCCAAGCCATTCGCGACGTCGAAGTCACCATGATGGGCATGGGCCTTCAGTGCTCGACGGACAAGCTCGACGTGCAAGCCATTCAGGCCATGAACTCCGGTCAGGCCTTCAAGGCAAACGGCAAGATCGAAGACGTCTGCAAGCTGCAGATGGACCTCGTCACACTCGCCTTCGCCTGCAACATGACCCGCGTCGCGACCCTCCAGTGCGGCGACGGCACTGACGCCACTCGCTACGTTATCGACGGCCAAACCCTCGAACGCTTCCACTGGATCAGCCACCGCATCCAAAGCGACGGCTCCTCTGGCGCAGCCATCGCCGGCGCCGCAGAAATGCATCGCAAAATCGATCGCCTGCGCATGGGCACCTTCAAATACCTCCTCGACAAGTGGGCCCAATACAACACCCCAAACGGCCCCCTCTTCGACAACGCCTTCGTCATGTGGACTAGCCACGTCGCCGCTGGCGCGTCGCACAGCTTCCGCAACCTCCCCATCATCATCGCGGGCAGCGCCGGCGGCTACTTGAAGCAAGGCCAGTACGTCAACGCCGGCAACGTCGGCAACAACAAACTCTACAATACCCTCGCCACCGCCATGGGCTGCAAAAACACCAGCGGCGGCCCACTCGAAAACTTCGGCGGCGCCGATCTACAAGGCGGACAAATCGCGGCCATTCGGGCCTAAGTTGCCCCAACTGCCAGGTGCTCGGCCCGCCCGGAGCGGGCCTCCGCGCCTGCCGTCTTCCCCAAGTGCCGTGCTCGCGCGCGCCAACAGCGTACGGCACCTCACGGCCAGCGCGCGCTGCGCGCGACACGGGGAAGACCTACGTCGCAGTCCGACCCGATGTTGCCCTCCACCGTGCGCACCATCGACCTCGGCGCGCGCAACGCCACCTCCTGGGTCAAGGCGTCGGCCTCCACGACTGCCCATTTCGGGCATACCGCGCAACCCGCGTGTTCACTGTCTACGCTTCGCGACACTCCTTGGCCAGGGGCTACCCACGTGGGCGCGCCTGAGCGATGTGACGGCATCGTCCGCCGTGCGCCGCCCGCGACGCCATCACCGATATCAGCCGATTCAAGTTCCCACGCCCCACGTGGGCGCGCCGAGCGATGTGACCCCGTCGCACGCCGTGCACCGCGCGCGGCGCCGCGTTCTCCGATATCAGCCGATTCAAGTTCCCACGCCCACGTGGGCGCGCTCGAGCGATCTGACCCGCATGGTCCGCCGTGTGCCCGCGCGGGACGCCGGTCGCCGATATCAGCCGATTCAAGTTCCGACGCCCACGTCGGCGCGCTCGAGCGATGTGACCCCGTCGCACGCCGTGCACCGCGCGCGACGCCGCGTTCTCCGATATCAGCCGATTCAAGTTCCCACGCCCACGTGGGCGCGCTCGAGCGATGTGACGGCATCGTTCTTCGCCGTGCGGGACGCCGCGTTCTCCGATATCAACAATTGCGTGCGGGTCAGCTTCGAGCACAATTGAGTAATCCGGTGCGCGCCTCCGAACGAGCGTTGCGGAACAACACGAACTTCGTGCCCTCGTTCGAGCGCAAGCCCGCTCCTTTCCGCCCAGATCAATTGCACCGTGCTGCATGGCCGTCTCCCGCTGCCCCCCTAAAGCGCGTTTCTAGTTAAGGCCCTTTCGGTGACCTCGTTGCTCGGGAAGCGTCGTTCAGTCGGTCGCCTAAGATCGCGTATTTGCTCTATAATCTGAAGAGCAAGCCAGCGCTTCAGGTCGCGAGCCCACCCCATCTCATCTTGTGTCGGGCAGAGCGCGTGACCTTTCGCCCCACTTGGTTCCCTGCACCGAAGGGACAAGCAAAAATGTGATGGATCCTCAGCCCACATGGGCCGCGCCGTCGGAGCGCCTCCCTCCACGGCGCGCGCAGCCGCGAAGCGGCGAGCACGGCGTTTGGGGGAGGCAGGAACTGAGGATTCATCACATTTTCGAACGCTCGGGGCGGTCTGCGGATCTGCGGCGCGATATCGCTCCAGTCACATGAGCTTGGTAGCGGCTCGCGCGACTTGTCGCCTATGTACCCGGATTGGACCGCA
>JBMOMJ010000039.1:0-343958 GCA_049324695.1 Myxococcota bacterium
CGGAGCCGCTCAATACGACGCGTCCGCCGCAGAATGAAGCTCCGGCCGCCGGATAACTCGCTCGTCACGCCGTCCACTCTGTAGCGCGGCGCTCGCCCTCGCTACACGGCGGCGTGAAGCGGATACGCTCTTACGTGGTTCCCAACCGGGGCATGCGCGGCTTGCTCTACAACGCTAGGCGAGGCGCGGAGCCATTCTTCACGCGCTACCAACGCGAGGCGTGCGCCGCGTGCTCACAACGCGGGGCGATGCGCGGGAGTACCGTTGGTGTTGTACAACGCAGGCGATGCGGCGGAGCTCTCAGTGATCTCGGGACGCATCGGTGGGGCCAACAAACCCGAGAGCACCGAAGGATTGTAGCGGGCGATCTCATAGGACGAGCACCACGTGGCGCAAGAGCGGATGCTCCGTCCCGGTGCATCGTGGAAAAAGCGGTAGGCGCGGTGTTCTCGCGCAGGAGCCCAGAGCGCCTCGACTCGATATGACATTTTATGTCCCACTAAGAGTGTTTGAGACGTAGACTTGCGAGGGGTGAGTGTGGTGCTGTGCGCGCATGGCGACCCGCGGAATGAGACATGCGCTGAAGCTAATGGCGGACTGGCAAGACCTCGAGCAGGATTTCGACGATTCAGATGAATCCCAGTGCGAGGATTGGGACGACTTCGATCCCGACGCTGATGACGAAGCGTTTGTGAGGGACTTGCAAAAGGCCGCCGGGCGACGCGCGCAGTGGCGCGAGCTGCAGCGGATTGCTTTGCGGAGCGCTGTTTCGAGTCGGGTCGAGGTTCGCTACTTGTTGGTTCACGACTTCGAGGAGACGTCCACGGGGTGGAGTCTCAATGTGTTGAAGCGCAGACGCGGCAGGGATGGCGAATTCCAGGCCTTGGAAGCGCTGAGACTGTCTGGGAGTGAATACGCCGCGCTAGAGAGCGATGTGGAGCTGGGTGCGCTGGTGGTTGAGCTGGAGGAGCGCGGAACGGACGCGCAATCGCCGTATCAAGCGGTGTTGAGTGAGCGTTCGGCACGAGTGGTGCTGCCGCGGTTGGTAGCCGCGGGGCGGTGTCATTTGTTGACTCGGGCCGCAGATGAGAGCTTGCGGCAAGCGTGGGAGCGCTTCTGCGACGAGGAAGGTCGCCGGCCGCGGGCGCGCAAGAAGCGCGTGGCGCGCAAAGTGGCGAGCACGAGCACAGGGAACAGCGAGATTGACGGCGAGGAGGGTTTCGAGGCTTTGCTGAGGCTGCCGCTGTTGCGGCGCGAGCCGCGCGACGCCGCTGGCGATCCCGGCGATGCGTGGTCGCTCGAGGTGGCGGTGGTGGATGTGCAGGGAGGACGAGGCGCGCAGGGGGGCGAGTATGAAGCGCGAGGAACGTTGGTGCGTAACGAAGCGCGGTTGAGCATGGATGGGGTGTTGTTGGTTTCGGATGATGGAACCGTGTTGTTCGAGGACGGGCGAGTGGAGGTGTGCAATCGCGATGACGCACGGTGGTTGAGGTCGTTCGGCGAGTTGGGCCGAGGCGCGCGCGTGGCGGTGCCGAGGGCGCAGCTCAATGAATTCGTCGAGGTGATGTTCGGGACCGCCGGGGTTTCGCAATTGGTGTTGCCGAGTTGCTATGAACGGGTGGTGGCGTCGGAGAGGCCGAGGGCGGTGCTGGAGTTGGATGCGCCGCGCGGGCGAGTGACGCGCGGGCGGGTGTTTTTCGAGTACCGCACGCGGACGGAAGCGGGGGCGGAGCGGGCGGAGCGCGTTTCGGTGCAACGGCGGTCGTCGTTGGTGGTGGTTGCGGGGCAGCGGTTGCTGTTGCGCGATCGGGGCGCTGAAGAGGCGGCGCTCGCTGAGCTGCGAAGCGCGGCTGACGGGGCCGGTGATCTGGATGGTTTGGATCGCGTCGTGGGGGTGGGCGGCGCGCGTTGCGATGTCGTGCTGGATAATGAACGACTGCCGACGGTGCTGTCTGTGTTGCTCACTCGCGGGTGGCAGTTGTACGCGGAAGGGAAGCGTTGTTGTTCGCTTTCGAAGTTCGATGTGCGTGTGGAGTGGGGGTTGGATTGGTTCGAGCTGCAGGGCGCGGCGGCTTTCGGCGGAACGGAGGTTCCGTTGCCGCGCTTGCTGCGCAACGTGGCTCGCGATGGTGGGATCGTGGAATTGGGCGATGGGACGCGCGGGCTTTTGCCCGTCGAGTGGCTGGCGCGCTGGGGTGCGTTGGCAACGCTTGGTGGCAAGCGTGACGGCAAGCTGCGTTTCTCCTCACATCAGGTGGGAGTGGCTCAAGCGATCGTGGATGCGGTGACGGCTGAGGCTGCGCTTGGCAGCGCGGGCGCCGCGGGCGGTGAAGAAGGGAGCGGGCTTGCCGAGTTGCGCAAGCACATCGAGCAGTTTCGCGCCGTGGAGCCGGTGACGATGCCGGCTGGGTTTGTTGGGTCGTTGCGGCCTTATCAGGCGTTGGGCGTGAGTTGGCTGGGCGCACTTTCGGATCTTGGGTTGGGCGCGTGCCTGGCGGATGACATGGGGCTCGGTAAGACGATTCAGGTGTTGGCTCATCTGGCGCGGGTGCATGCGAAACGCGGCAATGGCACGGCTCGGCGTGAAGGGCGCCAAGCTCCGTCGTTGGTGGTGGTGCCGCGGTCGCTACTTCAGAATTGGCGCTCGGAGGCAGCGCGGTTTGCACCGGAGTTGCGTTTGCATTCGCATTGGGGTGCGGAGCGGGCTGCGCTGGCGAAGGCGGTAGGCGATGTGGACGTGGTGTTGACCACATACGCAACGTTGAGGCGCGATATTCGGGCGTTTGCCAAGCTCGAGTTTTCTACGGTGGTGTTGGACGAGGCGCAGGCGATCAAGAATGACGAGAGCGCGACGGCGAAGTGTGTGAAGCGGTTGCGCGCCGTGCATCGGATCGCGATGAGCGGCACGCCGATTGAGAACCATTTGGGTGAGTTGTGGTCGCTGGTAGAGTTTCTGAATCCGGGGATGTTAGCTGAGCTGCCTGGGTTGGCGGTCGCGCTTCGTGGCGGATTGTTGACTCCGGGCACGGCGGCGCTGATTCAGCAGGTGCTGCGGCCGTTCGTGCTGCGACGCACGAAGCGCGAAGTGGCTAGTGACCTTCCGGAGCGAAGTGAACAGACGCTGTTCGTCGAGCTGGATGACGACGAGCGTGCGCACTATGACGAGCTTTTGCGCTTTTACCAGGCGAGTATCAAGAAACGGGGCGTGGCGCAGACTGATTCGACTCCGCACGTGTTCGAAGCGTTGTTGCGTCTACGCCAGGCGGCTTGTCATCCGGGGTTGATCGATACGACGCGGACGCATGAGCGCAGCGCCAAGGTCGAGCACTTGCTCGAGCGGCTCCGGCACGTCACGCGCGAGGGACACAAGGCGCTCGTCTTTTCGCAGTTCACTTCGTTGCTGGCGATCGTGCAGAAGCGATTGCGCGAGGAGGGGATCGCGTTCGAGTATCTCGATGGGAAGACGGGCGATCGGGCGGCGCGGATGAGCCGTTTTCAGGAGAGTGATGAGGTGGCAGTGTTTCTCATCAGTTTGAAGGCGGGCGGGGTTGGGTTGAATCTCACCGCCGCTGATTACGTGTTCATTCTCGATCCCTGGTGGAACCCAGCGGCTGAAGCGCAGGCCATCGATCGAGCTCATCGCATCGGGCAGCGCCGGAACGTCATTGCGTATCGATTGCTCGCGCGGAACACGGTGGAGGAGCGCGTCGCGGAGCTGCAAAGCCGAAAGCGGGAGCTCGTAGCCGCAATTTTGGGAGACGAGCAGGCGTTCGCCGGGCGCCTCACGCGAGAGGATCTGGAGGAGTTGCTCGACTTGAGCGCGGCGTAAACAAGGATGCGAAGAGGAAGGCGGCGATGCGTGGGCGACGCGCAAATGTGTTGCCTGCGCGTTTCACATCAGCGCCACGAACCCAAACAAATGACTACGCGCCCGCGGCTGACCCAGCTTTTGACCGCTCGCCTCAATGAAAACACCGCTCGCCTCAAAGAAAACTTGGAGTTGAGCACACGCGCTCGGGACGCTGCTCCCAACTGCGGCCTTCTGAAGCCACTAGCATCTATGTTATACGTGGGTGCTAGTCATCATCACCGCGTGAACAGGAGTGAGGCTCGTGACGCGTGTAGTTACCAAACGTCCGCGCAGGTTGCGCCCGCTTGCGATTGGGCGGTTAGTTGCGTTGTTGGGGTTGATTGTGTTGGTGGGACTGGCTGCGTGGCGGCGTCCCGCGTTGTTCTTCTTGGTTGTGTATTCGCTGGTGGTGATCGGGTGCTTTGCGACGTTTTCCATCAAGGTGGTTTTGTTCGGGACTGGGAGTGTGTCGGAGCAGATGGTGGATCTGGATTCGCGGAAGTGGACGCTCTCGCGGGTGCGGACTGCGGTTGGTGGGGTGTTCGACTTGGCGGCGATTTCGCTGGTGTGGCCGACGTATCTCTTGGTGGGGCCGGTTCTGGCGCGGTCGCATTCGGTGCAGCGCGATGGGGTTTATTGGGGAGCGTTGATGTCTGGAGTCGCGGGAGAAGTTTGGGAGGCGTTGTTCGCGGCGGTTGCGCTGGGTGGGGCTGTCGCTGTCAGCTGGTTTGTTGAGCCATTTGGGTGGCTTTGGGCGGTGGCGTTGGTCGCGTTCGCCCTTCCTTGCTTGAGAGTAACCGGGATTGCGATTTCTGGTCGGTCGGTCGCGGAGCGCTCGAAGCTGTGGACACGTCCCTACGAGGGGGCGCTGGTGTTGGTGGGTTTGTACCTGGTGTTGCTCTCGCTCGGTTGGAGTTCGCTACTTTCGTGGCGTGCAGGCAAGCAGGTATCGTTTGCTCACGCGCTGGATACGCTGAAGGCACTCACGACGGCTATGCCGTTACGCCAGCTGGTGACGGCTCCTCCGCGAACGGTGGGTGGCGTGATCTTCACGGGTGCGGCGCTGCTGTTCTATGGGTCGCTCTACACGACACTGAAGCAACGCGAGAGTTTCACGCGCGGGGATTCGGATTGGCTGAATGTGGCGATGCGCCAGGTTGTGCTGGGTCGCTACAAGCAGGCCCGGAAAATGGTGCGCAACGTGCGGACGGCGACTTTGGAAAGCTGCACGGTCGATGGGGTTGCTCTGGCAGGATTGAATCAATTTGCAGACGCCGAGCGCACCGTAGCGATTGAGCTCAGGAAAGACCCGCGCGCGGAGATCTACGATTTGATTCCCTATGTTGTGCTGCTTTCGTCGGGGATGAAGTGGCAACTGCCGCAGTCGACGCTGCGGCGCATGTATGCGTTCTGGGTCGAGTCGGCGCTTCATCCATATCAGTTGGCCTTCGCGCACGTGTGGAGCGGGCCGAAGACCACGGTGGAGGTCGCAGCGTTCGAGGAGCTTCTGCGTTCACCGCGAATTGCCGAGAACAAGGCCTACGTGGCGGCGTTGTTGGTCGCAGTGGGTCGCAAGAAAGAAGCGAAGGTGGCGTTGGATGAAGGACGCTCGGATGAGCCGTTTGAGGAGGCGTTTCGTTTGGCAGGAAGTGCGGCGCTCACTGCGTGGGAACCGACGTTGACCGACGATGCGCGAAGGCGGGAGCTGTCCGCGTGGTGTGACGAGTCTCTGCCGAGGTTACGTGAGCACGCCAAGAAATGTCGTCCGTTCGGCGTCGTGATGCTGCTCAAGCTGGTGATTCCGCTCGCTAGGCGCTTTGACGAGATCGCACACCCTCGCGCCAGGGAGATGAATGATGCGGTGCTCGAGGTGCGATCGCTGCTCGACGAACGCGGCGATGATTTCGCGTCCGAGTGGCTCGACGAGGCGCACGCACCCAAGCCGATTCAGAGCGCCATCCTGAATGCGTTGCGAGGAGCCAGGTCGGCGACCTCACGCCTGAAGGAGCTTGGCGGCGAGCGAGAAATGAACACCGGCGTGCTCGTGTTGTCCGACGGCACGCCCTGCATCATCCACGATGGCGACATCCCATCTGTTCGCAATATCGAGGTTGGCTCAGACGATTACCGGGTGACGCTGGTGTGGGTGGACGGACAGGCCGGCGCGGATCAGCGCATGAAGCTGCCCACTCCGCTTTCGGACGAGATGGTCGCGAGGTTCCGCAAGTTCGAGATCATCGGCATCGGGCGCATCACCCCCGAACGGAAGATGGAGGATTTACACATGATTCCCGTCGTATTTCGGGACGCTTGATGTGAGTTGCCGTCGCGTTGCTGCTCGGAGCAGCGGCGGCGGACGCTGCGCAGGAAGGGCAAGCGAGAGCGCGCGCAGACCAAGCAAAGGCCGGAAGGCCAAGCAAGAGCGCGCGCAGACCAAGCAAAGGCCGGCGCCGGGCGCGAAGGCCAAGCAAGAGCCGCCCGGCGTGCGTGGAGAATGCAAGCTTGGCGCTCCCCTCCCCTCGTGATTGCATCACTCGCACGAGAGCATGGTCGATCAGCGTTTGAACACCACCGATGAGCTCCGCGCGAGATTGCGGGCGTTTCTTGGAATTGGTGATCTCACGATGCCGGTATCACCACGGGTCGATGAGGAAGTGCGCGAGGACGGGTTCGTGCGGAAGTCGGTTTCGTACGAAGTCGCTGGGGAGCGGATCCCGGCGTTCTTGTTGGAGCCGGTGAATCAACGGCGCGAGGTAGCGGTGGTTGCGCTGCATCAACACAATAGTCAATGGCACATCGGAAAGAGCGAGGTTGCTGGCTTGCGCGGGGATGCTTTGCAGGCGTTTGGGCCGGAGTTGGCGCGAGCCGGGGTGGCGGTGTTGGCGCCAGATGCGTTGGGGTTTGAGTCGCGTTGTCGGCTTCCGGAGGGACAGGCTGGGCCGTCGTTTGCGATGAGAGCACGGCGAGCGGAGCAGGAGAATGCGAGAGTTTCGTTCGCGCCGCCGCCGAAGGATGAGACGATTGGCGAGCGGGTGATTCGTGGGTTGTCGCTGGTGAAGAGCAAGCTGACGCGACATTTGCCGATCGAGCGGGGGAATACGCGCGAGGAGTGGGTGCAGTATTACAATCACGCGATGCACCGGTTGGTGCGCGGCGAGCTGTTGATGCGTCGGTTCGTGGAGGACACGGCGGCGGCGGTGAGTGCGCTGCGCGTGTTGAGTGGCGCCCCGTGCGTGGGGTTGTTGGGGCACTCGTTTGGGGGGAATGTGGCTTTGTTTGCGGGGGCGCTGGATGAGCGAGTCGCGTTTACGGTTTCGAGCGGCGCGGCGTGTTCGTACCGTCATAAGCTGGGGCACGGCGTGGGGCTGGAGATGGGGTTGGTGATTCCGGGTTTCGCGAATGTGTTCGACTTGGACGATGTGATGCGCTGTATCGCGCCGCGACGGTTGTTCGTGGTTTCGAGCGACAGTGATCCGCTGTCGGCCGATGCTGAGGATTTGGTGGCGCGTGTTCGGCCGGCGTTCGCACTTGATGGTGAAGGCAGTGGCGACAGTCGCGACGAGTTACTGTCGCATCTGCGCGTTGCGGGGACGCACGCACTGGATGAACAGCGCTTTCAAGCTATCGTCGATTGGGTATTGGCGCAGGCTGCGTCGTCGCGGTGATCGCGCAAGGCCGAAGCTCAGAAGGAATACGCGATTCCGATCGATAGCGTCGCTGCCCACGTGGGTGTTTGATGGAGTGATACGGGAGTGTCGCGGCGCGGATCAGTGGCTGTCCAATGCAGGCGCGTGAGGGGCTTTTCGAGTTGCGGCGCGGCGGTGAGGTTCCAGCGCCGCGTGAGTTCGTATTCGGCGCGCAGGGCGAATGCGATGAGCCACTGGTTCGTGTGCTGGGCGGTGCTTGATGTAAGGTCGTCGGCGGAGGCGGACCATGTGGCTGGCCCTATCGAGGTGCAGAGGAAGGCGTGCCAACGCGAGGTGGTGGAGGGAATTGGACCTCCAGTGCAGACGTCGGCGTTCACGAGCCAGCGACGGAGGTGCAGAGTGGTTGGGGTCGCCACGGATACGCTCGTGGCTGATGGCGTTGCATCGAGCGAGCCGGACGCGAAGGAGATGCGAAAGCCGACGCGAAGAAGTGTTCGACGGTAGTCGAGGGCGAGACCGAATGTCGGTGTGGCGAGCTGATCGGTTGCCAGGCTGGTGGTCGCGCCTGCGAATGCTTCGAGGTGAAAGGACAACGCGGTAACGGATTCGGGCGGCGTTGGGTGCGCGTGACGTTCGATTTGGTTGGCGGCGCGGAACTGAGTTGCGCGGGCGGTTTCGGGTCGGGCGCGGAGGTCGCAGGCGTTGACGCGGACGTGGCAGGCGTTGACGCGGAGGTACCGGCGGGCGTTGACGTGGAGGTGGCAGGCGTTGACGCGGACGTGGCGGGCGTTGACGCGGAGATTGAAGGTCGCGGAGGATTCACGCCGAGTGCGAGTGCGCTGAGGACGACGAGGGTTTCGGCGAGTACGGAGCAGTTGTCTGCTTCGAATGTGCGTGTTGCTTCGTCGTCGAGTCTGAGTTGCAGTTTGAGTTGGCGTGGGCGTTGCGATTCGGAGGGGGTAGCGCGAATGTTGGCGACGATGCGGAGGGGGGAATTGCGGGCGTCGCGAAGGGCGAGTTCGTCGAGTCGCTCGCGGAGTTCGGCGACGCTGGGACAGTCGCCGGGTGCGTCCCATTGGAGCACGTAGGGCTGCGTGGCGAAGGCGCTGGGCGCGAGGGTCGCGAAAGCGATGAACGCCGCGACGCTCAGACAGGCGTTGCGGACGGTCGCGTGAGTGCTGCGCGCGCGCTCTGTGGGCTGTCTACGAGCCGCATTTAGCTGCGGGGTTTGCATCGTATCCAGAGAGGTGGGCGTGGCATTCGGTGCAGTATTGCGTTCCGTCGCAGCCGCAGATCGGGTTGCATTCAGGCGGGCAAACGGTGGGCTCGGGGCGTTTCAAGCAGCGGCCGATACTGGGAGCTGCGCTGTTTGAAATCCCGCAGTCGCGATTGGGGAAGTCGCAGAATTCGTCGGATTTGCAATCAGTAGAGTTCCATTCATGGCATGGGAGCTCGCTCGAGCCGCCGACTCCACCCACTGCAGCTGCAGGACCGGCGACTCCGGCGCTTGCGCTGATTCCCGCGGTGCCGCCAGTGGCGAGGGCACCGCCAGCTGCGTTGCCACCGATGCCAGCTGCACCTCCGGAACGCTGAGCAGCGAGAGTTCCGAGGTTGACGTTGCGATCACCGCAGGCCAACAGAACGAACGAGAACGAGAACGAGCTGAAAAGCAGCTTCGCCCCGCGACGGAGCCCGCGAGGTAGCAAGGGAGAATTAACGGGCCACCTCCCGATTGGGCAGGAACTGGCTGCACGCCGAGCTCACTCGTGGAGCCAACGCGGAGGTAGCGTGTCGACGCAGGAAGCTTTGTGTGGCTTTGCGCGCTGCTTCAACTTGGTTGGCTTGGCAGAGGGCGATGGCGCGTAACCCTTCTCGATCGCGTGCCAGGTGATGAGTGGCGGGTTTCTTATCGAGCTGCTGCAAAGCGGCCAGGGGCTTGCCGTCGCGCAAGGCTTCTTGCGCAGCGCGCAGGGTTTCGATGTCGGACTGAAGCACGTCGCGCTCGGCGTTTGTGCGCGTTGGGTGCCCTCGCCGGGCAGCGCTACTTGGAGCTGAGTTGGCAGAAGCTGGGAGCGGTGCGGGCAGCGGCGGCGCTGGCGCGACCGCGGACGCACGGACCGCGGTTGAATCCAGAGAAAGCGCCGGCAGCGCAGGTGCAGACGACGCTGACGCAGGCGGCGCAGGTGCAGACGACGCTGACGCAGTCGGCACAGGTGCAGACGACGCGGCCGCAGTCGGCGCAGGTACAGACGACGCGGCCGCAGTCGGCGCAGGTGCAGACGACGCGGCCGCAGCCGGCGCGGGCGCAGACGACACAACTGAATACGATGACGACGCAGGTGAATTCGGAGTGCGCGTCGCTTGCGGCGCTGAGGTGCGCTGCGAGAGTCCAACGACCGCCGCGGCCGTAACGAGCGTTGCTACTGCAATTGCAGCGATCTTCGCTGCGAGTGCACTCACGACACTGCTGGGCGCAATGGGTGCTGGGTTCGACGGAAGTGAAGGTTTGGGAGCTGGCGCAGAACCGGTGGGTGCAACGAGGATGGCGGCGAGTTTAGCTTTGATACGAGCGCGATCGTCCGACGAGGGCGAAGAGTTGGCGCGTAGGTTTTGAAGCGCAGTGCGCGAGGTGTCATCGAGGGCCATTGGAACCTCCGATGAGGATGCGAGCGCGGGCAGCGCGGAGTGTGCGTGAGAAGTCGCGGCGTGCGTTACGCAAGCGGGTATAAGTGGTGTTGACGTTCCAGCCGAGCGCGGCGGCTACTTCGGGAGCGGAGAGCTCTTCGACGTCGCTGAGCCAGAGTACGAGGCGAAGTTCGTCTGGCAAGGCGTCGAGAACACGTTGGGCAAGCGCGGCTTCTTGATGGCGCGCCAATTGGTGCTCTGGGTTTGCGTCTGGGCGATCCGGAATTTGGACCAGGGCATCGACAGCGTCTTGCGACTGCTGCGGTGAGTCGGCGGGACGGCGGCGGCGCGTGCGATGGTGGTTGCTCACCACGTTGCGGACTATGGCGAAGATCCAGGTTTTGATGGTGGCTTCAGCACGAAAGCTTGCGAGTTGGCGGAAGACGGTGATGAAAACTTCCTGGCAGACATCGTCGATGGCGTCGGGCGCGACGCGCAGCTGGCGCGCGCTTCGCCACACGAAATCGATGTGCGCGTCGTAAAGTCGATCGAAATCGACGGCGCCGTTCACGTGGGCCGTAACGTCCGCGTCGGCATTGACCGCATCGTCGCCGCCAACGTTCGCCGCATCGTCGGTATCGGCGTGCACAGCCGCAGCGGGCCCCGCGGGGACCATGGCAGGCGTGCGCATGGGACGGAGGGAAACAGCCAAAGCTACTGGGCTCCAAGTATCACAGGACACGTCGCGCGTTGCTTCGTGTCCGGCCGAGGGGCGTCCCATTGGAAAATTTGCGTGGCTGGCGGCGTGAGCGACCATCTTGGAGCCGCGAGCGGCAAAGCTGCCGTTTGCGACGCCGCGCCGCCGCGATCTGTGGAAGCTGGCCAGCGCGCTCATCGAGCTCGGGACGTGTCGCAGCACGTGTCGGTGGGGGCCACCAACCCCCCAAGCAACTGAAATACTCAAATGGTTCAACCCGCATCTGGAAACGAAGAGCGCGAGGAAAGATGACGACGCTTCGCTACGGAGTAGGGCTCGTTGGCTCGCTTTTACTCGCCGCTGCGCTCGGATGTTCCGATTCGCGTGGTGACGGGAATGGGGCTGGCGGATCGGCGGGAGCGGCGGGGCGCAACGGAAACGGGAGCGGCGGGAAAACCAGCACTGGCAATGGTGGTTCTGCTGCGGGCGGCGCCTTCGGTAGCAGCGGTACAGGCGGAGCGCTCGCGAGCGGGGGCGTTGCAGTGGGCGCGGGTTCCGGCGGTGTTGCATCGGGCGGCGGCCTTGCGAGCGGCGGCGTTGCATCAGGCGGCGTTGCGAGCGGCGGCGTTGCATCAGGCGGCGGCATTGCGAGCGGCGGCGTTGCCGCGGGTGGGGTTTCGACGAGCGATGGCGGTGCGGGCGGTGTTGCTGGTGCTGCCGTTGCGGGCGCGGCGGGGGTTGGTGGTGGAGTGGGCGCGACGCCAATCGATTTGACGGAGCCGTGGGATCGTACGCTGCCGTCGTTTCCTCAGGTTCAGCATCCGTTGGCGCCGAATGGGCGTTTGATTGGTGCCGCGCCGCTGCCGACGAATGCGTTTTGGCAGAATGTGGTGTTGGGAACGGGAGGCGATCGTTTTAATGCGTTGCCTTACGATGTGCGGGTGACTGCTGCTGGGGTGGGGGCGAGTCGGCCGGAGTTGGTAGTCAGCGAGAAGTCGGTGCTCACTGCGGATGTGGTGCATTTTCGGCTGGGCGCAGTCGAAGGGCTGACGAATGTGAGTGTCGCAAAGTACGATTTGTTTTCACTGACTTTGCGTTGGAAGGCTGGCGCTGGGGCGGTGACGGCGCCGATTGTGTATGGAGCGCCGTACGTGTCGGCGCGTTATGAAGGAGCGACTCCGCGGATTGATTTTGGGGGAGCGGCTGTTTTGAATTTGAGTGTGTCGACGTTGGCTACGGGTGGGTTGCAGCGGCTCGATGTGCGTCTGAACAACGGGCAACGCTGGTTGATTTATTCGAGTGCAGTGGGCACTTGGTCGGCGAACGGAGGCGCCGTGAGCGCGGCGCAAGCACTGACGGGATGGGTGCGAGGTGCGCTATGTCCGAGCGATGGGGCGACGGCGGAGTTGGACGCGCACGCGGCGGTGCTGCCGGTTGGTGGCGAGCTGCGGTTAGAGGAAACGGAGCGCACGCTGCGGGTGCGTGTGGATTGGAAGACGGAGGGAACTGGGCAAGCTCTGTTGATGCTGACGTTGCCGCATCAGCGAGCACGTTTTCCGGCGCAGGCGGCGTTCACGCAGCTTCAGCATCGAACCATCAAGGGAACGATGGTTGGTTTCGAAGGACAAGCTTGGCAGCTCGACTACGCGCGCGATGGCCTGCTGTGGCGAGCGCCGCGAGCGATCGCAGCAGACCGGGTGAGCGCCGTGCGTCAGGCGTTGACGAGCGACAAGGCGTACCAACCAGTTGGGGACGATCCGTACTTCGGTGGAAAAGCGCTGGCCAAGTTGGCTCGTTTGATTCTCATCGCGGATGAATTGGGCGAGAGCGACGCGCGCGACGAAATGGTGGAACGGCTGCGTCCGCGGGTGGAAGCGTGGTTATCCGGCACGAATGCTGTTCCGCTCGGATACGACAAGGTTTGGGGAGGATTGGTGACTCAGCGTGGCTTGGCTGACTCGAATCAGGACTTCGGGATGGGTTACTACAATGATCACCACTTTCATTTCGGTTATCATGTGTACGCGGCCGCGGTGGTTGCGCGTTTTCGACCCACGTGGGCAGCGAGTTGGGCCACTAAGATTTTGATGCTGGTGCGCGACATTGCGAATCCGAGTGCTTCGGATCCACATTTTCCGCGCTTTCGAAATCTCGATTGGTTCGTGGGGCACTCGTGGGCAGCTGGGTTGTTCCCGTTTGGTGATGGGCGCAATCAGGAGTCCACTTCGGAAGCAGTGAACGCTTGGGCCGCGGTCGAGCTGCTCGGCAACGCGCTCGGCAATGCGAGGTTGCAGAAGGTTGGTGAAGCCATGCGGCTCGTCGAAACCGCTTCCGCGCGGGCGTATTGGCAAATCGAAACGGGCAACACCATCTATGACGAGCCGTATGCGTCCCGCCATGTGGTTGGCGTGTTGTGGGAAACCAAAGTCGACTTCGCCACCTTCTTCGGGAGCAACCCGGAGTACATCTACGGCATTCAGATGATCCCGTTCACGCCGGCATCCGAATCATTGCTCCCCTCCTCTTGGATGCGAACCATCGAACCGCAGATCGCAAGCGCACGCATGAGCGCCGTGGACGGCTGGAAGGGCCTGCTGTGGATGGGAACCGCTGTGCACGATCGCAGCGCCGCTTGGAACGGCGCTCAGCAACTCTCCGCGTACGATGACGGCAACAGCCGGACCAACACGCTGTACTGGATCGCGACGCGTCCTTAGCGCTATCGCCTCGGTCGCCGAACTCCGCGCGCCGCCGAGCGCTCGCGGCGGCTGGGCGTAGATGGAGGAGCGCTCACGTCGGAACTCTTCGACGGAACCGAAATACCGACTCTTTTTCGCTTCGAGCAAATACGGGGGGCCTCCGGCGGGCAATTCCGGAAGGCGTTCCCCAAGGTCCGTCGCCGCGCGCGTGCAAAACGTGACACGGCGGGCCGCGGGGCAAACGCGCCGTGCAGTCAATCGCGTGAAGCGCACTGGAGAGAAAAGCGAAATGCTGTCGTTGAATCGAATTCCTCTGTTGGTTCTTGCGGGCATGGTGCCTGTGGCGTTCGTGGCGTCGGTGAGTTGCTCGAGTGAAACTAGCGGCGGAGGGAATGGGGGTTCGAACGCTGCTGGTGGCGCGGCAAATGGCGGCGCGGCCACAGGCGGCGCAGCAAACGGCGGGGCGAGCAACGGCGGCAGCGGCACTGGCGGTTCCGTCGGCATGGGTGGTGCAACCGGCTCTGGCGGTGCAGCAGCGGGCGGCACGCCGGGCGCAGGCGGGGCTGCGAGCGGCGGGAGCTCGAATAATGGCGGCTCAACGAGCGGCGGCAGTTCGAACGGTGGTTCGACGAATTCGAACGGCGGCAGCTCGAACGGCGGGACAACGGGAAATGGCGGCGGCGCAGCAAAAGGCGGCGGCGCTGGCCAAAGTTCGGGTGGCACAGCGGGCGCGAGCTCGGGCGGCAGCGGTGGCGGTGGCGGCGCGACTGGGTTCGTGTTGACGAGCCCGAATCACACGGATGGCGCGATGTTCGCGAGCAAGTACACGTGCGCGGACAAGGGTTTCTCCGGCAGCGTATTGCCTGCACTGAATTGGACCGAAGGTCCGTCGGGCACGAAGAGTTACGCGATCACGTTCATCGATACGACGCTGTCGAAGCAGAACGATCCAAAGGGCTATCACTGGGTAATTTGGAACATCCCCGCGAGCGTGAAGTCTCTGCCGGAGGCGCTCACCGACGCGCAAGCCAAAGCCATTCCTGCCAAGGAGAACAGCGCGTTCCTTGGCCCCTGCCCGAACTTCGGTACGGCGCCGCCCACCGGTTCCAAGACGGACAATTACGAGTTCACGTTGTACGCGCTGTCGACGGATATGGTGGACATCACGGGATCGAACATCGTGATGGCCGCCGAGACGAAGCTCGAAGGTAGCAACTTGGCGAAGACGAAGCTCACCGGGAAGTCGAACGCGGCTAACAATAAGTAGTAAGTGCGTGGGCGCGCACTGCAACGAGAGCGGCGGCGCGGCAGATTCGACGGCGCAGCCTCTTCTCAGGTGGACGTGCGTTCGAAGTGCCGGTGGGATCGTTTGCTTTGGCCGCTGACCCACACGGGCTAAGGATTCATCACACCTTGTAGAGGCTGCCCTCCTTATCGTTCAAATAGACGAGGCCGTCTAAGTCGTGAGCACATAAAGCGCCGCGCGCAACATTTCCTCCCGAGTCGCGCCAGAGGCAATCGTCGCTGCGCAACGGTCCAACGCCGTTCGACACTCGCGCTCCTTGAAGCCCATTCCCCGAAGCGCGGCGAAAACCTGAGCCTGTCGTTCTGCCACCCCGAGCTGCACGGTTCCGCCGTACGGCGTTCCATCAGCATGCTTGAAAGTGAGCCCCGTGGACGGCTTGCCCTCGATGATTATACGGCCTTCGTGCACCGCGCGGTGGTGTGCAGCGCACAAGCACACGAGATTGTCAGGATCGTGCCGGCCGCCTTCGCTGCGAGGTTTCAAATGATGCGCATCAACGAAAGTTGCATGCTTGCACCCGATCACGACACAGCGGCCGCAATCACGGCGCATGACTTGTCTCCGAACGGCCGGGGGTATCGTTTGCGACGCTCGTTGGCCCACGTGGGTTGCTGCAGACGTTCGTTGACCCACACGGGTTGCGGCAGCATCCGGAATGACCTGCGCATCACAGCGAGTCATCTCCGCGACCTCAGGAGCAAGGGCGTGACGTTCACCGCCGCCAATCTGCTCGCTGCGTCCGCAGCTGTTACAGGTCGTCACTTGTACCTGGTAGCTGGCGCGCCCAGCGTCGCCCTTTGCTTCACCTT
Organism: Myxococcota bacterium; assembly: GCA_049324695.1. GTDB lineage: Bacteria > Myxococcota_A > Polyangia > Polyangiales > Polyangiaceae > PMG-095. Next base: position 15,634 of record JBMOMJ010000039.1, read on the forward strand.
CATCCGCGAGAATGCGCCGCGCCACCAACAGAAACATCGCGTCATCGTCGAGCGCCTCGCCCGCATCTCGGCGAAGCTTCGCGACCGCTTCGAGCCATAGTGCCCGCGTCTCACCATGGACCTGGTGTCGAAGCTCATACAGCCGCAACGCCGGATCTGCTGCATCGCTGGGCAAATCACCCGGCGCACGACCGGAGACTAGCTCTTCCACCTGCCGCACCGTTTGACCGCGGGCGGCATCTAACCACGCGCGCTCCGTTTCGGCCGTCGCCACGCGCGTCAGCTCGCGCACCGCTGACCAAGTCAGCTCGCCAGTGCGCAATGCATCGCTCATCTCGCGCAACGGCTCGAGCGCCTGAGCGACGCGCAACTTCTCTTTCACCAGCCGCCCGTTGTACCCAAAGAGGCGCTCAACATATTCGGAGAAGCTCGCAAAACCAAGCCGCCGGTGCACACCCGCACGCAACGCTTCACAAAGCAGCCGACCTTCTTCCCATTCGAGCCCAGCGCGCTGCTTCGCGAACGACACAACACGCTCATGGTCCGACTCCCATCTGCTCTTGCCCGAGTTGCTTCGTTCATACGCGCCCGCTCGTCGAACATCGCTCACCAACAATGCCAAACCCATGACAACCTCCACGCGCGATCGCGCATTCAGCGCTCCGCATTTAGAGAACTACCAACTCTCGCGAGTGAACTCACTCTAGCATATGGATTTTCGAGCTCCGCATTCGCGCTAGGGCGCGTCTTCAGCACGCGCCACACGTTCAAAAGTGTTCTTGTCCCCAAAAGCGTTCATCGCTCAACGTTGCTCGAACAAGAGCTGCTGTTCGCGCGCACTCTCTCTCGCGCAGCGCGCACACGGCGCAACCACGTCAAGTGAAAAGTGCGGTCCGAGCCGGGTACATAGGTAACAAAACGGACCGGGCCGCCCCGATTGTTCGAAAACGCGACGAATCCCTCTGCCCACATGGAGCTCGACAGAGTCGTCAATGATCTGCGCGTCGCAGAGGTGCGTCTCAACGACCTTCGGAGCAATGGCGTGTTGGTTAGTGGATCTTCGAAGGCGTCCCCTGCGTGTGAAGCGAGATAGCCATTCAAACTTGGCCGGCGTGCAGCGTTAGGCCATGTTGAGGCCTCATGGCCGTGCTTGACGATGAGTTTTGGGCAGGTTTTTTGGGGGTGGCCGCGACAGATTGGACCAAGCGGGGCGTATTTTACCGCGCCCACGTGGGGCTGAAAGGATATCGAGGTTTCTGGTGCTTCCACCGAAACGACTGCGTGGTGGTTTCGGCACCGGCAGGTTGGGTTGGCCGACTGAGGGAGCTCTTTTTCGAATGGGATCAACAGCGCCTGATGGACGCTGCCGCGTTGTCACAGCAGCTTGGCGCCGAGTGCGACCGCACGATTGGTCCAGCGTTTCAGGGTTGCCTCGTCCCCAGGCGTTTCGTGCCCACGCGATCGACGCGCGTTCGGAAATTGGAAAGCGTCGACGCCACGGCAGTGGAGCGGTTTAAGTTCGAATGCGGCTCCGATTGGGAGGATAGCGGACTCGAGGAAGCGACGTCGTACTCCCATGCGTACTTCGACGAGGACCAAATCACGGCGATGGCTGCTTACCGCCCGTGGCGCGACGACGCAGGGGATCCGTGCATCATCACCCACCCCGCTTTTCGGCGAAAGGGGCGAGGCGTCGCCGTAGCGAGCGCAGTCGTGTCCGAAGCGTTGGCTACCGGCAAGCTTCTTCTGTACCAGACGCTGGCATCGAACGAGGGCTCGGTGCGCATCGCGTTTTCGCTGGGCTATGAGTGCTACGCGCATCACGTTGCCGTGCGCTTGAAGCACGAAACGCCACAAAGATAGAGCGTCACTTCGCATCGCGGTCGAGCAGGCGCCCTTGGATGGCTTCGGCGATGTGTGGAACACGCACTGAGTCGGAGCCTTCCAGATCCGCGATGGTGCGGGCGACGCGCAGGATTTTGGTGAAGGCCCGCGCGGAGAGGCCGAGTTTGTCGATGGCGGTCTCGATGAGGCGTTTGCCTTCGCGGTTGAGTGTGACGACGCGTTCGAGTTCGCTATTGTTGAGGGCTGCGTTGACGTTGGTGCTGAGGAAGTAGTCGTGTTTGCGTTGGGTCTGGCGCGCGCGGGCGGCGATGACGCGAGCGCGTACGTCGGCTGAGGTTTCGCCGCGCCAAGGTGCCGTGAGGGCGGCGACTTCGACGGGGGGGACGGCGACGTGGATGTCGAGGCGGTCGAGGAGTGGGCCGGAGAGGCGTGAGCGGTAGCGACGGCGCGCTTCTTCGTTGCAAGTGCAGGTGCGGCGCGAGTGGCCGAGGTAACCGCAGGGACACGGGTTGACGGCGGAGACGACGAGGGGGCGCGCTGGGAACCAGGCTCGAGCCCGAGCGCGCGCGATGCAAACGCGGCCGTCTTCGAGGGGCTGGCGCAAGGCTTCGATGGCAGAGCGGCGGAACTCGGCGAGTTCATCGAGGAAGAGGACGCCGTGGTGTGCGAGGCTGACTTCTCCCGGACGCGGAGAATCGCCGCCACCCACGAGGCCAGCGTCGCTGACTGAGTGGTGGGGAGCGCGAAATGGTCGCGTGGTGACGACGCCGGCGTCCGCGGGAAGTAGGCCCGCCACGCTGTGGATCATGCTGCACTCGACGGCTTCTTCGAATGCGAGGGGTGGAAGGATGGTGGGGAGGAGGCGCGCGAGCAGGGTTTTGCCCGAGCCAGGCGGGCCCATGAGAAGGAGGTTGTGGGCGCCAGCGGCTGCGATTTCGAGTGCGCGGCGCGCACTGGCTTGGCCGCGAACGTCGCGGAAGTCGCCGAACAGGTGGTTATCGGGAGCGGGAACGAATGGAGTGGGCACGATTCGTTCGAGGCGGGTTTCACCTCGGAGGTGAGCAACGAGTTCGGCTAGGGTCGAGGCGGCGCGTACGTCGAGTGCTCGACTGAAGCTGGCTTCGCGGGCGTTGCCGCGCGGGACGATGGCTTGGCGTACGCCGCGTTTGGCGGCACCAGCGAGTTGAGGGAGAACGCCGCGCACGGGTTGAATGGCTCCTTCGAGGGAGAGCTCACCCAAGACCAAGATGGCGTCGAGAGCGGTAGCGGGAAGCGAACCGATCGCAGCAAGGGTAGCAAGCGCGATGGCTACATCGAGACTGGCGCCGGTTTTTCGAAGGTCGGCGGGAGCGAGGTTGACGGTGACTGCATATTCGGCGAGCAGGATGCCGAAACCGGCGAGAGCGCTGGCGACGCGGACGCGCGCTTCGCGAACAGCGGCTTCAGCGAGGCCAACCATTTGAAAGAACGAAGGCCCGCGTGAACAGCACACTTCGATGCGCACTGGATGAGCATCGAGGCCAACGAGCACGCTGCCATGGGCCACAGCGAGGCCAAGGGGAGCACCGGGAATGCGATGGGTTGTTTCAGCGACGGTCACACGCCGGTGAATTGCGCACGGCGTGCCGCGGGATTCTGGCTTGGATCGTGAACTAAACTGCTGGCCGCCGCTGATTAGTGCTGGCGAAGGTCAACGCGGGCATTGCTCGACGCGCTCAGTAGCCGCGAGAGCGCTCATGGCGTCGGCGCAGGTGACTGTCGCTGTGTCGAGGCGGCAGGAGCAGTGATCGTTGTTGGCGCCGTGGAGGAAGCAGCAGGACGAAGCGGTGCAAGCGTTGGGCTCGATGTTTGGAGCTGTCGCCGCAACGCAAGTGCACATGCCAGCGGCGGTGCCACAGACCCAGGTGTGGCGAGCCGCAATGCCTTTGATTTTAACTATATCGGGGCCTCCACGCGGAGCGGTAGCGGCGAACTCGGAAGGTTCCTCGCAAGCCATCGCCGCTAAAGCAACGGCGAGCGCTGTGGTGCGCAGAGCCGAGCTCAAGGTTCGTCTCCTGTGAAACACGAGGAGAGATAGGCGTGGGTCGTATCGATCACGACGCTTTCGAAACCCTGGACGTGCACGCCGCGTGCGCCCAGTTCATCGAGGCTGAGCGGCGAGACGAGGGTGTCGTTGCCATCTCCTCCGTCGAGGCGAAGCGCGGGGTGGGCTTCGCAGGGTGCACGCAAGGTGACGGTGTCGTTACCAGCGCCGGCGAGGACCCAGGTGGTTTTTGCACCAACGAAGACTTGGTCGTCCCCTGCACTTCCCAGGATGCGAACGGCGCCAGATCCGGCGTAGATGCGCGCGGAATCAGCCGCGCTGGCGTCAACGAAGTCGTTGCCGCTGCCGGTGTAGATGCTGACGTGGGCGAATTGAGCTCCAGTGATGACGTCGTCCCCGCCGCCCGCGAGCACCACGCTGTTGCCGGACCCGACCGCGAGGTAGTCGGCTTCTTCGCCGCCTGTGATGACGTCGGAGTAACCGTCGGAGGCGATGAAGTCGCGCCCGTCGCCGAGCAGGGCACACACGGAGCGATTGCCCGTCGCGTTGAAGGCGTCACTTCCGTTGCTGCCTTGCAGCAGCGACTGCAGGGTGTGGCAGCAGGCGGGGCCAATTTCTGAGGCAACTTCGACGGTTTGTTTGGCGCTGGTTAACACGACGCCCGCATGGTCGACGAATTCGAAAGCAACCTGGTGCACACCGAGCGGCAGTTCGAGGCGCGCGTGATCACCTTCGATGGCAAACGGAATCGGACGGACAGAGTTGCCGTTCACGCTGAGCAGATGCGCCCTGACGCTGCCGCTCTCGCACGCATTGCCTGCTCGCGGAAGCTCGAGGTCGACAAGTTGAGGGCCGTCGATGCAAGCACTCACTCGCGTGCTGATGGGAACTTCAAAGCTGAGATCACCTTGCGCCGGCAAGCTGCCGCGTGGACAGCTATCGACGACGTCGGGAAGGCCGTCGGCGTCGCCGTCGGGACTCAAATCGGAGGCGAGCGCCACGTCGTCGAGGTTTACGGGCGAATCGCCGCGATTCTCGATGAAGAAAGCGGCGCGCGCGCTGCCGTTGCGATCGTCGAGCGCGACGAGACCGGCGCTACAATCCTGTGATGCGGCGACGCTGCCGTCGTCGGCGAGCAAACCGCACGAGAGCGTGGCCGACGCCGAGCTGATGAAGCGAGCTGTCCAACGCCGGCCAGCTACCAAGGCTTCACGCGTGAACACTAGGCGCTCGTGTGCAAGCAAACGCGCGGCGAAGCCCGCTCGAGCATCGCCCACGAAGCGCGCCGGCCACGGCAGCAGCGGACTCGAATCGAGGTCGAAGAGGCTCACTTGAAGGCGTTCGTGTTCGGTATCGAAGTCGTTCACGGCGCCTTCGCGCTTGAGGCTGATGGCTGCAACCGGGTTCACTGAATTCGTGTCGGCGCGCAACTCGAGCACGGCAGGCCCGCTACCATTCGCGACGAATGAACCCGCAAACGTAGCCTCACCCCGGCTCGCCGCGTGGCTCAAGCGGATCTCCGTGCCAAGAGCGAGAGCCAACGTGCCGCAGCTAGTGGCGTCGCAGTTCTCGTTCGATAGCATGCGCAGACCAACGCGATAGGTAGCTCCGCTTTCGAGCTCGAACCCCTTCAAGCTGATGGGTTCCATGGGGTCCAGCCGCAAACTCCAATCGCGCATGAACTCGAGCCCCGAAGCGGCCAGGCCCGGCCGAAGGTGTGAGACGAAGGCAGTGCTCGTGGGATCGTTGGCGAGCGCTTGGCGCAGGCAGGAGCGGTCCAAAAGCAAGGTCGTGGCTTCGGCGGGGAACGCTGGGCACGTGGCTAACCAGCGCGAGCGGCTCTGCGCGAGCATTGCCTGCGTGAGCGCGAGCGGCTGATAGGCGATGCCGGGGGTACCAGGACCGCGCGACGAGCCATCCAGCGCCGGCACGTGATCACATAGGTAGGCTTCAGTTTCCGCATCACCCGCCGCAAAGGGCCCGAGTAGCTGAAAGCGACCATCCGCAGCCGGCTGAAGCGCACCTGCTCCCGAGCTGCCATGGCAACCAAGCAGATCGGTCACCACTTTGGCGGGCGAAAGCGAGAGCTTGCTATGTGGCGCAGCGTCGACGCCGTTGCTCGAGATCAACGGTAGGAGCTGATTTCGCTCGGGGCCCCCGCTATCTGCGCCGAAGTAATGGTAATTGTGGGAGCGATCGCCGTCGAAGCGCACGTAGTGTTCGAAGCGATCGTCGCTAGGATCGAGCGACACGTCGTAGACTTCGTGCGCCCAGGGCATGAACACTTCCGCCGTCGGCACGTCGCTTTCGGCGAGATCGACGAAACCGACGCGCGCGCCGGGGCGACCTTCACACTCGAGCAGCGCCGTGTCGCCACCCGAGCTCGCGCTGACGTCGCAGTTGAAAGGGCCTCCAAAAGCGGCCGAGCAACGCGCAAGCAGCTTGCAAGCAAAACGATCCGTGAAGTAGCCCTCGTTTTCGCCCAGCCGGCCGTGTTCGTACTCCGGGAATACGCCGGATAACTGAGTGGTAGCCTGAAAGCTCGAATTCAGCGCCGGGCTAGGCCGATACGTTTCGACCACCAATCCAGACAACGAATGGGTGCTGGGGTCGACACAATGCGCTGCCGTCACCGCCAGGCTTTCACTCACGAACGTGACCCCACAACTGCCACGCAAACGCACACCCGCGACGGACAGCGCCGCTCCGCTACCGAGCTCTAGCAAAGGCACCAATAATGTTCCGGCGGCGCGCGACGCCATCTCACGATAACGAGCGCTCGCAGCGCGCTGCTCGCCTAACGCTGTCGCGAGTTGAAACAGCCGCTGCCACGAACTCAGCTCGATGTTGGAATTGGAACGCCCCACATCGGGAACACTCGGGGAGCTGCCGCACGCGACGAGCAGTCCAATGAGTGCAAAACCCAAGCGCCTTGTCATGACGTGGCTGCGAGTCCCGAGTCTAGCCGACCTAACAAGGCGTTTGGAAGCTCGGGTTTCCCGCGGGAATTCTCGGGTTGTACGTCACTCACAGCGAAGGCTAAGGTTCACTTTTCCGCATGAGAGCTGGAGCGCGCGTGACCCGACTGCTGTGCCGCGCAGCGTTTTGCCTCGTGCTGATTGGACCGGCACACGCGCAGACAGAAGCGCCCCCCAGCCTCGGTGAGGAACCAACACGGCGTGAGCTCGTGCTGCGCATCGAAGGTGCGCTCGACGCCAACAGTGAAGCCACGCTGAGATCCGTATTGGAGGCGGAGCTCGCGCGCCTTTCTGTGCACGCAACGCTGTTACGTTCGTCGCAGCGTCTGGATGTGTGGATCGTGACGGAGTCGAACCGCCCGAATGTGCTGGTGGTTGCGGTTCTCGACGTGCAAAGCGCACAAGGCTGGCAGCTGACCGTGGTCGATGCGGCGCGCGGACGCGCGATTCGGCGCGAGTTGCACGGCGGAGTGGCAACGGATGCTGCAGCTCACGAAGCCGTCGCCAGTGTGCTGGCTTCCGCAGCGGCCGCGCTTCAGGAAGGTCTGGAAGTCGCATCGCGGCCCATCGCGGAGGTAGTGCCAGCAAGCGAGCCGCCCTCGCCACCAACTGCTTCCACGCCGAAGTCGGCGCCGCCCGCCACCGGCGCAGTGCGTCCGACTCGACAGATGTTCGGCGAGGTTGGTGGTGGAGTGGCGTCGCTCGCACACGACCTAAGCCTCGCGCCACACCTGCGTCTCGCGCTCGGATTGCGTGTCGAACCCGGGTTTGCGTTGCGCGCACAGGGCCTGCTCTCGCTTCCGAGCCGCTTCACGAATCAGCACGGTGACTTCGAGCTCGATCGTCGTGCTCTGGGCGCGTCGTTCGGCTTCGCCCAACGCTTGGCGCCGCGCGTCGCACTCGAACCAGCCGTTGGGCTGAGCCTCGAGTTGGTACGTCGTCGCGACAGTGTGCCCGCAGGGAGCGCCACGGCGGCCCCAGACAGCTCCGCTTGGCGCCTGGGTCCCTTCGCCCAGCTCCAACTTCAAATGAAGCTCGCGCGCTGGATGGCTCTTGGGCTTGGCGGCAGCCTCGCCTACTACCCCCGCAGCATTCGTTATCTGGCGCGTACTTCTGGCGCGACGCCCCCCGTGGAGCTGACCCGTCTCAACTCGTTCTCGTGGGGAACTGAGTTCGCTGTGATTATTCAGGCGGGACCATAATACTCCACCAGAATTGCTTTCGGCGTGTTCGACCGACCGCTCGCGATGGGTTGAGGCCATGATGAAGCGACCCCGTGCAGCTGCCGAGCCCGCCGCGAGCCGAATCCGATTTAGCGCTGATGGCGCTGGTCGCGAAGCGTGATGCACGCAGCCAGCGCGCTCTCGTCGAGCGTTTGACTCCGCGCGTGCTGCGCGTTGCGCGCTTGTTGGCGGGAACGAGCGACGGCGACGACGCAGCCCAGCTCGCGCTGATCGAAATCTTGAGCTCGGCGGCGAGCTTCCGCTTCGACAGCAGCCTGGAAGCATGGGCCGATCGCGTAACGGTGCGCACGACTTTGCGGCTCATGCGCCGCGAACGACGCCGCCGCAATGTGCTGGTGCGCTGGTTGGTGCCAGGCACGTTGCCGTGGACACAACGCGAAGTGGCACTTCCTCACGAGCCGCTCGGCCTCGAGACGGTGCTGGCGCAACTTTCGGATGCGCGCCGCGAAGCATTGGTGCTGCGGCACGCGCTGGACTTCAGCGTGGAGGAGATCGCGGAGCTCACTGGGAGCCCGCTCGGCACGGTCAAAGATCGCCTGGTTGCTGCACGGCGCCAGCTGCGTCGCTTGCTCGAACGCGATGCGCGGAGGGCGCCATGAGCACGCCGCGCGAATGGGAGCTGCTGCAGGAACGCTTCGCGCGCGGCGAAAAGCTCTCGCCGAATGAAGAGAGCCAGCGACGGCAGTTGGCGGCGGCTGACCCAATTGCCCAGCGCGAGCTCGCCTTCTTCGATCGCTTGGCCAACCAAGAAGTCGAGCCGGACGCAAGCCGCTGCGCTGCCATCGCCGAACGAGCGCTGGCCGAAGTACGCGGCTTACACCTCGTCGGCGAAGCCACGGCAGCTACCCAACGCGAAGCTGCGCGCTGCCGCTGGGCAAGGCCGACCGCTGCAGCGTTCGCCATGGCAGTCGCTGCAAGCTTTGCCTGGTGGCGACTTCGACCGCAACCCGTAGCTGTTTCACCTTCGCACCCCGCAGTTCGCGGGCCGGCGATCTCAGCGGGACCAAGCCGCTCGGAGCTGGTGTTCGCGAGCGGCGAGCTCCTCGTGAACGGGCGCAGTGCCAGCGCCGGCAAGCAACTTTTGCAACAGGGAACAGTGCTCGAGACCCGCAGCGGTCGAGCGTGCCTCACGATCGATCCGAACATCGACGTTTGCCTGGATCGCCAAAGCAAGCTCGCCGTGACCTCATTGCAAGAGCCGAATATCGAGCTGCGTGTGTTGTCAGGCTCGGTCGCGGCTGCGCTCAGCGCGCGCACATCCGGACAAGGCTTTTCACTCTTGCTCGGCGATGAGCGCGCCACGGCGCGCGGCACCGCGTTTGCGCTGAACTTCGATGCAACTTCAGGCGCAAAGCAGCTAACCGTGGCGGAAGGCAAGGTGGAGCTCACGTTATCGAATCGCTCCGAGCTCGTTGCGGCACACACTGCGTTTCGTTGGAACGGCGCGGCAACGTCGCGCAGCGTCGTGGGCCGCAACGAAGAAGCCAGCGTGTTGGCTCTGCTCGCGCCGCGCGAGCTCTGGCAAGCGCCCAACTTGGGGACGTTGCACGTGCCGGCGGCTGAGCCTGGGAGCCGGGTTTTGATTGGGGATGTGGGACCTTTTGATTTACCCCTGACTACCTTCGTGCCTGCCAAGCGCCACCAGCTGCTGCTTTTGGCTGGTGGAAGTGAAACGACGCTCAACGCGAGCGTCGAAGCAGGACAGGAAACCTTGCTGGCCATTTCGGAACCCAAAGCCGCATCGAGCTCGAAAGCTCAGCCCGCAGCGGCTACGCGGAGTGCCGCCGAATTGCTCGACGAGGCGCGCGAGAAACTGCGGCGCAACGACACACGCGGCGCGGCGGCAGCGTACGAACGCTTGGTGGCGCTGCATCCACACAGCTCCGAGGCGAGCACCGTGCAAGTGACGCTCGGAAAGCTGCAACTGGCGTTGGGAGCTCCGGCACGCGCATTGGCCGCCTTCGATCGCTATCTCGGTGGCGGTGGCCCGCTCGCGCCGGAAGCGCTGGCCGGTAAGATTCGCGCATTGCGTGCGCTGGGCAAAACGGAGGCAGAGCGGGCGGCGATTCACGTGTACTTATCCCGCTATCCGGGCGGCTTCGATGCCGAAGCGTTGCGGGCGCGAGCCGCGGCGCTCTCCGACAAATGAGATTTCACGCGTTGCTCTGCTGGACGAGCTGTTTACTGCTGCTCGCCTGCAACCCGGTCAACGACGTGGTTTTCGACGGCGCGGCGGTCGAGTTTGCTCTCACGCCACTTCGCGCTCCTGAAGGCGCTGGTGCATTACAGATTCCGCTGCGTCTGCGTGAACCGGCGCCGCAGGCACTGCGCGTGAGTTACCGTGCCGTGGGCGTCGAAGCGCAAGATGACTGCCAGCTCGCCGACTTCGCGAGCACCGAGGGAACCTTGAGCTTCGCGGCGGGCGAGACACAGAAAAACGTGACGCTCTGGATTTTGGACGATGACCTAGCCGAGCTCGATGAAGCCCTCTCCATTCAAATCGAAAAAGTGGAGGGTGCGAACCTCGTGGGAACGCGCGAGCTCCACCTGGTCATCGAAGACGACGATCGCAGCGGCATCGTGGACGCGAACTCCGAGTTTGGAGCTGGCCCGAATACCGCAACGGACCAGAGCGCGGCATTGCAGGCAGCGTTCGATCGGGCGCATTCGCTCGGTCGTGGCGTGGTGAAGCTCGGTCCGGGCGACTACGAAGTGTTGGGGGTGGCGCTGCGCGCAGGGACCAGCTTGTCGGCGCGCGACGTGCGCTGGCATCGCCCAGCCAAAGCCCCCGACGACGCGGTCACGTTGTTGCTTTCTCACGCGGGGGCGGCCGATTCGAGCGCAACGCTGATCGAAGGGCTTTCGATCGATGGTCGTCGCGACGCGCAAGGTGACTACCAGGCCAAAATCGGCGAAAACGCGCACTTGATTCAGTTGCAGGGCGAGGCGCGCCAGGCGGGTCGTTTGCGCGCGATGCTCGAAGGCGTGGACGTCGAGAAAGGCACTGGCAGCGGCGTCTTCATCGGGCCCAATAGCGACGTGCACCTGTGCCGGCTGCGCGGGACCGACTTGTATCGGGACTTCCTGACCTTACGGGGAGGCAATACGCGCCTCGAAGCACGCGAGCTCGTGACCAGCGCGACGCTTGGTACCAGTGGGATGTGGTTCAGCGGCGATGCCGAGGGCTACGCGGGGAATCGTCGCATCGACGTGCGCATCAGCGACACGCGCCTCGCCAGCGGCGATTTGGAAATGGAGCTCGAGGCTGGCTCCAACGTGGAGCTCGAGCGTTTCGAAATGGCTCAGGGCCCATCACGCATCGTGGCTCCGAGTGCGAGCGTGCGTATCGTGGACTCTTTATTGCAGTTCGGGGTGCCCAGCGCAGAGCACAACTACATTGGCCTGCCCCACGACGTGAGCATCATCCGCTCCACGTTGGTTGCAAACGAGACCGACGACGAAGGAGCTGCGGCCAGCGAAGCCAAGCGCCGGCTAAGCGCGCTCCACGTGCATTGGGAGCTCCCTTCCGAGCTTGCTTTCGGCATCGCAGTCGCAACTCCACCACACCGGATCGTGCTCGACCAATGCCGATTTCAGCGCGGCAGCAACCTCGAAGCCGACGACGTCGTGTTCGGAGTCGCCAGCAGCGGAACAGGCGGGAGCGTGCAAGTGACCACCCCGACCGTGGGCGCCGGGATCTCCGACGTACTGGCCGCAGAGTGTTCGGGTTGTACGCTGAGCCCTTGAAATGTAAGGCCGAAGTCGCCAGGTAGCGCCAGGCGCTCTTAGGATCCTGACGCCAAGCGCCGTTCTACAGGAGGAGATGAAGGCGAGCGGAACGAGCCTACTGCTGGGTCTCGAGGAACTGATTTCGCGCGGCGACTTTGTGGTGCCGCCATACCCCGCCGCGGCACTCCGCTTGCGACGGCTGGTGAACAGCCAGAAGTTCGGACTCGCAGACGTCGCCGACGCCGCTGCGAGCGATCCAGCGCTGGCCGCGACGCTGTTGCGCATCGCGAACTCCGCAGCCTATCGGGGTAACGGCCCCGCCATCACGACGCTCGGGCGCGCCGTGCATCGCCTCGGTGCCAAGGCGATCGCTTCACTGGCGCTCACCGCGGGGATAGCAGGCGCCGCTCTGGAGCACGGCCCGCTGGTGGACGTGAAGTATCGCGTTTGGCGCCGCTCCATAACGTGCGCGTTGTGTTGCCAGAAGCTGGCCGCTGCGCGCGGCGTGGACGCCGACGAGGCGTTTTTGGCGGGTCTGTTGTACGGCTTCGGACGTTCGGTCGCCGTTGCGTGTCTCGAGCGCGTCACCCCGACGGGATCGGCGCAGGCGCGACCATTGCTGGACTGGCTGGCTGCCGTCGAGCCGTATCGACACACGTTGGCCAAACGCGTTGCCCAGAGCTGGGAGCTTCCTGCCGAGCTCGCGGAAGCGCTCTCTGGAAGCACCACCAAACCCGAACAGAAAACGTTGGTCGCTTTGCTCGAGCTTGCGGATCGTATCGCGGGAGCTCTGGACGGCGGTGCCAGCGCCGAGCTCGCGGCGGCGCTGGTGGGTGCGTCCGAGAAGGAAACGCGCACGGTCGCTCATTTCATCGCTGATCTGCCGCAGACTCTGGATACGCTGCTCGAGGCACCCGAGGCGCGCAAGGTCGAAGGACCGAACGCGGTGAGCAAGCCGGACACAGCGCTCGCCGGCGAAGCGCGTCCGGTCAACGTCGAGTTGACGGATCTCAAGTCGCGGAAGGAGCGGCGGCCGCTCAAGCTGATGTCCGTCACACCCGATGGGCTCGTATTTTTGAGCGATCGCCCGATGCAGGAGAGCTGCGTGGCGCGCCTCGGCATCGGAGTCGGCCCTAACGCGCTCGAGGGCTGGTTCAGCGTCTCGCTCTGCGTGCGCGAGCGTGACCATTTCCGCGTCGAAGCTCAAGCTTTCGCGCCGAGCCGCCAGATCAAGGAGCAGCTGGCCGAGCTCTGGAATTCAGCCGCGCGTGGCTGAACCGAACCAAGACCGCGCGGCTCAGGCCTCGCATCCGCGGATCTGTTTGTCGAGCCTCGCCCGCTGCGAGTAGTCTGCTCTCCGGCCGACGTGTCTTTGGCGCCGGCCTGCGAGGAGAGCTGAATGCGATTCATCGTTTGGGCCAGTATCGCGGTGGGCTGCTTTGGGTGCGCGAGAGGACCGAACGTCTCGTCTCAACTGCCGCTGAAGCGCGTCGTGGTGTACCGCAACGGAGTTGGGTATTTCGAGCGCGCCGGCAAGGTCGACGAGGAGCGCGTCACGTTCGAGATGCGCCAGCGTTTGGTAGGTGACTTCCTGGCCTCACTCGCCGTAATCGAACGCGGCGGCAGCTCGGTGCGCTCGGCGTCGTTCCCACTCGAGCTCGAGGACAAGGAATCTCCAAAACCCGAGGAGCCCCAACCGATTCCGCTTCTAGTCGAGGACGGCGACGGCAGAGTGCGCGCGCCAACGCCTCCTCCTCCGAATCCGCCACCGAAAAAGCCGGATCCGAACGCCATGCGCGAAGTGGTGCTGCATCTCGACGGCAAGGAGCACGATCTTTCGATCGGCTACTTGTCGGAAACGCCGGTGTGGCGGCCTTCTTATCGCGTGGTGATCGGCAGCGACAACAGCGCCGATCTGCAAGCGTGGGGCATCGTGCAAAATCTTTCCGGCGAAGACTGGAATGACATTTCGCTTTCACTCGTGGCCGGCGCGCCGCTCGCGTTTCAGTCCACCTTGGGAACACCAGTTTTGCCGCAGCGCCCAGTGGTGACGGATGAAGGTGAAGTGGTCGCCGAGATGCCAACTGGCGTGACATCGCTCGATCGCTCGGGGAAAGACGAGGACGTCAGCATGGCCGAAAGCACCCCAACAGCGGGACATGTGGCGAGGGAAGAAGGAGCCCGAGAGGTTCGCAAGGTCGAGACGAGCGAACTCAACATCGTCGAGGACGAAGCGAGCGGCTCGTACGGTTACGCTGGCGGCGCTAGCGCGGTGGCTCGCTCGAAAAAAGCGGACATGCGCCGCGCAGCACAACCACGGCCATCAGCGCCCGCCGCCGCTCCCAAGCCGGCACCCGCGCCGCCACCACCTCCGGGTTTGAGCCCGCCGCGCCGGGTTTCGGATCTGGCTGCGGTTGCGCTGGAAGCCGGCACGACACGCTACGACATCCCCTACCCCGTTACGGTGCCGAAGCAGAGCGCCACGATGGTGCTGTTGCAGAGCCAACGCGTTCCCGGCGCCGCGGTGCTGTTGTTCAGTCCGGAAGCAGGCGTGTCAGCATCGGGAGCACATCCGTTTCGCGTTGCACGCTTCACCAACTCGACGAAAGGGCTGCTCGAACGCGGACCGATCGCAGTGTTCGAACGTGGCTCGTTCCTGGGGCAAGGCGTGCTGGAGCCGCTGCCGGCGCGCGCGACCGCAACGGTGCCGTTCGCCATCGAGCGCAGCGTGGCGATCACGCAAGACTCCCGCCAAGATCAAACCGGGTCACGGCTTTTTCGCATCGAGGCGGGACGGCTTTGGATCGAACGCGACTTTTCGAGCCGTCGCATCTACCGCATCGATAACGGCGGTGACACTGCCGTGAAGTTGCTCGTGAAGCACGCTCGCATTCCGGGCACGCGGTTATTCAAGCCGCCGGCAGGCACCGAAGACAACGCCGGCACCGGCGCCGCTCTCGTCCCCATCGATTTACGTCCTCACAGCAAGAGCGAACTCAGCGTCGACGAACGCCGCCCGAACCAAGAAGAAACCGACTGGCTCAGCAACCTCGCCGACGACGCGGTCAAAGGCTATGTCGCCGATGCGCGAGCGAACCCAGAGATCGTGAAGCGGTTGCGCGACGCCTGGACGCTGCGCGACAGCTTACGGCGCACGACCGACGAGTTCGAAAAACTCTCCAACGAACGCAACGAGCTCGAACGCGTCAGCGATGAAACACGGCGCAACCTGCGCGCCATCGAGAAGAATCCGCAAGCCGCCGATCTGCGCCAAAAGCTCACCAAGCGCCTCGGCGACGCTTCCAGTCGCATCGACGCCATCACCAAGCGCACCATCGAGCTTCAAATGAGCATCGACGAGCAGCAAGTGCGCTTCCGCGACGCGGTGCGCGACTTGAAGCTCGATGGCCCGCTCCCCGTAAAAGATTGACAACAAACCGCGACATCCGAGCCCGGCTCGTCACCAGGCTCGGATGCCATCTACCCACTCGCGGCGAAGCTCAGCGCGGCGCGCCGCACTTGCTCGCTACGCCACCACCGCCGCAGGTTTGACCCAGCGGGCAGGTGCCGCAATCGAGCAGCTGGCCGCAGCCGTCTGCCACCGGACCGCAGTCGGCGTTCTGCTGTGCACAGGTGCGCGGCGAGCAACCGCTGGTGCCCGTGCCGCATTGATTCGGCACGCCCGCACCGCCGCACGATTGCGGAGCCACACAGGTACCGCAGTCGAGCACCCCGCCGCAGCCGTCACCAACTGCGCCGCAGGTTGCGCCCACCATCGCGCAGGTCTTCGGCGTGCAAGAGCCGGAGCCGCACTTGTTGGTACCGCCGGCGCCGCAGGTCTGGCCAGGCGGGCACACGCCGCATTCGAGCACGCCACCGCAGCCGTCGCTGATCGCGCCGCACTGAGCACCAGCTTGAGTGCAGGTGCGCGGAGTGCAGCTACCGCCGCATTGGCTGGCCACGCCGCCGCCGCCGCAGATTTGCGGAGCGACGCAGGTGCCGCAGTTGAGGACACCGCCGCAGCCGTCGCCGATGAAGCCGCATTGCGCGCCCGCCTGGGCACAGGTGCGCGGAGCGCAGCTACCGCCGCAGATGTTCGGGCCGCCCGCGCCGCACGTCGAGCCAGGTGCACACGTGCCGCACGAGACGCTGCCGCCGCAGCCGTCGCCGATGAAGCCGCATTGCGCGCCCACGCTGGCGCAGGTCTGCGGGTTGCAGCTACCGGCGCCGCACACGTTCGGCGTGCCGCCGCCACCACACACGGTGCCGGTCGGGCAGGTGCCGCACGAGACGGTGCCACCGCAGCCATCGGAGATCACGCCGCACTGCGCGCCGACGCTCACGCAAGAGCGCGGAGTGCATTGCGGAGTGCCGCACACGTTGGCCGTGCCGCCGCCGCCACACACCGCGGGAGCCACGCAGGTACCGCAATCGAGGGTGCCGCCGCAGCCGTCCGCGATGATGCCGCAGTTTGCGCCTTGCGCGCCACAGGTGGTGCGCTTGCAAACGCTGCCGCATTGGTTCGGCGTACCACCACCACCGCAGGTGTTGGGGGCAACGCAGGTACCGCAGTCGAGCAAGCCACCGCAGCCGTCAGCAACCGGGCCGCAGTTTGCGTTGGCGCTGGCGCACGTCTTCTTCGTGCACGTGGGCGGAGGCGGAGGCTCACCGACCGACACACACGCGGACAAGTCGAAGATCATGAACTCGAGCACCTTCTCTTGCGCCGTGAGCGGACCCGTCGGGCAATAGGTGGGGAACACCTTGGTGCCCGCGCCGGAGATGTCCGACACGTGGAAGGAGCTGTACAGCACGCGACCGCAGACGTTGTTGGCGTCAGCGCCGTACGGCGTATTGAAGCTGTACTGCTGAATCGCGTTCTGCTTGTTGATCTGCGTGCCGTTGATGCGAACGCTCGTGTCCGTGTAAACGAAGCGCTCGGTGTTCGCCTTCAAGCTCTGCACGTAGTCGCGCGGATCCTTGAACTGGATGTAGCCGCTGCCGTAGGTCGGGTGCCACGAGTTGACCACACCGAGCCAGGTGTTGAACGCGTTGCCCTTGGCAAAGCTGCGGTCGATGATGCCCGTGGTGGTAGTGTCGTTCACCTTGTAGGGGCCGCCCCAGGTCGCCGTGTTGGCGAAGCTACCGTTGTCGTGGAGGTACGTGTAGCTGTAGTGCGAGGCGAACACGCGACCGCCGCGATCAGCCCAGCTGCGCAGGATTGGATCGTAGCTGTTGTGCTCGTTGTCGTCACCTTCACAACCGAAGATGCCGACGTCGTACGAGTCGATCTTGTTGTTGGTGAAGAGCGACGAGAGCGGCGCTTGAATCATGCCCGAGCTGCGGCACTGACCGCTGCTGTTGTAGCTGGTGCAGCCCATCAAGCCGCCGTTGGCGCGGTACATGTGGATGCGACCGTTGCCCGTGGGCAGCGTGAACTCGCTGTCGGCAACGCCAACCTTGCGAAGTACGCATTCGAGCGCGTCCACGTCGCCGGTCACCATCGCCATCTGCGGGATGTTCAGGTACTGGATGTTGCCCGAGGAGGCGTCGGTCATGCTGCGCGGCAGGCGCGTCTGATCGACGGTCAGATTGACGTTGGTGCACTGCGTGACGGCATTGATCGTCACCACGCGGCGCCACTTGCCCATCTTGACCACCAGCGGGAAGCTCACGCCGGCCGGCACGTTGCGCAGCACGAACTTGCCATCTGCGCCGGTGATTGCCGCGGCAATCGGGCTACCCAGATCCTCGTCTTGGCAGCGCACGCAGCTCGGTCCTGCCGAGATCGGCGGGATCGGCTTATTGGGAACGTAGACGAGCGCGTTGTAGAGCGGCTCGGTTCCGTTCGGCGCGTACACCGTACCCGTCAGGCGCGTCTCTTGGCCCGCGGGGCATTGAACCTGGTGTTGGCAGAGGCCGGTGCAATTCGGATCCACCATGTGGCCGCACTGGCTCGGCGTGCCGCCGCCACCGCAGGTGTCACCACCGGTGCAGGTGCCGCAGGAAGCAATGACGCCGCCGCAGCCGTCACCAACGGGCCCGCAGGTGGCGCCCAACTCCTGGCAGGTCTTCTTGGTGCAAGGCGGCGAACCGCACACATTCGGAGTGCCACCGCCACCGCAGGTGTTGGGAGCCGTGCAGCCGCCGCAGTTCACGGTGCCGCCGCAACCATCGCTCTGCATGCCGCAGAACCCGCCGCACACCTCGGCAGCCGTCTTCGGCTTGCACACGACGTCTTGGCACTGGTTGGCGTTGCAGATCTGATTCGTACCGCAGGTACCGCAGTTCAGGTTGGGGCCACCGCAACCGTCCGGAATGGTGCCGCAAGTCGCGCCGTACTTGGCGCACGTGTCTGGCTGGCACACCGGCGCGCCGCACTTGCCGGGCACGCCACCACCGCCGCAGGTTTGCGGCGCAGTGCAGCCGCCACAATCGACGGTACCGCCGCAGCCGTCGCTTATCGGGCCGCAGGTAGTTCCACACGCTGCCGTGGTCTTGGGGACGCAGGTCGTCGTGCTGGTGCCGCACACATCCGGCGTGCCGCCGCCACCGCAGGTCTCGCCGGTGCCGCACACCTTCGCGCAGTTCTTGATCTCACCGCCGCAGCCGTCCGCGACGTAGCCGCAGTAGCCTTGGGGCTTGTTGGCGAGGGCCGCCTCACACGCCATCGGCTGGCAAGTGACCTTGCCGCACTTACCTGCTGTGCTCGCGCCGCACACCTCGTCCGCAGGGCAGGTGAAATTACAGTCGAGCGTACCGCCGCAACCATCGCTCACTGGACCACACAGGCCCGTCGAAGTCGCGTAGTCGGCGCAGGTCAGCTTCGTACATGAGGTCAGTACCGTACAGACGCCGTCGACGCACTCGGCCGTGGGATCTTCACAGTGAGGGATTGCGCTCGCTTTGGCAGCAGCGCTCCAGCAGTCGACGACGCCACCACAACCGTCCGCTTGCAGACCGCATTCTGCGCCGAGCTCCGCGCACGTCTTGGGAGTGCACTCTGGGGGAGTGCCGCCGCCGCAGCGGCTCGGAATGCCGCCGCCGCCGCAAGTCTCTGGAGCTTTGCAGCCACCGCAATCGATGAAACCGTCGCAGCCGTCCGCGATGGGTCCACATTCGCTGGCTTCGCAGACCTTCTTGCAGTTGCCACCGGAGTTGCCAGATCCCGCATCGCTCGACGCACCCGCGTCGCCGATGTGGATTCCCGTCTTACCTCCTGAATTCGTGCCGATTCCGGAGTTTCCGCCTTTTCCGTCGTTACCGCCGCCGAGTTGATCGGGGTTGTTGTAGGTGGGAACTTCGGGAGTGCCGGAGCACGCGAAGCTGAACAACGCCAGCAACACGCCAGCGGTAAGGCGAATCAATGAGTTCGGTCGCACGGGGCCTCCAGGTCAACGCAAGCGGACGCGTTTGGCGAACGGACGCAAGCATTCCCGTCATGAGCGCATATGAGACAAATATCAAGACGAGAGACTAAAATGAGTAGAACTCGGCAACACACACGCACACTCGTCGACTACGTTGGCGCCACGCGTGACACACGCTTCGTTCTAGTCACACGTGAAGCAAACTCGGCGCAACGGAGCGATGCGTTAGTCTCTCGCGACCACGCTTTCGTCGAGAACAGCGTTCGCGCACACGCACACGCCCGTCGACATCACTCACTCACGACGAACGCGGCGCAGTCGATCGACGCCGTACAGAATCGCAACGCGTACGCAGATTCGCCAACGCGAACTCCGACATTGGCGAATGCCGGCTCACGAAAAGCGTCAGCGCGGAGTCGATATCGCGCGCCCGCCCGCCGCAGCGAGCCCGGCCAAAACTGGCGCCGCTGCGCCGATTTTCACGGCCTAGCGCGAGCGCTCGTAACCCCCATGAGTGGGGAGTCCGAATTTCTATAATACCTAGGTATTACAAGAGGAGTTCAGCACCGGGCGCTCGATGATCGGTATGAAAGCGCGTGGCAACGGCCCGCGTGCCTCTAAACCCCGAAGGCTGAGAACTCCGCGGTACCTGAGCGTCACAATGCGGAAAACGATTCTACTAGACAACGACTCGTCGCTCCGCTATGCGCCACGATACAAGGAGCCGAGTATCCAAAAGCAGTTTTCCACTGCGCTCGGTCAACCTTGCCCTGCATCTCCGATAATCGAGGGGGCCCATCACCCGATCTGCACGAGAAGGACACATGGCGCCCAGGAAAACCGAAGCTCTTGACGCTCTGCCGCCCGCCGAAGAGTCCGCCCCGGCTTCTTTCATCCGCGATCTCTTGAACGTGGACGCGGAGGCAACTCCGATTCACTTGCCACGTCTGTCTGCACCCAAACTTCCATTCGAGCCGGAATTGGAATTGGGTCCTCGTCGCGCCGCCGATGCCATCGTGGAGGCGCTGGTCGAAGCCGGAGTGGACACGTTCTTCGGCATTCCGGGCGGCCCCGTCTCCAGCATTTTCGATGCAATCCTCAATTGTTCGCGCGCCCGCCTGATCGAGTCGAGGCACGAGACCGGAGCTGCGTTTGCCGCCGCCGGTTACCATCGTGCGAGCGGCCGCGTTCCGTGTGTAGTTGTCACGGCTGGTCCCGGCGCAACCAACGCGGTCACCGGGATTGTCTCGGCGCACCTCGAGCAGGTGCCGATGTTGGTTATCAGCGGGGACGTCGCCTGGGCGGCTGAGGGAGCTCGCTTGCTCCAGAATTCCGGCCCTGAAGGAATCGACATCGAATCGATGCTGCGTGGGGTGACGCGGGCGACGATTCGAGTCGCGCAGGCCAAGTCTGCTTCGGCGCACGCACTAGCCGCCTTCCGCGCCGCGACCGATCCCGAGCGTCCAGGACCTGCACTCCTAGTCGTACCGATCCATCGGGCCGCTGCGGAAACCGAATCACCCCGGGTGGTTTCGTCGCCGCCCACGGCGCGCAAGACGGCGCTCGACGCGGATGTGGTCGAGCACGTTTGCTCGCGCCTGGCACAAGCCGAGCGCCCGCTGCTCGTGTTCGGCGCTGGTGCGCGCGGGCACGCACGCACCTTGGCGCGTTTGGTCGATGTGTTGGACGTGCCGTTCGTGACTACGCCACGCGCGAAGGGCGTCGTGAGTGAACGGCATCCGCGTTCGTTGCGCCACGGCGGCCTGGCCGCCTCGATGTGGGCACGAAAGTACACGGCTCGTGGCGTCGACGTAGCACTCGTGCTCGGCACCGATCTCGACGATTGCGCTGTGGGCCCAACGCCATACATCGCTCCCCGCGGAGAGCTGATTCACGTCGATCTCGACGCGCGCGTCTTCAACCGAAACTTGGATACGCGTCTCGGTGTGGTCGCCGAGCTCGGGGAGTTCGCGGAAGCCATGCTGGAGTGCGTGCGGCGCTTCGGCTTGCGAAACGGCAACATTCGGCGCGAGCTCAAACAACTGCGCCAAGAATCCGCTTTCGACGTACCGAACTTCGCGGAAGACGAGTCGAGCATCATTACGCCGTACCGAGCGCTGGCCGATTTGGAGCGTGCGGGTGGTCGCCAGGCGCGCTTCGTTACGGACATTGGCGAACACATGCTGTTCGCGCTGCACTACCTGACTGCCGACAGCCCCGATCAGTTTCTGATCAACTTGGGCCTCGGCAGCATGGGCTCGGGGATTTGCTCCGCGGTGGGGCTCGCGCTCGGCGATCCGGATCGCACGGTGATCTGCGTGTGCGGCGACGGCGGCATGCAAATGGCGGGCATGGAAGCCATGGTCGCGCTCAAGGAAGGGCTGAAGGTCGTCTTCGCCGTGTTCAACGACGCGCGTTACAACATGGTTTATCACGGCTATCGGCAGCTCTACGGCCGCGCCGTGCCGTGGGAGACCGAGTTCATCGATTTCGCCGGCTGGGCGCGCTCGTTGTCGATCCCATCGGCGCGCATCAACCATCCCGGCGAGATCACCAGCAGCTTGCTGGAAGCGCTCACGCGACGCGGCCCCGCGCTGCTGGACATTCGCATCGATCGGCGCATGCAAGTCGCCGGCGGCGGGCGCAACGAAGCCTTGCAGCGCATGAGCGCGCTCGGCGGACCGCACAGCGTGCGACTGGGGAGCGCTACGTGAGGGCGCGCATCAGCGGCCTCGGTCAGTGGCTACCCAGCGAAGTACGAGACAATACAGCGTGGCCGCCGGAGTTCGTTGCGCGTTCGCGCGCCTCTGAACAGCGGGAGCTGGTCGACGTCGCCGGGAGCTTTGCCAGCAACGCGGATGCAATTGCTGCCCGCTACTTCGCCAGTGAAGCTGCTGATCCGTTCCTCGGCAGCACGCGCCGTCGCATCGCTCCCGCCGACATGACCGCTCCGGCTGCAGAGGCGTTGGCAGCCGAAGCAGCGCTCGCCGACGCCGGAGTGGAAGCCAAGGACATCGACGCGGTGTTTTCGTGGGCCGCTGTACCCGAGCGCATCGTGCCACCCAGCGCGCCGCAAGTCGCCGCGCGCATCGGCGCGACCTCGGCGTACGCGGCAGGCATGGACGCAGGCTGCGCCACGCCGCTCACGCAACTCGAAGCCGCGGCGGCGCTGATCGAATCAGGCCGCGCGCGACACGTACTCCTCACGCAGAGCCACCTCATCACACGAACCTTCGCGTTGATGCACCCGGCCTCGCCCAATGTAGGTGATGCAGCGACCGCGATGGTCGTCTCGGCGGCCGAGCGCGGGCTGCCGCTGGTGACCTTCGCTCGCACCCATGGCGAATATTACTCTTCGGTTACGTGGTGCCGCGGCAAAGAGAGCGATCCACCTTGGTGGGAAGCTGGGCCAGCCTACTATCTCGGCAGCCAAAACCGTGCGCAAGCCCAGGAGTTGATGAGGGGCACCGTGCGTTTTGCAGCCGAAACCATCCAAGAACTCTTGAGGCGCTCAAACGTACCGCTCGATGAGATCGACGTCCTAGCGAGCGTGCAACCGCGTCGTTGGGTGCCCGCTGCCATCCGCGAAGCGCTGGGTATGCGCGCCGAGGCCCCACAAACTTTCGACGAGCTAGCACACCTAGGGGGTTGCGGCGTGGTGACGAATCTCATCCAGGCGCGCGCGGCCGAGCTGCTAACTCCCGGGAGCAAGAGCGTTTTGTACGCGCAGGGCGCCGGATTTACTCGCGCGGCTGCGCTCGTTTGCTGGTAGAAAGAAGACTGCTTTCGAGCAGTGATGAGCGAGGAACACGGCCCACCTCTGGTGATCCTCTGTCGTGAAGGGGATCGCTTCGCCTGGTTGGTAGCGCTCGCGGAGCGACGCTTTCCCGGAATTGAAAACCCGGTACAGGTGGAGGCTGCGGGCGACGACGTGCGAGAAGTCGTACGCCGCGCACGCTCGGCGCACGGTGGGGCGCCCATCGGCATCGTCGTGAGCGACGAGCCCGCGGCGCTGATTGCGGTGGAGGCGGGTGCCGACGAAGCCATCGCCGAAGATCGACTCGATGCTGACGCCGCTTTCGGCTTCATCGATCGCATACTGCTGCGCGCCCGCTTGCGACGTGAGCAAGAGCAGGTGCGCGCTCTTTATGTGCACTCGGAGAAGCTCGCCGCGCTCGGAACGTTGGTGGCCGGCGTCGCGCACGAAGTGAACAATCCCCTCACCTCGCTGTTGCTCTCCGCCGAGGGTCTCAAGCTGCGTGTGAATCCGTTGCACGCAGCGCTCGGCCAAGTCGAAGATTTGGCGCGCAGCAAGCGCAGCGCGAGCCCGGAAGACTTGCAGGAAGTGCTGCGTATTGGTCGCACCGGCGCGCCGCTGGCGGAAACGCGCGAGCTCTTGCAAGAGATCGAGTCATCCGCCAAGACCATCGCCGGCGTCGTGCGCGACTTGAAGCTGTTCTCGCGCCCGGACGACGACGCCTCGCCCGAAGTCGTCGACATTCGTGCATTGATGGATCAAGTGCTCCGCATCGTCGGGCGTCAGATCCGTCAGCATGGCACCTTGGAGCTCGACTACGCCGCCGATTTGCCAGTCGTGGTAGCGCCGAGTGCGCGCCTCGCACAAGTGTTCACCAACGTGCTCTTGAACGCGTCTCACGCGATCAGCGAAGTGAGCCGCCCGGCGCACCGAATTCGTATTTCGGCGCGCGCGGACGACGAAGCCGTGGCCGTATGCATCTCCGATACCGGTCCGGGTATTCCACCGACTGTCGTCGGGCGCATCTTCGACCCGTTCTTCACCACGAAGCGCCAGGGTGTCGGCACCGGCCTGGGTCTTTGCATTTCGCGCTCGATCCTGCGGCGCTTGGGCGGAGATCTTTTGGTGGAATCAGTGCACGGCGACGGGGCGACCTTCATCGCGCTGATCCCCTTGCCAGATCGACGCGAGCTGTTCGAGGCCTATCGCCGAACCTCGAGTGTTTCGCCGCCGCAGAGCAAGCCCCACCCGGAGAAGCGTGTGTTGGTGGTCGACGCGGACGAACGTGTGCTGCGCGCCTTCGCACGAACCCTCGATAATCTGCACGACGTGCTGTTGGCTCACGACGGTCAGGAGGCCATCGACCTGCTCGAATCCGGGTCACGCGCCGACGTGATCGTGGCGGACGTTTCGATGCCCGATGTTTCCGGGATTGTGCTGTACGGCTGGCTCATGCAAGAGCGCCCGGAGCTCGCTCGGCGCGTCATCTTCGTTACCGAAGAAGATCAAGAACGCCCGACGACATTGGTGGAAACGTCGCAGCCGGTCTTGAAGAAGCCGGTGTCGCGCGACGCACTACTCACCGCTGTTGGTAGCATTCTCTCTGAACCCGAGACACGACTACCAGCGCACGACCGTTGAGCCGTTGTACTTGTCGCGCAGCAGCGTTTCGATGCGCGGCGTCGTCTGACAACTCTCGAAGCTACCAAGCGCCGCACCCGCGATCGCCGATTCGATCCACATGTACTCGGCGTGATAGACCATTTCGATCTCGCGAGGCCCCTTGCGCACGAGCTCCCACTCGCCGTACGTGGTCGATTGGCGACGCGCAGCCAACCCCTGTTCGGTCAAGCGCACTGGATCGCGCGCGAGAATGCGCACCAGCACACGACCGAGCAAGCTGCTCGCAAACGCCGTCGCGTTACAGCGGGTGATCTGCTGCACGCCTTGATGCAGGTTCTCGGGTGATGCCACCACCGCACCCGCAACGGCCAGCCGCAAGAGGTAGTCGCCCAGCGGATACAACGCGAGTTGAGACCACTTCTCGTTCGGGAAGTAGACCTCGTATTCTTCGAGCCGGTTGAGATCACGCAGCACACCGAGCACGCTGCGGAAATACAAACCACGCACACGCGCGGAAGGCGGAACATCGCGCAAGCGGTCGACAATGTCGCAATAGGGCGCCACTAAGTCGACCGCCTTCTTGTGCGGATTATCCGACACGAAGAGCAGTATACAGAAGTTTCAAGCGCGGTAGCTCGTCGGAAAAATCTGCACTCAGCGGGCCGGGTTATCGTCGTCGCGACGATGCTTGCCCCAGATTCGCTCGCAAATTCAGCAGGTAGATTCGTAGCCGAGCGCTGGCTAGGCTAGTTTTTGGCGCTTTTCGCCATACCGGCTCGGCGAAACTCGCCTGCCTGATGCTCAGGAACGCCCAGCGCGTTTCCCCAATGTCCTCAGGAAGTGCGCGCTCGCCTTGGGAGTCCTCTTTTGAGTCTCGAAGTCCACGTGCACGATGCCATAGCGCAGCGTGTAACCTTCCGACCACTCGAAGTTGTCCATCAGAGACCACGCGAAATACGCGTCCACCGGCACACCCGCACGGCGAACGTCCACGATGCGTTCGAGGTGAGCGCGAAAAAACTCGACGCGCGCGTTATCCACGATTTCGCCGTTCGCATTGAGCTCATCGGGATAAGCGGCGCCGTTTTCGGTTACAACCAAGCGCTTGAAGCCGTATTCGCTGTGCATGCGCCGCAGGATCGCGGAAAGCCCGTCCGGATAAACTTCGCGATCGGCAGTGCGCGGGAACTCGTCGGTGCGGTGATGCTCGACGTTTAGAATGCCCTTGTCGCCCCGACCAATCAGCATACGCTCGTAGTAATTGATGCCCAGCAAATCGATGGGGCGCGCGATAGTATCGAGATCGGATGGATCGAACTTGGGTAGGACCGGCGCGTAGAGTTCGAGCATATCGGCGGGATAACCGCGACCCACCAACGGCTCGACGAACCAACGGTTGAAGTAGCCGTCGTAACGACGCGTCGCCGCAATGTCCTCTGGATCTTGCGAAATGGGGTAGGCCGGAATGAAATTGAGCGCGATCCCGAGCGGGGTTTTCACGTGCGCGCGCAGCGCGTCGATGGCGCGGCCGTGTGAGACGAGCAGATGGTGCGCACAGGTCAGCGCTTCACCGAAGTCGCGATTGCCGGGCGCGAACATGCCGATTTCGTAACCCAGAAATGCCTGACACCAAGGCTCGTTGTGGGTGAACCACATTGCGACGCGATCCCCGAGCCGTCGCGCCACCACCTCCGAGTACTCTGCAAACGCGGCGACGGTATCACGTGAAAGCCAGCCTCCCTCCAAGGCGTCCGGCAGGTCCCAGTGATAGAGCGTCGCGCAGGGCGCAATGCCGCGTGCAAGCAAACCGTCGACGAGCCGCTCGTAAAAGTCCAGTCCGCGCTGGTTGATGGCGCCGCGCCCGTTCGGGATCACGCGTGGCCACGCGATACTGAAACGATAGGCGTCCACGCCGAGCCAGTCGAGTAGCGCCAGATCCTCACCATAGCGATGGTAGTGATCGCAGGCGACGTCGCCGGTATGGCCCTGCTTGGTTTTTCCGGGAGTGTGGCTGAAGCGATCCCAAATGCTCGGCGCGCGCCCGTCTTCGTTGACTGCACCTTCGATTTGGTAGGAAGACGTTGCAACTCCGAGCCAGAAGTCTTGGCCCAGAGCGGCCCGGGAGATCTCAGTCATATGGCTGCCAGCGTACTACCCCAGACGAGCAGCGCATGGCGCAATTTCGCGACGCATTGACGTAGCGTCCCGCGACTGCCGAAAGCAGCCACTCGGCCGCTCAGCCTAGTGAGCGATCACTCCTTGTAGAAGCGTACGTCATCGATCCAGAAGTCGAACGGATCGGTCTGGTGCTTGAACGAGATGCTCATGATCTGCTTGGCGTCGAAGCTCGGGGTGGTACTGCCGTCTTCGCGCTTCAGGCTCGAGAAGGGCACTTTGATTTCTTGCCAGCCCGCGCCGAGCGCCGCGTCCATTTGAAAGCCGTACACGTTCCAGCAGGTGCCGGTACACGTGCCTCCTCGATCGCCGGGCACGAAATCGCGCATGGGAAGCTCGACGCGGAGTTTGCCCGAGGCAGAAGTGCCGCCTTTCGCCATGAACACGACGCCCGTCCACGCGGACGCATCGTATGCCTTCGACTGAGCTGACTCTGGAGCGGTGTCCGCGTTGCTCAAATCGAAGCCGATGCCTGCATATGCGAAGCCTTTGCCGCTCGTGTGCATCGCAGACTTCGAACCATTGGCACCGCCCGATTCAGGGGTAATCAGCGGACCAGGCGGCATTTGTGTGGACTCACCGCTGTTGAACGTGTGCCATGGGCCCTCGCGACCGTTCATCTGCAGGATCCGACCGTCACCGTCCTCCATGTCATCGATCATCTCGGTGATGAGGTTGCTAGAGGAGCCACCGCTCGCGTTCCCGCCAGTGGAGCTCGTGGTGCCGCCCGCCGCGCCACCCGCGCCACCCGAGTTTGCGCCAGCGCTGCTGCCGCCAGCAGCTTGAGCGCCTCCATTCGCGGTGGATTCGCCGCCGCTCGCCGTGGAGCTACCGCCGCTCGCCGTGGTGCCGCCCATCTCGCTAGTCGTTCCGCCATTCGCCGAGACGGTGCCACCGTTGCCGCTACCACCCTGCGCGGTGCTGCCTCCACTCCCGGAATCCATCATGCAAACGTTGGCGACGCACTTCGCGTTTGCGCCGCACTCCCCATCACCGCTGCAACCGCTGGTTTTGCGGACGCACGCGCTGACCAACATTAAGCTCGAGGCGCACGCGCCCACCAAGAACAAGCTTGAACGGCCCGACCAGTACGCAAAAGTCATTTTGGGCGCAAAGTAGCACATCGTTCTCGGTCCGCAGCCGGGAGGGCGGCGCGCCGACGCTTACGAATGCTTATGAATTCCCGGGCGAACGACTTTCGCCTGGCGCTGGTCACGCGTCCGCGGGCGCAACGGCTCGGCCGAATACCTGTAAAGATGCGCAAACACGGTAAGCGTCAGCGCGCGAAAGGTTGATTCACACTTCAGAAGCTGCCGCCGTACGCCCAGGGGCACGCGCCACCGAGACGAGCTTGCACACACACCTAAGAAACTGTCGCCGAAGCTCCCACGAACTCGATTGAACCGAATGCGTTACGATCGCGCGCATGCCACGAGCGGCGCGGCGATTGTCATGTAATATGGACACTCTCGAGCTGCGCACATCCCACGAGTCCGTACGCGGACACGGGGGACTACAATTCGAACTTTTTCACGCGGGAGCATTCGCTCGCCGATTGCCATCTTTGGCGCGGAGCTCGCATTCATGACGTCACGGAGTTCAACCGCATGCAAGCTGCCATCGAAATTCCGACACCGAACGACTCCGACTCGGACACCGTAGTTACGGCGCTCGAAACTGCCGCCGTGTTCAGCGCCAAGGGCGACACCGCCGAAGCCATTCGTTGGGTGCAACGCGCAGCAGAGTCAGCCGGCGAAGCAGGCGATGACCAGCGCACCTTGACGTTGGCGCGCACCGCGGCGGAGCTCACTCGCACTTTGCAGACGGCGAGCGCAGCGCCGTCCGAAGCACCGGCGAGCTCCTCGAGCGGTCCCGTTGCGCGCCGCTTGCCCAAGCCTCCGCCCCGCCAGAGCTCGAGCATTCCAGCCCAAGGCGCGTCTTCTGAAGAGCACTCGAAGGTCACGCTCTCGCGTCGCGTCGAACCATCATCGCGCACGCCATCGCCGCCCGCCGCGCAAACGACGAGCAAGCCACCGCCACCCAGCGCACGGGTGCTTCCGTCCACACCAGCGCGCAACGCGGCAAGCGTCACTTCGGGCAGCGCCGGGACCACGAGTGTTGCGCCCCGCCCTGGTTCGTTGGGAACACGCTCCGTCACGCCGAGCGTCGACCGACGCCGCCCCACCCAAACCACCCCTGCTCCAAGCTCCGTCGCGCCACGCGTCGAAACACACATCAGCCGACCTGACACTACCCAATCCCCCGCGGACGGGAGTGAGGTTACGACCAGCGCGCCACCGATCGACGCCGCGCCCGCGAGCATAGCGACGCCCCCGAGCGTAGCCACTCCGCCGGTGAGCACAGCCACGCCGCCGGTAAGCGCAGCCACGCCTCCCAGCGACGAGACACCGGTTCCCGCCTCGCGCAAACGTCCTCCACCCTTGCCAGAAACGGCCGAAGCAACGCCCGTCTCGAAACGGCAGCCAACCGAGGTTCGAGCCCTGGAGGCTACGAACACTCGCTCGCGCCTACGAGCGGCAGCGCGCGTTAGCGTGGTGCCGAGCAGTACAGAGCCCGGCCTGTTCTTCGTGCGCCTACTCGAAGACGGGCAAGCGCCGCCGAGTAGTTCGACCGAAGCCATGATGGTGCTGCTCGACCCGAGCTCGACTTTGTTTTCCGGCTCGTGAACCCTGCCCACGGAGTTACGATTTCCGCGCGTGAACGCGTCGGGGCAGGTAGACTCGCGCGCCCCGCCGGAGGTTTTATGCGCGTTCGACCCTTACTTGTTTGTGTCGCTTGGCTTGCGACGGCTTCTTTTCTGCCTCGCCCAGCGCTCGCGGAGGATGCCGAAAGCGACGAAGGTGCCGCAGAAGAAGAAAAGAAGAGCGAAGACGAGGAGGCCCCCGCCAAAAACAAGCGTGACGCCGAATCGAACCAAGGCGCACGCGCAGCCAACAACGTTGGAAGCGGCTCGATTGGGCTAACGATGACGAGCACGTTGGCGTCCTACTCGCAACTGTCCTTCGTCATCCAGCCGAAGAACCAAGCGGATATGAGCGGCACGCTCACGAACACGGCGTGGGGCCTAAGCACCAATTCAGTAACGCTCGAGGCGGTCTACGGCTTATCGAACCACGCCTTGCTCGGCTTCTTGCTGGAGCTCGGTGGCTCGACGCTGGCAACCAAGATTGAAACGCTCGGCATCGATGAAGAGCTGCAGATGGCGCGCTTCTTGGTTGGCCCCAAATTCGAGTACCTCTTTTCGAATTCCGGCACGGTGCGCCCGTTCGTCCAGGGAGTCACTGGCTTCACTTGGGCACCCCAGCAGAACACCAATCAGTCCATATCGCTCACCGGCTTCCAGGCGCTGGCGGGCTTTGGGCTCCACTGGCACATCACGCCCAACTTCAGTATCGACCCTCAATTCAGAGCCGGCGGGGGCATCGGCTGGGGCCGAATCAATCAAGGAGAGTATCGTAACGTACCGGCACACGGATCGTTACTGACGGCGGGTCTCGTGCTGGGCGCCACCGGCTGGATTTTGTGAGTTTGCGGGGAAAACACGGCGCGCACTTCCGTCATGCGGCAACAGAAATCGCTCGCACGCGCTGTGGTCACTCGGTATCCTTGGCTCGTATGCAGGCTGCGTCGCGTGACGGTGCATTTCTCGATCTCGTCGCCGCAGACTGTCCTCCGCGCGTGCTGCCGGGCGCGCACGAAAGCTATTTTCCGTGACTCGCCAGGGCCTCGCGCTCGCGGGTCGTCACATCCTCGTTGCGGAGGACGTCGAGGCCGTTCGCCGCACTATCGAGCGCGGTTTGGCTCGGGCCGGCGCACGCGTCACCTCCAAAGAAGACGGGCGAGCTGCGCTCGAGCTTCTGAGTTCGGGACTCGAGGTCGACCTCGTGCTGACCGATGTAGTCATGCCGCGCATGGGTGGCGTCGAGCTGGCGCGTGAGCTCGGTCGCATTCGGCCTGAATTGCCGATCGCTTTCATGACTGGTTATGCGGATGTCGAGGCGATCCAGCAACTCGAGTCGCGGGAGCCGCATCGCCCTGTGTTGAACAAGCCGTTCACGATCGAGGACTTGGTCACCACCGTCAGCCGCGCGCTCGGAACCTGAACAAAGTCGCGAGAGTACGGGCGAACTGATGTTTGTCAGGGCGGCCCGGGTGCGCGCCGAAGCTGAGATTGACAATGACTTTCACTTTCAATAGCGTGTAGGCCCAATGACCACCCCGGGACGGGTACACACTCCAACTCGACTTGCGCACCTTCTTCCGCGCGCGCTGGGGCTGGCCACGTATTGCGCCGCGTTCGTCCTCGGTTGTGGTGGCGCGGAGGACGGCAAGAGGCAAGGCGAGCAGCCTCAGACGGCGCCGACGGTCGACTCAGTCGACGTGCCCCTGCGTGGCATCAGCGCCGAGTGGGTCGCGGAGTTCAACGATGGCGATCTCGCGTTCGGCACACCCATGCGAGAAGCCGACGGTCTCGGTCCGCTGTACACGCGCGCGTCGTGCGCAGCTTGTCACGACGCCGGCGCACGCGGGCCGGGGCTCGTGCAGAAAATGGTGATGGTCGAGGCAGACGGGGTCACGCCCAGCAGCGACCAATCGACGTTGCCCTTCGGGTTTACGGTTCATCCGCTGACTGCCGGAGGTGGGCTCTCTCCGATCGTGCCGCCCAAAGATCCACACGTGAAGGTCAGCGATCGCCTCGGTCCTCCGGTGATCGGGCGCGGCTACATGGAGGCCATCGCCGACGAAGAAATCGAGCGAGTGGCCGCTGAGCAGGCCGCCGCCGGGCTCGGTGTTCACGGCCGCGTGAACTACGTGAGCTACGAGTCGGAGCCCAACAACGACGAGCGCTTTCACCGCTACACGAAGGGCGACCGCGTGATCGGCCGCTTCGGTTTGAAGGCGCGCATTGCGACGCTCGACGACTTCAGCGCCGACGCTTTCCAGGGTGACATGGGCATTACTAGCCCAATGCGCCCGAACGAATTTCCAAACCCTGACGGGCTCAGCGACGACATGAAACCCGGCGTCGACGTCAGCCTCGACAGCGTCAACCGTCGCGCCAATTACGTGCGGCTACTAGCCATCCCAACCCGGCGCCTGCAACAGGCCGGAGCAGATGCTTTCGCGAAGTCGGGCTGTAGCAGCTGCCATGTACCGAGCCTGCGCACGCGCGCGGACTACCCGATCGCGCCACTCGCCAACATCGATGCACCAATTTATTCGGACCTGCTCCTGCACGACATGGGCACCGCTCTGGCTGACGGTTTGCCGCGCGATTCCATCGATGGTCAAGCAGGCTCGTTCGAGTGGCGCACGGCTCCGTTGATTGGGCTGCGCTTCAACCGTAGTTACTTACACGACGGTCGCGCCAAGACCGTGGAGCAAGCCATCTTGCTTCATCGTGGACCAGGATCCGAAGCCAACACTTCGGTCGACGCCTTCGACGCGCTCACCGCGAACGAACGCACAGCACTGCTCGCCTTCGTCGAAGCATTGTGAGGTTTGGAGAAAGAACGATGTCCCTCAGATTCGCGTATGTTTCTTGTTTTGCCCTGCTCATTGCCGGCTGCTCCAGCGACTCCAACGACGGACCCAACACAGAAGAGGAATGGAAGCGCTCGGTGACGCAAGGCATGCACAATGTCGTGGGCAAGGACATCGCCGCATTGCACGCCGCCGCCGTCGAGCTGCAGAAAGCCGCTCCCGCCGCCGCGCGAGGCTGGTCAGCGACGGAAGACGCAGCCGCGATTCTGGCGACCACCACGGCCTGGCTCAAGGCGCGCGCCGCGTATGAGCGCAGCGAAGGCGCGATTGCTCCACTCTTTCCGGACATCGACGCTGCGATCGACGCACGTTACGACGACTTCTTGGAGGAGCTGTCACCTGCCGGCGACCCCAACTTGTTCGACGATGAGGGCGTCACTGGCATGCACGCGATCGAGCGCATCCTGTTCGTAGACACGACTCCGCAAGCGGTGATCGACGTCGAGGCCACGCTCCCCGGCTACGTCAAAGCAACCTGGCCTGCGGACGCCAGCGAGAGCCAAGCATTCAAGAGCAAGCTGTGCGAGAAGCTCGTGGCGGACACCGCCGAGCTGAAGGCTCAATGGGCGACGGTTCCGATCGATCTGCAGGGCGCGTTCGGTGGACTCATCGCGCTCATGAACGAGCAACGCGAGAAGGTGAACAAGGCCGCGAGCGCCGAAGAGGAATCGCGCTACGCACAACGCACGCTGGCCGACATTCGCGACAACTTGACCGGCACGCGTGCTGCGTACGCCGTGTTCCGCCCGTGGATTCAGAGCAAGCAGGGCGGCACCGACGTCGACGCCTCGATCGAAGCCGGCTTCGATGAACTCGCCCAGGCCTACGCGAGCCTCCCAGGAGACGCCTTCCCGCCGCTGCCCCCGGACTTCAGCGCGGAAAATCCCACCGACGCCAACTTGGAGAGCGCTTTCGGCGCGCTGTTCGCTCGCGTTCAACGCGCAGCCGATCCGAATCGCGCTGGCTCGGTCGTCAATGGAATGAACCAGGCGGCCGTGCTACTCAACTTCCCGGAGTTCGTGGAAGAGTGACATCTTTTCGCCACTCCCTAGCCGCAAGCTGCGCGGTCGCCGCCGTACTCGCTGCGTGCGGAGGCGGTTCGAGCGAAGAGCCGTCGACCACGGCGAACTCATTCGTGGCCGTTTCCGAAAGCTTCCGCGGCTATCACTCGTGGACGTCGTTCGACGTGTCGGCGGAAGCCAGCGCGCTCGGCATCCACGACGGGAGCGTGATCGAATACGTGAACACATTGCCGCCGACTGGTTCGACGGAGTTTCCGCTCGCTACAATTATCGTGAAGGAAGCCACCGGCGGCACCGTTCCGCACGAGCTGTTCGCGATGGTGCGCCGCGGTGGCAACTTCAATGCGACCGGTGCACGCGGCTGGGAGTGGTTCGAGCTCGAGAACCTCACCGACGGCAATGACGGCGTGAAGATCGTCTGGCGCGGCTTCGGTCCACCGATTGGCGAAGAGTACGGCGGCGACGCCGAAGGCGGCTGCAATGGCTGCCACACTGCTTGCGCGGACGCAGTGTGCTCGACGCCGCTTCAACTCGCCAACTTCCAATGACGAGCAGGGACTCGCACTTTCTTTAAGTTCGAAGCTCTGCCCTGAAAAATCTAGAGATCGCCATGCGCTTGCTCGTTGTCTGCCTTTCGTGTGCGCTCACCCTGGCCAGCGCGCATGCCAACGCCACGCCGCGCCCCCTTCCATTCACGTACCAGCACGAGCAGCTCGACACCGGTGAAACGGAAATCGAGCAGTACGCCGACTTCACGCCCGTACGCGCGCGAAACTCCCAGACTGGCGCGCCCGTTTACTACGGCCTTACTCAATTTCAGACCGAGTTCGAGTATGGCATCACGCCGCGGCTCGAACTTGGGCTGTACTTGACCTTGGTACCTACCACCACCAACGGCTTCAGCGAGCTGCCGCGCGGAACGCTGGGCAACGGCCTCAAGCAAAGGCTTCGCTGGCAACTCGCGCCGACTGGCGAATGGCCGCTCGACGTTGCGCTCTACGGCGAGGTGGCCGAGAACGAGCGCGAGATCGAGCTGGAAGCGAAGGTGATCTTACAGCGCCGCATCGACCGATTGCGGCTGATTGCCAATATCGTGGGCGAACGCGAGTTCTACTACAATGGCGAACACGATCTGGTGTTCGCTCCCTCAGCCGGCGTGACGTTCGAAGCATCACCACGCATTCAGCCGGGCTTCGAGTGGTGGATGCGCAGCGAGTATCCGGAAGAAAACGCGCCGTCTCCCCGGCCTTTTCAGCTCGGTCCACACCACTACGCCGGCCCCACGCTGCTGGTGTTGCTCGGACGGGCATTCATCACGACTGGCGCCTACGTTCGCCTCAGCGATACGTCGCACAGCATGACGTTTGGCGAAGGATTCGGGCGTGTGTGGGTGCGAACGTTGGTCGGCATCGGTCTCTGAGCGACGCGGCTCAGAACACGATGAACTCGCCTTCGTTCAACGATGGCGGGTCGGGAACTTCTCGTAGATGCAAACCTGGCTGCAGACGAACACTGAGGAGCGCAGCGAATGGGCCGCTCGCTCCATCTAGCATCACCACGAGTTCGGGCGCTGCGGGTAAGTGTTCTTCAGCGCTGAGCAGGCGCGGCAGAGACAGCGAAAAGCCGACGTCGAAAGCCCGCAGCTTGTTCTTCAGTCGACCGAGCAATTGGTTGGCGAGTTCACATGCCCAATCGTCGAGCGCGTCGTCCGTTGGCTCATGTCCTTTGCGCAGCACGGAGCGCACCGTGGTGTCCAAGAAGCCGGCGGACATGTTCAACCACAGAGCGCCGGACAATGCTGCATCGCTAAAGTCGAGCCGTGAACGTCGCGCCGAACTCACCCTGACGCGCCGGTCGACCACGCGGCTGGACGCAGCGTATGCGTCCGCGAGCTCTTCGCAGGACTGCTCGAGCAAGGTTCGCAGCGTCGCAAGCGAGTCCGCTGCGGTATGGGACTGAGGCGCAAGGGAGAGAGCCATATGTGCCGAGTGCACGGGTGAAAGCAGCGTAGGGCGCTGTTCTCGTAAAAGTTCAAACGGACACAGAGCTCACGGCTTTACCCCTCAGAAAAGCGGCTTTGAGCGCGCGGAGCCGTACAAAACGCCCGAAAACGAGCACAATTGGCAGCTTCCGCCAATTTCGATAACGCTCTCGGGGATGTGGCTGCGTTCGCACGTGCTCGTGATGGGCTGCTTGGCCCTCAGTTTTGGCTGCAAGTCACCCCAGGTCGTACACGGTTCCGGTGCGTCCGGGGGCGTACCCATCGCTTCCAACGCGGCGAGCCAAAGCGCGCCCGCAGCAGATCCCAGCGCGGCGAGCCAAACCGCGCCCGCAAGGGCTACCGGCGACGGGCAAGCGGAGTGCGCTGCACGTTGCAACGGAGTCTTCGCGGCGCACGGCATGGCTCAGCAGACCTTCTGCCTGTGCCGCACGCGGGATCACGGCAAGGACTGTCGCGACGGGGCCGAGTGCGAGGGCATGTGTGTGCTCGATCCTGTGCGACGCGAGGTGAGTAATCCGGGTCCGCCAGCACGCGGGCATTTCGTCGGCCGCTGCTCCGAGTTCGTCAAAACCTTCGGCTGCGCTCGGTTTCTGTCACGCGGCGCCGGCAGCTCCCCGGTCGATCTGAGCGAATTGCCGCCAGAAATCTGCATCGATTGAGCGCGTGCGCGCGCCGTGCACACGAATGCTAGGCTCGGCGCGTGTCCAAGGGCTCCGCACAAGTGTTGGGTGCGCTCGCAGCCGTTCTCTTCATGGGCTGGCTCTTCTGGGTGAAGCTTGCCCCGGCGCGTTGCCCAGGCGGTGTGTTCGTCGAGTTCCATCCTCCTCTCTCCGAGCCCGGTCCGTTTCAGTTCAGCGTAAGGCTCGACGATAATCCAGAAGCTTGTGAGTTCGCCGTACCGCTTCCTGTTCCCGAACGCGTCGACACGAGTCACTGCAAGATGGCCGTCGAATTGAAGACGCTGAACCGCGGCAAACACGCGAGCATCAGCGGGCTCACCTTCGCCGCAGCTCCCAAGAGCTTCCAGCTGAAGGTCACGCGCGGCGGCGAGGCGCTGTACGACACGAAGGTCGAACCGCATTATTCGCCGTACCCAACCAAGCGCGAAGAGAACAAACGCTTCTGCGGAGAGCAGGCGTTCGTACAGCCGAAATGCGTGCGTGGCAGCAGCGAGTGTGCGCCGTACAAGGCGAGCTGCGACGGCCCCGAGGACTGCGATAAGCATCAAGTCTGCTGCGGAAGTCCAGAGTCCGCGCGCGACTATGGTAAAGACCTGGGCACCGAGTGCTCCTCGCGCCGCCGTTGCCTCGAGCGCTACGGACACGTTGGCTGCCATACCGACGCCGACTGCGCAGCCGACGAAACCTGCGCCGAAGATTCAAGTAGCGCCGAGTTCAAGCCCGTGCTGCTCGCATGCCAGCCGCGCCCGCAGAAGGCGCCATGAAGCTGCCGACTCGAACCCGCGCGACTCGGTTTCTGGAATCGTATCGGCAGGTTGGAACGCGAAAGTTCCACTGTCGCTCGCTGCCCCAGTCGCGATAGTCTCGCCGCGGAGCTCAGACTCAGAATGACCAAAGCGGCATCGTTTTCCTTGCTGGCGCTGCTGAGTGCCGGCTGCGTCTTCAACAGCGTCACCAAGCTCGACCCGAAAGCATCACACGTCGAGCTCGTGCGCGAGCACGACAAGCCCACGGACTGTAAGTTTCTCGCCAAAATCACAGGTACGTCGCACGCCGACAACGAGAAGGAGGCGCGCAAGGGCGCCGAAAACGACCTTCGAAATCAAACTGCCAAGTTGAAGGGCAACTTCGCGCTGATCGAAAACCAGCGCGGCGGGCCAGTCGGCACCACCAGCCAGCGCGAGGTCGTAATCAATGGCAAAGCGCTGTTCTGCAAGACGCTCGAAATGCAACAAGAGGAAGACAAGAAGCACGAGCAAGAGCTGAAGGAAAAAGAAGAGCGCGAGATTCGCGAGCAAGCCGAGAAAGAGCGCAAGGCCGAAGAAGAAAAAGAGAAACGCGAGCGCGAAGAGCAAGAGAAGAAAGACAAGAAGGACAAAGCCAAGGACTGAGTTGACCCGCGCTCGACGCCAGCGCGCAGCAAGTAGGAAAGCGCCGAACCTCGACCTGCTCCAGGCCGGACATCGACTTTGCGGCATGACCCCAAACTTTCCTCGCCTGCTTTTGTTGGTTGGCCCCCACTGCGCGCGCGGTGCACATCCCGAGCACGTGGTCGCCGATCCCTAACCAACGCCCCGCATCTCCGCATCGCGATCCGCGTTTGCTGTTCACGCGCGAGGCACTGCGCTCGTATTGGGTGCCAGCCGGCCCAATGCGCGACGCAACAGCAGCGCTGCATCTTGCCAGCTGTCGTCATCAACCTCCTCTAGCGCTCGCGCCGCCTCACGCCGACCAAAGCCCATCCCGCACAACGCTGAAAGCACCCGCGTACGATGCGTGCCTCGTGCGCCAACCTCAACCTGCTCCGGGCCTGATATCGACTTCGCCCCCGCCAGCGACTTCGCCCCCGCCAGCGACTTCGCCCCCGCCAGCGACTTCGCCCCCGCCAGCGACTTCGCCCCCGCCAGCGACTTCGCCCCCGCCAGCGACTTCGCCCCCGCTAGCGACTTCGCCCCCGCCAGCGACTTCGCCCCCGCCAGCGACTTCGCCCCCGCCAGCGAGTTCGCGTCCGACATCGCCTTTGCGCCTACGCTCAGATCCTCTGCACGCGCTACCGGTTTGGCCATCGACGTTGGCTTCGCAGCGGGCCTCACGCACGCGCCTGCTGTCGGCGCTGACCGTCGTACATGCCTACGTCGGCTCTCTTGCTGCTTTCGCTCGAGATGCTCCGCGCCGAACGCCAGCGCCGCGGTGTAC
This sequence comes from Myxococcota bacterium, assembly GCA_049324695.1. Taxonomy (GTDB): domain Bacteria; phylum Myxococcota_A; class Polyangia; order Polyangiales; family Polyangiaceae; genus PMG-095. The sequence goes on from JBMOMJ010000039.1 coordinate 53,864, forward strand.
GAATTATGAGGCGAGCACAGTAAACACAGATTCTCCAGAGTGGGAGCGCCACCCCGAGCAAACGGCACCTTGTGTTCGATGGTGATGAAGCGCCGTTCGCTACAACGCCGGCCTTCCGCATCGATGAAACTGCATTGGGCACTATCGCGCTGCCACACGGCGCGCGCCACTTCCACGGGAACATGCCGCGACCCTTCCTTCAGAGGCCGGCGCTTCCGCGGCACACCTGCTCCCAACCGACGCTTCTCTTCCCGCTGAATCAACTCCTCCACTGCCCGCTCCAAGACAGCTGCCAACTCGCCTCCTGGAATCGAATGACTGAGCAATTCCCGTGCGCGCTCGATCTTTGCGTGAAACTCGCTCGAAGCCGTGAATTGCACCAAAACCGTCGACGCCGAGAGCGGTTTCAGCCGGCCCACACCTTTCGCGGTGGTGGGCGTGCTGGTCGGCGTGACGCTTTCTTCAACGTCGGGCCGCGGAAAGCGAGCTGCGATCACGCGCTCTATCTCACGCCGCGATTTGCCACGCGCCTCACCAAGGAGCTCCTCCGCATTCTCGCGAGTCACGTGCGGAGCCAAAAGAAATAGGCCTGTGAGGTGAATGTGCCCGCCGCGAAGCTCGTCCAACACTTGCGGCACGTCCCGAGCCAGGCGCGTCACCCGCACCCGCTTGCCCGCTTCGTCCTCGGAATAGTCGAGACGCTCACGACAGTACGCGCTCAACGAGGAACACGCCTGGCACAAGTACAACTTGCGGCGATCGATCTCCATCAGATGCTCAATCACATCCGCCGTGCCACCGCGTTCGCAACTTGCCAACACGGGCATGCGTGCCAATAACGCAGCATTCGAGAGAGAAGAATCGAATTGCATGCGCTACTGAATACCACGCACATTTTCGACCTCACGGGAGCCCGAAAGTGCGCATCTCGCGCTCCAGATGACTTCAAAACACCTTTCGAACATCGTTAACTCGTCAGCGCGCCAATAAGAGCTCGCAAGACCCGCTTTTCGTGGACCCAGCATTTTCCCGCGCAATCTGCTCCGAAACCTGTCAATCACAATCGACACAAGAATAGACGCAACGAGCAGAATGTAGAGCCAACGCACGCGCACACGAAGAAAACCGCCGCACGACACCACATGAATCAGCGCACTGTGCGCGAAGAGGCATCACACGCCGCGCACCAAGAAAACCACCGCGCGTAAAGGCGCGCACAAGCCACCGCACGCCGCGCGGGTGTGCGCCCGGATTAGCGCACCGCGCGGGTGTGCGCCCGGATTAGCGCACCGCGCGGGTGTGCGCCCGGATTAGCGCGCCGCGCGGGTGTGCGCCCGGATTAGCGCGCCGCGCGGGTGTGCGCCCGGATTAGCGCGCCGCGCGGGTGTGCGCCGGGATTAGCGTGGCGCGCGTGAACGAACCGGTGGATCGCGCGGCGAGGAGAACATCACAACAAGATTGGGCATGTCCCGAGCCAGCTGCGGCACACCACGCCCGCCCAATGCCCACTCGGCAACGATTCGATCGTTCAGACCACCAGGACGCTGCGGGCGGAGACGGGCTCATCTGACTTCAAGACTTGCTGCCAGGCCTTGGACCAAACTTGGCACGCCCTCAACCCGCGCTTTGCAAATACGCAGTGAGCAACGTGACGATTTCGCGCTTGTAAGCGGCGTCGTCCGTTGCTGGCGGGCGGGGAAACAGCCCGCGATGTGTCAGGCTGAACGCCGCGTTGCACACTACGTGAATTGCCAGCGCAGCGTCGGGGCGCTTGATTTCGGATTGAAACGCCGAAAGCAACTGGCCCAGGCCAAGCGCTGCATCACGAGCCTCTTCGATCAGCGCGGGAAACTGCGGAATGCGATCGAGTTGCTCGAGTAAGGCGCGCTGAAGCTTTGGGTTTTGCCCGCGAAAGGCGAACGCCGCATCGATCGCCACTTCGAGGGCCGCTCGCAAATCGCGAGGCTTCGCCGCCGCCATGCACTCGAGCACGAAGGCCGCTTCGGCGCGCGCCTGGCGTCGAAGTAAAGACGCCACGATCGCGTCGATGTTCGGGAAGTATTGGTACAGCGATCCGACGCTCACGCCCGCCAGGGCGGCCACGGCGTTGGTAGTCGCAGTCTCCGGCGCGTCTACCAAAATGCGAGCGAGCGCATCGAGCAGGGCCTCGACAGTGATTTGCGAGCGCTCCTGATTCGGCAATTTTCGGGGCCGAATTGCGGGTGGAACACCGGAGCTCGAATGCGAGTTGTCGTCGGACATTGCTAGCCATCAAGATAGCCCAGCGATGGCTAAAGTGTTGGTTGCTGGGGCGAGCGGCGCGCTGGGACGCCGCATCATCGAAACGGCGGAGCGCCGAGGTTTTCGCGTGCGGGCGCTAGGACGCAGGCATGGCGCGCTGCAGGGACTCGGCGCGAGCGAAACCGCCCTGGCTGACCCCGTGAGCGGTCGCGGGCTGGAGGAAGCGCTCGTCGGCGTGGATGTGCTGGTATCGGCGCTGGGCGCCAGTGTTTCACCCGAATTCGGCAAAGGCTATCGCAGCTTCCGCGCAGTGGACACGCCAGCGAACTTGCAGCTCTTGCGTGCGGCGGAGCGCGCGCGTGTGCCGCGTTTTGTGTACGTGTCGCTGGCCTGTGAACACGAATTATCTGAGCTCGCGTATGTACGCGCCCACGAGGATGTCGTGCGGGCGTTGCAGGCGTCTCAGCTCGACTACGCGGTGTTGCGTCCTACTGGCTTTTTTTCGGCTTTCGGAGCGCTGGTCGGCATGGCAGCGCGAGGTGCGGTTCCGCTGATTGGCAATCCGGAAGCCAAGACCAATCCCATTGCGGAGGACGACATCGCCGAACAGTGTGTGGAGCTGCTGCAGCGTGACTCGCTTGGGCGCACGAGCCTAGAGCTGGGCGGGCCGGACGTGTTCACTCGCCGAGAAATCATGGAGCTTGCGTTTCGAGTGCAGCGGCGCGAGCCCAAGCTGCGACGTTTACCCGATGGCCTCGTGAAAACGCTGGCGCTACTGATGCGCCCTTTCAACCCTCGCGTCTCCGATCTGTTGCGCTTCGTGCTGGGAGTCTCGAGCCGCGACTGCGTGGCGCCGCCGATCGGCGTGCGACGACTCGCCGACTACTTCGAAGTGTTGGCCAAAAGTTAGTCGAGATCGCGCACGACGCGTCCGCCCGCCACCACGCACTCGACTGGATCGCCGCCGAACTCGTGCACGAGCTGTCGCTCGTTACGGTGACGCAACAGGATGAGATCGGCGCGGCCGCCAGGCGCAATGTACCCGCGGTCCGAAAAACCCAAGAGTTCAGCGGCAGTCGACGTTACCGCGCGGAGGGCCTGGTCCATGCTGATCCCCGTGTGACGCGCTGCCAGCGACACCACCAAAGGCATCGACGAGCACGGCGCGGAGCCGGGGTTCAAGTTACTGGCAAGCACCAGGCGTCCTCCGGCGCGCAGAAAGTGGCTCGCCTGCGCGTACGGCGTACCCAGATGGAATGCGGTGGCGGGCAGCACGACTCCGAAGGTTCCCAGCTGAGCCAGTGCCGTCAAATCCGCTTCGGTGCTCGCCTCGAGGTGGTCGGCGCTGCGCAAACCAAGCTCGCTTGCCAGTGCCAAACCACCGAGGCGCGTGAATTGATCGACGTGCAAACGCAGCGGATGGCCGAGCTCCGCTGCGCGCTGCAAGAGCCGCCTACAATCTGGCAGCGACCACGCCGAGGCTTCACAAAATGCGTCCACCGCAATGCCCGGAAACTCATCGTGGATGCTCGGCAGCGTTTCTTCGATGGTGTACTCCACGAAATTGGGAATTTCCGGGTCAATGGCGTGGCCGAGCAGTGCCGTCTTCACGACGGTACCCCGGAAGTCGCGTGCGGCGATGTCGATGGCGCGCAGCATCTTGAGCTCGTTCGGCGCGTCGAGACCGTAGCCAGATTTGACCTCCATCGTGGTGGTGCCTTCACGCAGCATGAAGCCGAGGCGCATTTTCAAGCTCGAGGCAAGTTGCTCCACGCTAGCGGCTCGCACGGCGCGCACCGTCGACAAGATGCCGCCGCCCGTGCGCGCGATTTGTGCGTAGGTTTCGCCGCGCAAAACGCGTTCGAAGTCGGTCCAGCGATCCCCGGCCCACAGAGCGTGAGTGTGCGCGTCCACGAAGCCTGGCATCAGCACACGTCCGCCGGCTTCGAGCACACGCTCGCCGGCAATGGGAGCAAGCTCCAGAGCGACGTCGACGATGCGATCACCGCGAATGCGCACGCAGCCCGATTCGAGCGAGCTCGCATCGGCAGGATTGACCACACGCGCGCCGCGAAACAAGAGGCTCATTGAGCTCGCCTCGTGAACCCGGCGATGAAGCACAAGAGCACGTGAGCCGCAACGCGCACGCCGCGCCCGGAAGCATCGAGCTCCGGTGCGAGCTCCATCATGTCGAACTGCTGCACACGCGGATCCGCACCGGCCGCCTCCACGAGCGCGCTCAGGGTAGCGACTGGGAGTCCTTCCGGATTCAACGCGCTCACCGCTGCCATTTGTGCGCTGTCGAGCCCGTCCAAGTCCACACTCAGAAATCCCGGACCCGCGCCGAAACAGATCGGATGCAGCGCCGTGAACCCGAGCCCTTCGCGACGCACTCGTTCAGCAGAGATCAAGGTCGCACCTTGAGCTCGCAACCACTCGATATCGCTGCGATCGTTGACGAAACGCCCGAGCCCGAACTCCACGAAGCGCGCCGGTTCGAGAAACCCCGCCTCGATTAAGCGACGAAACGGCATTCCAGAACCAACACGCTGCCTCACGTCGAGGTGCGCGTCGAAATTGATGCCACCAACCCCGCGGCCCAAGTGCTTTCCCAACGCGCTGATGGTTGGAAAGCTGAGATCGTGCCCTCCACCGATGCAAATCGGCAAGAGCCCGCGTGCGTGCAGCTCCAGAACAGCTTGCTCCACTCGCGCGTGCGTCGCCAACAAGCTCTCACTTCCCTGCCCCGCTGCGGGGACTACGTCGCCAGCGTCGAACACCCGCACGTCGAGCTCGCGCGCCTGCTCGATGTCCCACGGAGTTCCATATGTGGCCAGCGCTGCACGCAAGCCTTTGGGCCCGTGCGCTGCACCTGGACGGCCGCCGTTCAAGCGCACGCCGGTGTCGTCCGGCAAGCCGAGCAGAGCGAGCTGACAGCCCTCCGAACCGTGCGCTTGGATGCACGCCGCAAACCGATCCGCGCGCGGGGTCGGCCACTCTGCAGGTTGGGTGTTTGGGATGCGCTCCGTCACCCGCGATCCATCGGCACCTTCAGGCCATGCCGTGCTGCCGCTGCACGCGCCGATTCGTAGCCGGCATCAACGTGCCGCAAGACGCCGAGAGCCGGATCGTTGGTGAGTACACGCAGAAGGCGGCCCGCGGCTTCCGACGTACCATCTGCGACGATGACTTGCCCGGCGTGCTGCGAGTAGCCGATGCCGACGCCGCCACCGTGATGAAAGCTGACCCATGACGCGCCGCTGGCCGTGCTGACCAGTGCGTTCAGCAAAGGCCAATCGCTGATCGCGTCGCTGCCGTCGAGCATGCCTTCGGTTTCTCGATTGGGTGACGCCACCGAGCCCGCGTCCAAGTGGTCACGACCGATCACGATCGGGGCCGAGACGCGTTTCTGTCGAACCAGCTCGTTGAACAACAGCCCTGCGCGTTCGCGTTGACCCAAGCCCAGCCAGCAAATGCGCGCAGGCAGCCCTTGAAACGCAATGCGTTCGCGAGCGAGGCCGAGCCAGCGCACGAGCCCGGCATCATCGCGGAACAACTGCGCCAAAGCCTGGTCGATGATGTCGATGTCCCGCGGATCACCCGAGAGCGCCACCCAGCGAAACGGACCGCGCCCTTCGCAAAACTGCGGGCGAATGTATGCGGGTACGAACCCCGGAATGCCGAATGCCTTTTCGACCCCCTGCTGGCGCGCGCGTTCGCGCAGGTTGTTGCCGTAATCGAAGGCAACTGCGCCACGCTGCTGCAGCGCAAGCAAGCCGCGCACGTGGCGAGCCATGCTGGCGAGCGACTGTTGCGTGTACGACGCTGCATCGCGCGTGCGAAGCTCGGCTGCTTCGAGGAGCGACAGCCCCTCGGGCACGTAGCTCAACACGTCGTGCGCGGAGGTTTGATCCGTCACCACATCCGGTGTGACGCCGCGCGCGAGCAGAGCCTCGACGAGCTGCACCGCCGTGGTCGCGACTCCGATGGAGCGGGCTTCACGTGAGTTCTTGCAGCGCAGCGCGGCTTCGATCGCCGCGTCCACGTTGTCGCAGAGCTCGTCCAGGTAGCGCGTCGCGAGGCGCCGCTCGAGCTTACTGCGATCCACATCCGCAATCAGGCACACGGCAGCGTTCATCGTGGCAGCTAGCGGTTGCGCTCCGCCCATGCCACCGCAACCCGCCGTGACCAGCAGCCGCCCCTGCAAACTGCCGCCGAAATGCCGGCGCGCGCATTCCGCGAAGGTTTCGTACGTGCCCTGCACGATGCCTTGCGAGCCGATGTAAATCCACGAACCCGCGGTCATTTGCCCGAACATGATCAGGCCGCGCCGCGCGAGCTCGTCGAAGTGTGCATCCGTCGCCCAGTGAGGAACCAAGTTGCTGTTCGCGATCAGCACGCGCGGTGCATCATCGTGCGTTCTCAGCACGCCTACGGGCTTGCCCGACTGCACCAGCAGCGTTTCGTCACTGCCGAGCTCGGTGAGCTCGCGCACGATTGCATCGAAGGCTGCCCACGAGCGCGCAGCCTGACCGCGCCCGCCGTAAACGACCAGGCGCGCCGGATCCTCCGCGACTTCCGGATCCAGATTGTTCATCAGCATCCGCAGCGCGGCTTCCGCCTGCCAGGTTTTGCATCTCAGCTCCGAACCGCGCGGCGCGCGCACGACGCGACCTTCCGATGTATCTCGCATGAGACCCCTGCTGACGGAAAACTTAGCGCCTTGCGCTGCGTTTGGCTATTTTCACGCACACACCCCTACCTTTGACTCCGCCGTCCACGGGCGGCAAAGTCAGCGGCGTGAAGGCAAGCAAGCCGAACATCGTGGTGCGGGAGGCGCGTCGCGGTGACGTTCCCAGGCTGGTCGAGTTGAATCGCATCGCCTACCCCGTGCTGGCAGACGAAAACGTCGTTTGGGGTGAGCGCCACTTGGTGAGCCACCAGCGCATGTTCCCACAGGGGCAACTGGTGGCGGAGATCGATGGGCGCATCGTAGGCGCGGTGGCCTCGTTGATCGTCGACATGGGGCCGGATCCGCTGCGTATGCACACCTGGGCCGGCATCACCGATAGCGGCTATTTCACGAATCACGATCCCGAGGCCGACACTCTGTACGGCGCAGATATCTACGTAGATCCCGAAGCGCGTGGGCTCGGAGTGGGAGCCGCGCTGTATGAAGCGCGGCGCCGCCTCGCTAAGCAGCTCAATAAGCGGCGCATTCTGGCCGGCGGGCGACTCTGGAACTACCACACCGTGGCCGACAAAATGTCGCCGGACGAATATGCTCAGCGCGTCGTGGCCGGGGAGATCCGCGATCTGGTGCTCAGCTTTCAGCTGCGCGAAGGTTTCGTGCTGCGCGGCGTGATGCCCAACTACCTACCGGACCCGCTGAGCCACAACTTCGCGAGCCTCATCGAGTGGCTGAACCCGGACTACCGAAGGCCGAAGCTCGGAACGCGCAAGGCTCGCATCGCCTGCGTCCAATACCAGATGCGGCGCGTGCGTTCGTTCGCGGAGTTCGAACAGCAGGTGAGCTACTTCGTGAGCGTAGCGGCCGACTATCGCGCCGATTTCGTGCTGCTGCCCGAGTTCGTCTCGGCTCAGCTCCTGTCACAAGAAGACGCGCTGTCACCCATCGAAGGCATTCGGCGGTTGGCCGGCTACGAGGAGCAGGTGCGCTCGGCGATGCGCGAGCTCGCCTTGAAGTATGGGCTCACGCTGATCGCAGGTAGCCATCCGGTGTGCAGCGGCGAACGCATCCACAATGTCGCCTTCGTTTGCCTACCGAGCGGCGAGATCGTGGCGCAGCCCAAGTTGCACATCACTCCCAACGAGCGCCGGCATTGGGGGATTTCGGGGGGGCGCAGCTTACGTCCGATCGACACACCGAAAGCGCGCGTGGGCGTGCTGATCTGCTACGACGTCGAGTTTCCGGAAGCCGCACGTTATCTCGCCGATCTCGGCGCCGAGATTCTATTCGTGCCTTTCTGCACCGATAGCCGCCAGAGTTACCTGCGCGTGCGCTACTGCGCCCAGGCGCGCGCCATCGAGAATCAGGTTTACGTGGCCATGGCCGGCAACGTCGGCAACCTGCCCGACGTGGAGAACCTGGATATCAACTACGGGCAAGCCGCAGTGCTCACCCCGTCTGATTTCGCGTTCGCGCGCGATGGCATCGCCGCCGAGGCCGACTCCAACGAAGAGACATTGCTGATCTGTGACGTGGATTTGAACGCGCTGCACGAGTCGCGCTCGGAAGGCAGCGTGACCCCCCGCATCGATCGTCGCGCAGATCTATTCAAGCTCGTGTCGCTTTTGCCAGACGATCAGGCTTCGAGTGGCCCTGCAGACGGTCCGCTCGGGCCGCAACCAGGTAACAGTTGAATGCCGAAGATATTGCTGCTCCCGCTGCTCGCGAGCGCTTGTTGGGGTGTACCCCACCCGCGTGAGTCACTCGGACCAAAGGAGTTCGTGGAGCGCGCAAAGCCAGAGCGCAGCTGTGACCACCTGGTCGAAGTGGTGGACACAAGCGCCGCGGCTCGACCCTATCAGGAGCTTTCGCGCATGACGGCGACGTGCCACCCCACTGCGCCCTCGTTGTGCGAACGCCGCCTGCGCGAGCGCGCCTGCAGCCTGGGGGCAGATGCAGTGTTGTTGACGCCAACCGAAGCGGATCGCACGCCGAACTCGCCTTACGCACATTCGCAAATCGCGCAGAACGGCATCGCCGTGCGCTGGCGTTGAGCTAAGGGCCCGCGAACACGCCGGCCTGGATCAATTCACGAATCGCCGCGATATCCGGCGCCGGCGGGCGATCGGCCGTGCGGCGTGAAACTACGCTGCGAACGGCGTCGTAAGCGCGCTCGACGCCGTCGCCGGAGCGCAGCGGGCGCTGATACTCGAGCGCTTCGGCCGCGCACAAAAGCTCGATAGCGATCACGTCGGTGGCGCGACTCAACGCGCGGCGCGCCTTCATGGCGGAGGTTGCGCCGAAAGAGTTGTAGTCCTCCATCCCAGCGCTGGTCGGGAAATTGGCAGCGCTGGCTGGCGGAGTGAGCCCAACCAGCTCGTTGCAGCAGGCCGCCGCCACGTACTGCGCGATCATCAATCCCGAGTGCAAGCCAGGCACCGGCGACAGGTGCGGATTCAGCGGATTTTGCGCATCGGAAGCCGCCAAGATGTAATACACGCGCCGCTCGGAGATCCCAGCAATGTGGGTGAGCGCCAGCACGGCGGTGTCGAGCGCGATCGCCAAAGGCATACCGTGAAAGTTGCCTGCCGAAACCACGGCTCGCGCCTGCTCGTCCCCGAACACGAGCGGATTGTCACTTACAGCGCCGAGCTCTCGCTCGATCAACGAGCGTGAAAAGCCGAGCAAGTCGAGCGCCGCGCCGACCACTTGCGGCACGCAGCGCAGCGAGTACGGGTCCTGCACGCGCGGATCATCGTGGAGATGGCTCGGCACGATTTGGCTGCCGCGAATCAGCCGCGCCACGCGCTCGGCAACTTCCTGTTGCCCCAGCTGCCCGCGCGCTGCATGCACGCGCGCATCGAGAAATGCGTCGGTGCCACGGCAAGCGTCAATCGACATGGCCGAGGCGCACAGCGCGGCGGCGACCAAGCGCTCCACATCGGCGAAGAACAGCGCGCCCTGTGCCGCCATCAGGTGTGTGCCATTCACCAGCGCGAGGCCTTCTTTCGCTTCGAGCACCAGCGGCTCGAGCCCCAGCTGCGCCAGCACCTCTTTGCCGTTCGCGCACCCGCTCGCAAAGTTTGCCTCACCCTCGCCGAGCAAAACCAACGCTGCGTGCGCCAGCGGCGCCAAGTCGCCCGAAGCGCCCACCGATCCCACGGAAGGCACTCGCGGCGTGACTCCGGCGTTCAACAACGCCACCACGCGCTCGGCAACGATCGGCCGAACTCCCGACAAGCCACGCGCCAGAGAGGCCACCAGCAAGAGCCACATGGCGCGCACCACCTCGTCCGGCAGGAGATCTCCCACGCCTGCCGCGTGCGACAAGATCAGGTTCTTTTGCACCTCGCGCAGCTGGTCACCATCGAGACGTTTGCGCGCCAGCGAGCCGAAGCCGGTGTTGACACCGTAGATGACTTCTCCTTCGGCGATTGCGCGCTCCAACGCCTGGCGAGAGCGTTCGAGGTTCTGGAGCGCCGCGGGGCCGAGCTGCACGCGCGCGCCGTGGCGAGCGACTCGCTCTACCTCGGCGATGCTGATTCTTTCCCCGTGGACGACGACTTCGACGGGCGAGACCATTGGGCTCGCCTAGCGTAGCGTGATTTCTCGACTCACACGGAACGATTCACTGCTGAACGCCGGGATCCTCAGCGCACGGAACTGCGTGGCGATGCAGCGCTCTTCGGCGGAACCCGGCACGCTGACGCCGCTCACGTTGGCTTGGCTCACCTTGCCCGTAGGCTCGAACACCAGCTCGACGCGGATTTGCCCGGCGGGCCCGCCGCCCTTGCGATGGCAAACGTGCGCTTGTTCGACTGCCCAGCGCAAAGCAAAACCCAGAGCACGCTGATCGTACGGCACCGTGGTGTCCGCCGCTTGCGCCGGAACCGCGTTGGCTTCGATGTTGGCAGAGCCAGCAGGCTGCGCGGCAACGGTTGGCTCACTAGCGCTCGCCTGCGCACTCGCTTCGAGCGAAGCCGCCGGCGCCAGTTGTTCTGCAACCGCAACTCGGGTAGTTGATGGAGCTGCAACGGCCACATTACGTGGTGAAGACGCCGCGGGAAGACGCGTGAGGAGTGCGCCCAACATCGCACCCACGGCCACCACCACTGCTCCAACCTTCGCGCCGCTCGGGCGCTTCGGCTTGCGCGGCTGGAGTGCCGCAGCGGGCAGCACTTGCGGCGAGGACGCGCTCGGCTCGCTGAGAGCTTCACTCAGTAACTCGCTCGCAACGTCCGCCACCGGCGCGCTGACTGGCTCGGCGGGTTCCGCAGGCACGCTCACTTCCAGCGCACCGAGCGAGCCGCTCGTGCCGGTCGCCGGAGCATTTGCCAGCAAGGCAGAGCTCGCGCTGTCGTCGACGACGATGGTCATCCCGCAGCGCTTGCAACGAATCCCTGTTTTGCGGCCCGCAAAGCGCTCGACGAAGAGCGATGTGGGGATTTTGGAACTTGCACCGCAACTCGAGCAATTGATGGCGACTGTCATGTGAGAACGACCGGGGCGCTTTGGCTCGGTACGCTCTTCAACGGCAGCGCCGAGCGTCGCAAAAGGCGCTCGCCCAGGAACGGTCCGCCCGACGACGACACCGGAGGCTCGGGTGCGCTACGCCGTGGTTGACGGATCGAAGCGGAGTACCACCACCGTAATGTCGTCTTGCTGCACGATGGCGAAGCGTTGCGCCGCGTCAACCAGGGAGTGGCACAAAGTCGCAGGATCGGAGTGAGCGTGGGCTTCGATCAGCGCGATCACACGATCGAGCCCGAATTGCTGATGGTGCGAGTCCATCGCTTCGATCACGCCATCAGTGTAGAGCACGATGCGGTCCCCGGGCTCCAGCTGGACCTGCTGCTCTTCCGTCGCCGCGCGGATGTCGCGGAGCGCCCCCACCCAAACACCCTTGGCGGGGAAAATCTCGCATTTGCCGGTGCTCGCGCGCTGTAGCAGCAGGTCCTCGTGAGCTCCTGCCCACGTGACTCGCCCATTGGGATCCACGCGCACCAAGCTGAACGTGGCGTGATCGTCGAGCGCCAAGCGATCGCGCACGTTGCGGTACAAAGCCGCGTTCAGGCAATTCACCAAGGCGGCCGGAGCGCTGTCCGGATTTTGTTCGACTAGTGACGAGACCATGCTCTGGATCATCAACATCACGAGCCCGGCGCGCAGGCCATGACCCGTGACATCGCCGATACCAACCCAACACGGTCCATGGGTTGGATGCACGTCGTAGTAATCACCGCCGACCTCCAGGGCCGGAATCATTTTGGCCGCCACGCTGAGCCACGGCACGGCGATCTCGGAAGGCAAAATCGCGGTTTGAATGCGGGCAGCAATGCGGAGCTCACCTTCGAGCTGCGCGCGTTCAGCCCGCTCGCGCAGCGCCGTTTGCTGCACGACTGACTGGTGCAAGAGCGCACCTTTCAAGGACGCGCTGATTTGTTCGCGCAAAATGTCGTAAACGACGCTGTTCGCGCCGGACTCCAAGATCAAAAGACCGAGCTGTTCGCTTTCGAAGGTGAGCGGCTGCACCACCCACGACGTCGCTGTGTCGTTCGGCACGAAACCAGGCGGCGTCAGCTCGCGTGCGGGGTAAACCAGACCACTCACATCGAGCGCGGCGGCGCCTACGGTGCCAAAGAATCCTCGCAGCCTGCTGCGATCCGCCCCGTCGTAGAGGGCAAGCAGCGAGCGCGGGATCTTCACTGCGGGCAGCAGATCCAACAAGCCGGCTTTCAGAGCGTCGTGACTCAGCGTGGTTGAGAGCCTCGCAATGCTCTCGCGAATCACGCCCGCCGCGAACTCCGAAGCGAGGCGCTCGCGGCCTTCGGCACGCGTGGAGGTGATGCCGATCAGAATTCCGGCCGCGTGCCAAAGCTCGTCGAGCTCACGCGACTGTTGTCCGCCGCGGATCTCGGCGCGAAGCACGGAGATCACGGCGTGAAACTCGTCGATGGGCTCGTGCTCACGCACCGCCTCCTCCAGCAGATCCTCGAGCTCGAGCAAGAAGCGGCCTTGCTTTCCCTGAAGCTCCTCCTGCAATGCGTCGAGCAAGCGCGCGAGCAGCCTTTCCATTAGCTGGGCGCTGAAATGCGCAGCTTCGCTCACGATCCCGAGCAGCGCCTCACGCCGTTCACGAATCACATCGATTGGGTTCTGCTGCGTCAGTCGCGGCAGCACCGATTTCCGGCCGTGAATCACTTTGTAAGCGCAACCGCAGGATTGCCGAAGCACGAGCTCACTCGGCACCTCCACGAGCTCGGGAGCGGACCGCCCCTCGAGCGCGCCAAGCAGGGTATCGATCGCCAACTGCCCCAAGCGCTGAAGCGGCTGCCGCACGGTGGTAAGCGGCGGATTCGCGAAGCGCGCCAACGGAAAGTCGTCGAAACCACCCACCAACACCTGGTGCGGAATGCGGATCCCCCGCGCCTGCAGCACCTCGGCCGCACCGAGCGCCATGTTGTCGTTGGACGCCACCACCGCATCGAACGCTTCACCCGTCGCGAGCAGGCGTTCCATCGCTTCGGTGCCCGAGGGCAAGTCGAAGTTGCCCACCGCTACCAGGCGCTCGTCGAAAGGCAGCTGATTGTCACGCAAGCACTCGAGGTAAGCCGCGTAGCGCTCGTCTGCCTCCACACTGGTGGCCGGCCCGCGGATGAACGCGATCTTGCGACAGCCATGCTCGTACATGTGGTCCAGCATCAGCCGCATTGCATGAGTGCCGTTGATGGCCAACGCCGAGACCCGCGGAATGCGCACACCGATACTGCACAGCGGCATCGGCGCGAGGCGCTCGCTGAGCCGCACGAGTGCGCCCTCGCTGCACTGCGTGGCGATCACCCCGGCGATGATCGCACCCGCAACGCGCCGCGAGTCGACGAGATCATAAATCTGATTCTGGGCCGCTTCTTTGGCGCGCGGCGACTCCAGGGCGCGACCGATGATGGTGAGGAGCTCCGCGCCGCGTTCCAAAGCCGCACGTTCGACCGCTGCGTGCAGCTCCTCCTGATACTCCCCAATCGGGTGATCCAGAAATAGAGCCAACGTCGGCCTTCGCATCGTTCTAGAATGCACCTCGGTGGCGTCCGCACCAGTCGCCCTGACTGAGCTTTCGTTGCGTACGACATTGGGCGCCGCGCACCTACAGAATTGCGTCGCTTCGTGGCGCGCCCCGCTTACTGCTGCCTTCAAGAGCGCGGGCCCTAGCCGTACACGCATTTAGATGGAGAACAGCGCGGCTATCCGAGTAGGGCGTTTGCTGGAGGTTCGCGCGACCCGACCGTACCGAACGGCCGCTGACGTGGAGGCGATCTTCCAAGAGATCGGCGCCGCGCTCGCAAGCGTACCTACGAACGTACGCGTCGTGGCCGTCACTGATTGGCGCTACTGCCCGTTGATGTCGGCGGAAGCGTCGGAGTTGGCGCGCGCACGCATGGCCGGCAACAACGCACGCGTCGAACGCAGCGCCGCGCTGGCATCACGTGAATCGGAAGTCGCGGTATTGCAGTTCTTGCGCTTGATTCGCGAAAGTGGGCATCCGAACCGCAAGCTGTTCTTCGAAGCGGACGAGCTAATCAGCTGGCTCTCGGAAGTGCTGACGCCGCCCGAGCAGCAGCGCTTGCAGGATTTCCTCGCCGAAGCGCCGCAGCGCAGCGCCCTGCGCTGAACGCGACACTCATCGGCGCTGCGCTCTGCTCACTGGTTGCGTTGCCGCGCGCTCGCGACGCGCACGCTGGTCTTCTCAGACGCTGGCGGCATCGGTCGCTTGGGCTCTAGCTTGCCCGGCTGACGTGCGACCTCCACGAAGTCGCGACCGAGCGCGATGCCGAACTGGTCCACGACATCGACACGAATTACCCAGGGTCCGGCGCCGGCTTGCGGCGCAACGCGAGCGTAGAAGTCGTCGTTCTCGCGGCGCCACTCTACTTCGAGCGGCTCAACACCTAGCTGCACGCGCGGAACGACTTGAAGAAAGCTCGGCACCGGGCCGCCAGCGCGCGTTCGCATGCGCACGTGCAAATCGATGTGATCTCGCGGCCAGACGGCTTTCTTCGGACCCGCAGAAACCTCGGCGTAAACGTCCCTGGGTTCGAGCCGAGCAATCACGTTGTCGTCCGCGCCCGGAAAACGGAAGCTGATGACCGTGCGCTCGTTGCGATAGAGCCCGACGCTTTCGCTGGCCGAGATGTAACGGCCAGCGCCGAGGTAAGTCATCTCGAGTCCCTCCGTGTGCGAGAAGTTCACCTTCTGCCCGCCCGCCAAGAAGATACCGTCGCCCTCGCTGTACGCGCCGACCGGCAAGTTCACGCCAATCACACGCAGTTCACGCGGTGTCGACCAGTTGCCTTCGACGCCGCGCCGATCCAACGCACGTACGGCAAGCCCGTAAGCGCCTGGCGGCAACTCTGCCAGATTACCTGCGGCGCGCGGCTCGCCAAAACGCTCGCGCACCAGCACCTCGGAACCTTTGCGCAGCTCGAGCTCGTAGCCCGCCGCGTCGGGCACCGGCTTCCAGGCAAAACCGCCGACCTTGGTCGTGCTGCTAGCGAACGATAGCCGTGGACCCGCCGAAAACTCAGGCGCGGCCAACAAAGCTTCGTCCGTGCCGCGTGGATGCTCCGCGTCGACGCGCGAAACGCGACCGGGAGCAATCTCGGCAAAGTGGCTGTTGATGTACGTGCGCACGTTGCCGCCAGCGTTCACCACACAAAGCTCACCTGCCGACGAGATCAGCGTGGCCTTGCCCGCCATCACCACCACCGAGCCCTTGTCCGTAGATACGAGCACGGCCGTCTTCGGCTTGGCTGGCACATCGAGATCGAGTCGACCACGCGTCAACGTCAACGACCAAGTTGATGTCTTGCCGCCGCGATCGAGCTCGAGCGGCTGCGGTCGACCGAAAACACGCACGGCGCCGTCGGCAGCGAGGCGTAGCGTGGCACCACTCGGCAACGCCGCGCGGGCGCCATTCGCACCTGCCGTGAACAGCCCTCCCTGCGTGGTGCCGGCACCTTCGAGCACCTTCAACGCGCTCGGCGCCTGAGCCGAAGCGGGAAGAGCGCACAACAACGCCAAAACCCCTACGCGCAGCGCGCGTCGCATCGATACGGAACAGCGCATAGCGCCAGAAAACGGCCGACACCGAACAATCTAAAGCTCGTGCCAGCGTGATTCGCGCAAAACACTGCCGCGTTCGACTACACCCTGTGGGATTGTTGCACTCGCCCGGAACTCAGCCGCAACCCGCGCCTAAATAGATCACGAGCTTGTCCTTGCCCTCGTCGACTCGCAGCGGCACTTCGCCATCCGGCAGCGGCACTGGAGCACCTGCTTTGATGCGATTGAGCTGCGCTCCTGTCAGGCGAGCGACAGCTTCCTGCCATGGCATCTGCGGTGGCGGATAGTAGGTGAGGCAGCGCGGCGGCGCGCTGTCGTTGGGCGCGGCGAACGTGAACGTCAAGAGCTCGGCCCCGTACTCGGCCTTGAGACTGGGTGGAGCGTCGCTGGGTGTGACGCGGAAACCAAGACTCTTGTAGTAGTCGCGCGCCTTCGCAAAGTTCATGCGGATGGGTTGTGGCCCGGTGCAGCGCACTTGCTTGTCGCTGCCTTCCGCTTTGTAGGCCATGCCGCGCGGGCAGCTCGCGTCCCCATGCTTGATCAGCTCCTCGGTCTCGGCGGCGCTCGGTTTGTTACGCTTCTGCTTGCTAGCGCGTTCGTTCAAAACTTCGAGGTGCGAGGCCAGCTCACGACGTGCGTTCGTGAGCTGTTCCACCTCGCTCGAACGCTTCGCGGTGCGGCACAGCTCGAGCGCGCGATCGACGGCGGCTATGCTCTGCTCGACACCGCTGCGCGTGCCGCCCTGAGTCTTCACCACTTCCTGCGCCCGCTGGAGCTCCGTCTGACATGCTCGTGTGGCTTCATCCTTACAGGCGACTGAAAGTGCGCTGGCACCCACCAGGGCCAGCCACGCTCGGCTCTGCGCATGTCCGCTTCGCATTTCGAGAGCGCTATCATCCCTGACTGGAATTCGACAAGTGCATTGCGCTCGCGCTGCGCGCAATTGCCCACACCGTGAAACCAGGCGCGTACAACTAGTGCCGTGGTGGGAGGCTCGTGCAGGTGCGATTTCTGCGAATCTTGGGCAAGATCGGCGTAGCTTAGTGAGTAGAATCTGCGACCGTACAATAAGGGTCGCTTTCTCCGGCCGAGGGCCGAAGAGTATCTATGCCGAAGGGTAAACGCGCCGACAATCCATTGCGAACGCGACCTCTCGTTAATCCCGAGAGCGGAGCGCACGTGCGCATCACTCCAATCGACAGTCGCCGCGCCGAAGAGTTTTTCGAGCCTGATGCGGATCTAGTTAAACTCGCGAGCTCGCGCGACGAAGTCGAGTTCTCACGAACACGCAGCTCAGCCGAAGGCGAACGCAGCGTGGAAGCGCTAGAGCAGCGGGTGCACGAACTCGAGCAGGAGCTCCTCTCCGCGCGCGAATCGTTGCGTCAGAAGGATCTGGAGCTTCATTCGATCCGCTCGATGCGTGCGCCCGCATATCCGGTTTCGGATTCGTTGCGCGCCTTGCCCGAACAGGCACCGGCTATTTCATTGCCGCTCGCAGCGAGCCCGCTGTCGCTTCCACCCGAGGCGCTGTCCTTGGCCGCGCCGCCGGCACCCAGCGCTGAGTCGTTTTCGTTCGACGGGCCGCCGTCGAGTTCCACGTGGCAACCTGCTTCGCCTCCGAGCGCAGGGTACCCGGTGCTGCAACACGTCTCCGTTGCTCTGCGCGCGAGCACCATGCCGCCAGGGCCGGACTCGGTGCCCCCGTCACAACGCAAGGCGCCGCGGCGCGCGTGTGAGCTGGAGCTCGAGTTCACCGAGGAAACGCACTTCTTTACCGGTCTCACCCAGGACATCTCGGAAGGCGGCGTGTTCATCGCTACCTATCAGCTGTTCCCGATCGGCAGTCGGCTCGAGCTGGCTTTCGAGCTGCCGGATGGCACCAAGATCAGCTGCTGGGGCCGCGTCCGCTGGCTGCGAGAAGAGACGGCGAATTGTCGGCCGGGAATGGGCGTGGCTTTCGGCGAGCTGTCGGAAAGCGCGCTCCGGGCCATCTCGCGTTTTTGCGCGGAGCGCCCGCCGATCTACATGGAGTGGTAGGCTCGCGCGAACGAGTTCGCCAGCGGCTGGCTGTTACGACCCGCCGAAAATTGCGCTAGGCTGCGCCGCAGATGGGTTTGGTGAGTGCAGGCCTTCTCGTGTATCGCAATGGGGCAGTCGAACTCGAAGTGTTCTTGGCACATCCCGGCGGGCCGTACTTCGCGCGCAAAGACGAGGGCAGCTGGACCGTTCCGAAGGGCGCTCCGTTGGAAGGTGAAGCGCTGATCGCTGCCGCGCGCCGCGAGTTCGAAGAGGAGATCGGCTTTGCTCCTTCTGGCGACCTGCACGAGCTCGGCTCCATCAAGCAGCGCTCGGGCAAGTTAGTGCACGCCTGGTGTGTAGAAGCGTCGCTGCCTCCGGGCTTCACGCTCAAGAGCAACGAGTTCGAGCTCGAGTGGCCACCCGGCTCCGGTAAACGCAAGTTGTTTCCCGAGGTCGACCGCGCCGCCTTCTTTCCATTCAGAGTCGCGCTCACCAAGATCATGCCGGCACAAAAGCCTTTTCTCGAACGCCTCGCACAACGGCTCTCGCCGGCAACCGAAACCGGTGACGAGTAATGCCGTGAAGAAATCAGCCAAGCGCGTGACGGCGAAGAATGCCGCTGCAAAGCCGACTGCGAGCGCCGGCTACTCGAGCGCATCGCTTCCGCAGAAGCTGGGCATTCATGCGAGTGATCGCGTCGGACTCGTGAACGCGCCCAAGGACTTTGCGGCACTGCTCGTGCCTTTGCCCGAAGGCGTGCGGCTGCTGCCGTCGCCGCGCGGGGAGACTGAACTCAGTCTGTGGTTTCCTCGCAATCTGGCGGAGCTGAGTCGAGACATCGGGCGTCGTGCCGAACGCATCGGTGTCCGCGGGATTTGGGTTTGCTGGCCCAAGAAAGCTTCGGGAGTGCCAACTGACTTGGATGAGAATCGCATTCGCGATGCCGCACTCGCCGTTGGTCTCGTGGACATTAAGGTGTGCGCCATCGACGCGACCTATTCAGGACTGAAGCTCACGCGCCGCAAGGCGTGATCAAAAGACCGCGGCTCGCGATCCAGGAGCTTTGCGGGAGGCGATGGCGAAGCCCGCCGTTCGGCTCGGGAAATTACCTGGCCGGCCGCCCGCGCAAGGGCGACCGCTGCGGAAACCCAAAAGAAAACGCATAGAACTCGGCCTTGGCCACAGGATAGTTCCTGGGTTGCTCCCCGCGAGCGGCCGGAGGAAGTCTAAGCATCCCCGCAATGCGCAATCGAATCGACGAGCAAGCTTGACATGGCGCTCCTTCGCCACAGCCGAACCGAACGTATCGTGTTGGTCGAGCCCGAGCTCATCATTGGGCGTTCGCCGAACTGCGGGCTGCAAGTGCAGGAGCCGTATGTCTCTGCGCAGCACGCAACTTTGCGCTGGGGTGGTGCGCGCTGGGAGCTCAAGGATTTGGGGAGTCGCAACGGCACGTTCCTGAATGGCGCGCGCCTCGAAGTCGGAAAGGCTTACGCCGTCGTAGAAGGTGCGTCACTCGCCTTTGGCAGCGAAGCAGAGCTCTGGCTCATGCAGGATGCGTCGGCGCCGGAACCCATGGCGATTCCGCTGGACGGCGGCGAGCCCATCACTCCTGAGAACGACGTGATCGGTTTGCCCACGAGCGACAGCCCCCAGGCGAGCATTTTTCGCGACGTCGACGGCTTGTGGAAGCTCGAAACGCTGGAAGGCGATCGGGTCGTGCTCGACAGTCACAAGCCCTTTCAAGTGGCTGGACGGCCGTGGCGCTTTGCGAGTCCGGAAGCGCTGGGCCCGTCTTCGTCCACCTTGATGGCCTCGAGCGATACCCCCGTCTCGCTGCGTTTCACGGTTTCGCGCGACGAGGAGCACGTGGAGCTCTGCGCCATTCATGGGGATCTGGTGGTGGATCTCGGCAGCCGGCAGCACAACTACCTGCTGCTCACGCTGGCACGGGCGCGCCGCGAGGACGAAAAAAGCGGCTTTCCCGAAACCACCTGCGGCTGGATTCATCAGGAAGACCTGCTTTCACTGCTCCACATCACGTCGACCCAGCTGAACATCGACGTGTTCCGAATCCGCCAGCATTTTGCGCGCGTGGGGCTGCCGGGGGTAGCCAACGTCATCGAGCGTCGCCCGCGCAGCAAGCAGCTGCGACTCGGCTTTTCGAGCTTTGAAATCAACGTGGTTTAGGGCCGAAAACCCGTGTAATTCGCTGTAATCGACAGGTGGGGGTCACCTCGGTCAAATAGCTTGGGTCGCGGAGGTCCGGTGCGCTCTCGGTCGCGCAGCGCTGGGCATCCGAGGGGGGTCCACCGTTACCTGAATGGAGGAAGAGCTCATGGTCGAGCAATTGCTAGAGGGACAGCGCAATGCTTCCCCGTCGGTGTCCAACGCCGGCGTTCGCTCCGAGTTTGGAGAGCTCGAGCGATTCAAAGCGGTGCGCGCGAACGAAGAGACGGCAGAGCCCTTCGAGATCGCGACGCTGTGGGTCGAACTCTCGCTCGGCAAAGCGCGCATGCGCGAATGTTTCTTCAACGACGACACCTGCTTCTTGGCGGTCGAAAGCGCGATTCCCAGCGCTCGCCCCGAGCGGCGGTTGTTGCCGCGCAAGCTGCGCGTTCTCGAGCGTGTCTTGCTGCGCGGCGGCCAGAAGTCGGTTGCCGCCGAGCTAGGCCTGGCGCCGTCGACGGTTGCCATCATCGCTGGCGGCTGTCTGCGTGCGATGGGCATGGACAGCGGCGCATCACGCGCACCACTGCCGCTGTGGATGGCGCTGCATGCATTCCACGGCAACACACAGTACCGGCAGGCGCGTCTGAGCCGCATCACACACGGCGGCCGCACCTACTCGATCATCGCGGTGCCGCGGCCCGAGCGTCGCTTGAGCCAACTCGTATCACCCGCGGAGTACGCCGTGCTGCGCTTGCTGGTCGAGGGGCTGTCGCACGCCGAAATGGCGCTGGTGCGGCACACCTCGGTGCGAACCATTGCCAACCAGCTCGCCTCGGCATTTCACAAGCTGGGCGTCTCTGGCCGCTCCGAACTGCTATGCCAGCTCGTCGCGTTGAACTCCGCCTTTCCGGAGCTGCCTCCCCAGCGGCGTGCGTCGAGCGAGAGCCAGGAGCTCCCCCGATCGCGCCCGGTGGCAGAGGTCGTCAACGGTTAGCCGCGCGCACCGAAGCGACGCGCGGCTAACCCAATCAGGCTCCCAAAACTACTTCTACGCGCAACCCATCGCGAAGCTCGGAGCGAGCTATGCTGAGCGCGATGCCAGCTTTCGACGCGCCGCGACACGATTCACGAGGGCTTCACGCATGAGGCTTGGAATTGTCGGCGCCGGGCTCAGTGGGTTGGTGGTGGCGCGCACCGCGGCGAGCTGGGTGGACTCGGTCACCGTCTTCGAGGCATCCAACCGCGCGGGTGGCCAACTCTACAGTGAGCACGCGCAGGGGTTCGTCGTAGAGCACGGCGCGGAGGGTTTCGTCGCCGGCAGCGTGGTCGTGCCTCAACTGGCGGAAGCCCTCGGCATCGCGGCGGAGCTTCAGGATCAACGCGTCAATCTTTCCTATGGATTCGACGGTTCGGTGCTGAGCCCGCTCGCTGCAGGCGAAGCCGCGCGTTTTCTCGGTTTTCAGGTCAAGAGCGACGAACTCGGCCGTGGAGTGCGCACCTTCCGATCTGGCATGGATCAACTCACGCGTGCCCTGGTCGCGAATCTGAGCCCGCGCGTCGGGCTCAACTTGGAAAAGCGTGTCAGCGAGCTCACGCAGCACGACGAGCACAGCGTGCTCACGCTCGCCGACGGCACGCGCGCCGATTTCGACGCCGTGGTGCTCGCCACCAACGCCGCGACAGCGAGCGCTTTGCTCACCCCAGGTTTCGGCGATGCGGCACGTGCGCTTTCGGAGTCACAAACTTTGTCCAGCGTGACCGTGTCGCTCGCGTTCAGCGAGAGCGCGCTGGAGCAGCCGACCGATGCAAGCGGCTTCGTCGTAGCGGTCAGCGCGCAACGCGACGGTTTGCGAGCCGCGAGCTTTTCCTCCAGCAAGTTCGCCGAGCGAGCGCCACCGAGGCACACCTTGGTGCGCCTCTTCTTTCGCCCCGAAGCGCACGAGCTGGAAAGCCTGAGCGACGCCGAATGGAGCGAGCGAGCTCGAAGGGGTCTCGAGCGCATCCTCCCCGTGCACGCGGCACCACTCGCTACTTGGGTATCCCGCTGGGATCGCGCCCTCCCCGTCTCCAACCCGGCACATCTCGACCGCGTGAAACGGCTCGAAGCGGCACTTGCAGGCCAGAACATTTGGCTCGCTGGGTCGGCCTTTCATGGCTCAGGCATCGACGCCGCAGTCCGCTCCGCCAACGGCACCGCCGAAGCGCTTCGAGCTGCGTTCGCCTGAGCTTCGAGCGCTGTCCCACCAGGCTTTCGCCCGGAGCTCCACTCCCGGCCCAGCGTCCTGAGCCAGCGTGCGCTGGGAGTGGAAGATCGAGGCAATTTCGCACGCCTGCCGCCCAGCGATGATGGTAGTAACGGAACCGACTCATGGCGGGCCTCTCGGCACGGTGTCCACACTGCGGCGCGCTCGGACTCGAGGGCGCGGCGTTTTGCGTGGAGTGCGGAGGGAGAATGCCTATGTCCGACGCGCCCACCGCCGAGCCGTCGCGCTCCAGTTCGCCGTTGGGCAGTCCTCCGGGGCCGCCACCAGCGCCAAGCGCTCGCCCACTCGGACCGCCACCCGCGCCGCGTCCATCCGAGCCGCGCCCTGGCGACACCCGCGCCGCGCCTAGCTTTGGACCGCCCGGCGCGCGTCGTCCGGTGGCGCCGCGCCGCTCGACGTTGCCCGGCCCTGGTGGGCGACCGTCGAAACCTCCCACCGCGGAAAACCCCGGCTCGATCAGCGAAGCGCTCGCCGACGCCGCCGCCGATGCGCCTGAAGCCACGCCGTCGAAGCCTCCGTTTGCTTTTGGCCCGCCACGCCCGAGCCAGCCCGAACCACTGCGTCCCGCGCCGATGAGCGAACAG
Organism: Myxococcota bacterium; assembly: GCA_049324695.1. Lineage (GTDB taxonomy): Bacteria > Myxococcota_A > Polyangia > Polyangiales > Polyangiaceae > PMG-095. Next base: position 76,951 of record JBMOMJ010000039.1, read on the forward strand.
CTGCCTCCACCACCTCCTCCCATCACATCGAGTCCCTCGGGCCTGCGGCGCATGCTCGATGACATCGATAAGAAGTTCGAGAACATCGTCTCCGAGCCGCCCGGTCCAGGCCGCGATCTAACGCCGGACGAGCTGCAGGAAGCACAGCGTTTGTTCTTGGAGATTTCGGCGAATCACTTGGGACCGGTGCGCGATCTGATCGTAGAGATCGAACTCGGCGAGCCCACGCGCGAGTGGCTTTCGGTGTGCAGGCCCGCGGTGGCGTCGCTGCGCCGCGCCGCAATGGACATGGCGCTGAGCGATCTCGGAGCGGATCTCGGTGCTTTGCTATCGGTGATCGAGCAAGGCGAACGCAGCGTCGGCAGCTCGTTGGATGCGCGCACACGCGAAGGTTTGAAGGCTGCGTACGCGAAGCTCTCGAGCGCGTTGCCCCAAGCGTTCGAGGTGAGTCAGGCACGCAACCGCCGTGAACCGTTGATCGTGCAGACGTTGCTGCAACAGGTGCCCGACGTGCGCAAGGTGGCGCTCGATCGCATGTACGCAGCGGGGCTCACCACGCTCGATCAGTTCTACAAGGCGAAGCCCGGTGACATCGCGGACGCGGCGGGGATCCCGCGCGAACTCGCCGAACGTATCGTGGCGCGTTTTCAGCGCTACCGGCGAGAGCTCGGCACGGCTCCGCCAACTCCGCGGCGTCAACGCGAGAAGGCGCAGCTGGAAGCGCTGACGAAGAAGCTCGAAGACCAAAACGCGGCGTTCGATATCAGCGCCAAACATTGGTCGCACGCCGAAGAGAAGCGCCGCGTTCGTCAGGAACGCGCTTCGACCTTGCTCGAGATCGGCCTCTTGTTGGCGCGCCTCGGCGAGGTTGATTTGATCGAAGAGCTGGAACCACTGCCTTTCCAGAAGAAGGCCGAAACCCTGAGGCGCTTTCTCACGGCGCGAAACGAATGAACACCGAGCGCAAAACCGGAGGATTCGAGTAGATGGCGGAGCTGACTCGGGACGAAGTGTTGCAGCGCGCGCAAGCGAAACAGAGCTTTGCGCGCGTCGATCTGCGCGGCCTGGATTTGTCGCAGTTGAACCTCGAAGGGCTCGACTTCGGGCGCGCGGAGCTCGACGGCGCGAACCTTTCGGGGGCGAAGCTGAAGGGCTCGAGCTTTCGCAACGCGAGCCTGCGCGAAGCCTTCCTGAAGCAAGCCGATTTGCGCGAGGCGAACCTCGACAAGGCGGACTTGGAGGGTGCGAACCTAGAAGGCGCTGACCTGAGCCTCGCCAATCTCAACCGCGCAACCTTGGAGGGCGCCAAGCTCACTCAAGCGCTGGTGCGCGGGGCGCGTCTCACGGGGGCGCAGCTCGACTCATCCGATCTGGGCAAGGCCGATCTGGAAGGCGCTCTGCTCGCGCACGCGGAGCTCAACGAGTGCTACCTCGGCGGCGCCAACCTGAAAGGCACGGATCTCGCGAACGCCGTACTCACGCAGGCCAACCTGGAAGAGGCAAATCTGGAACGAGCCAGCTTGCGCGAAGCCGAGCTTGCCGGCGCCAAGGCGCCCAAAGCCAACTTCGCGGGCGCAGTGCTCTTACGCGCCAACCTCAGCAACGCGCGCTTCCTGGGCGCCAACCTCGAAGGCTCGGACCTGCGCCACGCGAATCTTTCGGGAGCCGATCTCAGCAACGCGGCGCTCACCGGCGCCAAGCTGCACGGCGCTGCCACGCAAACAGCCAAGTGGAGCTCACCGGCTGCAGAGTGGCTCGACTCGAGCCCCGGCGGAGACGGCACACGCCAAGTACGCGCCGACGACATCGAAGCGCTGCTCTCCGGCAAGCTGGCCGCGCCGTCCCACGCGGCGCGCTACTTCGGCAAAGGCGACGTGCTGCGCGATGCATCGCTCGAGTTCGGCGACGGCTCGAGCATCGAAATCGAGAGTCGCTTCGAGAACTGCTCGATCACGCTGGGCAACGGCACCGATCTAGTAATCGGCGAAGCCGGAGTGCTCAGCAGGTGCCGCATTCAAGGCGGCGGCAACATCACCATCCTCGGCCAATTCTTCGAGCGCGAGAGTCCCGGTATTCAGGGTCCCAAGCGCCTCGTCGTCACGGCAACCGGCGCGCTCGTCGGATCGGTCGAGCAAGCCGCCGGGTCCACCGAGTTTGCATTTCAGCCGGGCTGCCGCCTGCGCATGAAGATCATGAAGGCCCGCACGGAAAGGTCAGGTAGCGAATGAGCACGAATGCCAAACAGACCATTGTAGAAGAGGGAACGGAATTCAGAGGCACGTTGCTCTCGACCTGTCCCATCGTCGTCCGTGGCCGCATCGAAGGCGAAATCGATACGCCCGCGCTGTCCGTGAGCGAGAAAGGCTCCGTTCACGGCCGCGCCAAAGTGGGCACCATCAAGTCGTTGGGTGAGCTCTCGGGTGAATTCGATGCCGACACCGTGGAACTTGCGGGGCGCGTCAAAGACAACACCATCATTCGCGCCAAATCGCTGGAAGTGAAGCTCGCCAGCGACGACAACAAAATGCAGGTCATGTTCGGGGATACCGAGCTCGCCGTCGGCGACGCTCCGGAAGACGAAACCAACGTGACTCGCAAAGGGCGATCGCAGCGCCCCCCCAAGCCGAGCAGCAGCGAGCCGACGCCTTCAGCGGTGTAAGGGCTTTCGCCGAAGCAAAGCGCAGGGCCAGCCCGGACGGCGAGAGAAGGATTGCTCCGAAGCTCATCTCGGACGACTGTGATCGTCGGAGGCTGGATCCATGTCCGAAGCAAGCGAATTGAAGGGACCGGATTTCACTCGAGGGATCGCGGCGAGCGATCTCGAGCAAGGTAAACCGTTACTGGGTCACGCGCAGGGTGAAGCGGTACTGCTCGCAAAAGTCGGGCAGGAGGCCTTCGCAGTCGGAGCGACGTGCACCCACTATGGCGGTCCACTCGCCGAGGGTTTGCTGGATGGCGATACGGTGCACTGCCCTTGGCACCACGCTTGTTTCAGCCTTCGCACGGGTGAAGCGTTGGCAGCCCCTGCGCTCAATCCGATCACTTGCTTTCAGGTAGAAGCGCGGGGGGATCGGCTATTCGTCATCGGTAAAGCACCCCAGCGCGCGCGGCTCGAGCGTGCTGCTCCGCAGAGTTTGACCTCGGTGGTGATCGTGGGTGGAGGAGCGGCGGCGCAAGCAGCAGCGGAGATGCTGCGACGTGAGGGCTACACCGGTAAGCTCACCATGCTGAGCGCGGACACCTCACCGCCCTGCGATCGTCCGAATCTGTCCAAGGACTATCTCGCCGGAAATGCGCCAGAAGAGTGGATTCCGTTGCGTGCGCCGGAGTTCTTCAGCGAGCAACGCATCGAGCTTTTGCTTTCGACTCGCGCAACGCGGATCGACGTCGCGAAGAAGCACGTCGTGACAGAAGACGGGAGGAGCTACCCATACGATGCGCTTTTGCTCGCGACGGGCGCGAAGCCCATTGAGCTCGACATCCCCGGTGGCGACTTGCCTCTCGTCCATTATTTGCGCACCCTGGCCGACAGCCGGGCCATCATTTCGAAGCTCCACGCGGCAAAGCGTGCCGTGGTGCTTGGCGCAAGCTTCATTGGGTTGGAGGTCGCCGCGTCGCTGCGCACACGCGGGCTCGAAGTGCACGTCGTCGCGCCTGGCGAGCGTCCGCTCGAACGCGTGCTCGGTCCGGAGCTCGGCGACTTCGTGCGCGCGCTTCACGAGGAACACGGCGTCGTATTTCACCTCGGCCAAAAGGCAAAATCGATCGATGAGAAGAGCGTGCACTTGGAGAACGGCGAAGCGCTCGCCACCGATCTAGTGGTCGCTGGCATCGGCGTGCGACCAGCTCTCGAGTTGGCCGAGTCGGCGAGCTTGGCGCTCGACCGCGGAGTGCTGGTAAATGAATACCTGCAGACCAGTGTGCCCGCGATCTTTGCCGCTGGAGACATCGCGCGCTGGCCGGACCCGCACAGCGGGGACAGGATCCGCGTCGAGCACTGGATCGTGGCGGAACGCCAAGGCCAGATCGCCGCACGCAACATGCTGGGGCAGAAACAGCGCTGTGCCTTCACGCCGTTCTTCTGGAGCCAACACTACGATGTAACGATATCGTATGTTGGGCACGCCGAGAAATGGGACGAAATCAAAGTCGATGGTAGCCTCGCGCAGCGCAACGCTCGAGTCGAGTTCGTGCAACACGGCAAAACGCGAGCCGTGGCTACGGTGGGAAGAGATCTCGACAGCCTGAAGGCGCAGGTTGCAATGGAGCGCTGAGGCGGAACGCGGGAGACAGCCGAGACCGCCGCAGGTAGTAAGAGGCTCGGGTGGTCGCAATAGCACCTATTTCGTGCGGCCCCTTGGTGAGTGCTTGTGGGTACCGCCACAACTTGTGGAACCACCATAAGCCATGAGATAGTGAGCGCTTGGTGGAGGTTGCCTTGCGCTCGATAACGATTGCTCGACTATCGATTGGTTTGCTCGCTGTAGCTTGCTCGTCGTCGTCTTCGACAGACGGCGGCACCGGGGGCGCTCATTCAGGCGGCGCTAATGGGAGCGGCGGCAGTGCAGGTAATGTCGCGCGTGGCGGAGTGTCGAACGGCGGCGGCTCCCTCGACGCGGGCAATGCGGGTGCGCCCATGGGTGGCCTCGCAAACAGCGGCGGAGCGAGCAACACCTCTACGGGCGGCGTAGGGGGCCGAACAAGTGGCAGCGGCGGACAGGCAACGACCTACGGCGGCACAACGGCGGCAGGGGGATCCACCTCAACGGGCGGCGCGAAAAGCAATGGTGGCAGCAGCAGCGGCGGCAGCAGCGCTGGCAAATGCCTCGGGACGGCGACGCCCTGCGCGCAACTCAATATCACCGAGTGCGCAAATGCAGGTTGCATGAAGTTGCCGCAGTGCCGTGGCGTCCCCGAGGACTGCGGAGAGTTCGACGAGAGTGAGTGCAACCTGAACTCCGAGTGCAAGTTCAACGGCCTCTCCTGCGTCGGCGATCCTGCTTATTGTGAGACGTTCTTCAACGAGAACGATTGCGGCATAGTCAACGGCTGCAGCTGGAGCTCGCTAAAGTGCGGCGGCACGCCCACTCCATGTTCGGCGCTGAGCAGCGACGACTGCGAGCTGCACCCTGGTTGCACTTGGAGCGGCGGAAACCCGGGTACCGGCGGCACTGGCAGCGGGGGCAGCGGCAGCGGAGGCATGAGCGGCGCGTCACTCTGCTCGGGCACGCCGACGGCGTGCTCCAGTCTCGATCCTGCCGTTTGCGCGGGCGCGCAGGGCTGCACCAGGCAGGGTGGTTGCACTAGCGCAAACCACGGATGCGGTGAGTACGACGGCAACCAAATCGCATGTGGTGCCGTCGAGAATTGCGTGTGGAAAGCGCCGTACTGCGAGCCGAGTCCCACCTTTTGCCCATCTCAGTTGGACAGCACGATCTGTGAGAACGCCGGGTGCACGTGGCAGGGAAACCCGTCATGTTCGGGCACTGCCGCGCCGTGTGCTGGGCTTTCGCAGACCCAGTGCGCTAAGCAACCTGGCTGCAATTGGGGCGGCAGCAGCGCCGGAGCCTGCAAGGGAACAGCAACGAGCTGCATAGAACTAGATGCCGCCCAGTGTTCGAAAGCAGGAGGTTGCGTGGACGACGGCGAGTGCGGCGGCGACGCCGTCCCGTGTGACGACCTCACGCTCAGCGAATGCGCGAATCAGACCGGGTGCAGCATCAGCGGGCCCGACTGTGTTGGCACCACTACCGACTGCCAGCAGACCTCGACGCGTGCAGTCTGCACTAAACGCCCGGGATGTACATGGATCGCCGACTGCACCGGCACTGCGCGAAGCTGTGCTTCCCATGCCAATCAGACGGACTGCTCCTACCAAGTCGGCTGCGCGTGGCAATAGCCCGACTGAGGGCGTAGAGCGCCCAATACGACCGCAAGCTGAATCAATCCTCAGACGCGTCGCGAGGACCCCGTCGCGCGAGGCCCTCGCTTCCGCTGCATACCTAGTGTGATTTGGATTCGCGCGTGGGAGCGCTACGCGCCGGCGCCGTTTAGAAGTTGCACGCCCAAGCGTTGCCGCTGCTTGCCGGAAGACACGTGCAGGAACCGCCGGGATAGCGGCACTCGAGATTACCGGTGCAGGCTCCGCTCGGCTTGGTCACCGGGCAATCGATATCGGTGCAGACCCAACCCGAGCTCGCGCACGTGCAACGAATGTCCGGACCACCCGGAATGTACGTACAGACCTGGCCGATGTTCGAACAGTCGTCGCCCGTGTCCTGACGTTGAGTCGGGCAAGGCGGACCGCCCGCTTCGCCGCCAGCGCCGGCTTCAGCGCCACCAAAGCCACCTTCGCCCGCAGTGCCGATCGTACCACCACTGCTGATCGTGCCACCTGCCGCCGTGGTGCCACCGCTGGTGCCGCCGGCTGCCGTGGTTCCGCCAGTGGAAGTGGTGCCGCCACTGGTGCTCTTGCCACCGCTGCCGGGCGCACCAGCCATCGCGCCGCCAGCGCCACCTTCGACGAGAGCACCGCCCTCGCCGCCGACGTCGCCACCGCCGGCACCACCTGCTGGAGTGCCACCCGTGCTGCTCTTGCCGCCGCTCGTCGCACCGCCGTTCGAGCTGCCACCGTTGGAGCTACCGCCCTTCGGCGCCGCACCACCAGAGCTCGTCGAGCCGCCTGCACTCGCGCCGGCATTGCCACCTTTACCGGTAGCGCCGCCCTTCGCGCCGGTGGAGTCATCATCGTCCCCACCACAGCCGAATGCGAGCGTGCAGCCAAGCGAAGCCACACCTAACAACAAAGTAAACCGCGTTTTCATGCTCATCTCCCGCCGTCGACCCCAAGGCCAAAATGGCAGGGCCGATTTAATGTTGCCGATCTAGTAACCGTCGCGAGCAGATAGCAACCCCTCAAATGCTGAAACTGAAACGCGCTCGAGCGGGGATAAGAGGGTATGAGGGATAGGACTTTTTCCGAAACGCCAAGGCGACCCTCAGAAATGTCAAAGTGGGGCGACGCCGTGGCGGCGAGAAGGTTCGAATTCGTAACGAGTGGAGTCTGCCCGCTGGATTTTGCATGCCGATATGGACGCTTTTTACGCCTCCATCGAGCAACGTGATCGGCCGGAGCTCCGGGGAAAGCCGGTAATCGTCGGTGCTGCGTCCGCGCGTGGCGTGGTGGCAGCGGCATCTTACGAAGCGCGACAATTCGGGGTTCGCTCCGCTATGCCCGGATTCCGCGCACGAGAACTCTGCCCTCACGGTGTCTTTCTGATGGGTAATATGGCGCACTACGCTGCGGTCTCGGCGGAGATCCACGAAGTGTTCATGAGCTTTACTCCGCTGGTCGAGCCGATCGCGCTCGATGAAGCATTCCTCGATATTTCTGGCTCGCTTGGTCTGTTCGGACAGCCGAAGCAACTCGCGCAACGCTTGAAACAGGCGGTGCTCGAAAAAACTGCTCTTCGCGTTTCGGTTGGGGTTGCCCCGAACAAGCTGGTTGCCAAAATCGCATGCACGCAAGGCAAACCCGATGGCCTCACCTTGGTGATGCCAGATCAGGTCGAAGAGTTTTTGCGTCCGTTGCCGATTCGAAGGCTGTGGGGTGTTGGCCCCGTGTTGGGCGAGCGGCTGCAGTCTCTCGGCATTCGCACGTTCGCTGATCTGTGTGACTTCGACGCGAGCGAGCTCGAACGAATCGTCGGACGTCGCGCCGGGGAACTTCAAGCGCTCGCGCGCGGCCACGACACGCGCACGGTGGAAGCCGATCGCATCCCGAAGTCCTACGGTGAGGAAAACACCTTCGAGCGCGACGTCACCGCGCGCGACGTGGTCACAGCCGCCCTCACTTCGCACGCGGAAGCGGTTGCGCGCCGGCTCCGGCGGGATTCCTATCGAGGCCGCACGATTACCCTCAAGATCAAGCTCGGTATTGCCAGCGGGCGTCGCATTGCGCGCGGAGCAAACCCGCTGGGCGAGTTCGAGCCTAGCTACCCGCTGCTGACCCGAAGTCGCACGCTCCCGCAGGCCACTGACAGTGGCAGCGCAATTCGCGACATCGCTGTCGCTCTTTGGGACGAGGCCGCGATTAGCACTCCAGTGAGGCTGCTCGGGGTCTCCGTTTCGAATCTCGTGGCACGAGAACAAGAGCAGCTCGACCTGTTCGAAAGGCCCAAACAGGATCGATTGGGGCCTGCGCTCGACGCGATTACGGAGCGCTTCGGCGCCGGCGCGATTTCCCGCGCCGTGGACGCTCCCATCAAAATCACACCCAGCGGCCGCCGAAAACGCGGTGATCCTTGAGTTTGGCGCAACCGATTTGCGCAACGTGACAGCCAGATCAGAGGGCGCGCGCCCTTAGCTTGCTCGGCGGGGGAAAAATTGAACTGCGATTGCGATCGCCACTTGCTGGCATGTCACATGCACTTATGTATCGGCGCAAATGCCCAGCTTGGTTCGCTTCCTTCTGTGGGCAGCCGTGATCCTCGTGCCCGGCGGCGTGCTGTTGCTGCCGTTCTTGGTTGCGAAGGGGCTGCCCCGCCGCGCTCAGCCTTGAATCGCCACTCGACCGCCAGCGGCAGCCTACCCGCGAAACCGCGAATTTTCGCGTTGCTGCACTCGGCACATCCGCTGCTGAAGCGTTCTCGACGCGCCCCCGAAACGGCGCGAAGGAGAACGAGATGAGCGAAGAGAAACGCAAGCGCAACGACCTTCTGCGCGAACTTCTATCTAGTGTCGAAAAGGCTCACGGCCATGGCGCCATCATGCGCCTGGGTGAGGCAGCGCTCGAACCCATCGCTGTAATCCGAAGCGGCTCGCTCGCGCTCGATGAAGCGCTGGGGGTCGGCGGCTATCCACGTGGACGCATCGTGGAGGTATTCGGTCCTGAATCGAGCGGCAAGACCACGTTGACTCTACACGCGATTGCCCAAGTGCAGAGCGCAGGCGGCATCGCGGCCTTCATCGACGCCGAGCATGCCTTCGACTTGCGCTACGCGCGCGGGGTCGGCATCGACATCGGCAAGCTGTTGGTTTCCCAACCCGATTGCGGCGAGCAGGCCCTCGAAATCGCCGAGCTGCTCACGCGCTCTGGCGCGGTGGATCTAGTGGTGGTCGACTCTGTCGCCGCGCTGGTGCCCAAAGCCGAAATCGAGGGTGAGATGGGCGAGGCGCACATGGGCCTGCAAGCGCGCTTGATGAGTCAAGCGTTGCGCAAGCTCACCGCCATCGCGAACAAAACCAACACGACGCTCATCTTCATCAACCAGCTGCGCCAAAAGATTGGTGTCGTGTTCGGCAATCCGGAAACTACACCTGGCGGCAACGCCATGAAGTTCTATGCCAGCGTGCGGCTCGACGTGCGGCGCATCGGCAAAATTACGGCGGGCGACAACGCCATCGGCAATCGCACGCGCGTGAAGGTGGTGAAGAACAAGGTGGCGCCACCCTTCACGGAAGCGGAGTTCGATATCCGCTGGGGAACCGGCATCGATGCGGGCGCCGACTTGGTCGAAACCGCGCTTGCGGCTGGTGTACTCGAGAAGAGCGGCTCGCACTTTACCTTCGCGGGCAAGAGCGTCGGGCAAGGTCGCGATCGGACACGCGACTACCTTCTGACCACGCCGGAGATCCTGGGGCAGGTGCGCAAAGCCACCTTGGACGCGCTCGCGTCGCAGCGGCTGGCGCCGACCCACGCCGCGTAGCTTTGCGCTCGGAGGGGGTCGTTCCACCCAAGGGCAGGCCGCCTTCCAGCGGGATCCTGCGGGGAGCGAGGCGAACGGCTGCTGAGCCGCTTTCAGCAAGCAGGCCCGGATTGGCCCGCAAAGTTGACAGCCGGCTGTGTGCCAGGAAAATTCGCGAGGCTCGGTTCCCGGCCATCGGCCCCCTCCATGCCGACGCTCAGCTCTAACATCGTCAAACGTCAGATCGCATCCGTCCACGACGTCGAAGAAGCCCTGGCCCGTCAAGCGGTCTATGGCGGAGATCTGGCGACGAACCTGCTCGAGCTCGCCAGCGTGAGCGAAGCCCAGCTCGCCGACGTCATTGCGGAAAGCTTGGGTCTCGAAGCCGCACCCGCTGGAGAGTTGCCGCCCGCGCCGGAACGCGTGCGACGCTTGGTTCCCGGTGACATCGCTCAGCGCTACGGGCTATGTCCACTCAGCGAAGTTGACGGCAAGCTGATCGTCGCCGTCAGCGAACCATTGCCGCACGAGGTCGTCAGCGATCTCGAGTTTTCGCTGGGGCTGCCGCTGGTACAGCATGCCAGCACGCTGGTGCGTGTGCAGCAGGCAGTGGCACGCGACTATGGTCTGGCACTCGACCAACGCGTCGCGCGGGTGCTGGCGCGGCTCGCTGGCGAACCGGATCCACATCCCTCCGTTCCGGTGCTGGACGCGCCCGAACCAGAGCAAGCGCTCGAGCAGACGCTGGATCTTCGCAACCCGCCAGCGGCCGAAGCTCCCGAGGTCGAACGAGCGTTTGCGCCGAAGCAGGAGCAGGCACGCGAGTCCTCACTCGTGCCGGAGCTGTCGCCCAGCGTGGCCGCGCCGGAAGGTCCACCAACCACGCAGCCATACCTCATCGATCCGAATGCGGCTCCTGGAGCCACGACGGAAACGCCCCCGAACGAAGAGGCAACACGCGAAGCAGCGGCCCGTCGCGCGGCGCGACGAGCCAACATCGACTTGTTCGCGCTGGCTCGCCGCGAGCGCCAAACTCCGCGCGACAAGCGCCGCCGTGGCCCCTACACGCTGGCGATGGCGGAAGAGGATTTACTCGACGCCGAAACGCGCGACGAAGTCGTTTCCGCATTCTTCGATTTCTCGGCGCAGTACTTCGAGTACGCCGCGCTGTTCGCCGTGCACGGCGACTTGGCGGAAGGCCGCAACGCGCACGGCGCCGGCGCGCCGCGTGCGAAGGTGCAAGCCATCGGTGTTCCGCTGGACTTGCCGAGCACACTCGCGCAAGTGGCCGCAGCGGAGCCCTATCGGCTGACGCGGCTTTCCGCGTCCGGAATTGATGGCGCGCTCGCGAAGGATCTGGAGCGGCGCCCGGGTCCGCTGGTCTTGATCTTGCCGATTCGCGTGCGCTCGCGAACGGTGCTGGTATTTTATGGGGATCACGGCAGCAACGACGTCGCGTTGGATGCGGTGGGCGACGTCATCTCATTTGCTCCCTTGGTTGCAGCCGCGCTCGAGCGGCTGATCTTGCGGCGCAAAGAGCGAGCACGGGGCGAACCCGCGGTCAGTGCGCAGCTCGCACTGCCGAAGCAACGTCGGGTCGAGTTGCCGACGCGGGGTGAGCGCGCCTCCGCGCTGGCGCAGGTGCTCGAATCGTCAGCTTCGCGGCGCCCGCCCGCGCCAAGTCACCCTCCGGAGCAGCCAGTGGCTTCGGCTCCGCCGCTGGCGCGCCCCGTCATTTCAATCGGTCCGACCCGCGCTTCAGGCGCGCCGCTCGAAACGCGCACGGAGAGCAAACCGGCGCTCGCCTCACCGAGCTTGCGCCCGGTGGTACGCACGACGCGCACGCCGATTCCTTCGAGCTTTGCGCCCAACGCACCCCCGCACGAACCGGCGCCAGCAACGCGCAAATCGGTGCCCGATGAAACCGCAACCGATGATGGTTGGGAGGAGGCACCTCAACCGGCACCCAAACCCGAAGTGGGTTCCGGCCCTCCCCTTTCGCTGAACCGCCCTGCTCCATATCGCGCGCCGGAGGCTGAAGGGCAGCTCCATGAAGAGCGCGAACAACGCGAGCTCGAAACCACCCAGCGCTATCACATGCCGGCGGGCGAGATCGAACGCGCGATCGCCGACGAGCAGCGTCGGCTAGCAGCCGCGAAGACGGGCCGCCTCTCGAGCCCTCCGCCGGAAACCAAAGCGGTGACTGCTCCGCCTCCACCAGTTGCCACGGCACCAACCGAGCCCGCAGTGGAAGCGGTTGCCCCCACGCCCGGCGTCGAAGCCACGCAGGATGCCCTCGCGGCGACGCTGCGGCAAGAGGGGCCCAGCGTCGACATCGAAGCCGGCGACGCTCTCGTGGATCAAGAGATCACGGTGAGCGAGTCGCCGCAGCTCAGCGTAGCGACCGAAACGCTGGGCGAAGACGAATACGAGGAGGCGCCGCGCGACGACGACGACAGCGCGCCGCTCGCGCCGCTTTCCCGCTCGATTGCGCACAGCGCGCGTCCCCTGCCGATTCCAGGCAGCTCCGTCGAGCTGCGCTTGCCCGCCGTGATCGTCGACATCGCGCAAGACACCGAGGATCTGGTGGCGCGTCTCGCAGCGGGCGACGAGCGCGCGGCGGATCGCTTGGTGCAAATCGGCGCCGCGGCGGTGCCCGGTTTGGTGGGCGCGTTTCCGGGACCTATCACCTCGGAGTTACGACGTGGCGGCGGTGAAGGTCCACCCAAAGCCTCTGATTGCGGACCTCTGTTGAAGGTGCTCGCGCGCATCGGTCCTAAAGCAGCCGGTGTACTCGCCGTGCGCAGTAACGACAAGGATTCCATGACGCGCGCGTGGGCCACTCGCTTGCTCGGAGAGATGCCTTGTCTCGACGCCGCTCGCGCCGTCACGCGTCGCTTCGTAGACGACGACGCGGAGGTGCGTCGTGCAGCGCTCGCCGCGGGTCGCATGTTGCAAGCTCATCCGGGCACCGGCGCCGTACTGGCGAGCACGCTTTCGGAGATGCTGCTCGACTCGACACGACAAGATCGCTTGCAGCACATGGTGATCGAAGCGATCGCTGATTTACGCGAAGCGCGCGCGGTGCCCGCGCTGGCCACGTTGCTCGCGACGGGCTCGCCCGAGATTCAACGCTCGGCGCATTGGGCGCTGGTCGTGCTGGCGCGCACCGATTACGCGGACAATGCCGCCGCGTGGGACGAGTGGTGGCGCGTGAACTCTTCGCGGCATCGCGTTGAATGGCTCATCGATGCTTTGATGCACGAAAGTCAGGAGATTCGTCGCGCAGCGGGTGACGAGCTCAAGAGCCTGACCAAAGAGTACTTCGGCTACTACGACGATCTGCCAGCGCGCGAACGCGAGCGCGCGCAGAAGCGCTATCGCGATTGGTGGGATACGAAGGGCAAAGCGCGCTTCATGTGAGGAGTGCGCAGTTCGAGTGCGCTCGCAAAAATCCGCCTTGTTTCCGAGAAAAACAGCCTGAACGTGTGTCCGGGCTCGACATGACGCGAGGCCTTTGGCAAAACGCGGCCTCCGCATGAACGATGAGGAACTGCTCGACCCCGCGCTGCGAGCCGCGAACCTCGCCCTCACCGGGCGCAAGCACCGCGAAGTGAGCCGCCTGGCGTCGATCGAGTTGCGCTTCGTGGACTCGAAGAGCGGGCCGTGGGAAGCGGCCGCCATGCTCGCCGTCGGCGTGCTGGCGATGCTCTCGGTTGCTGCCGTTTGGTTCTGGTGAAGGCCAGATAGAGCTGCGCCACCGTGTGCGGCCGTTGCGCGTTGATGCGTGCGAGGAAGGGCACGGGCACGCTGCGCTTCGCGTGCCCGCCTCACCGCTGCGCGATTACTCCTCGCCGCCCTTTTCTTTTTCGTCCTCGAGCTTGATGCCCTCGAGCGGACCCGACTTCTTACCGCCGGTGAGATCCACTTCGTACTGCACGCTGTGAGGCGGGCCTTCGAAGGGCTTCACGATCGCCGCGCCCATGGCGCGCAGCACGCACTTGCCAACCGCCGTGTCCGTATACGGCGCATCGATGGTGGCGTCCTTCGAGCGACCATCGTTTTCGTAACGCAAGCTGACCTTCGCCTTGCCCTTCTGAACCTTCTCCGTCACCGATTCGGGGCAGGTCTCAGCCGAGCGCGCCGCACGACGCAGCTCGAGCGCAGCGTAAGCGTCGTCCCACTGCCGCTTCTTTTCCTCTTCCGTCGCGCCGGAGGGCTCGGCGTAATCGCCAGCGTTGCGCGCCTTCTTTTGCGCTTCCGCTCCCTTCGCCTCCTCCTCCGCCACGATCTCATCGGGGGTCTTGGGTCGATCGGATTCGAGAGAGGGCCCACATCCGTACAAGGTCACGCCGAGAACTGCAAAAACCAGCCGCTTCATGGCGGCGCATACTACATCACGAAAGCTCGCCCGGGGAACGGCCTGCGACACTCGGCGGTGACAGAAGCCAACCGGCGAACACGCCAGTCGCGAGCGAAAAAATGGCTGAATCTGGAAGGCGGCGCTCCGCCCAGCCTCAGAGATCGCTAATTTCGTAGTCCTTGATCTTGTAGAGCAGCGCACGGTGGCTGATTTCCAGCACCTCCGCAGCGCGGGTGCGGTTGCCCTTGGTCTTCTGTAGGGCCCGGCGAATCAAGATCTCCTCGATCACGCGCATGGTCTTCTTCACGCTGAGCTCGCCGCTCGCAAGCTGCAGCTGCACCGGGTCACGTGCTTCGCGGATGCGTTCCGACAGATCGCTCGCCACGATCTGGTCGCCCTCCGCCAGCACCATCGCGCGCTCGATCGTATTTTCGAGCTCGCGCACGTTGCCCGGCCAAGCATACTCGTAGAGCAAACGCCGCGCTTCGGTGTCGAGACCGCGAATGGAAGTTCCGAGCCGCACGTTGTTGCGCGCCAGAAAGTGATCGATCAGCAGCGGGATGTCTTCGCGCCGGTCGCGCAGCGGTGGGCTGTGAATGTGCAGCACGTTCAGGCGATAAAAGAGATCTTCGCGAAAGCGACCGGCTTTGGTCTCCGCCATCAAGTCGCGGTGTGTCGCCGCAACGATGCGCACGTCGACTTGCAAATCTTTCGTCTCGCCCACGCGACGAATACGCTCGTCTTCCAGCACACGCAGCAGCTTCACCTGCAAGCCGAGCGGTAGCTCGCCAATCTCGTCGAGGAACAGCGTGCCTTCGTTGGCCTCTTCGAACAGACCTCGGCGATCGTGCACGGCATCGGTAAAAGCTCCTTTTTTGTGCCCGAACAGCTCGCTCTCCAGCAAGTTCTCGGGGATCGCCCCGCAGTTGACCGCCACGAACGGACCGCCGCGCCGCGAGCTGCGCCGATGAATCGCGCGCGCCACCAGCTCTTTGCCAACGCCGCTCTCGCCAGTCACGAGCACGGTCGTCTTGTAATCGGCGATCTTCGCTATAGTGCGGAAGATCTCCTGCATGCGCGCGCTCTTGGCCAAGATGTCCTCGAAGCGGTGCTCCTTACGGATCTCGTCGCGCAGCGCGCGATTTTCACGCCGCAACGCTTCGCGCTCCTCGGCTTTGCGCAGCGCCAACACCACCTCGTCCGGCTTGAACGGCTTCTGCACGTAATCGTACGCGCCCACCTTCATCGCCTCGATGGCCAGATCCATGTTGCCGTACGCGCTCATCACGATCACGGTCGCGTCGTTACCCTTCGCGCGCAGCGTTTGAAGCAAATCGAGGCCGCCCATTTTGGGCATGCGCACGTCGGTCAACACCACGTCTGGTCCGAACGAATCCACCAAGCCGAGCGCCTCGTCGCCGTTCGAGGCGGTTTCGACCTCGTAACCGTGGCGCCGCAGCAGGGTGCGCAGCACCAGGCGGAGGTTCTCTTCATCATCGACGACGAGGACGCGGCGCACTGTGAAAAAAATGCTACCTGCTGGCCGCTTGCTCCGCAACCAATGACATAGCGCCTTCAAAGTGCGCGAATTACCTAGTAATCCAGGCGAGCTCTCCGATACGCTCCCGCCGCTGCCCGGGCCGGAACGAGGCGACACCCGACCGGACCATCGGGCCGAACTTTTCGAGTCTTCCCATGCTGTGCGGCATCGACCAACTCTCCGGAAACCAGCTCGCCTCACTCCGACGCCGACTTCGCGATGGTCGCGTCGGCGTGTTGACCCACGCGGCCGCAGTGGACCGGCGCGGTCGGCAGACGCTCGATGTGCTCGAAGAGCTCGGCATCGAGCCCAAGCTCATTTTCGCTCCCGAGCACGGACTCGATGCGGTCGCGCAAGCGGAGGAAGCCGTCGACTCCAGGGAAGCCGGTGATAGCGGCGCAGCGCCGGTGATCAGCTTGTACGGGCGCAGCAAGGAGGAGCTCTCGCCGCGACCCGAGCTGCTCGAGCAAATCGACGTGCTGGTGATCGATTTGGCAGATGTGGGTAGCCGTTATTACACCTACGTGTGGACGGCGCTCTTGGCAGCGCGCGCGGCCCAAGCAGCCAACGTGCACACCGTAGTGCTCGATCGTCCGAATCCGATCTCGGGAGATCCCGCGACTCTGGAGGGTGCGCCACAAGCGGCTGAGTTCCTGTCGTTCGTAGGTCTCGAACCGCTCCCGATTCGGCACGCGCTCACCGTGGGCGAAATCATTTCGCTGTTCATCGCGCGCGATGGTCATGCACTCGGTCCCGACGGCGCGCTCAGCGTCGTTCCGGTGCGCGGCTGGGAACGCCTACGCACAGCCGAAGCGTGGGGAGTGCCGTTCGTGATGCCCTCCCCCAACATGCCGACGCTCGAAACCGCTCTGGTTTACCCCGGCGCGTGCTTGCTCGAGGGCACCAACTTGTCTGAGGGGCGCGGCACCACGGCGCCATTTCAAATGATGGGCGCTCCGTTCTTGAACGCTCGCGAGCTCGCGCGTCGACTCGAAGAGACAGGTGTCCCGGGCGCGTGGGTGCGACCCGTGAGTTTCCGCCCGAGCTTCGAAAAACACGCCGGGCAGCTTTGCCACGGCGTGATGATTCATGTGCGCTCGGCCGCGTTGTTCCGCCCGGTTGCGACCTACCTAGCGCTCATCTCGCTCGCACAACGCCAGGCGCCGGATCAGTTCGCCTTCCGCGACACACCGTACGAGTTCGAAGCGTCGCGCCCGGCGTTCGACTTGCTCACAGGCTCCGATCGCGCGCGTCACGCCATCCTGGGAGGTGCGTCCGCCGAAGACGTGGTCTCCATCGTCGCGCCCGTGGATCCTTTCTGGCGCGAGGCGGTGTACGAAGCGGAAGCCCGCCTCGAAAAGTGCGCCGTGCGTTAAACGCGATCGGCAGCTATTGCGCGCAGGCTGCTTCCACCGCTTCAACGCTCTTCGGCACTGCAGCGCTCAGCACCTCATAACCCTGCTCGGTCACCAACACGTCGTCTTCGATGCGAATGCCGCGCACATCGCTGAACTTCGCGAGCACGTCGCGCCGCAAGAACGGCTCGATGTCCCCAACCTCTTCGGGACGATTCAGCAAATGCGGGATCTGATAAAAACCTGGCTCAATCGTGAGTGCCATGTGTGGCAACAGATCACGATCCAAGCGCAGGTAACGATCGCCCGGTGTCTGCGCGCGTTCACGACCCGCTGCGTAACCGGCGCGATCACCCAGATCTTCCATGTCGTGCACGTCGAGGCCAAGCAGGTGCCCCACACCATGCGGGAAGAACAGCGCCGCGGCACCGAGCTCGAACAGCTCCTCGGGATCCCCCGCGAAGATTCCGAGATCGACGAGGCCGCGCACCAGAGCGCGCCCGGACGCGCGATGCACGTCTCGGTAGCGCACGCCGGGCCGAACCATTTCGAGCGCTGCCTGCTGCGACGCCAGCACCACTTCGTAAAGCGCGCGCTGCGTCGAGCTAAACTTGCCGGTCACGGGCCACGTGCGCGTCACGTCGCCAGCCCAACCCTCCGGTGTCTCCGCACCAACATCGGCCAACAAGAGATCTCCTGCGGCCAGCACACCGTCCGAACGCGTCGCGTGAAGGATCTCGCCGTGCGCGGTAACGATCGGATTGTAGGACGCCGTGTAGCCCCAAGCGCAAAACGCGGCCTCCATTGCCGCCCGCACCGCAGCTTCGCGTAGCCCAGGGCGCGTGACCGACAGGCCGGCCCGATGTGCCTCCGCGGTTGCCCAAGCCGCTTGGCGCAGCTGCTCGATCGCGGCGTCGTCGTGCTGAAGACGGAGCTCGATCAGCGCTTCTGCCAAGGCGATGCTCGGCCCTTCCAACTCAGGACCACTCGCCGGATCGATTTCGCGATCGAGGAGCTCGCTTTGAAACAGCGCGCCGTCCCAATCCTGGGCGGGCACAGTCAACGCTTCGATCGGCGGCGCGAGCTCATCGATGGGTCGCACTTCCAACCCGGCCGCTTCGCCGAGCTCCTCCAGCGTGGGCGCCGGGCCAGTCCACAATTCCTCTTCGGGATCGGGCGGCGGTGCGTAGAGCACTGCCGAGTCTGAATCGATGAGCAAGGCAGCACCTTCCACAGCGCTGCCCACCAAGTAGAGAAAGTGGCTCTCTGCGCGGAACGGATAGCGGTTCGCCGCGAAGTTCCGCGGCCGAGAGAACCCGGACACAATCAGCGCCGGGGTAGTCAGCCGAGACTGCAAACGGCGGCGCCGCTCGATGAAGGCACGCGCAGGACTCTTGCTAGGCCACATGGGTGAGAAGGCTTATCTTGGCACGAAACGCGGGCCGGCTGACGCGAAGCGAAGGCCTCGCCGGCGAGATCCGATCCGGATCACGCGGCGCTTCGTATGAAAGACAGCTCCGAGCGTGAGCCGAAACTTTCGCTCGGAGCATCGTACCAGATAGACTGGCAGAAAAGGGCTGCCGGGAACCGTCCGCGCCAAGCCGCTGCGCTTGGGAAGCAACGGGCGGCATGTTCGCAAGCCGACGTCGCACGGCGCTCGGAGTGGACCCCAGCCTGCCCGGCCACATAGAGGAGCAGATATGGCGATCAACCTTTCGAAATCGATCCTTTCCGCCGCAACCACCGGCTTGATGCTCGGCGCACTCAGCGCCTGTGGTGGCAGCACACCGCCTGCCGAAACCCCCGCATCCAGCGATTCGGCTGCTACGGCCGCAGACGGCGCCAAGACCGAGCCGGCAGCTGCAGCCGCGGAAGGCAAGTCGTGCTGCAAAGGTCAGAACGAATGCAAGGGCAAGGGCTCGTGCAAGACCGAGACGAACGCCTGCGCCGGTCAAAACGAGTGCAAGGGGAAAGGCGGCTGCAACGGCCACTGTCCAAAGTGAGCGTGCACGCATCGGAATCGAACTCGGCCGCGGATGGTCGCTCCGTCGTGAGCGGCCATTCGCCGGCGCACGACCTCGGCGTCGGTGTCGGGCTGCGCGTACCGCACTACGCGCATATCCTCGAGCAGCGCCCCGAAGTCGACTTCTTCGAGATCATCAGTGAGAACTTCATGGTGGACGGGGGTAAGCCCCGCTACCACCTCGCCCGTTTCCTCGAAAACTATCGGCTCGTGACGCACGGCGTGTCACTCGATATCGCCGGCCCGAAAGCACCTGATCGCGCCTATCTGCAACGCCTCAAACGCCTCGCCGATGAAACGCGCACGCCTTGGGTGAGTGATCACTTCTGCTGGTGTGGTGCCGGTGGCGCGCATCTCCATGACTTGTTGCCGCTCCCCTACACGGCCGAAACCGTCGCGCGCGTGGTGGAGCGGGCGCGCATGGTGCAAGACGTGCTGGAGCGACCGTTTCTCCTCGAGAACCCCTCGAGCTATCTCACCTACCGCAGCAGCGTGCTTTCAGAGTGGGAGTTCATCGCGGAGGTCGCCGAGCGCGCGGACATCGGGCTCCTGTTCGACGTGAACAACGTGTACGTTTCCGCGTACAACCACGGCTTCGATCCCATCACCTTCGTGCGCTCGGTTCCCCACCAACGCATCCGCCAGATTCATCTGGCATCACACACCAATTTCGGCCGTTACATCATCGACACCCATCGTGGCCAGGTGATCGATCCGGTGTGGCAGCTGTATCGCCTCACCATCGAGCTTTCCGGCAGCGTCTCGACGTTGATCGAGTGGGACGACGAGATTCCAGCGTTTGCCACCCTAGCTGCCGAAGCGGAGCGCGCGAAAAGCGAACGGGAGCTGGCTTTGGTGGCCCGCAATGGCGGCACGACGTCGGTCGACCCGACGGCGGTGCGCGACGCCTTGGCACAAGTACGCGAGGAAGCCACCAAGGAGCGTCGCGGGCTTTCACACGGCGGCCAACGCGAAAACCACTTCGAGCTAGGGCGCGCCTGACATGCACTCGAGCACGCTCGACGAGCTCCAAGCCGAGCTCGCGCCATTCCTCCTGCGACGCCGCGCGCTGCCGAACGACTCCGAGGCGATTGCCTTCGCCGAACGGCACTTGAGCGGAAACGACCGCCTCTCTCCGGTGGAGCAACTCGAAATCTATCGAGAGCAGTTCTGGCTCCGCCACACCCACGCTCTGGTGGAAGACTTCCCCGGCGTGGGTGGCATCGTGGGCCAAAGTACGTGGGAGATCCTGGCCGAAGGCTATCTCACCGCGCACCCACCGAGCGGCTTCAGCCTGCGTACTCTCGGCGAAAAACTGCCCGACTACGTGGCGGGGCAGGCATCGCTCGAGCACCATCGGCTCGTCACCGACATGGCACGCCTCGAATGGACCTATGTCGAAGTCTTCGACGCCGAAGATCCCCCGCGGCTCGCGCCGGAGGAGCTCGCGCGATTCGACGAAGACGCGCTCGGCCGCGCGCGTTTGCGACTCCATCCAGGGCTGCGCTTGTTGCGTCTCTCCTACCCCGTGGTCGAGCTGCGAAAGCGCATCCTACTTCGCAGCGACGAGCCCATTCCGCTCCCCGCGGAGGAATGCAGAAATGTGGTGGTCTACCGCTCGGAGCTCTCGATTCTCCACGAATCGCTGGAGTTACCTGCGTTCACTCTGCTGGATGGGCTGAGCCGCGGCGACACCTTGCTCTCCGCCTGCGAATCGGCGTGCGCACTCGGACCCGACGCCACGGCGCGCGTCGCCGAAAAGGTAGGTGAATGGCTCGCAGCGTGGGTGCAACTCAAGTGGATCGTCGGAGTCGAAGCCTGATCGCAAAAGCGCACGCGCTCGTACGCCACACGCACGGAGCGGCATAAATAAGGCCTATTTGCTTGCGTGCGGCAGCCTCACTTGCTACCGAACACGGGTGGGCGCTCTCTCGATCCGACTATCGCAACGTCGTGCTGAGGGCGGAGCTCTACTCATGGGTGTGCTCAACGTCACGCCCGATTCGTTTTTCGATGGTGGCCGCTACCTCGACGAAGCGAACGCCAAATCTCGCGTTGATGCGCTGCTCGAGGCGGGTGCGGATCTGATCGACATTGGTGGTGAGTCGTCGCGTCCCGGTGCGCCGCCGGTGCCGACCGAAGCGCAGCTCGCCCGCATCGAACCCGCGCTCGGCTATGCCGTCTCGCGCGGGGCGCTCGTGTCGGTGGACACCACCGACGCACGCGTTGCGGAGCGTGCGCTATCGCTGGGCGCGGTCTGCGTGAACGACGTATCCTGTCTCGCAGAGGACGAACTGGCGCGCGTATGTGCACGGCACTCGGCGACGCTGATCGTAATGCACTCGCGCGGCCATATGCAGCACATGGCCGGCTTCTCCAGCTATCCCGAAAACGCTTACGGCGATGTGGTGGCTGATGTCCTTCGCGAATGGCGTGCCGCGCGCGATCGCGCCGTGGCCGCAGGCCTGCCACGCGAAGCGGTCTGGCTCGATCCGGGCATCGGCTTCGCCAAGAGCGCACGCCAGTCCTTCGAGCTGCTGCACGGCTTGCCGCGTTTTACGAACGAAGGCGTGCCCGTCGTGGTTGGGCCGAGCCGCAAGTCGTTCATGACCGCGGTCGACGCTGCCCCTCCGGATGCGCGCATTGGTGGCTCCATTGCAGCAGCGCTGGCCTGCGTCGCGCGTGGCGCCAGCGTGCTGCGCGTTCACGACGTGCGAGAGGTGCGCCAGGCGCTGGCAGTCGCTCGCGGCATCGAGCGCGGGCTCGAGCGGGAGCAAGCCCATGCTTGAGGTGCTGCGCAGCTACTTCGAGGAGCGCACGTTGCTGCAGCTCCTGCGCGACGGCCTGGACGTCTTCATCGTCTACTACCTGATCTACCGATCGCTCTTGGTGGTGCGCGGCACGCGCGCCATGCAGATCGCGCTGGGCCTCGGCGTCGTACTGTTGATCTACCTCGTCGCGGCGTACCTGCAGCTCGTGACCGTGCTCACGATCATGAGCTACCTGGTCGCGAGCCTCATCACGATTGTGGTGGTGGTATTCCAGAACGACATCCGCCGTGGGCTGCAGCGCGTGGGCAGCCGCGCTTGGCTCGGGCACCTCGCGCGCTGGCAAGAGTCGCGTGTCATCGATGAGGTGGTGGAAGCTGCGACGGATCTGGCGCGTCACCGCATCGGTGCGCTGATCACCATCGAACAGGACGCGAATCTGGACGAGTTCGTGGGCGTGCACAAAGGGCACACGCTCGACGCACAGGTCTCGGCGGAGCTCTTGGTTTCGCTGTTCGTGCCGGAAGCAGTGAACAAGCTGCACGACGGCGCCGTCATCATTCGCAACTACCGCATCGCGAAGGCCGGCGTCTTTTTCCCGATGCCCGAAGGGCGCGTCGTGGACGACAGCTTCGGTTCGCGTCACCGCGCGGCGCTCGGCATCACCGAAGAGACCGACGCCGTGGTGGTCATCGTCAGCGAAGAGCGCGGCACCATCAGCTTCTGCTTCAACGGTAACATCGCGAGCAATCTCGATGGCCCCAAGCTGAAGACCATGCTCGAAGCTATTTTCAGCCCGCGCGTGCGCAAGAAGAGCCGCAAGGCGCGCAGCGAAGCACAACGCGAAGCGCCGGTCGAAAGCGTGCGCCAGCCTGAAGCCGTCAAGTCAGCGCGTCTCAGCGATCCCGACATCGATCGTCCGCGCATCAGCCTCGTCGCGGACAGCGCAACCGAAACCCCAGCACCGGTTCGTCCGCGCAGTGAGCCACCGCCGCCATTGCGAGCGCCGCAAGCTGGTCTGCAAGGCCCAGCGACACCACTGCGAACGCCGGTGGGGCCGCGCGTCGCGCCGCGCATCGAAACGAGCGAAGCCGAACCCAACGACCAGAGCAAGCGCCGGGGGGATGAATGACGTCCCTCATCGCCTGGGTAGTCGGCTTCTTGAAAGAGGCGTTCACCGAAAACATCGGCTTGAAGTCGCTCTCGCTCGCAATCGCTGTCGGACTGTTCGCAATTCTGTACGGCAGGCAAGACGAGCAGCTGCGCACGTTGCCAGTCACGGTGGTGCTGCGTCCGCCGGCGGAAGGCTCGGATCGCGAGTTGATGACGTCGATTCCGCCCAACATCCACCTCACGCTGCGGGGACCGGCGCGCGCGCTCGATCGCGCTGCCCAGGAAGGGCTCCTGCCCATCGAGATCGACCTGCGCCAAGGCAACAAGGAGCAAATCGTATTCGATGCGCGCCAGTTCAAGCTGCCGCCGGATCTGAAGGTCAGCATCATCGATCCATCGAGCATCGATCTCGATTGGGAGGACGTGGTGGTGCGCGAAATCCCAGTGCAAGCCTCGATTTCAGGGCAACCGGCGGCTGGTTATGTGGTCAAGGGCGAGCCCGAACCGGATCCGGCGACGTTGGGAGCGCGCGGCCCGCGCAGCTTGGTGGAAGTCGTGCAATCCGCTCGGCTGGCTCCCTTCGACGTTTCGGGTTTGAGCGAAGGCGTGCATCGCCGTCGCATCGCGCTCGACGCGCCGCCGTCGCGCGTGAAGTTCATTGGGCCGAGTTCGGTAAACGTCACCGTCACGATTGCTCGGCGTCTGGCAGAGGTTCACTTCGACAGCCGCCCCGTCGAAATCAGCGGCGTCCCTAGCGGCACCAGCACTCCGCGCAGCGTCAACGTGGTGGTGTACGGGCCGCCGGAGGTCGTGCACTCGCTCAAGCCAGACCAAGTGGTGCCTCGCGCCGATCTCAGCAAGGTCTCCGGCCTGGACTTGAAGGAGCAACGTCACGGCGCCGCAGTGGTGCGGCTCAGCGTGGAGCTCACTCGCGCTGAAGTCGAGATTCAGCCGCCCAGCGTCAACGTGCGCTGGTGAATCAGCAAGACGTCACGCTTCGAGCACGCTAGAGAACACCGCGCTGGGCGCGTCAGTCGAGGAGCGTCAACGTAATGCGGCTACGCGCGTTCTGGTAAAAACCCTGCACGGCGGCCGCGAGGCGCTGGGCAATGTACCAACGTCGCAACCCGGGCTCGACGCGTTCGAACGGCAGCTCGCGAAACGGGTTGTGCCGGGTGCGGTGCAAGTTGCGAAGCTCCGCTGAGCTCGGATCGAGCATGGGGGCGACCATGCGATCCAAATACAAGCTGGCCCGCGCCTGTCGCTGCAAGATGAGCAAAACGTCGCGCGCACCTAGGCCCTCGGCCTGCGCCGCACGCCCGAGCGCGTCTTCGCCACCCACGCGCTCGACCAACCGCGCGCGCGCCGCGTGAATCTGCCGCACGAGTTCCGCTTCAGTGGGCTCCGGATCGATGTGCAAGCTCGCCAGCAAAGTTTCGGCCACGTGACGTTCGAGCGCCGCCGTCAGATGCCGGTCACGGTAAGCTTCCGTTTCCGAGTCCTGCGTCGAGTCGGAAAGAGCTTCCAGCCGCGCCTCGAACGAGAGCACTCGCTCGTAGATGAAATGCGGGCTGCGCACGCCGCCCGTATCCGGAGACCAAAAGCGCGCGATGGCGCGTTCCACGACGATGGGTTCGCCAGAAGCTGGCTCGGTGCTGGCGAGCACAACCGCGCAAAGCGCAGCGGAGATCGCGCGGCGCAGGCTCATTTCAGAGCGGCGGCACGCTGGCGAGACGACGGGGAAGGCTCATCGTCCGATCCCGAGTCGTCCGACTCGCCAGCACCCTGTTCGGCTTCGCCTTCGGCGCCCGGCGCGCCCGCGTCGTGTCGATGCGAAAAGACACGCGCCGCGCGGCGCGCTTTCACGAATTCGGCGAAGGCAGCCACCTTCTCGAGATCGCGCGCACCGAGCGTGTCGGCGAGCTCCCGGAGCTGCTTGCGCAACGCCTCGGCGCTGCGGCTGCGACGCGCGCTGAGCTGCTCCTGCGAAATCGGCAACGGCTCTCGCGGACGCGACGGCTCGGGATTCCAGTTTACGCGAGGCACCGCGCGCAGGCCGTGAGTGGCAAGCCAAGCCTCCATGAATACGCGCAAGCGCTCGCTGCGGAACGTGAACCAACGCTCCCGCTCGGCGCTGTAGTTCATCAGCACATCTTTGAACCGCCGAAACGCGCCCTTGCCATCGATCGCCGACGTCAACTGGTCCCGCAACGTGGGCTCTTCGACCATGGGGATGAAGCGCTCCATCCAACGGTACTGCTCTCGCGAGCTCACGGGCTCCACGCGCATGTACGTCGTGTCCGAGGCGATGCGCGTATGCATCTCCGGATCAGCGATGCCATCCACCACACGCAGCACTTCACCGGTCACGAGATGAAGGTAGCTGTGCACTTCCGGCGCGTTGTTCTCGAAGGCGTCCTCGAGCGCTTCCCACTCGACGGGGACATCGCGCACGGGCGAGGACCCGCCCTCCGAGCTCTGCTTGTCCGGATCCGACATGATTTCTCCTCTACGTGCTCCGCGCGCGACGCACCGCATCTTGCCAAGCTGCTAAACGACGGTGACGTTCTTCTGCTTCCATTCTGACTTCGAAACTGCGCTCGATCTTGACCATTTTGGCGGCATCGCGACCGCTCGCGAACAGGCCGGCGCCGACCCCAGCCAACATGGCCGCCCCGCGCGCCGTCGATTCTAGCTCATTCGGCCGCTCGACCGGCACTTGCGCAAGATCGGCCTGCAACTGCATGAGAAGATCGTTCGCCGCAGCGCCTCCGTCAACCCGCAATACTCCCACTGAGCGACCTAAATCTTCCACCAGTGCGCGAAGCAGGTCGTCGACCTGAAACGCAATCGCTTCCAAAGTAGCGCGGGCGAGGTGTGCGCGAGTGGTACCGCGTGTGATGCCCGTGATGAGGCCGCGGGCACCAGCATCCCAGTACGGAGCACCAAGTCCCGCTAAGGCCGGCACGAACACCACACCTTCACTCGATTCGACTTCACGCGCGAGCGCTTCCACATCGGCTGATCGGGCGATGATGCCGAGCCCATCGCGCAGCCATTGCACCGCGGCACCAGCAACGAAAGCGCTGCCTTCGAGCGCGTAAGTCACTTCCGAACCAATCTGCCACGCGAGCGTGGTGAGCAACCCGAAGCGACTCGGAACGGGACGCGAGCCGGTATTTGCGAGGAGAAAAGCGCCGGTTCCGTAGGTGCATTTGGCGTCGCCCTCGGCGAAACACGCTTGCCCAAACAACGCGGCGTGTTGGTCACCGGCGATCCCCGCGATCGGAATACCATCGGGCAGGCCGCTCACACCACGAGTGGTCGCGACCACGGCGGCGCTGGGCGCGATGCGCGGCAAAACCGCCTGCGGCACCGAGAGCATCTCGCACATCGAGCTGTCCCAAGTCAGCGAGCTCAAATTCATGAGCAACGTCCGCGACGCGTTCGTGACGTCCGTCACATGCGGCGCCGCGTGCCGGCTACCTCCAGCCAAGCGCCACACCAGATAGGAGTCCACGGTGCCGAACGCCACCTCGCCGCGCTCCGCGCGAGCGCGCGCACCAGGCACGTTTTCTAGCAACCAGTTCAGCTTGGTTCCTGAAAAATAGGGATCCAAAACCAACCCGGTCGTTGCGCGCACGCGGGCTTCGTGACCCTGCGAACGCAACGCATCACACAGCGGAGCTGTGCGTCGATCTTGCCAAACCAACGCGCGATGCAGCGGCCGATCGTCGTTTCGATCCCAGAGCAGCGTGGTCTCGCGTTGATTGGTGATACCAATCGCGGCGATGTCGCTCGCCTTCACGCCGGCGCGCGCAATCGCTTCGCGGATCGCACGTTCCACGCTTTGCCAAATTTCCTCAGGCTCGTGCTCGACCCACGATGGCTCGGGAAAGTGCTGCAAAAATTCGAAGTTGGCGTGAGCGAGCGTAGCTCCGTCGGTTCCCATCACGAGCGCGGTGGAGCCTGTCGTGCCCTGATCGATTGCGAGGAGGTAGCGACTCACGGGATGCGAGGATACCAGAAGCCGACTTGCTCCGAGACACACACCCCCGACTCCAATGTATGAGGGCATGGCCTTCGATCACTCGAAGTGCTTTTGCATCCTCACCGAGCGACCGGCCCACATTCCAGGCCGCAAACGCTTTGCGTGTGCCCGGATTCGCGATCAAGAACATGCCGAACTAAGCGACGGCGGAGCCCTTGCTGCCGCCGCCCTCGGACGGTACGCTGCGGGTCCGGTATGGCGCGCATCCTGCTATCGACCCCGGACGGCCAACAGGCGGTCGAGCTTCGCGACCAGAACTCTCTCGGGCGACATCCGAGCAACACCATTCAGTTGCTCGACAAGATCGTATCGAAAGAACACTGCCGCATCGAGCGGCGCGCAAACGGCTACGTGCTGCGCGACCTCGGTAGCTTGAACGGCACGTACATCAACGGGGAGCGCGTCAACGGCGAGCAAGACTTGCGGCACGGCGACGACATCGCGCTCGGCAGCACCCGCGGTCGCTTCGACGACGGTTCCGGCCGCCCTGTAGCTCCTCCGTCGCCCTACGGCTCGCCCATCGCGCCGCCCGGCTCTCCCACCGCGGGTTGGGGTTCTCCGCCGAGTCTCGCGCAACCGCAACCCCAGCCGCAGCCGCCACCCAGCCTGAACATGGCGCCAGTTCCGAGCCATGTGCAGCCCGCGCCGCCCAGCCAAGGTTACCCTGCCCCGTACTCGCACGGTCCGACGGCCCCGTTCGCACAGACTCCCGCCGCCGCGCCGGTTCCAGCTCATGCGGGGCCACTCGGCACCATGGCCATGCCTCAGGTCTCGCCGGCGCAGACGCGCGTCGGTGTGGATCTCAATGATCGATCGCGCTCGATCGGTACGCAGATCGCCGCCACGCAGAAGGGCTTTTTGCCTTACGACCAGCTGGCTAGCAATCAGCAGCAGCTCTCGGCCGACTACGAGCGCTTGCGCCTGTCACACGAGCTCTCGCGTGAAATCGCGCTCGAACGTGACCTACCTTCGCTGCTCGGAAAGATCCTCACCACCATATTCAAATTCGTGCGCGCTGATCGCGGCGTGATCTTCTTGAAGGGTCGCGACGGCGAAATCGTTCCGAGCGCCAGCTTGCGCCGCGACGGCACTGACGCGCCGATTCCCGTGTCGTCCACCATCATGAATCACGTCGTGAAAGAGCGCGCCACCGTGCTCACCCACGACGCCGCCATGGACTTTGCCGCCTCCAAAGGCAAGAGCATGATTTTGAACCGAATCAGCTCGGCCATCGTGGCGCCGCTGCTCCACAACGACGAAATCCTCGGCGTGCTCTGGCTCGACAGCGAAACGCTCGCGCAGTTTCAGCCGAAGGACATGGAGATCGTCACGGCCATCGCCGCGCAAGCCGCGATGTTCATCGAGATCAGCATTCTCGGCAAGAAGATCGAGCAAGAGATCGTCAATCGCGAGCGCTTCAGCCGCCTCCTCTCGCCCAACGTCGCCGAACGCGTGCTCTCCGGCGAACTCGAGGTCAAAAAAGGTGGTCAGCTCGTCAAAGAGTGCACCGTCTTCAACTCGGACATTCGCGGCTTCACCGCCATGAGCGAAGGCTCTCAGCCGGAAATGCTCGTCGAAATGTTGAACGAGTACTTCGAGCTCATGGTCGAGACCGTCTTCAAATACGAAGGCACGCTCGACAAATTCATGGGCGACGGCATCATGGCCCTCTGGGGCGCGCCCGTGGTCCATCCCGACGATCCACTGCGCTGCGTCTCCTGCGCAATGGAGCAGATGGAAGTGCTCGGCCGCTTCAATCGCCGCCGCCTTGAAAACAACCAGCCCCTGCTCGCCATCGGCATCGGCATCCACACCGGCCCCCTCGTCGCAGGCTACATCGGCAGCTCCCGCGCCCTCAGCTACACCGTCATCGGCGACACCGCCAACACCAGCGCGCGCCTCTGCGGCATCGCCGCCGCCGGCCAAGTCCTCGTCAGCGAAGCCACCCTCGCCCGCCTCAGCGGCCGCTTCGAAGTGGAAGAACTTCCCCCCGCGCAACTCAAAGGCAAGGAAAAGCCCTTCCGCGTCTTCGACGTCAAACGCATGCGCCCCAGCGTCCAGGTCGCCCAAGCGATCGGCAGCTAAGTAGCGAGCGGTCGCGAGGGCACGAGATGCGCGAACGCTTCAGGAGCTGGGTGGCGCTAGTGGCGTTTCCCTTGACCGTGAGCTGCGGCGGAAGCAGCGGCGCATATTGGGATGTTCGGCAGAAGACACCCTCGTACCGCATCACCGAGCCGATCACGCTCTACGTCTTGGTCAGCGACCAGGTCAACGCGGTCGACACGAACGGCGCGGTGCTGACGACGGCCGAGGCGATCGAAGCCGAGCTACGTGCCAATGGCCGCCGTGTGCAAACAGTCGCTGGACGGCGCGGCGAACCCCCTCCGTTCCCGCGCGTCGAGCTCGAGTTTCGTGAGTTCGACGGCGGAAACAAAGTGTTGCGAGGCGCGGCTGGTTCACCAATCGGCGCATACGGAATCATGCCCGTGCCCAATCCACTGGGAATGGCCGCGCAGCATAACGCAATGGGTCGCATTGTGATCGACTGCTACGCCGTCCCCCGAGCAGACGGCATCGTGACCTTCGCCGGCAGGGTGCGCGGCTTCGTCGCCGTCGGCGAAGACAACGAGTCTGCCGAGGAGGCCGGAAAACTCATCGCGAAGGAGCTGCTGAACGAGGGCTAGGCGGTCTCATAGCAGAGGCTCAACCGCTTCCGTTAAAGCAGGCATAGGATCCGATCTGTCGCAGCGCGGACTTCCCCTCATGACGAGCGTTGGTGCGAGTGCTCTTCGCGTTTTCGAATGGACCGCTTTCGGCTACAGGCACTCTACGAGACCGCGAGCCCGTTTTGCGGCTGGTGTGCTCGTTTCGCGCGCGGGACGACATAGCGCGTGCCGTGTGAATCGGCAATGAGGCGTTCTTCGAGGCGGCGAGCGTGGTCTTCTTGTTCAATGATGACGTCAGCCCCAGCTGAGCGCTGAGCACTCTGCTAATCAGCGAACACCGCGCTCAGCGAATTTTCGAAGAGCACCCGTTCGGCCCAGCGCTCGAGCTCCGCAACCGAAGCGTGAGCTACCCGTTCGCGGATCGATGCCGGCACCTCGCCGAACTTGCGACTCAAGAGCGTGAGCAGCATTTCCGCTCTGCCCTCCGCGGCACCCTGCGCTCTGCCCTCCGCGGCACCCTGCGCTCTGCCCTCCGCGGCACCCTGCGCTCTGCCCTCCGCGGCCCCCTGCGCTCTACCCTGCGCGTGACCTTCGGCGTGACCTTCAGCGTGACCTTTGGCATGGCCCTCCGCGCGACCTTCGGCCATCGCTTGCTCTCGAGCCATGCGCAGATCGAGCTTGTAAAACTGCATCTCGATTTCGCGCTCTTCAGCCAATCGGCGAGCTTCGGGATCGGAACTGAGCTGCTCGAGAGCAGATTTCGCTTGTTGGAATACGGGGTCGACCATGGCTAGTTCCTCCAGCTCGGCGGCGTCAGACGCAGTCAGGAATTTACACCAAGCGCGTACCAGGGGCTCGTCGTTTTCAGTTGGATCGGCGCCAAGCTTGGGTAGCTCGATGCTGTGAATCTCCAGATGATCAGAGAACTCGGTGTGATCCGTGCATTCGAGCATGCGAAACCTGGAATGCAGGCGCATGCCGGGCAACTCGATGAAATCGTAGATGAAGACGACGATACAGGGCGCTAGCCGTTCGTAGTCGTCGCCGCGCACGAGCTGCCCAGAGTACAGGCGCGACAAGTAGTAGAGCCCTCTCGCTCGACCAGCGGGGCGAGAGCGTGTCTGCATCTCGACGTCTACCTGCCGGCCATCGGCGAGACGTGCGCGAATGTCGAGCACAACGCCCTTCGAATCCACTGAATCCTTGGGGAGCTCCCCGCTGAGTACCTCTAGATCCACGATGGGTACCTCGGGTGCAAGGACCGCGTTCAGCAGAGACAAGAGCAGGCGCTTGTTTTCAGGCTTTCCGAACAGGATGCGAAAAACAATGTCGATTATGGGATCGAGCAGGTGCGGAACGGCCATACGGACTCCGGCAGCGCCGCGGAAAGGAAAGCTCACATGCGCTCGTGAAATCGCGGCCCGCTAGCCTCAACTCGGTCAGCGACGGAGACGGTTGCGTAAAAATGAGATCGAAAAGCTGGCTAGCTCAGATTCGACTGGCCGGGAGCTGCGCGGCGGGAAAGCGGCGCGCACGAAACTCGCAGCAGCCCCGTCATGAAAACCGTGCCAGCCACCTGCGGCTCACGGGGTCGAGGTTTTCGGGCGCCGGGACGAGGTAGCGCATGCCGTGCGAATCGGTGATGAGGTGCCGACCGTCCTCGAGGCGGCGAATGTGATCCTCTTGTTCGATGACGAAGTCGCGACGACCGCGATCGGTTTCGACTTGCCAGGCGGAGCGCGTGGCGGCCAGTTTCACTCGTAGGATGCGCTGAATTTTGGGCAGGAACTCGTTGGTTTCGAGCGCCTGTTGCAGTGCCTGGCGGGACGCGGGATCGAGGGCGCTGAAGTCATCGATGCACGCTCGTTCCCTGCCCTGTTCGTCGATGAGCGAGACGAAGTGGTCGGGATCGGTAAGCGGGAAGCAGCGGCGCGGGGTGACGCGGCGTCGCACGTCGTTGCCAGTTTCGAAAGCCCAAAGGTGTGCTTGGGTGTCCCACTCGAGGCGCAAGCGGTCGAGTTCGTAGAGGGGTTCGCTGAGGATTTCCGGGAGTTGCTCGGGTTCGTCACTGGGCTCGCTGTCTTCTTCGCGGTTGCGCGCGGCTTTGGCTTGAGCCTTGTGGAGTTTGGCGTACTCGCCGTCGAGAGCGAGGAGCGCTGCGGGTGTGCCGATTTCGGCGAGTTTGCCGTCTTTGATTACGACGAGGAGGTCGGCCTTTTCCAAAGTGGAGAGGCGGTGCGCGATGGCGAAGGTGGTGCGGCCCGAGACGACGTTGTCGAGTGCGCGTTGGATGTCGCGTTCGGTTTGGACGTCCACGGCCGAGGTTGCTTCGTCCAGGATGAGGATGCGCGGATCGACCAAGATGGCGCGCGCGATGGCGATGCGTTGGCGCTCGCCGCCGGAGAGTGATTGGCCGCGTTCGCCGACGAGGGAGTCGTAAGCTTCGGGGAGCTTGAGAACGAATTCGTGCGCTCGCGCGGCGCGCGCGGCTTCGATGATGCGCTTGCCACCTGCGTGAGGTCGGCCGTAGGCGACGTTTTCGGCGATGGTGCCGAAGAACAGGAACGGATCTTGGAGCACGATGCTGATGTGCTTGCGGTACTCTTCGATCGAGAAGCGCCGCAGATCGACGCCGTCAAGCAGCACAGCGCCGCCGGTCGCGTCGTAGAAGCGACACAACAGGTTCGCGATGGTGCTTTTACCCGAACCGGTGTGCCCGACGATGCCAACTAACTGCCCCGGCTTCACGTTGAAGCTCACGTCGTCCAGCACCAGGCGGCTGCCGTAACGGAAGGAGACGCGCTCGAAGCGCACCTCGCCGCGCACCTCTGGCAGCGGCAGTGGCTCCTTGGGGTCGAGCACGCTCGGCACGCGATCGAGGATTTCGAAGAGGCGCTGAGCTCCTGCCGAAGCTCGCTGCGTGGCAGTGAGCATGCGGCTCATGCTCTCGATGCGCGTGTAGAAGCGACTGATGTACGCGACGAATGCCGTGAGTACGCCAACCGTCACACGATGGTTCAACACCTGGTATGCGCCCACCGCCCAAACCACCAACAACCCAACTTGATTCAGGAACGCAACCAGCGGCCAGAAAAAGGTCCACAGCGCGTTGATGCGACTGTTGACCTCGACGATGCGCTCGTTCGCGCGCGCGAAGCGCTCCACCTCGCGTCGTTCTTGCGAGAACGCTTTGACCACACGAATGCCGGGAATCGTGTCGGCCAAGATGTTCGTCATCGCGGACCAAACGCGGCCGCCGCGCAAGAAGCCGTGTGTGAGCCGACCACGGATGCTCACGATCAGCCAAGCGATGGGCGGAAACGACACCAAAGCCGCCAGCGCCAGCATCGGATCCAGGCTGATTAACACCGCCGCCGTACCGATGATCATCAGCATGTCGGTGATGAAATCGATCAGCGTATCCGACAAAAACGAGCACAAATGCTCGCTGTCCGTGCTGATGCGCGCGATTAGATCGCCCGTGCGCTTGCCGCCGAAATACTCGAGGCTCAAACGCTGCAAATGCGCGAAGGTGCGATTGCGCAGATCGGCGCTGATGCGCTCGGTGACGTTGGCGAGCACGGCACCTTGCGCCCATGCCAGCAACCAAGCGACGAACGCCGCGAGCCCCAAGCCTCCCAAATAAAAAGCCACCTGTTGCAGCGCAGGACGCGCAGCAAGTTGCCCCGACTGACCAGGAATCAGCACGCGATCGACGAGCGGCATCGTCAGATACGGCGGTATCAAGCCCACGGCCGTGGTCGAAAGCGTCAGCACGAAGCCGAGCACCACTTTTGGCAAATGCGGCCGAGCGAATGCGAGCAGCCGAAGCAGCGGCATGCGACCGCTCTTTACGGGCACATCGACACCCTCATCGAGCGGTGCGAGCGCCTGCGCCTGCGCGCGTCGAGCACCCGAGAGCTCGAGCGCTTCGAAAGCTTGCCGAAACGCCGCGAGCCCTTCCGCCTCGGCCAAGGTGTGCCGAAAACGCAAAACGCCGTGCCCTGCTTGCAGCAGCCGCAATTCACCGACGCCGCCGTGTTCGCGATGCGCGAGCGCCGAGCTTTCATCGAGCGGCTCGCAATGCCAACTGCCCTCCTGCGACTGCGCGCACACGCGGCGATCGGTGAGCACCACCAGCTGGCTCGCGTAGCGCAGCGCGTCGTCGAGATCGGGCCGAAATACCGCGCGAACCTCCTCTCCGTCATCGAGCTCGAGGCCTTCGAAGGAGCTCGTATCCACCGCTTGTTGATCGAGATGCGGGTTCATCGGCAATGGCCCCGCGGCGTGTGGCCCAGGGGCCGCGGACGTTGAGCTGAACGACGTACAAACGCAAGCTTGCAGGTTGCTGGCCGATTTTTGCGCTTGGAACGGTGCGCTGGCGTTAACGCCCCGCTTGGCACAGGATGCGGCGCGACGCGCCGGTCGCGCGCTCTCAACGCCATGCAAATTCGCAAAATTCTAGCGCTCAAAGGGCCGAACATTTGGGGCAACTTCCCGGTGATCGAAGCTTGGGTCGACCTCGGCCGCTTCGAGGATTTTCCCTCGAATACGCTGCCGGGCTTCAACGATCGCATCATGCAATGGCTGCCGAGCATGGTGGAGCACCGCTGCAGCATCGGCGAACGCGGAGGTTTTTTCCAGCGCATGCGCACCGGCACCTGGCTGGGGCATGTTCTCGAGCATGTCACGCTGGAATTGCAGTCGCTGAGTCACATGCCGCTCGGCTATGGGCGCGCGCGAGAAACTAGCGAGCGTGGTGTGTACAAAGTGGTCGTCGAATGTGAGGATCACCGCTTCGGCGAGGCATGCATGCGAGCGGCGCACGCTCTGATCATGGCGGCCATCGACGGCAAAGACGTCGATATGGGGGCGGAAATCCGCCGCTTGCGCGAAGCGGCCGACCAGTTGTGCCTCGGCCCCAGCACACAAGCCATCGTGAGCGCCGCAGAGGCTCGCAAGATTCCGTCGATCCGTCTGACTGAGGGCAATTTGGTGCAGCTCGGTTACGGTAAAGCGCAGCGCCGCATTTGGACGGCCGAAACTGCGCGCACCAGCGCTGTCGCTGAAGCGATCGCGCAGGACAAGGAGCTCACTCGCAAGCTGTTGAGCTCCGTCGGCGTGCCGGTGCCGTCGGGCCGCGTGGCGTCGAGCCCCGAAGATGCGTGGGCAGCCGCCGAGTCACTAGGGCTGCCGGTGGTGGTGAAACCGCAAGATGCCAACCATGGTCGCGGCGTCTCGATTCGCCTAGAAGATCGCGCCACCGTAGAAGCCGGCTTCCACTACGCCGCCAAGGAAGGCAGCGGTGTCCTCGTCGAGCGTTTCATTCCGGGCACTCAATACCGAGTGTTGGTGGTGGGTGACCGCGCCGTAGCTGCTGCCGGCGGCGAAGGTGATCAAGTCGTCGGTGATGGCACACACAGCATCGAGCAGCTCGTCGCACTCGCGAATCAAAATCCCGAGCGCGGTGAAGAGTCGGCCCAACCACTCACCACTTTGGTGCTCGACGACATCTCGCTCGAGCTCCTGCGGCGACAAGGCCTCGAAAAGACCTCCGTGCCGGAGGCGGGGCGCACCGTGCTCATTCATTACAACGGCGATCTCACGGTGGACGAGACGGATCGCATGCATCCCGATGTGGCCGCTAGTTGCGTGCTGGCAGCGCAAACCGTAGGGCTCGATGTCGCGGGCATCGATCTCATTGCGGAAGACATCAGTCGCCCACTCGAACGTCAGGGTGGTGCGATCATCGAAGTCAACGCGAGCCCTGGTTTGGTGATGCACTTGAAGCCGCTGGTTGGAAAGCCCCGGCCCGTCGGCGAAGCCATCGTCAATCAACTGTTTCGTGAGAACGAGAGCGGGCGCGTGCCGCTGGTGGCCGTTTCGGGCACCAATGGGAAGACGCTCGTCGCTGGACTGGTTGGTTCGATGCTCAACGCCGCTGGCCGCGCCGTGGGGCAAGCGGACTCGACCGGCGTGCGCGTGCGCGAACGCATGCTGACGAATCAGGACGGCGCCAACGCAGACAGCGCACGACGCGTGCTGATGAATCCGTTCGTCGATGGCATCGTGCTCGAGGTCGACGAAGGCAGCGTGCTCGATGAAGGGCTCGCCTTCGATCGCTGCGATGTCGCTGTCGTCACCAACGTCGCTTCAGGCGATCACCTCGGCAAAACTTATGTCGAAGAACTGAAGACGATCGTCAAAGCGATCCGTGCGCCCGTTGATGTCGTGTTGCCGACCGGCGCTGCAGTGCTGAACGCTCAGGACCCCGAAGTGGTCGAGATGGCTGCGGCATGCCCAGGCAAGGTCATCTACTTCGGCCGCTCAGCCGGCGGAGCACCGATGTTTGAACATATTCAGGGCGGCGGGTCGGCCGTGGCGCTCGAGGGTGACCGTGTGGTTGCATTTCAAGGCGGCCGCCGTGAATACCTCCTCGACCTCGACCGTCTCTCGTGCGCCGTGCTCGGGCTTCCGCCGATGTTCGTCGAGGATTTGCTGGCCGCCAGTGCTGCCGGTCTTGCCCTCGGACTCTCCCCCAGCGTGATTCGAGCTGGAATCGAGCGCGCGGTGGATCGCGGCGGGGTGGCCTTATTCGAAAAATCCGGTGCTTTGGTTCTGGTTAGCCCGACCCGGAACCCGTCAGCGATCGTGGCTTGGATCCGAACGCTGAAGCAGAGCTTCTCCGAACGGAAGTTTCACTCCTTATTAGAGGTTCCGGCCGACTGGCGCACCCAGGACGCTACCGAAGCTGGGAAGGCCTTCGGTCCGGACTTCGTACAGGTGGGCCTCGTAGCGCATGGGGACTTAGCCCCGCTCTGCGAAGCCTTCGCTGGACCTGTCGGGCAGACGACCGGTCGAATTCGCTATTTCAGCACGAATCTAACTGAAACCCTCTCGCAAAAGGTTGACGAACTCGGCCCTGCCGATCTGCTATTCGTCCACCCGGCGACGAGTGCCGCCTATTTCACTACAGTGGCGCTCCTCGCAGAGAAGGGCATGAGCCGGAGGAGGGTCTCAGGCCTCCCCTCCGTAGAACATTGCCGATGAAAACTGAGTCCCTTCGCACACTGCGCGGCCCAAACCTTTGGTCCGACGATACGGCGCTCGAGGCGCTCCTCACGCTCGAATGCGACCGCTTCAACGCGGGCGTCTACGAGCGGCTCTGCGAGAAGCTCCCAACTTCCGTTGCCGAGCGTTTGTTCCAGGACGATGGCGCACCGAGCTACCAGCCGGGCTCTGGCCTTTTTTGGGCCCGCTTGGTTGCTGGGCTCGCCGTCGCCCTCCAAAGCGCGGCCGATTCGGAAGTTCGCTTCTGCTTCGCGCGCGAGGTCGTCGCCCAGCGCGAGTACCGCATCGTCGTCCAGTACCGGGAGGAGGAAGTCGGCCAGCGTGCCCTCGCCCTGGCCATCGAGCTCATCGAAGCAACCTTGGGCGGGCGCAGTGTGGATCTCGAGCACGAGCTTCGCGAGCTACGCAAACAGAACGAGGCAGTGCGGCTCGGGCCGAGCACCGGGTCCATCGTGCGCGCCGCCGAAGCGCGCGGCATTCCCACGCGCCGTCTCACCGACGGCAGCTTGGTGATGTTGGGGTTCGGCTCACGCCAGCGTCGCATCTGGGCCGCCGAGACGGATCGCACCAGCGCAATTGCCGAATCGATTGCGCAGGATAAGGAGCTCACCAAGTCGCTGCTCGCTGCGGTCGGCGTGCCCGTTCCCGAAGGGCGTCACGCATCAACTGCGGAAGAGGCTTGGGCTGCTGCTCAAGCCATCGGCTTGCCGGTAGTGGTCAAGCCACGCAAGGGGAACCAAGGTCGCGGCGTCTCTGTGCGCCTGCGTTCACGTGAAGCGGTCGTGCAAGCTTTCGAGATCGCAGTGGGCCACGACGGCGAAGTCATCGTCGAGCGCCACGTCGAAGGCGCCGACTTCCGCTTGCTCGTGATCGGCGGGCGCCTCGCGGCGGCTGCGCGACGCGAAGTGCCGCAGGTGGTCGGCGACGGTCAGCGCACGATCAAGGAGCTGGTCGACATTGAGAATCAGGACCCCCGCCGCGGTGACGATCACTCGACCTCGCTCAGCAAACTGAAGCTCGACACGATTGGCCTCGAAATTCTCGCTGAGCAATCGTTGACGGTCGACTCCGTGCCTGCCAAGGGCAAGGTGGTGGTGCTACGTCGCAACGCGAACCTCAGCACTGGTGGCACCGCCGTCGACGTGACTGACGAGGTGCACCCCGAGGTGGCGCGGCGTGCGGTCGAAGCCGCCGAAATGGTTGGCCTCGATATCGCTGGCATCGACATCGTCGCCGAACGCGTCGACCAGCCGCTCGAGATCACGCGCGGTGCAATCGTCGAAGTGAATGCGGCGCCGGGTCTGCGCATGCACCTCGAGCCGTCGAGTGGCAAGGGCCGCGCCGTCGGCACCGCCATCATCGAGTCGATGTTCGGTCGCGGTGACGACGCACGTATTCCAATCGTCGCGATCACCGGTACGAACGGGAAGACGACGACCACGCGCTGCGTGGCGCATCTGCTGCAAAAGTCCGGTCGCCGCGTCGGCATGACCTGCACCGACGGCATCTATGTCGAAGGTCGCCGTATCGACACTGGCGATTGCAGCGGACCCAAGAGCGCGCGCGCCGTGCTCTCGCATCCGCGCGTCGACGCGGCCGTGTTGGAGACCGCTCGCGGCGGCATGCTGCGCGAAGGTTTGGGCTTCGATTGGTGCGACGTCGCCATCGTCACCAACGTGGGCGAAGGAGATCACCTCGGGCTGAACGGCATTCACTCGATCGAGGAGCTCTCGCGCGTGAAGGAGATTCCGGTGCGCCGCGTTTCCCGCCACGGCGCGGCGGTGCTCAACGCTGACGACCCCCACGTGGTCGGCATGGCCGAGCTCTGCCTCGGCACGGTCATCTACTTCAGCCGCAACCCCGAATCGCCGGCGCTCAAGGCGCACCGCGCTGCGGGCGGCAAAGCCGTCACCGTGCGTGACAATCACATCGTGCTCGCTTCCGGCAAGGACGAACGCAAGGTGGCGCGCCTCGATCAGCTGCCGCTCACGCACGGCGGGCGCATCGGCTTCCAGGTAGACAACCTGCTCGCCTCCGTGGCGGCTGGTTACTGGCTCGGCCTCTCGCTCGACGCACTTCGCAAAGGCATCGAGACCTTCAGCAGCGATCTCGGTACCGTGCCCGGCCGCTTCAACGTGCTCACGCACCGCGATAGCACGGTGATCCTCGACTACGGCCACAACTCGTCGGCGCTGCTCGCGCTCGCGGAAGCCATCGAGAAGATGCCGCATCGGCGCCGCAAGATCGTGTACACCGCCGCTGGCGATCGCCGCGACGAAGACATCATTCGCCAAGCCGAAATCATCGGTGGCTTCTTCGACGAGATCTACATCTACGAGGACAAATGCACCCGGGGCCGTGCGGATGGCGAAATCATCCGCATGATGTGCCAAGGATTCGCCCGAGCGAAGCGCTCGCGCCGCGTGTTGCAAGCGAGCGGGGAGCTTGCGGCAATCGGCGCGGCCATCAACGCGCTCGAGCCGGGTGATCTCTTGCTCTGCCAGGTCGATCAGATCGATCTCGCGCTCGAGTTCGTGACCGGCGTGTTCCAGCAAGCCGGAACGCGCGTTGCGCCGAGCCCGGTGGCGCAGTTCGCTGCCGCAGCCGTAGCTGCTCTCAGCGTACTCGGCTGAGTCACCGGTTGAACCACTCTGTCGCGCTGCGCGACGCAGTGCGGCAGGGTGCAGCGGCTCGACTTCGGCTCATCTTTCCGTCACAGTCCCGCGCGTATGGCTCATGTTCTCGCCTTCGAGCGCCCGGTCGTAGAGCTCGTCACTCGCGTGCGCGAGTTGCGGCAGCTCGCGAGCTCGGACGAGCGCTTCGGTCCCGAGCTGAAACGTTTGGAGGACAAGGCCGCCAAGCTTGCGCGCGAGGTGTTCGCCAAGTTGAGCCCGATGCAGAAGGTGCAGCTCTCGCGGCACCCGAATCGGCCTTACACGCGCGACTACGTGGATCGGCTGTTCACCGAGTTCGTCGAGCTGCATGGAGACCGTAGCTTCGCGGATGATCCTGCAATTTTAGCGGGAATCGGTCGCTACCACGGCCGCAGCGTTGCCATCGTGGGTCACCAGAAGGGTCGCTCCACGAAAGAGAACATGCAGCGCAACTTCGGAATGCCTAACCCCGAGGGCTATCGCAAAGCGATTCGCGTCTACGAGCTCGCGGATCGCTTTGGGCTCCCCATCATCACCTTCGTCGACACGGCAGGCGCCGCCGCTGGCATCACGGCCGAGGAGCGCGGTCAGAGCCAAGCCATCGGCGAAGCCATCGAAGTCATGTCGCGTGTAGGAGTTCCGATCGTCAGCGCCGTGATCGGCGAAGGCGGTTCGGGCGGCGCGCTCGCGCTCGGCGTCGCGAATCGCGTGCTGATGCTCGAATTCGGCTACTACTCGGTGATCACACCCGAAGGCTGCGCGGCGATTCTGTGGAAGAGCGCCGATCGCGCGCCGGAAGCGGCCGAGCGATTGAAAGTGACCGCCCCTCACCTGTTCGACCTGGGCGTGGTCGACCACATCGTCGAAGAGCCGCCCGGCGGTGCTCATCAAGACCACGACGACGCCGCGCGCCGGCTCGATCGTGTGATTTGGGATCACCTCGGTCGCCTTTCGCGTCTCTCGCCGGAAGAACTGAAAGAAGACCGCTACCAGCGCTTCCGTCGCTTGGGCGCATTCGTCGCCTAGCGCAGGTGGGCGGGGCGTAGTAGCTTCCGCCCCGCCCATGGGGCTCGTCGACGGAATTCTCAGCATCGAAGACTTCGCGCTGGAAAATCAGCGTGTTCTCTTACGCCTCGACCTCGACGTGGCCGACCCCGCTCGCGAGCGT
Source organism: Myxococcota bacterium (assembly GCA_049324695.1). GTDB lineage: Bacteria > Myxococcota_A > Polyangia > Polyangiales > Polyangiaceae > PMG-095. The sequence continues at coordinate 117,409 of JBMOMJ010000039.1, forward strand.
GCACGCCTGCGTGCCGTGCGCGCCAGCATCGAACATGCCCAGCGCGCCGGCGCTCGCGTCGTGCTCGCCGCACATCGCGGAACTCCAGAAGGCAAGCCGAACGACTCGCTTTCGATGGAACCAATCGGCGCTGCGCTCTCCGAGCTGCTCGGTTGCGACATCTACTTGCCGGACGACTGCGTGGGTGATGCCGCCCGCAAAGTCATCCAAGACCTTCGCCCGGGCCAAGTGTGTCTGCTCGAGAACCTCGATTTCTATGTCGAGGAGCGCGACAACGACGAAACCTTCGCGCGCAAGTTGGCGAGCTTTGCCGACATCTACGTCAACGACTCGCTGCGCGACTCCCGCACGGCGCGCGCCTCTGTCGACCAGCTCGCACGCAGCCTGCACAAGCGTTGCATGGGATTGCGTTTGAAGTCCGAGCTCACCGGCGTTGCGCGTGTGAGCGAAGCCCCAGAGAAACCATTCGTGCTGGTCGTCGGTGGTGCCAACGCTGCGGCAGGGCTCGATCTGATTCAGAAGCTGCTCGACCGCGTGAGTCTGGTTTTGGTGGGTGGCACGCCGGGCAACACGTTGGCGGCCGCTCGTGGTGCGAAGCTGCAAAAGTCTTCCGTCGACGACAATCAGCTCGCGCGGGCGCGCGCGCTGTTCAACCAAGCTCGCGATCGCTCCGTCGAGCTGGTGGTGCCAATCGACTTCGAGGTCGCCGAAAACGCTCGAGCGAAGTCGGCGCTCAGCGCGTCGCTCAGCAGTATCGGAGAGGGATTGATGGCCCTGGACGTCGGGCCAAATACGCTCAACCTCTTTTCCAACAAGGTCACCAACGCAAAGACCGTGCTGTGGTTCGGGCCGCTCGGCGCGGCCAAAAACCCGGTTTTTGCGAAGAAAACCCTAGATTTCGCGAACGCACTCGCACAGAGCTCGGCCTTCACCGTAACCGTCGCCGACGATACGGCCGAAGCAATCGGGCATGCGGACGAGAGCGTCTTGTGCAAGTTTGGTCTCGTCTCGACCGCCGGTCGCGCCGCCCTCGAACTCATCGAGGGCCGTAAGCTGCCTGGCATCGAGGCTTTGCGCGGTGGTGCAACGTGAGTCGCAAGTATCTGATCGCTGGTAACTGGAAGTTGAACTGTGGTGGCGCCAAGGGCGTCGAGTTGGCTAGTGCGTTGAAGCAAGCAACGCGCGAGCTGCCGAACAACGTCGAAGTCGTAGTGGCTCCGCCTTTCACGGCGCTCGCCGCGGTGGCTCACGAAGTCGAAGGTTCGCGCATCGAGGTGAGCGCGCAAAATCTTTACCCGAAGGACTCGGGCGCGTTCACCGGCGAGGTCAGCGCCCCAATGCTGCTCGAAGCGGGCTGCAAGTGGGTGATCTTGGGCCACAGCGAGCGCCGCCAGTTCTTCGGCGAAACCGACGCCTCCGTTAAGGAGAAGGTCGCTGCCGCACAAGCCGCGGGTTTGCGTCCCATCGCTTGCATCGGTGAAACGCTCGCCGAGCGCGAGGCAGGCCGCACTCTCGAAGTCGTGTTCCAGCAGCTCGATGCCGTTTCGGGCGAGCTCAACAAGCGACCCGGTTTCGGCGTGATTGCTTACGAGCCCGTATGGGCCATCGGCACTGGCAAGGTGGCTACCCCTGCTCAAGCGCAGGAAGTGCACGCGGCGATTCGCAATCGCCTGCGAGAGCTGAGCCCGGAGCTCGCCAACGTCACGCGCGTGCTCTACGGCGGCAGCGTCAAAGCCGACAACGCCGAAGAACTGCTCGCCTGCGCCGACATCGACGGCGCTCTCGTCGGCGGCGCGTCACTCGACGCTGCTGGCTTCGCCAAAATCGCCAAGGCCGCCCCCAAGCAATAAGGCGCAGCGCGCCACCGCCCGGAGAGCTCGACGATGGTCGAAATCATCCATACCCCACTGGTCGTCGTGCACGTCATCGCGTGCTTGTTCCTGATGCTCGTCGTGCTGGTGCAACCCGGCAAGAGCGGCGGGCTCGGTGCGTTCACGGGTGCCGGTGCGCAGCAAGTGTTCGGTGGTCGCGGTGCGGGGAACTTTTTGACTCGCACCACTTGGGCGACCGCCAGCATTTTCTTCGCGACCAGCATCACGCTTGCGTACCTGTCGTCGTCCGCGGACGAATCGCTGCAGAAGCGCGCCGAGTCGGCGCAACAGAAGCAGAAGCAGCACCTGCCGCCGCCGGCACCGGTTAGCTCGGCGAAGAAGTGAGAGCGAGGTCGACGTCCCGCCCTTGGGTGGACGCCGTCGGCCTCGTATTGCTCAAAGCCGGCGTCAGCGTAGCCGTCCTCGCCAGCGGCTTCCGCGCGGTGAGCGACGACGACTACGCGCGCGTAACCATCGCGGAGCGCTTCGCCGACGCGCCGCAAATCGATCCCACCGGCACGAGTTGGTTGCCGCTCCCGTTCTACGTCTATGGTGCGGCACTGCGCGTATTCGGCAATTCGCTGACGATCGCGACCGCGCTGGCCGTGGTGCTCGGCGTCGTGAGCGCGCTTTTGTGCTGGTCGGCTGCGCGCATCGCTAGGCTTTCACGCTGCGCGGCTTTTGCTGCCGGGGCGATCTGCGCCCTGCTTCCCTATTCTGCTTACCTCGGTGCAGCACCGGTGCCCGAGGCGCCGACTGCGGCGTTGTGTGTACTCGGCGCGGCCACGCTGGGCAGAATCGGGAACCTACGCGTGCTGGGCGCAGCAGCGCTGTTCGCAGCATGTGCGTCGCGCTACGAGGCCTGGGCCGTCGCGATTGCATTCACGGCGTTCACGCTGCGAGACGCTGTGCGCACGCGTGAGCGCCACCTGTGGCTTGCTGCGGCGCTCGCGGCCTTGTTCCCTGTGATGTGGCTGTTGCACGGAATCGTGCGTCACGGCGACGCAATGTTCTTCATCGCACGCGTGACCGCATATCGTGCGGCGCTCGCAGGCACCGAGTCGCTGCTCGAGCGTTGGTTGCGCACACCGCGTGGGCTCGCGTTGGGCGAACCGGAGCTCGCTGTCGCTTTCTTTCTCGGAGCATTGCCGCTCACGCTGATGCAACGCGGCTTCCGATCGCGCGCACTTCAACGACTGCTCGTTGCGCTCGCGGCGTTGGTCGTGCTCTTGATGCTGGGAGACGTGCGCGGTTCGGCGCCAACTCATCACGGCGAACGCGCGTTGCTCGCGGTGTGGTTCGGCATGGTGCTCGTCAGCGCGCGCGCAGCGGAGTTCGTTGTCACGCTTCCCTGGAAACCGAAGGGCTTCGCCATGCTCTGGGCGGTGCTGCTTCTGCTCGCCGTGCGAGTACGCCAAGAGTTTCCGCGCGAACCATTCGTGAACCGCAGTGACGCGGTCGCAATCGGTCAGCGCGCGCGAGAACGAGCGTTCGAGCGGCTCGCCATCGACAGCGAAGACTACGCATTCTTCGCGATTCAAGCGGCGTTCGGCCACCCCGCGCGCACGACGGTGCTCGACGACCACGATCCGCGCAAAACGCGCCCAGCGCCGTGGACGAGCGATCCCCAAGGCTTGTCGAAGACTCTGCGAAGCGCCCGAATCCCTGCGCTCGCTCTCCCTCGATCCCGCGCGCCCTTCGCTCACGCCGTCGGCAGCGTGAGCGAAGAGAACAACGGGTTTCTGCTAATCGAACTACGCGTACCGTAACGATCAACGACGACGATCGCGACGACCGCCGCGACCACCACCGCCGCCGCGATCGAAACCTCCGCCGCCGCGATCAAAGCCACCGCCGCCGTAGTCACCACCGCCGCCGCTGTAGCCGCCGCCGCCGTAGTCACCACCGCCGCCTTCGAAGCGACGACCGCCGCCGCCACCGCCGCCTGGACGACGCGGACGCGCGCCACCGCCGCCACCGCCGCCGCCAGCGCCGCGCTCACGCGCCTCGTTGACTACGATTTCGCGCCCGTCGAGGGACGTGCCGTTGAGCTCGCTCATCGCGGCCTGACCCTCTTCTGACGTGGAGAACTCCACGAATCCAAATCCGCGCGAACGACCGCTCATGCGATCAATCACGACCGCGACCGACGTCACGTTTCCAAAACGCTCGAACTCCTGGCGCAGACGGTCCTCGGTGGTCGAGTAGGCCAGGTTGCCAACGAAAAGGCGCATACGAACTCTCCTTGCTCTCTCTATCTCTATCGATCGCGTCTTCCGGCCCTCGAACGAACGCTCGACGCTGACGCTCACTACCAGCCGCCTCAGATCCAGGCAGCCACCACCACAGACCTACACTCGAGCGGATCGACCGGACGAACTTCGGAACCTGGCGAAAGGGCGCTGGCGAGCATATCAGCTTTCATTTCCGTCGCCCAGGAGTCGGCCTTAGGTCCTGCAGGCGACGGTTCTCCTACATCTCGCGTGCGGCGCTTTTCCGCTTCGCTCCTTGGTCGCTCGGGGCCCCAAGACCCCGCTTCGGGCCCAAAACTTTCCTCTGGGCTGGCACGCCGCGTACCCTGCCGCCGTGCTCGGCAATGTCGGCCGTCGCGTCGTGGAGTCGGTGATCGGCCTATTCGCGCTGTTGGGCTTCGCCTACGTGCCCTTGGGCTCGAAAACTGGGCTCGAGCACAGCCTCGCGCTCGCGCGCACGCCCGCCGCGCAGGAAGCGATCGCGGGTCTGCTCGGTGCCGTCAATCGAGCCAAGACGCGCGTTTTCGACGCGCTGGTCCCGGAGGCACGTCAGACGATGCCGCTCCCGCTGCCGACCGCGGAGCGCGGCCGCGACGTCAAGCCGCTCTTGCCTCGCTCTCTCACCGCTGAGCCGCGCCGCTAATCAACGCGACACGACGCGGTGGATTACGACCGGGTTACCCATCATAGGAGCAGGAGCGTCCGTCACGACGTAGGACACGCCATCGCCTGGCGCGCCGTTCACGTCGAAAACGCAGCTGAACGGCTTCGGTGACATCGGCGACAACACCATGGTCGCCAACTGATCCGCGGGCGCGCGCACGTAGAATTGCGTGTCCGTATCTTCTGGCGAGATCGCAACGTGACCGTTCAACGGCACGAGCCCTGCCGCCGTGATGAACTCGGGCATTTCGTTCTCGCCTTGCGCGCCGTCGAGCACGACCACCACGCCGCCGGCTTCTGCGAACGACTGCAACGTAGGCGCCCACGCACCGCCGACGGCTGCGAGCTCACCCGAGGGAGCCTCCGACTGTTCGTACACCAAGAACACGTCGTAGTCCTGGATGTTCAGGCGCGCCGAAAGCGTGGCCGGATCGCTGATGGCATCGATGGTGTACGTCTTGGAGAGCGCAGCCGCAGACCAACCGATCACCTTGTTCACCTGGCTCCGCACGCTCGGCGGCGCCCAGGTCGTAAAGCTCAGGATCCGCACGCGGCCTCGGCGCGGCAGGAACACCGTCGCGTTACCGAGCAACGTGGTGTGCGACGTTTGATCCTGCGCCCACGTGTAGTTCATGCAGTAGAGCGCAACGTGACCCGGGCTCGCGCCAACGCACATAGCTCCCGAACAAATCCCGGTGGGGCATGGGTTGAAGCAGCGCCCGCAATGCTCCGAATCCGTATTGAAGTCGACGCAAGTCGTGTCGCAAAGCTGCAGAGGTGGCTCGCACACGGGCACGCAATGGTAGCCACCTGCCTTGTTCGGCGAGCAGATCGGGTTCGGCTGCTGACATTGCGTGTCGCAATCGCCGCAGTGATCTGCCGTCTTGTACGGAGGTACACACACATCGGGTTGACCGCCTTCGCCACCGGAGCCGCCCGAAGTGCTACTGCCACCGCCGCGACCACCTTGTTGCGACGTGCCGGCATTGCCAGCGTTGTTGCTGCCAGCGTTGCCCGCGTTGCCGGTACCACCTGAAGTTTCGCCGCCCGCGTTGCCACCGGTTCCGAAACCCGCTTCACCTGCGGCGCCGCCGCCACCTTCCCCGAAGCGGCCGCCCGAAGTCGAACCACCGCCGCCGCCCGTACCGCCGGCACCACCCGGTGCGACGCAATCGGAGCTCGAGCAGACCAAACCCGGCGCGCATTGGTTGCCGCACTTGCCGCAGTTGTTCGGATCGGTTTGGGGATCGATGCAGTCGCCGTCGCAAAACAAGCGACCCGTCTTGCACTTGCCGCCGACCAAGCCGCCCGTGTCACATGCAGCGGGCAGCCAGACTCCAAGCACGCCGCACAGAACTGCGCTGCGAATCGTCGATCGCTTCCTCATGGCTTACCTCCAGTTCCGCTCGGTGCTGCCTTCGGCGCTGGTGGTGGCGGGGGTGCCGGGGGTGGAGGCGCCGGGGGTGCCGGCGCATTCGTAGTCGGCGCAGGCGGCAGCGACGGCGCCGGTTCCTTCTCGCGATCGGACTCGGGCAACGGCGGCCCATCACTTCCGAGCGAGCCAGGCTTTAGCGGATTCAGCAATGGGCCCGTCGAACCACGACCTTCGCGCGTGATGATGAACTCCACACGCCGGTTGTGGAAATACGCGAGCTCACTCTTGCGTTCGACCAACGGCCTGGACGAACCGTAGCCCTTCGAGCTCAGGCGCGACGCCGCCACACCGTTGCGCACCAGGAACTCCTGCACCGCTGACGCGCGGTTCTCACTGAGCTTCTGGTTGAAGTCTTCGGCACCGCGTTCGTCGGCGTGACCTTCGATCGAGACGTGCACGTACTCCGGATGATCTTTTATCAGCTTGGCCAAGCGCGCCAACAAGCCGAAGCTCTCACGGCGGATGATGTGGCTATTGACCATGAAGTGCACGCGATCATCGAGCACAATCTTGTCGCCTAGTACGCGCACCTGGTCTTCGTCGGGGCAGCCATCGGTGTCCGCGTAACCGTTCACATTTTCAGGCTCGAACGGGCACAAGTCTTCGATGTCGATGATGCCGTCCTTGTCATTGTCGGGATCGGGGCAACCGTCGGCATCTTCGAACGAGTCCTTGTCCTCGGGCTGGTTCGGGCACTTGTCCTTGCCATCGGGGATCCCGTCCTTGTCGTTGTCGGGATCGGGGCAGCCATCGGTGTCTTCGAAGCCGTCCTTGTCTTCCGGCACGCGCGGACAGTGATCGCTTCCGTCGGGGATGCCGTCCTTGTCATCGTCGAGATCCGGACAACCGTCGGTATCCTCGAAGCCGTCCTTGTCTTCCGGCTTGTCGGGGCACGCATCCTCGTCGTCGTAGATGCCGTCGAGATCGCGGTCCGAGCGCGCCAGTGCCTTCGCGCCTGGATCGAACATCATGTGCAAACCAACCAGCACCAAGTTGGCGTCGTCCGGGCGCACGTTGTCGTCCGATTGGAACACATGATAGTAGCCGAGCACCGGACCCATGCCGAAGCGCCCGCGGCTATCCAAGAAGTCGTAACCAATCTGCGCGTCGAGCATCGGACGCCAGAGTGAATTGGTGAGCGCGACGCCAGCAGCGCCGGACAGCCAAAATCCGGCGGGCGAAAGCGGCGTACCGTCGTGCGAAACCGCAAACGGTCGCAAGCGCGGACCAAGCGCCAAGCTGTATCCGCTCGCCGAGCCTTGAGGTTCGATGTTTGGGTTGCGCGGCGGGTTCGCCTCGGTGAGCCAAATCGCCGATAGCTCCGCCTGTGCGCCGAGCGCGCGAGTGAAAGGCAACTCGACCGCGGGCAGCACACCGGCACCCCAGCCATACTCGTGGCTTTGAAAGCCGCCCATCGCGCGCGCAGCGGCGGCGGTCCCATGAAGTCGAAGCGGCTCGGCAGCTGCAGACGTCGCGATGGCGAGAGTCAGCGCGACAGCGCTCAGGCTAAAAGCGAATGCGTTACGCATGCGGGGGTGTCCCAGCCCCCGGGAACGGCAGCGGTCGTAGAGGAATAAGTCTCCACACGAGACAGGTGACTCAACCGAACGGCTGACCACGCGGCGCGTCGCAGCGGAATGCGTAACTTGTGGCGGAAAAGCGCGTTCATAGTGCTGAGCGAGCTTTCGGATCATTGCCGCGAATTTCCTCCGCGCGATCCACGCCGAGCTGCGTTCGCTCACCGAATCGATCGAGCAGCGCGCGGCTGCTCAAAGAAACTCACGACGCAGTTTTCTCGCTCGCGGAAGGCACGACGTAGCAGGCCCTCGAAGACAAGCATTCAACCCGAGCTCGGCGGATATCGCAACAAAAGCGAGCTGTCGAATTGCGCCAGTGGCGCGTTGCCACACACGCACTCACGCAGGCGCGCTCACTCAGCCGCGAGTCTCTGCTCAGCCGCGGAGCCTCGGCGCTGGCCACTCTTCGTGTTCAACTGCGACTCTTTGCAGTCAGCCGCGAGTCTCTTTGGGGTGCTCGTTGTAATAGGCGTCGAGGCTTTCCTTTGAGATGCGCACCTCGATGAGCCCGTCGCGCAGAACCTTTGCTTGGCAGCCGAGCCGCGAATTCATGCGCACGTCGAACGCCTTATCGAGGATGTCCTCCTCGTCTTCGTCCGCTTCACTAAGTAGCTCGGCGCCTTTCTCGACGTAAACGTGGCACGTCGAACAAGCGCACACGCCACCACATGCACTGCCTTCGGGTGCATGGCTCGCTTGCGCGGCCGCCAAAATGCTCTGGCCCACCGCGACTTCAGCCTCGACGCCCTGATCCAGAAACTTCACCCGAGCCATCAAGCCAATCCCTTTTCCGAAAGATGGGCTTCGATGCCCGCCGCGTGCTCTACACGCTTTTCGATATCGCCGACCGCTTTGCCGGCAATCGCGCCCGCAATCGCGCGGTTCATGCGGCGCCCCGCAAACGCGTGCGTCGCGTCCGCCAAAGCGTCGCTCCTCAAAGTAACGCTGCTGGCAGTTTTGGCTTCATCGATGGCGCGGCGCAGTTCGGCCATCGCTGTGTCGATACGCATGCGCTCTTCTGGTTCCAGCAGGTCGGCATCGCTGTCGAGCGCCTTTTGTGTAGCCAGCAAGATGCGCCGCGCTTCCACACGCGCATCACTCAAGCGGCGTGCCTCGAAGTCTTCCTCCCCGTGATCCAGCGCATCTTCCAGCATGCGCTCGACTTCTTCGTCGCTGAGCCCGTAACTCGGCTTCACTTCGATACGTTGCGTGATGCCCGTGGTGCGCTCCACTGCCGTCACGCTCAGCAAGTTGTTCTCATCGACGTTGAACGTCACATCCAAGCGTGCCATCCCCGCGGGCATCGGAGGAATGCCGCGCAGCGTGAAACGCGCCAGCGAGCGACAGTCCTTGGCGAGCTCTCGTTCGCCTTGCACGACGTGCAGCTCAAAACCGGTTTGGTTATCGGCGTAAGTCGTGAAGCTTGCCCGCGCGCCCGCCGGAATCGTGGTGTTACGCGGCAAGATCTGATCGACGCCGCCACCCATCGTCTCGATGCCAAGCGAGAGTGGCAGCACATCGAGCAATAGCACTTGGTCGCTCGCATTCGACAGCATGTCCGCTTGCAGCGCCGCGCCGTAAGCGACGACCAGCTCCGGATCGATGTCCGCCCGCGGCTCCACGCCGAACAGCTCTTTCACGTATTCGCGAACGCGTGGTACCCGCGTTGCGCCCCCCACCAAAATAACCCCTGACAACTGCTTTGCTTCGAGCCCAGCGTCGCGCAATGCACGCCGACAAGCGCGACCAGTGCGTTCGAGCAACGGTTGAATCCACTCGTTCAATTCAGCGCGGGTGAGCCGAAACAGCGTCGTACCGCCGCCCTGCGCCGGCAACTCCACTTCCACTTCGAGTCGCTCGCTCAACGCCTCTTTGGCTTCACGAGCCGCGGCCAGCACCACGCTCACGAGCTCGGGAGATCTCGCGGCAGTGTCGCTCGCGTTCATGTGCAAAAGCATGCGCTCCGCCACGGCGCGATCCATGTCGTCGCCACCAAGCGCGCTGTCACCCCCTGTGCTCTTCACCTGGAACACACCGTCTTCGAGCAACAGCAAGGTCACGTCGAAGGTGCCGCCACCTAGATCGTACACAGCAAATAAGCCGTTTTGCTGCTTCTCCAGCCCATACGCGAGCGCGGCCGCCGTCGGCTCATTCAAGAGCCGCAGTACCTCGAGACCAGCCAAGCGCCCGGCGTCTTTGGTGGCTTGCCGCTGCGCATCATCGAAGTACGCCGGCACCGTGATCACCACGCCGCCGACGCTGCGCAGCTGATCGATGGCGCTCTGCTTCAAGCTCTTCAAGATTTCGGCGCTCACCTCGACAGCACTCGGACGCACCGCGCCCAGATCGAAGCGCACCACCTTGTTCTCTTCCGCGCTCGCACCGGCCACGAAGCGATACGCGCCGAGCTTCTGAGTCTCTGGATCGTCCGCCGCGCGCCCCATGAAGCGCTTCACGCTCTGAATCGTGCGCAACGGCTCGCGCGTCGCGTGCGCTTTGGCATTGCGCCCGACCAGCACTGGCCCTTCACTCGAGTAGTAAACCACCGAGGGCAACAGCGCCGAGCCGTCGCAGGTAGTGAGCGCAGCAGGCCGGCCATCTCGCACCGTAGCGACAATCGAATTGGTGGTCCCCAGATCGATGCCAATCGCTTTGGGCGGCGCCTTGGGATCGAAGATATCGAGCAGAGTCACGATCGTCTCCTAACACTCAAACGAGCTCGTCTTGAATACTGCGCGCTTCGTCCAGCAAGCGGCGCACGTAGCGCAACTCGCCGAGCTTCTTCGCAATCGGCTCAACCTCAGCGCGACTCCAGTCTCCGCTCGCTGATAGGGCCGAAAAGGCCTGCGAGACGTCGCTCAGCAGGGCCGCCTCGCGCGCCGAAAAACTGCGCTCCAGCTGCGCCACACGAGCCAAATCGTTCACACGTCGCGCGGTGCCGAGTTCGTCGCGCAGCTCCAATACTTCCATCAAGAAGTGTGGCGGCGGCTGTGCACCGGCGTCTTGCTCATCGAGCGCGACGCCGTGGCGGCGCAACAACGCGTCGGCGCGGCGCAACGGATCCTTCACCACGCGCACGGCGTCGTTCACCTCTATGGCGCGTGAAAGTGCCTGCCGTCGCTCTGCCGCGCCGCGTCCAGCGTAACGGTCCGGATGCAAAGCGCGACTCAGCTCACGCTGGCGCGTCTCCAGCACGCCTAGGTCGAGCTCGAAGCGAGGCTCGAGCCCCAGGGTTTCGAAAGGATCCGACACGACGCCCAAAGGCACGAGCTTTCGCCCGCGACCAGCTACTTCACCGTGAACGAGTGCCCGCAGCCACAGCTGGTGGCCTCGTTCGGATTTCGGAACTTGAAGCCCTGAAACATCAGGGTCTTCTCGTAATCCAGCGTCGAGCCTGCCAAGTAGATGAGGCTCTTCTTGTCGACCAAGAAGCGCACCCCACCGAACTCGAACACGTGATCGCGTTCGCGCGGCGGCTCGTCCTCGAACTGAATCACGTACGAAAAGCCGGAGCAGCCACCACCCCGGATCCCGAGCCGTACCGCAGCGTCCGGAGTGCCGCGTTGCGCGAGCTTCTCCCGCGCGAACACGACAGCGGCGTCGCTCACGTGAATCGTCCGCTTGCTCGACGGAGCCAGCGTGGACGAATTCACGGACTCCGGTGCTGCTGCATTCATGACTGACCGCTCTCCAAAGCCTGGCGCGCTGCGCGCTTCTTCTTGTAGTCCTCGATGGCGCTCTTAATGGCGTCCTCCGCCAACACCGAGCAATGAATCTTCACCGGCGGAAGATTCAACTCCTCGGCAATTTGGCTGTTCTTCACGCTCGCCGCCTCGTCCAGGCTCTTGCCCTTGATCCATTCGGTTGCGAGCGAAGACGAAGCAATCGCCGAGCCGCAACCAAACGTCTTGAACTTGGCATCCTCGATCACGCCCGCATCGTTCACGCGAATCTGCAGACGCATCACGTCGCCGCACGCAGGCGCGCCAACCAAACCGGTCCCGACGGAGGGGTCTTCCTTGTCGAGCGCACCGACGTTGCGGGGGTTCTCGTAGTGCTCGATGACTTTTTCGCTGTAGGCCATTTCAGTACTCCAACTATCCCATCCGGCGATGGCTCAGTGCGCCACCCATTCGATCGATTTGATGTCGATGCCCTGCTGGTGCATCTCCCAGAGCGGTGACATGTCGCGCAAGCGCTTCACGCGGCTCACCACCAAGTCAGCCACATAGTCCACTTCCTCCTCGGTGTTGAAACGACCGAGGCCAAACCGGATCGACGAGTGCGCCAGATCCTCGTCGAGGCCCATTGAACGCAGCACGTACGAGGGCTCCAAACTCGCGCTCGTGCAAGCCGAACCGCTCGAAACCGCCACGTCCTTAATGGCCATCATCAACCCCTCACCTTCTACGAAGGCAAAGGAGCAATTCAAATTCCCAGGCAGCCGCCGCTCAGCGCTACCGTTCAGAATCACCTGATCGAGCTCGCTCGTCAGCTTCTTCCACAGCCGATCGCGGAGCCCGCGCAACCGCACCGCCTCGGCCTCACCTTCGTGCCGCAAAATCTCGACCGCTTTACCGAAGCCCACGATGCCCGGCACATTCAACGTACCTGAGCGATTCCCGCGCTCGTGACCGCCGCCATCCATCTGCGCCACCAAGCGCACGCGCGGCTTACTGCGCCGCACGTACAGAGCACCAATGCCCTTCGGCCCATAAATCTTGTGTGCGGTCAGCGACGCCAAATCCACATTCATCGCCCGCACATCGAACGGCGTCTTCCCCACGCCCTGCACCGCGTCCACGTGGAACAACACACCGCGTGCCCGCGTGATTGCGCCAATCTCCGCGATTGGCTGAATCGTGCCCACCTCATTGTTGGCGAGCATCACACTCACCAAAATCGTCTTCTCCGTCAGCGCCTTCTGAATATCCGCCGGATCCACCAGGCCATCCTGCCCGGGGCTCACGTACGTCACCTCGAAGCCCTCCTTCTCGAGGCGCTTACACGAATCGAGCACCGCCTTGTGCTCGATCGTCGTCGTCACGATGTGCTTGCCCTTGTTCGCGTAATACTCCGCGACACCTTTAATCGCGAGATTGTCGCTCTCCGTCGCTCCCGACGTGAACACAATCTCCTTACCACTCTCGGCGTTGATGAAATTCGCGACCGCCTCGCGTGCACCATCCACCGCGGCCTCGGCATGCCAACCGTACGCATGCGTACGACTCGCCGCGTTCCCGAAATCCTGCGTGAAGTACGGCAACATCGCTTCGAGCACCCGAGGGTCCATCGGGGTCGTCGCGTGATTGTCCATGTAGATGGGAAACTTCAATGCCATAACGCTCTCTCTCAGTTCACACGCTCAGTTCACGTGAACGCCAGCCACCAACTCCGGCGCATTCGGCCGCTCTGGGTGACGTTCACAGCTCGGGCACGAATGCACCGGCAACTCCGACTGACACGCCGTGTCGCAGGCGTCCAAATACGCCAAGCTCTCCTCCAGCTCCGCCTCCAACGCGCGCAGCTCACTCAACTTGTTCCGCGTCTCCACGAGCTTCGTCCGATACACCTCGCGCAGCCGCGACGCGGCAAACTGCGCCGTTCCCGACGCCTCCTGCTCGCGCACCAACTCCTGAATCTCCGTCAACGACAGCCCGAGACTCTGCATCTTCACGATCCAGCGCACTCGAACCACCGCTTCCTCGGTGAACAACCGGTACCGCCCCTTCGAGCGCTCATGAGCCTTCAAAAGCCCGAGCTCCTCATAAAGGTGAATCGCTCGCACCGTCTTCCCAGTGGCCTTCGCCAACTCCCCCACCTGCAACCAAGCTTGCTCGGTCTGCTCACCCGTCCCGAGCCCGCCAGCCGCGCCACCCCCAACCGCCGCCGAAAGCCCAGCCGCCAACACAGGAGCCGGCCCGGACCCGAACCCTTCGGGCGGGAACACAGCTAAACGGAACGGCTTCTCGCGGGTCGACATGAGCGCAGGGTGTAAGCCTAACCCTAACGCATGCGTCAGGGTAACGCAACGGAACTTCTACATCGATGCAAGAACGAATTCCACCACCCCGGCTCCCCATTCCAGCAAACCTGCGGCCGGGCCGAACTCGTAAATTTGCGGAATCACTCCTTGACTTGGAACCGCTGCGAGATATGTTCCCGCCCCTCTGACGCGCGGTGGAGCAGCCTGGTAGCTCGTCGGGCTCATAACCCGAAGGTCGGAGGTTCAAATCCTCCCCGCGCAACTACTCGCTGGACATCGCCCTCCGCTGGAATCTTCGGAAGAAGGTTCTGGGGAGGGCGATTGCGTTAGTAGGACCAGCGGCAAGATTTCGCTGCGAGCGACGTAGAAGCCGCCCGGCTGCGGAATGAGCGTGATCCGACCGTCGCGAAAGATGCGTCGAAGCTCCTCGCGACCGCGAGCCGTGTCGGAGAGCAGTCGCTTCTCGAGGTCGAAGACGATCCCCATCAGGTCGTCGGGCGAGGGCAACCTCACCACCGCTGCGGCCTGCTTCTCGTACGCGGCTAGGCGGCTACGCTCGACATCGGCCGCTCGTTCGAGGCCCCGCAGCTTTTCCGCGACGGCCGCGGAACCGTGCCCATCGGCGATGAAGTCGACCAGCTTGTCGATCTGGTTCGTCAGTTTGTCGAGGCGTTGGCGATGCTCGCGAGCTTCAACGTCGCGTTCCCGCAGCAGGTCGCCGAGTCGCTCGGCGACACGCTTGCGAGCGTAGGCGAGCCCCTGATCGCACACGAGACGTCGGCGGAGTTCATCGACCAGTCCCAGCCGGACGACACTCTCCCGAACGGAGAGCGCGTTCGCACACGTTCCGCGCTTCTTGTTCGCTTCGCAGCGGTAGTAAACGTCAGCGCTTCCACCCGCGATAATCATCTTGCCGCCACACACGCCGCAACAGAGCAGGCTGCTGAACAGGTAGGGGCTCTGTCGTCCCGGCACCGCACGACCTTTCGCCGCGCCATCTGCGCGCCGCGTGTAGAAGCGCCGAACCTGAGCAAGCCGCTCCTGCGTGGCGTGCCATGTTTGCTCGTCAACGATGCGGAGCTCAGGACGTTGCGCGACGATAGCGCGAGCGTCGTTCTTGCGCACAGGCACACGTCGATTCGTTCCGGGAACTTTGCGCCACTGCGACACCTTGTAGCGCCACCGACCGAAATAGCTCTCGTTGTGCAACATGGCGCGGATGGTCGAATCCTTCCAGCCAACCCGGCGACCCTTCACATGGACGCGCGGCGGTTCGACACCGTCGTCGTTCAAGGTCTTCGCGATTTTGTCGAGCGAGTAGCCCTCCAGATAAAGCGCGAAGATGCGTCGTACGACTTTGGCCTTGTCTTCGCTGATCTCGATCTTGGTCCCGGCAGCGCGCCCGTCCGCGGTAAGTTCCTTGCGCAGGCAGTAGCCGAACGCCACGCCTCCCGTGGCAAGACCTGCGAGAGCCCGCCCCTCGAGGCCGCGCAATGTCTTGTCGCGGAGATCGCTCAGGTAGATGCTCGACACCAGCGTCTTCATGCCGAACGTGAGCGTGGAATGGCTCGCGAACGTGTCGATGCCGTCTGCCACGCCGATGAGGCGCACCTCCAGAAACTCGAACATGCGCTGAATGGTGAAAAGGTCGGCGGGCGCGCGGGACAGCCGCGACAAGTCTTCAATGATGATGACGTCGAGCTCGCGCGGCCTGCTCGTAGCCAGCCGCATCATTCGCTCGTAGGACGCGCGATCGCTACCCTCTCCACTCTCGGCGCTGTCGGAGAAGATCCACTCGTCGCGTAGCGTGCCGCCGCGTTGGATGGCGAAGTCCTTGCATCGGCGAAGCTGATCCTCGATGCTCGATTCACTCTGCCCCTCCTTCGAGAACCGCGCATAGAGTGCAATCCGAAGGCCTACAAGTTCTTCGCTCGCCACGATCGCAGCGCCTCCTCGACCAGATAGTCGATGAACATTTCGTCGATACGGTCGTACGGTACCACGGCATTGGTCCCCGCAGGCGCCTCGAAAGGCCTTATTGCGATGAGCTCGTCGTAGCCCGGTTCCGGCGATACCACTTGCGACGGAGATGCGGCTGCGCCGCGGATCCCTGGCGAAACAACGTCGCCTTTTTCCCGCCCTGGAACCGCATCGGCACCAAGAGCCCGTGCACCGTTGGCGGGGGTGCCAGCTCGTCTTGGGCGGACGCGGCTCATCGACTACCCTTTGCCGTTGGCGGAGGCCCCGCCCGCGCTTTGCGCCATCGCGAAGAACTGCTCGTGCGACGCGGGCGAAACTCGCGTCGCGCGCAAGTGAGGATTCACGACGAAGATGCTGCCTGGTCGCCGTCCCGGACCGGATCGGTCCTGAACCTCTTCTCGAAGGTAGCCGTGCTCACACAAGAGCAACAACGGAGCGTCGAGCTCGGATGCCTTGTTCAAATATCCCTTCGATGCTTGCCACGCGTCGCGCTTCGAGAAGCGAACGACGTCGCTTCGATTGATCCACGCCAGAAGTCTCCGGGCGTGTTGAACGTCTGGATCCGTACCCATCAGAGCGAACGCAGCTTGAACGTGGTCGAGCAAGTAGTGCGCGATCGTGATAGCCGAGTTGACAGTCGCGCCGCGGATGGCTCCAAACGATGTGGGCGCGCCTGCCGCGCCGAAACTCGTCGTCCGAGTTGGGGTCCGGGGTGCCTCCCCAATATCCCCAATATCCCCAAAATTGGAGTTGCGGACGTCGCGCAATGCCTCCTGAGCGCTTGCGGCTTCAGCGAAGTGAAGGAGACCGGCAATACGAGCAATCCCGCCTACGAGTTTGTTTGCCCAGTCAGAGAGAGCCGCGAGATCACCGCCCGCACCCAGCCGCGCTTCAAGGTGGCGAGCGAAATCTTCTAGAATAAGCCGAGCGTCGTCGTCGAAGGGCACCACTGACGGGACTAGTTCGCCGTCACGCTCCCGCTGCTCTGGCAGCGCGAGCAGCGACGAACACAGCGCGTCGTACGCGGCCGAAACCGCATTCGGCACAGGGGGCGGCGCCACGTCACGTTGCCCGACCAGACTCTGTGGAAGAGAATAGAAGAACCGCGCGAGCAAACCGGTTCCACGAAAGCCTCGTTTCCTCCCAAGGTCGCGGATCACATCGGGTTGCACCGCGAGACCCAATGTGAGTGCGGGCTTTCGCACGTGGAGCGGTGGGCGCCCGACGCGATCGACGCGCAGGTCATCACCTGGGTGCGATTTGAGATAGACGTCGAGGTTGGGAAGCCCCTCAGAGTATCGCCCGCCCGCGACATCGAAGAGGCCGCCTTCCGCGCTCAGGATCGCCAGCCGCCCACCCTGCTCAGCCAACATCACGGCCAAGCGCTCCGGCGTCACATCGTCTACGGCGAGCCTCGGAGCGACTGCAACGCGCTCGGACTGGAGCTCAACCGCGAGCTCCTCCGCCGCTTGGGAATCGATAGGCGAAACGGAGCGCGACGCCTTCTCGATCGCACGCGCAAGCCGGCGTTCCTTTATTTGACGCCGTGTGCGAGCAGCTTCGGCAGCTGCTACCTGCTGTTCGCGGGATGTGTTCTCGTACCGATAGAGAGGAGCGACCGCGTCTTGGAATACGCCGCTCTTCCGATTGCCGGGCTCGAGCGCGACCAGCCAGTAGATATTCAGCGGCTCTCGCCAGCCACGTCGAATCTCCACCTCAAACTTTTTCGCCAAGCACGCGGAGATTGTCGCAATGGCTATCACCGCCGGCAGATCGGGTGGCGTCTGCGTGGCAAGTGCCTCGGCTTCCACCCATTGTTGGAGCGTGAGTGGCAGGCTCGCGGTCGGAAACGGCGTTAACGCTACTTGTTCGCCGAGCGGGATGGGCGCGGCCCATTCGGCAACTTCGGGTGTACGCGGGGAGCTCGGCGGTTTCGTCACGCCAAACCACTCGCAGATGAGCTCGGCCGCTCGTAGCGGCGGAATGCCCTCCCGCTCCGCCACCAAATCCACATTCAGACGCAGGCCGGGGTGATTCGGAGGTCCGACGCATGCGCAACGATTGTGTAAGCACTTCAATCCTCCGCTTTCGCAAATGAGCGCACCGGTCTCTCCGCACCCGGGACACCGCGCGTGCTTCTCGTCGTGCTCGATTCCGTAACGATCGAGCAGCAGCCGCGTGTGAATCCCGTTGGCGAGTGCGAAGACGGACTCACGCCGCTTCACGACGGGAGCGGACAACGGCGCATCTGCGATCGGACCATTCGCGAGCGCGGCCTCGAGGCTATCGCGGATGCTAGCCAATGATGCTCTCCAATGGAATGCGTTGAACCATCGGTCGACACGAGAAATAAACCTGCCGGTGCGGCCGCTCGGGAGTGTCCTCACCCTTCCGTTTCCACGTGCCCGGACACGGCATCAATCGCCCCAAGTTACCGACGGAGGTGTCGATCTGAACCTCGTCGGTGTTGTATCGCCGAGCGAGTAGCTTCAGAAACGCGTTGAGGCGCGCCTCTGACTCCTTCGAAGCTACGCAGGGTTCTATCGCGATCAGGATGAAGTATCCGTTTCCACTGTCGCCGAGCCCCAACGCTTGCGTACCGGTTCCGGCGACCAAAAGTCTCAGGATTTCGTCACGCACGATTGCGGCGGCACGCTTTTCGTCTTCAGTCGCGCTGATCCCCTTCGGTCGAATGGTATCGATGTCGATGTACACAGCCCGGCGCAGCGCGACGTCCCTATCGCCCGCTCGACCATTCCAAGCCTTATGAATCTGGTTCGGCAGATAACGACAAAGCAACTCCGTTCGAATCGGTCCGTTCACCAGCTGATAAGCGCCGGTGAAGCGGCGCTGCTGGTCAGCCGCCTTCAGCAGCCGGACGTGCTCCCGTTCGTTCGTGGCATGCGCGAGACACGCACTTCCGCGACCGAGAAACGTGAGCTCGACGAATTCCTCGTCGGCGATGCCAAGAAACCGCCGCAACAACGCGGTGCCCAGCTCGACCTCGCCGCGGTCGCCAGGTCGAACGAGCCGCAGGCAGCGCGCGTTAGACATTGCCAGACCCTCGGTTGCTAAACCTTCCGTCCGCAGTTCGAGCCGCGACGCGCTCTAGATGACCGTCGCGAGTCAACAGTGCCTCGAGATCAGCGCGACGGACCAACCTCCAGCGACCGGGCTTCACACTCGGGAGGCGCCCGCTCCGAATCCAAGTGCGCACTGTACCGACAGGGACGCGCGCAATCTGCGCAACCTCTTCCAGCAACAAGTAATCAGGCATGGCGTCCTCCGCTGGAAGGACTTGGCCGGCGCGGTGCGGGATGAACCATGCGCATGCGAGGGCGCAAACTCGCCAGCATTCGACGAACGTGCTCCTCGACCCGCGCGATCAGCTCACGACGAACGCGTCGTTCGAGATGGGATTGCGGGTGTGCAGGCCTCTGCCTTGCACGCGCCGGAGTCAGCGCCTGGACCGTTCGCCGTAAAAAACGAGCGTGCGTTTCGAGCTGCGCCATTAGCGCGAGGACCAACTCGCCCGCAGATACGGGCACGCCGCGCGCCGAACCTTCTGTGCTTCGAAGGAACCGCTCGAGAACCGAGTGGCTCACCAGCAGTCGCCCGCCGCATCGGACGCTCGCTAGGCGCCCTGAGCGGATCCAGACTCGCACCACCCGAGCGTCAGTTCCCGCTAATTTCGCGACATCCCCGACCGTTAAATACCCTCGCTGCATCGTTTTCTCCGATGCCGCTCAGGATGGTACCGAAGGGCTCTCCAGCAAGGGCCCCCCCTTCGACGTGACGGCCGTCGAAATGCTGGACAGATATCTGCGAGAGATTCACTCCTTACGAACGGGCACGGCGCGATAGCCAGCCCTGTCGAGAAATTCTCGCATTCGTCGCTGGAACGCGCGCCCCCCCGTCAGCGTGAGCTCCTCGTGTTGTATGCACGGGTTCATTCGCAAGAACGCAAGGTGTAGAGCCATGACCTCTTCCTCAACCTTCTCCAGCCGCTGAAGAACCTCATCGTGTGAGAAATCGATGCGCTTCGGGTCCTGTCGCATCGCGCTGAAACGCTCCTCCTTTCGCGCTGCGATACTCTCCGTCAATCGCCGGATGTGCTCGAGCTTGGGCATGAACGCGCGGATTGCACCGTCTGCCTGGCGCTCCAACGTGTCGTCCAAAAAGAGCCCTACCGCCCTCGCGTCCGAGCCCGCCTTAGCCAGCAGCCTCGCGCGATCGGCTTGATCAGCGCGTCTGCCCGCGCCTATGAACTCCTCGATTTTGAGGATCACAGTCACCACGTTGGAAACCAGCGGGTCGAAGCTCTTCGGCTGTTGGTGAAGCGCTATCACCGCTGAAAGCGAGCGTTCGCCCGGCTTCACGAGCTGGCGCTCTGCTAGCCAGTCAAAAAGCTCGCTCTCGAAATCTATCAACTCCCCCCAGTCAACATCCCGCGCCTTCGTCGCCATGCGGGCTAGCTTGTCACGCTTCGGAGCGCGCGGCGCCATGCGAATTTCTTTTCACCGAGCACTCGCGAGCCCAAAGCGGCTGCTCCACTGGCAATGACAGATCATTCCTCCATGTGGCCGAGACTCGCGTTCGCACTCTACGGGGCTGCTTGATCGTCCGAGCATTGTCCCTCTGGCGCCGATCATGCGGAAGTTTTTCCGTCTCGCGCCGCTGCGACTTGCTCGAACGTCCAATTCAGCGCTCCTGACTTCCGGCACCCGCGCACCCCGCACCTGGCGTGTAGATGGAAAGACATACGGACGATCGAGCTAGCCGAGTTGGGCGCGGGCGGTGTGACAAAAGGCGTCCTCGCGCAGCGACAACCCCAAGCGCGTGACCACGAAGCAAGTCAGACTGCGCCATGGCACGTTCACCGCATGCGTCATCGCCTACGAAGACCTCTGCGACGGGCGCGATCGATTGCCCCAGCGAGGGAAAGCTGGATTGTGAGACCAGTGCGAGCGCGGCAGCGCCGCCCGCACATGCCACTGGCAGACTCCTCCGGCGCGCCGAGGCGGCGCGAATGCTCGGCGTCAGCAAGAGCACGCTGAGGCGAATGGAAGGGACCGAGCTGCAACCAACCATCGGCCCGCACAACATTCGGATGTTCCACGAGGAAGAGATCCGCTCGGTGATCGTGACTCGACGTGGCCGCATGGACGCCGGGTCTGACGCTGGGGAGCTCGCCGCCGAGGCCTTTGAGTTGTTCGATAACGGGCTCGGCGTCGTGGACGCGGTGAAGCAACTGCGCGCCGCGCCCGAGTTCATCGAATCGCTTCACACGCATTGGGTGCGCTTGCGGAAGAACATGCTGATTTCCGCCGAAGGCCGCGCCGCCATCTGCATGGCCCTGATCGGATACGATGACAGCTCGCTCAGGACTGAAGCGGACGTGATCGCCTTCCTCAACAAGTGGGTCACGATGGACAGTGCACGGCGGTGCTTGCAGTGCAAAAGCGACTTCGCATGCTTCTGCCGGGAGTGCGCGAAGCAGTGGGGCCTTCGCGAAGCTATGGGCGAATTGGCCGATGCGAAGGCGCGAAAGCTTTAACGAGCACACGAGCCGATGCCATGCTTGGCTACCGACTCATAGTCTCCAGCACTCGGGGGGGCGCGGAGCCGCTGGCTGAGGCAGGCCGGCGCGGTCAGAGCGGGTTTTGGGGATTTTGGGGATTTTGGGGAGGCATGCAGGGGGGGTATCTCGGCGGCCGCCGCGCCCGTAGGTCACAACGGCGCGCCTCTACTCGCCGCGACCTTCCGCCCTCACCACATCCGCGATCAGGAGCAGGCACTCCGCGGCTGCTGCGATGCGCAGCGCGTTCGTGGCGACCTGCAGCACGCTGCTTCGGAGGACCGACGCGGCCTCGCGCAGTCGCTCCTCGGGCGCATCGGGCACGAGGCCAGACAGCGTGGCTTCAATGGTCTCACTCGCCAAGAGCAGGGCTTCGGATTCAGGCACCGCGACGGTAAGTTCCGCTTCAATGCGGTACTGCCAGCGCTCGCGCAAGGATTGCATCAGCGGGATCCGTTGGAGGAAGAGTTCGGTACGACGGGCGTGACGATGACAGGGCCGGAGCCGTCGTGCTCACTCGGTCTGGTGATCCTCCACTCGCGAATCGCTCGGCAAAGCGCTGCGAATGCCGAGGCGATCTGCGCGCTGGTGTTCGCGGCGCGCTGCATACGCTCGCTGATGGCCCGAAGTTCGGCCGTGCTTTGGAGTGGATCCTCGGCGGCGAGCATCGCGTCGGCCGCGACATCGGAAGTCAGCCGACTGAGTGATGCCAAGCACTCCCACACTTCCTGTAGGGCGAGCTCGAACGCTTCGAGCTCCAGGAGCGCTTCGGGACGGGTTGAGTGAAGGCTATCTACGACCTGGCGCATGGTGCTGGTCTGTTCGCTCATCGGGTAGCACTCCGTCGGAGGAATGACGGCCCGCCATCGGAAGCGCGCGAACGGCTTCCTGCCGCATCGCGCCGGGATTGGTCCGTCTCTTAAACGTCGGACAGACGAGCGTATCGTTTCGCGAAAAGCGACCCCGGGCGGGCGGTGAAGAGATTTTTCTCGTAACCCTCTCGATCGCGAGCGGTAGAATGCGCGCATGACAGCCTCCGAGAGATCGAACGCGGACGAGCCGGCTCAAGCGTCCGGGCGTGCAGCGAGTGCGGAGCTGGGCCAGCTCCGCCGCGGGGAGATCGGGTTGGATGAGTATTTGAACAGTCGGATCGAGGCCGCAGTTGAGCAGCTGCGCGGGCGCGTCTCGCTACAGAACCTCGAAACCGTGCGCAGCGTGCTTCGTGAAGCGCTGAGGACTGACCCTGGTCTCACGGAACGACTTGACCAGCTGATGAACGGTCCCAGCGCTGGGGCACACCGGGACTGACTCGGCGGACAAAGCAAATCTGATGAGGCTTTCGATCAATGGTTCGAATTGAGACGCGGGTTACCGTGCTTCCGACTGACGCGCCGGAGGTAATGGATCGCTTTCACGTCGGACTGCCGCTCGTTGAAGTGATCGCAAGACAGATGTCGAATTGGCTCGGCGCGCTCGCCGAGTACGACGACTTAGTCAGCGCCGGCCGCGAGGGTTTGCTCGATGCCGCTCGTCGCTTCGATCCAGACCTAGAAGTGCCATTCGAGGCCTTCGCTAAGTTCCGCATTCGTGGCGCGATGCTCGATGACGTGCGTAGACTGGCAACGCTCCCTCGCCGAGCGCACGAGCGTGTGGTTGCGCTCGAAGCCGCGACGCGCGCCAGCGAGGGGGCGTCAGACTTTTCGCCGCCACGAGGCGCTCTGGATGAAGGAGCATGGGAGGATTCATTCACCGATCACCTGGAGACGGTTGCGACTGCCGCTGCGATCGCCCTGCGCGTCCATGGCCAAGATGCACCGCATTCCGCTGAAGGCGATCCTGAGCAGGCGCTCGAACGTGCCGAGCTGCTTGCTTGCCTGCGAGAAGGGCTGCAAACCCTGCCTACGGATGAAGCGACGCTGGTTCGACGCTACTTCCTGAATGGCGACCGCCTCGACGACATTGGTCGCGATCTGCGCATCAAGAAATCGTGGGCGTGCCGCATACAGGCCCGCGCACTCGCACGGCTGAACCGATACATGCGCCGCGTTACGTAAGCGCTGCGCCGGGGAAAAATCGCGCCCGAAACACAAACCTAGCCGCTGCGATGATCGGCGTCGCTGTTTGGACCGCGAACGCCGCTCGAGAACGCGCTTGCGAGCCACTCGCCCAGAATGCGCACGGCGTTACCGCGCGCCGTCAGTTCGACGCTGCCGGTTGTCGCTTCGCACTTCTCAATTTCAACCCCACGCTCGTCGGCGTGCCGATCCAGATCCTCGAAGTCGAGATAGGCCACCACCGCCTCGCCGTACTTGTCGAAGCAATGTTGAAGATAGCGAGGCAGCTGCAAGCGCACAGCGTGCACGCGCCAGGCATCCGGGCAGCGAGAGCAAAAAACGTTGAGGTATGCGGGTGCTGCGCCGGTCTTGGATGCTCGAAGTGTCATGGGGATTCCCTTTCAGCGTGGGCTCGACGACAGTTGGCCAGCGGCAGGCCTGCCTTACGAGGCGTGAACGGAAGCAGGGCATTCCGGAATTCCTCAGCCGTTTGGTAACGATCTTCGATCCGTTCGGCGATTGCCTTGAGAATCACGGCATCGAACGCGAGCGGAGCCCCCTCCGACATGTATGTAGACGGTGGTTCAGCTGGACCGGCATCCTCGTCAAACGGCGCGTGCCCCGCAAGCGCGACGTAAAGTACGACGCCGAGCGAATACAGGTCCGCACGTGTATCGACTCGTCTGCCTCTCTCCGCTTCAGGGCTCATGAATCGTGGTGTGCCGACCATGGCTCCCGTGGCCGTTGGAACGAGCAAGGTCGGCGGCGTGTCGAGCGCGAGCCGAGGCACGATGCGAGCGAGACCGAAATCGAGAATCTTGAGCTCGCGTCCACTTGGTAGCTCATGCAGGAAGAGATTTTCGGGTTTGATGTCGCGATGCACAACGCCGACAGCATGCGCGGCGTGCAGCGCCGACAACGCCTCGATTCCGATCTGAACCGCCTCGAGAGTTGGCAGGCGGATTCGTTCTCTCAGTTCTTGCGCGAGGCTTCTGCCGCGCAGCAGCTCCATGACGATGCATGGGCGGCCAGCCGCAACCCAAAAGTCGATCACTTCCACCGCAGCGGGGTGGCGAAGTCTGCCCGTGACCTGCGCTTCGATGCGCATGCGGTCGGCGAACTGGGCGTCCCTCGCGAGGAACGGATGCATCACCTTGAACGCGAAGTGACGGCCCAGAAACTCGTGTTCGATCTCATAGACCTCGCCCATTCCGCCCTTCCCGATCAGCCGCAGCGGCCGATAGGGCGTGCCCGCGAGCAAGGGAGCCAACTCATCGGCCAGGAGGCCAGGTGGAGGGGACGCGTGCATGCATCTGATCTTCGGTCACCCAATGGTGCCCGTTGCTAAGAATCTGCTCCCTCGGCGAAGAAATTCCGAAACTCCTAACTTCGTCTGACCGAGGTAGGATCACGTGCACGATGAGGAGCTCGGGCATACCGTTGGCCGGCCTCGGGGCCAATCCGGTGGATGATCCCTTCTTGGGTTCGTCGTATCGAGCGGTTCGCTTCCTAGGAGCTTCCGGAATGGGTGAGCTCCACGTCGTCGTGCATCGAAACACTGGGCGTGAGTTCATTGGCAAGATCCTAGCCCCCGACCGCGCCGCGCAGCCGCAGTCCGCCGATCGCTTTCGAGTAGAAGCCCAATCGCTGGGACGAGTCGACCACCCGAACGTGGTCAAGATCGCAGCGGTCGGCAACGCCGCTGACGGCCGACCCTTCATCGTGCTGGAATACTTGACTGGGCGTTCTCTGGCAGCGGTGCTCGCCGAATGCGGCCAGGTCCCCGTACTGGAAGCCATCAGGTACACGTGCGAGCTGCTCTCAGCTCTCAGCGCGGCGCATGCACTCGGCATCGTTCATCGCGACGTGAAACCGGACAATCTCTTCATCTGTGAGCGACCAGACCGACCGCCGTACTTGAAGCTGCTCGACTTCGGTGTTGCGCGGATCCTCCCGAGTGCACCGCCCCGAGCCCCCGCTCCGTTGTCAGTTCCAACGGCCACCGGAGCCGCGGTCGGAACGCCGCGGTACATGAGCCCGGAAGCGGCACTTGCCGAGAGGGACGTCGACATTCGCGCCGACATCTATGCCGCCGCGCTCGTCCTCTACTTGATGTTGTGCAGTCGGGGTCCTTTCGATCATGCCGATGGCGTGGGCGCGCTCCTTTTGGCTCACGCTGCCCAAGAGCCGGAGCCCCCTTCCCACTTCGCGAGCGACCCAGTGCCGCCCGAGCTCGATCGCGCCATCTTGCGCGCGCTCCGAAAAGACCGCGGGGAGCGATTTCAAAGTGCGGACGAGTTTCGAGAAGCGCTCGAACGCATTGCCAACGGGTTGAGAATGCCCGCCGGTTGGCTCGAGACGAGCCGATTCGCGCCCGTACCACCCCGAGCTCGCTCGCTCCGCGCCGAGCAATCACCGTCGAGCCACGAGGAAGAACCCACTCCTATCGACTCTCACGAAACAGCCCAGACGCGCGCCGGCTCAAATGGTTGCCGTGAGAAGCCGCTCGCCGAGAGTGGTCCACGCGTGCGGCGCCCCTTCGCCATGGCGCTCGATGGAGAGGGCGAGCTTGAGGACTGCGCCTCGGAGCCAATGCCCACCTGGACGGCTGCGCGCGGGCTCGTGTTCGTCTTCATTGGTGTTGCAGCCGTAACAGCCGTCCTCGCAGCCGTGTGTGTTTTCGCTTGGGGGAGAGCGCACCCATGAAGCGCGAGCCCCCTCTCAAACCGGGCGATCTCTTTCAGAATCAATTTGAGATTCGCCGTCTCATCGGCGCTGGCGGGCACGCTTTCGTCTACGAAGCCTACGACCAATTCATGGAGCGCGAGGTTGCGCTCAAGCTCATCGAGATCCCAGAGGTGTCGCCACGTGATCGTCGCCGCCGGGCGCGCACCGAGGCGCAGGTCATGGCAGCGATCACCCATCCTAACGTGGTGCGCGTGCACGGAAGCGGCGTCGCAGACGAGCGCTGGATCTACCTCGTGATGGAACTCCTGAAGGGCCGCTCGCTGCGGCAGGTCCTTCTCGAACTCGGCACCCTCACATTGGCAGAAGCGCTACTCATTGTTAGGCAGATTGCAGAAGGCGTTCACGCCGCCCACCTGCAGGGCGTGATTCACCGGGACCTGAAGCCAGACAACGTATTCATCGAGCGTGGCAACCACGTGCGCGTGTTCGATTTCGGAGTTGCGAAAAAACAGGGACCCGACTCACCCACGACGGAGCGTGATCTAGTCCAGGGCACGGGCGTCTACATGAGCCCTGAACATATCGAATGCACGGGAGTAACCACCGCCAGCGATGTGTTTGCCCTCGGGGTCATCTATTACGAAATTCTCTTTGGCTGCTGCCCCGCGCTCGTGAGCTACATGCGCACCGGGCTCGGTTTGATTGAATGCCAAATCAGCATTGCTCCGCCGACACTCGCAGAGCTCTTGCCGAACTTTCCTTCGTACGCGAGCCGTTTCGCCGAACGCATGCTCGCAAAGAGTCCAGCGGAGCGCATCGCCGACATGGCCGAAGTGGCATCGCTCGCCCGCAACTACTCCGCACGACTGGCGAGGGAGGGCGCCGCCGAATTGATCGAGGTGCGGGACCTGTCTATCACTTCAGCGGTACGTCCCGGACGTCCTCGCGCCGCGGTATTAGTACAGCAGATGCTTCGGCCGAACGCTGAAGGGACGACCAGCCCTGCATTGCAGGGCTCTCCGTTGCCGTTTGCGGCATTTCCGAGCGATGGCCGTCCGCGCGACGCAGCCCTCGCTCTGGCCGCCAGCAATGCGCTCACCGTTCCGTTGAGCCAACTCATGGGCACGACGCCGATCCAGGGTCCACTCGCGCGACCTGCGCGCGATCGCTTGGATTCAGTCGGCCCAGCTGGCCTCCGAGTGCAACGCCTACCGATTCCCATCGCCTCGGTCGTCCACGAACCCGAACCGCCACTTGACTCGTCACTCGCGACATCGCCGCCGGTAGGGTCGACCACGAGCTTCGAGCGCGAGCGTGACTCATCCAGCGCGATTCAACGCGAGAACGCACGCGAGTCGGAGCATTCGTTGCGGGCGGTCGAACTCGCCACTGCGCGCCCGCGCGATTTGCCGATACGCGCAGTTGTTCGCTCTCGGAGCTCGAAGCTTACAGCGACAAGTCAGCATCGCTATTTCAAGTGGACCGTTGCTTCGGGCGTTGGGTTTGGAGCTCTTCTTGGAACTGCCATCGGACTCGGCGCGCTGAAGTGGCGCCCGCACGCACAAACGCCGTCGGTATCGCTTAGCGCCGCGTGGATTGTCCCAGCCGCTTCCATACCTGCATTTGATCGCGTCCCCTCCTTCGAGCCAGCGAAAGCGAGCGCCGACGACGCACAGATTGCCATGCCGCAGGCGACTCCCATGGGGATGCCCTCGTCTGGAGCATCGGCAGTCACTACTCCTGCGCAGCCAGTTGTGGCTGCTTCGGCAGCGCCGCTGGTTGCTCGCCCCGGGATTGCTCCGCGGCCCCGCACTGTGACTGCAGCTGCAACGCACGGCACGATCCCTCCCTCGGCAGCCAAGCTCTCGCCAAAGGCTCGCACCGCTGCGCCAGCGTCGAGCCTAAGCCGTCCTACCGATCATGCGACGAAGGAACCGAAAGACAGAACCTCGGGCGCAGCAAGCAATCCACTCCGCAAGCGCTGGATTCGGATGCTCGATGACAATGAACTCGGCCTACCATCATCAGGCCTCGACGAGCCAGCACCAGTACCGAAGGGCAGCGCTGCTCCGCGCTCCAAAGAGGCAGCGCCGATGCCATCCAAGCCATTCGGCCTAAAGCTCCTATTCCCTCCCGAGGGAGATCGCTAGGGCACCATGAGCGACGAAAAGCACACACGCCGCCCGGCGCCGCTTTCAAAGTCCTACACGCTGGACGGCGACACGACCGAATTCAATCCGTGGGAGCTCCAAATTCACGAGTTCTCTCCAGAGCTGCGGCGCCGCATTTCGGAGCTCGAGAAGCCCAAGCTCGATCCACAATGCCTCGAGGACACGCTGCCGCCCGCTGGCAGAGGAACGCCTCCTGCGCCGGTCGAGCCGGTACCGTCGCCGGACTTGCCGGGCGTCGCCTCGCCATCGACCGCGGTCGACCCAGTGTCGGGTGCACCCGAGCCGGATCGCCGAAGGTTCAACGACCGCTGGCGGCTCGGAGGACTAGCGCTGCTGATTGTCGCGGGCGCACTTTACTTTGGCTTTCGAGACGCGAGCTCAAACTCGAGCAGGCCGGAGCACAACGTCAGTGGCAAGGTCGCCACGGTTTCGGTGCGCGCTGCAACAGCCAATGGTCATGCCCCGAACGCGCTCAGCCCGCAGCCGTCGGCGCTCGCGCTCTCGAAGCACGCTATCAATGACTCGCCGCACGCCGCAAAAGTGGTCGCGCCCGTCGTGAGTGCAACGTCGGTCATCGAAGTACCATCGCAGCCGCCACCGACGGCTCCGCGCACGGCGGGCCGTGCGTCCACTATTCCCGAGTCTTCGAAGAGCTCCGCCGTCGCGCCGTCGCAGACGCCACGAGCACAGGCGAGCAGCGAGCCACCAACAAACCTCAACGTTGCCGGCGCAAGTTCTCGACGAGACGCACCGTCCTCCAATCTATTTGATACACAGTTGGTCCCGCCCATCGATTGAGTTTTCTTGCCGGAACGCCCGATGACAGCCATGCCTCCGACGTACCGCGCTTCTGCGCTGGCAGCAGCGGTCTTCTTCGCAGCCTCTATTTGCGCTCCTGATGCGCGAGCCCAGGAACCAACGCCCGACGCAACCGACGCACACGCGCAGTACCGTCGCGCCATGAACGCCATCGATCAAAAGGACTGGAACGAGGCCCGTCGCCTTCTCCTCGCTCTGTGGGAAGGGGCGCAGACCTACGATGTGGCGGCGTCCCTAAGCCAAGTCGAGTTTCAACTTGGCAACCGCGCTGCGAGCGCGCGCTATCTGAGCTTCGCGATCGCGAACGCGCCACCGATGGAGAGCCCAAAGCGCATCGAACGCTTCAGGGCGGGACTGGACGACCTCAGGTCGCAACTCGGCACTGTGCTCCTTCGGGTCAGCGATCCAACGGCGCGTGTCACTGTGGACGGTACAGCGATCCCCACGCTTGCGAAGCCGTTCGAAACATTTCTAGCTCCTGGAACGCACACGCTCGAGGCGAGCATCAAGTCGGGCTCTGCGACGGCGAGAGTCATCGACGTGGCGGCCGGAGGAAAGTACGAGGTTGACCTCATTGTAAGCGCTCCCGCATCGGCACCGCCGAGCGCTTCCGCCGCGCCAAGCGGGACGTCCGAGACGGCTCCGATCGTGCCGGCCCCTTTACCTCCGCACGACGCCACCGGCCTCAGGCGAAGCCTCGTGCCCGTCTACATCGGAATCGGTTTGGCCGCCGGAGGCGCAGCGATGGCGGTTGGCTTCGGGATCGCCGCCAAGGGAGCTCGTGACGAGCTGCGAAGCATGCGCGATTCAACGCCATCCGCGGTGTGCTCCGGCGGCAGCTCGGACCCGACCTGCCAAGACATACGTGACACGTACGACCGGCAGCGACGCAACGCGGACCTCGCGCGCGTCGGAGTCGGCGTGTTCGCCGTCTCAAGCGTCGCGACGGCTGCCTACCTCCTCTTCTGGCCTCGGAAACCGGGACAAGCAACCGCAGCCGCCGTGGTGCCTGTTGTCTCGCCCAACGCCGTTGGGCTGAGCGGAAGCTTTTGATCGTGGAGCGCCCCCGAATGAAGAACCTGCCACCGCTGAAGCCAGCCATCGGCGTCGCTCTCTTGCTCACCGCGTTCACGTTTACGCAATGCACGCTCGAAAAGGTGGACGGCTGCGACTGGACGCACTCCTGCGCCGCTGGTGGCGCCACGGGCGGGAGCGAGAACACGGCCGGCGGGAGCGCGAACAGCGGCGCTGGCGGAAGCTCGGCCGAGAGCGGTGGCACGGGGCCCGCGAGCGGAGGCACCGCCGGCATCGGATCGCCAGAGGGCGGCGTGGGCGGGTCGCTTCCGTGTGACGACCGGTGCACCGGCTCGACACCTGTTTGCGATGTCGAAAGCATGACCTGCGTCGGTTGCCTCGCGAGCACCGACTGCGGAGTCGCCGCTCCGGTGTGCGACACCACGACCCACACGTGCGTCGAATGCCTCGGAGCCGCCGATTGCAAGGCGCCAACGCCGGCATGCGAGCCAACGACCAAAACTTGCGTTGGCTGCCTCAGCAAGGCCGACTGCGCAGGTACCAAACCACTGTGCGACGTCACGCACAACGCTTGCGTCGCTTGCCTCGAGCAGACGGACTGCACGAACGCCGCCGCGTCCTATTGCTCCTCGACCAGTCACACGTGCACGCCCTGCACGAGCAGCACCCAGTGCAGCAACATTCCCGGCAAACCGATCTGCTCCGCCGGCACTTGCGTCCAATGCACCAAGCAAAGCGACTGCACCGATCCGGGCGCTTCGCAGTGCGACCTGAGCACGCACACGTGTAAACCCTGTACGACCGATGCGCATTGCTCGAACATCGCCGGCAAGGGCGTGTGCCTCGACGGCGCTTGCGTGCAGTGCACGGCGGCGAAGCCAACCGCGTGCGGCGCCGACAGCAAGTCCGGAACGCCGCTCGTGTGCGACAGCTTGAAGCACACCTGCACGACCGCGCTCGCGAAAAGCGCGGGGCTGTGCGCACCGTGCGTGTCCGACGCGCAATGCAAGGCTGGTGAACTCTGCGTGCTCGACACTGTCGGAACGGGCGCCTCGGCCAAAGCAGTGGGCTATTTCTGCCATTGGAAAAAAGGCGACAGCGCCAACGGCGCGCCCGCGGACTGCTTCGCGAACGGGCGGCCCTATGCGGGTACGCTCACTGGCGCGACCAGTATCGATGGCCAAACCGCAGACGTTTGCACGCTCCGAGTCAGCTCGTGTATCGCAAGCGCCGAGTTCAGTACAAAGAACTGCGCCCCTACCGGCACACCCGACGACTCGCAATGCGGCGTCGCTGCACCAATCGACGCCAAGTGCATCCAAGCGACCGGAAGCTCAGCGTATAGTTGCACGATGACGTGCGGAAGCGATCTCGACTGCCGCGACGGATTTGCATGTAACACCAACGTAAGTCCGCCAGTATGTCAGTTCTGATGGACGTCCGAGACGTTCCGGACCTGCGCCGACCCGATGAGGCCACGCTGCGACAGCGGACGTCGCGCCTGCGTTGGGTGCGCGTCCGACGCAGACTGCAAAGCTCGAAAGCGTCTGCGTCGCCTTGTTGCGATCTCAGCCGCGTGCGCCCCATGCATCTTATGGAAATCG
Source organism: Myxococcota bacterium (assembly GCA_049324695.1). GTDB lineage: Bacteria > Myxococcota_A > Polyangia > Polyangiales > Polyangiaceae > PMG-095. Next base: position 149,122 of record JBMOMJ010000039.1, read on the forward strand.
CAACCTGCTAGCCCCGCCAACTCCCCCAACGTCACGCACTGCCGCGGGTCCACGCATCGAGCAGTCGTAGCTCGGTCTTCGATTATACGCCTCCGCCCTTCGCGACGGGACGAAAAGAAAGGCCACGTATCTTTCCGGCCGCCAACGCACGACCAATCGCCTGCGAGACAACGACGCCCTGATGCGCCGACGCTCCGCTCCCGAAGTAGGCGGTCGTTCTCGCAATTGCGCCAGGCGGTACGCTCTTGAGCGCAGGAAACGCACCTCGAGTGACCGGCAGGAATTTCGTCCTAGCGCACTTAGAGCAGGCGGCCTCTTCCTTCGCGAGATCATCCGTCACGATTCCGACCTCGTGACGTACGACCAATTGCACGACGGTCTTCAGTTGTCTGCCTGTTGTCGCATCCAACACCGGTCGGCACTCGACGCCATGCGGGCTGAAAACGCTCTCCCACACTTCCGGCGTCACGAAGTATTCGTCAAACACCCAGTTCAGCTGAAGGATCCCCTTCTTTCCCCATTTCGGCTCACCTTTCATCTGAAAGGCATCGCGCTGCAACTTGCCGATCCCACATCGATCGCAGTAGCCGGTCAGGTCGTACGTAGCTCTGAGATACCCGAAGCGCGATTCGTCGGGTTGCGGGTAGCCGTGATGCCAGTCCGACATGAGATTCAGCCAAGGAGACTGATCGATTTCCTCCCTCGAAAACTCGGTTCTCGGCATGTCGGAGGTCTTCCACTTCTCGAAGAGCGTTCGCAGTGCCAACCAGTTGGGATGTTCCTCATCAACATCAAAGGCGATGAAAGGAGTCTCTCCGCCAAGCGCGACTCCGGCGGGCAAGTTAACGCCAAGCGATTCCAACTCCTTTCGTTGCGCGCCGCTTGCCCGGAGGCCGATTCGATGCACTACTTTCATGGGATTCAATTTTACTAGGATGAGGTCAATAAGGACAGCTCACAGCGCGCGGTGCACCCACTAGAGTCCCAACGCGCCAAGGATCGCCGGGTACTCCGCGTAGATTTGCGCCGCTGCCTGCATGATGCTTTGCGGCGTCGCCGCGCCGGTTCCCGCGGCACCGTATGGGATAGCGGCGCGCCAAGCGTTCGTAAAGATTTGGTGCTCCGCCCGTGTAACGGCTACCGACGCCATTTCGCGGGCGTTTACACTCAGGACTTCTGCGAATCTCTTTTCAATCAAATGGTGAGCTTGCAAGCCCGTGCCACGAAGTGCCCTTAGCAGCTGGTTGTACGGCTGAATTCCGAATTCTTCGGCACGAGAGAGATTTCCGAACGGCCGAGCCACTTCGGTTCCTGCCCTGGCAGCGCCCGTAGCGCCCCTGAGCGCCAGCCTCCCAATCGAGCCACCGAGCGCGAGCGCAAAACCGCTGTAGCGACCGACTGCGTACGCGCCCGAGCACTTGCTCCCGTACGCTCCGAGCCCGGTCGCGTCGATCAGCTTGTCGCTCAGCCCGAACGTCAACGCGCTCGACAAGCCCGCTGAGAAGTCGCCCGCGCTCTGCAGCACGCCGTGGTCGTCCAGCCACAGCAACCAATCGGGCACGCCAGCGAGAAGTCCCGAGATGTCCGTCAGGTTGATGGGGTCGTTCCCAACGTAGGCGTAGACGTTGCTGCCGCCGCCGAGCAGGAGCGGGTCCTTCGTGATCCAGCGTCCGATTTCGGGGTCGTAGTCACGCGCGCCGAAGTGAACGAGCTGCGTGTCTGGATCGTAGAGGCCACCCGCGTATCCGAAGGGCTGGAAGCCGGGATTGGTGTCCTGGGTGACGCGCCCGAACTCGTCATAGTCGAGGCGTTGCGCGACGGCGCCTGTGTTGGCATCGACGACGAGGCGGACGCTGCCGAGGTGGTCGGCGATGATGCGGTACACGCGCGACGGCGTGTTCATCACCGTCGGCGTTTGCGCTGGGCCGTAGGCGAACGAGGCGAGGACGTTGCCGCTGCCGTCGGTGACGGCTTTGAGCTGCGTCCCGCTGCGATAGAGGTATCCGTTGACGAGCTTCCCGTCGACGAGCTTCCCGACGCGGCGACCGAAGCCGTCCACTTCGTAGGTGACCGCCTTCGCGCTGGGCAGGGTGACCGAGCGCAGGCTGCCGAGTGCGTCGTAGTGATACCTGGTGGTGCTCGAGCCCGCGGTCTTGCTGATGAGCTCACCCGCTGCGGTGTACGCGTAGCTCGCATCGCCGAAGCTGGTCAGTCGATCCTGCGCGTCGAAGCTCGCGCTCTGAGTAGTGCCGTTGGCTTGGCGCTCAGTGCGGTTGCCGTTCGAATCGTACGAGTACGACGCGGTGACGGCTCCGTTGGTGGTGACGGTGTCGAGCCGACCTTGTTCGTCGTAGTGGTACCCGTAGCGAGTCGAGGTTTCTTCGATCGCTTCGGTCCTTTCCGTGATGCGGCCGAGCTTGTCGCGCTTGTAGCTGACATCAAAGAGTGTCTTGCGCGAGGTCTTTGCCGTGTAGCTGCTCGGCTCGCCAAACGTCGGGTCGTAGCTGCGCGAGTCGTCGATGACGCCAATGCTCGTGCCTGCGACGCGTCCGGTGCTCGCCTCGCGCGTGATGGTGAGGCCGCCCGCTGAAGTGAGGAGCCCGTCCTTGTCATACGAGAACGAATCGCGACCATCGATCCCATCAACGCTTTCGCTGTCGAGACGAAACTTGCCATCGTAAGTCTTTCGAACGACACCGTTGACGGTGCCCTTCCAGGTGAGCGCCGTGACAACGCCATTGGCAAACGTGCGCGTGAAGTCGGTACCCGCGGGGCCTGTCGTGCCGACCAGCTCTTTGGTGTTCGCGTCGTCGTAGCTGAAGGCGACCCTTCCGTCGCCTGCTGGCAGTGCAATGGACGCAAGGCGCGCGGTCGCGGGCTCGTAGTCCATGTGGACTTTGGCGCCGTCGGGTCGCGTGACGTCGGTCAGCTGACGATCGAGGTTGTATGTGTATTCGGTTGGACCCAATCCCGTGAGCGCGGGAGGCGTGTAGGACGCGAGCAATTCGACAGGCGTGTAGTCGAGCGAGTGTTCTGCGCTGCCCGGTGGCTTGAGCGTGCGCAGGTTGCCGTTCTTGTCAAATGTGCTCGTGAGCGTCGGAGCGTCGAGGGCTTCGCCCAGCCTCGTCGAGAGGAGGCGACCTACGGCGTCGTGCGTGACGTATTGCGTGCGGTCCGCTGGGTCAGTCGCGTAGTCGACGTAGCCGTGCTCGTCGTAGTGAAGTTTGCTGACGCGATCAGCTTGCGTGAACGTCGTCGGTCGACCTCGATCGTCGTACTCGATCGTGACGGGCGCGACGCCCGGCGCATCAATCTCGATCACCTGCCCGGCGTCATTCAGCTTCGTCGTGGTGACGCGCACCATGGGCGTGGTCGACGTGAAGGTGTTGGTTTTCCGGTCGTAGCTGCGCGTGTAGGCGTCGCCGTCAATGTTCGTTGTTTCAGAGAACTTGGTGAGACTGAGAAGGTCGTTCGGATCGCTGAAGGAGTAGCTGCGCGCGGTTTTGACAACGGACTTCTGCGAGCCCTTCGACATCGTGACGGTAGCCGCGAACGGCGAGAGCGCACCAAATCGCGGGTCAGCGTCTTCGCTCGTCTCGAGCGTTGTCCCGTCTTGAAAGGTGGTCGTGTGACCGCCGTTCGGCGCTGTCACCGTAGTGGTGCTGGCGCCGTAGTAGCGTGAATCTGAGCGACGCTTGACCGTACCTTCCGGCGTCGTCTCGGCGGAGTAGCTGTTCGTGCGACCGAGCGCGGTCGTGACCTTCGTCGCAGAGGTACCGTTGTTGACGCTGGACTCGAGCGTCTTCGAGCCACCTGCGGCGTCGCTGTCCTTCACGATGCGACCGAGGTCGTCATAGGCGAACGTCGTGGCTTTGCCGCGCGGATTGGTAAGCGTCTCGAGCAGCGCGGTGCCGGTCTTGTACGTAATCGTGAACTCTTCGCCCGCCGGGTTCGTGACCTTGCTCAGGTTTCCATCAAGGTCATAAGCAAGGTTCGTGACCTGGTTGTAAGGCGACGTGACGGTGGAGAGCTTGCCCCCGTCGTCATAGCCGTAAGCAGTGGTGTTGCCGTATGCGTCGGAGATCGCGACGAGCCGATCGCCTTCGTGCGTGTACTTGCGGATAAGCGCGCCAGTGAGCGAATCGAAGGTGCGCTGGTGGACGCCCGTCACTTTGTCGAACACGTCGACCACGCCTCCGCTCTCGTCAGGAATGGCGGTTTCGTTGTTGGCAATGGTGCTGGCTCCGGTGATCACGAGCGCGGCAATGCCGTCGGCGGGCGGCGCGGAAGACGGCTCGAGCACCGTTTGCAGGCCGCGAATCGAAGCGATGCGCCGCACGCGGTGCTCGCCGTTCAAGGACACATAGAGCGAATTGTCCGGTGCGAACGCGAGGCCCCATGCTTTCGTCAGCCGCGCATCGTGAACAGGAACGTGCTCGCCGAGCAGGGCGCCAGCGCCGGCCAGGGTTCGAATGACGCCGTTGCGGTCGACGTGCCGAATCCACGTATCGCCAAAGAGACCGTCGTCACCCGGTGCGATGTCGATGAACGCGAAGGAACCATCCTTCGCGCGCGACGCCTGCAAACCGTCCATGCGCTTCATCCCGGCTTCGAGAGCGGGGAGGTTGTCCCCGGACACTTCAACCGCCGTGGCGTGCGCGCCGGCTACGGTGCGAATGGTGCCGTCCGGAGTCACTCGGAAGATTCCCGCGGGCGCGCCGTTGCCCTGCTCGGCGAATGGGTTGCCCGGAACGACAGCACCGATAAGCAGTGAGCCGCTCGGTTCGTACGCGATACCGCCGAGGTTCGTGAGCGGCGCCAGAGTGGCATCCATGCCTTCCGTAAAGGCGCCGCTCTGGTCGTATTTGAGATTGCCCGCGACGCGCCGAATCTGGCCGTCGGCGTCGATGCGAAATACGTTCGAGCGCCCCGCGAGATAGACGCGGCAGTCGGAGCCTTTAGCGAGTGCCGGCGTCCCACTGTTCCACGTGTCCACGACGGCAGCCTCAACCGGGCCAGGGATCCCTTCGAAATAGGTGCTGTTGTTCGTTCGCAGCGGGATCGTGTGGAGCCTGTTGTCCTTCGAGAGGCGGAAATACTGCGAGAGTCCCCAGTCGAAGAAGAACAAGTTTCCTTCGCAGTCGAAGGTCAAGCTGTCCGGTCCGGCCAAGTCGGCTTGCAACGGATCCGAACCCGACACCCAGATCTGTTTCGCTGAGGACGTGTCGAACTTGCCCGTGCCAGCAACGGTTTGAATCGTGCCGTCTGCGTTGACCTTGCGGATGCGGTGATTGCCGAAATCCGCGATGTAGAGCGTGCCGTCGGGCGCGAAGGTGATGCCGCGAGGTGAGCTCAGTGCGGCGCCAAGCGCTGGACCGCCATCGCCACTGAAGTCTTCGGTGCCGGTTCCAGCGATCGTGTCGATCACCAGTTGGTTGCTCGGCGCGACGCGCTGCGCGACCTTACGAATGCTCCCGTCGCTCGAATAGATCGCATTGTTGACTGGATCGAACGCCAGGTGGTCGGCGAGCGCCCAGCCCGGAGAAGCAGGACTCGTGACCGGCGTGCGCGCAACCAGCGTTCCCTTCCATTCGACCGTGAGCTCAAGCTCCTGCCGCGCGGCAATGAATTTCCAGGAGCCAACGGTTCCCACGGTCCCGAACGAGTCTGAGGGCGCCGCGTAACCGGCTGCATAGCGATGCGTGAGATGCACGGTGACCGGCGCGGCACCGACGACGCGACGTCCGTAGCCGTCGATTCCGTCCCAAGCGAAGCGGTAATTTTGGCTCGGCTCGGGCAGGAACTCTTTGACGGTGTGAACTCCCGCTACATCCACCTCGACGCGCGCGCTGACGAGGGAACCGACTTCTTTCCCCGTCACTTGGAACTCGAGCGACGCGGCGGGCTCGAGCCGCGATGAGTAGCGAAGCGCATTGCCCGAGCTTGCCAGCGGCAGCGTTTCGCTCATCGATTGGTTGAGGCAACCAAGATCCGATCCCGACTCACAGAAGTCAGCCTCGATGTTGCCGGCTGTAGGATCGAGGACCGGCAGGTGACTGCCGTTTTTGGGTCGGTAGGGCCAATTCAAATCCCAGGGAGAGAAGTGCGGCAGCGACGAGCGCCACAAGGTCGTGCCGACCGGATAGAGCGTCGCGAGCTCTCTCGCTTCTTCGGTGCTGATTCCAAGCCTGGCGAGGGCAGCCGCGTCCTCGGCGTTGCCATCTCCGTTCAGGTCGATCGTAGCGACGCCATCCCTGACGGACAGTAGCTTGACGACCGTGCCGTTCGGTGTGGGCGCCCAGCACTGAGTTTCTCGACTGTAGTATCCCGTCGGCACAGGCGAGCCCGCAGGAAAGCCGAGGAAGTTTTCGACGTAGAGCGCGACCGGCTTCGAAAACCTCACCTCTTTTGCTCGGGCTACGACGGCTTCATCCACAGAGAGTTCGACCGCGTACGTGTAAGCGCTCTCGGCAGGCAGCGGCGCTGGCATCGCGGAAGGGCCGCACGCATCGCTCGTGTATTCCGTCGCGCGCACGTGCAACGCCGAGAGTGGCGCCTCCGTGCCATCGTTGAGCACCATCGACGCAGTGACGCCCGGTGGAACGATGAGCGTCGCTCGCCGCGCGCCCGCCGAATCCTTCGTGGCGGTGCCTTGCGCGCTTTGGGCACGGTCGCTCGGAAGCGTAAGCGCGGTGACCGCGCTGTCGTAGGGGACCAGCACCACATCAGCGGCCGGCGCGTAGTCGTGTGGCGTCGTGCGAATCTTGCGCTGCGCCGTTGGATAGCCCGCGCGCTCGACCTGAACGCCGACCTCACAGCAACCGTTTACGGCTAAGTCGTACCCACCATCACTGCGCGTAAACGTGACACCGAGTTTGGGCTCGCTCGGGACCGACACCTTGGCGCCCGGAATCGGCGTGCCGTCGCACTCGGTCACCTTGCCGCGAATCACAGCGACGCGACTGGGATCGATGGCGCCTGGCGTCAGGCCGATTTGAAGCGGGCTACTCCCCTCGTACAGGAACGAGACCGCCTTCGAGAATGGCGTGATGCCACTCGCGCTCAACGGCGGTGCGATGTCCGCGGGCGTCGGCAATGGCAACGAACGCGCGGTGCCGTTCGGACCAGGCGCCACACTCCCGCAAAGTTCGATCGCATCGACACGAAGGGTGTGCTTCTCACCGGGCGCGAGCTCGAGCGTGAAGCCGGGCTTACCAACGCTCGCGACGCGCGTACCGTCAACAGAGATCGCGTAATGGTCGGCGCCCGCGGCGGGCGGCCAAGAGAGCGCGACAGCGCCCGACTTCGGCTCGACTTGCAGCGCCGCGTCCTTCGGCCAGGTGGGCGTATCGTGAGGTGTATCGCATGCAGCCGCTTCGGGTTCGTCGTCCGGCACACCTCCGCCGCCACTGCGTCCACCGCGCAAGGTGCTTACGCGCCCGCCAGAGTGTGTTGCGCCACCAGCTCGGCCACCCTGCGCCGAACTCGTGCCACCTTTCCCGCGCGGCGCCTGGGCCTGCTCTGACCCTGACGAACCGCAACCGCCGCTCGCAATCGCGAACGCTACAACCCAAAGCGCGCGCAAAATCCCGCTCATGCTCTTCTGATTTTTCATGTCACCCTCTCAACGCCCACAACATCGAAAGCCTGGGCCCGCGTAATCTCGGCGTGCGATCCCGAAGTCCTCTCCAGTCCCGCAACGCATTTGCAGATCGTCCGACGGCCGGAAGCAATTGAACGCGAACGCTTGGTAGCTACCGCCGCGGACTCGGCAGTTGTCGCGCAAATTCTCGTAGCCGGTGCAGCTGTCTTCCCACTCGCCCGCGTTGCCGCTCAGATCGAACACGCCTGCGTAAGGGCCTTGCGCTTGGCACGCCGATAGCGAGCCGACTTCGATCGACTGCGAGTTGCTCCAGTTGCACGCGCTCGCATTGCACGTCGCACCGAACGGAAACGTGTTTGTTCCACCCGATGAGCAGGCGTTGAACCATTGGTCCTTCGTAGCGTCCGAGCCATCGCGCCAAGCAACCGCACCTTGCTCGATATGACCGCACAAGCGCTTGCCTGCCCATTCGCAGTACGCTACGGCATCGCACCAATCGACGCATTGCTGGGGATGCGCGCTCGGGTTCGACGACACCGGCACAGTACGCGAGCATCCCTCAGGTGGATCGAAGTAGAGATTGAGCGCGCATTCCGGTCGCTGCCCGCTCGCGTCGCCCGCTTTGACCGCCAGGAACTCAGCATACTGAGCTTGCGTCACCTCCGTCGCGTCGATGCACATGATCCCGCCGCTTGGAGTTGGGACCTTGACCAGCGAGGGACCATGCAAGCCCGCGGGACATTCGACCGCGCACTTACCGGAAAAGCAGCCTTCGCCGGCTTTACATTGGGTTCCGCAGCTTCCGCAGTGCTTGGGGTTCAACGAAGTATCGATGCAGGCCTCGCCGCATAGCGTCTGTTCGTTCGGACACACACACGTGCCAGCGATGCACGTCGCGCCCGAGGGACAGACGACTCCACAGGCGCCGCAGTTCATGGCGTCCGTTTGCAAGTTGACGCAGGCGGAAGAGCACTCGCTAGACTTCGGCATATCCTCGCAGCTTTGCGCGTATCCAAGCGGGTTCTCGTGCGCGACTCCGCCGCACCAGTTCTCAGACTCGCAAAAGGATCGGCAAGTGGACGTCGCCGGGTCGCACGCAGCGGTGGCGTCGTCGCAAGCTCCACAGCCGAGCCCGCCGCATTCGCGGCCATCGCACGAACCGAGAGGATTCGCGTCGTCGCAAAACGGCAACGATCCTGTCAAATCTGCGGACGCTTCGCGACCAAAGCGAAACGCGCCGCTCCCGACCCGCAGGCTTGCGGTATGCACGCCGCGCTCCTTTTGCGTGCAGAAGCCAGCCAAGTAGGTCGCAGCGATGTACCCGTTCACGCGCTGCACTGCGGCGCCAAACGCGCGAGCAAATCCGGCGCCCTCGAGCGCTGCATAAACGTTCTCGGGACCGAACGTCCCGGTGCCCGAGCCAAGCGGCACTGCGATAACTCGAACGCCAGCGTCAGCCACGCCTTGGAACAGCTCGCTTTGGGTCCCAGGGCTTTCTCCGCTCTCCGAGCCCGGAACCCACAGCACGAAGGCTCCGCCGAACGCTCCGCCCAAGTTGCGGTCACGAAACGCGCGAGCTCCCAGCGCGACGGTGCGCGCGGCCGAAGACAATGCCTTGAATGACGCATGGTCCTGAACGACCGCGGGAGCCTCGGAGAGCGCGTCCAGCGCTTTCGCAAGCCGCTCCCGGTCAAGGGTCGGCGCCACGATTTCGATGAAACCGCCAGCGCCTCCGTACAACGATAGGCCGATGCGCGCTGTGGCGGCACCAATCTGGTCTAAGGAGTTCCGAGCGGCTCCCAGAATGTCCGACGGAGCGACCTTCAGTGCTTCAAGGTCTATCAGCACGGTCACGAAAGCAGCCGTCGCCGCTGAGCTTCGCACTGCGACGGTCGCGTTCGTGCTCTCGCCGTCCTCCACCGCAACTAGGTCTTTCTCGCCCAAGCCCACGAGCGGCCGTTCCTGACAATCCGAGGCCTGCGCGAGCAACGTAACCTCACGCCGCATCGACACCGCGCCGTCGAGCACGTCGACCGCCGAGCATGAGACGTCCGGCGCGTCTACGTACTCAACGCCGTTCGCCACGAAGAACGTGCCGGCACGCGTGATGTCGACGCTCGCTGAATCATCCGTGGTGGTCGCGGGGAGCCAGGCGTAGCCAGAGCTGCCTTGGCGAGCCGAGAAGACGGTACCCAACCGTGCGTCGCCAGCCAGCGGCAGCTTGATTGTGATCGGCACGTCGAAGCTCGTGTCACGCGGCAGCAACGCGAAGACGTCCGAGTAGAGCTCGTAGCCTGGCGGACTGATGGCGACCTTCTTCAAAGTGAAGGTGGTCGGCGCCACGAGTGCAGCCGGTGGCACGGTAACAACCGCGCCGTCGAACTCGAGACTTCCACCCTCTGGACCGATACTCGCGGAAGCGCCGTCGCTCCGAGTGGAGGGAGCACCGGCTTCTCCTCCTGGAACACCGCCAGAGTCGCTTTCGCCCGCGCTGCCTCCTGCGCCGCTCAAAGAGCCGCCGCTCTCGTCCCCGGTGCCGCCAGCACCGCCCTCTGCTCCGGTCGTTGCCACGTCGGGCTGTTCGTCTGGGCTGCACGCTGGAGCAAGCGCAACAACTGCCGCGCAGGCTTCCAACAGAAACGCCGTTCCCCATGCTCGAGTTCTGCTCGCACGCGTATGCGAACGTCCATCGTCCCAAGTGGCTTTCGTCCAAGTCATCTAAACCCCTACGCAGGCAACGTGGCTGGTCAAAACGGGCAAGGCTCAACCAGCGAACGGTCGCGAAAATTCACGCACGTTACTCGCGCAACCGTTCTCTCCGACTCGAGCCGTCCATCATCACTGTCTGTTCGATCTCAAAGCTGTCGCGCTCAGCACACTCGACAGCCAAGGCCCGCAACGCGGCCAACGTCGTTCAGTGAGTAATGGACCATCCGGATGTCCATCGGCCAAAGGATGGCGACGTTTCGCGATTTCTGGCGCCCGTTGGATCTTTTTCCGCGCGGCCGAATTGAACCGCCACCTGCTCGAATTCACGAAACGCTGGCGCGCGTTGGCCGACCGATCACGTGCGATCCGTTCTTGACTCGCCGAGGGGCGTCAAAACCAGGAGCGACGATGGGAGAAACGAACGACGCTGGGAGGGACGCGTTCCCTCCCGGCACGCGATGGCTGCGCATCACGTTTGGCGAGAGCACGTGGACCTTCGAACTCGAGCCCACGGAAGAGCGGGCCATCGTCGTAGGCTCGCTGCTTCGGGCCCACGTACGGGTGAACCTTCCCAACGTGGCTCCCGTCCACTTTCACTTCGAAAGAGAAGGCGATGCTATTCGACTCATCTGTGCCTACGGCGCCGACGTGCGTGTGAACGGCACGGCGGTATCGGGCGCAATGACTTTGGGCCCCCTCGCGAGTGTTGAGTTCGCGGGCACCCGATTGGACGCAGAAATACTTGAGGAGCCGCCGCCCACACCAGCAAGCAGCATGGATCGGTTGCGGGAAGGGGAAGGCAACCCGGCGCTGTTTGGCTCGCCCCTGGTCACCCAACCCACCGCAGCGTTCCCGCGTACATTCCGCGGGACGTTCCCGCATGCACCGAGCGTTGACACCGCTGCCTTCGAGCCGCTCTGCGACGCTCATGTACAGCCGCGCAGCGCGACATCTCCAGCACCGACAGCGGACACCGGCCTGGCACTTCATGAGGCCTTCGACCTGCTGGAGTTGCGTTGGATGCAACAATCCTCTCCGCAGTTCGAGATACCGCAGACCGCGACGGGGCCCTGTGCTGGAGCCAGACACATTGGACGCGGCAGCGGCCCCGATTCGCCTCTTTCTCGCCTTGGTATCCTCGCGGTTAAGCGCCCGCGTCTAGTCGCGCTTGGGACGGCAGGCGGCTCCGTAGTTCTCGCTCTCGCGTTGCTTGCCGCAGCCAGGTTCTTTTTGAGCGAGCGCTCGAACGACGTGGACCACCGAGCAGACGGCGCACTCCCTCGGGTCATGGTTCAGGCCAGCCGCGTTGAGCCCACCGAAGCCCGCCCCCGAGAGTCGGCCGTGCCGAAACATCTAACGCGCCAGCAGGAGCCGATGGCGCTGCCAGATCGACCGGGAGAAACAAGGAGAGATGAGGACTGAGCGACCGGTGCCATGCGAAAGCTCGACTGCCTGAACGTGTTCTGCGAGCTCAGCAAGTACGCGCGCGTCGCGCACCCGGACACTGAGAGCGAGTCCTGGCGAACCTATCAAGCAGACCTTCGCGCCGCGCCCGGTACCCAACCCATCCCTCAGTGACACTCCGCCGACGAGGGGGCTGACCATCGAGCCTCCGGCGGCACACAGTGAGCGGCGAATGGCGTACGGCCCACGCGCGTCGGAGGCATTCAGCGACGCCGAACGCGTGCCACGGCGTCCTCGGAACTAGATCGCGAGCCGTCGGCCAGGCTCCCCCGCGTCAGCCGTACCCCGGGCACTGAGCGCGCCCGAGACAGACGGGGATCGGCTTCAGGCAACAAGCCTCCGTTCAAACTCCAATGAAATCGCGTAGTCCAGCCCGCATTGCGCCCCCGCGCAACTACATGTAGACAACAACGCCCTCCCAGCTCCGGCTCGGAGGGCGTTGCTGCATTTGCGGTCAGCAACACCAGCGGCAGGAACTCGCCGCGGGTTGCGCCGCGCGGCGAACCAGTAGCGGTCGATATTCGGCACGAGCTCGGCGGTCTGCCGCGCGCCACAGGAAGGAAGCGTTCGGAGCGTCGAGTTGTCGATGGCTCTCGAGACGCGCGGGACTCGGCCCGTTTGCTCATCGAGCACTCGAGCCCGGCCGATCGTGCAGGTGACCTGCCTCTTCGAATTGGCGCGCACCTCCGATCGCGCAGGTGCCCTGGCCTTTCGAATTGCTTCGGACATTCGATCGTGCAGGTGACCTGGCCTTTTAGGTTGGCGAGGCCACGTTCGTGGTCATCGCGACGCCAACTTCGCAGGGCGCGTGTATTCGACTTCGGAGTCGACTTCCTTGTAATTCAGGTGTTCGACGCGCCCAAAGCGCTCGCGGTGGAGGCCCTGGACGATTAGCGTCGTGATGAGGTGATCGCCGTCGTGAAGGGTCAGGCGGCGATCCAAGCAGCGGAAGCCGATGAAAATGCGGTCTGGCTGGCTGGGATCTTCGATGATGTGGACGACGCGCACGGCTTCGCTGTCGTCGTCGCGGCGACGGATGGAGTATTCGGCGTCGCTCAGGGACTCGACGCGATGTTTGTCGGGAGCGAAGTGCGTGCTTGCGACCCATTTGTCGGGGCGCGTGATGTAGATGGAGGTGAGGCGCTGCGGGCCGGTGAAGTCTTCGCCCTCGAAGGCGAATTGAATCTCGATGTCGCCGATCTTCGCGTCGCGGCATTGGCGCTTGGGTGTCTTGCCGGCTTGTTTTTCTGGCCAGACGACCTCCGTACGACTGTCGCTCGGAAGGATCGGCGCGAGCGCTACGCTGGGCTCGGTCGCGTACAGAGCCTGCGGAGTGAGCGAGAATGTGAAGTCTTGATAGCTTCGATGCGTCGGGAGGTCGAAGCTAATCTCGCTGAAAACGTCCGAATTGTTCACCCAGTAGTGCCGATCTTCCCAGCTCGGATCCCCATCGCCCGGCTCGAGCTCCCCGCCCAGCGCTCGAGCAATACTCCGCGGGTCCCAGCTCGCGAGGTTGCCGAACAATGAGAGCCGCTCCACCAGGCGACGATAGGGATCGTCGGAGAGCGGCGGCGGGTGAAGAATGCTGAGCGGTAGAAATGCCGGGGCGCCCTCGGGCGCTGGGAGCGGAGCGGGCTTGCGTCCACCCGAGCTCTCGTAAGTGGGAAGCACCTCGTCGACGCACTCGTACACGTCGTCGACGTAGCCTGTGCGAGCGTTCACGAAGAGGAGGTAACGCGAGCTGCGGTAGCAGTCGACGTACTCGTCCGAAGCCTCCGCGATCCAGTCGGTCTCGAGCTGTGGCAGCAAGCCTTGGCACAGCTCGTCGTCAGCGACGTACCGGGTCTTGCTCTTGGCCTCGAACTCCCAGAGCAACGCATCGCGCTCGATCAGGCGATCGAAGCTGTCCGCTCGTTGCCCGCTGAACTTGTATCGCCCATGCCAGTCGAGCTCGAGGTCGCTGTCACCTGGCTCAACGACGCAAATCATCACGTCGCAGTACGGCCCCTCCCAATCGCTGCCCTCGACACGGGGAGCGTATGCTGGATGGCTGGCTTCAACCGGCTGCACCAATCCCAGCACGTAGCCACGGCTCGATTCCCCCTTCAGACCCGCGTAGCGCTCGTGAAAGCTCAGCCAAGCATCGGAGCAGGGCTGCCCGCGCTCGGCGAAGCGGCGCTTGACCTCCTCGAGCGGAACACTGGGGCGACGTTCGAACGTGGCGAGGTACTGCTGAGCGCGTTTAGAAAGCATGGACCCACCCGATGCACCCGGCTTAGCCGCCCTTCTCGCCCTGGCCGCCGTAGACCCTTCTGCTTAAAAGAAGCGACTTGTACGCTGGATCGGACTCTTTGAGCTCGTAGGCTTCGATGACGTTGCCCGCTTCGTCCCACTTCTTGCGGCGCACGACGGTGGCGTACTCGTACTCTGCTTCTTCGACGAGCTGTCCATTCGCGTGCCACTCCCGCAAGGTGCCGTGCGCGCCGCCAAAGTGATAATTCCCTTCGCTCTCGAGCTTTCCCGAGCGCGACCATCCCCGTGAGATGCCGTGGAAGAGGCCGTCTTCGTACTGGGTCTCACCCATGAGCGAGCCGCTCGGGTGCGTGGTGAAGGCGACACCCGTAAACGGACGATCGCCGTAGTAGTAGATGCCCTGCTCGGCGTTGTATTTCAGGTCGGGTTCGGGCACTCGCTGCATCAGGCTTTTCGCTTCGGGTAATTGGTTGGGATCAGATACGACACCCCATTCTCAACCCGGAAGTCGAACGGATCCTGGATGCCGAAGCGAGTTATACGCTTGCGGCACGCCGCTTCCTTCCTCTTCGCCATCGGAATGTTCAGGTACTCGAGCTCCGCCTCGAGGTGGATGGGGACTCCTCGCGTTGGAGACCGGCGTGGAAGCGAGATCGCCTCCAAGCCTCCGTTTCCGGAACCCTGAAGTCTCCGCGCGATTTCTCGACCAGGCGCAAAAAGATTCGTAACGCTCGTGCGAGGGCGACACGAACAGGGAAATGACAGCGCGTCCCTTCCCCGGTTCGTCCCTCTCCCGCTACATTCACTTCGCCTCCGGTATGCTGTTCTTCGCCGGCGTCACGAGCATAGCGAGTCTCGCGAACGCAGCCGAAACCGAGGAAAAGTCGTCAGACGGCGCCGTGGTCTCGCAATCGCCGGCGCCGAAACCCAAGAACGTTTGGGCGATCGGGCTCGAGGTCTCGACGCTCAAATTCCTGGGGGACGCCGCGATCGGCCCGACCTTCGGCGGTCGTCTGTTCGGCAACTACTACTTCGACAAGAAGATCGCGGCCGGTGCCGGACTCTCGTACTACTTACCCGCCCACTACGACGACATGTCGTACGGCTATCGGTTGAGCGATCCGGATCGAGCGCAGGTGCAGGTTCCGATCGACGTCTCGGTCGGTCCGAAGATGGTGGACCTCGAGCTCGAGTACCATTTCGTCGGCGAGCAGCTGCGAACCGACAAGACGTTCGGTCTGTACGGGCTCGCTGGCGTTAGCTACGTCATGATCAGCCAAACGCGAGAGTTCGACGAGGATCAGTACGGGCTAGACGTCCAGAGCGACGCGAGCTCGATCGGTGGGCTCGCCATTCAGCTCGGCCTCGGTGCCGCGCTGAAGCTCGATCCGATCGTGCTGACCGCGCGTGGCGTGTTGGGATTGCCGGTGACTCGCGTCAACAAGTCGGAGGTCGAAGCTCAGTTCCCGGCGTTTCTCATGGGGCAGGTCGGCACGGAGTTCCGCTTCGACTGAGCGCGGTGCGGGGTATTGTCCCGTCGCTCGCCAATGATGCGGCGATCGGGATATTCGCGCCGACTTCGTCGCGCAACATGTCGCGGATCGTTGGTTGAAGCGAGTGCTGGTTCACGTCGACGCCGACGGCGTCAGGCCGCTGGGGCTGGTTCGCTGATTAGCCGCGTCACTCGACGAAGTACACGTCGTCGATCCAGATGTCGGTCGTGAGGGGCGGACCGGCGTCGGGCGCCGTGTCTTTCTGTGCCTGCCAGCTGATGCCGTACACTTCCTTGGGAAGCCACTGCGCCTGTTGGTAGCCCCAGCTCGGATCGATGGCGATGCCACCGGGCGGCGGTACCTTGTCCACGCCTGGATCGAGGAGGACGGTGAACTGCTGCCAGTTGGTGGTGAACTCGAAGTAGGCGCCGTAGCTATTGTAACACCTCGAGTTGTTCGGACCGCCTCCGTTGCAGACCTGACCGCGTGGGTCCGTGTCCGTATCGGGGAACTGAATCTTGACCCTCAGCGAACCCTTCGTCGGATCCGGCGATGTCGTCATGCCCCAGAAAGTCACGGCCTTGTAGCGGCTGATGTCGAAGGGAACCGTGGTCATCGGGATTGGGGGCGACTCAGCGCCACCCGCGCCGCCATCACCACCCACGCCTGTGCCAGCGCCACCTGTGCCAGAACCGCCTGTGGCTGCTCCGCCGGAACCCGCGCCGCCGGAACCAGCGCCGCCCGAAGAGGTGTCGGGCTTTTGCGCGAACTCGAAGCCCACGCCGCACGTGTCGTACAGGCCGTGAAGCACACAGTGCTGATGGGCGGCGTGCGCGCTCACCTTGTTGCAGTCGAGCGTCGTGGCTGCCTGCGGAAGCGCGCTGAACTTGAATGAGCCTTGCGGCGGATCCGAGGTGTCGATGACGTTGCCTACGCCTCCGCCTCCGCCTCCCGCGGGCGCGTAGTTGGCACCGCTGTTGTACCAGTAGCCCGGCGAGAGCGGCGCGCTGATGCCTGCGGTGAGCTGGATGGGACCGTGATCGGTCGTCTCCATGTCGTCGATGAGAACGGGGGTGCCGTTCAAAGCCGTCGACTTGCATCCGCCGTCGCTGCCGCCCTGAGGAGACGTGGAGCCCCCTTGAGGTGACGTTGAGCCGCCTTGGCTAGAGCCACCTTGGTTAGAGGTCGAGCCACCTTTGGGAGACGTGGAGCCGCCCTGAGGAGACGTCGAACCGCCTTGGTTGGAGGTGGAGCCGCCTTGGCCACCGTTCGCCGAGGTGCCGTCCTCGGTCTTCGAGCAAGCAGCCGCTCCCAGGATGGCCAGGCCAAGAAGCGAAGAACGGGAAACGAGGAGCCGCTTGCGCATAGTCATTACTCTAACTTCGAATCAAAGGAAGGCGCTACCGAATGTGGCGTCAAAGACTATTCGGAGCGGGCTCGCCCGCCCCAGCGTTCAGCCCGCCGGAGTGGGCGATACGATTCTCTTGCTTGGACAGCCGTGCCTCTCACTCCAGCGCTCAGCCACCGGAGTGAGAGACATGCTTCAACTCAAACCCGCGTAGTAGTTACTGGATCGTGATGTTGTAGTCGGTCGTGCTCCAGGTGCCGCCGTAGACCTCGAAACCGGTCTGAACGCCCAGCAAGACGGAGTTCGCGGAAATGCCGGCATAGCCCTTTTGCGCGGCGTCCTGGAAGTACGGCATCAGATCGAAGTTGCTGACGCTGGTGGTACCAGGCGAAGCAACCCAATAACTGACGACCTTCTCACCCGTGCCATTCGTGCCCGTGTACGGAGTCCGGCCGTTGACGGCGGCGCCTGCCGAGCTGCCTAAAGCGTTTTTGCCGGTGTTGCCGATCCAGATCATGAGTTCAGCCGCCGGGATCGCCGCGTTGGAGTTGCTGAACCACACGTCGTAAACGGCGTTACCGTTGGAGCCCATGGTGAAGCTCCAATTGCTCTTCACGTTGGTGAGCTGGTTGATCTTCTTACCGCCCTTGTAGGGGCCGTAGAACTGGATGCCGTCGTGACCCGGGCCGTAACCGCTGATGATTGCGGGGAACGAGCCAGGGCCGTTGTTCGGAGCTTGGAAACCGCCGCCGGCCGTGTAGGTGAAGCCCACGCCGCCCGCGGTGGCTTTGACCTGCATCGTCATCGGGTTGCCCGCAGTGGGGAAGGGCGCGCTCTGCACGGCGTAACCGTTCACTCCGTTCACCGCTTGCGCGAGCTGGTTGTTCCAGGTCGGGCCGTAATTGCCCGTGGGCACGACCGGGTTCGGAGCAGTCGTCAGCGGCACGATGCTCTTGATGCAGAAGTCATACGAGTGGGAGATGCTGTCCGGGAAGAAGGCGAGCTTCACGTCGGTGAGCTTGCTGGGATCCACCGTGGTGGCGTTGTTCTTGTTGTTGGCGAGCACCGCGTCGCTGAAGAGCACGTTGTAGGTGATTTCCGTGCCGGCCACGCCCGGAAGGGTTACGCCGGGAGCGTCCTTGGTCTGCGGATCGAGGTTGGTGCTGGTCGGATACTCGAGGTTGAGCACCATCCCACCGCTGCCTTTGCCGCTGCTGCCGGAGGCCAACGTAATCGCGAAGCCTACGATCTTGCTGCCGTCCCAGGTGCCGGCCGCGGTCATGTCGCCGGGCGGGCCCGAATTGACCTTGAAGCCGATGCCGGCGTATTTGCCGTCGCCGGTGCCCATGGTGCCGCTCATGCACATGGCGTTCGCCGTGGTGTTCCAGGGGATGGCGCCGGTGCCCTTGCCGTCGCTGCCCTTGCACGACGTGCCCGAATCGGAGCCGTCGCTGTAGCAATACCAGGCGCCCTTGATGCCCCAGTTGTTGTTGCAGACGTAACCCGACGCATCGAGGTTGATCTTCGTCATGTCGGTGTTCTTGCAGGTGCCGCTGCCGCCACCGGCACCGCCCGTCGCGCCACCGCCCGTGCCGCCATTTGCAGCGCCACCCGTACCGCCGTTGCTCGTCGCACCGCCTTTGCTGGCGCCGCCACCGCTGGTGTTGCCACCTTGCGAACCGCCGCCGAGTGATGCGCCGCCATTGGAGCTACCGCCGTTGGTGCTGCCACCGTTGGTGCTGCCACCGTTGGTGCTGCCGCCGTTGGTGCTGCCGCCGTTGGTGCTGCCACCTGAGCCGGGGTTGGTGTTGCCGCCCTGGCCGCTGCCGCCTTGAGGATTGGTGCTGCCGCCGTTGCTTTGGTTGGTGTTGCCACCCGAGCTCGACGTCGAACCGCCTTTTGCGGAGCCGCCGCCCTGACCACCATTGTTGTTCTCGCTCGAAGAGCAAGCACCGACCGACACAGCCAATAACCAGGTCGTCACGTAGCCAAAATGAAGTCGCATCTCGTGTTCCTTCCAAACGTTGCGCAAGCTAACGGGCGCGTCGGTGCGCTACCGCCACCCGAGAACGGAAGAAGGCTTGCCACATCGCGCCGGCGACCGCCACGGCCGTTCGTGTGCAAATCAGCTGTTCGGAAAATTTGCGCGATGGCGCAATAGACGCGATGCTGGAAGCTGGCGTGCGCGTGCCTGCATGCATGCGTGCATGACGGACGCGTGGCATCCGGCTGGGTTGTGCGCAGCTGGGGCACGCTGGTGCCGCAGCCGCGAATCAAACGTCCGGCCAGGCGCCCTCAAAATCGAAGATCGGGACCACGCCGACTCACCCGCGCGTGCCCTCCCCTGGCGCTGGGCAGAGACGCTTGCCGTCGGCCCGCCCTTCACGCCACCCGCTTCACGAAACCAGCAGAAAACTTCGTCGTCCACGTGGAGTATCGCCCCCGCGCAACCACTTAGAAAGGGCCCCAACAGGCCTTTCGTCATTTCGTGCTCGGAGGCAGCTTCGCGCTCTGCTTCTGGCGACGCTCAAGCCTCTTCACGTCGACGCGATCCTGGTCGCGTCCCGCGGCGCGCTTCATGGTGATGAGGTCGTCGATTGCAACCACGGGTACCTCCATCCCGGCGCTCACCATGCGAGCACGCCGTTCGTACGCGGCGTCGAAGTCGATACCACCTGCAGACTTCAGCAAGTCGACCCTCGCAGGCGGAACTCCAAACCACACGATTTCGTCGTCCGCGGCGGCTCGGAACGCCTCGACGATCGCGGAGGTCACGCCGAATGCATCTAGGGCTTCGCACGTCCGGCGAACGTTCTCGGCGTCGCCGCCAACGAGTAGATCGAGGTCCTTCGTGGCACGAGGGCGATCGTGAAAGCCTACCGCATAACCGCCGATGACCAGGTAGCGAACCTCAGAGGCGGCGAACTCCGTAAGGAGATCCACGAAGTCGGGCGGTAGCTTCGGATCCATACGACTCCCTCGAGAGCTCCCAGACGGCGACGACACGCTGCTCGGGCGACATGGCCGCCCAAAACTCGTCGTCGAATGTTTCCATCTCCTCGATTTTCGCGACACCCCCACGCCATGTGCGACGACGCTGTTCCGCGCGGGCCTGCCGTTCAGGGGACGACTGGGTTCGGGTCACCGAGGAATCGTAGCACGCGGCCGCAAACGGGCCTACGCGGCCGCTTTCGTGCTGGTGGGGGCCTCATAGCACCGAGGCCGCGGCCACTTTTAGCGGGGGAAGCTCTCCCCGAGCAACGTACGCACCCGTCCTCGGGCGTGAGAACGATCTGACCGCCGCGTAGGTAGCCCCGGAGCGCCTCGCGAGCGCGCTCGGGTTCGTTGGACTCGAGCAGGTCGACGAGCGACACCACACGGCGCGTCAGCTGCTCGATGGGCCGTCAGCGGCACCGGCGCCCTCGCCCGGCTTTTTGCGCTCCGGCGCTGCGTCTGTCGATCTTGTGTAACCAACTGCGCTCGCCGGCATATGCCCGTCCGCGAGCGCAGCATCACCAGAGGTCGGCGGCCGATGCGCTCGCAGGAGTACCCGCGATGAATTCCAATGACGTAATGCGAGGCGCTGCCATCGTGGCGAGCGCGGCTGCGCTCCTGCTGGTGCAGGGCTGTGGCGATAGCGACGAGAAGACGTCCTCGACGGCAGAGGCGATCAAGTGCCTCGGCGCCAACGAGTGCAAAGCCATGAGCGAATGTGCCGGCGGTAAGGGCATGAGCGAGTGCAAGGGCATGAACGAATGCAAGGGAATGGGCTGGATCTACACGCCGACCGCAGCGGAGTGCACGGACAAGGGCGGCACCCCACAAGCTTAGCCGCCGCTATGCAGGCTGGTTACGGGTTGCGCGTGCCGCACTACGAGGCACTCATCGAGCGCGGCACGCGCGCTCCGTTCGTCGAAGCCATCACTGAGAATTTCTTGGGGCGAGGTGGCCGCCCGCAGCGAGTTTTGGAGGGGATCCGGCGCGACGCGCGCATCGCGTTCCATGGGGTTTCGATGTCTATCGGCGCAGTGGACCCAATCAATTTGAACCACGTCGATGACGTCGCCGAACTTGGACGGCGTTGGGAGGCAACTTGGATTTCGGACCACCTGTGTTTCTCGAGCTTCGGCGGGCAGTACGGTTACGACTTGTGGCCACTGCCATACACCGAGGAGGCACTGACGCACGTGGTCGAGCGCGCGCGGCGCGTACGAGAGCGGCTCGGGCGACCGTTCTTGCTCGAAAACGTATCGAGTTACGTGGAGTACGCGGCAAGCACTCTTACCGAGTGGGAGTTCATGGCTGAGATAGCCCGACGCGCGGATATCGGCATCTTGCTCGACGTGAACAACGTGGTCGTATCAGCCAAGAACCACGGCTTTAGTCCAGAGCAATACATCGACGCTTTGCCGGTCGACCGCGTGCTGCAGTTTCACCTCGCCGGCCACAGTGATTTTGGAACCCACGCCATCGATGACCACGGCTCGGCCGTGCCCGCGGAAGTCTGGGGCGCGTTCCGTCGCGCGCTCGCCCGCTTTGGATCTGCTCCGAGCATCGTGGAGTGGGACGACAACATACCGACGCTTGAGCGGCTCGAGGCAGAGGCCGACGAAGCCGGTCGAATCATGAGTGAGGTGCTGAATGTCGCTCGCGAAGCTTGAAGCAACATTCTGGGATACCGTTCGTCGCGCAAGCCCTCCGCTCGACAGCTCTGATTTCGTGAGCCGTGGCCAGCTGTCGGCGACGCGGCGGCTGGGGATCTACCATCACGCCTACTTTGCGCGTCAGCGACAGGTCCTGGCCGGGCTCTATCCGAGACTTCAGTCGCTGCTCGGCGACGCCACGTTCTCTACTCTGGCGCAGGACTTCGTTACGCAGCGGCCGGCGCGCTCGCCCGTGATCGAATACATCGGCGCACAATTTCCGGATTTTCTCGAGAGTCATGGCGAAATCTCAACGCTGTTCGTTGACGTGGCCCGCTTCGAGTGGGCACGAATCGAAGCATTGCTCGCGCGCGACGCGGACAGCAAACTGACGGTTCTGGAGCTCAGCAGCGCGCAAGCGGAGCGTGTCCGCGCACGCTTGTCGCCGAGCGCGCGGCTCTTGCGCATTGCGGGGCAAGCACTCGAGTTATGGGAAGGCGCGCCCTGTCCGAAAGAGAGCAGCGAAACCATCTTCGTCGCGGTCTCCAGAGTACAGGGTTCGATAACGTATTCCCGTCTCTCTGCAGACGCGGGCCGTGCACTCGAGCGTACGATGCGCGGAGAACCACTAGCTCACGCCTTCGCTGAATTTCAGAGCGTGGATGATGCGGCGGCCACGCTGTCCTTGTTCTTGCGGCTCGAGCTGTGGGTTGGGTTGGAGTCGATCGATGTCGATGTGTAGACGTTCTGGGCGTGCTGTGCTGGCCTGCCGCTTACTCGGCGCCAGCAGCCTCGTGATCGCAACGGCCTGTGGCTCGGAACCGGACCACTATCCTGGCTTCGAGACAGGGCCTCTGATGCGCCCGGGGGATGACTGCTCACGTTGCCACTCCGCTGGCTCGGCATATCCGAAAGCTCCGCACTGGTCCGTTGCGGGCACCGTCTATGCCACCCCGAGCGCCGCAGCTACGGACGGTCTCGAGGGTGTTCGCGTAGCGATCCTGGGCGAAGGCGGTTCGACACTGGAGACTCTGTCCACGAACGCCGTCGGGAACTTCTATACTGCCACCGCCTTCGAACCCGGCTTTCGCGTAGCGATCGAGTACCAGGGAGAACGCGTCGAGATGCCTTGCGCGCCACCGGCCGGGAACTGTGGGGCGTGTCACTCACAACCACCCATCGGTGGCCCGCTCGGTCGCATCGCTGTCCCACAAGGCCTTCCTGCACGCACGGGCACATTTGACTGCACCTCTTGGTCGAGGAAATGAGCGCGCGCTGCATCAGCCGCGTTTGGCGCCGGCCTCGACCACCGCTACTCTCGAGCCCGTGCGCAGCGATGAAGCATTGATGCTGGCTCACGTCGCGGGCGACCGCAGCGCGTTTCCCGAGCTGTTTCGTCGCTACGCGCCGCTGCTCCGCAACGTCCTACTTTCACAGCTGCCACTGCGCGCGGAGGTCGACGATCTCGTGCAACAGACCTTTTTGCAGGTCCACCGGGCACGCTTCGACTTCGACCCAAACCAGCCGCTCCGCCCATGGATTTTCACGATCGCGTTCAATTTGAAACGCGAGCTTGCTCGCCGTCGCAAACGCCGTCCCGAGGCTCCGCTCGACGAGTCACTCTTCGAGGTTGCTGGCAACGCCGCTGCCGAGGAGCGCTTCGACGCCGCCAACGCCCTCAACGTGGCCCTGGCAAAGCTCCCGGCCGATCAGCTCGAGGTGATCGCGTTACACTGGTTCGGCGGTTTGAGCTTCGCGGAGGTCGCTGCCACGGTGGGCGCCAGCACCGCTGCAGTGAAAGTACGCGCACACCGCGGGTACGTCACATTAAGGAGCCTACTCAGGGGCGGTGGCGGCGTTTCTGGTAACTCGCGGCCCGAGAGCGGCATACCCGCAGTGACGACAGGCGCCGCGCAAAAGGCTCACAATGGACTGCGCTGATATTCTCGATTCTCTATCGCGCGGCGAAGTGCCGGATGGCGCCGAGGTGCGCGAGCACGTCGGCGTATGCGAACACTGCCGCGAGCTGCTGGCCGACGGCGGCGTTCTCGGTGCGGCCCTCGTAAAAGCCAAGACAGTCTCGGCGCCGGCAACAGACGGCGAATTGCAAGAGCTCACAGCGCTTATCGATCGCGAAGTTGGCGTCCGTGCCTGGCTCCGCTCGCAACGCAAGGACCGCCGCACGATCATAACACTCGCGCTGTTCAGCGTCAGCGCAGCCACCTCGTTCCTACTCAAGCCGCGCAACTTCTGGCCGAACGAAGTGCTGGGCACGGTGCTTTCGCTCGTGCTGCTGCTTGCAGCGCTCGTCGCGACAATCCGTGGTTTCATGGAGCCGCTCTCGACGCCCCACAGCAATCGGCGCCGAGCAATCGCCGCTGCGTGTGGGCTCTTGCTGCCCTTCCTTCTGGCGCTGCTGCCGGCGTTGCTGGACGCGACCACGCATTGGCCCGCTGCAAAGGCCACGGCCTGCCTGATCTACGGTGCGGCTTTCTCAGTGCCTCTGTTCGCCGGACTCTGGCTATTCGATCGCGCCGAGCGGCTGAGCTTCACGTCGCTGTACGCGCTCGCAGGGGCGAGTGGCCTTGCTGGAAACCTGATTCTAATCTTGCATTGTCCGAGTAGGGCGCCGCTGCATCTGCTCCTCGGCCACGCCACGGTCGGTCTCTTCGTGTTGGTCGTGAGCACCTGCGCCTTGCTGCTACGCCGCAACTAGCCAGACACAGCTTCGACAGCACGGCAACGCCCGGTGATCTCTACTTCAAATCGGCCTGAGGGTCCTGGAACCATACAGCCAGTCTCGGACATTCCGGGCACGTTGCTTGCTCCACGTTCCCGGGTGAGCTGGACGCATATTGACCTCATACCTCGCTCGGCCGAATCCGTGGCTCGAAGCCGGAGTACTGCCGGATCACAGCGGGCAAGCACGTCGTGTTCTTCCAACGCAGGGACGCCCGGCGACGCCGACGAGCGCCCGGCCGGTGGTGTCGCCGTCGGACGACGCCACGCGATTGGCAGGCGTCGGTATCATGCCTGGCGCATACCTCCGTCGATCGGCAGCTCTGCGCCGTTCATGTACGCTGAATCTTGGCACGCCAGAAAGAGCGCCGCCTGCGCTCGGCGACGCTAGCGTGCCCTTCCCGTTCGATGTGCACGCCATGATCCCCAGCGAGAACGCGCCTGCCCTCGAGCACGCCTACAGGCCACTTCCTCACGTCGCAGATGAACAAGACCCTAACGCGACTGGAGCCAGAGGAGCAGGTTCTCGATGCGAGCGCGTTCGCCAACGCGTGCCTCTTTGCCCTTTGAGACGCGGGCTGGATCGAGCAGTGCCACTTCGCCCTCGGGGCTGACCGCTGCGATGCAGTATGCCCAGCCCCAGCGCGCAGCGTCGGCCATCATGCGCGCCCAAGCGGCCTTGCCGAAGCGCAGTGGCAGCGCGCTACGCTTCACCTGCACGCCGAGCTGTTTGGAGCCGCGGATCGCCAACAAGTCGAAAGCACCGCGCGAAGCGCGTGATTGATAGACTAGGTCGAAGCCGAGGCTGGCGAGGTATTCGGCGACGCGCAGCTCGCCTTCGTCACCGACGAGCTTCATCGGAACCGCGGCGCCGCCCGGCGAGCGCCAGCTGAGCCAGGCGGTGAAGGCGGGGTCGTCGATCGCATAGCGCCCATCAGGCAGCTTGCTCACTACGTCGCCAAGGCGCTCGAGTGAACGCACGGTCGTGCCGCTGGTCGCGCGAATGCGGGCCCCCACCTCGGACGCGCGCAAGGGCCCGCCCGAAAGCGCTTGGAGTACAGCTGCGAGCCCTGCCGAGCGGCCCACGATGCGCGCGTGCTCGGCGGTGAAGTACAGCGCGAGACGACCGGTGCGCGAGAAGAGGAGCGCCTGCAACGCCTCCTTGAGCGCAGCTTGGTCATACGGCGGCTCGAGTGCCGTAAGCGCCTCGCCGAACAACTGTAGATAGAACGGGTTTCCGCCAAGAGCTCCATGTGCGCGCTCGGCAAGTTCTGCGCCGATTGGGCGGCCGTGGGGCGCTTCGCTCGTGAGTAGTTCGACCGCATCACGCCGATCGAAAGGACCGAGCTCGAGCACATCGAAGTGTTGGAAAAAAGGTGAACGTTCGGACGTGACGAGCTCCATCAGCATCGTGCGCGACGAACCGCTAATTACGTAACCGACACGCTCGTGGCGCTGCCACGTACTGCGCATCAGCGGCAACGGATCGACAGCGCCACGAGCGCCGCCGAGGGCCAGAAGCTCTTGGAACTCGTCGATCGCAATGACGAAGCGCAGGTCGAAGGCCTTGGCGAGCTGTTCCGGTAGCGCGAGCGCGTCACGAACGAGCGTGTCGTCAGCGGGGCGCTCTGCAAGCTCGATCAGCGTAGAGCGCAGCGTCGCAGGAAGCTGCGCAAATCGATCGCTGCGTGCAAGAACCTCGCGAAAACGGTGGGGATCGTCGATCGTCACGGAAACTGCTGCCCCAACGTCTTCAGCTACGGCAGCGTCCAGGATCTTTGCGCCCAAACGCCGGAAGACCTCGAACGAGACCGGCATGGCATCGAACACATCGAAGCTCACGAAGCGTAGCTTCGCGCTACCGAAGCGTTCGGCGGCCTCGGTGAGCAAGCTGCTCTTGCCAATCTTGCGCGGGCCGATGATGGCAAGCCAGCGCGGCTCTCCCCGCTTCAAATCGAGCGCGAGGCGCTTCATTCGATCGAGGGCTTTCCCCCGATCGTGAAAGCGCGCACGACTCACCGGCACGTTCGTACGAAACATGGCACGAGTCTATGGGTGACTGACGGTACTGGCAAGCCTGCCAGCTGGCAAGACTGCCAGCTGGCAAGACTGCCAGTGTACCTGGGCTCGCTCCTGGCGATCGGTACCACAGCCGCTGCCCGGGCCTTCCCTACGCGGGCTTCTTCGGTTCGGATGTCAAGAATCCGAAGGGCTGCCCATCGCGGTCAACATTCGCGCCGGTTCGTACCGCACGCGCCGCTCGTGGGCTCTGCCGCGGCGCTCGACAGCGCATCGGACGCAGGTGCTCTGGACGCGTCGCGGTTTGGTGCGGCAGGACGGCGGCGCTATGCGGTTGTCCTTTGGTCGGAAGAGCTTCGCTTGGAGGCAGCTTCGCGCGCTGGAGCGAGGATACGGGCGAGCAGGTATTCGGCGTCGGTTTTCACGCCCGAGAAGCGGCCCGAGCCCCAGGTGTGGAGCCACGGCAATCCGAGGAAAAACAGCCCCGGCTCAGCCGTGACGCCGCGATGGTGGACGGGCCTTCCGCGTTCGTCGAGCACCGGTGGCGCAAGCCAGCTAAAGTCGGTGTGAAAGCCGGTGGCCCAGATCACCGTCGAGATGCCGGCGGCGAGCGGGTCGAGTTCGAGGGGCTCTTCCAGCGGCTCCCAAGGCGCGACGTATTCGGCCTCGAGGGGCGCCAAGATTCCGAGCTTTGCGATGTGGGCGTCGATGCTGCGATTGATGCTGCGGTACACGTCGTCGGCGTGATCGAGGTGCTCGCGGAGCTTGGGTGCGAAACGCAATTTCCCTTCGGAGAAGGCCACGGCGGGCCCATAGAGCTTCATGCCTTCCAGCGCGAAGCGGCGCAGGTCCAGATCGTGGCCCCCCGCGCGCCCGGTCACGTAATGATTGGCACGCTCACGCAGCTCCTCGGGGTTCTTCTGTTCATCGATCGGAATCGCGTAGTGCCCCATCTCCTCGAGCCACGCAACGACATCTCGACCACGATGACGGCGCGCGCAGCGCGGCGCGCTGCCGACCGCAAGGTGCACCTTGCGCCCGGCCCAATGCAAGTCTTCCGCGATTTGACAGCCCGACTGGCCAGTGCCGACCACCAGCACTTCGCCCGGAAGGAGCGAAGCGGCGTTGCGGTACTCCGATGAGTGCAGCTGCGCGAGCGGCACGTCAGTCGCGTACGCGGGAATGCGCGGGCGATGATAACCGCCGGTAGCGACGACCACTTGCTCGGCCGTGAGCTTCCCACTCGATGTATCGAGCTCGAAGCCGCCGGCCGCGCCATTGCGAGACACCCGCCTGACCCAAACGCCTTCGCGCACCGGTAAGGCGAAGCGCGCGGCGTAGCTCTCGATGTAGCTCACGATCGCGTCTTTGCCCATGAAGCCGAGCGGATCGTCGCCCGAGTAGGGATGGCCGGGCAGTCGACACTGCCAGTTGGGGGTAACGAGGCAAAACGCGTCCCAGCGCTCGTCACGCCACGCGCTGGCGACGCGCTTACCTTCGAGCACGACGTGCGGAACGGCGCGCTCTTTGAGCAAGTAGCTCATGGAAAGACCCGCTTGGCCGCCGCCCACGACCACGACGGGAAAATGCTCCGGCTTCTTGGCTCGCGCGTCGCGAGGCGGGTGCTTCGTGAAGCCTAGGACGGTCACCTTGCCGCCGCGCTGGGCAGGCTCGAGCCCTGCCGCGGTGGCTTCGATGGCGCGCACTTGATCGAGCGCCGAGCTGCATTCGAAACCGTAGCGGGCGAGCACACGCTCGGAGGCGATATTCAGGGCCGTGCGTACACGCGCGACGAAGTCATCGACATCGTAGTCGCTGCCTTCGCTCAGGTGCTCCTCGACGACGTACGAGGGCGAGTAGCAGTCTTCGATGTGGCCGCTCGGCCACTTCACACGAAAGTGCATCTCAGGCATTGGGTCGTTCCTCACCATGCTGCGAAGCTTGGTGCCGGCGCTCGGGCAGTGAGCTCGCGGTAGTGACGTTCGTGAGCCTGCGCCACGCGACGCCACGAGAATTCGCGGGACTTCTGCCGGCCCGCTTGGGCCAAATCGGTGCGGCGCTTGCCGTCGTCGAGCAGAGCGGCCAACGCGCACCCGATGCTAGCTGCCGACTCCGGATCGACGAAGCACGCGCTGTGATGGCTCAAGTACTCGGTGAACGGCTCGCGCTCCGAGACCACCACCGCGGCGCCCGCCGCCATCGCTTCCAGCACACACAGGCCGAAACCTTCTTGCAGCGAGGGGCAAAGCAGCACCTGGCAGATGCCGTACAACGCCGTCAGCTCGCGCTCGCTGACGGAGCCGAGCTCGATGATGCGACTCTTCCGATCCAGAGGCAGAGTAGCTACGCGTTCGCGGAACTCCGCGCGGTAGCGGTCGTGCTCCCAGATGCTCGCGCCGCCGACGATCAGCCAGCGCAACGTGGAGCGCTCCGCGAGAAGCGGCAGCATGGCGTCGAGCGCCCGCAAGCTGTTCTTGCGCGGCTCGATGCCACCGACGCTGAGCACCACGATCTGTTCCGGCGTGCAACCGAAGCGCGCGCGGCCCCAGCTTTCGAGAGCCCGATCGTAGGCGAAGTGCTCGACATCGACTCCGTTTCCGATGATGGCGGAGTTCCGGCCCAACTCGCGGAGCACGTCGCGCTGGCTGACGCGACTGACGCAAAAGACCTCGTCGGCCTCGAGGATCGAACGGCGCTGGCACTCTCGAAGATAGGCGCTCGCAAAGTGCTCGAGGTGGTGCAGCGTGCGCACGATGGGCGCGCCGCCGAGCCGTTGCCGCACCGCCAGGAGCCCGCTCGCCACCAGGCAGTCTTCGGCGTGAAACAGCTCGTGCTTGGTGCGAATCTGGAGCACGCCCGCCGCGACTTCGCGGATGCGCTGCGCGATGAGCGCATCGGGATCCGCGGGCGCCTCTGCCGCAGGGAAGTAGACGACGGGGCACGCGAGCTCGCGATACATGCGATCGCCTGCCTTCGACAGCGCATACAGCGTCACGTCGTGGCCACGCTCGCTGAGTGCGTCGGCGAGTGCAGCGGCGTGCACGACGCTGCCGCGCGGCTTCGTCGAGTACGTGAACAAGCCAATCGAGGTCATGGCACGTTCGCTCCGAAGCCGGTCAGAGGTTGCTCGGAAAAGTCGAGGTAGTCGCGCCGCTCGTCGCCGTGACGCAGGACCAAGCGACGCGAAGCAGTAACGCTGCCGACCGGCGTGCAAATGACGCCCACGGCGTCGAAGCGCGCGCACACCGGCGCAATGGCAGCTTGGTCGACGGCGAGCACGTAGCCGAAGCTCGGAAACGCGGTGAGCCAGCGCAGCGGCTCGACCTCGGCAGGCGCCGGAATGCGTTCGAGCTCGAGCTCGGCCCCGGCACCCGAAGTCTCGAGCAACATCGCGAGCGAGCCGCAGACCCCTGCCATGCTGATGTCTTTGCCGGCGCTCACCAGGCCTGCTTCGGCGAGCTCTGGCAAGACGGCGAGGCCCGCGCGCAACTGCTGTGCCGAAGCGGTCGTGGCTGTGTTGAAGGCGTTGCCGCGACCGCGGAAGCTGCCGCGCAAGTCGACTGCCATCAGCAGGGTCTGGCCCGGCTTTGCGGCGTGGCTCGAGATGAGTCGCTTCGCGCGGCCGAGCACGGCGGCAGCGAGCAAGCTGGGCCCGCTCACGCGCGCGGTGTGGCCGCCCACCACCGGCACGCCGAACAGCTCGCTCGCAGCGCGCATGCCTTCGAGCACTCGTTCGTTTTCCCCGGAGCCCATGAACAGCACATCGACGATCGCCCAGGGCCGGCCGCCCATCGCGGCGACGTCGCTCAAGTTGACCATCACCGCGCAAAAGCCGGCAAACCACGGATCGGCCGCCACGAACTCCGGGCGCATGCCCTCGGCGGCAAACAGCGTGTAGCCGTCGGCGTCGGGCAGCGCGGCGGTGTCGTCGCCGTTCAAGATCGGCGCTGGCGAAGGAAACCAGGCGCACTGTCCGGAGGCGCCCAGCACGCGCGAGGCGATCTGGATGTCGCGCTTCATGCCGAGCTCGGCACGGCTGCGCAGCTCCTCGGTCAAGCCGGCAAGCGACCCAGCTGCGAGCCTCATGCGACCCTCGCTTGCACCAATCGCGGAGCCTCGCCGCGAGCCGGGTAGCACGCGAGGTCGGCCTGCATGAGTTGGTGGGGCCTGCCGAACACACTGACGGGGCGCAGCACGCGGAAATGATGGCGCTCGAAGTAGCGCGCGTTTTCATCCTGCACCGTTGCCAGAAACCGCTCGCACCCGAGACCGTGCGCCGTCGACACGGCCGTCGTGATCAGCGCGGTGCCGATGGCACCGAAGCGACGATAGTCTCGTCGAACCCCGAGCCTGCCGCCGTACCAAGTGCCTGGCTCGCTGCAATAGATCCGCACGACACCCACCACGCGATCCGGCATGCCGGCAATCTGGCTCTCGGCGACGATCGGTAGGGCATGCGCGTCGTGCTCGTCGCGGTCGGAACCGTCGAAAAGGCCCTGTTCCTCGCAGAAAATGGCGCGCCTCAGCTCGCAATAGCCTGCGAGCTGCCACGGCTCGCGAGCGATGTGTGCCGTCACTTCGGCGCCCAGGCTCGAACGGACTGGGCGACCCCAGGGATGAATCGCGTCAAGCAAGTGCCACCTCGCGAGCGCGCAGGGTCGAACAGGCTCCGCAGCGACCGCAACCGGCCTTGATGTCGCCGCTACGCAAGCCGTGGCGCTGCAGGACGGCGGCGACGCGGTCGAGCACGTCGCGCATGAACGCGGGCTCGGGTGGCGGCTCGTCCTCGAGGGCGGTGCCGGCGATGGGAACGAACGGCACGACGAACGGATAGACGCCGAGCGTCACCAAGCGCTCGCACATCTCGAGGATCTCCTCGCGCGTGTCGCCAAGGCCCGCCAGAAGGTAGGTCGACACTTGCCCGCGGCCGAAGCACGCCACGGCGGAAGCAAATGCCTCGAGGTAGACGCTCACCGGTACCTCGGCCTTGCCGGGCATGATGCGACGGCGCACGCGCTCGGTCACCGCCTCGAGGTGCAGCCCCAGACTGTCGACGCCCGCTCGGCGCAGCTTGTCGAACCAGCCAAAATCCGCCGGCGGCTCGCACTGCGCCTGCACCGGCAAGCCCGAAGCCAGCTTGATGGCGCTCGCGCAATCCGAAAGCACCGCGGCGCCGCGATCCGGGGTGTGCGGCGTGCCGGTCGTGAGCACGACGTGCTTGATGCCGTCGAGTTCGGCAGCCGCGCGGGCGACCTCAGCCAACTGCGCGGGTGTCTTCTCGGCGATCGTCGACTTGGCCGCGAGTGACTGGCCGATGGCGCAAAACTGGCAGGCGGTCTCGCGGTGGCCATAGCGCGTGCAGGTTTGCAACACCGTCGTCGCCAGCACGTCGGTCGCGTGCAACGTGGCAATCTTCCAATAGGGGATGCCATCGGCCGTCGAGAGCGCATAAAAACGAGGCTGCGGCGGAAACGAGATGTCGGCGATCGGCTCACCGGCACGTAGCAAAGTCGCGCTGCTGCCGTTGCCGTGGACTTGGGCGGCATACGGCGACAGAGCCGATGGATGGTTCAAGATCGGAACCATGATCGTCTGGTGGTCGAGCGTGATGGCCTTGTGATCGGAAGGGCCAGCGCCTCCACTGCGGCTCAGCCCAGGGCCACGCTGGTCGAGCCAGCGCACACCTAAGGCTTGGAGCTCCGAGAGCAGCTCAGGCGAGGGCAGCGGCCGGCGCGTCCTCGTCGAGGAGCGCGCCAGCAGTGGGAGCGAGCGGTTCATGGGATGTCCTGTGGCTGGGCATTGGCGCGGATTTCTCGCGTAAATGCGGCTGAGGTGTGCGGTCGATCAGCATCGAGAGCAGCTCGGGCCGACTGTAGTGGCCGACGCTGTCCATCATGCGTTTGCGCTTGGCGATGAGGCCGAGGTCGAGATCTGCGAGCACCATTCCCTCGCCCTCCGTGAGCGGCGGCGCGAGCAAGCTGCCCTCCGGCGAGACTATCGCCGTGAAGCAACCGCCGCGCAGGGCTCGGTCGAGCTTGGTGTCGCCAGCGACCTCGGCCACCTGCTGCTCGCTCAGGAAGCCGGTGGCGTTGACGACGAAGCAGCCCGATTCGAGCGCGTGGTGCCGAATCGTGACCTCGATTTGCTCGCGGAAGATTTCCCCCACGAGCGAGCCTGGGAACATGGCGACGTGGATCTGTTCGTGGTCGGCCATCAGCGCGTAGCGCGCGAGCGGGTTGTAGTGCTCCCAGCAAGCGAGCGATCCGACACGCCCGACGCGCGTTTCGACCGCGACTAGGCCCGAGCCGTCACCCTGGCCCCAGATCATGCGTTCGTGGTAGCTGGGCGTGATCTTGCGCCGCGCCTGCACGAGCGCGCCGTCGGCGTCGAACAAGAGCTGCGTGTTGTAGAGCGTGCCGTGGTCGCGCTCGTTGACGCCGATCGACACCACGGCGCCGGCATTTCGCGCTGCCTCGGCGATGGCCTCCGTCGTGGGACCGGGCACTGTCACGCCTTGCTCGAGCAGCAGCAGATGCTCGGCGCCGATCACGGCGGGCGCCTTGATGAAGGAAAAATAAGGGTAATAGGGCACCACGGTTTCCGGAAAAACCACGAGCTCCGCGCCTTGCGCCGCCGCCTCGGCGATCTTGTCGCACACTTTGCTCGTCGTGCCTTCACGGCTGTACAGCACGGGGCTCAGCTGGACGGCGGCGGCGCGTACCTTGCGCGACATCGCTAGACCGTCCAGGTATCGAGGATGAAGGCGTTGTCCTTGCGATGCAGCAAGATGATGTCGAGCACGTCGAGCGGGTTGATCGGACGGATGCCTTCGATGAGCGCCTTCTCACCGTGACCGTAGAGCGCCTGGAGCGCGAAGCGGCAGGCGTATACCTTGCCGCCTTCACTCATGAACTTCATGATTTGCCCGTTGAAGTTGAGGTGCCCCGGAAACGCCTCGTTCCCAAGCTTGGGGAAGCCACGCTGCACCCCGAGCGTGACGCCAGGGCCGTAGAGCAGCACCGACGTTTCGAAACCTTTGCGCTGCAGGCGCACGGCTTGGAGCAGATTGACCAGGCCGATGGAACCTTCGAACGCCACGGTGTGAAACGTCACCAGCGCCTTCTCGCCGGGGCTCGCCTTGACGTCTTCGAAGACCTTTTCTTCGTAGTCGACCAAGAAATCTCCGGCCTGGTTCATCGGGGCTTCGACTTTGGGCATGTTCGTCTCCAGGGTTCGCCGCGACGACCGACGCACCTGTCGTTCGCTCGCGCGTTTGCGGGGCTCTTTGCGAGCGGCATGCCAGGGCCGCTGCCTCGCACAATCAGCCCGATTTGGAGGCAGATGGCGCGTACCCGCGATGATGCTGAAACACGCAACAACTTGCGAGTCGCAAATCTTGGTGAGCTGCGCTCGGAATCTCGTGAATCGCGAGCGGCTCGAGGTTTCGGCTTCGTCACGAGGGGGCTAGCGGGGGCGTTCGAGGCCCAGCTGCTTCATGCGGTACGTGAGCGTGCTGGGGCTCACTCCCAAGAGCTTGGCAGCGCCCTGTGTACCGGCAATGCGGTAGTCGCAGCGACGTAGAGCCTTGAGTAGGTTCTGTCGCTCGAGCTCGCGCAGCGCCGGCTCGCTCAGGACCTCGCCTGATTCCGCCGGGCTGCGAGCAACCACGTCTGCCGGCGGTTGACTCGGCCGGGCCAGGCTCAGGCCGAGGCCCAACCCTTCGCGATTGGAGAGGACTACCGCTCGCTCGATGATGTTTTGTAGCTCGCGCACGTTGCCTGGAAAGTCGTAGGCCAAGAGGGCGCGTTCGTCTTGCGGCGACAGCTCCCGCTCCGGCAAGTGCAGGCGGTGGGCGGTGCTGTGCAGCAAACGGCGCGCCAGCGGCAAAATGTCCTCGCGACGATGTCGCAACGGCGGCACTTCGATCGGTAAGACGTTCAGGCGATAAAACAGATCGCGACGGAATCGACCTCGCTCCACCTCTTCGTCGAGCGGGCGGTTCGTCGCGGCGATCACGCGCACGTCAACCTCGCGCGTTCGGTCGTCGCCAACGGCTTCGAATGAGCGTTCCTGCAGGACTCGCAGCAACTTTCCCTGGAGCTCGAGCGGAATTTCCCCCACCTCGTCGAGGAACAGCGAGCCGCCGTCGGCGAGGAGAAAACGTCCTTGCCGATCGCGCGCGGCTCCGCTGAAAGCGCCGCGCACGTGACCGAAAAACTCGCTCTCGAACAGCTCGCGCGGCACGCTGGCACAATTGACCTTGACCAGCGGCCCGTCGCGGCGCCGACTCAGGTCGTGCACGGCAGCGGCGATGAGCTCTTTGCCGACACCACTCTCTCCCAGGATCAGAACCGAAGAGCCCGTGCGGGCTACCGCCTGGACCTGCTCGAGCACCCGCTTCATTTCGGCGCTCTCGGCGATGAGCTCGCCGTGCTGCCAAGCGCTGCGGACTGCTTCGCGCAGGTAGTCGCGCTCCCGCTCCGCGCTCTCCTTCAGGCGTGCGATTTCTTCGAACGCGCGCGCGTTGGCGATGGCCACGGCCGCATGATCGGCAAACACGCGCAACCAATCGAGGTCCGACTTTTCCAAGCGACGGCGGCTGAAAAACGCCACTACGCCGAGGACTTGACCTTTGAAGCACAGAGGCTGGCCGGCGAAGCTCAGGATGCCTTCCGCCTCGGCCCAATCCGGCTGTACCAGCCAATCGCGCGGGCCGCGTTGAAGCAGCAGCGGCCGGTTGTTGGCGGCGATGTAGCCGACTTTGCCGTAAGAAAGCTGGACCTTCTGATGGGCACCGTCAGTGCGGTTCCAACGCCTTCCGGGATCGACAATCGACGCTCCGATGCTTGCTTTCAGCTGCAAATAGGGCGGCTCTTGCTCGTCCTCGCGCAAGAGCCAAACGCGCGCGAGCGCCACCCCATCCCACATGCCCAGGCCCTGCACCATTTCCGTGAGCACAGAGTCCGGTGAGCGAGCTTGCGCCACGGACAGCGCGAGCGACTGGAGCGCGTCGAGCTGCATTGCGCGGGTAGCTTGCCGCGGTCGCCACACGGCTTGGTATCGGCCACGTTTCGTCGGGACGATGAAACGTCGCCGAAAGGCCCGTGCGCATGCTGGGGCAGTGGCCAAGCGCCGAGCCAAGATCAACGGTCTCGCTACTCGATGCGTGCCGTATAGGAATTGGTCCTCATGGTCTGGTGCATTTGCCAGACCTCGAACCCTGCCTGTACGCCTAGGAAGTACATAGCGTTCGTCGCATAGCCGCGACTCACGGCGTCGCTCACGAACGGTTTCAGGTTCATTTCGACGCACGAAGTCCCGACGACGGCGCGATAACTCACGATGCCCCAGTTGACCGTCAACCCGTTCGCCGTGCCGGCCGCGCCATACCAGACCTCCCAATCGGTGTCGTTCAAGGAAACGGTCCCAATCTTCGTACCCCACGGCACCGCGTTGCCGCGGTAGCGAACCCAGATCATGAGCTCGAGCCCGCCGGTCGGGTCAGATGGCTTCGGGTTGGACGGATGGAACCAGAGGTCGTACGACGCATCGAATTGACCGGAGTCGTCGATCGTGAACGACCACCTGCTCGGAATTGAGCTGACATTCGAGATCTGCTTGGCCTGAGTGTACGCGCCGTAGAAGGTACCCCAATGCCAGCCGAGCACGAGCGAAGGATAAGAAGCCGGAGCAAACGACGAGAGCAGGTCAACCGCGATCGGGTTCACCACGAATCCTGCCACGTTGCCCGAGCCACTCCACAGGGCCGTCGTGCAATGCGTCTGGCTGGCGGCCGCGGTGTTCCACAGGTTGTTTCGCATCCGGTATTGGCCAGTCAGATCAACGGGCCCATCCGTGCCGCATTGCTGTGATCCGTACGTTGGTGGCGACGTGGGTTCGGGGCTCGTGCAACCCCATGCTCCTGGCGCGCCTGCCGTCGCGCCGCCGGCGCTGGTCGTCGTGCCGCCGCTTCCACCGGCGGTGCTGCCACCAGCTCCCGTAGTCCCACCCGCGGTGTTGGCACCGCCGCTCGCCGCCGCTGTTCCCCCCGTCGACACGCCGGCTCCTCCACCGCTTGAGCTTCCTCCCGACGGCGCTCCGCCCGCGCTCGAAGGTGTCCCGCCTCCGCCGCCGATTCCACCATTCGACTGAACGCCGGCGGCACCTCCGCCTGCCGTGATCCCCGCAACGCCGGCTGCCTGTGATCCCGACGCACCGTTGCCGCCGGTTTGCGCGCCCCCCGAGCCGTCGTGCCCAGCGTCGTTCCCGCCGTTGCCCTCGCTGCCGCGAGAACAGCTGAAACCGGTTCCAGAAACCGCGAGCATGCAAAGCGCCCAGCGCGCCCCTTTCGAGATCGTCCACATAGTAGAACTCTCCAGCGCGAGCCTACGGAGCGGCGATTCGACTGTCAACGCACGTGTTGCGACAAGTCACCTGCGCGCGATCACGAATGTTGTCGTGCCTTGTCGGCGCGCTCAGAGGTTACGATCACTGGAACAGCTGGAACTCCACACTCAGCACCACGCGCGGCTGTCGGCTCTTGCAAACTAGCTAAGAGCTAGAATGCGTGCGGCGAGAGCCTGCTGCTGAATCGCTCGTCGACGCCGTCGAAAGCCAACACCGCTTCTTCTTGCAAGTGTCGAATCGCTCATGTGCTCGGACGCAGCAAGCAGTATCCGAGCCCACGAACGAGAACTCCGCGTGAGCATGATCGCACCGACGCTCGACTTCTCGATCGAAGAAGTCGACGTGCCACTCGCGGATGCGAAGAGCGGAGTCTGAGATCGCGAGCTCGCCCTGCCACCTTGCGCGGCGCTTCTTGCTTTGGCGGGGGAGGCAAATGTCATGAACTCGCCTCGTGGCCCGGTGTTCGCGACGACATCGTCAATGCCGGGAGGTGTCTGGCGCGACGAACTGCTCGTGCGCGACCGCACCTGGGTATGGAGCCGTACCCCAGCCGATCTGTTCGTGCCGGCGATCGCGGCGAATCGCGTGTTCACGTGAGCTGTGCTCACGCAGCCGAGATAACCCCACTGTGTGAACACGAAGGTTACCATTCTGTTTCGTGGTTTTGTCGTGGGACTTAGAATGGAGAGAACTCTCGTTGTTGCTTGACTCGATAGCGCTCGCGAGACGAACGTAGTGACGGTCGTTGACTCGCATGGCCCACTTGACCTTGCTTTCTAAGTGCATGATCGCGGTGATTACGGGCGTGTCGCTCGCCGGCGCGGTTCACACACATGGGCCGCGCTTCGCGAAGAACGCCGCAGCGATTGAAGGTCCCGCGAACGCCGCGACGGCGGAGCCGAGCACCCGCGCAGCTGCCGCCCCTTCGAATCTGGCAACGCTGGTCGGTGCTGCGAAAGCTAAGCGTCCGACGCGCGTGGCTCTGTCGCAGTGGCCCGGTCACATGGCGCTGCTCGTGGGCGCGGGCGGAGTGCGTACGCAGCCGGGGTCGATCGCTGCCGAGGAGGGCCTGGACGTCGAGATTGTGTTCATCGAAGACGCGGCTTCGAAGAACAAGGCGCTGCAAACCAGCGACGTGGACTTCGTGTGGCAGACAGTGGACGAGCTGCCGATGAGTCTCGGCGGATACCGGAAGGCAAACGTGGAGGTGCGCGCCTTCTTGCAGATCGATTGGTCGCGTGGTGGCGACGCTTGCGTGGCGAGCAAGGAGGTGCGCCGGGTGGAGGATGTGGTGGGCCGTAAATCGGCGATGTTGATGTTTTCACCGGACCACACGGTGTTCGAGTTCATGATCACGAACTCGCGGCTTTCGCCGGAGCAGGTCACGGCAGTGCGACGCTCGACGCTGTTCTCGATGGACGATTTTACCTACGGGCGCACGCTGTTCGCCGAGGGCAAGGTGGACGTGGCCTGTCTTTGGGAGCCGGACGTGACGCTGGCGCTCGAGGCCCGCCCTGGAGCGCATCGGCTGTTCTCGACGGCGGACGCGACGGAGCTCGTCGCGGACGTGCTGCTGGCACGAAAGTCGTTCCTCGACGCAGAGCCCGACGTGGCGCAGAAGCTGGCGCGTGTTTGGTTCCGTTCGGCAGAGCGCGCAACCCAGGATCGCGCCTTCGCTGCCAAGCTGATCGCTGCCAGCGCCTCGCGATTTCGAGACGAGCTGGGCGTGGAGCGCACGCAGAAAGCCCTGGAGTGGGCGAAGTGGACCACGCTTTCGGACAACGTCCGGTTCTTCGGGCTGGATGGCTCGCGGCCCGCGTTCGACCGGGTCTATAACCAAGCGGACTCGATCTGGATCAACTATCCCGAAGCGGAAATTACGGATCGTTTCGCGCCCTCGGTGCTGCGTGACGAGCGCGCGGTGCGTAGAGTCTGGGAGGCGACGGGTAAGCCGGAGGCGAGTTCGGCCGAGTCGTTCGACAGCGGTATCGCGCGCAGCGGCGCGCCGTTGTTCGTAAAACCGGTGTCGATCGCCTTCACGAGCGGTAGCAGCGAGCTTTCTCCTGAAGCGCTCGCGGTCGTCAATCAGCAGATCCTGCCTCAGCTCGAAATCGCTGGCGGCATGTACGCTCGCGTGGAGGGTAATACCGACGCCATCGGTGACCCCGATGAGAACCAAAAGCTCAGTGAGCGCCGCGCCTGGGCGATCCTCGAGTATCTCGTCAGTCGTGGCATTCGGCGCGAACGTCTGGTGGCACGGGGGAATGGTTCGACGAACCCGGTCGCGACGAACAAGACCCCGGGCGGCCGCGCCCAGAATCGTCGCACGGACGTGTTGTTCATCCGCGGCGAGAAGGCACGCTGAACATGCCCTCAACCCTGAGCCAGAACCCAAGCGTGTCGTCGACCGCCGGCCTAGGCCCCTTGGAACCTCGGCGCGGTTATCTCGACCGCGCGTTTCTCGATCAGCACAACGTCATAGCGCTAATCGGAGCGGCGGCGTTTTCGATCGCTTTCGCGTCACCCTGGCCGCTCGCGCTGGCTGCACTCGCCGAGCTGGTTTGGCTGGCGCTCGGGCCACGCCTACCCGCTTTTCGGGCGCGGGCGGACCGTCGTGAGCTCGAGGAGCGACGAGAGCGCGAGCAGGCGCAGCTAGCAAGCCGGCCGTTGTTTCGCGAGAGCACCTTTGCCGCGCGTTTCGCCGCTCTGTCGCAAGGCGCGGAGGAAGTACGGGAGCTCTGCGTTCGCTATTCGCCCTCTGCGGAGGTCATGGCCGGTGTCGAGCACGCCCTGCACCAGCTTCGCTCAAACTTCGTCGATTTCGCAGAAGCTCAGCACAGCCTCGCGCTCGAGCTCCGCCAGACACCCGCGACTCAATGGAATGAGGAGCTCTCGGAGCTCAAGCGCCACTTAGGTGCAGAGCGCGATCTCGAGAAGCGCATGGCAATCAGGAACTCGATTGTTGCCGCGGAGAGGGCCCTTGCCGAGCGCAACGCCATCCTTTCCCACATGCAGGGCCTCGGCGCCAAACTCGACGTCCTGCAGCAAAGCCTGTCGTCGCTGAAAGCGGTTCAACCGAATTCCCGCGGCGCAGAGCAGCTCTTGCAGGAGCTGAACGCACTCCTGACCGAGGTCGGTCCGCCCTCGCGCATCGGCGGGTCGTAACTCGTCCGAAACAGCGGCGACTCGGTCGTGATCGTACCTCCCGTTTCCTGGAGATGCAGTGTGGCCAACTCCCCCGACCGAACCAGCACAAAGCTCGAAGCCGTGACCCACGGTGAGCAAGATCAAGAGATGCCGCAAGGCTTTTGGGCGAGCTTGAAAGGCGCGAGCTTATCGGACTTGGTCCAGCTCCAATGCCTATCCGGCACAGATTGCGTCGCCCGCGTGAGCTCTGGAGACGAAGTGGGGTATCTATATTTCCGAGATGGCAGGGTCGTGCACGCAATGTCGCCCTCCCATGTCGGTGAGCCAGCGGCATTCGAGATCCTCGGGTGGAACACGGGAACGTTCGAGTTGTGCAACGCGGGCTGGCCGGAGAACGAGTCGATTCACGACACGTTCCAGGCTCTGTTGATCCGTGCGGCACAGGCGCGCGACGAATCCGGACGTCACGCGCTCGCGCGCTTCGCTCGCGCCCGCACTCAATCGGGCGAGCAGGTTCGGGTGGAGCGCCGCGTGGCGATAGAGCGCGGGGCAGCGCCGCCCGACGCGAAACGTATGCCAAGTGTCCCTGCGCCAGTGACTGGCATGAGCAAGGTGCACGCCGTGCACGCCGCTGTCCGCGTGGATGCCAACGGACAAGTCGTGACGAGCAGAGGCGTCGGGGGCGAAATTTTGGGCGACGCTGCTTCACTCGCGACACGCCTCGCACGGCTGACAGGTGAAGCACTCGGGCTCGATGGCTTGGTTTCCATCGAAGCCTCCACGGCGTCCCAGCGAACGCTGGTCGTGATCGAGCCAACAGGGTGCATCCTTGCTGTGTGCGGCCCAGTGGACGCCGATTTCAGCGCCCGTGCGCGAGCGCTACGGAGCTTGAACGATGATGCATGAAACACTCCGGGGCCTGCGCGACGTCGAAGGCGTTTTCGGTAGCTTCGTACTCTCCGGTACAGGTCAGCTCTTCGCGAAGGATCTGCCGGCCGTATTCCACGACGACGTGTTCACGGACACCGGTCCGCGCGTGCTGAGGCTCTGCGAAGCCATCGAGCGCGGCGGCGAATCGCTCGAAGGCTTGGTGCTGCGTTTCGCCGACTACAGGTTGCACGTTCGGCGGTCCAAGGAGCGGCTCCTGTGCGTGATCGCCAATGTCGACACGAACGCTGCTGCGCTGCGAATGGCGCTCGGCTTGGCGGCAACCCGCGTAGCGAGCGCGACCGCGGGCGAGCTCAAAGCCGCGCCAGCCAGGACGGCGTGAGCTCAGCGATCCTGGCTCCGCGTTCTAGGTCGGCGGTCAGTCGTTGTGCGCCGCCGCAAGCGCCAATCCAATTCGATGCGCTTGAGCTCAGCCGTGGCGCAAGAGTGGATGCGACGCGGTATCACGAAGTCGCGCACGCGAGAGCCAATGCTCGAGCTGATCCCAGCAAGAGCTCGTCGCCAAGGTCACCTGCAGCGCTGGGCGTTCGATTGCGTCCTGAACTTGCCGCATCGCGATAACGTCTCCTGCGAAGAAAAGTCTCGTTGGCTCTAGCCATCACACGACGAGTGCCGCTCGGTTCTTGCGACAGCGGAGATATGAAGTAGGAACCGAGTAGAGGAGGTCGTCCATGCGAGATAAGTCGATGATCAATTGCAACGGTGTGTGGCTTTGCAGGCTCGAATCCGTCGAACTTTTTCTGCCCAGAACTCACTTTAATTCGAGGCTTTAGCATTCTGCACGAAAGTTAATAAATGTGGTTGCACGCGTGTTCGCTCACGCCAAGATGCGAACCATGACTGTTGTCCGAGTAGCACTAGGAAGCATCTGTCTTAGCCTCTCGCTCGCAGCGTGTAGCGCCTCCGGCGGCGCACCCGATGCTGGAAAGGGAGGAGCGGGTGGCAAATCCAGCGGTGGCGCGAACAGCAACGCGAGCGGCGGAGCAAGCAACGCGAGTGGCGGCGCGAACAGCAACGCGAGCGGCGGAGCAAGCAACGCGTCGACCGGTGGATCGAGCGGTGGATCCAACGGCGGAACTGTCTCTGCGGGAGGCGCGGTCGGCTCCGGCGGTCAGCAGAGTGGTGGCGCAGCGACGGCGAATGGAGGGACTGTCTCCGCGGGAGGCGCGGTCAGTTCCGGCGGGCGTCAGAGTGGCGGAGCAACGGCGAGTGGAGGGACTGTCTCCGCGGGAGGCGCGGTCGGCTCCGGCGGTCAGCAGAGTGGTGGCGCGACGGGAACGAGTGGCGGAGCGCCCGGTTCCGGCGGCTCGACGACTGGCCCGGGAAAGCAAGGTGAGCGCTTTCCGTTCCCGCAGAACGTGAAGTACCCGCACGGGGTGCAATCAACGAAGGTCACCAACGACTTCGTCCGGAGTTGGTACGAGAACTGGAAGAAGACTCGCCTCGTCAATTGTAACGGCAACCTGATGCCTGGAACCGACAACTCCTCGACGGCCAAAGTCGAGGCGCAAGGGTTCGCGATGGTCGCTGTGGCTTACATGGGCGACAAGGATATCTTCGACAAGCTTTATAACTTCTATCTCACCAAGACCAGCAGTGCCGCATGCGGGCTTTCGGGTTGGCAAACCACTTGCGGTGGGGTGACAGATCCGGGCGCCGCCACAGACGGTGACATCGATGTTGCTTCCGGATTGGTCGTGGCGCACTGGCAATGGCCGAATGCGGGCTACGACGCGAAAGCGAAGACGCTCATCGCGAACCTCCGAAAGATGCTCCTCGACTGCAGCGGAAAGTGGACGGTGTACCCGGGTTGCTCGGGCGGCAGGCCTTGGGGCGGCTGCAACGAAACCGACATCTC
Organism: Myxococcota bacterium; assembly: GCA_049324695.1. GTDB lineage: Bacteria > Myxococcota_A > Polyangia > Polyangiales > Polyangiaceae > PMG-095. Next base: position 191,753 of record JBMOMJ010000039.1, read on the forward strand.
GTATTACTCGCCCGCGTTCTTCAGGTACTTCGCGAAGTTCAGCGGTGACAGTGCCTGGACCAAGCTCGCCGACGACACGCAGAAGATCCGCGATGCAGCGGCGAACTCAAGCACCGGACTCGTCCCCGACTGGCAGTCCGTGAGCGGCACCGCCGGTGCGGGGAGTCGGGTTGGCCACTACGGCTTCGATGCGATCCGCACGCCGTACAAGCAGTGCCTCGACTATCTGTGGAACGGAACGCCTGAAGCTCTCACCTGGTGCAAGAAGATCTCGAGCTGGGCTTATGGCGTGGGCGTCAGCAAGATCACCGACGGCTATCAGCTGAATGGGACGGTCGCGAGCAACAACCACAACATGGCCTCGGTCGGGAGTTTGACCATTGCAGCAATGGCCAATACTCAAGAGATGGCGGACGCATTCGTCGGCGAGTCCGTGAAGCTGAAAGACGACTACTGGTACAGCAGCTACCTCGGTAATCTCTATCTACTCGCGATGTCGGGCAACATGTGGAACCCCGACATCCTCGGGGTGAACTAGCCTCCCCTAGTCCGCGAGCGAAGCGCGCCAAAGATCCGTCCGGATCGCGGCGTGCTTCGGCCGCGAGAGATCGCGTGAACTGTACGGAGGTCAGCTCGCGACGATCGAGCATGTCCAAGTTGAGGCGCCTCCACCCCCATCGCGACCTGGCATCGCGCGGGCGTCCGAGCTTCGACGGTTTTTCGGGAAAGGTGCCACTGCTAGCGATCGAACTCGCTTTTGACGATCTTCCGCACAGGATGCGCGGAAACGTTCTGAAGACGCAGTCTCCACGGAGAGATCGCATGCATAAGTGGCTGCCGAATCTGGTTTACGGACTGTCGATGGGGGTTGCGGGCTGCGGAAGCGCGAGTTCCGGGTCGGATTCGGGCGCTCGCGGCGGAGCGCACGCGGTCGGCGGGGCTGGCGGCAGCTCGTCGATGGCCGGCTCCGCTCATGGGGGGAACGCGAGTGGCGGAACTGCGAGCGCTGGAGCTGCGAGTGGTGGGACGAGCAGCGGTGGGATGGCGAGCGGCGGTATGGCCAGCGGCGGTATGGCCAGCGGCGGGACAGCGAGCGGCGGCGCGGCGGCTGGCGGTAGCGGCGGTAGCGCGGGTAGCAGCGGGGCAGCGACGGGCGGAAGCTCCGGGAGCGACGGTACCGGGGGCAAGAGCGCGCCGGTTCCAAGCAAAGGCTGTGGCATCAAGGATGGTGTGAAGACACTGACGACAGGTGGGATGTCGATTGCGAACGGTCTTCCCACATCGACGAGACTCAAGATCACAAGCGGCGGCGCGAGTCGCGAATACATCATCGACATTCCGGCGGATTACGATCCAACGCATCCCTATCGCCTGATCTTTTCGTGGCACCAGGCATACGGTTCGGACACCGGCAACGCTATTGGGCAATATCCCGCCGGCAATGGGCCGAACTTCGACGCAAAGAACTACGCCTTTTTTGGCCTCCGCCGCGAAGCGACCGCGGCGAACGAGCCCGCCATTTTCGTAGCGCCCGGAGGGATCGGCAACCTTCCTTGGGACTTCACGCGAGACAGTGTGCTCTTCGATGATCTGCTCGCCCTTGTCGACGCGAACCTGTGCATCGACGATAGCCGTGTCTTTACTACGGGCTTCAGCTTCGGGGCGATGATGAGCTACGCTCTCTCGATCACGCGTCAGAAGAAGCTGCGCGCCGCGGTGACCATGGCTGCGGCCAACTACAATCTTCCGGGTCAACCGGCGGATTCGAATGCGTCGCCCATCGCGTACATGGGGATAACCGGCATGAGCGATGGCACCTGTCCTTGGGTCAATAGCGACGCGGCCAGGCGGGGCGGGAAGTACTGCGTCCTCACGCACGCAGAGGACAATGGCTGCACGATTCCCGGGAACATCCCGACAGCGATGGTCGGCAGCAAGAAGTACGTCTGCTACGACTTCGAAGGATGTAAGGCGGGTTATCCCGTCAAAGTGTGCACGTTCGATGGCGGGCATACGCCGTCTGCCGTAGACGACGGGACCTCGACTGCTGATGACGGGCTGAAGGCCTTTGTTCCACCCCTGGCCTGGAAATTCATCGCCCAGTTTTGAGCAAGCCGCGCTGTGTGATCGACCGTCGCGTCCTCACCCGGCTGGAAAGCGCCACGCGCTGCGCGCCACTCTTCACTGCATTGCGATCGGCGGCTTGCACCGGCGACGGTTGTAGTCGCGCGGAGGAACGAGACCAGGCGCGAATAAGCATCACGCCGAGGTTGCTTTTTCAGCCTTCCCACGAGCAAGCCAGGCGGATTTCGCCAGGCGCTTGGCCTGCGAGAACGTCAGTCGGATTATTTTTTAATAAAGATAACAAACGATGGACGGAATCGGGCGCACGCTGCTACTGCTCACGGTGCGCAAAGACGGTTCCCACCCACCGCCGCCGCTCGGTTTTGCGATCGTTGTGACGTTCTCGCGCGGAACGTCGTTGGATCCTGGCCTTTCCGAACGGCGCGAGCGCGAGTGGGGCATTGGCGCGACTGGTTCGAGTGGCGCAGGGGCCGCGCGGCTGGCGGGGCAGTGCGTCCCGTACCCCGGGGACGTCGGCGGTCGAGAGGAGAGTAGACGATGAGAATTCAGGCGGTAGTGCTGGCGACGTTGTGGTTCGGCGTTGGATGCAGTTCAGGTGACGGCTCCGGCACGGAGAGAACGCTCACCATTGAAGTGGCAGGCAGTGGCACGACCGAGCCCGCGCCTGGCGTCTACCACTTCAAGAAGGGCACGACGGTGACGGTCAAGGCGAGCCCTTCGAGCGGATACATCATGCGCGGCTGGGCAGGCGATGCTTCCGGCAGCGCGAGCGAACTGCAGATCCGTCTCGACGCGGACCGGGCGGTGACGGCGCTCTTCACTCTTCCGAATTGGCCTGTCGGGCCCGCCGCTACCTACGACAATCCGGTGCTTCCGGGCAATCACGCCGATCTGAACTTGTTCATCGACGGGAACGATTTCTATATCGTCGGCTCGAACTTCGCGATGTTCCCGGCGCTCGAGATCCTGCACTCCACCGATCTCTTGCATTGGGAACGCACGTCGCGCGTCGTCGATGCGGCGGCGCCGGCGCTCGACGGACTAACGGATCCCGGCGAGGGCACCTGGGGCGCGTTCATCACGCGAAAGCAGCCAACTGGCTATCGTATCTATTTCGCTATCAATGGCACTCAGTGGTTCGCTGAGGCCAACAGCCTCTCGGGGCCTTGGTCACTCCCGACGAAGGTGAACTCCTTTCCAGTCTCTCCGAACGGCGAGTACTTCGTCGATCGGGGTACGGGCTCGGACAATTCCGTGTTCGTCGATCCCGACTCGGGAAAGACTTACATGGTCACGAAGAACGGCATCGGTCAATGGGACCCGGATGCGCCCGACGACTTCTTTGGAATGAATCGAGTGGTGGAGATTGATCGGGAAACGGGTCAGCTCGTGCCAGAGTCGATGATCAATCTCGACTTCGTCAACTACGACAAGGACAAGGGCGGCGGCGGCTTCAGGCCGATCAACTATGGTCAGTGGGCGGAGGGTCCAACGCTCACGAAGCGCGGTGACTGGTACTACTACTTCGTGCAAACGCACACTGCTTGCGACGGCAACACAAACGTGTGGGCCTCCCGCACATTGGACGGCGATCCCTCGCACTGGCACTGGCTCGGGTTCCCTGCAAAACAGCTCGATCCGTACCGGGGCGCGCAGCACCCTACCGCGCCGTTTCAAATTGCGGATGGCTCCTGGTGGGTGTTCGAGCACTCCTACGACTGCACCAACAAGGGCGATGCGACGAAAACGGGCGAGTGGTTGGGCCTCGGTCGCGAGGGTCTGCTGCATCAAGTCACGTGGGTCGACACCAACGTCGACGGCGAGACGATCCCGGTTCCCCAAATCGACAAGCAAACGCGGAACATCCCAGCGCCGAAGCTCACGCAGAGCGCAACGCCCTTCCTCATTCCGGTGAACGACGATTTCTCCGCCAATGCGCTCGGCACCGCATGGACCACTTACGATCGAATGGGAGGCCAGCTCTCGGTCGCCGACGGCGCCCTCACCATTGCTCCCGCCGCCGCCAGCACGGTGTGGGCATTGCAAAAAGATGCGCTGCGATCGACCACTTCGTTGGTGAAGGTAGAGTTCATTCCGAAAACGGAAGGCAGCGCTGCAGGCGTTTCCCTGCGTAACGGCTATTGGGAGGACCAACAAGTCCTGTCGGCACCAACCTGGATCGAGGGTGAAGGCCTGATCGCAGGCATCCACGACGTGCAGGTTGCTCGTGCGATGATCGAAGGGAAAGACGTGATTCGCTTCGCGTACCGCATGCGCCGACCCGTTCCAACCGGCGGGAGCGGATCTTACAGCGAGCTCGCTGAACCCGTCGTCGTCAGCCACACGCTCGCCACTCCGGAGCCCGCCAAAGCCGCGGTCTGGCTGAAACTAGTCCGCAGCGGTCATCAAGCAACCGGTTGGGTCAGCAGCGATCGGCTCACCTGGAAGCAAGTCGGCGCGGCGATCGATATCTCCGCTTTGGACAATCACTATGGTATGAGCGGGACGTGGATCGGCAGCCAGGTCGGCATGTTCGCTACGGCCCAGAGCGCGCGCTTCGACCTCTTCAGCTATCGAGATGGACTCTCGACGATCCCGGCAATCGCGACGGACCAGCAATCAGGCACAGCGATTGTGGCAAGCACTGCGCACGGCCGTGTCCTCGGCGATCTCCAGAACGATGACTGGGCGTTGTACGCGGGTGTCGATCTCGGCAGCGGTGGGGTTGCTTCCACGAAAGCACGATTCGAAGCTTCGAGTGTCGGCGGCGGCTGGGTGGAGGTCTGGCTCGATCCACTCGGCGGGGGCAAACACTATGGCCCATGTCGTATCGCTGACACCGCGGGTTGGGAGAAGTTTGCCACCTCGACGTGCGACATGGAAACGACCAGCGGCACGCACGACGTTTACATCAAGGTAGTCGGCGAGCCGAACCGCGAGCTTCTGCGACTCGCGTCACTGCAGTTCACGCCGTAGCCGACACAACCGAGCGGCAGCCGCGTGCGCTGCCGCGACGATGCACGTTTCCACGCCTCAATTCGGCAAGAAGCCCTTGATGGCCTCGTACCAAACATTGGCCATGTATGCGTAACCTTGGTCGTTCGGGTGTACGCGGTCCGAAGCGAGGCCCGAGGTCGGCATCTTACTCATGTCCACCCCAATCAGGTGCTGGCCTTTGGTCACACGCGCTTGAATGAGTCCAGGAATTTTTGCATTGTAGTTGGTGAGATCCGCGCTGTCGTAACCTACTGGAGTGATCCGTGCGACGACGATGAGAGCGTTGGGAGCAGCTTGCACGAGCTTGCCAAGCAGGCCGTCCAGGCGATCGGCCGTCGTACCTGGGCTGTTGGTGCTGGTTATGTCGTTGGTGCCGATCATCAGTAATATGATGTTCGGCACCGTAGACAGCGCGGGACTCGGAATTAGACTGGAAATCCCGCCGGAACCGTATTTGCTGTAGCCTGGGTCGACGGTCCAGCCGTCGTGCCCTTCGTGGCTCTTCGGGAATGTCTTTCCAGAAACTTGATCGGGTCCGCTGCTCTGCGATCCGGTGAAGGTCAGCTTTTGGTTCGCCGCGACCGCGAGCTTGAAGAGCTGCGAGCGGTAGCCAGCGTTGTCACTCGACTGCACGCCGTGAGTGATCGAATCCCCGAGCGGCAAGACCTTGCACGGATCGCCGTTCGTCGGACACGGTCGAAAAGAGGTCGAGCCGCCGCTGCCGCCCGCGGCGTTCGAGCCGCCCGCACCGCCATCGTTGGGAGCACCGGCGCGGCCGCCATTACCGCCTGATTCGCTACCACCTTTGCCGCCCGCGCCCGCTCCTGCTTTCCCGCCGCCCGACAAGCCGCCGGTGGAATCGGTGCCGCCCATCGCACCGGCACGACCCCCGCTGGGTGTTCCGCCTGCGCCATTCAGCCCGGCGCCACCGCCGAGTCCAGCGAGCTCACCGCCACTCGCGGACGAGTTGCCGCCTTTCGCCGGCGCGCCACCTCCGCTAGCGGTGCCTCCCGCGTTGCTCGCGCCACTGGCGTTGCTGGCGCCGCCACTTGGAGAGCCGCTCGCCGCGCCGCGGCCACCTTCGCCAGTAACCCCGCCACTGCCGCCCCGTCCTAGCGTGCCGCTCGTGCCACCTGAGGTTTCGGCGCGTTGGCCTCCTGTTCCGCCGTCTTGAGCGGTGCTGGACGAACACGCGATGGTGCCCAACGCCAAGAGCGCCGTCGCGGCCGCTGCAGACGTCGCGCGCCGCAACGCGCGTCGAGCAGCCGGTGGCGCCGAGCGGCCGGGCCCGCAGTTGGAAATCACAGCTTCGAGGTAGGCAGGAACCGAACGGGATTTCACGTGCTGCAGTGCCGCACCGAAGCCTGTTCCGTCAAGAGCGTCGACGAATCGCGGATCCTAACTGCAATATTGCAACGTGCTGCTCTCGCAGCGAGGCGCGCGAGCATATCGACAGCGCCGGCTTCCGCACGAGCAAGCAAGCCCGCCTCGCCTCGGGACTCGTCTGGTCGCCTTAGGTCGAACACGGCCATTTACTTCGTCGAGTCGGCGGACAGCGGTGGGGGGATTCGCACGCTGGCCATAGCGTTCATGAAATTCTCTAGCGCTTTCAACCGCTGGGTCGGAGTTAGTGAAAGCGTGTAACGCACTAGACTCAAATCGACGCCGTTCTCGTCGTAATCCGGCTTTGCCGCGTCATTCGCAGGTAGTACCGGTAGCGAGGTTGGAAGCGGCACGGTCATCGCCCCCGGAGCATAGCATGGGCGCGTGAGCTAGCCTTCGCGCCCCATGCGTCAGCCGTTGACGAGCGCTGAACTTGTCCCGGTGCTTGGCGGAACTGGGCGACCTTCGGCTCGCCCTACCCCCCGTATTGGCCCCCACACAAGCCTTCGTTGTCCACTCCGAGGGAATGCAGCTGCCAAGCTTTCGCGTGACCCTACCGCGCTGAGGGAGGTGCCGGCATCGAACGATTGAACGGTTCGAACGCCTGCTCCATTCGCTCGCGCAGACCGGTCGTGAAGAACTCTCGCGGCGCGCACGAAAAGCTAGCCTGAAAGCTGCGATGAAACTGCGAGTATGAGCCGAAGCCCGAACCGATCGCCGCCGCGGTCAGGTTCGTGGCACGCTGGTCCACTAAGCGCATGAACCTCATGAGACGAAGACGCGTTCGGTATTCGACCCACCGCACGCCAAAATCGCGGTGAAAGAAGCGGCTGATCTCGCTTTCGTTCGCCCGGGCGAGGCGGGCCACTTCACTGCGGCCGAGGTCAGGTGCCTCGCAGATGATCTCGAGCGTGCGTCGCGTGAAGACGTGAGTCGCGGCTCTGGCGCAAGCAGCGTCGCCTCCGCGCGCGAGGTAGACCCGTTCGCAGAGCTCTGCGGCGGACTGCGAAGATTCGCGTCCGGCAGCGTCGGACACGCGTCGCACCAAGACCTGCCACTCTTCGCGTTGGGGCCGGATGTGCAGGGGAAGCCAGGCTCGGTGACGAGCGTGTCCCAACACTTCCCCAACCAGCGCGGCATCGATTCCGGTCGCGAACAGGAGCAGATCCTTCGACGCGCGGAGCAGCACGTGATCTTGACCTGGTGCGAACGCGAGTAGCTCCCCGGCTTTCACTTCGACGACAGCTTCACCCACGCCAAACCAAGCCGCGCCCGCCACGACGAGGTTCAGCTCATGCTCCGCATGGAAATGCCGCGGCCGCCTGAACTCCGGGGCGTACGCCCAGATTTGAGCACGACCTCGCCCCAGCATCGGAAAGCCCTGGTAGAGGATCGGTGCGCGCGTGTCTTCCACGATTCGAGCTTACATCTGCCTGCGGAGTGGAACCAGGGCCAGAGATACCGCCGACGCCCGAGCCGAGCGAGGATTTTACACGAGCTGAGGTGTAACCGAGTGCCCAGAAGAGCAAGGTCTCACTGCCCGCGCTGTTCCCCACAAAATGCGAAGCTCGCGCGCAGTTTCTGGCCATCCTCGCATCCATGAATTCGCCTCGCCTGACGCGAGCCATCGTTGGAGTCCTGTTTCCTCTACTTAGCTGGACGAGCGTTGGATGTGACGCCGACAGCAACACGAGCTCGGAAACGTCCGGGACCTCCGGTGGAGGCCCTTCGACGAGCGGTGGTGGCGCGGGCGGGTCCAGCGGAGCAAGCGCGGTGCCCGCGAACGGGAGTTTCGTCCTCGCCTGGCAGGACGAGTTCGACACGTTCGATAGCTCGCTGTGGGCTCTGCAAACCTTCAGCTTCGACGGTAACTTGGCGCAGTTTTCGACTGCGAACGCGGCGGTTGCGGACGGCAAGGTCAGCATCAAACTCACGCCAGAGCCCAGCGACACCAAGAAGCCGTTTCGTGGCGTCGAGATGCGCTCGACGAAGACGATCACTTACGGCAAGGTGGAGGCCAGAATTCGCTTCGCCCAGGGTTCTGGCGTAGTTTCGAGCCTCGTAACGATTTATACACCGTGGCCTGCCGACAACTGGAACGAGATCGATTTCGAACACCTCGGTAAGACGTCGAACAAGATTCAGACGAACTGTCAGGTGTACACCGGGCCCGCGCCCCAGCCACCCGTCACGACCTCAGTCACACCGACGCGCTTCGAGGAGTTGCACGATCTCGGATTCAACGCGGAGGCGGACTTCCACGTCTATGCCGCCGAGTGGACTCCGACGGATGTGAAGTTCACGGTCGATGATCAAGTCATTCGCACTTGGAACAAAGAGATCGCTCGCATGAAGCTGCCACAGAACATCTTGTTCACGATCTGGGCTTCGAGCTCGGCGAGCTGGGCTGGCCCGATCGATACGACGACGGCTCCCACGAGTGCAGAGATGGACTGGATCAAGGTCTACGAATACAAGTGAGCGGCTCCAGCGCTCGCCCTTTCTGGCGTTTTTCGGAGTGGAGGAGTAGCGGAACGCGAGGGGACGACCTGAAGCGTTGTCCAAGAGCGCCACACTCGGACCATTTTTGCGCCGCCGTCGGTCACTCGGCGCGAGCGTCGGGAAGCTCATCCAAGGCCTGCTGAGTTGTGCCGGTGTACGCTAGGAAACCGATGGCCCAGCGTGTCCACGAGCAAGCACCATTGCCTGCAACGATCCTCGATGGACTCGCCGATGGCGTGCTCGGGATCGACGCGCGTTGGTGCATTCGCTACGCGAATCGCGGCGCCGAGCGTGTCTTCGAGCAAGCGCGCGCGGAGCTCGTCGGCGGCCAGCTGTGGCGAGTGCTTCCCGAGCTCGGCGCGACCGCGATCGGGGGCGGGTGTCGGAAGGCAATGGCCGACCGCTCCAACGAGAGCGTCGAGGCGCAATATGGTGCGTTCGGTTCATGGCTCGAGGCGCGCATCTTCCCTGCTTCCGATGATGGGCTCGTCGTCATCTTCCGCGACATCACCGATCGCGTCGTGGCAGAGCGTGCGCACGCGGAGACGCGTGCACTGCTGGACGCAGTGATGCACTTCTCGACCTCCCTGATCTACGCCAAGGATCCCGACGGCCGCTTCACGCTCGTGAACCGCAGGCTCGAGGAGCTGCTCGGCTTCGCTTCCGGATCGTTGGTCGGCAAGAGTGACCACGACATCTTCCCACCAGAGATTGCCGATCCGTTCCGGGAAAACGACCGCTTCGTGTTCCGCGAACGCCGCCCGCTCACTATCGAGGAGGAGATCCTCGTCGACGGCCGGCTCAGGACCAATCTCTCGGTCAAGTTTCCTCTCGAGCGGCCTGACGGGACCGTATTCGGCACGGCCGGCGTCTCGACGGACATCACGGACCGCGTTCGTCATCAACAGGAGATGGCGCTGCTCGCGGAGGTTGGCCTCAAGATGAGCGAGACGCTCGACTGGGACGCCAGCCTCTCGGCGATAGTCGACGTCGTCGCGGAGCAGTTCGCGGACTACTGCCTACTCGATCTGCTCGCCGAGGACGGCGTTATGCGACGTCAGGCGGTGGCTGCGCGCGACAGGTCTCGACTGCCCAAGCTGCGCGAAGCCATGGCCTACTCGCCGGATCTCTCGGTCGACAACCCTCTCACGCGCGCAGTGAGGAGCGGCAAGACCGAGCGCGTGGTCGACTCGGACGTTGCCTGGCGCGACAGCATCGCGCGCTCACCCGAGCACCGTGCCATCATCGAAGCTGTAAATCCGAGGTCGGTCCTGCTGGTGCCTCTCGTTGCGCGGGGGCGCACTCTTGGTCTACTCGAGATCATCTCCGGGAGCCGGCGCTTCGACGAGCGCGATCAGGAGACCGCCGAGGAGCTTGGCCGCCTCTGCGGCTTGGCGCTCGACAACCGACGCGCAACTGAGCAGCTGCGCCAGGAGGGATCGCTGCGCGAGCTCTTCATGGCCGTGCTCGCACACGATCTCCGCACGCCGCTGAACTCGATCACGCTCGGTGGCGCAGCGCTCGCTGGGCGCCAAGATCAGCCGGATGCAACCTCGCGCGTCGCGCGCCGAATCGTCTCGAGCGCGCAGCGCATGGAAAAGCTCATCGAGCAGGTGCTCGATCTCACACGAGCGCGCGCGATGGGCGGCATTCCGGTCGAGCGGCGTCCCATCCAGCTCACTCCGGTGGTAGAAGCCGTGGTGGAAGAAGTGCGCACAGCTCATCCCGGGCGCGAGATCGAGGTCGTAACGCACGGCGATTGCAGCGGCACGTGGGATCCCGATCGTCTCGCCCAGGTGGTAAGCAATCTGGTTGGCAACGCCGTGACCCACGGCACGATCGGTACGCCCGTGCGCGTGGAGCTCGTGGGTGGCGAGAACGTCGTGCTCACGGTTCACAACGCCAGCACGCCCATTCCTCCCGAAACGCTCGCGACGCTCTTCGATCCTTTCCGTCGCGGCGAGAAGTCATCGCAAGTGGCCCGCCGCGGACTCGGCCTCGGGCTCTACATCACCGATCAGATCGTGCGTGCACACGGCGGCTCGATCGTTGCCGAGAGCGACACCTCGGGCACCCGCTTTCGCGTGACGCTTCCGCGCTGAAGAAGGCGCCGGCTCGAGGCCAAGGCATCGTTCTGGTCGGACTGGCGAGCGTCGTCGGCGCCGCGATCATGCTGTTCCCCGGCCAGCGCTTGCCCATGGCGCTCGCGATCGGAACGGGCTTTCGGCGTGCATCGCTTCAAAGCGCATCGACGACCTCGAGGCCAAGGCGATCCGCGGCGCTACCTTCTCCGAGGACGATCGGAAGTTCCCCTCCGAATGACCCGAGCAACCGGAGGCCGTGAGGATGGGCCGTCCAGAGTGCTGCGCGACTCCGAACAACGCGGGTCGAGGCGCCAACCGTAGCTACGGATTGAGCGGCCCAAGCTCGATGAGCTTGCGATCCATTTCGAGCTTGGCTTTGACGTCGCGACCGGTGGCGGTGATTCCGGAGAGCGCGTCGTTGGGCTTGGTGGTGAGATCGTTGTGATAGGAGTCGCCGGAGTTGAAGTAGACCCACCACTGGAAGCTGGTGCGAAGTGCGGGATCGGTTTGGCTTTGGCGAATGTGATCCATCACTTCGCGCCAGCCGGTGTAGCCCACGTCGTCTTCGTTATCGAGGCCAGGTAGGAAGAAGCAGGGGGACGCGGCCATCGCGTCGATGGCTTCGAGAATGCCTGGCAGGCCATCTTTGAAGCCGTTCTCTTTTTGATAGGACCAGCTCGCCGTGGTGGCTCTCCAGTACAGTTGGCAGGTGAAGATGACGCCACCGCGGCCGCCTTTCGATTTGTAGTAATCGACGACGTCCTGGCAGCGATCGAGCGCATAACGCGGGCTGCGACCGCCGTCGGGACTTCCGATCTTGATGGGTTTGTCGGGGTAGAGGCTCACGTAGGCGTCTACTTTGCGTTTCGAGGCCTCGAGCCATTGGCTCTCCGTCATATCACTGCCAAGCTCGACGGCTTCTTGCAGGAAGACATTGGGATACCGATTGATGATCGTCTGAATGTCTTTGTTCTGGAAGAAGCGCTCACCCTGGTTCGTGTGGTCGGCATTGAGGCCCATCACCATGCCTGCACGGTACGCAGCATCGAGCAGGGCCTCGACAGCGCTCGTGCTCGTGACGCTCATGTTCGGCATCGGACCAACGGCGTTGGCGCCAAGAGCCTTGTGTCCGGCGACGAAATGCACCGCGTCGGATGATCCGTTACCGAACATCGACTCGATGCCGCGAATTGCAAACGGTGCGCCTCGGCGATCCCGCATTTGGTTGCCGACTACGCGAATGTTGGGCCAGAGGGTTTGTCCTCCGGCGCCCGATGAACCGCCAGATGTCGCCGTGCCTCCTGTGCCGGAGGCAGTGCCACCGCTGCCGGCGGCTCCGCTAGCTCCGCCCTTGGTGCTGCTGGTGCCGCCGGTGCTCGTGGCTCCGCCTTTGGTTGCATTGGTGCCGCCGGCGCCGCTAGTGCCGCCGGCTCCGGTGGTTGCGCCGCCCGACGCACGGCCTGCCGATGCGTTGGTGCCGCCGTTTGCGTTGGTGCCGCCGTTTGCGTTGGCGCCGCCGCTGTTGGTGGTCATGACGTTGCCACCGCTTGGGTTGGCGCCATTGCCGCTCGCGGCGCTACCGCCGTTTGGGTTCCCGCCGACGTTCGTGACATTGCCGCCGGTGGTGGCAAGAGCCCCGCCTGATGAACTACTCCCGCCCGCATTCGATGAAGGAACGGATTCAGAGGGGTCATTGCAGGAGGAAATGGCCGAAATCAGGCAGAGTGCGAGGAACGTGAGGGAGGCTTTGGCTCGTTGCATGTCGGCCCTCTAGGGACGCGGTGATGATGGCCAGCTCGGTGCGAGTACGTACCGCGAGCGCCGTCAGCCGGTTCAACCGTCCCGTGTCAACCTGCTCGCCCTGTTTGACGATGGGAGCCTCCGATGGGGATCGTGGAGGTTCCAACCATAGGCATGCCAAGCCTCCCCGCTTGAACGAACGGGCTATAAGCTGGCAGGCGAAAGGGCAGGTTTAGTAATGTCGACTCGGGCCCATGGCCGCATCGTTTTCTGGGAGGGAGCCAGTATGTGGCTGCTCGGCACGCGGCCGGGTGAGGGCCGATATCCGAAGACTCAACCGCATTCGCACCATGCCGTGCAGGTGACGTTGGCGCTGCGCGGCAGCTTCACTCTCGAGAGCGGGCAAGAGCAGATCGCGGGCGTTGCAGCGGCGGTTGCACCGGACACGGAGCACGCCTTCGAGGCGCCCGAGGGTGTCGTCGCTCACTTGTTCGTCGACCCCGAAGGGCGGCTTGGTCGCACTCTGCAGAACGCGCTGTTTTCCGGCGGGAGCCTGGTTCCGATCCCCATCTCGCGATTCGGTGAGCTGCCGGCGCGTTTGCTCGCCGCCTTCGAGGCATCCGATGCTGCAGGGCCAACGCTGCTCACGCTCGGTCGCAGTCTGCTCGCTCAGCTCGCTCCTGACAGCGCACGAGACGAGCGTCCGGAAGCGCGAGTGCGCAAGATGTCGGCTTGGGCCGCTGCGCGACTCGATAAGCCTGTAAGTCTGGCGGACGCCGCGGCGCACGTGGGGCTTTCGAGCGGCCGCGCACGCCATCTGTTCGTCGAAAGCACGGGGCTACCGTTCCGCACGTATCTGTTGTGGTTGCGCCTGACCAAAGCGGTCGAGCTGTTTTCAGAGGGGGCGTCTCTCACCGACGCTGCCCATGGCGCCGGCTTTTCCGATTCGTCGCACCTGAGCCGCACGTTCAAGCGCATGTTCGGAATCGCCGCGGACTCGCTCCGCCTGAGTTAGCCCTTCCGTTCAAGTGTGCGGCTCGCTGAAACCGTACTTGTAGGGCTCCTCGAAGGAGCTCTCATGAACGGCACACATCGTCGACTCCCCTTCATGATCGCACTCGGCGCGATCTTGATAGCCGCGTGCGGCGGCAGCAAAGTTCCTGCGCACCTAGTGACCTTCAATGGCCACCAAGTGGAGGTCGCCAGCGCGGGCTCTGGCGGCGCGACCACCGTGGTATTCGAAGCCGGTCTCGGCGACGACTGGACGCCATGGGACGCCGTCGCTCACGAAGTGTCGCGGCGCGCGCGGATCTTCGCCTATTCACGTCCTGGCTACGGCGCCAGCGATCCCACTGCCAGCCCGCGCGATCCGAAACAGATCGTCGAAGAGCTGCGCTCACTGCTCACGTCTCAAGGATACGCGCCACCGTACGTCGTCGTGGGGCATTCGATGGGTGGCACTTACATGGAACTGTTCGCGAAATCGCACCCTGGCGAGGTAGTGGGCGCGGTCCTGGTGGACCCGCGGCACCGCGACTTTCGTGCCACTTGCGAGGCGGCACGACTCGACCAGTGTGGCGTCCCCGAATCGGTGCTCGTGATGCAAGGGCCTAGTGAGATTGCCGAGTACCGCGCATTCGCGCTCGCCTCCGAGCAGATCCGCGCCGCTGGCTCGTTCGGTTCGCATCCGCTGCGCGTGATTACGGCAACGAGCCATCCGGTATCGCCGGCGCGCGAGATGTTGTGGCAGACGATGCTCGGTTCACTCGCCGCAGAGTCGGCGCTGGGAGAGCAAATCATCGTAAAGGGCGCGAGTCACTACATCCAGCTCGACCATCCCGATGAGGTCGTGAAGACCATCTTGGCTGTCTTGCCCGGCAACGCGAAGTGAACGGCCTTCTCAGCCAACTGCGGAGAATCGACGGGATGAACATGACTCGGAGTAAGATTCGATTTCACTCCGTGATGGTGCTGGCACTCGCTGGTAATCTGAGCACATGCGGAGTCGCGCATGCCGAATCCGGGCGCGGCGAACGGGGCCGGGTCGCGAAAGCGGAGGCCTCTCCGGAGGCGGCGCCCGTGCCAGCGGGCTCTTCATCGCGGTATTCCCTGCCGTGGCAGCTCAGGCCCGCGACAATCGGCAGCGAAGCACGCCTGGACAGCGTCGTCGCTGCCTTCAACGATGCCAATGGAAACCTCGACGTCGCCATCACCTCGGGGCTCTCCGTCAGGTACCAACTCACCGACGAAATCACCCCAATCATGCGACTGGGCTTCGTCCGCAACAACGCTCCGGGTGCAGCCCTCGACGGCAGCTCCTTCGCCAATCCATTGGTTGGCGCAAGCTACGGGCGCAGCTCGGGACCTTTCAGGTGGGCGCTCTTCGGAGCAACAACAATCCCCATCGGCACTGGAGGTGGCAACGACCCCAACGTCAAAGCTGCGCGCACCAACCTGGCAGCCACGACGGCACGCCCCGCGGACGACGCGATGTTCGCGGTCAACTATCTCACGGAAATGGTGGGTGGCGACTTCGCGTACGTGAGCGCTGGCTTCAGCGCTCAGGCCGAAGCAACTCTGCAAGCGCTGGTTCGCGTCCGTGGTGGCGAGAGCTCGAGCGCCTTCGACGCGTTTCGGACGAACGCGGCTGTGGGGCTGCACCTCGGCTACTTCATCGGCTCACACTTTTCGATCGGCAGCGATCTGCGTTATGGGCGTTGGCTCTCGCGCCCGACGACGCTGAACGTCGTCACGGGGGCTAAGGTTCCGCTGTCCGACCGCAACATGGACGTCTTTACCCTCGCGCTGGGTCTGCGCCTGCACTTCCGATTTGGCAAGCAGACGACGATCCACCCAGGGGTCTCTGTGATGCGTGGCTTCGACGGACGGGCGTTCGCAGCACCTTTGGTCACGCAAGAAACGACGGCGGTGCAGCTCGATGTGCCAGTGGCGTTCTAGCTCCGAGCACGGCCTCACGACTTAGCCCTTTCGTTCAATCGCCCATCCGTCGGCGTCGCTAAGTTGGGAGCCATGACCAACACCGAAAACCCCGGCATGACCGCTGTTTCGACCTACTCACTGATGACCGCCATCGTTCAAGACCGCTATGGCTCGGCCGACGTGCTGCAACTGCGCGAGATCGAGCGCCCCCGGCCACGTGCCAACGAGGTGATCGTTCGGGTCCACGCGGCGGGCGTCGACTTTGGAGTGTGGCACCTCATGGAGGGGATGCCCTACGCCGTGCGCCTCGCTACCGGACTCCGCCGTCCGCGCAACCCGGTGCGCGGCCTCGAGCTCGCCGGGATCGTCGAGGATGTGGGCGCGGCGGTGACCACGTTCGCGCCAGGCGACGCCGTTTTCGGCATCGGCGAGGGCTCGTTCGCTGAGTACGCGCGGGCCTCCCAATCCAGGCTCGTGCACAAGCCGTCGAGTCTCAGCTTCGAAGAGGCGGCGGTCGTTCCCGTGTCCGCGACCACTGCCCTCGTAGGCCTGCGCGCTGCGAAGATCGAAGCCGGGCAGAGCGTACTCATCACCGGTGCGGGCGGCGGAGTCGGCTCCTACGCGGTACAGCTCGCGCGCGCGATGGGCTCCGAGGTGACCGGCGTGTGCAGCACCTCGAAGCTGGACTTCGTACGTGCGCTCGGCGCGGCACACGTCATCGACTACACACGCGGGGACATCACGAATGGAGGCCGCACGTACGATGCCATCATCGATCTCGCGGGCCACCGGAGTGTGTCCAGCTTGAGGCGTGTACTAGCCCCGAGCGGGACACTGGTGATCCTCGGTGGCGAGGGCGGCGGCCGCTGGCTCGGCATGGGTCGCCAGGTCTGGTCCCAGATCATCGGCATCGCGACCCGACAGAAGTTCCGGTCGCCCCTCGCGCTCGTGAACCAGGCGGACCTGCGCTCACTCACGGAGATGCTGGAAGCGGGGAAGCTGAAGCCCGTCGTCGATCGCCGCTACCCGTTGAGCGAGGTGCCGAGCGCGGTCCGTGCGCTGGCAGCCGGTCACTCTCGCGGAAAGTCCGTGATCACGATCCGTTGAGCTGGGTCGGTCCATCGCCAACATGTGCTGCTCGAGCCAGTCAACTCAGCGGCGCTCACTCAACGCGGCCGCGGGTTCTTGTCGGTCGGCGTGGGCGACCACCGCATGTGGAGGTCAGCGCGGATCACTCCACGATCCCGGGCTCGCCGCCGTTCCGCTCAGCTCGGTTGGACGCTCTCTCCGCGCTTCGGCGAGGACCCGCAATGTTCCGGCGACATCGAGGTTGGCGGTGTAGACCGGCGTGCCGGGTTGTTGACGCCACGAGTCGTCGATTCCTCCGGCATCGACGGCGTCGAAGCCGAGTGCGTTGGTGAGTGCCATGACTTTTGCTTTCGCCTTGGGATCGTCGCCGGCGATCGGTAGTGCGATGCGGTCGCCTGCCCCGCTCGGCCGTCCACACCGGAGGAGATCGTGCGCCCAAATGTTGTTGTAGGCCTTGACGACGGGGCGGCGAAGCATGTCCGCGACCCAGCGACTCTCGGTCTTGCCTTGCTCGATCGGTTCGATGCGACCGTCGCGGTGGCGCGGATAGTAGTTTCCGGCGTCGACGATGACGACGTCGGACGGCACACCTTCGAAGAGATCGCGCGGAAGCTTCGCAGCCGCGTATTCGGGAATGGCGAGGATGACGATCTCGCAAGCTCGCGCAGCCTCTTGGACGGAGACCGCGTGCGCACCTGTCTCGCGAGCGAGCGCATCGAGCGAGGCCGGGCCGCGTGAGTTGGCGACGAAGACGTCATGTCCGAGCGCACGCAGGCGCCGAGTCAAGGTGCCACCGATGTTCCCAGAACCGATGATTCCGATCTTCATGCGCCGCTCCTCATTTCTCACGACATCTACGCGTACGCCGAGTTCGACGAGACGCTCGACTGAGACAGAGGGGTCGAGGATGCTTTCGGGGTGGTAAAGCCCTGGTGCTACTGGCGGGCCCCCGCGGCGTCCCAGGAGGCGCTCGAGCGCGAGGGCCGCGCCGTACGCGCTGATCCGCGCGTGAACGTCGTTGTCGGCGAGCGTGGCGCGGATTGTGGAGAAGGAACCGTTCTGGGCCGTGCCCTTTAGCTCGATGATGATCTCCGTTGCGCTCTTCTGCTCCTCGGGGGCTCGGACCGCAAAGTCGACGCGCAGCGATCGCGCCTTCGTGGCTGCGGCGAGGCTGACGACATCGAGGAGCGGTAGGGCGTGAGCCGTTCGTTCGCGCCCGGCAGAGTCGACGATGGATCGCGCCGATGCGGCATCCTTCAGCCAGATCCAGTCGCCGTCGCGCAGCACGAGTGCGCCGTGGCCGCCCTGCGCGTATCGCACGAAGTCGGCTTGTGCAGCGGGCCCACCCGTGTCGTCGGCGCCGACGATGCCGGCGATCTCGATCGATGCGATGTCACGCAACTCTTTGGCGAAGTGAAGCGCTGCGAGCGTGGCAGCTCCACCTACGACATGCCCGAGCATCAGAATTGGCGCGCGCTTCGGCTCGTGAACGAAGAGACCGATCGCCGGTGCGATATCGAACGAAAAATCCGAGAACGCAACGTAGGGAATTCCCTTCAGTTGCGCGTACCTCATCGAGCGCATCCCCGTGTCTTTGACGAAGACAGCTACGGCGCTGAAGGACGCATCTCCGGACAAGCCGAGATCGTCGCGCCCGAGATCCACGGCGAGCGACGTGGTCGGTCCTCCGATTTCGGTCGCTACGCTGTCAGCCTTCTTTGCATCGCGCCCGGCGATGACGATGGGCAGCGCTGGCTGGAGCTTGCGGAGCGCTCGGGCGGCGCGCAGGCCGACGACGCCGGAGCCCCCGATGAGAATAACAGCTTCCTGTGATGCAGCATTCATGAGTACCTCACCATGTAACTTACATTTTGTAGGTTACACAATGTATGTAGGACCCGCGTGCTAGTGTCAAGCCGAGGTCCGATAAATTGCGCGAGCGCAACAAGAGCAACCACGCGACGAGCGCTGCGCGACGTCTCCCCAAAGCGGAGCGCCGCCAGCAACTGCTGGATGTGGCGCGTTCGATCGTGCGCGAGGAAGGCACGGATGCCCTGACGCTCGTCTCCCTCGCTGAGCGCGCCGACGTGACAAGGCCCATCGTTTACGAGCACTTCAAGACGCGTCCCGGCCTACTGATCGCGCTCGCGCGAAACATCGATGATCGTCAGGTCGAGCTCTTTCGCGCGGCGTTCGCGAAAACGCAACCGCGCCTGGCCGAAGTCGCGCGCATCGCGAGCGGCGCGTACATGCGCTGCGTGACGCAAGTCGGCCGCGAGTGGCACGCCATCACTGCCGCCCTCCTGGGCGACGCCGAGATGGACGCCGTGCAACACGAGCTACTCGAGCGCTACGCGGAGATCTACTGCGACGTGCTGGCACCTTGCACGAAGGTGCCGCGGCGCGAGCTGAAACGGCGTTGTGTCGCGATCATCGGAGCTGCTGAAGCCCTCGCCCGCGAGATGCTCCTCGAACGACTCGACGAGGAAGTCGCTGCCTCGACGCTTCGTTCGTTAATCATCTCGTGGCTCGAATAGGTACGCGCACGGGCACCCTACGGTGGAACGAGCGTCGACCGAACCGCCATGCTCCTACTCGGATTCGCAGAGCTCGGACGATCCGACACTCAACTTGTAGGCAACCGTGGCTACCAGCCCGACGGCACGCGCTACGCCGCCGCTCTCGGCGAGAAGTGACCTAGACTCGTCTGCTATCCTCACGGCGCGGTGATTGGCGGTGCCTCGCCGGAAGGAGCAGCTTGCGGCGAGGACACGGACGAAGGCACGGCACTATCCGCAGGCACCGACACCGGAGGAGGTGTGGCAGCAACGCCAGGTGCCGGCGCCTGTCGGCTGTAGCCCCTGTTGCCCTGTATTTCGATGCGGTCGAGAAGGTTTTCGAAGTCGTTCATGTCTGCCGAAAATTCTCCTGGCGAGTTGGCGTAACCGACGATCAACACGAGGGGCAAGGCAACGCCGGGAGCGCCATTTCGGTAGGTTTGAAAGTTCGTCGGAAGGTTGACGAAGACGAGACGAACGCGAGTCTTCCGCTCTGTAGGCGTCAGTCGAATCTGGTCTAAGTTGGCGACGTCGATCGTTGCGTCATAGGCGTCCAGCCCTGCTAGGCGCGCGGGGGCGCGTTCAACGAACTCCGCGGCGAACCGTCGTTCCTCCACGCGCACGCGATCGTGCTCCACCCGGGCGGCTTCGTAGCCGCCGCCGGCAATGCTGTCGACATAAGCTTGCACCAATACTCTGAGTTCTCGTTCCCTCCACTCGGTGGAGAAAGGTGTAGCTCGCAACCAAACAGAGGCGTTGTGCCGGCGATGCTTAAAGCGCAAATCGTAGAGCGGCAGCTCCCGTTTCGTGTCCAGCGAGCCGTCGCCATCGGTATCGAACTCGTACTGGATACGATAGGCAGGGCCGTCTTTCTCGCGCCAGCGGCCTTTGGACTCATAGAAATTATCGACGATCCAGTCTCCACCCAGAAGACTCGGCGCAGGCCCCAGTACACGGTAGGCATAGTCTTTGTTGATGTAGCCCCGCGCATCAAAGCGCTCTATCGCAGAATGAAAGCACCCAGCGAATGCACAGAGAATGAATGGTAGTGATGCGAGCTTCATGCGGAGAGGGCTCCGATCGAATCGTCCTATATCACAAGGTGGCTCGCCGACGGACATCGAGCCCAGCGCCTCGGCCCGACGCGCTGCTGGGACGCTTCGGCTACGCTTCGAGCACCGGTGGGAACCCCCACGCGGCGAAGAGCTCGGGGAGCACGAAGGTCGTGAGTTCGACGATGTGACCGTCGGCATCGAGCGACATGACGGTGAGGCAGACGGAGTGGTAGCAACCGTCCGCCCCGCGGACGTAGGCAAGGGCGCCGGGCTCGCCGTTCATCGGCGCGGGCACGATGCGGTAGCGGCCGGGGCGCGGCTCGCCGTCCCAGGTGCCCGATGATCGCATGGTCGCAACGACCGCGTCTTTGCCGTCGAGCCAGTACTCCCACGGTGGCATGTTCAGGACAGCGTCGGTCGCGAGTAGCTTGACGAAGTCGTCGAAGTCGCCGCTCTCCCACGCCTGCACGAAACGGTCGACGACCTCGGCGTATCGCGGCGTGAGCGCGGGTGACTGCTCGGGTGGGCGCGCGATCGCGGCACGTGCTCGCTGCAGCGCGCTGTTGATCGCGGCCTCGGTGGTTTCGAGGATGGTGGCGACCTCGGCGACGCTCCAATCGAGGACGTCATGAAGGATGAGCGCGGCGCGCTGGCGCGGCGGCAGCACCTGCACGACGCGCACGAACGCGAGCCGGATGCTTTCACGGAGCCGTGCGATCTGCTCGGGCTCTGGCACGGGAGGCAACAGCGCGTCGGGGTACGGCTCGAGCCACAGGATGTCGGATCGCGGTTCTGTCGTGGGAGGCCCCGGTGCGATCGGTGGACTGATGTCTTGCGGCAGCACGCGACGGGAGCGAAGCTTGAGCACGTCGAGGCAGGTATTTGTGACGATCCGGTACATCCACGCGCGGAAGCTCGCACGCGGCTCGTAGGTGGCGAGCGCGCGCCACGCCTTGAGTCGTGACTCCTGGAGCACGTCGTCGGCCTCGTGGAAGCCGCCGAGCATGCGGTAGGCGTACGCATGCAGCTCGCGAGCGAGTGGTTCGACCAGCGCACGAAATGCTCGTTCGTCGCCGCGGCGGGCGGCCTCCACCAGGGGCTCGAAATTATCGCTCATGACCGATGACTAGCGCGCCCGGCCGTCGTTTCACCAGCAGAGCACACCGAAAGGCCGTAAAGATGAGCAAAGTCTTCTTCAGCGTCAGCGTGTCCCTGGACGGGTATCTCGCACCTCCTGGCATGGACATGGAGCACGCTGGCGATCCGACCTACAATGACTGGGGGGTCCAGTGGGGCAAGCTCCAGAGCTGGATCTTACACACGCGATTCCTTCGGGAGATGTTGAAACTCGGCGAGGGCGGCGAGACGGACAGAGACAATCAGATCGTCGAACACACGTTCCGGCGCACGGGCGTCAGCATCATGGGCAAGCGTATGTTCGACCTGGGCGAACGGATGTGGCCCGAGGAAGCCCCGTTCCACACGCCAGTGTTCGTGCTGACCTCGCAGGCGCGCGAGCCGTGGGTGCGGCCCGGCGGCACGACGTTCTACTTCATCAACGACGGCATCGAGAGCGCGCTTCGCCAAGCGCGCGCGGTGGCAGGTGATCGCGACATCCGCATCGCTGGCGGCGCCGACGTTATCCAGCGGTACCTGCGCGCCGGGCTCGTCGACGAATTCACGCTCGCGATCTCGCCGGTGATGTTCGACGGCGGGCCGCGACTGTTCGCGGGCATCGGCCGCGATGTCGACGTCGAACTCGTCGAGACCATTGCGTCGCCGCGTGTTACGCACGCGCGCTACGTCGTGCACAAGCCGTAGCCGCGGTAGTCGCTACCGCCGCACTAACGGCGCACGCTCCGCAACTTCAGCAGGCGCTTCCAGCGAGATGCGGCCTAGCGTGCCGTTGCGGAATTCGTGGAGCAAAACCAACGCGGACTTTTCCAGGTCTGGCGCGCCGCCTTTGACGATCAGGCCGCGTTTACGCGCGATCACGCTGAAGACGCCATGCGCGTCTACAGCTGGCGGAAGCTCCCCGAACCGCTTCTGCAAGAGCTCACGGTAGTTTGCCAACAAGTATGCGGCGAGGTCGCTGGCGGCAACAGTCTCCTCGTACGCGTTGCGGCCAATGCTGTGAGTGATGGCAAGCTTCAGCGCTGCGACTTGTTCGATGGCGGGCCACAACATGCCCGCTGTATCCGTCAACCACATGAATTTCCCGAGCTCGTGCACCTGGGGTTTCTTGGTGATAGCCGGTTCGTCACCGACCTTGGCCACGTGGCGCTGCAGCAACGCGTTCATCAACGTGGATTTGCCGACGTTGGGAATGCCCAGAATCATCATGCGCAGCGGCTTCGATGCCGAGGCGCGACCCGGCGCGAGCTTGCGTGCTTCGTCGGGGATGCGCTTCGCGTCGTGTGGCTTTTTACAGGAGATCGCGAGCGCACGAACGCCGGGTTGATGATTGTAGAACTGAAGCCACTGTTGGGTGCGGATGGGATCGGCGAGATCCGATTTGTTCAGAATCTTGAGTGCCGGTCGCTGAGCTTCGCGGCGCAATGTTTCGACCAGTGGGTTGCAGCTTGAATACGGCACGCGCGCGTCGAGCACTTCGATCACGACGTCGTTGTTGCGCAACGCTTCCGCGGCCTGCCTACGGGCCGTGAGCATGTGCCCGGGAAACCATTCAATCGTCATGCACTCCGGGTGCCACCTTACACTCCAGGCTGCACGAGCGCGACCGTAGGTGTGGGGCCGTAGCAAGAAGTGCGGCAGCGCTGGTCAAACAAGGGGCGGCGCGCTAGGAGTGCGCGCTCGAATGGTTCCTTCCCGCTCAACGCTCGGCGATTCACACAATTTCGGACGCCGCGTCTCCGTGCGCGGGAAGCGCGTTGCCAAGCCGCGCGCGTTATTGTGGGAATGGGCACTACTCGGGAACGACAGCCCGATACGCAAGCTGCTGGATGAAATCAGCGAGCGCGAGGGTGTGGCCGGGCTGTTTTCGTTCCTGCCGACCTTGAGATTTTTCGCTGGACGTGAGCGCTCCGCAGTTGGTGGTGAAGTCGAGCGCATCGTGCTCGAGCCGTGGCGTTCCCGTTCGCCCGCGCGGCGGCTCGAGTTGGCCGCGATTGTAGGTCGATCACTTGCGCTATGGAGCTGGCTGGGCGTAAGCGATCTGCACTGGGAAAATCTGATACTGGGCGTCGATCGGCAGAATCGCACTGTGTTTGGGCCGCTCGACATAGAAATGATTTTCGCAGTGCTGTCGCTGCCGACGGAAACGAAGCTGCTTCCCGATCCCGATCCCGAGTACGCAGAGATTTGCCGTCACGCGAGTGGTGTGCGCCGCGTGTTGCCGTACCTCGGCAAACCAGTCCGAGCCGAGCACCTGCTGGCCATGGCTTCGGCGTATTGCAGAGTACTGGCACTGCTCGATCGGCACGCGAGCTCCATCGCCAAAGAGTTCAGCAAGCTCCCAGGCGTGAATGAAACACCAATTCGTGTGTGCCTGCGCGGCACGGACGAGTACGTGCGCGCCCGCTCGGAACCGGTGTGGCCGCCATTGCTGCCCGCTGAAATCGAACAGCTCGCGCGCGGCGATATCCCCTACTTCTTTCGATTGTACGATCGCGACGGCATTCGATACTACGCGGACGAGACACTGCAGCGCGTCGAGCAGCTACCAGGTAGAGGTGACGTGCCGAAGCTGGATCCGATCCTGCAGCTGTCGCGCGGGTTGCGCTCGCCCGCGCGGCAAAAGCTCCGCGTCGAAGGCTTGTTCACGGTGCTGGGCGCCTTCGATGCCGACAGCCTGACAGGCACCCACGAGCACGGCGGGTTACAGGTGGCCTTCGAACCACGCAGCATCATCGTGAGGCTCGAAGATGGCCATGAAATGGAGGTTCGCCGGAAGGCGCTGCGCAGCATCGTGGGCAGCGTCTATTTGCCCTGTCGCTGCGGCGAGGTGCGGAGCGTATTCGTGCCGGCGGTCACACGCTGCGCAACGCCGTGAGGACCTGCGCGAGGCGTTCATGAATAGCACGTGCAAGTCACTCAACGCCGGATAGTCTTGGGGAACATGCTCGGCTCTTCTTGCGACATTTGCCACCGCCCGACCGTCGCGTGCGTTTGTGAGCGCATCGTGTCCTACCCGACGGAGCGTCGCGTGCTCATTCTGCAGCACCCTCAAGAGCGCGACGCACTGCTCGGCTCCGCTCAAATACTGGAGGCGAGCTTGCCGAAAGCCCAGATCGTCGTCGGCTTGAGTTGGCGCAACCTAGCCGCCGCACTCGGAGAAGAGGCGGTAGATCCCCGGCGCTGGGCAGTGCTGTTTCCGGATCGCGAATCTCTGGGCGATCGCGCAGAGACGCGCAGCGGCAGTCCCATCGACCCGGCATCACTCGCTGGCATCGTCGTCCTGGACGGCACCTGGTCGAAAGCCAAGACGTTGTGGTGGCGCAATCCATGGTTGAACAAGCTCAACCGCCTGAGCTTGAGGCCGGAGAAGCCATCCATTTACGGGCGTCTGCGCGCTGAACCGCGCCGCGAGTTCGTGTCCACGTTGGAATCCGTGGCAGCCGCCCTCACCCTGTGCGGCGAATCCCCAGAAATTCAAGTTGGTCTCGAACGTGTGTTCCGCACGCTCGTGCAGCGAGTGCGCGACGCCGGTCTCGTGCCGACCACTGCTCGCCGCTCGCGTAAGCGCTCGGGCCAGGCCGGTTGAGAGCCGTCGAACTTCTCGGGTGAGCTGAATACCGGGGCTGGCTCTGTTCAGGCACTCGCGGCTAGCGGAGCGAGGATAGTACGGCCAGCGTCGAGCGCTGAATGATGAGCTCGAGCTCACTTCCCGAGAGGCGACTTCGACTCTCGATCCACCAGAACAAGAGCTCGAAGACTGCTCCACTGATGTAGCGCAGCAACGCGTCGCGAGTCGCGCTGGGACGAACGTTGCGACTTAGGTCTTCGCAAACCAGCTCGAAGAGCATTTGCCGGAACCCTTGCTGCACCGCTTGCCCGCTGCGCTTGCCCATGATCGCGCGAAACAAGCGGCGATGACCATCGGCGTGTTCGAGCAGCGCGCTCACGAATGACAGGGGCCGCGTTGGAGTAACGGCGCTCGCTTGGGCCCGCAGGCTCCGCTTCAGATCATTCAGGCTGCCGACCAACAGATCCTCTTGGTCTGCGAAATGCACGTAAAACGTCGAGCGGCCTACACCAGCGTGTTTGCAAACGTCTTGCACAGTGATGCGGTCCCAACCACGCTCGAGGATCAGCGTGATGAGCGCCTCACGCAACAGTTTCCGCGTGCGCTGTACACGGCGATCAGAGGCGTTTGCAAGCGTTACTCCCACGAGCGACTCCGCTGCTGGACAAAGCCTGTACTCGTGTCTGGGATCGCGCCGCGAAGCCGCGGATGATGGTTGCCTATCGTGTGCTCACTGCCCATGCTCGGACAGCATGTCGAGTGACGCTTCCAAAGTCCATCTGATCGAGCTTCAGCAGGTCACCAAACTGTATACGACTGCTGGAGCCAGCTTTACGGCGCTCGATCGCGTCGACTTGACGCTACCAGCGCGTGCGCTGAGCGCGATTGTTGGCCGCTCTGGAAGCGGCAAATCGACGTTGATGAACCTGATTGCAGGCCTCGATCGCCCGACCAGCGGTCGTGTGTGCGTCGCCGGCACCGACGTGCATCAATCGACAGAGACAGAGCTCGCGAGATGGCGAGGACGCAACGTGGGTGTCGTTTTCCAGTTCTTCCAATTGTTGCCTACTCTCACGGTAGCGGAGAACGTGATGTTGCCGATGGACTTGTGCGGCAGCTACTTTGGCGAGGGCGCACGCCAACGAGCCCTCGCGCTGCTGGAGCGTGTCGGCATCCCAGAGCAGGCCGACAAGCTGCCTCTCTCACTGTCTGGTGGACAGCAACAACGTGCGGCCATCGCACGTGCCTTGGCCAATGATCCGGCGGTGATCGTGGCGGATGAACCCACGGGCAACCTGGATTCGCGCACGGCGGCAGCGGTCCTCGAGTTATTCTGGGAGCTTTCCCGTGCTGGAAAGTGCGTGTTGGTGGTGACTCACGATCGTGAAGTGGCAAGCGTCGCAGATCGCGTGATCGAACTTGCTGATGGTCGGGTAGTTTCGGCGAGCCGAAGTGCAGGCCGTTCGGTCGAGAGTGTCGCCTGATGGCTCCGCGCTGGCGCAAGCTATGGCGAGACGTGTGGCTGCAGCGCGGCCGCATGCTGCTCATGATCGCAGCCATCACCGTGAGCTTGATGGGCGTGGGAACGATCTTGGGGACGCACGCCATCATGTCTCGCGAAGTGCCGCGGAGCTATCTATCGACTCGGCCGGCGTCCGCCTCCCTGGAGCTGCGTGAAGAGGTGAGTCCCGCGCTCATTCAGGCTGTGCGCGCCTTGCCCAGCGTCTCTGCCGCCGAAGCGGGGGAAATTGTGGCGGCTCGCGCCAAGGTTGGGCTGGATTGGGTTCCTCTGTTGCTCTTCGTCGTCGACGACTTCGACACACAACAGCTGAACCGATTCGCTCGAGAGCGCGGTGCCTGGCCGCCAGCTCGTGGCAGCATGCTGGTCGAGCGCACTGCCGTGCGCATATTGAAGGCTGACCAGGGCGGTCGCCTGCTCGTCAAGACACCTCACGGCGCAGCGCAGACCATCACGATCAGCGGATTGGTGCACGACGCCGGTCTGGCTCCTGCTTGGCAAGAGCGCGCCGGCTACGGCTACATCACCCGCGAAACTCTCGCCGTGCTCGGCGAAGAAGCGGTGTTCCGCGAGCTTCGCGTCGAGTTCAAGCAGGCGCGCAACGTGATCGCGATTGACCAAGCCGTCCTGGAGCTAAGCGCATGGCTTACTGCGCGCGGGTTGCATGTCGAGCAGGCACGTGTTCCGCCGCTCGCGCAGCACCCGCATCAGACTCAGATGAACGCGGTAATGGGATTGCTCCTCACCCTGAGCGGTATGGCGCTGGCACTCAGCGGCGTGTTGGTCGGCTCTTCTATCTCTGCATTGCTGGCGCGGCAGCTGCGCGAGATTGGCGTGATGAAGACTGTCGGCGCAACGACGAGCCAAACAATCGCGCTCTATCTGGCGCTGGTTTGCGGCTTGGGCGTCGTCGCCGAGATCGTGGCCTTGCCCATCGGAGCGCTCGGCGCGCGCTCGCTGAGTGCGAAGGTGGCCGCGATGTTGAACATCGAGCTCGTCAGCCTGCACATCCCCGCATGGGTTTTCGGTGTGCAAACGGCTTCTGCCATAATAGTACCCCTAACGCTCGCTGCTGTTCCCATCCAACGTGCATGCAGAATGACGGTACGAGCCGCGCTCGACCGCCAGGAGGCCGTCGAACCCGACATGGGCTTCGAATTGCCACGCGTGGCCCGCATGTTCGATGGTATCGACAGAACACTCGCGCTGGCTTTGCGGAACGCCCTACGTCGGCCCGTGCGGTCGTTGTTGACCGTGATGTTGCTCGGCACAGGCGGCGCCATGTTCCTCACCTCCCTCAATGTTGCGCGGGGCTGGGAACGCATGACGGAGCGCGTCTACGAAGACCGGAGCTATGACGTGGAGGTCCGCTTGAACCAGCCCGCAGCGGTTGCGGACACGCTGCGCAGCATCGTTGGTGTACGCTCCGTCGAAGCATGGGGTTATGCGCGCACGGCAGTCTGGCGACCGCAGGCCATCGACATCGTCCGCACCTATCCCGATGGCGGGCACGGTAGCTTCACGCTGCTCGGCCCCCCGCCAGACACGTCATTGATTCGATTCCCATTGCTTGCTGGGCGGTGGCTTCAGCGCGGCGATACCGACGCCGTGGTACTCAATCACATGGCGCTCGCCCAGCTACCTGGCGCTGCCGTAGGCGATACGATTCAGCTCTCCCTCGTCGGCGAACCGAATACTTGGCGCGTCGTCGGAATCGTCGAGGAGGTCGGGGCTGCGAGCGCCGCCTACGTAACCCGCGACGCGCTGGCTCGTGCTGCGAAGGAACCAGCCGACGCTGGAAGACTTCTCCGCATCTCGGTGGACCGGCCCGAACAACGCACGCAGCTCATCCGCCAGATTGAGCAACGACTGCAGGCTGAAGGTGCCAGCGTCGAAGCGGTCATCCCGCTCGCGGTGCTGCGAACCGCGATGGGCGATCATGTCCTCATCTTGATTCGGTTGCTGCTCTCGATGGCCGCCCTGATGATCATCGTCGGACTATTGGGCCTCGCTTCTACGATGGGCAACAACGTGCTCGAGCGAACCCGCGAGATCGGCGTGCTCAAAACGCTGGGCGCCACGCCACGCAAGATCTTGGGGCTCGTCACGACTGAAGCCCTCGTCCTCGCGGGCGCCAGCTTCTGTTTAGCATTGATCGCATCGCTTCCTCTCTCCGCAGCCATCGGCGGCACCGTCGGCAAGCTCGCCTTTCGACTTGGTCTGCCCCTCGTTCTCGACGGCGCGGCTATTGGCGTTTGGTTGTGCGCGGTCCTGCTGTTTAGTACCGCCGCAGTTTGGGTGCCTGCGCACCGGGCGGCCAAGCTGACGGTCACCGAGGCGCTGGTCAGGCTTTAAGAGCGTGCTGCCGCTGCTCGCCTGGAACTGGCTAGACTTTGCGCGCTTGCATCGGAGCAGTCTGCTCTGAATTCGATCGCTTCACACCCGGCGCGTCAGTGAGCGCGGACGAGACGAGGATGCCAGCGATCGTTGCGAGCGCGGCGAGCTTGCCCTCGCCCAACTGAGCGAGCGCAGTACCTGGGCATGTTCCCGATAGCGCCCAACCGACTCCAAACACAAGCGCGCCGAGCGCGAGGCGAGGCGTCATCGGCTTCGGAACAAGGCTGATCGGGGCACCACTCAGTGTCCGCACGGAGTACCTACGAATTAGCCAGAACGCGACCGCGAGCAGCGCGATAGCGACAGCCATGACGCCGCCCAAGCTCAGGTTGCGGAGCGCAAAGAGGTCAAAAATCATGTCGTAGTCCGTCGCCCCGACCCGACTCAACACGAAGCCGAAGAGAGCGCCGAAAATCAGGAGCCGAAGTGTCATTCAAAGCCCTCCACCAGACACGAGCAGCAGCAATCGCGTAGTCGCAAAGGCAGCGATCAAAAACAGAGCAGCCGCCAGCCAGCTGGAGCGAGCACCAAGCGCTGTTCCGATGATGGCGTGGCCAGATGTGCAGCCTCCGGCAAGCCTCGCTCCGGTGCCGATCAAAATGCCGGCGACGAACAGCAGCGCCAACTTCGGCGCGGTTCCAGTGACGAGTTCGTCCAGACCGCCCATCGACCAACTGGGCGTGCGACGAGCGAGTACGGCTGCAACCGCTCCCCCGAGCACGATTCCGAGCAAGAAGCGGGGCCGCCACGAAGCGCGCGCTGCTGCACTGACGGGCAGGAGACACACCTCACCGCAGCCAGTCGAAACACCGAGCTGCCTGTTTTCCACGAACAATAAGCCGAGCGCCACTGCGGCGATGGCAATGCCACCCACCCACCAGGGCCAGCGTGTCACGAACACAGCCGTATAAAGGGTGCCGTTCGAGTCCAGTTCCTGGAGAGGACGAGCGATGACAAAGACCGCAACGAGCAGGGACAACCAAGCGAAACCGCGGCGCAGCGAGTCCGGACGCACCCGGTTGCTCAAGGCACCGCCTGCAATGCTGCCAAGGATAGCCAGGACCACGACGGGCAGCACTGTATGCCAGGGAATTGCGCTGTGGCCAACGTGCCCCAAAAAGCCGGCTGCGGACTGGAGAAAAATCACCAGCAGTGAGGTGCCGACGGCTTTGCGCATGGGCATCCCGCTGAGCAACACGAGGGCCGGCACGATCAGAAACCCGCCCCCAGCTCCGAGCAGGCCCGCGACCAACCCAGCCGCCAAACCGTAGCCTGCCATGCGCGCTCTCGGCATTTCGTTCTGCGATTGAGGGGCTCGCCACGCGCGAGGACCGCGCAGCATGGCCACTGCGGAGACGAACATCAGCAAACCGAATGCGATGAGCAGGACGGCTTCCGGAACGAAGCGCGCAAGGTGCCCGCCAGCGTAGGCGCCGAACATCGCGGCAAGCCCGAACGTCAACCCCGTTCGCCAGACGACGTTCCCGCTCCGCCACTGTGCGATGAGCGCGGCCGCGCTCGTGGCGCCGACGATCAGTAGAGAGCTGGCGATCGCTGCCTTGACTGGAACGCTCATCAGATACGTCAGGATCGGTACGGCAAGGATCGAACCGCCGCCCCCAAAAAGTCCGAGCGCCAGCCCAATGAGGAGTGAAAGCGTTAGGCCCGCCACCATGACGTTTATCCCTGCGCGAGTACGTCTCGCCCGCAACTTAGATTGGCTGGCACTGCGACCTGAATCTGCTTGGGTGGCGCGAGCTTCAGAGCCGCCATCAGCGCGGTGAACTCCTCGCGGCTCTTTCCCGCCAGCCGCGGGTTGTGCCGCCGCTCCTCGCCGATACTGGACACTGCGTGTCCACGGTAGTCGTGGCCCGGCCACACGAGGGTCGAATCCGGTAGCGCGAACAGCTTCAGCGTGATCGAGTCGTACAGTGCACCGGCGTCACCCGCCTGGAAGTCGGTGCGACCCGTCCCGCGGACGAACAAGGCATCACCGGTGAATACGTGGCCCGCAGTGTAGAAAGTGAGGCTATCGCTCGTGTGGCCAGGCGTCTCGAACACGCGCAGCGCGGAGCTCCCGAAACTGATGAGGTCGCCCTCACTCAAGTGGCGCATGGCGCAAGCCGCACCCAGGCGAGACGCTGCCGTAACGGCCCCGGTGCGCTCGGCCAACGCAGCAGCGCTCGTCACGTGATCGGCGTGAACGTGAGTCTCGAGCACGTATCGCAGGCTCAGCCCGAGCTCTTCGATCAAGCGCACGTCGCGCTCGAGCTGTTCGCGAACAGGATCGATGATCACCGCCTCGCGGGAGGTCTCGTCGATTACTAGGTATGTGTACGTGCAGGTGCTCTGATCGAAAAGCTGTCTCACTTGCATGACTTCCTCAGTTCGTGAGAGCCGCTGGGCAGGGAAAGGGTTCGCGAAAAAATGAGCCAACAATTCCGTTCACGGCTGATCACTGGGCCAGACCGCCGAGATCAGTGACGGTTTCGAATCCCGCAGCGCGCAACAGGCTGACCGCGCGTGCACTGCGACGGCCGCTGCGGCAATAGACCGCGATGGGGTGTTCGGGCGAACCCAGCTCGCTCAGCCGTCGTTCGAGCTCGTCGATTGGAACGTTGACCGCTCCCTCGACGTGTCCGGCGCCAAATTCCTCCCGCGTTCGCACATCGAGCAAAGTGGGACGTGTAAGGCCGCCGGCTAGCTCGATGGGCAGTTTCGTGTGCAGATGCAGATTTCGCATGTGGCTCCTTGCCCGTAGGAGCCAAGACCGGCGTCGAGGATTCGCGTTATGAACCGATTTGTCGGCGCAGCGAGCGCCGCATCTGCTCGCGTACGGCCCGCTTCAGCTCTTCCGACAGCTCCGGCAGTGGCGTAGCGCTACATGCGGCAAGCACCGAGCGCAGCGAATGGCACCGCTTCGCGCAATCGCTGCAACCCTCCACGTGAGCCTCCATCGTCTTACATACTTCACTCGTCACGTCGCCTTCCTGATAACGAGACAGCAGGTCGACAACGTCTGGGCAGCTCGGCTGCGGCGTACTCTGCTCGAACCACGGCGCGAGCCGATCGCGCAGCGCCTGACGAGCGCGGTGCAATCGGCTCTTCACGGCATCCGTGCTAGTTCCCAAGGCCTTGGCCACTTCCGCTGCGCTCAAGCCCTCCACGTCGCGCAGCAACAATACCTCGCGCTGTCCGACATCGAGCGAACGCATGGCGACGTCCAACGCGCGCTCCAGCTGCTCTCGCGAAACGGCTTCGTCGGGCACGAGCCGCGCCGGATCGGCAAGCTGCTCGATGCTTTCGTCGGGAGCCTCACTTTCGCGCGCGGCGGCACCGCGCGTTCGCAACTTGATGCAGTGGCTGCGCGCGACCGCGAAGAGCCAGCTGCTGAGCTGACTGTCACCTCGGAACTCTCCGATCCGCGTGGCCAGAGAAAGCAGCGTTTGCTGGACGACATCCTCGGCGTCGTGCTCGGTGCGGCACAGGCGGCGCCCGAAACGCAGCACACGTGGTGCGTAGACCTCAACCAGGGCGCTCAGGGCGTCATCATCGCCCGCCCGGGCCTTTGCGATGAGGTCTTTTTCGTCTTTCAATTCGCGTAAAGCTTGGCGCCGACGCAAGAGGACGTAAAGCGCTGATAGCTCAGCGCCAACCCGAATCGCGGAAAAAGTCACTCCGCACCCGGCGTGCAGCGCAAAGCCGTTGAGCTCAACGCTGGGGCACGAGCACGAGCGTTCCCAAGGCGCCTGCCTCGATGCTCGCTCGTCCCGTGCGCATCGGGACGTATTCGCCGCGCGCCCATAACGCGCTCATGTCGCGATAGTGAGGCGACAACGGATCTCCCGATTGGCCGGTGCTCGTGATGAATAGCGAGTTTTCGGGGTTCGCCAGATCGTACAGGGCACGCAGGCCTGGCCCATGGTGGCTTGCAAACGGAGCCTCGTCTTCGTCGAGTGAATAGCCAGCAAGGTTGATGGTTTCGTTGTCCCCAGGTACGGGCTTCACGATGTTGACCCAGTTGCCGAGGAGCGGGACATCGCCGAGCGTACTGTGTTTTGAATGCGCACGATGCTGCGCGCCCCAGCGCCAGTTTTGCCAGCTCGAACCACAACGCTGGCTGAGCCAAAGCAACGCGGAGCGCAGGGCGCGCAAGCTTACTTGTGCGCAGTCTTCGGCGTTGGGAGTGGTCACGTCGTCGCACCAATGGGCGAGTCCTCCGCGGTTGGAGAGCACGTTGCGCAGGAAGTCGGGCGGATCGCCCCAGACGTCGGTGAAGAGCTCGCCAAGTTCGTCAGCGTAGATGGCGCGGGTGAGCTCGCGCACCCACGTGCTGAAAATCAGCGGCTCCGAGCGCTCCGCCGCCATTTCGCCATTCCACTTCGAGAGCGCTGCCAAGACGTCGCGTTCCCGTTCGTCAGCGCCGTCGAGCTGCCGCAAGAAGGGCAACAAGGCCTCCGCGGTGCCGCTCCGCACGTCGAGTTGAATCCGGGCGAAGCTGTTCAAGTTGTGTTTGGGCACGTTCTCGAGCAGCTGAGCGATGCGATTGGCACGATAGGGCGTTGCCCATTCGGCGCCGAGCCAGTGCTGATACGACTCCGGTGTAATGTCGTTGTTCGCGGTAACGATGTACGGAGTGTTGGTGAGTTGCGGCAGCTCGTCAAAGGGCACGCTGCCTTGCCAATCGTACTTCTCGAGCCAACCAGGAACCGGCACGAGGCCTTTGATTTCGTTGTCGGCGCGACGCACGGGTACGCGGCCTGCCGCTACGAACCCAACTTGGCCTGCATCATCTGCGTAAACGATATTCTGTTGGGGTGAGTGAAAGTCCCTGGCCGCTGCGCGCAAGTCGTCGGAACTCTGCGCGCGCCCTGCGCGCAGGGAGAATTGAAACGTGGTGTCTCCCTCGTCGAGCGCGACCCAACTCAGAGCCAGCACGTGGCCGCTAGGAGTCAAGCCGGCCGCGGACTTCGATACATCTGATACGACTGGCCCGTGACGGGTCGAACGCACCTCGAGCACCTCATCGCTTAGGCCCTTGACGTGAATGACTTCGCGGCGAGTAACGAAGGGCCTCGAGCCGCCAGGAGCCTCATAACGCGAGTGGTCGCTCGCCAGCCGCTCGATGAAGAGATCCTGAGTGTCAGATTCGGTGTTCGTGAAGCTCCAAGCGACTCGAGGGGTACGCCCCAAAACGACGGTGGGCAGTCCGGGAATGGTGGCGCCGACGGCGTTGATCTGGGGACTGTGAAGGTGAGCCAGGTACCACAAAGTGGGCGCACTCAAGTCGAGGTGCGGGTCGTTCGCGAGCAGCGGCTTGCCAGTGACGCTGCGTTCGCTGTTCACGACCCAATTGTTGGAGCCGAGATGCAGCTGGCGGTTCGCTGGGCTCAAAGCAGCGAGGGCCGTGACGGTCTCGCTCAACGCGCCGGGGTCGAGTGAACCGTAGAGCAGCCGAAACTCGGGTAACACGAAGGGATCTTGCAGAAACTCCGCGAGCCGCTCAGGCCCCAACTTTTTCGCCAGGCGCAGGCGCAGCAATTCGCGAGAGAAGTTCGCAGACAACGTGTATGCCATCAGCTTGAGCACCACCAGCGAGTCGACAGCGGACCAAGCTCTCGGCTCGAAACGAAACAAGCTGAACTCGAGTGGTAGGCGCACCGTCGAGTCGGCGAGGCGCGCGTTCACGCCCCGTGCGTAGGCTTCGAGCGCAGCGCGTGCATCTTCACTCAGGTGTGCCAGGTTGGCTTCTGCGACACGCCGCAAACCCAGCGTGCGAAACAGGCGATCGCGCGGCAAAGCATCGACGCCGAAGACCTCCGCCAGGCTGCCCGAGCCGACGCGACGAGCAAGCTCCATTTGCCACAGTCGGTCTTGAGCGTGAACGTAGCCGAGTGCGAAATACGCGTCCATTTCACTCGCCGCATAGATGTGCGGAATGGCATAGCGATCCCGCACCACCTCGACTGCTTGTGCGAGCCCGGACGCTGGCTTGCGACCCGCCACGCTCACGGCTCGGTTGCGCAGAAGAAACCAGCAGATCGCGGCTGTTGCAACCAACAGCACGGCCGAGATCCCAGAAGCATACTTCGCCCAACGTTTCAGCATTGCCGGCTCCCAGCTCAAAAGTACTGGTTGGTTCCAAACTGAACGAACCAGCTTTGCTCGGGCAGAAACAAGCGGGCCACATCCACACGCAGAACGATCTGCGCCAGGAAGGTCGGCAAGAGCCGTACGCCCGCGCCAGCGCTCAGCGCGTTGCCCGCCTTCGCGCGCTGACCGAGCCTATCCACTTGCTCGAACACCGCGGCATCCGCGAACGCCACGCCCTGCACTGCCCAGCGCCGCGCGAGCGGCAAACCCTGGCGCAGTTCCAAATTAGTGAAGGCCATCGTCCAGGGGCGGTAGAACAAGTCCTCCAAGCCGCGCACGCCAACTTGACTACCAAGCAGGTAGCTGAAATTCACGTTGCCGCGCGTACGCACGCCAACGAGAGAGCGGTTCATGAGGACCGTATGCTTCGCCAATGGCAGGGCGCTGGTAACGGTCAACGTTGCGCCGTGGCGACTTTGTGCAACGCCGGCATCAATCAACCAGCTCGGCGTGACCTCGAGTTCGAACTGATAACCACTCGCCACCAGGTCACGCCACAGGTACTGATCCCACGCGAAGATCATGCGTGTTCCGATCGCGTGACCATCCCGCGGCAGCAGGTCACCCTCGATGCGATGATTGATCTCGCGGTAGTAGTCGACTGCTACTTGGTAACGCAGAGGACTTCGATATCCGTAGGGCGCGGTCCAGCTCAATCCGCCGCCAGTTTGCTGTCGCGTCCAAGCGACATCGGGATTCCCGAAGTGCAACTCTCCGGTCGAGTGATAGACTTCGCCGCCCATTGCCCAGCGCCGCGGATGATAGTCGTGCTGACGAACAGCCAGCGAGAAGTTGATTCCGCGCTGCTCATAGCTGATCTCACCCTCAATGGTGGTGCCATTGCCGAACGCGTTATACTCGGCGCCACCGAGCAAAATGAACGTATCCTTGAGAGTGCTGCCCGTGACCAGATCGAAGCTTGGGATGAACGTCCACTTTTCTTCGACGCGCACGACGAGCACGTCGCCTTGCAAATCGATGGCAACGCTGTCGAAAATCCCGAGATTGTTGATGCGGCGCGCGAACTCGCTGAGCTCGGCCTCC
Organism: Myxococcota bacterium; assembly: GCA_049324695.1. Taxonomy (GTDB): domain Bacteria; phylum Myxococcota_A; class Polyangia; order Polyangiales; family Polyangiaceae; genus PMG-095. Next base: position 228,004 of record JBMOMJ010000039.1, read on the forward strand.
GAGTAGTATGCAGGAGGTTCGTAGCGTAAAAGCTCCAGCAATGCGCTCTTTTTGGTGCGATGGGTACCCAGGACCACTACGTGGGACACGAAACCAGATGGCGCACGTTGCGCACGAATAGCAGCCACGGCCGGCGATGGCTGCGCACGCTCACGAGCTACCAGCGACGGTTGCGCACGCGCCGCAGCTGCCGGAGATGCTTGCGCCCGCGCCACGGCTGCCGGAGATGCTTGGGCATGCGCCGCAGTGGGACAGCCCAGCAAACGAACTACGCAACATAGCGCAGCAAGCAATCTCGCAGCGATCATCGCCGCCTAAGCCGTTGTCATCTCGACGGAACCGCCGTGCACGACGCTCGGAGCCCTTGCTTCGTCGGCAACGATTTTTCCGTATTCGAGTTTGATGCAGCGATCAGCGAGATGAAAGTAACGATCATCATGCGTGATCGCGATCACGGTTTTCCCACGGCGTTTGAGCTCGGGTAAAAGGCGCTTGTAGAACACTTCCTTGTATTCGGGATCTTGGTCCGCGGCCCATTCATCAAACAAGTAGAGCGGGCGATCTTCGAGGTAGGCTACGACCAGCGCTAGTCGCTTGCGTTGTCCCTGAGAGAGCCGCGTCGTCGAAAACACGCCACCCGTGACCTTCACTTTGTGGCTGAGCCCAAACTCGGCCAGCCAATACTCGGCGCTACGATCGAGCGCCGGCAGCGGGCGCACCGCTGAATCCACGGAGGGCGCTGGAGGCGTGTCCACGTCGATGCCCAGCAGTCGCTCGAACACGAAGAAGTCGGCGAATATCGCAGAGAAATGCTGGCGATAGCGGTCCCTGCCGGCGTCGCTGACGGCTTTTCCGTTGAGATACAGGACACCACGTTCGGGTGCGTACAAGCCGGTCAGCAGCTTGGCGAGAGTGGTTTTGCCGCTGCCATTACCCCCCGTCAAGAACACGACCTCACCCGCGGTGATCTCGAGATCGATGGGACCAACTTCGAAGTGGCCTTCCTCCCCTTCCCGATGATAGCGATGCGCCACGCCGCGCAAACGGAGGCTCACGAAGTGCAGGGGCTCGAGCGGCACGTCGGCGCTCGGCAACACTTCCTGTCGCTCTGCGCACAAAGTGCCACTCTGAACGCGTTCGAGCGCGACGCGTGCGCGATTGATGTTGGGAATAGCCAGCAGCAAGGCTTCCATCGGCAACACCATATGTAAGAACACGAGCGCATAGCCGGACATCACCGCCGCGTCGACCGCGAGCCAGCGACTGAAACCGAACAACACCAGACCAATGAAGCCGAAGAACAACGTGGTTCCAACGCTTTCGGCCGCGACGTAGGTCAACATGCCGCGCGTGTGCTTGCGTCGCACGCGTTCCACACTGGCGCCGAGCAACTCATCGAAAAAGGCTTCACGTCGGCGCCGATGTAGCTTGAGCTCCTTGGCACCGTCGTGGAGTGCGCGGAAATGCTGGAACAGCTGGTCTTGCTCGAGGCGTGCGTCGCGCAAGTCGTTCAGAGCGCGCGCCTGGCCGCGGTGATAAACGGCCGCGCCCAGCAGCGTAACCAGCAGCGCAAATGCAAAAACCTTCCAAGACAAGAGCGCCAGGTACCCGAGGCAGCCGAGCACCACGGCTCCGTGCATACTGAAGTTGGGTAGCGTCATGAACAAGTCCGCTACCGTGTGCACGTCTTCAGTAAGTAGCGCGAATAGGCGCGCTGAACCTTGCGCTTCGATGTGTCGATACGGAGCTTTCGCGAGCTCCCGACTCAAATACAAGCGCAGGTTCGCCAACGTGCGCTGGCTCAGCTGCACGAACACCGATTGCGACAACCAGCGCAGCCCTAGCACTGCAACGCAGAGGGCACCGAATCGAAAGCCGACAGGCGCGAGCTGCTCAGGAGGCGTCTGCAGCGCGCGATTAATCAGCGCCACGAGCGCAGCGCTACCGAAGCCGCTCAAGGTGCTCGCGACCAGCGCGACGAGGAGCAGCTTTTTCGAGGAGCGAAGCAAGAAGCGGAGGACGACCAACGGCGGCTTCCTTTAGAGTGCACTCAGCGAGTTGCGTTCGGCTCGGAAGCGAATGCGATGTCGGCCGCTTGGAGCCGCGCGCCGAGCTCCGCGATGAGGTTCGCGTCGCGCACGATGTTTAGGTGGTCGCTATTGATCAGTTGTGAGTCCACAGGGCCCAGTCGGCGTTCGAGTTCGACTCGCCGCGTTTCCCAATTTGGGTACTTGAGCGAAGACTCGCGCGACCACCAGATGTGGGCCGGCACCGGGCTCGCGCGTAGCGGATGTGCATCTGCCAGTAGCAAGGAATTAGCGCCGCTGAACAACTCCGCCTCGTCCGGTAGATCGAGTGAAACCCCGGCCAGATCGCGCTTCGCAAACTGCTCGATCAACCAAGCTCGGCTATCTGCGCCGCGTTCGAACAAGCGCAGCCACTTCTCCCGCAGATGGCTACGCTCGAGCCAACGCGCGACGTCGGCTGGCAGCGCTTCGGGATGCGAATTGGCTCGGTCTGAAGCGGACGAACGGGCTGGCTCAGAGGCCGCGACGATCAAGTCACGCGGATCTAGCAGGCTGAGTGAGCCGATGCGGCAGCCCCGCGCAACGAGAACTCGCGCCACTTCGAGAGCCAGGACTCCACCAAACGACCAACCCAAGAGGTGAATCGCCTCTGAATCCTGCAGCTCCAAGATCTCGCGCGCGTACTCGCTCGCCATGCTTTCGACCGAATCGTCGAAACCATCGTTCAGGTAGAATGACTTCGCTTGCAGGCCGTACACGGGGCGGCGCGGCGCGAGAGCTTGCGCTAGCTCGCGATAGGCAAGCACGTGTCCTCCAGCGGGATGAATGCAATAGAGCGCCGGCCTGTCACCATCACTCTGCAGCGTCACCATCGCGGAAGATGGCACGGAGTGAGCGTCCAGGGCAGCCGCGAACTCTGCAACCGTCTGATGCTGAAAGACCACACTTACCGGTAGTTTTCGGCCAATGATGGATCGAGCCGCGTGTGTCATACGCACGGCAAGCAAGGAGTGGCCACCAAGCGCGAAGAAATTGTCCTGCACTCCGACGCGCGGCAGCTTGAGCAACTCGGCCCACAATTCACACAGGCCTCGTTCGAGCTCGTTCCTGGGCGCTACATAACTCGCGGCGAGCAGGCTGCGATCCGGACGTGGTAGCGCTTTGCGATCCACCTTGCCGTTCGGAGTGAGCGGCAAACGCTCGAGCAGCACGAACTGGCTGGGCTGCATGTACTCCGGTAGTGTGGCCTTCAAATGCATCCGCAGGCTGGAAACGAGCTCGGTTTCTTCGCCGGCGCCGCTTCGCTCCGCAGCGATGACCACGTAGGCCACGAGTGAGCGCGCCTCGTCTGCGTCCGAGTGCACCACTACGGCCGCGCGTGTAACGCTCGGATGTTGCACTAGGCGCGCTTCGATCTCTCCGAGCTCGATGCGAAACCCGCGCAACTTCACCTGGTGGTCGGTTCTGCCAAGGTATTCGAGCTGGCCATGCGTCGTGTAGCGGACCACGTCGCCAGTGCGATACAGGCGCTCACCTGGAACTGCTCCAAAAGGGTTCGGCACGAAGCGTTCGGCAGTCAGCGCCGGTTGACTCAAGTAACCGCGCGCGAGCCCGCTGCCCCCGATAAAGAGCTCACCGCTGCTACCAAGAGGCACCATTCTGAGGTTTTGGTCCAGTACGTACAGCTGGGTGTTGGCGATAGGTCGACCGAGAAAAGGCTTCGGCTGCGCGGCATCGAGCGCACAGAGTGAGGACCACACTGTGGTCTCCGTCGGTCCGTATAAATTGAAAACGCCGGAATGGTGGGCGATCAGGCGCCAGGCGAGAGCGTCCGATAACGCTTCGCCGCCACACAGGACACGCAGCTTGGGCAGCTCCGCGAACTCTGGCGCCTCCACTAACATTTGCCACGTGGCGGGTGTGGCCTGCACCACGTTTACGCCGTGGCGAGTGATCGAACTCGCGATCTCCGAAGCGCTAGTCGCCACACTGCGAGACACCAGCACGATGCTCGCCCCGACGAGCAAAGGCAAATAGATCTCCAGGCCGGAAATATCGAAGGAAAGCGACGTGAGCGCCAACACGCGATCGCTCGACCTGAGGCCGGGCACTTCACGCATGGAATGAAGAAAATTCAAGAGCGCGCCGTTCGAGATCATCACTCCCTTGGGACGCCCCGTCGAACCCGACGTGTAGATGCAGTACGCTAGGTTGTCCAAGTCGGCTCGCCGCAGCAGGTTCTCACGCGACTGCCGTTCGAGCGTGGCGGCGTCGCGGTCCAAACACACGAGCTTGGCTTCCGTTTCTGGCAGACCCTGGCTCAAAGGACGCGCGCTCACAATCACATGCGGACGTGCATGCTCCAGCATGTACGCAAGGCGTGCCGCCGGATACTGCGGGTCGAGCGGGATATAACCGCCACCCGCCTTCGCCACTGCCAAGAGCGCAACCACCATATCGAGCGAGCGCTCGAGATAGATGCCCACCAACACCTCAGGACCAACGCCCATCAAAAAGAGTTGGTGGGCAAGTTGATTGGCTTTCGTGTTGAGCTCTGCGTAAGTGAGACGTCTCGATTCCGACCCTTCCAGCACTACGGCGATTGCCTCGGGCCGCTCGTCGACCCGTGCCTCGATCCACTCGTGCAAAAGGCGCCCCGTTTCATAGACGCGTTGTGTTTGGTTCCAGTCGCGAACGATGATTTGCTCTTCTTCGGGAGTGAGCAGCTGGAGATCGTCCACGGCTGTGTTCGGTGCGCGCGTGATGGCTGTGAGCAGCTGACGGTAGTGCTGACCGAATCGCGAAATTGTGGTCGGCTCGAATAGATCGCTGCTGTACGTGAAAGCAGCGCGCAACGTTGCGTCTTCTTCGCTAGTGTCCAAAGCCAGATCGAACTGGGTGGTACGGGTCGAGAAGCTCACCGGTTCGAAGCGTAGGTCGCCGCAATTCTCCAGGTTCGCGTAGTCTGGGCGCTGGTGATTGAACAGCACCTGGAAGAGCGGGCTGTGGCTCAGGCTGCGCTCTGGATTCAGTACTTCCACGAGCTTCTCGAAAGGCACGTCCTGATGCGCCTGAGCACGCGTCGCGGCTTCCTGGACACGCTCGAGCAAGCTGCTGAACGGCTCACGCCCGTCGAGCTGCATGCGCAATACCAGCGTGTTCACGAAGCAACCAACGATGGGTTCGAGCTCGGGTCGGGCGCGACCGTTGACAGGTACGCCGACGCGAATGTCTCGTTGATGCGAGTACCGGAACAGCAGTACGTCGAACGCAGCCAATAGCAACGTGAACAGCGTCACGCCTTCGCGCCGCGCCAAAGCCCTCAGTGCAGCAACCAGCTCTGCTTCGAGCTCTAGCTCGTGGCGCCCGCCGCGATAACTTTGCTCCGGAGGACGCGGCCGATCGGTCGGCAGCGCGAGAACGCTGTGCTCCGTCCCGAGCCGTTCTTGCCAGTAGCTCAGCTGACGTTCGAGCTCCTCGGCGTTCAGGCGTCGGCGCTGCCAGACGGCGTAGTCGGCGTATTGAAACGTGAGTTCTGGCAGCGGCGGCCCGTGATCTCCAAGCGCGCCCTCGGAGCTCGCGAAGGCCGCGTACAACTGCACGAGTTCGCGCACCAGGATGCCACCAGACCAGCCGTCGGAAACTATGTGGTGCAGAACGACGCCGAGAATGTGCGCATTGGCCTTCAGTCGGAGAAGCTGAATTCGCAACAGCGGGCCGCGCTCCAAATCGAAGGTCTCTCTGCTAGCGGCCTCGAGCAACGCGCGTGCACGCCCGTCCCGCTCAACTTCCGGCAAAGGCGCAAGGTCGACGACGGGAATATGCAGCTGCTCCGGAGCCGGATGGATGACCTGACGGCCCTCCCCGCCTTCATCACTGAAGGTCGTGCGCAGTCCTTCATGGCGCTCGCTCAACGCATGAAAAGCGCGTTCGAGCGCGCCTTGGTTCAACGCTCCGTTGAGCCGGACCGCAAATGGTACGTTGTAGGCTGCGCTCGCGGGTTCGAGTCGCCACAAGAACAAGAGCCGCTGCTGAGCGTAGGAAAGCGGGATCGGCTGGTGACGCGACACACATTCGAGCTGCGCTTCGGCCTCGTCGTACTCGTCTGCCTCGCCGGCTTCCAAGCGGAGCGCAAGCGCAGCAATCGTGCGTTGCTCGAATAGATCTTGGGGCAGCAGGTTCAGGCCCGCCTTACGCGATAAAGCCACCACCTGAAAAGCAAGCAATGAGTCACCGCCGCAATTGAAGAAGTCGTCGTAGATGCCGACGCTCGTGATCTTCAGCACCTCGTTCCAGATCGTCACCAACTTCTGCTCGATTTCGCTGCGAGGTTCGCCGCTCGTGACGGAGGGCACCCGTTCCGGCTCCGGCAACGCCACGCGATCGAGCTTGCCGTTGGTAGTCAGCGGAAAACGATCGAGCCACACGTAGTCGCTGGGCAGCATGTGCTCGGGGAGACGCTCCGCCAACCGCGATTGCCAACCCGAGAGGCTCCGTTGAGCGCTGTCTCCGACCAGGTAGGCAACGAGCGTCGTTGCGCCGCTGGGCGAGCGACGCGGCACCACGTGGGCCTCCGCCACCTCCGGCAACTCGAGCAGCGCGGCTCTGATTTCGCCGAGCTCAACGCGATGACCACGGATTTTGACTTGGTCGTCCACACGACCCAAAAACTCGATCACACCGCCTTCGAGCTGACGCGCGCGATCGCCCGTGCGATACAGACGCGAACCGGGGCTGCCGTACGGATCCGGCACGAAGCGCTCTGCCGTTAGATCCGGGCGATTCAAGTACTGACGTGCGACACCGGCGCCGCCAACGTAGATCTCGCCAACTACCGCGGGCGGCACGGCGTGCAATGCCGCATCGAGCACATACACGCGGCTGTTGGGTAAGGCTCTGCCAAGCGGCAACGTGGCGCTCTCTGGAAACGCGGGCGGCGACGGGCACTCGTACGTCAGCACGCCCACCGTGGTCTCGGTCGGACCATAGTGATTGATCACGCGGCAAACGCCGTGGCGCCGAATCTTCTCGACCAAGGCCCACGGCGTGCTTTCTCCGCCCAAAATCAGCGTGTGGCGAGGCAGCACGGCGCTCGGGTCACTCGCTTGCATCAGCCCTTCGAGGTGACTGGGGACGATCTTCAGCACATCGACGCGCCATTTGCGCAGGTAGGCTCCGAATGCGTCCCCATCGAACACACGATCTTCGGACATGAGATGTAGCGTGCCGCCGGAGCACAAGGCGCCAAACAGCACCGTGTTGCCGAGATCCGCAGCCACGGTCGAAACCATGGCCATGCTGGCGCCGCACGGAAGCGCCAGGCGCTCGAGCAAGCCTTGAACGTAGTTGGTGAGCCCGCGATGCGTGACGACGACACCCTTCGGCTGCCCCGTCGAGCCAGAGGTGTAAATGACGTACGCCGCTGCATCCGGCGAAACTGCGCTATTTACTCCGGCTTCCGAAGGTTGCGCGAACTCCGAGTGGTCCACAACTAAAACAGGGACGTTGGTAGCTGCCAAGCCCTCGGCCGTGTCGTGATCGGCGAGCAACAGCACCGCCCTCGAGTCGGCGAGCACAGCTTGCAGACGAGCGCGCGGGAACTTCGGCTCGAGCGGCACATAGGCGGCGCCGCACTTGAGCACGGCGTAGATTGCAACGCCGAGATCGAGGGAACGCTTGGCGCAGATCGCGACGCGGCGGCCCGGTGTCACGCCGTGGCCGCGAAGTCGCTCGGCGAGCGCGTTCGCGCACCGCTCGAACTCCGCGTACGTCAGGCTTTCGTTTTCGAACTGCAGCGCGGTGGTCGCAGGATTTCGCTCGGCTTGCTCTCGAATCCAGCCGTGCACACTGCGCTCTGGGTATGCCTGGGGCACGGCCCTGGCGGCGTCGCTCGTCGCGAAGCACAGCACCCGGGCATCTCGGCACAATTCACCGAGCGTCACGCCGGGCTGATTCAGCGCTCGCCGGATGATGGCAGCATAAACGTCGCGCATCGACGCCACCACGTAATCTGCGACTTGATCACTGTGGTAGCAAAACGCGATCTCGGTTTGCTTGCCGGGGATCGCGATCAAAGACAATGGGAAGTTGTTGCGGCGTCGCGTCGGCACCGCGTGCGTGGTCGACACCTCTGCCTCGTCCGATGCCAGCGCCGGTTCCGGCTCGTAAATCGCGACGTCTAGGTTCAGCTCGTCGGCAGCCCCGAGTGCGCTCGATATTGGGTAATTTTCGAATACGAAGATGGAGTCGAACAGAGCCCTATCGCCCGGAATGCCACTCAGGTGCGCCACATGCGGAAGGCTCGAAAATTCGTACTGCCTGAGCAGGGCGTTCTGCTCCTGCAAGCCGCGCAACCAAGTGGAGAGCTCGAGTTCCGGTTCGACACGCACGCGCACGGGTAGAGTGTTGATGAACATGCCGACCATAACGTCGGCGCCCGCGATCTCGCTCGGTCGACCCGACACGGTCACACCAAACACCACGTCTTCCCGACTCGAAAACAAGCTGACTAGCAGCGCCCACACACCCTGAAATAACGTGTTCGGCGTGACCGTGAGCTCACGAGCGAGAGCGCGCGCCCGTTCGCTCTCCGCTACGTCCAGCAGCAAGCGCTGCTCCTTGAACGCGCGCGGCGTCTGATTGACACACGGACGACGCGGCGGAAAGTCGATGGGCTGCTCGTAATCCGCTAGGAGCTCCCGCCAGTACTCGTCGGCACTCGCACCAGCTCTTGATTTGACCCAATCCATGTAAGCGCGGTACGGCGGCACCGGCGCTAGAGTTGGCTCGAAACCGCGCACTTCAGCGTGATAGGCGAGCCACACCTCGCCCAGAATGTTGGAAACGCTCCACCCATCGAGCGTAACGTGGTGATAGCTCCAGATCAGATAATGTTCCTCGGCTGCCACCTGCATCAACGTGAGACGTGTATCTGCCAGGCGTGAGAACTCGAACCCGACGGCGCGGTCTTGCTCGAGCCAGACACGCAAATTCTCCGCGATCTGCGCCTCTCCAAGCGCCGACCACTGCTCCCGCCGAATGTGGACCTCGGCCGTGCGATACACGAGCTGCACGGGTTCCTTGGTCTTTTGCCACTGCACGTCGGCGCGCAGCAGTTCATGCCGCGCTACCACCCTGCCCCAGGCACGTTCGAGCCCGCCCACGTCGAGCCGCCCCCTGATCCGGAAGCACAGCTGGAAGAAGTATGGCGCGCGGCTGCGGTCGACTTCTACGGAGTGATACAAGATCCCCTGCTGCAATGGGGTGAGCGGGAAGATCTCTTGCACGTTTTTGCTGGTACGCATCATCGCGAATCACCAATATGAGCCACGTTTCGGGCCCGATTCAGCTCAGGTCTTCGAGCAAGTCATCGAGCTCGCTCTGCGCGATATCGACGTGACGGAAATCGGATGGCACGAGTTCGATTTTTCGATTCGTGTCGTTCGTCTGCAGCAGTTCAGTGAGTGCGGCTCTGTAGCGCTCGACTAACGCTCCGACGCTGCTCGCGCTGTGAATGGCTTCGCTGTAGCGCCAATCGATGCGCAAGCGACGCTCATACACGGCTGCGCTGATTTCGAACCAACTCGGGCGTTCGCTGCTGGGATCGCGCTCCTCACCTGCGGGCTCGTCCGCCAAGCGGAACAGAGTGGCCTCTTCGAAAGTTTGGTCGAACTGGCCCAGGTAGTTGAACATGATCTGCGGCTGGCTCGCGCGTTGCAGCTGTGCCGATTCAGCCGCACCGCTCGCGAGATGACGCAAGATGCCGTAGCCGATGCCTCGTTGGGGAACGCTTCGCAGCTGCTCCTTGATGCGAGAAACGGAGCGCACGAGATCGGTGCGATCAGGGCTCAAACGCACCGGATACAAGCTCGTGAACCAGCCAACGCTGCGCGTGACGTCCACGCCGCTGAACAAGTCCTCCCGGCCGTGTCCTTCCAAGTGCAGCACAACACTCGGCCGCTCAGACCAGGCGCACAATACAAAGGCCAGCGCGGTGAGCAGGATACTGCTGATATCCGCGCGATAAGCCCGAGCGAGCTCACCCAACAGCTGCTCCGTCTCGAAGGCGTCGAGCTCGAAACCGATGACGCGCGCCGACGCCACGGTATTTTCCCCGTGCGGGTCCGTCGCGGGAAGGCCCAACGTGGGTTCGTCAACGGCCTGCCAGTAGCTCGCCTCGGCAAGCAGCGTTTCGCTCGTGGCGTGTCGTTCCAGCGCGCGCGCCCACTCCTGCCACGAACTACCGAGAGGCGCGAGCTCAGGCTCGAGGCCCGCGGCGAAAGCTCGGTATAAGACTTCGAGATCTTCCAGCAGGATGCGGAACGACACGGCGTCTACCACCAGGTGGTGCGCCACGATCAACAGGCGTGCGCGCTGGTCGGCTCCAACGTCGAGGTGCACGACACGCAACAGAGGCCCGTGCTCCAGGTCCAAGCTTTGCTGCACCCGATTGGCCACGCGCTCGATCGCTGCAGCGCTGTCTGGCTCGCGCGATAGGTCGACGCTGCTGCAGAGCTCACGCGGCTCAGTCGAATCGAAGCGGGCAAAACGCTGGCCTGGCTCAAATCGGAGCCTCAACGCGGCGTGGCGCCAGTACAGTGCGTGCACGGCGCGCGAAAGCACGCTCAGATCCAGCGCTTCGACGAGCTCCAACAAGAGCGACTGGTTCCAGTGATGCGCGGCGTGAAGCCGACGTTCGAAGAACCAGTGTTGAATTGGCGTGAGCGGCGCATCCCCCGTTACCATCACGGCGGAGCCGCGTTCCTGCGGGTCGCGACGGCGAGCGACGCGCGACAAGCCGTGGACCGTCCGCTGCTCGAAGACGTCCTTCGGTGTCAACTCGATGTGCGCTGCCTTCGCGCGCGAGACCAGCTGCAACGCCAAGATCGAATCGCCGCCGAGCGCGAAGAAGTCGTCGTGAATCCCGACGCGTTCGAGCCGCAATATAGCCCTGTAAATCGAGGTCAACGTCAGCTCGAACTCGCCACTCGGCGCCACGTACTCGCTCGTTTTGCAACCGTGTTCGGGCACTGGCAACGCGCTGCGATCCAGCTTGCCGCTAGTGCCCAGCGGCAACGCCGATAGCACGACATAGCCGCTCGGCAGCAGGTACTCGGGCAACACCAACGCGAGCCGCTCACCCAAGGTCTGCGTCAACGCATCGGAGCCTTGTGCTGCTACGGAGTCCACCCCAACGACGTAGGCCACGAGCCGCGTCGGGAAGCCGGCATCCGCGCGCGCGAGCACGACGGCCTCTTTCACCTCTGGCTGTTCGCGTAGGCGGCGCTCAATCTCAGCGAGCTCGACGCGATGGCCGCGAATCTTCACTTGCTGATCGCTGCGACCGCAGTAGTTGAGCTGGCCGTCGGCGCGGTAGTAGCCGAGATCGCCCGTTCGGTACATGCGTCCGCCCGGCGTACTGAACGGATTCGGCAAGAAGCGCTCCGCCGTCAGATCAGGGCGGCCCAGGTACCCGCGAGCCAGCCCCACGCCGGCTGCGTACACTTCGCCCACTACACCAACTGGCAAAGGCGACAGCTGCTCGTCGAGTACGTACGTTGCCATGTTGCCAATCGGTTTTCCGATGGGCACCTCGCCATCCCAGGAAGATCGGCAGTCAAACGCCGTCACGTCGATGCTCGCCTCGGTAGGCCCGTACAGATTGACCACCTGTGGCACCCCGAGCTCGAGCAGCATGCGCGCCAACTCGGGTGGCAAACGCTCAGCACCGGGGAAAATGCCTTTGAAACCCGCCAACACGCGGCGCCCGGTTGCACTCTCCAGCACCGCCGCGAGCAAAGACGGCACTGGCAAGCTCACGTTGGCGCCTTGCTCGCGCAATTCGACAAATAGCTCGTCGGCAGCTTGCTCACGGAGCGTGTGCCTTGGCAATACGCAGGCGGCGCCGCGCGTGAGCGCCAACCACAGCTCCCACACCGACGCGTCGAAGCTCCACGAAGCGAGCTGCGCCACACGATCTGTGTCGACGATGCCGAAACGCTGCTGAGTCCAACACAAGTTGCTGACCAAACCGCGATGACTCAAGAGCGAGGCCTTGGGGCGCCCAGTTGAACCCGATGTATAGATGCAATAAGCGAGCTGATCCGGGGAGCTGCAAATGTCGAGATTTTCGGACGGCTCTGCGCCGCCCGCGAGTGCCTCTACGCAGTGCACGGCCAAGTCGTCCGGGCAGCGCTCGCGCAGCGGCTCTTGAGTGAGCACCGCCGCAACACCCGCGTCTCGCAACAAGGCACGGATGCGTTCCCGCGGCCAGCTTGGATCGATTGGGAGGTACGCTGCACCAGCCTTCAACGAGGCCAAGAGCGCCACGACACCATCGATGGAGCGTTCACACACAATTCCAAGCAAAAGCTCGGAGTGCACGCCGAGCGCCCGCAGCCGGTGTGCGACGCGATTGGCGCGAGTATTGAGCTCGCCATAACTCACGCGCATCGAGCCTCGAATCAGCGCGAGGCTTTCGGGTGCTCGCGCCGCGTGAGCCTCGAACAGCTGATGCACGCAGCGCTCGGGGTAGTCGAAGGTGGTGGCGTTCCAAGCGGAGACTACCGTCGCGCGCTCGCGCGGCGTGAGCTGTGACACCTGATGCACACGCTGCTCCGGCGCCTCCACGAAGGAACGCAGCACTTGCTGCAGGTGTCGAGCGAAGTCCCCGGCAAAGCGAGCATCGAAGTAGTGTTGGTCGTAGTGCAGCTCTAGAAACACCCCATCGCCGGGAGAGGCCGCGATGGTTAGCGGATAATTGGTGCGTTCGACGGCGCTCTGCCGTTCGATTCGCAGCGTATCTGCAGAGGCGTCCAGCGCGGCCGCCACCGGGTAGTTTTCGAAAACGAATAACGTGTCGAACAACGGTGTTCCGCGCGGCACCGCGCTGAGCTTTTGTACCTCTACTAGCGGCGCCGCCTCGTGCTCCTGCACACGCGCGCAATTGGCCTGTAGCTCGCGCAACCAATCTCCGAGCGGCTGTTCTGCTCGAAGCTGGATTCTAAGCGGCAGGGTATTGATGAACAAGCCGAGCGTGTGCTCGATCCCCGCGATCGGCGCGCTGCGGCCAGACACGGTAATGCCCAAAACCAGGTCGCGTTGACGAAGCCGGCTTCCCAAGACGAGAGCGATCGCGGCCTGAAACAGGGTATTTAGCGTCACACACTCGCGTTGCGCCAGAGCGGTGAGCCGCTCCGCGAACGCCGCGGGCCACTGCACGGCCAGCGTGGCGTAGTGGCTGCCTGGCGCGAGCTCTGCTTTTCTGACCATCGTGCGCTCGGCCAAGAGGCTCGGTTCGCTGACCGCACCGACTTCACGCGACCAGAATTCTTGCGTCGCCGCAGGGTCTCGGCGTTCCAGCCAAGCGATGTACTCGCGAAAGCGTGCACCGCGTTCGTGCGTAGCGTCCGCTTGTGGCGGCGCGCCGTCCAGCGACATGTAATCCAGGAACACTTGCGCCAGCAGCTGCGACGAGCTCCAGCCGTCGAGCAGCAAATGGTGGCAGGTCCAAACGAAATGGTAACGCTCGTCGGCCAGGCGCACGAGCGCGATGCGCATCAAGGGTGCAGCGCCGAGTTCGAAGCCCTGCGTGCGTTCCTGCTCCAAGAACTCATCGACGGCGCGCTGCTGTTCGGCGGCGTTCCGCGAGCGCCAATCCAGAACTCGAATCGGCAAGTCGACGCGATCGAGCACTACTTGGAACGGGCGAGTGAAGCCCTGCCATAAGAACAGGCTGCGCAAGACTTCGTGCTCCTGGAGCGCGCGCCGGAAGGCTTGCCGGAGGAGCTCGACCTTCAGCGCAACGTTGAGCACGAAGCTGCGCTGGTTGATGTAGACGCCGGTTCCAACATCTCTCACGCTGTGAAAGAGCAGCCCCTGTTGCAGCGGGCTCAGAGGGTAGATGTCTTCGATGCGGCGCGCCGGCACGGGCAAGCTATCAATCTCGGCTTGGCTGAGCCGTGCCAGGGGGAAATCGGAGCTCGAGATGGCACCAGCATCCGCTCGCGAGCAATGCTCGAGCAAACCGCGCAGATTTTCGAGATAGCGCTGCACCAACCGCGCAATCTCGATCTCGTCGTGCAACGCGCTGCTAAAGGTCCAGCCGACATCCAGGCGACCAGCCACGACCATGGCGCTCACCTCGAACCAGCTACTGCGCAATCCCTGCGGGCTGCGCTCCTCGCCGCCCGACTCTGCGGCAGGGCGGAACAGATCATCGAACGCCGCGTCGACCTGCCCCCAATAATTGAAACTCACACGCGCGGGAGGTGCGCTGGCGAATGCAGCTCGATCGGCGCCGAGGTAGCGCAGCACGCCGTAGCCGAGACCCTTGTTCGGAATCTGCCTCAGCTGTTCCTTGATGGCCAAGAGCGAGGCACCCAGCAAACCCGGCACGGGTTCGAGACGCACCGGGAACAAGGTCGTGAACCAACCAACGCTGCGAGTCAGGTCGATGTCCTCGAAGAGATCTTCACGTCCATGGCCCTCGAGCTGAATCAGCATGCTCGCGCGCTTCGCCCATTCGCACAGCGTTAGCGCCAGGGCGGTGAGCAACAGCTCTTCCGGCCGAGTGCGATAGGCGACGTTTGCGTTTCCGAGGAGCTCCCGAGTCTCCGCGACGGACAACGCCGCGCTCAGCGTGCGCGCCGAAGCGACGCTATTGACGGCGGATGCGTCGCGCGCTGGCAACTCGGCAGAATCCGCGAGGACCGCTTGCCAATGAGCACGCTCGGCGTGCAGCGCGGGTGCTCTCGCGTAGCGCTCTAGGACTTGCGACCACTCTTGAAAGGACGCCGTCTTGACGAGCTCAGGCGGTTCTCGGTTCTCGCGCAGCGCCGCGTAGAGCTGCCTCAGATCCTCGAGTAGGATGCGCCAGGAGACACCATCCACCACCAAGTGATGGGCCACCAACAGCAGTCGAGCGGAGCGCAAAGGACCCAAGTCCAAGTACGCGGCGCGAAAAACTGGGCCCTTCTCCAGATCCAAGCTGCGCTGCACCGCGTTCGCTGTGCTTTCGATCGCCGCGCTCGAGTCGGGAGCGGCGCTCAAATCGACTTCTGAGCAAAGCTCGTTCCCCTCCTGGGCAGCATAGCTCTGGACGACCTCATCGTTCGTAACGCGAAAGCGCAAGCGCAACGCTTCGTGGTGTTCGACCAGTAAGGCGACCGCGCGGCGCAGACATTCGCGGTCCAGTGGTTCGCCGAGCTCCAATAATACGGATTGGTTCCAGTGCTGCGGCTCGGGCTGATTTTGCCCGAAAAACCAGCGTTGAACGGGTGTCAACGCAAAGGGCTCGCGGGAGAGCCGCCGTTCCGCGGCGCCGTCGCGAGCCGATCGCGCAGTGGGCGCTCCGAGGAGCTCGACCGCGCTCGCCAACTCGGCGATGGTTTGGTGAGCAAAGAACTGCTTGGGTGTGAGTTTTAGGCGCTGTTTGCGAGCGAGAGCGATCACTTGCAAGGTCAAAATCGAGTCGCCGCCCAGCATGAAGAAGTTGTCGAACACCCCAACTTCATCGCGTTTCAATACCTCGCGCCAGATCTGCGCAAGCCGCTCTTCGAGCTCGGTGCGTGGCAAAACGCGCGCTCGCACCTGAGCAGCTGGCAGCGGCAGCGCGCGTCGATCGAGTTTGCCGTTTTCGGTCAGGGGAAAGCGATCGAGCCACACGTAGTCGCTCGGCAGCATGTGCTCTGGCAAGCGTTGAGCCAGGCGCGCAGCGACGCCTTCGCTGTCGCGATTCGCTCCCGCTGGGACCAGGTACGCAATAAAGCGCGTGATACCTGCCTGCGATTCGGCGAGCGCCACTTCGGCTTCAGATACTTCCGGCAAGCCCAAGAGCTCAGCGCGAATCTCACCCAGCTCTACCCGGAAGCCCCGGATTTTTACCTGGTTATCGCGACGACCCAAGAACTCGATCTCGCCACGTTCAAGGTATCGCGCGCGATCGCCAGTTCGGTACAGCCGCTCACCACACGCAAACGGATCGGGAATGAAGCGCTCAGCACTCAAGTCCGCGCGCCCGAGGTATCCGCGTGCAACACCCTGCCCACCAATGTAAAGCTCGCCCGGAATCCCCACCGGCATCGGCTGCAAATCGGCGTTCAGCACGTACACGCGGCTGTTCGACAACGGGCGTCCGAGCGGAAGTGTGGCACTCGCACGCGCGCTCCCGGCGTGCTCTTCCTTGGTGTGCGCGTGAGTGAGCACGCCCACCGTGGTTTCCGTCGGACCGTAGTGGTTCAGCACCTGGCAGCTTCCAATCTCGGCGACCCGCTCGACCAAGCTCCAAGAGCTGACCTCACCACCAACGATTACCGTGTGCCGCGGCAACACGTCGTGGGGTTGCGCGGCCTTCAGCAAACCCGCCAGATGACTCGGCACGATCTTAATCGCGTCGATCGCGTGCTCGCGCATGTAGTCAGCGAAAGCATCGGGATCGAACAGGCGTTCCTCGGCAACGAGGTGCAGCGTGCGCCCGGAGCAAAGCGCGCCGAACAAGGCTGTATTTCCCAGATCCGCGGCTATCGTGCTCACCATGGCTATGCTGCCGCCTTCGGGTACGGAGAGGCGTTCGAGCAACGCGCGGACGTAACTGGTGATACCTCGATGCGTGACGACGACACCTTTGGGCCGACCCGTCGAGCCGGAGGTGTAAATCACGTAGGCCGCGTTTTCGAGCGTGACTCCGCTGTCCGACGCGCGCTCGATGTCCTCTCCTGCGCGCCCGAGCGCCTGTTCTAGCACTAGACAGTCGGCGCCGATTTCGTTCAGGGCTGCTCGATACTGCTCGTGACACAACACCAGCTCGGCGCCACTGTCGAGCAGCATGTCGCGCTGACGCGCTACTGGCAGTTTCGGATCGAGAGGCACATAAGCAGCACCAGCCTTGAGCACCGCGTACAACGCCACGATCAGATCGCAGGAACGCGCCAGGCACAATGCGACGCGCGACTCCAGTCGCACACCGCGAGCAATCAAGGTCGACGCGAGCCTCTCAGCCTGCGACTCGAGCTCTGCGTACGACAACACCTGCTGCTCGCAGCGCACCGCCACACGAGCAGCATGGCGACTGGCTTGTGCGGCGATCCAAACATGAATGCCGGAGTATTCGGGCGTCTCTGCGAGGGTGCTCTCTCCCGCATTGTCCGCGGCAAGAGCCAGCGTTTGGCGCTGCTCCCCGGCGTCGAGCCATGCGAGCCTTGCGATGGGCAAATCGGCTCCGCTCACGATGGCGCGCAGCAGCACGGTAAACCGCATGCCCAGGCGCGTGATGCTCGCAGCATCGAACAGATCCGAGCGGTAAATGAGCTGCGCAGCAAGCCCGTCGAGTGTTTCCGTCACGTGCAGCGTCAGGTCGAACTTCGAAATCCGCTCTGAAGGCGTTCGTTGCGAGATTTCGAGCCCGTCGAGCGCGTGTTCGGCGCCACCGTCGTCTCGGTGCCACGAAAACATGACTTGAAACAGCGGAGACTGGCCAACGCGACGTTCGGGACGGATCTCCTCGACCAGCTCCTCGAACGGTAGCTCCTGATGCTCGAGCGCGTCCGTGACAGTCTGGCCTAGTCGCTTCAGATAGTCCGCGAAGCGCTGTTGCCCATTCACCTGGCTCCTCAGGACCACTGTGTTGGCGAACAGGCCAATCAGCGGTTCGAGCTCGAGCCGCGTGCGGCCGGCGACCGGCGTTCCCACACGAATTTCGGTTTCGCCCGTGTAGCGTGAGAGCAGCAGGTGATAAGCGGCGAGCACGGTGGTGAACAACGTGACGCCGTGCTTCTCGCTCACTCGCCGGAGCGCACGCATAAGCTCCGCATCGATCGCGAAGGAGTGCTCGGCGCCGGACTGCAGCGTATCGCCCACTGGACGCGGGCGATCGGTCGGCAGCAGTAATGGTACGTCCGCACCGCCGAGCTCCTGCTTCCAGTAAGCCAAATCGCGTTCGCGCGCGGTTTTGGCCAAAACTGTGCGCTGCCAAAGGGCGTAGTCGGCGTACTGAATATCCAGCGCGGGCAACTCCGGCCGCCGCCCAGCTTGCAGCGCTTCATACAATCGAACGAACTCGTCCGTCAGCACTTCTTCCGACCACTCGTCCGCGATGATGTGATGCAGAGTGATGAGCAGCCAGTGCTCGCGCGCTTCGAGACGAAGCAGCTTCAAACGCAGCGGCGGTCCATTGCACAGGTCGAACGCGATGTGCGACTCCTCTTCGCTCAGCTCGGCTGCGCGTGTGAATCGTAGCCCGACCGGCAGCTCGGAAATGTCCAGGTGCACGAGCTCGATCTGCGGCTCGGCTTCGACTCGTTGAGTAGGCTTGCCTTCGTGTTCGCCGAACACCGTGCGCAAGCTTTCGTGCCGAACCATCAATGCGCGCAAGCTGGCCTCGAGCGCCGTGACGTTCAGTTCGCCGCAGAACCGCAGGATGGCGGCGAGGTTATAGGCGCTGCTACTCGGATCCAGTTGATGCAAAAACCAGAGCCGCTCTTGAGCGTGTGATAGGGGAAGCTGCGGCGGACGAGGCAGCGCAACGAGTGGCAGCTGATTGGGATCGATGCCGCTTTTGGCCAATCGCTCCAAGAAGGCCTGCTGCTTGTGCTCGGGTAGCGCCGCAAATCGTCGCGCCACTTCCAGCAGCTGATCGGCGGGGATCTCCACGCTTCCACTCATGGTTTCACCTTCAACATTTCCGTTGCTGGCGCGGTTAGTCCGCTTGCTCGAGCTCGTTCAGCAGGTCTTGCATCGCCCCGAGCTCCGCTGCGCTGGTTGCGGGTTTGGCAGCGTTTGCGAGTAATTGGGCCTGTGCGCGAATCGAGCTCGCTTCGAAGACCTGGCGCAGCGAGAGCTGAGCCTGAAAATCGCGCCGGATGCGCGACGCAAGTTGCGTCGCCAGGAGTGAGTGACCGCCGAGGTCGAAGAAGTCGTCGTCGATGCCGACCTGCTCGAGCTTCAAGAGCTCACACCACAAGCTTTGCAGCTCCCGCTCCAGATCGTTGCGCGGCGCGACGTAAGCGCGGCGTTGCACGAGATCCGGCAGCTCCAATCCGGCCAAGCCTACCAGCGCCTTGCGATCGAGCTTGCCATTTGCGTTGAGCGGCATCGACTCCAGAACCACCACGAACTCAGGCACCATGAAGGCCGGCAATGAGCGCTTGAGGTGATCACGCAACACGCCACGTAGGTCGTCGGACGAGCATGCGGCGCCCTCACTCGCGTGGGAAACGACGTAGGCGATGAGCCAGGTTTCTCCCGTCGCGTCAGAGATGGCGCTCGCCGCTGCCGCTTGCACACGCGGGTGTTCGTGGAGGCGCGCTTCGATTTCTCCGAGCTCGATTCGATTCCCGCGGATCTTGACCTGATGATCGACGCGACCGGCGTACTCGATAGTGCCGTCCTCGCGGTAGCGCGCGAGATCGCCAGTACGGTATAGGCGTTCGCCGGGCGCAGCATAAGGATTCGGCACGAAGCGCTCCGCCGTAAGGTCTGGCCGGCTCACGTAGCCACGCGCCAGGCCGATTCCGGAAATGTACAGCTCACCCAGCGCGCCGAGCGGCGCCGGTTGCAGGTGCGAATCCAGGATGAAAATGCCGGTATTGGCGATGGGTAAGCCAATTGGCACCACGCCCTGGAGCTCGTCTTTCTGACAGTTCCACGCGGTCACATCGATGGAGGCTTCGGTCGGGCCGTAAAGGTTGTAGAGACGCGTTGGATGTCGCCGCAGCACTTCTTGCTCGAGGTCGTAGGGCAACGCCTCGCCGCTGCAGAGCAAGCGCCGCACGCTAGTGCAGCTCTCGAGCTCGCCACTCCGCACGAACTCCTTCAACATCGACGGCACGAAGTGCAGCGTCGTGATGCCCTCGTTGCGAATGATGGCCGCGAGCTCCGCGGGATCCCGATGCGCGCCGGGCGGCGCCACGACCAACGTGGCACCGGTCATCAACGGCCAGAAGAACTCCCAAACCGAAACGTCGAAGCTGAACGGCGTCTTCTGCAGTACGCGGTCGCGCGTTGCCAAGGCATACGCTTCCTGCATCCACTGCAGTCGGTTGTAGAGACCGGCGTGCGTGTTGACGGCGCCTTTCGGCGTGCCCGTGGAGCCGGAAGTGTAGATGCAATAGGCCAGGTTCTGCGGCCCGAAAAAGTGCGGCAAGTTGTGTGAGCTCAGCACGCTGAGCTCTTGCTCGTCGCGATCGAAACACCAGAGTGTAGCCGTTGAGCTCGGCAGCGGATCGAGCCAGCGCGTGGCGCTGAGCACAACCTTCGGCCGCGCTTCCGTCAGCGCGTGCTTGGTTCGCGCGGCCGGATACTCGGGATCGAGCGGCAGGTACGCACCGCCCGCCTTCCACACGCCCAGGAGCGCCACCACCATTTCAATCGACCGCTCGAGATACACACCCACTAACACGTCCGGTCCGACGCCGAGTTGGCGCAGCCGGCGCCCGAGTCGATTGGCGCGTTGGTTCAAAGCGCCGTAGCTGACGCTGTGCTCGCCGAAGCAGAGAGCCGGAGCGTCTGGGCTTTCTTGAACACGCCGCTCGAAGAGCTCCAAAACGGTGCTCGCACCAGGGTATGTCCGCGCCGTAGAGTTGAACTCGCGCAGCTGGCGCGCGCGTTGCTGCTCCGCCAGAAGACTCAGCTCACCAACGCGGACGTGCGGCCGTGACAGGAACGAGAACAATAGCTGCTCGAGCTGCTCCAAGAGCTCCGCGGCTCGTGCCGGCGTTACGAGAGCGGTGTCGTAGCCGAGTTCGAGTGTTACCCCCTCGCCCTGCGAAACGACGAACGTCAGCGGGTAGTTGGTGGCTTCGATCGAGCGCACCGGACCGACCCCGAGCTCTTCGGCCGAGCTCTCCAAGGCTCGACCCACCGGGTAGTTCTCGAACACCAGCAAGCTGTCGAACAGCGCGTTGCCCGGCACAACGCGCGTGAGGCCCTGAAGCTCGGCCAACGAGGTGTACTCGAAGTCGCGCAGACTCGCGCTGCGCGCTTGTAGCTCGCGCAGCCAATCCGTCAACGATTGACTGCCGTCCACACACACGCGCAGCGGCAGAGTGTTGATGAACAAGCCGAGAGCCGTTTCGATGCCCGGCAACGGTGCGCTGCGACCGGACACAGTGGTGCCAAACAGCACGTCGGCCTGTCGCGTGTAGCTGCTGATCAAAAACGCTAGAGCGCCCTGCATCACGCTGTTGAAGGTCAAGTGCTGCCCCTTGCCCCAGAGAATGAGCTTGTCGACCAAGCTCTGCGGCAAGGCGCGACGCACGACTTCGTGGCCCTCTGTTCGCTCTGGAGGACGCCAGCTGCTCGCAAGCAGCGACGGCGTTTCGAAGCTCGACAGCTCCCCACGCCAGTGGGCTGCCGCGCGCTCCGCGTCCTGGGCTTCAAGCCAAGCGATGTAGCGCCGGTACGCTAAACTTGGAAATTCGTTCGCTTCGCGAATGCGGCCTCGCCCTTCGCGATTCGTGAGCCCGGCGTAGCGCGCGAACACTTGTTCGAGTAGTTGTGACGCGCTCCAGCCGTCGAGTAGCAGATGGTGCTCGGTCCAAACAAAGTGATATCGGCGCTCTGCCAGCCGCACGAGGCCGATGCGCATGAGCGGGGCGCGCTGCAATTCGAACCCGAGCTCGCGGTCTTGTACCAGAAAGCGCTCGAGCTCTGCGCGCTGTTCGGACGCGCTCAATGACCTGTAATCGAGCAGCTGGAACGGCAGCTTCACCGTTCGACACACCACCTGCATCGGACGACTCAAGCCGTCCCATACGAAGATCGAGCGCAAGATCGGATGTTGTTCGATGACTTCTTGCCAGGCGCGCTCCAACGAGTGGGCGTCGAGAGCGACGTTCAGCTCACATTCATGCTGATTCACGTAAACGCCCGTTTTTGGATCGAGCAAACCATGAAACAACATGCCCTGCTGCATTGGGCTGAGCGGGTAGACGTCTTCAATCTGACGAGCCGGTAGCGGCAGCTGCTCGAGCTCGTTCCGAGTAAGCCGAGCCAAAGGGAAATCCGAGCTGGACACGCCGCCGTGTTCCGGTTCCAAGCAATGCTCGACTAGGCGTTCTACGGCTTCGGCGAAGCTGTCGAGCAGAGCGCGGATCTCCGCTTCGTGATGCAGATTGGTGCTGAACTCAAAACTGAGCTGCAGCCGCCCGCGGTAGACACTGCCGCTCACATCGAACCAGACCGAGCGCAGCCCGTCTACGCAGCATTCCTCGCCGGGGCTCTCGCGAGCTGGCTGAAACAACGCCTCGCCTTCGAAGGTCTGATCGAACTGACCGAGGTAGTTGAAGTTGACGAGCGGTTGCGGAGCTTCGAGCTCGCGTGCCGCGCCGAGATAACGCAGCACTCCGTAACCGATGCCACCGTTCGGCGTTGCCCGCAGCTGCTCTTTCACGGCCAAGATGGAAGCCGCTGGTCCTCGCCGGTCAGGAGTGAGCCGTATGGGGTGCAGCGTCGAGAACCAGCCCACCGTACGGGACAAGTCCACATCGGCAAACAGGTCCTGCCGTCCGTGACCTTCGAGTTGCAACAGCAGACTGGCCTGGCCCGACCAGCGGCAGAGCACGTCGGCGAGCGCGGTCAGGAGCAGGTCGTTGATGTGCGTGCGATAGGCTGCGTGAGCGCGAGTCAGTAGCGCTTCCGTCACGCGCTCATCGAGCTCGCGGCTGAGCACCTTGCTCGAGCCAACCGTATTCGAGCCTTCTGGGTAGTGGATTGGCAGGCGATCAGCGGAAGTGTCCGTGCTCAAGAGGTCGCGCCAATACGGAAGCTCGCGGCTGAGCGCTGGACCCATGGCGTACTCGTGCAAGCACTGAGCCCAGCGCTGGAAGGAGCTCGTCTTTTGCGGCAGCATTGGCGCCTCGCCAGCGCTCAAAGCGCCATAAATCCGCTCTAGATCTTCGAGCAGGATGCGCCAAGAAACACCATCGACCACGTTGTGGTGAATCACCAGCAGCAGACGTCCACTGCGCTGCGCGCCGAGATCTAGGTACGCCGCGTGCAGCAGCGGTCCCACGGCGATATCCAGGCTGCGCTGCGCACGGTTCGCATGTTCCATGATGACGCCTTCGAGCTCTGCTTGGTCGAGCTCCGCCTGGGCGCTGAGGTCGACGCGCGAGCAGCGATAAGAACCGTTCGACTCCGCGTATCGCTGCTGCCAGCCGTGCTCGCCGCGTTGATAGCGCAGGCGCAGTGAGTCGTGATGGGTGACCAGACGCTCGAGTGCCTGCTCCAAGCGCGCCATGTCGAGCGACGTGCCGACCTCGAGCAAGAGCGACTGATTGTAGTGATGCGGATCGGGCAGCTCTTGCTGAAAAAACCAGGCTTGAATCGGTGTGAGCGGCACCCCGCCGGCTGGCGTTTCCTCGGACGTTTCCCCAATTTCCGCGGTTTCTGCCACGGAGGCCAGCGCGGCCAAGCTCTGGTATTCGAAGATTTGTTTGGGCGTGATTTTCAAGCCAGCACGCGCTGCGTGAGCCACGACCTGAATCGCGACGATCGAATCGCCGCCGAGCTCGAAGAAGTTGTCGTGCAGCCCAACACGCGCCACACCGAGCACCTCCTGCCAAACAGTGGCCAGGCTGCGTTCGCTCGGCAAACGCGGCTCGACGAAGGTGTTGGTAGTGGCTTCAGGGCGCGGCAGGGCGCGCCGGTCGATCTTGCCATTCGGCGAAAGCGGCAGCTCGCGCAGGAACACGTAGAACTGGGGCACCATGTAATCCGGCAACGCTGCTGCAAGCTCTGCGCGAATCGTGCGCTGAGCGTCAGCCGCCGCGCCTGCGTCAACCAGCAAATCCTGGTTCGGTTGCGGCACGATGTACGCAATCAGGCGCTGATGCCCGGCCCGATCAACATCGACGATCACCACGCACTCGTGCACCAGCTCGAGGCGCAGCAAGCGTGCTTCGATTTCGCCGAGCTCGATGCGGTAGCCACGCAACTTGGTTTGGTGGTCGGCGCGGCCCGCGTATTCGAGCAAGCCGTCCGCGCGAACTCGAGCGCGGTCACCGGTACGATACAAACGTGCGCCCGGCGTGAGGCTGAAAGGATTCGGCAAGAAGGCTTCGGCGGTGCGCGCCGGATCGCTCGCATAACCGCGCCCCACGCCCACCCCCGCCACGCACAATTCGCCGGTGACGCCCGGCGGGACCAGGTTCAAGGCCGCGTCGACAACGAACAGCTGCGTGAAATCCACGGCGGAGCCGATTGGCACGCGTTCGCCGACAGGAGGCGCGGCGCGCATCAGGTGCAGGGCCACGTCGTCGGCGCATTCTGCAGGGCCGTAAGCATTGACGAGCGAAATGTTCGGGTAGCGTTCGAACCAACACTCGACCAGATCGCGTGGCAGCTCTTCGCCAGTCGGGAGCACGTAGCGCAGCGCGAGCCGTTCAGCAGCAACGCTCGTGCTGGCGAGCCCCGCGCGCAACAAACTCGGAACGATCTCGAGGATGGTGATGCCACGTGCGGCCACGTACGGCAGCAACGCCTCCGGATCCTTCGCGACGGCGTCTGGCACGATGTCCACGCTGGCACCACACAAGCCGGCGGTGAGCAGCTGCCACACCGAAATATCGAAACACTGCGAGGCGGTCTGCGCGATGATATCGCGTTCGCCGAGCTCGAAACGTCGGACCTTGCTCAGCTGATTGTTGAGCATGCCCGCTTGCTCGACGAGCGCTCCCTTGGGCGTGCCGGTCGAACCCGAGGTATAAATCAGGTACACGAGCTCGCTTGGACCGCTGTAAATACCGAGATTGTGCTGCCAGTCGGGGCGGCTAGTCGCCAAGCTTTCGAGCAGAAGCAGCTGCGGTGCATCTTCGGTCGTAAGCGGGCGATACAGTTCGAACGCACGCCGGAGCAACGGCTCGAACTCGCTAGCGCTGACCACCACCTGGGCGCGGCTCGACCTTAGGATTTCAGCCAAACGCGCCGGCGGATGTTCTGGATCGAGCGGCAAATACACAGCTCCCGCTTTCAGCACACCGACGGCCGCAGCTAACAGCGCGCTGGTACGCCGCGCCAAGATCGCGACCACCACTTCCTTATCCACGCCGCGGTCGCGCAGCGCGTGGCCTACACGGTTCGCACGACGGTTGAGCTCGGCGTAGGAGAGCAGCGCTTCGCCCTCGCGTACCAGTACGCGCTCGGGATGCCGCGCTACGCACTGCTCGAAGCGCGCGACGTAGCCGAGCTGGTACGCCTCGCAGCCAGCGATCTCCAAGCCGACGCTGGCTGGCGTGAGGGTGCTCTGGAGCGGCAGAGCGCTGATGCGCCGCTGCGGCTCCGCGAGGGCGGCCCTCAAGAGCTCGCTCCAGTCGCGCGCCAGGCGTTCGATGGTCGAGTGATCGAACAAGTCGCGGCTATAGGTCCACTCCGCGCGAAGCGCGTCGCCGTCTTCCTCGGTGTCGAGTGACAGATCGAATTGTGTGGTGCCTTGTTCGGGAGCGAGGCGGGTAACAGCGAGGCCCGGCACCTGCGCGAGCGCATCGTGCTCGGGACGCAAGTGATTGAACATTACCTGGAACAGCGGGCTGTGGCTCAAGCTGCGAGCTGGGTTCAGCGCCTCCACCAGCTTCTCGAACGGCAGGTCTTGATGCGCTTGTGCTTCGAGCGAGCGCCGCTTCACCAGCTCGAGCAGCTCGTTGAAGGTGGTCTTTTCGTTGCAATCAAGGCGCAAAACGAGCGTGTTGACGAAGAAGCCGATGAGCGGCTCGAGTTCCACGCGGTGGCGATTGGCAATGGGCACGCCAATGCACACGTCCGACTGACCCGAGTAGCGGAACAACAGGGCGCGATACGTTGCGAGCAGCACCATGAACGGCGTCAGCGAGCGCTCTTGCGCGAAGCGCCGCAGGCAGCCGCACAACTCGGAGTCGAGCGTGACCTCGAGCGTAGCCCCCGCGTAGCTCTGCGCCTGAGGACGTTGACGATCCGTGGGCAGCGATATCTTCGGTTGCTCGGCTCCCAGCACCGACTTCCAGTACGCGAGCTGGCGCTCACTTTCGGCCGACTCCAACCACTGACGCTGCCAAACTGCGTAGTCAGCGTATTGAATGGCGAGCTCGGGCAGCGCGGCAGGCTTTCCCTGGGCTCGGCAGCACTGCGAGTACAGCTGCACGAACTCGTCGATCAGCAAGTTCATCGACCACTCATCGGAGATGATGTGGTGCATCGTGACGAGCAGCAGGTGTTCGGAGATGGAGAGCTTGACCAGCTTCACGCGCATCAGGTCGTCGCGTTCGAGGTCGAACGGCGTGCGCGCTTCGCGCTCCCCGAGCTCACGAGCGCGAGCTTCTCGGAGCTCGGCAGCCAAACCGCCGAGCTCATTAATATGGAGCGCAAACGGCCTTTCAGCGTCCACGACTTGATACGCGCGGCCGGCACGAGTCTCGAATCGCGTGCGCAGAGACTCATGGCGCTCGATCAATTTGGCGAAGCTCTGCTGCAACGCAGCGTAGTTCAGCTCGCCACTCAAACGCACGTGGGTCGCGATGTTGTAAGCGGCACTCTCGGGTTCCAAGCGCCACAAGAACCACAAGCGTTGCTGTGCGAAGGAGAGTGGCAGGGGCTGGCTGCGGTCCGCTCGCGCGAGCGCCGGCACAGTCGCTGCGATTGGGCGCTGCTGAGGAAGGCGCGCTGCGAGCCCGGCAAGCGTCTTGGCTTCAAACAATACCGCGAGCTCGAGTTCTAGGTCGAAACGCTTGCTGACGCGAGAAACGACCTGAGTAGCGAGTAGCGAATGTCCGCCGAGCTCGAAGAAGTCGTCGTGGCGGCCGACTCGCGCAACACCCAGCACTTCTTGCCAGATGCTCGCGAGCTCTTGCTCCAGCTCGCCTTCAGGCGGGACGTGGTACTGCGATGCTGGCGCGGTCGTCGGTGCAGGCAGAGCCTTGCGATCGAGCTTGCCATTCGCGTTCATCGGCAACTCGCCCAAGAACACGTACACACGCGGCACCATGTACTCTGGCAATACGCTGAGTAGCTCGGCTCTGAGTTGCTCCGTGAGCTCCACTTCCGCTGCGCTGCCCGACTGCGGCACTTCGCTCACTGGTGCCACATAGCCGACTAGTCGCTTGTCACCGCCGCTGCCGCTCCACACGTCCACCGCGGCCTCGCGCACCAGGCTCGACGCGCTGAGCCGCGCTTCGATCTCACCAAGCTCGATGCGATAGCCACGAATCTTCACCTGCTGATCGCGCCGTCCGACGTATTCGAGTACGCCGTCGCTGCGGTAACGCGCTAGGTCACCCGTGCGATACAGCCGCTCGCCTGCAGGCCCGTGTGGATTCGGCACGAACACTTCCGCCGTACGCGCTGCATCACCCAAGTACCCTCGCCCGACTCCCACTCCGGCCACGCACAACTCGCCCGTCACTCCAGGCGCCACCAACTGCAGCGCCTCGTTCACCACGTACAAGCGATTGTTGTCCGTCGCTGATCCAATCGCCAGGTGCACCACCTCCGCTTCTGGCGCTCGCTCCATCCGGTACAACGCCACGTCATCGGCGCACTCCGCGGGCCCGTACGCATTCACCAGCGGAACCCCGGCATACTTCTCGAACCAACGTCGTGCTGTCTCCGGCGGCAACGCTTCCCCCGTCGGTAACATCCAGCGCAACGCTCCCAGCTCACCCTGCCCACCTTCACTCAACATCCCCTGAATCAGCGACGGCACGCTCTCCAGCACCGTCACTCCTCGCTCTTTCACATACCCAAGCAGCCGTACCCCGTCCTGCGCGATCTCCTCAGGTACGATCTCTACTCGCCCACCAAACAACAGCGCTGCCAGGAACTGCCACACCGAAATGTCGAAGCTCGTTCCGGCCGTTTGCGCGATCACATCCCGCTCGCTCAGCCCCAAATACGGAATCTTGCTCAGCTGGTTATTCAACATCCCAGCGCTCGTCACCATCGCCCCCTTCGGAACTCCCGTCGAGCCCGACGTCCAGATCACATACGCAAGCTCATTCGACCTCACCCGAATCCCGAGTCCCTCCTCCGAGTACTCTCCGCTCAACACCTCTTCCAATACCAGCACGCGCGGCCGCTCTTTCTCGCTGAGCCGCTCGAGCGCTGCCTCGACTTGTTGCACTCGAGCGCGTTCCACCAGCACCACCCGCGCCTTACTCAGCCCCAAGATCTGACCCGTGCGCTCTGCTGGGTGTTTGCTGTCCAAAGGAACGTACGCCGCTCCAGCTTTGAACACCCCCACCATCATGCTCAAAAACCCAAGCCCACGCTCTCCTAGCAGCGCCACCAACTCTCCGCGCTGCACTCCCGCTCCCACGAGCGCCCAGCCAATGCGATTCGCTCGCCGATTCAACTCCGCGTAGCTGAGCTCCTCTTCTCCACAACGCGCCGCTATCTTCCCTCCGCTCTCCTGCACCTGCGCTTCGAACAGCCCGATGTACCCACTTTCGAACGGATACTCCCGCTCGCTACGATTCCACTCCGTCACCAGGCGTCGCGCTTCATCGCTGCCAACTGTCAACAAACTGGAGAGCTTGGCGTCCGGCGCCGCTAGCAACGCCAGCAAGTAAGCTTTGAACTCTGCCAGCATGCGCAGGACTGCTGCTTCTTCGACGAAGCGCTCGTCGTAGGAGATCACGAGCCGTAGCTGACGGTTCGGAATTACTACCACCGTAATTGGGAAGTTGGTGTGGGTGCGGTTGCCGGCGAGCTCGATACCGAACTCGATTTGGCGTTCAAAAAGCGATGCATCGAGTGGCGCGTTCTCGAATACGAACAGGCAGCGAAACAGCGGCTGACCGTAGGGGATCACGCTGCAACGTTGAATATCGAGCAACGACAGATGCTCGTGCTCGCGCATGGCCACGTTTTGGGCTTGAAGTTGCCGCAACCACTCAGCCGCCGGAAGGTCGAGGGCGGCTCGCGGGAAACGCACGCGGAGCGGGAGGCTGTTGATGAAGAGCCCCACCGTTTCTTGGATGTTCTCGATTTCCGCGGGGCGGCCCGCTACGGTCACGCCAAACACTACGTCTTTGGAGCCGCTGTATTGCGAGAGCAGCCATGCCCAAGCGCCCTGAGCAAACGTGTTGACGGTCAGCTGACGCTCGCGTGCAAGCTGCGCGAGGCGCTGAGTCTCTTGCTCGCTGAGCTCCACGAAGCGGTCCGCTACGCGCGACGTTCCAGAGTCACGCGCGAGTGGCCGATCGATGCCAAGCGACGTCGCTGCTTCGAAACCTTCCAGCGTTTCGCCCCAGTATTGGCGCGCGGCAGCTTTGTCTTGGCGCTTGAGCCAGGCGATGAAGTCGCGGAACAGCGGCGGATCCGGGCGCACTAGCGCCGTGCCTTCCAACTGCGCGCGGTACTCCGCGAAGAAGTCGACCAACATCAACGAGCGGCACCAATCGTCGACCAAGATGTGGTGGTGACTCTCGACGTAGTAGTAACTGTGTTCGGCCACGCGCACCAGGCGCAAGCGCAACAGCGGCGCACGGCGTAAGTCGAACCCACTTTCGCGCTCTTCACGAAGCAGCTCGCGCAATCGCGTTTGCTGCTCCTCAGCCGAGACGTCGCGCCAATCCAAGTACTGCACGGGTGAGTCCACCCGTCGCTGGATGATTTGCAGCAGCTTACCTTCGAACTGCCAGGTAAAGCAGGCGCGCAGCGCGGGGTGGCGCTGGATTACGCGCTCCCACGCGCGTAGAAAACACGCAGGCTCGATTTCAGCATCGATGCGGTATTGGTCCTGCATGAAATAGATGCCGGACCCTGGCTCAAGCAAGGTGTGCAGCAGCATCCCTTCCTGCATCGGGCTCAGTGGAAAGACATCTTCGATGTTGTCGAGCGGAACCGGCAGCTCCGCGAGCTCGGCAGCGGAGAGCCCGGACAGCGGGAAGCGGGTCGGCTCAGCGCCGGCGTTCACATGCGTCGCGGATGCTTCACGTTCGGCCACGCTGGTTTCGATGCGAACGGCCGCCGCAGACAGTGTCGCCAACGTCTGGTGTTGGAACAAGTCTTTCGGTTTGAGTGCCAGACCGAGGCGTTTGGCCTGCCCCACGACCTGCAGCGCCATGATCGAATCGCCGCCCAGCTCGAAAAAGTTGTCGCTGAGCCCGACGCGTTCGATCTTGAGCACGTTGCGCCACACCTCTGCCAATGTGCGCTCGGCCCAACTTTCCGGCGCGACGTAAGCTCGCTGCGCCTGCGTCAGATCGGGGGCGGGCAACGCCTTGCGGTCGACTTTACCATTACGCGTGAGCGGCAGGACCTCGAGAAACACGAACAAGCGCGGCACCATGTATTCGGGCAGCGCCTCGGCCAAGCGTGAACCAAGTTGCGCACGCAGCTCTGCGTCACTCGTCTCGCACGTCCTCAGGACGATATAGGCGACCAGACGCTTGACCCCGAGCGCGTCTTCGCGTGCCAAGACACACGCCGCTTCGACCTCGGGCTGAGCCAACAGGCGTGCTTCGATTTCACCGAGCTCGATGCGATAGCCACGAATCTTCACCTGCTGATCGCGCCGTCCGACATATTCGAGCACGCCGTCGCTGCGGTAACGCGCTAGGTCACCCGTGCGATACAGCCGCTCGCCTGCAGGCCCGTGTGGATTCGGCACGAACACTTCCGCCGTACGCGCTGCATCACCCAAGTACCCTCGCCCGACTCCCACTCCGGCCACGCACAACTCGCCCGTCACTCCAGGCGCCACCAACTGCAGCGCCTCGTTCACCACGTACAAGCGATTGTTGTCCGTCGCTGATCCAATCGCCAGGTGCACCACCTCCGCTTCTGGCGCTCGCTCCATCCGGTACAACGCCACGTCATCGGCGCACTCCGCGGGCCCGTACGCATTCACCAGCGGAACCCCGGCATACTTCTCGAACCAACGTCGTGCTGTCTCCGGCGGCAACGCTTCCCCCGTCGGTAACATCCAGCGCAACGCTCCCAGCTCACCCTGCCCACCTTCACTCAACATCCCCTGAATCAGCGACGGCACGCTCTCCAGCACCGTCACTCCTCGCTCTTTCACATACCCAAGCAGCCGTACCCCGTCCTGCGCGATCTCCTCAGGTACGATCTCTACTCGCCCACCAAACAACAGCGCTGCCAGGAACTGCCACACCGAAATGTCGAAGCTCGTTCCGGCCGTTTGCGCGATCACATCCCGCTCGCTCAGCCCCAAATACGGAATCTTGCTCAGCTGGTTATTCAACATCCCAGCGCTCGTCACCATCGCCCCCTTCGGAACTCCCGTCGAGCCCGACGTCCAGATCACATACGCAAGCTCATTCGACCTCACCCGAATCCCGAGTCCCTCCTCCGAGTACTCTCCGCTCAACACCTCTTCCAATACCAGCACGCGCGGCCGCTCTTTCTCGCTGAGCCGCTCGAGCGCTGCCTCGACTTGTTGCACTCGAGCGCGTTCCACCAGCACCACCCGCGCCTTACTCAGCCCCAAGATCTGACCCGTGCGCTCTGCTGGGTGTTTGCTGTCCAAAGGAACGTACGCCGCTCCAGCTTTGAACACCCCCACCATCATGCTCAAAAACCCAAGCCCACGCTCTCCTAGCAGCGCCACCAACTCTCCGCGCTGCACTCCCGCTCCCACGAGCGCCCAGCCAATGCGATTCGCTCGCCGATTCAACTCCGCGTAGCTGAGCTCCTCTTCTCCACAACGCGCCGCTACCTTCCCTCCGCTCTCCTGCACCTGCGCTTCGAACAGCCCGATGTACCCACTTTCGAACGGATACTCGCGTTTGCCCGAGCCATCCAGCCCGCCGTAGCTAGAAGCTGTGGCCCAATCCAGCATCGGTATCGCGGCAATCGGGCGCGTCGGCGTGCTCAACAGCTGGGCGAGAAGACGCAAAAAGTCGTCCGTGAAACGGCGTAGCGTGGCGACATCGAAGAGATCAGTCGCGTAAGTCCAAACCGCGCGGATCGAATCGTGCTCTTCGTAGGTGTCGAGCGTCAAATCGAACTGCGTGGCGAGCTGCCCCAGCTCGAGGCGGATCCATGTGACGCCTGCCGGCGCCGGCATGCTGGCGTATTCGACGCCGAGGTGATTGAACATCACCTGAAACAGCGGATTGTGACGCAGCGTGCGCTCGACGTTCAGCGCGTCGACGAGAACCTCGAACGGCAGATCTTGGTGCGCTTGTGCGCTGAGCACGTCGTCCTTGGTGCTAGCCAGCACGCGCTGGAAGTCGGGAAGGCCATTGAAGTTCGCCTCCAACACCAGCGTGTTCACCAAAAAGCCGATCAGGCGCTCGCACTCGAGCCGGCTGCGGTTGGCCACGGGCACGCCCACGCGAATCAGGCTCTGACCCGTGCTGCGGTGCAAAAAGCACTGAAACGCGGCCAGCAGCAACATGAAGGGGGTGATTTGCTGCTCCCGCGCCGATCGTCGCAACTCCGACGTCAGTGCGGCATCGATGCGAAAGACGTAGCGGTCGCCGCGCTGGCTCTGCACCAAAGGGCGTGGCCGATCCAGAGGCAACTCCAGCACCGGGTGCTCGGTACCCAACGCTGCCTTCCAGAAGCCGAGCTGACGCTCCAACTCCGTGCCAGCCAACGTGCGGCGTTGCCAAATCGCGTAGTCGGCGCATTGGATGGGCAACGCAGCGAGCGCAGGTTGCTCGCCGGCCGCGAGCTTGGCGTACGCAGAACCTAGCTCCTCTAGCAGCACTCGCAGTGACCAGCCGTCGGAGAGGATGTGGTGCACGCACACCAGCACGACGTGCCGCTCATTTTCTAAGCGCAAGCAGCGCACGCGCCAGAGCGGTCCTGCTTCCAGATCGAAGCCGGCGTTGGCCTCCTGCTCCGCCAAGGCACGCGCACGTTGCTCTCGTTCACCCGGACCGAGCGCGCTCAGATCTTCGCACGTAAATGTCCCTTGCGTGTGCGCGTGCACGACACGGTACGGCTTGCCCGCATCTTCAGCGAACGTCGTGCGCAGCGCTTCATGGCGCGCCGCAAGCCAGGTGAAGCTGCGTTCGAGTGCAACCGTGTCCAACGGTCCACGCCACTCCAAACCTTCGGCCATTGTATACGCGGCGCTCTCGCGATCGAGTTGCCAGAGGAACCACAAGCGCTGCTCACCAAACGAAAGCGGCAGCTTTCCATCGCCGCGCGGCTGAACCAGAACGCCCGTTTCGGCGCTGCCGGGCTGTGACCGCAGATGCTCGATTTCAGCGGCAAGTGCGCCCAGGCTCGGCTTCTCGAACAGCTTCGCGAGCTCCACGCGAACGCCAAAGCGCGAGGCTACGCGCGCCAACATTTGTACCGCCTTGAGCGAGTTCCCTCCCAACGCGAAGAAGCGGTCGTCCGCGCTGACTCGCGGCAACTCGAGCAGTTCTTGCCAGATCGCCGCAAGCTCGCGTTCACTCTCGCTCCGCGCATGGACTTGCGCGCCACTGCTCGTCGGAGCCTCGCCAGACGCGAGCGCGGCGTTGGGAGCCACGCCCGGCGACATTCCGGTCGTGCGCAGTGCCCCACGCTCGAAGATGGCAAGCGCGTCGAGCGTACCGAGCTGGTAGCCGCGCCGACAGGCGGCGCGCTGCAGCTTGCCACTGGTGGTCATTGGCAACGTACTCGGCTGGAGCAGCACGACGAGGCTCGGTGCTTCCAAATACTCTTCCGCCACCACCTCGCTGATGCCGCGGCACACGCCTTCCAGCGAGATCAACTTCAGCATGCGGCGGCTCACCTCGGCGGCGATGCCGATGCCTTCGCGCCCATCGATGTCGATCGAGAACGCCGCGACCCGGCCCTTCCGAACCACCTCGATCTGCTCTTCGATCGTACGTTCGATATCGTGCGGGTACAGGTTCTGGCCGCGCACGATGATCATGTCCTTGAGCCGACCAGTGATGAACAACCTGCCGTCGTGCTGAAAACCCAGGTCGCCGGTGCGCAAGAAGCGCTGCGAGCCTCGCGCTACGAACGTGTTTTCGGTAGCTTGAGGGTTGTTCCAGTAACCGAGCGCAACGCTACCGCCACTCACTTGAATCTCTCCCACGCGCCCGGGCTCGCACGGCAGTCCGGTGTGTGGATCGATGATCGCAACGTTATGGCCCTCCTGCGCACGACCACACGCAACGTGTTGCGGTCCGTCGGACCTCGGAACGCTCAGACCCTGACTCAAGGCTGCCGCATCGAGCCCTAAGACTTCGACGCCCGCACCACGACGGCCGCCGCTCACTAGCAACGTGGACTCAGCAAGCCCGTAACAGGGATACAGCGCGGCAGCGCTAAAGCCGCGTTCCTGGAACTTGTCAGCGAACGCACGCAGCGTGGCCGCGCGCACAGGCTCCGCGCCTGAAAAAGCCAAGCGCCAATTGCTCAGATCGAGTCCTTCCAGCTGCTCCGGCGCGACGCGCTCCACACACAAGCGATACGCAAAGTCAGGTCCACCACTGACCGTGCCACCAAAGCGCGACACGGCAGAGAGCCAGCGGGATGGACGCTCGATGAAGTGCCGCGGCCCCATCAATACGAGGGGCACTCCGCTGAAGATCGGCTGCAGCAACGCGCCGATCAAACCCATGTCATGGAAGAGGGGCAGCCAGCTCACCACCACATCGTCGGGCTGGATCTCGAAAGCGCTCCGAATGGCCACGCTGTTCGCGATCAGGTTCTCGTGACTTACCATCACCCCCTTCGGGCGCGCTGTCGAGCCCGAGGTGTACTGTAGGAATGCGACCCCTCCCTCGATCGGCTTCAGCGTCGGCGCGCTGGTTGCGCTGCGGATGTCGTCGCTCGCCAGCAAACGCGCCGTCGCTAGCTCGGGCACCAGCGTGCGGGCTTGCTCGAGTGGTGCGAGGATCGCCTGCTCCGTCAGCACCAGACGCGGCTGCGCGTCCCGCGCGATCCCAATCAGCCGGCTCACATGGTGGCGCTGCAACGATTCCGGCGGATAAGCGGGCACCGCAATCACCCCCGCGTACAAACAAGCCAGAAACGCTATCACGTACTCCGGGCCGTTCGGATACAGCAAGAGCACGCGATCGCCCGGCGCGCACTGGCTCTGCAGCTCGTGAGCAACGTCGCATACACGCTGCCGGAGCTCGGCGTAAGTGAACAGCGCCGTGACGTTTTCGCCGTCTCCCAAAAACCTGAACGCCACGCGTTCGGGGTGCTGCGCGGTGCGCGCTTCCAGCAATTCAACGAAGTTCTTGGCCTGCAGCGAGCTCGAATCCATGAAAGCTTTCCTGATCACTGAGCAACAATCGGGCGTGAACCAGAGCGACGGGCAGCGTATAGAACGACGGAATCGGCGCTCACGCTGAGTGCGGCTCGGCCATCGCAACTACGACTTTACGCGGACCCTTGAAGGGAGCCCGCGCGTGCGCGACGAGCATGTTGTCGACCATCAAAACATCGCCGTTGCGCCAGGGAAAACGCACTTCGACACCTGCCAGCACGCCGCGAATCTCGTCGAGCACGCTGTCTTCGATCGGCGAACCATCACCGTAGTAGGCGTTGCGCGGCAAATCTTCCGGCTCGACAGCTCCGAGCAGGGCATCGCGAACTTCCGGCGCTAGCCCGGAAATATGGAACAGATGCGCTTGATTGAACCAGACCTGAGCCTTCGTGTGCGGATGTTCGGCAACCGCTTGGCACACCTGGCGCGTGCGCAAGTCACCATCGCCTTTCCATTCGACCGCGATGGCGTGCCGCGCGCAGTAAGCTTCCACGCTAGCGCGATCCGCTGTGCCAAAGACTTGCTCCCACGGCACATCGAGTCCCGCGCCATAGTTTCGCACGTACATCACGCCGCGTTCACTGAAGCGCTTGCGGATGCCGGGATCGAGCTGACGGTGCACCTCGCGGCTGTCGGCAATCGGCGTCTCGCCGCCGTTCTGCGCGGCGAGCATGCAATGAAACCACAGCTTCATCGGCCATTCGCGGCAGTACGACTGCTCGTTGTGAAGCGGAATGGACTGATGCGCCGGATACTCCGTAGACGTATAAATCCCCTCTTGGAGCTTGCTGCGCGGCGTGGAGCCGAACTCGTAACCCAACAGCGGGTGGCCAAAACTTTCAGCAAAAGCTCGAAAGCCCGCGACGCCGTCCACGCCAAAGCCGCGGAACAAGACCGCTCCCACCTCCTGCAAAAGCTCGCTCACACGCTGCCCCGTTTCGCGCAGCGCCTCCCCAATGGGAAGTCCCGGCACACGCGACTGCAACACCACCGGTAGCGCAACGCCGGGCAGCGGTGCGTGCAACTCCAACCCGGTTGTTTCGACCAAACTGGTTATTCCCAGGTCCATGTCCGCCTCCTCTTGCCGACTCGCGTGCGAGCCCGACGACGCAACGCTCTTTCGCCGCGCCGTCGGACCCCACGCTCGGCTATTCGGCGCCCGAGGCAGCCTCCCCTTCACTCACACTTGACTCGATGGCCCTCGCCTGCGCTGCCTGCGCTTCCATCTGCTTGCGCAGACTGAGGGGGCGCA
The DNA here is from genome assembly GCA_049324695.1 of Myxococcota bacterium. Lineage (GTDB taxonomy): Bacteria > Myxococcota_A > Polyangia > Polyangiales > Polyangiaceae > PMG-095. The sequence continues at coordinate 264,446 of JBMOMJ010000039.1, forward strand.
TGTCGGTCCAATGCTCGTTGATGTACGCGAGGCACTCGGCCTTCTTGCCGACCTTGCCAACTTCGCGCCAACCGTTGGGAATTTCGAGGTAGTCAGGCCAAATCGAGTACTGCTCCTCGTGATTGATCACTACGCGGAATGTGGTTTCTTCACTGTCGAAGCTCATGTCTGATCTCCCTGAACGGCTAAAAAACTTGGGCCGTCGTTCGATTGCTGCTGCGGCGCAAGGCTTCGCGCCGAATCACATCGCCAATGGCGACTAAAATGTGGCGATCGCCGTCGAAGGGGCTGCGCGCGTGTGCAACCGCCAGGTTGTCCAACATCAGAAGGTCGCCGCGCCGCCAGCTAAACTTCACCGCCGTCTCTACGGCGACCCTCAACAACTCCGCGACGATCGCGTCGGGGATCTCGCTGCCGTCGCCGTAGCAAACATTGCGCGGCAGCTCGTCGGGCGCATAAATCGAACGCAGCGCCTGCCCAGTGCGCGCGTCCAAACACGCGACGTGGTGCAGCATGATTTGGTTGCAGAAGCTGCGCTCACCGCTGTGCGGATGCGAAATCACGGCTGGTACGCGCGTCATCAAGCGCAGACTACCGTCGCGCTTCCAGCGCCATTCCACGCCTTCGGCGCGACAACGCCGTTCCAGCTCGCTCCTGTCACTGGTGCGGAAGAAGTCTTGCCAGCTGACATCTACGCCACGAATGAAATTGCGAATGTACAATAAGCCCTTGGCCTCGAACGGCTCGAGCAAGTTGGCGCGTAGCGCGCGGTAGAATCTTCGACAGTCGAGGATCGGCGTCTCTCCACGCGTGAAGCCGTCGCGCGCACAATAAAAGAATTGGCGAGTCGGAAGCTGAGGCGTGTGTGAGCCCTCGTTGTGAAACAAGATGGCCCGATCGTTCGGGTACCAGGTCGCGTCGTACACGAACTCGGCCGACTTGCGCTTCACGAGGTCGCCGTATTGCGCCTCCAGCGCGCTCGAAAGTTGCGCTGCTGCCGCTTCGAACGAGGCTTCGTCCCGTAGGTCGAAGTTCCTGAACAACACAGCGCCGTGCTGCGAGAGCGCCGCGTCGACGTCCCCGCGCTGCGCTGACAACCAATCGCAAAAGCGCTGGCCGCCTGGGGGCGCCGCATACAGGAACGGAAACGGCTCCGCACCGCCCGGCTCCAGCAACCGCACCGGGCCCAGCAGCCACTCTGGCATCGATGAAATATCCATGGTGGGCTCGATAGCTCCAGCGAAAGATCTCCGAGCTACTGCTCGGTCAGTGCGGCGCGCAGCCCAGCCGCGAAGACCTCGGCAACCCGATCGATTTGCGCATCGGTAATGATGAGCGGTGGTAGAAAGCGCATGACACTTCCGTGCCGACCGCCCACTTCGACGATCAGCCCTCGGCGCAGGCACGCGTTCTGAATCGCGGAAGCCAATTTGGAGTGCGCTGGTGGACGCCCCGCAGCGTCGAACGGACCCGAGGGATCGACGATTTCGACTCCGAGCATCAGTCCGCGCCCGCGCACGTCGCCGATGTTCGGGCAACGTGATTTTAGCTCCACCAGGTGCTTGCGCAGTCGCTCGCCCATGCGTTCGGCGTGTTGATCGAGCCGCTCCGAGAGCACGAAACGCATCGCCGCCGAGCCTGCTGCCATGGCCAGCTGGTTGCCCCGAAACGTACCCGCGTGAGCGCCTGGCGACCACGTGTCGAGGTCCTCGTTGTAGACCACGACCGACATCGGCAAGCCGCCACCGATGGCCTTCGACAACACCAGTACATCTGGAATCACGCCGGCGTGCTCGAACGCAAACAAACGCCCGGTGCGCCCAAGACCCGTTTGTACTTCGTCGAAAATCAGCGGAACGCCGGCTGCCCGCGTCAACGCACGCAACTCTCGCAGCCAGGCATCGGGCGCAGGAATTACGCCGCCCTCGCCCTGAATCACTTCGAGGATCACGCCGGCCGGCGGCAGAACACCGCTCTCTGGATCGCTCAAAACACTGCGAATGTACTCGATGCCCGCTGAGTGCCCGGCGCTGCCGCCGAGCCCGAAGGGGCAACGATAGTCGTAGGGATACGGCAGGAATTGCACACCTGCAGCCAGCTGTCCCACGCGACGTTTCGGCCCCAAGTTGCCCATGAGTGCCAGCGAGCCCTGAGTCATGCCGTGATAAGCGCCCTGAAATGCGAGAATGGTGGTGCGCTCCGTAGCCGTCTTCACCAACTTCAACGCGGCTTCGACCGCGTCGCTGCCCGTCGGGCCACAAAACTGGATCTTCGCGCGGGCCGCGAATTCCTGCGGCAGCAGCTCGAATAGATCATGAACGAACTGATCTTTGACGGGCGTGGTCAGATCCAGCGTCTGAAGTGGCAGGCCCTCACGCATCGCCTTCTGCATCGCCTCCAACACCGCTGGGTGATTGTGACCCAATACCAGCGCGCCTGCGCCTGCCAGGCAATCCATGAAGACGCGACCTTCCACGTCTTCAACATAAATACCTTTGGCTCGCCGCAGGGCGATCGGAATGCGGCGTGGATAACTACGCGCATTCGATTCGCGCTGCTGCTGCCGCAGCAGCAATTCATTTTCTTTGAACGCGTACGGTTGCCCTAGAGCGTCGTAACGCAGATGCAACTCTCGCTCGAGAGTGCCAGACATCGCATCGCGATGAGGATTTCGAGACACCTCGTCATGAATCAATTCCGCAGTATCCACGTAGCCTCCTCACGAAGGTGCAGCTGCCACCGCTGGTCAGATTACGACCACCAAGCAGAGCCAAGCCGACGGCCACTTGTGCCGTATAACACTTATTTAATCAGTAAATTCAATGGTTTAACGCTATACCGAATCCCGGCCAGAGACCCTGCAAAGCTGAATTTGAAAATGACTTTCAACTTCAAGAGCGTCTTTACCGGACCACGAACGGAGCTGTCAAGCCGATTTCGGAAAATCCTGCTTTCAAGTCTTTTTCTACGTCGTGGCGCAAGCACATACGTAATCAACGCCGCTCACTTGGTCACTCCGCTGCAATCGCGACAGCACGCACAGCGGCGAAATTGGCCACTTTGGTGACCAAATGCCGCTACAAGGTGACGAACGCGAGAATTCGATGCTGGCACTCAATTGCCAAACACGAGGCCGCGCTCTTTGAATTGCACACTGCGGATTTGCGAAACTCGACTACACGACTCACGCAGTGACGACGGCATCGCGACCCGAACAAGTTTGACCTGGTCGAACGGCTGGGCGCGGCCGCGCGTGCACCCCGCACCCCGACGACGGAACAAGCCATCGTGCAATCACGCTCGCATAAGCGACCGGATTTCAATGAAATATTCTGTACTACCACGCTCCACTGCCCGGGAGCCGAGCCGGCGCGGGCGTCGAGCTTGACGCGGAGCGTGGTGCCAATGTAAGACATTATTGAAAATGAATTTCAAGTTTAGTTTCTGTAAGCACTCATGGAACGACGATCACTTGGATTCAATATCGCGTCTGCAACGACGCCGCCGTCCAGCCCACAACACCGGACACCCCTGAGTCCCCGGGCTCGCCGTGATTCGACGAACGCACATCGGCGGGCAGATCTTGTTCGGGCCCGGGCTTGCGTTGGCGTTGTTGCTCGATGCGGCCAGCACGCACGCTGCCGACGCGCCATCAGCCTCGGGTTCGGCTTTAGGTTCAGGTTCGGCAATCAGGAGTACCGTGCGTCCTCCCGAGCTGATCGAGATCGCCGAGCCCACCTATCCTCCAGAAGAGATGGGCGCTCCGCGAGAAGCGGAGGTCGGCCTGAAGCTGACGATCAACGCTGCGGGACAAGTGGAGGCGGCAGAGGTCACGCACTCAGCTGGTGCTCATTTCGATGCGGCAGCCCGGGCGGCAGCTCTCGCACTGCGTTTCTCTCCCGCACAGCGTGACGGTGAGCCCGTGGGAGCCAAGATTCTGTTCAAGTACCGTTTCCGGCCTCCGCCGCCGGTGGTGCTTGCGAGCGAGGCTCCGAACTCGGTTCAAGCTCAGCCATTGCCTTCCCCGCAGCCCGCGTCGGGCCAAGGGGCAGTCGAGCAACCGGCACGCAGGTTATCCGCTGCATCGCAGCCCGCTGCAACGAAACGAGCGCGTACTGCAGCACGGTCAGACGCAGCCATTGAGGTAATGGTGCAGGGGCTCACACGCGCCGACGTGTTGCGACAGTCGGCCGAAGCCGTGCAAGTGGTCGAGGTCGAGCGTGAGAAGCGGCGGTCAGCCGATCTCGGCGAGGTGCTCGCGCGTTCCGAAGGCATTGCCGTGCAACGTTCAGGTGGGCTCGGCTCCGTGGCGCGCTTCTCGTTGAATGGTCTCACGGACGATCAGGTGCGTTTCTTCGTTGATGGTGTGCCGCTCGAGCTCACCGGGCACTTGTTCGGCATCAGCAACTTTCCCGTGGAATGGGTGCAGCAGGTCGAGGTGTATCGCGGCGTGGTGCCGGCGCGGTTTGCGATTGATGCGCTAGGTGGAGCCGTAAATGTCGCCACCGATGGCAGACTCGCGGGCACACACGGCGCCGCCTCGTATCAGGTAGGCTCGTACGGAACCTATCGACTCTCGGCGGGCGCGCAGCATCGCCACGCAGCAAGCGGCCTCTTCATGCGCGTGAACGCGTACGCAGACGACGCGAAAAACGACTACCCGGTCAGGGCCACAGTGCCACAGCTCGATGGCTCGGAAGTGTCGATGGACGTGCGTCGATTTCACGACGCTTACCGCGCGCGCTTCGTGGGCGTGGAAGCAGGCGTCGTGAATCGACCGTGGGCCAGGCGGCTCTCGCTGCGCGCCTTCGCCAGCACCTTCGATAAGGAGCTGCAGCACAACATCATCATGAGCGTGCCGTACGGCGAGGTCAGCTACGGCAGGGACGGTGGCGGCGCTCAAACCCGCTTCGAGCGCGACTTCGGCAAAACGCATTTCGAAACGACGCTGGCGTACGCACGTGCGCGCGGTTGGTTCAAAGACCTTGGGCGCTGCGTCTACAGCTGGCTCGGGCGCTGCTTGGCTCCCCTCAATCGACCAGGTGAAATCGAGCCGCCGGGCAGGGACAGCGTTTATTGGGACGACAGCATCTACGCCGTGGTCCGCGCCAGCTGGCAACCCAGCGACCAGCAGCAGCTGCGCATAGCGACCTCGGCTAAAGGCCTGCTGCGCAACGGCAAGGATCACCTGATCACGGCCGGCGACAAGGATCCACTCTCCGCGGACCGCCGAGTGTTCAGCTTCGTCACTGGTCTCGAGTACCAGGTCGATCTTTTCGAAGGCCGCCTGCAGAACATTTTATTCGGCAAGCAGTACACGCAGGTGCTACGCAGTGAGGAGCCGGTGGTGCGCGATGTGTGGCGCCGGCGTGATCGCGAAACCGTGCGTTTCGGCGCTGGTGACAGCGTGCGCTTGCGCATCGTTGACGCGCTGTTCGCCAAGGCTTCTTACGAACTCGCCACGCGCCTAGCGAGCGCGGAGGAGATCTTCGGCGACGCTGCGCTCGTCAACGCCAACCTCGAGCTTGCCCCAGAAGCCAGCCACAACGTGAACCTGGGCCTGCAGCTATCGCGCGGCTTCTCGTCCGGAAGCTACCGCGCCGAGCTCAACACTTTTTTGCGCGATAGCGATCAGCTGATTGTCCGACTCGGCAACGAGAGTCACTTTCGTCACCAGAACGTGTTTCGCGCGCGAACACTCGGAGCCGAGGCTTCCGCCACCTGGACCTCCCCGCGCGACATCCTGCGCTTGAGCGCCAACGCTACCTATGTCGATCGGCGCAACGCCTCGGCCCAAGGCACCTTCGGCGACTACAAGGGCGATCGCATCCCCAACCAACCTTACTTGTTCGGCAACGGCAGCGCAGAGCTGCGCTTCACGAACGGGGATAAAGGCGAGCACCAGCTCAGCATCTTCTTCAACTCACGCTATGTCCACTCGTACTACCGCGGTTGGGAAAGCCTCGGCGACGAAGGACAGAAGGCCAGCATCCCGAGCCAGCTGGTGCACACAGCAGCCATCACCTACTGGGTACGGCGACCGCTTAGCGTGAGCTCGACGTTCGAGATCCAGAACCTGACGGACGCCGAGTTCTATGACTTCTACGGGGTTCCCCGCCCCGGTCGCTCCTATTTCTTCAGAGGCAGCGCGGAGTTTTGAGCCCATGAACCTTCGTAGCGTATTAGTCGTGGTGCATCGCTGGTGCGGGCTGTTCTTGGCCTTGTTCCTGACGGTGGCCGGGCTCACCGGCGCGATCATCTCCTGGGATCACGAGCTCGACGCCTGGCTCAATCCCAAGCTCTACCAATCGCAATCCGGCGCCACAGCTGCGGTCATTCCAGCTCTTGAGCTCGCGAATCGGCTGGAGCAAGACGCGCGATTGCGCGTTGCATACCTGGCACTCACGAGCGAACCAGGCGAAGCGCTGCTACTAGCCGTGGAAGGGCGCCTCCACCCCGAAACCCAACGCGCGGTGCCGTTGGACTTCGACCAAGTGGCGCTCGATCCCAGCACCGGTGCCGTGCAGGGCTCGCGCAAGTGGGGAGTGGCTTCGCTCTCGCGCGAAAACCTGCTGCCGTTCTTGTACAAGCTGCACTTCAGCCTGCACATCCCGGACCGCGCTGGACTCGAGATTGGCAAGCTGTTCATGGGCTTCGTCGCCTGTGTGTGGGTAATCGATGTGTGCGTAGCCTTGTGGATCTCGTTTCCGAACCGCAAGAGCTGGCGCAAATCGTTATCGTTTCGCTTCGGGCAAGGCCGCCAAAAGCTGAATTTCGACTTGCACCGCTCGGGTGGAGTTTGGCTTTGGGGCTTGCTGTTGATCGTGGCCGTAACGTCGGTGTCGATGGCCCTACGGCGCGAAGTGACGGCGCCGCTCGTCTCGCTCATCTCCCCGCTCACGCCCAGGCCTTTCGATCTGCGCGTTCCGACTCCCGGCGATCAACCCATCGAACCCACGATTACGCGCGAGCGCGCCGTGAGCTTAGCCGAGCAGCGCGCTCGCCAGCTCGGTATCACTGCGCCTGCCGGTGGCGTGGCGTACGCCGCGAATCATGGCCTTTACGCAGTGGGTTTCTTCGAGCACGGACGTAGCCATGGTGACGGCGGGCTCGGTAATCCCTGGCTGTACTTCGATGCCACGACTGGTAGCTACGCGGGCGCTGAAATCCCGGGTCGTGGCAGCGCCGGCGACATCTTCATGCAGGCGCAGTTTCCGCTCCACTCCGGCCGCATCCTCGGGGTGCCTGGGCGGATCTCGATCTCACTTTTGGGCCTCGCAATAGCAGGACTGAGTGTGACTGGCATCATCATCTGGGCGCAAAGGCGGCGCGCTCGCAGCTTGGCGTCTCGCGCGCAAGACGCCGCACGAACGCGTGCAGACCTTCCTCGCGCCGAAGAATCCCTGGGCTACTCACGCCCCTTCAGCACTGACACTTGGGAAAATCACACATGACATCCAAAATACTCACGCCCCTTCTTTCCTGCATCCTAGCCAGCCTTCTCGTCGGCATTGGCTGTGGAGATGACGATGGCGCCCAGAACACAATGACGGGCGGTCGCAGCGGTTCCGGCGGCAGCAGCGTCGCCACAGGCGGCAGCCCTGACTCGCAGGGCGGCGCGCCCGGAAGCAGTTCCGGCGCGCTCTACGCGCTCACCTCCAACGTATGGGGACCTGATGGCGCGACTGGCTATCTCTACACCGTTCCGTTACTCGAGGAAGGAGTGGCCGACCTCGGCTCTGCCATCGAGTTGCCCGGCGGCGCGTGGCTCACCGGTAACCCCGGCGAGCCCTACGTTTACGTCTCCTCCGGCGAAGGCGGTCCCACCATCACGCGCTACGCCGTCGGAAGCGACGGCTCACTCAGCAAAGGTGCCACGATCAACTTCGCGGCACTCGGGCTCACCAACGGCATGCGCTTCGGAACAGCACCGATGATCTCGGAAACCAAGGGTTACCTGGTTGATGCCGAGCGCTACCGCATCGCCACGTGGAATCCCCAAACCATGAAGGTGGGCAAGCTCATCCAGCTCGACATCAAGGAGCGCGACGGCATCACGGCGTGGATCCCGGCTGTTGCCGTGCGCGGCGAGCGCGCCTTCGTCAGCGTCTCGTGGGAAAAGGATTGGACATTCGGCAAAGCATCACAGCTCATCGTGATCAACACCACCACCGACGAAGTCATCGAGACCCACGACGAGGCACGCTGCGAACAGCTCGCAATCAGCAGTCGCGCTTCCGACGGCACCGTCTACTTCTCACCCTACGCCCACTCCGCAGTAGCGCGCCTCGCCTTTGGTAACGGCTACGGCACCGCCTCTTGCGGCCTCCGCATCGCGCCCTCCTCCGACGGTCCCGACGGCGCTTGGGAAGTCGACCTGAGCGCGCTCGCTGGCGGTCGCCCCGCGGGCGAATTCGTGCTCGCGAGCGACGACGTGGCCTTCTTCCGCGCCTTCTACGATGAAAGCGTCGGCATCACAGCCGATAACTGGCAGGACAAGAGCGGCGAACCTGGCTACCGCTGGTGGCGCTGGGAAATCGGCTCCGCCACCGCCGAGGAAATTCCCGGCCAGGACCTAACCGTTGAAGCTGCACACTACGTCGTGGACGGCAAGACGTACGTTGGAAATCCATCTGCAGACTGGGCCGAAACGATCATCACAGAGCTCAACAAGGCAGGTGAACTCCGCCCCGGCCTGCGCGTGCAAGGCACTCCCGGTGGCGTCGTGCGCGTCGATGCCGGAGCCAAATCCAAATGAATTGAGCCGCAGACACACGAACCGATCGCCTTCCGGCAGGAGCCCCGTTTACAAATCCGGTGCTGCCGCTCGCGCGCGTGACGAGGAGGCTCGCGGCGAGCGGCGAGCCTCAGCGCTCTTCGAGCCAGCGGCGCGCGGCCTCCGGCTCAGAGAAGCTCTGCGCGGTCACTCCGAGCTGGCCATGCGCTTCAATCCAGCGCCGCATGTTCATCTGGCCCAGCACGTTCTCCGGAAGCACGATGGCCCAGTACTTCCATCCGGCAGCCAGCGCGCGCGGTGTCCAATCGGTTTTGATCCATCGCTCGTCAGCGGGCGTGACCGGCGCGTTTAGCCGATCGTCCGACAGCCATTTGCTTGCGCGGCGTGACTGCAGCAGCTTCAGGCCTTCTTCGAGCAAAGTCCGAAATTGCTCGCCGCGAATGAAGCCACGCAACTGATGATGGACGATCCGCACCCGAGGATGAAAGTACAGAACTGCACTCTCGTTTTCGTAACAGAGCTCGGCGTCAGGGTGTACACCACTCGACCACCTCTGGATCTCGCGGGCTTTGGCGTCGGACATGGGGAGGCGCGCTTCGGGTTTCGGCTGATAGCGCGATCTCCTAAAGGGGCCCGCGAATGAAAGTAACCGTTCGCGAGTGAAAAATAACCACTGGCGAATGAAAAAGGTCAGCTCCGATCCCGCCGACTGCAGCTATGGGCGAAAAGAATCAACCTTGTAACACCTGAGTCGGCCAAACCCCGGGTCCACCCACATCTACGCCGAACCGAGCAGGTTCGATTCCGCGTGCTTGCGGTGTCGCTAGACCACACTGACGTTTAGACGTCGTCCGTAGCGGTGATGTGATGTTCACATGTAGACGGTTGATCGCGCCGCAGGTTAGCGCCAGGTACGTCAACCGAACTGATGAAAGCTCCGCCTCGAACCTGGAGGTACTCTGCGTTGGTCCCGTGCACTTTCGCGAGATCGAATGGGTCGACTTCGACTGCGGTGGGCGCGATGCCGAGCGCTCCCAACGTGCGCTTCGTCAGAGCTGCGGTCTTGCCGCCGGATGTCGGACGTGCTTCGTGTCAGCAGGGCCGCAGGTTGTGCAAAGCGTTAGGCGGATGCGAGATGGCTAACAACGATGAACGATCCATTGGTGGCTCTAGAATACTCCGGCATGCTGCGGCCGACCCGCCCCAGGGGTATGCCGAGATGGACAGTGAAGCGCATAATGCCATTCACGAGCACCTGTGCACATTCGTAGGAGAACCGGCCAACGTCTTTCACGAGCTGGTCTCTGAAACGGTCCACATCGACGTCCACATCATCCCGCCCTCGCAAGACGACAACTCCTACACGCTGGTGACTACCGGAATGAGCGACCTCCCGATGACGGCGCCTGCGGGTGCAGAGGACTTTCGGTATGCCGAACTGCTGATTTCCCTGCCATCTACTTGGACGCCTGGCCTTCTTTGGAAAGCTGATTTCAGCGACGAATCGATCTACTGGCCGATTCGGCTCCTCAAGACACTGGCTAGGTTCCCGCACACTTACAACACGTGGCTCGGCTACGGCCACACGATCCCGAATGGCGATCCACCACGTCCATATGCGGACGGGACTGAGCTCTGTTGTGCTCTCGTCATGCCGGCACCCACTCTGCCACGTGAGTTCGCGCGTCTTGCCGTTCGGCCCGGAAAAACAATTAGCTTCTACGCTGTCGTGCCGCTCTACGAGTCTGAAATGCGTTTCAAGCTGAACGAAGGCACGGACCCGCTGCTCGAACGCCTTTTCGATGAGTCGGTCACGGAGTTTCTCGATCCCAAGCGTCCGTCAGTAGTGAGGCGTTCACGCTTTTCTTGACGCTCAGAAGACCGCGGCGGTTCCGGTGTTCCTCGACAACGGGCAGAGGAGGACACCTTCGCCGTGGCCTCATGCGGGGTCATGTGCATGCGGCTCACGATTACCGCGCTGGGCCGCCGGCGAGCACGCGCTCAGCGAGCGTAATCACAACGCTCTGTCCGGGGTCGCGCGCAGAGCTCGCTAGCGTGACCCGGTACTGGCCCGCCGCGATTCGAAAGGCGTGTGCATGCGGATCCCAGCGGGCGAGGAGCTTTGGCACCAGTGTGACGCCAACGTCGCGAGTCGCGCCGGCAGCAAGCTCCGTTTTCGCGAAGCCAGCAAGGTGCTTGGGGCTATCCCAGCCGCCGGCGACGGGCGATACGTAAATTTGTGCGACATCGTGGCCGGTGCGCGTGCCGGTGTTGCGCACGCGGAAGCTGACGCGCACGTCGGCGTTTTCTTCGCGCGCGACGAGACCATCGCGAGCAAAGGTCGTGTAGGAGAGGCCGTGGCCGAAGGGGAAGAGCGGCTCGAGCTTCTTGAGGTCATACCAGCGGTAGCCCACCGCGGCGCCCTCGTCGTAGCGCACGTCGATGACGTCGTTCTTGGCGACGACGTTGGCGGCGCCCGTGTCGGGCTGCTTGGAAGCGTTCATGCCGGCGATGGTGCTACGCGGGAGCTGCTGCGCACTGCGCGGGAAGCTCGCGGGAAGATGGCCGGAGGGGTTTACGGCGCCACTCAATATGCGAGCGATAGCGGGGCCGCCGCGACTACCGGGATACCAGGCTTCGACGACGGCCGCAGTGCGCTCGATCCAGGGCATGAGCACGGGACCACCTGTCTCGAGCACCACGACCGTGCGGCGGTTGGCGCGTGCGACGGCGTCGATGAGCGCTTCCTGTTCGTTCGGGAGCTCGATCGGAAAGTCGAGCGACTCGGCGGTCCATTGCGTCGCGAAAACGAGCGCGATGTCGACGCGCTTGGCGGCAGTGGCGGCGGCTTTGGGATCGGCGCCGTCTTGCCACTCGATGACTGCGTTCGGCAGCTCGGCGCGCAGTGCTTCGAGCGGTGACGAGCGCGCATATACTTCGGGGCCGGGCCAGTGCTTGAGACCGACGCCCGGGACTGCGTTTCCGCCGGGCGCGTAGACCTGCGCTGAGCCGCCACCAGAGAGCACGCCTTTGTCCGCGTGACCGCCCACCACCAAGATGCGTAGGTTGGCGCGGGGTAGCGGAAGGACGCCCTTGTTCTTCAAGAGCACGATACCGGCTTCGGCAGCCGCCTGCGTGACGGCCGCGTGCGCGGCAAAGTCGATGGGAGCCGGCGCGACGGGTTGGTCGATCGCCCCTTTCTCGATCAGCGTGCGGACGATGCGCGTCACCATTTCGTCGAGTCGCGCCGGGCTCACTTCACCGCGCTGGATTGCGGCGGCGAGCTTGTCGCGCCACACGTAGCTGCCGGCCTTCATGACGCCGGTCTCCTGATCGAGGCCGTGATTGGCGTCGAGCACGGTGTCGCGCTGCGCGCCCCAATCTGTCATCACGTAGCCGCGGAACTGCCAGTCCTGCTTCAGCACGCGGTTCAGGAGCCAGTCGTTCTGACAGGCGTGGACGCCGTTCACGAGATTGTAGCTGCACATCACCGAGCCCGGATCGCCGTGCTCGACAGCGAGCTCGAACGCCAACAGATCCGACTCGCGCGCCGCGGACTCGTCGATGATCACGTTGACCGAGCGCCGCGCAGTCTCCTGATCGTTGAAGGCAAAGTGTTTGACGGTCGAGACGATGTGGTTCGACTGAATGCCGCGCACATACGCGCCGACCATGACGCCAGCGAGCAGCGGATCCTCGCCCGCATACTCGAAATTGCGGCCGTTTCCCGGCTCACGCAGCAGGTTCACGCCACCCGCCAGCATCACGTTGAAGCCAGACGCGCGCGCTTCGTTACCGAGCATCCTCCCACTTCGCTCGGCGAGCTCCGGGTCCCAGCTGGAGGCCGTCAGGATGCCCGAAGGCAAGAGCGTACGCTCGAGCGCAGGCGGCGCCTCGCCCTGTGTCGCGACACCGCTGCCGGCGTCGCATTGCCATTGAGGCGTGAGCCCGAGGCGGGGCACGCCCGGAACGAATCCCGCCGACTGCGGGCGCGCCTCCGGAAAGCGGTAGTCGTTCCAGGGTTTTTGGATGCCGAAGAAGCCGGTAACGACCGTGAGCTTCTCCTCTACGCTCATGGCGCGCACGAGCCGAGCCGTGCGCTCCGCCGGCGACACGCTGCGATCCTGCCAACTGAGCCCGCTGGCGGGCGCGGCGGGAACACCGGAGCCAGAAGGAGATGGAGATGGAGACGGAGACGGAGACGGCGTCGCTGGGAGCACCTGCGAGCAACCGAACAGCGCAAAAAGGCCCAGCAGGCTTAGAGAGCGACGTGCTCGGAACCAGCCTCGCATCGAAATCATGGTGCAGCTTCCTTTAGGCGAGACGCAAGCGTAGAACGCCAGGCGACGACCAGCCTGCCAGAAGCGGCAACGACATGGAACCGGTTCCCGTGCCGGCGAGAACTGAAAGGTGCCCGCCGGCCGACGTCGGATCATCCCTGAGACCGGCGGAGCTCGCTCGCGCATCACACAGTTTAGTCGATTCGGTGCGTCGAGCTCGCCAATCTAGTGATGCGATCGAAGCGCTCGGTGAACGCGCCGAAGCCGCACGCGATCGAGAGCGCACGACCCTCATTGATCGCTGGCGCGGCCGCGCGATGGTCCTCCTCAGCGAGGTAGATGCGCGCTTCGAGCTCCCAGGCGCGCAGCGCCACCTCGATTTCTCCCGTCCGCGCGGTCCATTCGCGGGCGAGTTCGAGGTGGCGGCGTGCCGCGCGCGGAGCGGCCTGAGTGTGCTCCAGAGCACAGCGGCCGAGGATCACGTGCGCGTGAGCGGCGTGTCCCTGCCAGCCGAGATCGACTAGGCCAGCGAGGTTTTCTTCGGTCATGGCCCGCGCGGCATCCAGCTGACCTAGATCGAGTAGGTGCTCCGCTTCCCAGAGAGCGCGGCGGGCGAGCGGACGATCGCCGAGGGTGCGGGCGCGGGCGAATTCGCGCGATGCTTCGTCCGTGCGTCCGAGATCGTGCAAGATGCTCGCGCGGAGCGCCACGGCTCGCACGTGCTCGGAGTGTGCCTCGACGTGCTCGGCAGCTTCCGCCGCAGCCTCAACGAGTGCGAGCGCATCAGTGAACGCGCCAGCTAGTCGCCGGGTGTATGCAAGCGTCCGCAGACCCGTCGACAAAGATTCGATGTCTCCGCTCGCGCGCGCGAGGGCGTTGCAAGCGAGATAGCAACGCACTGCAAACTCGAGATCGCCAAGCGCACCCGCGTAAAGGCCCAGATCGTAAGCGATGCGCGCGCGCCGCTCGGACGGAAGCCCCTCAGGCGTGCGGCTCGGATCTCCGCCGCTGCAGAAGCTCCGAAGAATGCGCGCTCCGCGGCTCATCGCACCGAGCTTGAGGCCCAGGTGAGAAAAACCACCGAGCCGCCGCAGGTAGATGTACACCGCGCCTTCGACGTCGCCCGAGCGCAACGTGTGGTCGAGCAAAAGTTCGTGTGCGTCGAGTAACTCGATGTCGATCGGAGTCGGCGCATGGATGTCGAGACGCGCCGCCAGCCGCTCGCGTTCGATCGCGTGGAGCGGTGCTTCCGTCGCGCCGAGCGTTCCGTGAAAGTACTCGGCGACAAACGGGTGCAGACCGTAAGTCTCATGATCGTCGGAGGAAAAGACCAACCCGAGCCGTTCGAGGCGCCGCAGCAACGTCGCGATGCGAGCAGCGTCAAACCCTGCAATAGCACCCGCCACAAGTCCGCCGGCCCGCGCGATCGCCTCGAGCAGCACGGTGTCGGCACCACTCGGGAACGCGGCCAGCCGCGCGAGCAGGTCGCGCTCGGCGGGCGACAGCGCTCGCGTGTACGCGCTCAAGATCTGTAGCAAGCGCCGAGCCTGTCCGTCATCGCGCGCCCGATCACCGAGCCTCTCGGGTGTGAACACTCGCTCGAGCTCCTCGAGTTTCTTGGTCGGTGAGCGATCGCCGAGCACGTTCTCCGCGTAGGCGCCAAGCACACTCAGCGAGAGCGCGTGCCAGCCGCAGTGCTCGACGAGCGACTGACGCAGCGCCGGGGCCATCGCAACGCCAAATGTGCCGAGGAGCTCACCAGCTTCAGCGTCCGAGAGCGGCTCCAGCTTCACGGTCGAGAGCCCATTGCCCTCCCACGATGTGAGATCAGTGAGCTCGAAACGTGACGTGACGAGCGCACGCGCTGTGCCGAGACCACAAGCCATCCGGATCAAAAAACGCCGCAGCGCGCCGTCCACGATGCGCCCGTAAGTCGTCTCCTCTTCACCGCTGCCTTGGAGCACCTCGAGGCCATCGATCACGAGAACGTGCGGAGTCCCGACTGAAAGTGCCCGTTCGAGTGCGACGACGCGGTCACCGGCGGCAACGGTCGCGTCGGCAGGCGCGAAGTACGCCAGCGCGCGATCAAAAAACGCCTCTACGCGGTCGTCGTCGTAAAAGCTGTAAACAAAGACACCAGCCGAACGCGGACCATCGCCCATCAGCGTGATGACACGCTCGACGAGCGCTGTCTTCCCGGCGCCACCCAGCGCAACCAGCGCCACCACGCGTTCGCGCGGCGCAGCCTCCGCAATCCAAGCGCGAACCCGTTCCACGAGCGCCGCTCGACCGACGAACACACGGGCACGTGGCAGCGCATGCTCATAGCGCACCCAAAACTCCGCTCTCGATTCGAACGCGCGGCGTGCGTCGGGCGCGTCGGGCGCCTCGGTCGCAACAATCAGCTCCTCCTCGGCAATCCCGAGTTCGACTGCGATCCGCGCGAGGATCCGGCGCCGGCTCGGGTGCCGCACTCCGAACTCGCCACCCTGATTCACCTCCCCTGATTCGTAACGTCGATACGTTCGCACATCGACGCCCACGAGGGCGGCGGCCTGCTCTTGCGTGAGATTCAGGCCCAGACGGGCATCGACGAGCAAACGAGCGTTGAACGAAAGGGGCACAGCGCCGCTCAGCTTATCGCGTCGAGCCGCTCCACAAACAGCCTCTGCCCGGTTCCGCCCGGTCCCGCCCTGTCGTCACTCCCTCTACAGAATGATGGTAGACGCATGACCTCCCCACGAAAAACCCAGCTCCTCGGCGACAGCATCTTCACCGTCACCAACGTTCTAGCGGAGGTGGAATGCACCGAATGGATTCGCACCACGGAAACGCGCGGCTTCTCATCAGCCCCCATCACGACCGCCTACGGCTTCGTAATGGCTCCGTCGGTCCGCAACAACACCCGCGTCATCATCGACGATCGCGAGCGCGCGGCGGCGCTCTGGAAACGCCTCTCCGCATTCGTCCCCCAGACACTCGAAAACCACTCGGTCGTCGGCCTGAACGAGCGTTTTCGCGTCTATCGCTATGATCCCGGCCAGTACTTCCGTTGGCACTCGGACGGCCCGTTCGTCCGCAACCCTCGAGAACAAAGCCTGCTCACCCTCATGGTCTACCTGTCCGACGACTTCACCGGCGGCAGCACGGACTTCGACACACGACGTGATGCCCTACGCGTCACGCCGCAGGCAGGAATGGCGCTCGTCTTCGAGCACCCCTTGCGCCACCAAGGCGCGCCCGTCACCGCTGGGCGAAAGTACGTGCTGCGCACCGATGTGATGTATCGGCAGAACGAATGAAAATCGCTGTGATCCCCGGCCGCGAGATGGCATCGCCGACGACGGCGGACGCGTACACCTACGGACATTCAGGAAGACTCAGCAGGTTGTTGGGGTGCTCTCCATCAGCGGTTGTTTTTAGGTACTCGGTTCCTCGAGCAGTTTTGGCAACTATCACATCGACAGTATGGCCATCCGGCCTCGACACATAGAAGGACCACCTTTTTGTATTGATGCCTTCAATGGCTTCTAGCTGAGTGAGCTTCCAACGAGAACGGTCGTCGTTGAACCCTCCTACGTGAGTGATGCGCTCGTGGGCACTAGTTCGGTCGGACTTGTTGATACAGCTGATCCGCAATCGCGCCATGGTGTGTGCTCCGCGTGATTCTCGAGCTCATTCTGGGTGCAGCTCGATTATTCGATTCGCTAAGTTGATATGTCGCGGGCTGCCGATATCCCCCTCGCACTGATCCATATTCAACGATTTTGAACGCGGAAGCCTCGAGACGAGCGGCACGCCATCGCACCGCGTCCAATCTCCGAGTGTTAGTTCGTGGATGAATCGGCGGAAGGTTATCCAGATGAACGAAGGGCATTCCGCAGCCGCTCGAGCCGCCTTTCCACAGCTTTGCGCGTTGTACCCAGGAGATTGGCCATTTCCAACCGCGTGTAACCGAGCGCGGCGAGTTGCACGAGCTCGCGATCGCGAGGTTCTAAGCTTGCGAGAAGACGACGCACATCACACGCAAGCTGCGCACTACTTGGAACTGACGGCGGTAGGCCGAGATTGTCCTCCGTGAACAAAAGCCCTCCATTTTCAAGCGACCATCGCCGGTAACATTCGCGAACACGAGTACACAGGCGCCGACAAAAAAAGTCTTCAAAGATGCCCCGCGAGCCGGATCCCAGCTCCGAGGAACAAGAACGCGGTCACGAAAGTAGACAAGGGAAGCAGCGACGGTCTCGCATGCAAGCTCCGTCGCGTCATCGTGATCGATTGGTCGAGGTGGCCTTCTGATAGCGCCGAAACCCTTGCGAGCACATTCGACGAAGATCTTCCCAGAGAGACACCAGGCAAGAACAACCTGATAACCGTATTCGGCAAGCGCGCGACGGAACGCGATCCAGTCGGCGCCGCGGTAACCGCGCCACACGAGTGTCTCGACCAGCTCCTTGTCTTCCGCCAGGCGCTCGAGACGCCGATCCGCGGTAGAACCTGCGAACTCTGCGAGACACAGGCCATTCCCAAGCTCCAACGGTCGTACTGCGATTGCTGCGAAAGCGTCACGCGCGCGCATAGTGGCAGAGAGGGGAATGCGTTCCCGGTTAGATTCGATGTCGGGCTCGCTTGGACCACGACGGTCGTTGCGAAAACGCGCTATCGCGAGTGGCGATCGAGCACGGCAATCAAGTCTTTCCAATCAAAATAACTGAAGGCCTCTCTCAACCCGTCCAAGCGACCTCGTTCCTCGAGCCAGTCGAGCGTTCCCTGTCCCTCATCCCCCCGACTGAACCTCGCCTTGTCCGCTAGTGGAATACCGAAGTAGTCAGCCAGATCGTCCCAACGCCGGACTAGAGCTTTCTTGATGGCCAGTCGAGCCTTGGGTGACAAGGGCGACGCGGCATGTCCGTTTCGACTCGAGTGCGCCTTAAAGTCGTCAATCGGAACGATCGGCGCCTGCTTGGTTTTCAGGTTGAGCGCGATCGGAAAGTTGTTTTCAACGTCTTGAGCTTTCAGGATTGGATGCTGGGGACCTTTTAGTGGGACGTTTTCAGCGATGTGGTGAAACACATCCAATACTCGAATGACATCGTCGTCCCGGTTCATGGCATCACCGGCGAGCGCTTCCAATAGGTAGGCAGTAAAGAGGCTGTTCTTCATCCCCGGCATCACGAGCGACGATTCGTCGGCACGCGACGAAGCCATGACTACTCGCCCAGCGCCTCGCCCGAGTACCTCGTAAGTCTTGTCGTCGAGACCTGCCTTGAAGACCGTCGTCGTATCAGCCGTCTTTACGTACGCAGCGCCCGCCGAGTGGCAAGCATCGAAAAGAACGACGAGCCGGGACGACCTGATGCCCGCTAAGAGCTGAGTGAGCTCGTTGGTGCTGAGCGCCGTGCGCGAATGGTCGTTTGGGTCGTAGTCGAATGGAAGCAAGTACGCCTCCGCATCGCTGCCGGTCCCGATTCGAGCGCCGTGACCAGAAAAGAACACGACGACGGTGTCGTCGTGACGGGCATCGTTCGCCAAACGCTGCAAACCGAGTCTGAATCGCTGGGCAGTTGCTTGCCCGTCGAGCAATAGCTCCACGTTGCCCTGTGGGTATCCGCATCGCGTTGGCGACTGCAACAATGTTGCGATATCCCGCGCATCATTCAAGACGATTTCCGGGAGGCGCGAGATGCGCGGATAGTTCGCAACGCCCACTAGCAATGCCCGTCCCTGCTCGAAGCGCGGAGACGTAGAACCTCTTGGCGGCTCGATGGAGGGCGGTCGCGGGTCGACCCGCGCCGGTCCCTTCGTCTGCGACGCCCGCGTCGAGAACGTTCGGAAATTGCGAGCGCGGAGGTTCCAGCGCCGCGCCAGTTGGGAGATGGTAACCGATCCTTCTTCGGAGGTAACCAAAACTACTTTCGCGCCCTTCGCTAAGACCTGGAAAGCTGCGTCGTGATCAGCGTCCGAGCGCATGACGAACTGAAGCGAGTCGACGGCGAAGACTGGAAGGAAGGCACTCTCGGTCAAGAGCCCAGGGAAGTCGAAGCGGCTGAAGGGAACACGACGCTCGTTGAATGCGGATGCTACCAGTTCCTGGAAATCGGACGGCTGTGTCGTGAACCGCAAAAGCACGGGCGCCGCACGGGCCGGATCGCGGAGATAATCCCGCGTGAGACTGAGGACGATCCGACGAGCGCTGTCGGGAACGGACTGTGTTCGGACTATCACGACGCGAGCAGAGCTTTCGCGGAGCCCTGCTCGGAGATCGCGACAGAGGTCCTTGTCCTCCTCACTCGCGGGAGTGTCTGCTTCCTCTCGGACCAGCACCGCTTGTTGACGGTCTACGAACGCCGTCACTTCACGCACGCCCATGCGCGCGAGCTCCTTGTGAGGAAGAGCTACTAGACCGGCCTGGACGACCCGCTCGCTCTCCTTGGGGTCGTTGGAGGAAAGCACGACACAGCCTTCCACTCGCTCGTGCGGCGCGAGCTGATCCACGAGCTTCCTGACCGCTTCGATGACCGCCTCGAGCGGCGCGACTGCTGCGACGCCAACCACCGAGACGGTACTCGTACCGCGCCACGCTTGAAATGTTAGCGAGATCGGCGCATCCACCGGGGGAACGACCCGGTATCCGCGCTCCACGTAGCAGTCTTTTGCGCGCGTGAACAGAAGCTCGCTGAAGTGAGTTTCCTGTTTGAGCTGTGTCACCGCTTACCTCTCGCCTACCCTCGTGGCCGCTGATTCGTCGCCACGGACAAGAGCTGCTTATCGGACAGCTGCTCGGTCGTGAGAATGCTCCTATACGCACTGAATTGCGTTACCTCTCCTGCGCGGGCGAGATGAAACTCTCCCGTGTCTTGGCCGGGCAACTTGGAAGCGACATCCCCTACGGCGGCATTGAGCATCGGCTTCAGCTTGGCTAGAGCGGTCGGCTCCTTGATGCGACCCAGGAACCATGAACGTATCGTGTCGCGGCAACGGTAGTCCATGTCGCCCGGGCTCTGAGTAGCCAGCAACACGCCAAGCCCCGCGGAACGCGCGCGCTTGAGCAAGCTCTCGAGCGGCGCCTTGGTTGCCGGTTGTCGGATGGCGGGCAAATACATGTCGGCCTCGTCGAAGAGGACGACCGCTTGCAACGAGTTTCTTGGGTTTCGCGTCGTCCAGCGCAAGAGAGCGAACAGCATCTGCGCGACCCAAAAGTGAATTTGAGAATCGTCGCGCAGGAACTTCGTGCTGATGATGCTGAGCCGCGTGCGACCAGGACGCGCATGAACTCCAGTACCGAAAAGCAAGTCGATGTTCAGAGCTTCGCCAGAAGTCGCGAACAACTGCGTCGCGGTGAGATTGAGCGTTTCTAGATCCTGAACCAGCTTCGCAAACAGCTTCGTATCGAGCCGGCCGATAGCAGCCACCAGGGCGGGATCCGCGTCCTCAATCAGCGCAATCAACACATCCAACGTGATCGCAGTCCGAAAGGAGGCCACGACCTGGAGCGCCCGAATCAGGATCGCGCGCAGCGACGCGTCTCTACCCGACGCGCGATAACCGAGCATGTCGCTCAGCGCGAGCGCCGCACTCTCAGCGGCTTCATCGCGATCGAATGGGGCAAGCTCGTGAAGGCCTTCGGGCGCGACAGAAATGGAGAGCGGTCGTCCTTCGGGATGACCCGGAGTGAAGAGCGCAACGTCCACGTTAGCATTTAGAAGCCGCCGGCGCGCCTCGAGTGCTGTGTCTTCGCTGGGAAGCTCGAGCGCTTCGGGTCGTGCGTAGCCCGCGAGATCCCCTTTGCGATCGACGAGAACTGCTGGGATTCCGTCGAGCAAGAGTTGCTCGATCACCGACAGCGCGAGCGTCGTCTTTCCGCTTCCAGAGCCCCCCAGGAAGGCAGCATGCTGTGTCAGCTCCGCCGCATCCATCGTGATAGTTCGGGCAAGCAGACCACGACTGTTCCCCAACGTGATCTGTCCGCTCGTTCTCGTTGCCGCGACAGGTTCGGTCGCGCGCTTTCCCGGTGACGACTTCGTTGGCCGTTCAGCCTTTGACGGAGTGTCTCCGCGCGCCGGAACCTGCACGGGGACGGGCTCGGCGGTGAGCGCCGCGAGGTCGAGTGGCCCGAGGTCGAGAATCTGACGGATCGCGCCGACGCGAGAGATACGCGGCTGCTGAAGCCAAGTGTCGAAGTGTGCCGCTCCCTCGTGTTTTTGCCTGAACTCGCGAAAGGCCAAGACAGCACGCCAGTCGGCGTCCGTGACGATGACGAGCCGGCCCCCGCCCTTTACAACTTGGGCGAGCGCGTTTCTGACCATGGCCGTGCGCGGAAAGTCGTCGTTTCGGACGAGCACGAGCGCAGGCTTGTTCGGATTTCGGCGGGCTTCCTCGGTGTGATAGCCGATCTGCTTTTGGAGCCATCCAAACTTCGGCGTGCGATTGCACAGGCCCACGTGAAACCTTGCGTCGGCGGCTCCCGCGTTTTTGAGTCGGACAGAAAGCGCGCTTTCGTCCTGGGTCACCTCGATGGCCCTCCCCGAGCTCTTCAGCTCCGCGCCCGCACACGAGATCGCCCAACACAATACACTCGCGAGCTCCTCGTCCTCATCGGGCGGTGATTCATGACTCTCTGCGAGAAAATCGTTCCAGATCCGCTCCCACTCAGCGACGCGCTTGGCTTGCTCTTGGTCGCGCCCCGAGGGAGGCGGAGTGGCGCTCAGGTCGAGGTCGACCAGCTTGCCCGCTTTTCTGCACCGATCGCGGTATTCGCGACACGCGTCCAGTAGCGATCGCACGCTCAAGCGATGCTGCTGCGCGAAGAAACTCTGAGTGAAAGGGAAAACGTCGATCTTCCCGTTTACCTTCAACCCGGCCCGCTCGTACAGGTAGCGCAGACGCTCGCCGACGAGCTCCTTCCCCTCCTCGGCGGTGATTCCGGAACGCAGCCGCACGGGCTGCGGGTCCTTCTCGATGCGGTCCCGAAGTGGTCCCGCAAGCTTGGGCCTCAGCTCTTCGTACAGGTTCCGCAGGCAGCACACGACGATGATGGCTGTGGGAAGCCCCTCGGCCAGCTCACGCAACGTCGTCATCGCGCGCACGAACGGCTGCTCCGATCGGTCAATCAAGAAAGCGTCTTCCAGTTGGTCGACGCACAGCACCAGGGACATGGGTGTATCTCCCACCGCCGCCAGGAGGCGCCCGATGCTCCGGATCATTTGCTGTGGATCGTTCTCGTCCGTCTTCGGGACGATGTCGCCGATCCTCTGACGATCGTTCTGCGACAGGTCTTCGCAGCGTAGGTACTTCAAGATTCGACTCTTGATGCGCGGATCCGGTCGGTGAAGGTAAAGGAAGGCTCGCAAGAGATCGATATCGAGCTTGGGGTACTTGGTCTTCAACAAGCGATCGGCGCCGATACGCACTTGTTCCGCGAGCTCCTGGTCCTCGAAATCTTCGTCATCGCGCAACGCAGTCGCAACGTGAGGTTCGAATGCACGAGCGGCGAGCTCGCCAGCGATGCGTGTCAGACTCGTTCGTGAATCGGCCTCATGATCGTAGGGTTGGTCGAGGGAATCGATTAGATTGCTCAAAACGTAGCGAGCGTAGTTGCTCGCGCCTGAGACCATTTGCAGGTATCCGAGGTACCCTGCGCGAGACTTGTGAACATGACTGCGAAACGACCGAATCAAGTGCGTTTTGCCCGCTCCAGCGTCACCCAGGATGAGAAGCATGCGTCCGGACGTCGGAGGTTCAGGACCAGTCACGTTGGCCAATAGCGACGTGAAAGCCTCGCGAGCCTCTGCGTGAAGCGTTGATGTATCGAAGGGATCGTCAACCCAAATCTGCTGGCGATCCTCTACGGAGCGAAATATCTCTGTCCGTTCCGTCAAGAACGCTGCTAGTTGATCGTTCGTTGTCGACATCGACGATTCCTTCCTCAGCTGGCGAGCTGCTCGAGACGAACGA
This sequence comes from Myxococcota bacterium, assembly GCA_049324695.1. Lineage (GTDB taxonomy): Bacteria > Myxococcota_A > Polyangia > Polyangiales > Polyangiaceae > PMG-095. The sequence goes on from JBMOMJ010000039.1 coordinate 287,417, forward strand.
AATGAAACCGCGCGCCTGAGTGATTCGTCTCGGAAGCGGATACGTCCGCAGCCGGCATCGCGTCGACCAGATCGGCGCGACTGAGCTCGATCAGGTCGGCCTGATGAGCCTCCACCAACCGTCGCTGAAATCTTTCGAACGTGATCCCCACGTCGCCACGAGCTTGCAACGTTTTCCAAACATGCGAAATGAACACGGCGTCGTGCCACCGACCGGTGATCGACGAACGTGCGGCGTCGGTCACCTGGCTCGCGAACTCTGGTAGTTTGCACTCACCCAACTTGAGCGCGACGGTCGCTGATGCTGGTAGGGAGCTCTCTGCGTTTCTTTCCTCATTCCACGCCGTGAGCGACGCGCCGCCCAGAAAGACCGCGGAGAAAGCGTCATCGAGCTTGAAAGTAGGCTTTTCCTCGAGGCCCAGCGCTCGCCAAGCTAGCGCGGCCACTACCTTCGACACAGACGCTTCTATTTTGCGGTCGAGCTGATGTCGGCGCGCTAGGATCCGAGCCGCGAGCACATCCGCTTTGCCCGCCATGTTCACTGCGGCAGGCGTCGGCTGCGCGTCGATGCTCCTCAGTAAAAGTACCTTCTTCGCCCATTGGAACATTGTTTTGGACGGAGGAATGCGCGAAACGCCCAGCACTTCGAGCGCAGTCCGGCGACCTTCATCGGTCAGCTCGAGAAGGTTGCCCTGCTGAATCATTCCGCGTTCTCGAAGGCGAGCGACGCTCTCGCAAGCCAGCCGCTTGGCATCGTCTTTTCCGCTCGCGATGTGCTTGAGCTGGGAAGAGAAGTTAGACACCCGACTTTTCTGGCGGGGCACTACGAGCCACACCAGAGCGAGTTGGTCGATACGTTCGGTTGGAGACGTGCTCATCTTCCTCCCTGGGACCGGCTGAGTTTGAGGATCGGTCGGAGCTGTGTTGCTGCGCGCCGCTACTCCGCTGAAACGCAGACCGTATTGGTTTTCCGCAGCGTCGACGATAGTCATTTCTTCTGCAGGCGCGTCGGTGACGAACGCGCAGGTGAGTTGACGTGAGATGCTTGGCCGCGCACCAAATTCAATAACTGGTGTTCGCGGCGATCGTGTGACGCGACGTCTAAAGAGAAGCACTGAGTCCCACCTGCTCAGAGATTCATGGTTCTCGCGGCGCGCCCACGGGCCGCGTCGCGAAGCAGTGTAAGAGATCGAGCCGACCCGAAACACCGAGTCGACGGCAAGCAGCGGCAATTTGATTGATTACGGTGCGGCAAGAGCGGTTGCGTCGCGCGGCGATATCCACGCAACTGCGACCGCTGGCAAGTAAGCTCATGACGGCGCGTTCACTCGGCGAAAGCCCACGCAGGACCGAGTCATCGAACAGGTGAGTGAGCACCGTGATGCGGTGTCCTTCGTTCTCGCATTGGCCGATGAACGTGCCGACAGGCTCGCTCGCGCCGCACGCGGCATGAGCCAGCATCACCAACGACGACGGAACGTCCGAGGGCCGGCAGCGAAGCCCTAGGCTTGCCAGCGACTCCTTGAGTATGACTGCCAACGTCGAGGGTGAGACGTTTGTTTCATAAGCGATCACCTTGCGCCGATCTCCCAAGAGCGTGCGTTCCAACATTCCCTGGGCACGCGCGCCGAGCGGGCGGCCGGGCTGCGTGCGCGCCTTTAGGATCAAAATGGAGCGTCGCGGCTCAGCCGAGGCCTGGACGATCTCGAGCCCGCCGGAAACCAAGTCGAGCCAGAGAGACGAGCAGCGGTCGACGGAAGCTGGTACGGATTCGACGCGACGCGCCAGCCGCTCGAGGAGATGTTGTTCGCGCATTGTCATGGGCGTAACGGTGTCTGCACGGAGTTCAGGCGTGCGGGCGGCCACAACACGGCCAATGCGTTGCGGTTTCGCGCCCGCTGTTTCCCCCGTGTGTGTGCTGGCCCAGCGTGCGCCCGAAAGACGGAAACTTCAACGAAAGAGGAGCTTACACGCGCTCGTGTAAACCCCAATTTCATTGAAATATCTTGAGGTTCGATCAGCGCCGGCCACACCCGCTGATCACATGATGCCGTTGAGATATCTTCAGGTCACATGAAGGCCCAGCGGTTGGACGTGCTGCGCGTCGTGGAGGCTGCGTACGAACTCGACTCAACGAACGAGGTGTGGCTCAAGAATGTGGCCGAAGCGGTTCGCCCGCACTTGGACGACGATTTTGGACTCGCTGCGTTCGAGTTCGTGCGCGTCGGCAACGACCCTCCAACGATCCTTCAAAGCCAGCATCTATGGATGCCTGAAAACCTGGCAGCGGTTTACCCCCGGATGTTCGCGAGCCTATCGCCAGAGCTCCGCCTGCGACCGTTCCGGCTCGGGCCTTGTATCACCGGCAGCGAGATGATGAACATGAAGGAGGATTTCGCGAATCTTCCTCAGATGAAGGACGGGCTGCAGAAGTTCGGGATGTTCGATTCGATCTGGATTACGGCGACCGATCCTATGGGCCGTGGCTGTGGATTTCACGCCGGACGCAAGGCAATCGCCTGGGCCACGTCGGCGGAGAAGAGAAACTGGGGACGCGTCGCCGCGCACCTCTCGAGCGCCATCCGCCTGCGCTACCGCCTGCGTGAAGCCGAAGCACGCGAACCGCTGGCGGCGGTCTTCGACCCGAATGGCAAGCTGCACGACGCTGTCGGTGAAGCGCAAGAGGCTCAGGCGCGCGTCATGCTGCGCGATGCGGTGCTGAAGATTGAGAAGGCGCGCGGCCGCCAGCGCCTCGAAGCGCCAGAGCACGCGCTCGGCGAGTGGAAGGCACTGGTGGCTGGCAAGTGGTCGCTCGTCGATCGGCTTGAACATGACGGCCGGCGGTACGTCATTGCTCGCGAGAACGAACCGCACGCACCTGGCCCGGCTGCGCTGAGTGAGCGAGAAAAGCAGGTCCTCGGCTATGCTCAGCTTGGTCATCACAACAAGCTCATTGCCTATGAGCTCGGCATCGCGCAGTCGACCGTCCGAGTGCTGATGTCCCGAGCAATGTCCAAGCTTGGCGTCCGCACGCGCGAGGAGCTCCTGCAAACCATTCGCCAGGTGTCGTTTCAAACGTGAGCTCCGAGCCGCCACGCGAGCTTCAATCGCTCCGGGATCTCGAAAGGAGCGCGATTATCCGGTCGCTTACGCAGCAGGAGACGCTGGACAACGTGCCGAGCGACGAAACTGCGCCGCCTCTTCGCTCCGGGCAGGCTTTCGAGCCAACGCAACGTCACGCGCTTTTGCGTCGCACGCGCTCGTACGAGCCACCTGGTCCAGTTTGGCGGGGGGATCGCGAGCACGTCGGCAACACTCGCACCGAAGGCCGTGTCGCTCAGGAAAAAATGGCTGAGGCTCGCTGCGTATCCGGAAACGGGAAATAAGCTGTCGACAGCCGTGAGGAGTTGGGTCGACAGCTCCTCGCCTTCTGGCGTCCTTCGAATCTGTCGAGCCCCGATCCGCATGGCGAGTGCGGTCGCATGAGCTTCCGTTTCCGGCAAGAGCGCGCGGTCGACGCCTAGGAGCGTTCCTACCGCTCCCCATGCCTGTACGTAAGCGTTCCCCTGAGCCGCGGTGATCATAGCACCCATGCGGCGAAGACCGTGGAGCACGCCGATCGAGAACGTGAGGAGTGTTCCCGCCTGATCCTCCTGGTTGATCGGGATTCCCCAGGCTGAATCCCAAGGAAAGCTTGAATCCGCCTGAACGTGCCGGCGCACGAGGGCGTGAATCAAACGCACTTTCCGAGCCGACGACCAGCCGATGCCTCCTGGCTCGAGCCCACCTGGCTGCATGACATTGACTACCATCTGCGCCGTGTCGCAAAGCCTGCGAATCGGGTCGTCCTTGAGCCTCCGCGCGCGCGCGACGACCTGAACGCCATTTCCTGCAGCGTAAGCCAAGGGCAGCGAACACGAACCGAGCACCAGCAGTACTTCCGGCCCGTAGAGATCGAAGAGCTCTTGACCCATGCCCACCATCTCGGCGTTAGCCAGTTCCTCCCGGGGAAGCTGCGCCAAGTACGCATCGATGAGCGGGTGCTCTGGCATCTTCGGAGTGCTGAAGAGCTGACCCAAGAGTCGGCCAAGCTCTTCAGGCGATGCTTCGAAGTAACCCCGCACAAGAGGATCGACGATCGGATCTCCGATGGTGCGGAAATGATCGATGCTCTCGTCATCGAGTGAGCAGAGTCTCGGCACGGCCCAACCAAACTGGCATTCGTGGCCGAGCTCTGCAAGACCGCCGTATGGTAATTGCGAGTGTCCGAATTTTTTACCATGCGCAGTGGGCGCGGCATGTCGTACTCATCATGTAAGGAATTCCCGATGGACGGATCAATCCTCACTCATACCCGCTCCGTCGCGCATGAGCTCGCGTACGAGTTTCGCGACGATCCCGAGGGAGAGCTCGAAATATGGGCGACGACGGCACAACAGCGCGAAGCTATGGTCGTCATGCTGTACGATGCCGCAGCGATCGAGCACCGCCTCCCGAAGCGCGCCGGCGAACCAGAAGTATTGCCTGTGATTCGCAAAGCGATTGGCGGCATCTGGGCACAAGAACGCTCGCACACCACTCTGGTCGAGGCGCTTCGAATCTTGGACGAGACACGCCTCACCGCTACGCGTTCGATGCTAGGGGCCATCGAGGGCCGCGTGACCCACTCTGCCACCTCAAACAGCTGGGCAAGCTCCATTGCCACGTTTCTCGTCGGGCTCGGCCGATCTGCGGGACTCGCGCCAGAGTTCACCAAAGCCTTTCGCTCGCTCACGCTGCGCCAATTCTTTCGGTTTTCTCACGAGCTCGAAACTACGGCGAAGGAGGGTTATGCCCGGATCCTTGATCTTCTCCAGCTCCTCCTCACGCCACTCGATGAGATTAGTACGGCCAGCTCACACTCAACCGGAGGCGTGCTGAAGTTTGGACTCACCGCGCCATACGAGTTCGCCAAGACACTCGCGGAGGAGTGCTTTCACGCGGCTGTCTTCGAGCAACTCGAAGCCTGGTTGGAACCCGACGGCGAAGCCTTCAACGCCATCAGCGCGCATGACGCCGTCCTTCACCTTCGCGCGCTGGCGCTCGAACACCTTTCTCTCGGATCTCGAGGTCTTGGCCCCGCTGCCCTCGCAGCCCTGAATCGTCCCTGGATCAAATCGGCCGACAATGCGGCCCTAGTCAGCTACGGCGGCCTCGGTGACCTATTCGAGGAGTATGGTGTGGATTTACCAGCGGCCGTGTCGTGAGCGTACTTTCGCTCGAGCGGCGTTCGTCGCCGACTTACCCAAACAGCCACACTCTCGATCCATAAATAGGGACTAACAACCCTTTTACTGAAAGCGAGCGCGACGTGGCTAAAACGCTCCTTGCGGATCTTTCGCTGCGCTGCGTCGGCGTTTACTCCATCAGGAAGCGATTGGTCGATTCGTCGAGGGTGACCAAGGTGGTGTCTTCCCGGCACGCAAGACCAATGTTGAGGACATCGTCCTCCCTGTAGTCTTGGCTATTCGGATAGTAGTGATAATACGCGCGGACAATCGGGCACCACACCGAGCGGATGAACGCGTTGACTCGCTTGGCCTGAACCGGCGTCAACGGAGGAGAGGCGGTGATCTTCGAGCGGGCGGTGGTAATGTGTCCGGCGAGCGTGGTGATCAGGCTGGGCGGTAGGCGCAGCGGCCAGACGCATTCGTAGTATGCGCGGGTTTGCTGTGCTGCCCCGGGGCACTGCGTGAATGTGCGCTCTGGAGGACGCGCAGCGATCGTTTCGTAAAGGGATTTCAGTGCCGAGCCGGCTGTGCCGTAGAAGTTGTCGAAGTGTTCGTTGATCACCGTTATTGGGGAAATATTCGGATCCCAGATGCTGCGCATGAGCACGTAGTTTTCGAGCAAGTTGTACGACGCGCCGCGCGGGAAGAAGACCGAATAACGTAGGTGCTTGAGGCGGTCCCACGTTGCCTCGGGATCGGCGTTGAAGTGTGCGCAGTGTGCGTCCCAGTCGCGATGCGTGCTGTCGCCCTGCAGGGGATTCGTCGCGCTGCAGTGCATGACGCGGCCGGGACCATCGCCCCAGATGCGCGCAAACGAATCGGGCCAGTTGTCCCGAAGCTCAGGCTGCGCTTCGAACAACTCGATGTCACGTCCGAAGGTCACACGATCGGCAAAAGACGAGACCTGATCGTATGCGGCGTTGTGTTCGAACTTCAACCCATAAAGTCCGAGTCCGGGAAGCGACGAAGCGTTCACTTTCAGCTGCCCAGCGTCGAAGGGCGGAGTTGGGTACAATCCCAGCGCGAAGTCGTTCGCATAGGTCCAGCCCACCCGCCGGCGAGGACCAATCGTTTGCTGCCAGCGCGACAATACCGGCTGCCCGCTCGTTCCGCTGAAGTCCCGGATGAGGAACGCCACAACGGGCAGGATGTTACTTTCGATCGGCTGATCGGGAGGAAAGGTGTGGTCCATGTACGCGAGCACGCTGATCTGGCTGGTGTTTCCGCGGGGCGCCATTCGAGCAGCGAGGGCGACTTGGTTGTAGAGATCGAAAGCGTAGTTGCTGGCGCGACCCGTGAAGTACTGCGTCTGCGGGTAGGTGTCATCCACGCGATTTCGCGCGCGCGCACTATCGTAGTTGCAGTCCCCGACGCCTTGAAATAGATGTGCATCCCTCGCGCCGAGGACGAACGTACCGTCGCGCGCCATCGGCATGCTCTGCCCTTCGGGAGAAGCGCGGTAGTGCGCTTCCGATTCGGTGTAGTACTTCACTGCGGCAGCGCGTACTGCGTTAATCACCGCGGGATTGTCGTAGCAAGGGTTTTGGGGCTCGACGGTCGAGTTCACGACGTTCAGGTGATTGAGTCCGTGGCCGTTCGGAATGTCCTCGCCACCGAGACGCATCCGCAAATCGAACATGTGCTGGTCGTCTTGCGTGAACTGCTCGCCCAAGGAGCCGAACTTGATCGCGTGCGGCGGAGTAAACCACTGGGTTTTGCCCGCTTCACGATAGCGCAGAGCGTTGGTCAGGAGCAACGCGAGCGGCGCGACCTCGACAGTCGATTGCCGGGTGTAGCTGGTTCCGAGCGTGCCCGGCATGTACCAGCGGACGTTCAGGTAGTTTTCGATGAAGGAGTGAGCAGCGTGCAGTGTTCCGCGGTTTCCCCAGCGCGAGGGGATTGGCGGAAGTACGAGGCGTGACGGCTTGGCTGTGTCGGCAGGCGCGCCTCCGTTTTCCGAGAACGGGATCGACAGCCTATCGTCGGCCAGAGGCCGAATGAGCGACTGCGCCGTGCGGTCACGATGCTCCGTCTCGGTGGCAGCCTTGGCAGCAAAACGCAGCCCGAACAGCGAGCCCACGAACATCGAACCCGCTTCCTCTTTGCGGAAACGATTGACCTTCAGTTTGTGATTCCAAGGGCTGCCAACCTGCAGAATGGCGGTCGTGCTGTTTGGGATCACCACTCTGTCCCAAACTCGAGTGGCCGTTCCTGCCCCCGCTGGATCTCGCCACGCAGTAACGCACACGGACGAGCTCGTGCTGCATTTGGCCAGCGAAATGGTGACGTGGTGGACCTGGCCGTCACGCGGGATCGTGATGTGACCCGGAGGCCCTGTATACGTCGGGTTCGGACCGCGCCTGCCGTCATTACGGAATGCGAGCATCAGATGGGCTCCGTCGGTCTGATGCTGGACCGTGATCGAGAAGGTGTCCTCGGTTTTCGCGTTCAGCGCGAGCAGCTGGTCCCCGTAGGTGCAGTGAGTGCCATCCGCTGCAGAACAGGTCGCTTGATCCTTGAGGAACAGCTCGATGGTTCCGCCGGTCGTGGAGAACAGCTGCTCGTCCTTGGCGACCTCGAACGCGAACTCGTTTCGGGACTCGTCGAAGCGCACGGAGTGCTCGTTTGGCTGGACATTCCACCTAACGTTGCCGGGCTGGACTTGCGTGCGTCCCGTCAGCACGACGGAGCGGCCGGCAGTTTGAATAGCGTACTGTTCGTCGCTGAAGCGCTCCGGTCCCATGTTTAGTGTGCGAGCAAACGCCGTATCGCCCACGTAGATCCCGAAGAAGCTATCTTGCGCGTTGAATATGGACCGTTCCTGCCCAATTGGTACGTTGCCGCCCACGACGAGCTGCAAGTGCTTTCGCAATTCGAAGGCGGTGTATTCTTCGATCGCATTGGGTTCCGCCGACAAGAAGATGCGCGGTGGGTAGACGCTGCTCATTTTCGCGCGGGTCGGAAACAGCACGGCTTCGACGCCGGCTCCTCCCGGTGGCTGGCGGAGTTGCAGCGCTCCCGGCGCTATGATCGACGTCTGATACTCGCCGAAGAATTGAACGAGATCGGGGTGGGGCGCCTCAATTGGAGAAAGGTAAACGCTCGACGAGGTTTCGAGGTAGTAGCCCGTGAGCTCTCGCGTGAGCTCACCGAGCAAGACACGCGCAACGAAGATGAACGGGCTCGTTTCACCGCCCACGCGACGGCGGGTGAATTCGATGAATTGAAATGGACCCGAGATCTTGTCGTAGTAGCCAGCGATCGGTAAACCGTTCGGCAACGCTTCTGACTTCGATGCGACGACTTCGCTCGCGCGGTCACCGCTCGAGCACCCAACTCCCACTACTCCCATCAACCCAAGCGCGCAGCCCAGTAAGACTTTCCGCATGGGCGCCGCACAGCATGTTTCGTACCAGCTGGTGAGTCTGCCCAGATACCGCGCAACCGTGTCTATTCCTACGCTTTCGAGGGATCTCGGCGCTTTGGCGAAACACTCGCCGGCATTCATTTTCGCCCGGGCACGCCCGAGCTCGCCCGGGCATGCGTGAGCGTCAGTCGCGTTTCCGAGGATCTGGGTGGAGGGCTAGCGCGTCTGGGTGGCGGAGTTTCCGGCGGGCACGTGCGAGGAGAGTCGAGACGCTCGAAAGCGAAAGGCCGAGCGAGTAGGCGATGAGCTTGTTCGATTGTCCCAACGCGGCATAAGCGAGCACTTGTTGTTCGCGCTTGCTGAGTGCACTCGCGGGTTCGACATCGGGATCGTTACGATAGGCGAGATAGTAGCGCTTGCCGTCTCGTTCGAAGCTCTCCACGATCGACCAGCGCCCACTGACGAGGCCGCGCCAGAGCTCGAGTCCGCGTTCGGGACTAGGCTTCCGGGAGCGCGCCGTGTCGATTCGAACTAGCGCTTCCTGCAGTGCTTTGCGAGCTGCCTTCGGCGAGGCGCTGCCAACGGCATGCTCGACGCGACCGGACGGCGCGATGACGGCTTCGGCCGTATCGGGTGACGGCGCAAGCCCGGCGAGGCGCGTGAGCATACGGCGCAAACGATTGCCCGAGGCAATGTGTGCAGCAGCGCGTCGCCACAAGGCAACCCAGCTGGACGGGTACTCGCGCTGTTTGTCCGGGAATGCCAGCATGCAGCCCTTTCCAGAGGGATCGCCAGCGTTGATCACGAGCACATCGTCGATGCCCTGCTTCCGAAAATCCTCTCGATAGTTGTCGCGGGTCCTGGGCTCCTTGAGCACACTGCTGACGATAGGCTTGCGCAAATACTCGCTGAAGTCGGGCGCCATGGTATCCTTGGGCCGCTCGTATAGAGTCTTCGCAAACTCGGGAGACACGTCCACGAGTTCCATGTGCTCGATATCCACCCAGGTCGGGTTGCTTGCGTCGTACAACACAGCCACGGCGCCAGGGAGGCCGAGCGCGGTTGCAGCGGATCGTACGACTCCAGAAATCCACGCCGAGCCAGAATCGATTTGGTAGGCGGCTTCGAGCACTGTGATGATGTCTTTGTTCATGATGCACCCCGTAATTTGGCGCTGAGCTCGCGCCTGCCGCTGACAGCGAGCTTGCGATAGCTCGCGGCCAATTGGTTCGCGACCGTACGCACCGAGCAGCGGCGGAGCTTCGCGATGGCCTCGTTCGAGTGCCCCTGCTGGACCAGAGCGATGACCTCTCGCTCCGCGGGCGTTAGGGTCGCTAGCCGATCCGGCTCAGCTTCGACACTGATCAAAATGAGATTCTCGCTCAGTTCGGTGAACCGCTTCCTCATACCCACTCCGCCAGCCCAACTAGCGCGAGCCGGGCGCGGCGGATTGGAAAAACGCGACAGGCCGGGTCCGCGGGCCGCGTTTTAGGCGGGCAAACCAGGGGTGACGGGGGATTAGCGGTCGCGAGACTTCTCGAAGACCAAGCCGATTTCGAGGCTACCTACATTCGTAATGTCGCGCAGGAAACGCTCCGGGGGGCGCCCGAGGACGCCGTGACAATCGTCGCTTAGATGCGACTGATCGTAGTAACCGCACGCGCTCGCGATGCGCGACCAGTTCCCACCATTTTCATTGAGGCGCATGAGCACCTTCGCTATTCGCGCGACACGCTGATACTGCTTTGGCCCCATGCCAACCGAGTCCTGAAATCTTCTCTCGAGGGTACGCACGCTCACACCAAACTCTCGCGCTAGCACCGATAAGCGCGCATCCCCTGGGGCGCTGCGCAGCGCTCTCGCAAAACGCACAGCGAGCAGGCCGGTGTGGGACTCACGCGCAAGGACCTCGCGAACCGCATCGCAAAGTAGTCGCAGCCAGGCCGCATCGGAACTGGCGACGACCAGTTGCTCGAGCAGCACATCCGCGCGTTCCCCCCAAAGCTCGCGCAGCGGCACGATGCAATTGCGAACGACGGCTGCGGACAAACCCAACACCAGACGAGCGGCGCCCGGCTGAATGCGCAGACCGCATTGCAGCTCGTAGTCCCAAGTGGGGATATCGTGGACGCAATCGTGAGCGCCGCCAACAACGAGCTTCGCTTCATCACGAATACCAGTCAGCGTCCGCCTGCCGCGCAGGAACACGATGTACGTCGCGCCTTCCGGCATGCGCCGCACACGCTCGTGTGGGCTGCGCATCGGTATCGATTCCGTAATGAAGCACGCATCCAAGTACCGGCTCAGATCGTGCGGCGGACGATAGACACGAGGCGCCACCCAGCGCGCCCGATGTTCGTCCATTTTCGCGAACGTGTACTCCGCCTCGCCGTCATCCATGCACAACGAGGCTTGCCTTGGTCACTGCCAGATGTCGAGGCAAGTCGTACCAAGCGTCGCGAAACTGAAGCCTTCGGCGGCCAAAACTCCTCCAATCCACGCATTCGCCTACAGGAACAACGGTGCGGACTCGACCTTGAGTGCGCCGCGGTTCACCGCACGAATGACTTCACCCATAATCTCCCGCCGCTCCGTCCTACTCATCCCGATGAACGACGCCGATACGCTCTTCTGGTCTTCTTCCGTCCACACACCACGCCGTATCGAATCACTCACCTGACGTTTCGACTGCAGATAAGCGTTCGACGGCTCATCAGCGACTTCAGCCTCCGACGTTTCCTTGGCAGACGAGCTCGCTTCGGCAATTGGCTGAACGACGCTGGGGCTCGCGGCGGCCGCGGTTGCCGCTTGCCGGCTCAAGCCCTGATCGATCTCCGTACGCACCACAGCGCCGATGGCGGCGAGCTCCAAGAGATTCCGCTCCTCTCGACTCGGTTCGGCGGGCGCTTCGGCTGCGCGGAGCTCTGCGCTGGCGGGAGGAGCGACCGCGCGAGACTCGGCCAACCACCACGCCGCGCTGGCGCTCGCGATGGAGCAAACGGCTCCGACCAAGATCACTCTGGCACTCAAGATCCCCTCACAAGTTGTACGAGGCGTTGACGGCGATGACGCGATCACACGTCGACCCGTCCGCGTTGAGCGAGAAATAGACGTATCCTGCGCTGTTCAGCGACAGCGCGTTCTTGATCATACCCGGATGCTCCGTCATGCACGAGCGCGTCGCGCCCGACGCGTCGCGAGCGGAGCACGTAGCCACGCGATGCCCATCCGCATACACCTGTACCCAGCAGCCGATGTGAGCGAGGCTGTCCACGCTCTGCCGCGTCGCGAGTAGCGAACCATTCGCGGCGAGGAGGCCGTCATCATCGACGTAGAGTGAAACCATCTGTCCGCCTCTCGCTCCAGCCAGCGCGATGCCGGCGGTGAGCAACGGAGTGAGAATGCCCAGAGCAATGAATGAACGCGATTTCATGGTACTCCCATGTGCCAGAACGCGACTCGCAAGCGACTAAAGGTTGAGCGAGCGATGCGCGACGGTGATGCGCGCGCACGTCCCGTCCGGATTGATTGTGAACGTGATGTGACTGGCCAAGTTCAACGTGGCAGTCATGTCGGCTGCAACCTCCGTCATGGCACCTGACGCCGAACAAGCTCGCACCGCCCCATTAGCATCCACTCCCATGCACAACGTATCGTGCCCCTCCTCGTCCGTATCGTAAGCGTAAATGGAACAAGAGATGAACTGCCTGTTGTCCGAGCTGAAGCGTGCTGCTCGCAGGCCTCCTGAAACCACTTGCAGGCCATTGTTTGTCGAAAAAGTGACCGGCTGATTCAAAGCGGTCCCGGCGATCGCCAAGTTCGCCAGCGGCAAAGTCGTCGCGCTCGCGACGAGTCCGAGCAAAATTCGCTTCATGATGCCCTCCTTGTTCCCTAACCAACTCGTCGTACTTACGGGTTTCCGCCCCCTCGATGCCATAGTCATTATGGCTACGTGCTCGGACAGGGAATCGAGCGCGCCTGATCCTCGCAGCCTGATCGGGCTCTTTCATGTGTCCGGCTTGCCTCCCGTGAGCACGACCGTTAGCTGTGCCTCCGCAGCCGATGATCGTCCAAGCAGGAGTCTCTCGATGACCGTCACTATCACCGCCTTTGAACGCTCACCCGATGGCGGCAAGGGTCTGGCCCGCGACACACGCGTTCGCTGGGCTCTCGAGGAAGTGGGACAACCCTATCAGGTTCGCCTGGTTTCATTTCGTGCGCTGAAGGAACCCCCGCACCTGGCGCTTCATCCATTCGGCCAGATCCCGACTTATGAGGAAGGTGATCTCGCGCTGTTCGAAACTGGGTCGATCGTATTTCACATCTCCCAGCGACGTGCGGGCTTGCTGCCAACCGATGCCAACGCTCGGGCGCGCGCGATCACGTGGATGTTTGCCGCGCTCAGCACGATTGAGCCACCGATTCTCGAGCTCGCGAACGCCAAGCTCCTAGAGGCCGACAAGCCCTGGGCTACCGAGCGATTGCCGCTGGTCAAGGATCGCCTCCGTAATCGGCTCACCCAACTTTCCGCTCGCCTGGGAGATGCCGAGTGGCTCGATGGTTCGTTCAGTGCAGGCGACCTGATGATGGTATCCGTGCTGCTGAGGGTGAGACCATCCGGCATTTTGGACGAATACCCAAACCTGGCTGCTTATGTTGCCCGCGGCGAAGCGCGGCCCGCGTACAAGCGAGCCTTCGACGCTCAATTGGCGCTCTATACCGGCAAGCCAGCGAGCAGCTGATCGGGGGCGGGACTAGCGCACGATTTCGATGCAGGTATCCGCGATCTGCAGGTCGAGAGTCAGATCCGAGGGTGAAAGCACGCCCGGCACGATGCGGAGCTGCTTCGCGTCCCGATCGTAAGTGTAATCGGCGGGATTGAGCTTTCGGCGTTCTCCATTCAGCGTCACTGCACTCACACTGTCGATTTCTTCATCGCTTGCGAGAGTCAGGGCAAATTGATTCTGGATCAGCCGGTGAGCAAAGCTGCGGATACGCTGAAGGGCAGGCGCGTAATCGCTGCACAGAGGAAAAACGTCTTCAGGGCTCGTCGCCAGCGCCTTCAGCGTCGTACCGTAGCTTTGGCCAGATTTCACGGGGCAAGGGAAACTCGGGTCGAGCACGATGCTCTCCACGAAGTAGCTGCTCGCTCCGAAGATCGCATCTGCGCGCGCGCGAAAGTGCGCGGCCATGCCAGATAGGTTCGGAACATCGACGAGCTTCACGACCTTTTCTTCGCCGATGTAGCGCGTGCTGGTGGCAAGATCGTAGCCTTCTCCTCGGCAGTTTTGCCACGGGCCGACGCCACCGTGTGTGCGCTGGCAGTAGTCCGCGATATTCGCGTAGCTGACGCCATTCTCGACGAAAGACGACGTGCACAAGTCTTGACCCATGGTCGGACGATCGAGCGAGCAGCTGAACCCGCTGGCGGCCGAGCAAGAGACTTTGCAGTTTTCAGGCACGTTGCCGGTATTACAAAACTTGGAGGCCAGCGCGAGGTGCTCGGCGTTGCAGTCCCGCATACTGCCGGGCACGCACGTGGCGCCCGCGCTCGAGCTGGTCGAGTGACGTGAGGCGTTCTCCGGGTGGTGCACTCCTTGGTCATCGACCGGCACGCAGTCGTAGTTCACCGACTCGGTAGAGCGCCAATAGTCTGCGGTGTACCTGAAAACGTCGCAGTCGGCTTGGCAACGGCTGTCGTTGGTGCCGTCGGCGTGCTCTTGATAGGAGTAAGAGGATAGGCACTGCTCGGGCGTCGATTGGTCATCCTCGTCGGACAACACCAGGAACACCGCATGAGCAGGCAAACGGCTTCGCTCCTGCGCAATGTAGCGGTTGAGTGTACAAATCGGTTGCTCCAACTGCGCGCCGTCCGATCCCAGTGCCAAAATGGCGTCGGCGATCTTCTTTTGTTGGGTGATGATCTCTGCGTTGCTCATTTCAGGCGTGATGGCGGCGATCGGCTTCGGCATCTGGAACTCCCACGTTCCCTTGACGCTCAGCCCCTTGCCCTCCGCCTCGTGACGCTTGGTGCAATCGACCGCGCCTCCGTTCACGTCAGTGCAAACTTGGCGATACTCCGTAATAGCGTGCTCGTAAGGCAAGTGCGTCACCGGATCTTGGCAAACGACCAGCGGCACGTTGCCAGCGGTTACTGCCAAGCTGCTCGAGGCACCGTACTGCGTTGGTGTCAGCACGAAAAATCGGACTTCTTGCCCGTGCGCGTAGTCGAGCAAGTTGGATAGCCCCCTGCTCAAACTGTCCCGCGACCAACTCAAGCTGCCTGAATGATCGGCAACGATGATCACATCGAACGGCTCGGGTCGCTCGATGGCGACCGCAGAAAGGCTCACCGCCCGTGTGCACTTGGGCGCGCCACCGCCTCCGCCGCCGAGTCCCCCCTGCGGCAACTCAACGACGGATTTGCCCCCCTGCCCCGCGCCATTTCCGCTCGCCCCTCCACCCGCGTCGTCCGCGGAGTCGGCACCACCACACCCGAACGCAAGCGCAAAGATCGAAATCGAAAGGAATTTGGGCATCGCTTCGTCCTGCAGTGCCGACGCCAGGCCACCTTTACGAATCTTTTTCGCGCGCCTCCGCCTCCGACCTGGCCCATGCCAAGCTTTCCCGGTTATGTCGAGCGCTGCTCGTTAGCCCCAATACTTGCGGGTCGGCAGCCGGGCCCTCATGCAACTATGCCAGCGGTGGCAACCAGGTGTGCCAATCGTGGCCTGAAACGAGCGAATAGCGCGCGATCTCCAGCGGTTCACGCGCGCACGCCTCGACCGTGCTTTGAATTCCTATGCTGTCGAGTGTTCGCGCGAGGCTCTCCCAAGGGCGAGCCTGGCTCGCGCTTTGAGTTGCGGCGTGCTTCCGGACCGCATCCGTAAGCCGCGCAGTGCCATCGTGAAACGGCGTGCTGCGCTCGTGCAACTTGCGAACCAAGTCACCTGCGATCTCAGGCCTGCCGAACAGGATGGCGAGCATGAGCAGGCAGGACTCCGCGCGCCCTTGGGTCTCGAACTGCTCCAGCGCGTCGGGTGCCTTGCTAGCTTTGATCAGCCGGTACACGTTCACGAGTCGTTTGGCGATGCGCGGCGTGGGCAGCAGCGGGACGAGCCGACAGATCAACGCCTGCTCGTTTGGATAAATGGCGATGGCTTGCTGTGGTGAGTGATGCCGCCGCGGCGCAGGCGCTGACCCACCGCTCGCGGACGCGTCGGCAACGGGGTGCACCGTGACCTGAGCACTCGCACCTCGCTCCGACTTCGTATCCATCGCAGGAATTCCGTGCTTCGGCGTCGGTCCCGCGGCTGGGGAGCCGAGCGGTTCGGGCAGCGGTCCTGCCGTCGCTAGCGAAGGCCCAGGCTCGGGTGTTCCAGCCAGCGACGCGACGTAGCCAGCAAAGTAGCGCGGGTCCATGGGGCCGAGCGCGTAAGTGATTTGGAATATCTTCTCGAGATAGCTCTGCGGCGTGGAGGCGCGCAGCGGCTCGTCGGCGTGGCCACCCATGGGCGCGAGCAGGTCTTTGTAGTGGACTTCGAGCGCGCGCGTGAGCCAACGCGAGTCTACCGCGACGACGACCACGAACAGATCGAGCGCCAACAGCAGGTGTACCGCCTCGAGCATGTGCACGACGTGCTCTGGCCGACAGCGGTCGAGGTCGTCCACGTAGAGCACGATGCGCTCGAACGGCTCGATGCCATCGCCGGTCGCAGTCGTTTTCGACTCCCGAAGCTCTTTCATGTACTTCGAGAGTTGTTGGAAGTCGCGGTAGACCAGCGAGATGATACCTTGCTGCGAGCGGTAGAGCGTCGACTGCACGCGCTCCTGCAGGAACGCTCCGAGGCGGCGCCGAGGATCCAAGGTAGCCTGTTGATTCATCAGCTCGGCGAGTCGCGCCTTGGCAGCAGAGACGCTGGCTTCGGCGCTCTCCAGCTCGCGGCGGGCATCCGCGATTTCCGCCCGCGTGCCCTTGTCGGCCTTGGCGAGCTTCTGCTCGTATTCAGTGCGAATCTCCTCGAGGCTGTCGGTGAGACTCGAAATGCGACGCGCGGCAGCGGTTAGCGGTGCAACGAGCGTTGCCAAACCACCCACGGCTACGGTAGCCCACTGCGCTACCCGCGCGAACTGCGCGGACAGCAGCTGCTCGATAGGCACATAATCCAGCGAGCGCCAAGCCACTAGGGTCAGCACGATGCACACGGCCACCGGCGCCCCGAAGAGTGAAGCCGGCCTTTCCAACAGCGCCACGAGCGTCAGCCGCAACCGATTGCCCGAGGTCGCCAAGTTGCGAGCCGCCGCCTCCAGATCGTTGATGGTCTCGAGTGTCTCGCGAAAACCCGCGGCTTTGGCCAAGCGGACCAGCCCATCGCGTGCGACATCGCTCACGTATGCACTCAGCGCAAGCTTCGTGCGCCGCTGACGCAGGTCCTCTTCGGTTTTGGTGAGCGCCGCGCGCGCAAGCTGAACCTGCGCTTCGGCTTCATGCACGGCGCCGTGTGCCAACTCGATCTGTTGCTGAAGTCGCTCCTGCGCGTGTGCGATCGAGTCCTGCCGATTCGGCGACACATTGGCCCAGATCTCGTCGAAAATATAAGTGACGAGGCTCGCCCACAGGTTTGAGTCCGACACATGCCAAGCATTGAACTCGATCTCGATCACGCGTTGGTAGAGCTCAGGGTGGTGTTCTTGCTTCAACGTCGCGATCTGCGACTTCAACTGCTCGATGAAGAATGACTTGCCCGAACCCCAGTCCCCGAGCAGCCCGATCGAGAGCGGCGCTTGCACGTCGCGATCGAGGATCAACCGCGCGAACGCTCGAGCTTCTGCTTCCACGCCAAGTCGATCTTTGCCCTGATCGGTCTCGAGCGCGATCGCGGCTCGACCGGGTCCAGGCACCGGCACGCCCGCGTAATCCCACCAGGCCTTCCAATCGTTGTCTGAGCGGGACGCGTTGGTGGTCAAGAAGATGTACCAACGATCGCGCACGCGTTGGATAGACTGACCTGCTGCCGCGAGCGCTGCAGCGACCGCGCTATCGTCGCACAGGAGCGCCGCAGTCACGAGATCCCGCCCCCAAAGCTTGTCTGTTTTCCATAGCAGGTTCGCTTGAGCCCACGCAAGTTGCGCACTCACATCCCCACGCAGAGGCGGAGCCACGTCGGATGCAACTGTAGCCATGCGTGGTTCGAGTCCGGCGATCTTGACGAAATTTACGAACGCCGGGGAACCCGCCACCGGCGCCAGATGAGCAATGGTGTGGAGAAGATCGAGTGGCTCAACAACGCTCCGGCCCGCTGCAACTGCCAACGCACGCGCGTCGCGCAGCACCGACACGACGTGTCGCTCGAGCCGATGGTCGCTCAAGTCCAGGCTCGTGGAAGCATCGCTCGAGGTCTGCGCAGAAGACGATCTCTCGGCGCGACCCGCTGCCCCGCTCACCGGCGGCGCTGAATCGATCGCGCCGCCACTCGACGCGGGGAAGACGCGCGACGGGAAGCTCTCCCAAAATGCGGCCTCACCCGGATAGAATTTCGACATCGCACGCGAGAAATCGCGCGCCAACTTGACCCGATCCATCGCGAGCGCCCGAAAGTCGTCGTCGTGATAGTTCGGGAGCCCAATATAGGCTGCAAACACGTGACGAGTGTCCACGCCACGTCGGCCCAGATCGGCCGCCAATCGCTCTGCTTCCGTCAAAGCGGAACGCGCAGAGCGCGTGCGGCGCAGCGGCTGGCTCGGCAGAGCGCTCGGCCCAATCGAACGTAGCGCGGCGAAAGATTCCTCGCCGAGCCTTCTACGTTCGAGCAGACCTCGAAACCCTCGTGTGCCTTCAAACTGTTGGAACAACCACTCACCCACCGGATCGGTGCCTGAAAGCAAACCGATGAACAGCGACGTAAACGACAGCTCGAACTCATCCTTGTCGAAGATGCGCGCCGCTCGCGCCACCAGCGCTACCGCCCCTTGATCCAGCCGCATCGCTACTGGTGAACCGACGTCCTCGTCCACCATCCACACCTCTTGCCAGCTCCCCCGAAGCGGCTCGTCGTTGCTCTGAGCTCTCATCTGCATCGTACGAGGAGACGGACTCGTCACGACGCAGTCTATGGTCATTGTTTCGCGGCGCGCCCGTTCAACGAAACCTCACGCGCAACGAAGCTCGATGACTAGCGTTTCGGCTTGGACCGCCTCGTCCCCCCCCGGCCCCAGCCGAACCCCCCGCCGGCTCCCCACGGATCGCACACACAGGCTCAGTACCGATTGCCGGCTACACCCTGTTGGATGAGCGCCTCGAGGCGCTGCAAGTGCTCCGCTTTCAAAGTTACATCCTGCGACGCCCAGTTCTCCTCGAGGCGTTCGATTTTGCGTGTTCCTGGGATCGACGCGATGGGGATGTCGCGTGACAGCAGCCATACCAATGCAACTTGAGCTGGCGTGACTCCAACCTCTTTTGCGATTTCGTCTACGTAGGCCGCCAGCTGGCTGTTTTTGGCGATGGCTTCGTCAGTGAATCGCGGATTTTCCAAACGCCAGTCTCCGGGTTGAAGATCGCTTCGTGAGCGAATCGCGCCGGACAGGAAGCCGCGACCAAGGGGACTATAAGCAACGAAGCCGATGTTGAGTCGACGTATCGTTGGCAAAATGTCCGCCTCGACGTCCCGCGTCCACAACGAATACTCGGTCTGCAGTGCACTGATGGGATGAACGGCGTGGGCGCGCGCGATGGTTTCCGGATCGGCCTCGGACAAACCGATGTAGCGCACCTTCCCTGCCTCCACGAGCCGCGCCATGGCACCAACCGTTTCCTCGATCGGTGTTTTGGGGTCCACGCGATGCTGATAGTACAGATCGATGTGATCGGTCCCGAGACGCTTCAGTGAAGCATCACAACTAGACATGACGTAATCCGCGCTTCCCTTGATACCGTGCCAGCTGCCGTCTTCGCCGCGAGCCACGCCGAATTTGGTCGCCAAGGTGATCTTGTCGCGGCGCCCCGCGAGTGCCTTCCCCAATAGGATCTCGTTCGTGAATGGGCCATACATGTCCGACGTATCCCAGAACGTGCACCCGATTTCCGCAGCGCGATCGAGTACCCGAAGGTTCTGAGCTTCCGATGAGGAGCCGTAGAAATCCGACATTCCCATGCAGCCCAAACCGATTGCCGGTACACGGAGACCTCGCGATCCAAGATTGACGTACTTCATGACAGCGTGTCCTTTCAGAACCCGTTTGCGTCCGCAATGCGGTCGCGATTGGTGCTCTGAACATACCCGTCGCGGAATCACGGCGCCTGCCGGTTCCTCCAAACCGCTTGCCCAATCCTACACGCGTCGCGAGAATGCGCTACATCCCACGCGCGCGCTCTAGGATGCTATCGGAGAGCAGGACATGCACTTGCAGGCACTCATCGAACAAGCTTTTCGCAGTAATCCACCGGAGCCAAACGGCCATCAAAACGCCACACGCCCCATGGATGGCCTCGTGCACTTTCGACAGGACGTTCCCAGTTCCTTCGAGGCTTCGCTTTACGAGCCGGTCCTATGCCTGATCCTACAGGGCCGGAAACAGGTCGCCATCGGAGAACAGACTTTGTCGTTCGGCCCGGGCGAGTGCCTGCTCGTGAGCTACGACCTGCCTCTGCGCTCCAGAGTCACGAAGGTTCCTTACATGGCGTTGGTGCTCCAGGTGGACGTCGCGACCATCAGGAAGCTGTATGACGAGGTCGATGTGTCGGCACTGGACGGCGAGCGCGCCCTCGCAGCGATAACCCATCGTGCCGATCCCGATTTGCTCGATGCATTGCGTCGCTACTTGGCGCTGGCCGAATCGCCTCCAGACGCGAAGGTACTGGGTCCGCTCGTCTCGAAAGAGATTCACTACCGGTTGCTGATGGCTCCGTATGGCGGAATGCTTCGCAGTCTCATTCGCCACGACAGCAACGCAAGCGCCATCTCGCGTGCGATTGGCCATATTCGCGGTGACATCCGCTCGCCGATTACGGTCCCGGATTTGGCGCGGCGAGTCGGCATGAGCGCGTCGTCGTTCCACAAACACTTCCGGACGATCACTTCGACCACGCCGCTGCAATATCAAAAGGACCTTCGGCTGCTCGAGGCGCGGCGACTCCTGAAAACGGGCGCCGCTTCGGTCACCAGCATCGCCTTCGAAGTTGGGTACGAGAGTTCGAGCCAATTCAGCCGCGAGTATGCGCGCAAGTTCGGAGTCCCTCCAAGCCAAGATTTGATGAACGCGACGTAATGTGTCGCGACAGACCGCTGGGCAGTTGAAGCCACGAGTTGAGTAATCGAGTGCTCACTGTGCGGCGCATTCGTGCGTGGATCACGAGGGTGTTGGCCAGCGCGAAGTCGCGGCGCCTCTGACGCCCGCCGCATTCACTTTTCAGACAGGAGGCGTGTGTTGAGCGACGGAGGCCAGCAGCATCTCCAGGCTGGTCATGGTGTGAGGTTTATCCAAGAAACCAACGACGTTAGGCTTCTGCAGGAGCATCGAGGCGTCTTCCGCCTGAAATCCGCTGGTGATCACCACGGGTATGTTGCCGCGAACGACACGGAGCTGCTCCAGGGTTTGCTCGCCGGATTGCTCAGGCATCGTCAGATCGAGCACGACCAGGTCGATAGCGTCCGGGCGCTCTTTGAGGAGCTCCAGCCCGCGCCGACCGCTGTCTGCCGTCACGACTTGATGCCCGAGCTCGCTGAGCATTCTGCCGGTTACGAGGCGCACCGCGGGCTCATCGTCTATGAGCAGAATGCTGCGCGCCGGAGGTGCTGGCTCGGAAGCAGCGGCGTTGCTGGAGCGGCGTGGCATGGACTCCTGCGCGACGGGCAACAGAATGGCGAAGGTAGTTCCTTGTGGAGACGTGTCCTCGACACCGAGCCAGCCGCGGTGCGCTCGCACGATGCCTGCCGCAGCGGCCAGCCCCATCCCACGCCCGGGCCCTTTGGTGGAAAAGAAGGGCTCGAACAGGCGTTCGCGTGCTTCAGGGCGAATTCCCGTGCCGGTATCGCTCACTATCACTTTCAGGTAGCTGCCCGGCGCGACTCCATACGGCTCACCGTGCGCCGCGTCGAGCTGCATGGATTCGGTACGCAGCGTCAAAGTCCCGCGCTTTCCTTCCATGGCGTCCAGCGCGTTGAGGATCAGATTGGTCACCACCTGGCGCAGCTGAAAGCGATCCGCACCAACCGGCGGAAGGCCGTCCCGAAGTTCGAGTACCAGGTGAGCTTTGGATTCGACGGTGGCGTGCAGCAGACGCAACGCCGCCGAGAGCTCGGCGTTGGCCTCCAAAGCTTGAATCGCCAGGCTGCGTCGCCCCGCGTAGGCCAACATTTGCTTGCTCAGCTGCGCGGCCTCTCCAGCAAACGCCATGATTTCAGTGAGACAGCGCGTCACTGGAGACGGCGCATCGCCCGGAAGTTTGAGCAAGGCGAGCTCAGCGTTGCCGACTACGCCGCAGAGCAGATTATTGAAGTCGTGAGCGACGCCACCCGCCATGACGGCCAAGCTCTGCAGTGCCTGGCTGCGCTGTAGCTCTCGCTCGAGATCGCGCTGTCGGCGCTCCGTCACGACGCGATCGGTCACATCGCGAACGACCCGCAACGTCAGCTTGTCGTGCGATCCATTCGGATCGAAGCGCGTCTCCGTAACGAGCAGCAGCGTGTTGGGATTCCGTTCGAGAACGACCTCGTAGGACCGGCGTTCTCCGATGTTCGATGCCTTCGCAACGAGGGTGCGTCGGCTTTCTTCGGTCAAGAACTCGGAGAAGGTCTTGGTCGAAAGCACGCTGCGCGCGACACCCAGCGTTGCAGCGAGCGCCTGGTTCGCGAACACCACACGATCCTGCATATCAAACAGCCCAACTCCCTCCCCCAGGCTTTCCACGAGCGCGAGTTGCATCGACCTGCTGTGCCGAAGCGACGCCTCGCTGTGCGCACGAGCTTCTATCTCGCGACGCAGCTCGGCATTCAGCGCCCGCGCGCGCCGGCGCGAGTCCAACACCAGGCCGAGGCCCCCTGCGAGCACCAGCTTGACGAGCAGCGCGATGATACCCGCCATCGGTCCCGTCTCGGGACTAGCGGGTAGTTGAAGCGCGAAGCGCCGATCGATGTACGCGACGCCGACGATCACGACGAGCGCACCGCGCAGGCCTAGCCACGCCGCCGCCACAACGCACACGCCTAACCCGAGTAGAAAGGCTGGGCTGCCGATCCGACCATGCAACGGGCCGATTGAGGCAGCATAGGCGAGCACTAGCGCGGCAAGTATACCGCACCGCACCATGACGTCACCGCGTTTGGGTTGCGACGCAGCAGAGCTAAAGGCCCGTCGCCATCGCCGAGATGGAGATGAGCTGTCTGGCGTGTCCTCCGGTTTTACCGAGGCACCAGGGTCGCTCGCAACAATCATCACGATTGGTCATAGGCGGTCGCGGCCGTCTCATCAAGGTGGGTTGCGAAGCACCGACGCAGCGCATCCGCCTCAGACGCAAGCTTAGGTCAACCCTGGATTGCGCGAGCACCCGCGATTTCAGCCCGTTCGACGCTCTCCACGAAACTCTGCAACGCTCGCGCGACAAGCGAGGCATCGTCGAGCTGAATCCAGTGGCCAACCTGCGGCACAACCGTACGAGAAATGTCAGGCCGTAGGTCGTACAAAGCGTGCCCATTGTCGTTTGCCTTGGAAGAAACGATGTGAATCGGCCCTCGCCACGCTTTCAAGCTCGGCTCCGGATTCCAGCGTACGAACGCTCGAGCGACTCCGAGCCGCGCGTCGCAAGTCACCGCCTCACAATCGGCGAGCACTCGCTCTCGCACTTCGCGATTTGGACCAGCGATGCTGGCGTAGAACTCCTTCTGAACTTCTAAGCTGTTCGGCCCAGCCAACCCCTCGAGCATGGCGTTCTTCATAGCTTGCGGCATCGCCCGCGGATCGGCAGGTGGGTCGAGCAGGAATAGCCCTGCGATTCTTTTTGGGTGCGTCGCTGCGCCCTCGAGTGCCACTGCGGCTCCACCGCTATGTCCAGCGATCACGAAATGGTGCAACTCGAGCGCGTCCACCACGCTGAGCACATCTTCGAAGCGCCCGGCGAAGCCATACTCGCCATTGCGCGCTGGATCGCTGTGGCCATGCCCACGAAAATCGAATGCAACCGCGCGCCGCTCGCCGCTCATAGCTAGCTGCACCTCCAACCATTGGCTGGCTCGCCCGGAGTCGGCGTGCAAGAACACGATCGGCAAGCGAGCACCGCCGCCAGCTTCAGTCGTCTCCAACTGCCCTTGGGTTCCTCCCAGTTGGCGTCGATTCATGGTTGGAAGTTTTGTCGTGCCTCGTCCCCTGGGCAACGCCGGCGAGCGTGACGATCGCGTGGTCATTCTCGACGACCACGGTGTGGCGATCGTGCACATAGCGCCCACGGAGCTCGGAGAACTAGTAACGCAGCTGCGCGCTGCTCGTGGGCTCCCCGTCGGGTCGAGAAATTCGCTAGCCTGCTGCCCACGTTGCAACTCCGTCGGTCTCAGACCGATCAACCAAGGAGCGCACCAACATGAAGGCGAAAAACACGATCTGCCTCTGGTTCAACAAAGACGCGCTAGACGCGGCACGCTTTTATGCCGCCACGTTCCCGAACAGCGAAGTGACCGCCGTTCACAAGGCGCCCGGCGAGTTCCCGGGAGGCAAGGAAGGCGAAGTGCTGACCGTGGAATTCACGGTGTTGGGGATCCCCTGTCTGGGTCTCAATGGCGGGCCGGCATTCAAGCACAGCGAGGCGTTTTCATTCCAAATCGCGACAGACACTCAGGAGGAGACTGACCGTTATTGGAACGCGATCGTCACCAACGGCGGGCAAGAAAGCGATTGCGGTTGGTGCAAAGATCGTTGGGGGCTTTCTTGGCAAATCACTCCCCGTACACTTACTGACGCTCTCGCCGCGGGTGGCGCTGAGGCGAAGCGAGCCTTCACCGCCATGCTGACCATGAAGAAGATTGACGTCGGAAGAATCGACGCAGCTCGGCGTGGATAGCGTCGCTTCTGCGCGAGCGCGCAGCGGTATGCGAAGGGGCCCCGCAAACAAGGGGGCCTCAACGCTGTTCATGTCGGCGCCGAGCGCTGTGCCAACTCTTTCATGTCTTGCACTTCGAGCACGTTTTTTGGCGCGCCAAACCGGACCGCATTTATCATCGCGCGAGCTACCTCGCTGAGCGGGAGCCCTGGAAAGAACAAGTTGAGCAGTGGATAGAAAACGAGCATCACGCGGTACGAACGCTTGATGTGCAGCTGCCCAGGCGTTGGCTTCATCAGCGCGGGACGCACGTTGTACACTGCCTTGAAGGGCAGGCGCGCGAGCGCATTTTCCGCCCTGCCCTTGACGCGTGCCCACATCACCTTGCCTTGTTCGGTGCTGTCGGTCTGCGCACCGGAAACGTGCACGAACACCATTCCTGGGTTGAGTCGCGCCAAGGTCTCTGCGAACTGAAGCGGCGTGTCATAGGTGATGGTGGTGTACTCTGCCTCGTTCATGCCAACAGAGCTCACGCCAGCACAATAAAAACACGCGTCGTACCCGGTCAGCTCTGATTCCACCCCGGCGAGCTCACGAAAGCTCGAGACCACGAGCTCGCTGAGCTTCGGATGTGTGTGACCACAGGAGCGGCGCGTCACGGCGAGCACACGTTCGACCGAGGAGTTCGCCAAACACTCGAGCAGTACGCCCTCGCCGACCATGCCGGTTACGCCGGTGATGATGACCTTCATGCTCGAGGAGCATCACAGCGGGCCCGGGGCGACAAGCGTGCGCGCAGCCAGGTTGCGAATGTCGGGACCCAGGCGTGGAAGTGCTGGCAAAAGGGTGCACGTTCGCTGCTAGTATTCCGAGTCGTGGGACTGAAGCGCGCGACTCTCGACGATTACCAGCGGCGGCTGCTTCGTGCCGAGGACTACTTGGTCAGGCATCTCGACGAAGACATCGCGCCGCTCGAAGTGGCCAGCCATGCGGGCTTCTCGCTGCACCACTTTCACAGAGTGTTTCGCGCGCAGCTCGGCGAATCGCTGATGGCTTACTTGCGGCGGCTGCGGCTGGAGCGTGCGGCGCGCAGGCTTCGTAGTGGAGATCGCAAGGTGGTCGATCTGGCGTTCGAAGCGGGCTACGGCTCACACGAAGCGTTCACGCGCGCTTTCGTCGAACATTTCGGAATGCCTCCTCAGGAATATCGCGTTCGAGCGGCACCGCCGAGAGTAGCCTCCTTCACACCGAAAGCTCTCAGCGCGCCGATCACGATACGGGGCTGCGCAGAGACTTCGCTGCTTGCTCTGCGCCACCGCGGTAGTTTTCTCGGCGTGGGCGCCACGTTTCAACGTGTCCACAGTTGGGTTGCGACGCACCGCGGAATGGTTTCGGCAGCGCCGGCGCTTTACGGTATTTGTCACGATGATCCCGATGTCACGCCAGAAGCCGTACTCCGCTTCGACGCCGCCGTTGAGGTCGAAGAGGGAAGCGACGAAGGCGGGCTCCGGCGGCTCGTGATTCGCGAAGGGACCTACGCCGTGGCGCTCCACCGCGGCCCGTACACGACGCTACACGAAACCTACTTGGATTTAATCGGCCGCTGGTTCCCCCAAAGTGGCTACGAACCGGCGCCGGACGCAATTGTCGAGCGCTACCTCAATGATCCAAGTTGCACGGCCGAGGCTGACCTGGAAACCGAAGTGCGCGTCCGCCTGGATGAGGATTAGTCGAGGCCGACTGCTACGTCGGCGCTGAGCCCATCGCCATTGAAAGCGTCGACGGCATAACGTTCGAAGTCGACGAGGTAACGTCGCTCCGCACGTCTCGGCCATGCTTGATTGATATACGACCACGTTTCCCACAGCGCGCGTTCCGGTGCACCCGATGCGCGAAAGACTCGATACTCGCCTGCTGGGATTCTGACCCGCCGCCTATTGATAGGCACGACCGCGTCCCCCGTGCTCGCGACGCCCAACACCAGCGTGTAAGCACGATTGAAGTCGGCTTCGTAGTCGCAATAGACCGCGTAAGTATTCGAGTCTGCTTCGACTCGCTTGATGCCGGCAACGATGGGTTCATTCATGAATCTCCTCCATAAGGCTGGAATTGCTTGTGCAGCAGTTTCCGGCAATACGCGCTGCTCGATGCCGATCACAACGATATCGCGAGAAAGGACTAGCGATGATTCCTTCACGTTGGCCTCCTTGGCTTTCGAATGACCTAACGCATGCGGATTTTTACCGCTTGATGGGGAGTGCTATTTTTCGCGACGTGTTTCCCGACTAGCCGAATCAGAGCGCGCCCATTGCGGGGCTCGCGCGGCGCTCGAAGCGCGGGCTGGCCAGTGCACTCTGGCGGAATGCATTGCGCAACTCGCATGGGCCGAGGCTGGCGTCGAGGGCGTCGAACAGGGCGTCGGCGGCGCGCGCGGCCCTGTTGGCGGCCAGCGCGTCGTTACGCACGCTTTCGATGCGCTGGCAAAGGCGCAGTAGACGCAATGCGAGCAGCGGCTGCGGTTTTTCGCGGTGAATCGCGAGAGCGGCGTGAACGTGTTCGTGTGCACGCTCCGAATCTCCTCGTGCGAGGGCGGCGCAGGCGCGATACATGAGCGATTGCATCATGGCCTCGCGAGCGGTTTGCGCTGCCGCAAAGCGGTGCCAGAGCGCCGCAATCGCCTCGACCTCCTCGGGTTCGTGAGCCGCGAGGTGGAGTTCGCAGCGGGCGCGCCATTCGTACTGCATGGCGACGAAGCTGCCCTGAAGCGCCTTGGGCAAGGTCGCGGCATCAAGGAGCCGCCGCGCGCTTTCGAGATCACCGAGTCCGACGTAGCACGTGGCCATGCTGCAGGTGAGCGCGCGTTGCCGGCGTGGTTCGGCGGCGGAGGCACTAGCTAGCGCCGCATTATCCAGCTCGAGCGCGAGTTCGGGCTGCCCGAGTTCGCGGTAAATCCAGCCGGCGTCGACGGCGGCTTGGTTAGCGGCTCCGCGACGCAGTGCCGCCGCTTCGTCGTGGCAAGCCAGAGCCCGTTGGATTCTGCCCTGTTTCGCGTGGAGATCACCGAGCTCGGCTAGGCAAAGCGCCGCGGCGTGCGACAACACCGTGCGCTGGCCGACTGCTTCGAGATCTGCGATGGCGAGTTCCAACTCGCCTTCGAGAGCGTGTAGTGTCGCGCGTGCGTAGGTGGCCATTTCGAACGCACGGGCGTGGCCGACTTCGTGTGAGAGCGCGAGGCACTGCGCGATCGCTGGCTTGGCTTCCGTCAGCTGTCCGAGTTCGAGTTGCGCCGCCGCGAGCCAGGCGAGCGCTTCGGCATGGCGGCGCTGATTGCTCGTCTCACGAGCGAGGCCGAGGAGCTCCCGCGCGACTTCGATCAGCTCGACGTAGCGTTCGGCACGCGAGAGCGCAGCGCATTCACCGAAGTACGCTTCGGCGCGCAGCACGTGTACCCGACCGGTGTCGTGATCGACTAGCATCGCACGTGGTCGCTGAAGAATTGGATCCTCCCACTCGACGTCGAGGTAGTGAAAACCCCGATCGAGCGCGGCGCGTATGTCCGGCGACGCCTCTTCGGTTTCGAGCAGGCGGGCGCACTGGCCTGCTTGGCGAAACTCTGCCCGAGCTTGTTCGAGCTCGCCCAGCCCGAATTTGGCCCAACCCATGTTCTGCGCGATGAGTAGCCGAAACAACGACTGCTCTGCCGTAGTGGTTTTGGGCAGCAAGCCGAGAGCGCGTTCGTAATACACGAGCGCCTGACGCTTGGCGAAGCGCCGATCGCAGTAATCGCCGGCACGCAACAGCGCGAGCACGGCTTCGGAGAAGCGGTGGGCGCAACAGAGATGGTACGAGAGCTCCATCTGTGTGCGATGGTCGTAGATGTCGTCGCCGCGCGAGCCGCTCTCGAGCCGCCGCACTGCTTGCTGGAGCACGTCGGCGACACGACCGTGAAGTGCGAGCCTTCGTTGAACACCGAGCAGCGCGTACAACTCTGCCTGCACCAGCGCATGGCAGAAGCGGTAACGTAGCGTCGGCACGCCATCGAACGTCTCCTCTTCGCGCAAGCGCGCCACCAACTGACGAGTGCTCTCGAGCGACTGCAGATGGCGTTCGATGGCTTCTTCGTGCACCCCGAGCACGCTCGCCACGGTACGCGTGTGGAACTCCTCTCCAATCACCGCAGCGACGTCGAGCAGGGCTCGCTCGGGCTCGGGAGAAGCCAAAATCTGCTGCCGAATGAAACCGGTAATGCTTGCCGGTACGCGCGAGAAGAGCTGCGGGAGCGCGGAGAGAGAGCGCTCCGTGTCCGCAGCGAACAGCGCGCCTTCCTCCGTCGCCGCACGCAACAGGCGCACGACGAAGAGCGGCAGGCCTTCGCTCTTGGCCCACAAGCAGTGCGCGAATTCCAGATTGCCGCCGAGCTCCGGGTGCTCGCGTTCGACCAGCATACGAACGTCGGTTTCATCGAGTGGACCCAAGTGCAACACACGTCTGGAGTCGCCGTCGCTGCGATGCACGAGACCATTCAGTTGCTTCGGGACGGCCACCGCGCTCGCCGCACGAAAGCTGGCGACAACCAGCACACGCTCCCGCGCCACGCGACTCGAAAGCATGTGCAGCAGATCGAGGGTTGCGTTATCCGCCCACTGCAAATCCTCTAGTAGCAGCACGACCGGCGCGCGGCCGGCGAGCTCACATAGTGCCTCACAGAAGCCGCGCATGAGCGCGGGTGCCTCGATCGGCTTGCCGTCGCGCCGCAGCTCTTGCACTGCTGTGTGCGCAGCGAAATGTCCCGGATGATGCAGGCACCAATGCGGACAGAACGACGCGAGCGTTTCGGCCACCGCGTCCCCTGCGGGACCGCGCAAGAGCTCGCTCGTCGCCTCGATCACGGGCGCGAAGGCTTCGCCGACTGCATGGAGCTCCACGCACTTGCCCGAACCGAGCAGTAAGCTCGGTATTTCGCGCTCGAACTCCCAGCGAGCACGCTCGAGCAGGGCGGTTTTGCCAATGCCCGGCTCGCCGCAGACCCACACGAGCGCGCCGTGGCCGCTGGAAGCCCGCGCAAGGAGATCTTTCAGACGCGCTAGCTCGCCATCGCGTCCGACGATTTCGCGCGGCTCGGGCGTGCGGCGCTCGGCCAACGAAGGCGCTGGCATTTCCACGACACGCTGCGTGAGCCGATAGCCGCGACGGGGCAACGTTTCGACGATTTCACACGTAGGCTGCACACTACGCAGAGCACGCCGCAGCGAGCTGCCAGCCACCGCGAGGCTATTGGCGTGCACGCGTGTGTTGGGCCAAAGCGCGGCGATCGCCTGCTCGCGCGTGACAGGGCGCCCGCCGTTCCGAACGAGTAGGAGCAACAGCTCGAACGGTTTGCCGCTCAGGCGCAGCTCGACGCCGTTGGCCCAGAGCACCCTAGCCACGGCGTCGAGTTCGAATATCCCAAATCGATAGCGGACACCATGCATGCAAGCCGCCTCGCGGCGATCTTACACGAGGCGAACGCGCGGAGCTCAGAAACCGAGCTCCGCCCAAAACTCACAGCGGTGTTCCTGCGCGAAATCGAGGCGCACGCGAACGGCATTGGGTCGGAAGCGCAGAACCGCCTCGTCACGATCATCGTAACGCGGCCAATACGGTTGAAACCACAGGTTTGGGTTGCGCCGCTCGGCGAACGCGCCGAGGTATTCGACCATCTGTTGCGCCAAGAACCGCTGCGACGGATTGAGCGGTTCCACGGTATCGAACGGTCGGTCGAACCAATACACTTCGTCCGAACCGTGGCTCGACCCAAGCTTCATGCCTTCCGGCAAGTTGACCCAAGTAGGCACCGGCGCGTCCGGATCGTCGAACTCGTAGACGAAAGTCGGGACGTAGTCGGCAAACGTTTGAGCCAAACGCCGAGAAATGCATGCGCCGGCGCCCAGCACTCCACTATCGTTCAACAGCTCCGCAAACGCATCGAACGGATCCCCGCCAAAATTCGCGCTCGGATAAGCGTCGAGCACGGTCGGCGCAAGGTCAGCGAACAGCTCGTTCACCAGACCAACGTAAGTCTCCTCCGTCATCGGATACAGGCCTGTCAGGGCTTGGCGCAGCTCGTTGCGCGTTCCTCCGAAAAGCACCGGCACGCGCCGAAAGCGTCCGGCTCGAATCGCAACGTCTGGCGCCTCCGGCAATAGACGCCCACCGGCAACAGGGAGGCTCGCGAAGGCCCACGAGTCGCTCGCCAAAATCTCCTCGGTGGTTTTGCTGCGCAAGCAATCGGAGCTGGTGCTGTCGGAACAACCGAGCACGTTGCCAAATTCCACGCCCAGAGCTTCGGCCTCGGGGAGCGGGCGCGAAAGGCAATCCGCACTTTGGATTACGGCGCCCGAAAAGAGACCTGCTACGGGCTCCGATACCAAGTGCGCACATACTGACCAGCCGCCGGCCGAACCGCCCGCGATGGTTACGTTGTGCGGATCACCGCCGAACGCCGCGATGCGCTGATTCACCCATTGCAGCGCTGCCTGTTGATCCATCAGGCCGTACTCGCCAGAGGTGCCATCCCCGCTCTCTGCGCTGAGCGCCGGATGCGCAAGAAACCCGAACTGGCCAAGACGATAGTTAATCATCACGACCACGGTGTCCGTGCTCTCCGCGATGCGGCTGGGATCGTTGTCGAACGCGGAACCGACCTTCAGCGAGCCGCCGTGAATGTACACCAGCACCGGTAGCCGCCCATGGCGCCGCTGCCGCGTTGGCCGAAAAACATTCAGATACAGGCAGTCTTCCTCGCCGTCGCCGCCGATTTGCGCGCAACGCGGCGGCAAAGTTTCCGCGGAACGCACGCCGGACCAGGACGCGGCAGGCTCCGGCGGCTCCCAGCGCAGTGCACCGACAGGCGGTGCAGCGTACGGGACGCCCAGGAAACGATCGAGTCCGTCCGCTCGTGTGCCCTGCAGCCAGCCCTCCGGAATACGCACCATCGGCGGGCGCTCGCGCGCAACGGCCGGCATAGCTGCGGCAAGCGTGCCGACAGTCCCGAAAAAAGCGAGTGCGAGCTTGAGCCCTGACCCCGCGCGCTGGTGCGCCTTGCGCGCCTCAGCTCCTTCAGCCCTTCTAGTAGGTACACTCATGCCGATCCTCCTCGCAACTTGGCCTCACTACGCGACGGGGCGCACCCTAGCGCCGGTTCGCGCTCGAGCACGCTAAATTCCGACTAAAGAAAGCCTAAAACCTGCGAGACACCTGACGCGACTGCCCTGCGTTGGAGCTCACTAGTTCTCTGCAGCGGAGCCATCCGGAGCCACGCTCCGGCGCCGTGCTCGGGAGTCGAAGCCAAGTTCCGCAAAGAGCTCGGGCGCTTCGATCAACGCGGCTTCGGCGAGGGCTCGAGCTTGGCGTTGAACGCGGCTGAGAGCTTGGCCAGCATCGACGATTGTGGCGCGCAGGCGGTCGAGCTCGCTCGTGTCTGGAGCAGAAGGTGAGTCGAAGGCGGCTAACGCTTGTTCGGCGAGCTGCACCGGCTCGAGCAGCCCGCTCAAAAACGGGTATTCGGGATCCAGCGTCATGCGGGACACGTAGGTGCTGCTGCGGCGAACGGCAAATTCGGCGCGATAAGTGCGTTGAGCGGTGCCTGGGCGCTCCAGACGCTCGAAACGTTGGTGCGGAAAAAGCGCCTCGATGAGCGGTGAGTTTCCGCCCAAACGCGTTTGCAGTTCGTTGAACAGCTCGCGCAGGGCGCGCAGCCAATCCTGCTCGAGTCGCGCTTGACGTTCAGCGCGCACAGCCTTCAGCTCCGGCAGATCCAGGCTTCGATCAAGCGTCTCACGCAAGGCTGGAAGACTCGCAGCGAGACGTTGTGCGGCGCAGCTGAGCCAGCCGCGTTCCTCGCTCCCGAGCACCGATGTATCGAGCCGAGCCAACATGCTCTCGAGCCGCTGCGAGATGCGCTCCGCCAGCGCGAGTTGCTCGATGACCGCGTTCACTTCCGATTTCATCGGGGCGGAAGCTAGCCCATCACTCCCCTATCTCGAAAGATCCGCGTTTCAAGTCGATGGAAAGCCGGATTGGGGCGCGCGTGTCGCGGCGCTCGAGCAGGACCACCAGGGTCACGCGCTGGCCATCGTCGTCGTATTCCTCGTTGATTTTTACGAGGGTCACGCGGGGTTCGAACAGGCGGATGTTTTCTTTGAGCTCCTCGGTGAGGACGGTCACGGTCTCTTCCGGAGTCCGAAAAACGACGTCGCTGAGACCGAAGTTCTTGATGAAGTAGCCGGTGCCGCGCTTGGTGGAGAGAATCAGCTTGAGATTCCGCCGAATGTCATCGGCTTCGTCGGGAGGTATGTTCAAAAAGTGCTTGGCGATGAACATGCCGTAGATTCCGTTTGGGCGTGGGGAAACCGCTTCAAGCCGTCTCGCGAGCCGCCGCGTCCACAGCGCGCAGTCGCGAATGTCGAATCACGCGGCCGCCAGTGTCGTCGGTACGGCCGCGATACATGACGGTGGTGTGTTCGAGCTCCGGGCGATGCAGGCTGCCGTGAAGGCGGTTGTAGCCGAGGAAGCTCTTGTCTGGCGCTCTGGGATCGTCGACGTGGGCGGCGCTCGAATGCCAGCGCACTACGAGCCGCACGGTGAGCGCGAGACGAAACGGGCCGAGCAGGGGCAGCAATCGGGTCTCGAGCCGCTCGCGCACGATGTCGGCTTGTTCGCGCCCGCTCAGGTCGACCTCGTCTTCGGTGATCAGGTCGACGAGCAAGCCCGGAATTTCCGTGGTGTAGATGCGTCCCAGAATGCCACTGCCGTCGAGGCGCGAGCTGCCGGTGCGGCAGGCGTGACTGTCGGTTTCGTCCGAGAATGGCTGGCGACGGACGCGCACTCGAAATTCGGGAAAGTAGAGCTGGACCAGCCAGTGCAGAGTGCTCGGTGAGCTGGGCGCCGCCATTCGCAAGAAGGAGCGCAGCGCGCCGCGATAGTCGCCAAAAAGCCAGCTACGGCCGCCCGCGGATCCGCTCACGGGAGAGAGCTCGGAGTCGCCGATTTCCGGATGCACCGCCGCGAAGAAGTTTTCGATGAGCCGATGATCGAAGAAGCGCAAGAAGTCGAAGAACCGCGCCGGATCGGGGCTTTGTTGGATCAGATAAAAGAAGTAGCTCGGGAGCAAAGTGTTGTCGCCCAAAAGGCCGATGTGAACGCTGATGATCACCGTCGAAATGGGCGACTTCACAAAGCGCACGCCTTGCACCAAGGCAGGCGAAGGCCCGGAGTCGGTGCTCTCGAGCAAAATAGCCTCGCGGCCGTAGCCAATTTCGCCGAGCAGCTCGAGTAGTGGCCGCAAGTCGAAGCGCGTTGCCTCGGCTTGAATGCGCGCCTCCATCGGGCTGAGCTCGCTGTGGGCAGACGGCAGTTGCGAGATCATGAATCAACTTTCCACGAAGCCATCCAGGTCGACTCGTGCGTGGCGAACCAGAGCCAACCAAGTCGGCGACTGCCGTTCGGCCTCGAACTCACTGAGCCGCGCAGCAAACTTGCAAAGCAGCGCCGCGTGGCGCGCGAAGAGCTCCGGAAAATGCGCAAGCGGGTCGAAGTGCTCCAGCGTTTCGGCGATGTCCGCGGCCACGACCGCGGCTTTGCGTAGGTCTTGCCGTTCAATCAGGCTTTCGAAAGCCTTCAAGCGCTGGCACAACACGACGAACGGAGGAGCAACCGCGAGCTCCATGCGCATGAGCCCAACGCGATCGGGCGTAGTGGTCGAGGGCTGCGGAGGCAGCGAAGCACTCGCGTGGGACGTGGATGCAGAGCTCGGCGACTCGGGCGCTGGCTCTGCACCTTTTGGCAACTCGATTCGGTAGCTCCGCGCTCGCCCGAGGAGCTGCGAAAGTGCACGCGAGGCGTCACTTCGTGAAGCTAAAGCTGGTCCTAGCCGCTCACCGGCGGCGGCGATGCGAGCCAAGGTGGGCGCGTCCAACGATCGTCGCATCGAATCCCATTGAGCGGTGGCGTACTTCTCGTGGTACTCGATGGCGGTGGTAATCTTGTCGAACAACCACACGAGCCGGCGCGCCACGTATTCGTCTTTTCGTCGCTCCGGGCCCAGCGCGGGCAAGCTCGCTCCGAGCAGGTTTTCGAGCACCTCGAGGCTCTTGGCAATTCCATCAAACCCGTCATCGCGGAAGGTTTGAAACAACCAGTACGAGATGGGGCGAATATCGTGAACACCGTCGCGACTGAGCTCCGCGGAGAGCTGCGCCGCGAGTGAGTAGTCCTCCTTCTCGGCTGCGCGCTCGACGGCTTCCAGGCGCTCCACGATGCTATCGGCATAGGCGCCAGGCACCGCCGTGAGCGGTTCGCGCAACGGGGCCAGATCAGCTGCCACGCTGTCAGCCTCCACTCGCTTGCATCTGCCCAGGGCTCACGATGGAAATGGCTCCACCAAACGAGCACATCAGCTGACACGTCGAGTCGACGGCGGGCATGTCCCCCACGATTACCGTCGGAACACCGGGCATCCAGGGCGCGGCCGTAGCCGGAATGCACGGCATGGGAGTGAATACGCCGAGAGCGGCAGCCGTAGCAGCTGCCACCGCCGGATTGGCCATACTGTTGCACATGCCAAAGGGCAAGACGTTCAGAAAGGGAACGTGATCCATGATGTTGGCGGCGGGCGTGGTCGCCAACACGCGATTCTTTGGCAACACCGCGAACGTAGACGGCGCTGCACCCATCGTGCATCTCAAGATCGCTCCTGCGACTGCCAGTTGTGCCATTTCAAACCTGCTTTCATGCGCCAGCTGGCGCGGCCAAGAGGTACCCCAAGCGAGAAATCATACGAAACAGCGGGTCGCGCGCTTTTTTGGTGAGCGCGCCCGAAAGGTATTGTGAGCGACACCAGCCGTGGTCGATGCCTTCTTCGCCGACGCGCGGCTGCAACGCGAACACCTCCACGCGGGATGGCAAATAACGTTGGCCCATCTCGCCTTCGAGCCAACGCAACAGCTCCCCGCGTTCCAGCGCGCCATCCTCCACGAACGCGAGCAGCGTCACGTTCGCGCCGTTGATACCGCGGCCTCCCGAAACCACCACACTCGCGTGAGCCACCAGGGGATGGCGAGCGACGACACGACTCACTTCCTCGATCGGATACGCTTGTGCATCGGGCCCGAGGTCAATGGCGCCGCTGCATTCGTACCCGCGCAGCTTGCGCGACAACACGAGTTGGGGAACCCCGGCGATCGCTTCTTCTTCGAGCGTCGGCGTGTAGACACCGGCATCACCGAAGGATTCCAGCGTGCCCCCCGCAACCTCCGTGAGGAGCCATGGTCGCCCGGGCACTGGCCACGCTCTGAGGTTGGGATCTTGCTTGAGTCGCGCCCCGAAAAGGAGTGCTCCCCCTGCGCTCTGCGCCAGAGCCATGTTGAAGCAAGCGATGCCCTTCGCGTTGCTCAACTGTCCCAGGCGCTCCCACTCGGACCAGTCGAGAGCGTGAGTCAGACTGCGAAACCAGGCCCGAACGCTGTTCGTGGGCCACTCCGACAACAGTGTGAAACCGTCGCGCAGCCGAGGACTCACGCCGAGCAAACTGGCGCCGACGGCGTCGAGCAAGCGCGGCTCACGGATGACATCTTCGACACCGAGCTCCGCGTAGGCGGCGCCGGCAAACAAGCAGGTCAGAAGCAACGAAGGCTGACACAGCAGAGGATCCCAGCCGGGCGCGGCAAGTGTGTCGCTCGAGTCCAACGCAAACACGAGTTGCGAGTCGCGCAGGAGTGCTGCATGCAGCATACCCGCGGGTACATCCAGCGGCGCGAGCGGTTCTCGACCAAACGCCGAAAAGCAGCGCAGCGCCGCTTCATCCGTCGCATACGAGTAACTATCGGCCGCGCCGAGATCGCGTTCACCGGCGATCGGTAGTTGCTGAGTGGAAAGGTTTCGAAGCAGAGCTTGGTCTCGCTCCCTCAACACCGCGAAGTCTGGTTTTGCATCCAGTAAACGTTGGTGCAGAAAGGCCGGGCCCGCAGCGGGCGCCGGGCACAGGACGACACCGAGGCGAAGCGCCGTGACCAGCGCAATCGCGTAGTCGATTCCAACCGGCAAGCCGAGGAGCACGACTTGACCGGGTTCGACACCGCGAGCTCGCCACGCGCTGTAGAGTGCGCCCGAGCGACGATGCAGCTCTTCGTAGCTGAGTTGTTGTACGCCGCGCGTCGAAGCCACAACCGTCGCTCGCTTCTTCGCGCCGAGGTGAGCGAGCACGCAGTCGCCATAAAGGTCGAAGGGCCCTGTGCGGGACGCCTTCAATCCACTCCGACGCAGAGCAACCCAGTCATAAAGCGCCTGCTCGAACGCTTCGGGATCGGCGTACGCAACGGGCAGCCAGCGCGACAACCACGCATCCGAAGCCTCACCGGCTCGCAGCGCACGCAAGGCTCCGACAAAGTCGAAACCCGAAGACGCAGTCTCGAGTGTACTCGGAGCTTTCGCAACGGCAGCCACGCTCAGCGTGCTCCCTGCAAGCTGTCGACTTGATCGTTGCCGAGTTTGATGGCGACTCGACGCGGTAGCGGTCGCGGCAACTCGACACGCCAGTTTTGCCCGGGGTTCGTGAAGAAGAAGTACGCGATCAACTTCTTTTTTGGATCCCCCTGCACTGCCAAAGTGAGAGGCCGCCCGGGAATGACTGGTTGCACGGTGAGAACGCTATCGTCACGAACCGGAGCGACCACGAATGTCGCCGCTTGCTCGTAGGACTCCACGACGCCCATCGCCTTCTGGTCCAGTTGACGAAGCATCATGTGCAACACGCTGCCGCGGTTCGTTTCCTGAACGGAATGGATTTCGACCACGGACCGCGTTGAGGTCAATCGCGCGGGGATCGCTGGCAACTTCGCATCAATGCTGGGCAGCACTTCAACGGACGGCGCCGCTGGCTCCGCGGGCATTTCGGGAGCCTTCGGTTTTGGTGTCGAGCCGCACGCGAACCCAAGTGCGGCCAGACCGAGGGCTAGAGTGCTGCGGGCGCGGATCACCGCAGCGTTCTCCCCGAGCTCGAAGCGACGCGGGGCAAGTTGAAGCCCTGCCAGGGATCACCATGAACCACGAAGCTGGCGCGCACCGTGAGGCCGCGCGAGCCGTCGACGCCGAGTTGCCACTCGTGCAGTTCCCCCTCGATTGGAGCGCGAACTCGAGTGGTGGAACCCTTCACCAAAAGCCGAAAAACGCGCCAGAACGGCCCTTCGACTACTACCGGCGCAGGGAACGACTGCTCGCTGGTGCTCGAATCCGTGACTTGTAGACCGAGCTGCACGGGCTCGTCGTGCGTCCAATCGAACGTGACCCGTGCTGCTTGAGGTGCTTGGTTGAAATTGAAAACCGACTGTTCGCCGACGTTCAAGTAAACCATCGTGGGGACGAGCTTGCCGCTGCTTCCCGCCTGAAACGGTACCGGAGTCACTTGGAACTCGAGCTTGCGCGGTGTGCCCTTTTCGTCCCACAAGCGCTGAGAAAGTAGCCTGCCGCTATTGAGAGTGGCTTTTAGATCGGCGGGCAGCCGAACTCGCGCAGCGCTCCCCCTGCCTGCGTCCGGCGTTACGGGGTCGACGTAGGCACGTGACAAGGCGAACAGGCGCCCTTCCTGCGGGTGGAACAGCGCGCTGACTTCCTCCGGTGAAGCCGATTCTTGAGCGGAGCGGTTGAACGGAAACTTCGCGGACAGCGCACGAACGAGCGGCACCAGCTCGTCCTCCCAGCTGCGTGCTATGACAGCCTCGATATCGGTCTGACCGATACTCGAAAGCTCCTGGAACGGCATCAAAAAAGGGGCTTCATGCTCTGCGCTGAGCCCGGCACCCGTAACCCAATCGCGAACGAGACCGAGGTAAGAGCCTTTAGCCTCATTCAACGAGGCGAGAGTCACCTTTCCTGCTGGCGACAACGCTCCGGAAAGACCGGGGTCTTTTTCCGGCGCTGCCTTTTTATCGCCACCACCCGCGTCCGAACCGGAAAGATCCGTCAGCAGTTGCTTCGCGATCTCCTTGTACTTCTTCAGCTCTGCGTCGTCGGCAACGGCGTGCCACGAGGCGAACGCGGCGAACTCGTCGTAAAAAGGAGTGAGCAGACGGCGCGCTTCGTTCTGGTGACCCAGTTCCGCGGCTTTTGCGTCCGCGGCCGGCTTGCCCGCATTGGCGGCTTTGGGATCCGCTGCTGGAGCTGCTGCTTTTGGCGAAGCGGGCTCATCGCCGAACCAGGTATTGTCTGCGAGAGCCAACACGAAGTCGTCGAAGGTGGATCGATCGCGAGCGATTTCTCCGAGAGCGACGCGCAAGGCTTCGGCAGAGTCGGCACGCACACGATAGCTGTGCAAAAAACGGCTCGCCTCGGAGTGGAAGCGACTCGCGTACGAGGCCACATCGTGTTCGATTTGACGAAACAGGCGCTCACGATGACCAGCCGGCACATGCAACGCGTCGACCACATCAACTAGGCGTTCGACCTCTTTCTTCACGTGATTGGTGAACGCGACTTTGGTGTATCGCCCGGCGAGTCGCGCCGGCCCCCCGAAGATAGAGACCTCCGTGGCAAGCGGGTTCCAAACCACGCTGCGCAGCTCGGCGTCGATGCTCGACGTAAAAAATACGGATTCGCGATTTGCCGTCGCGGCGAGGAAGCGATCGATCAACACGGCCGCGCGACCGTCCTGCAGCGCCTCGTTCCACTTTTGCACGTCGACCACGTACTTCTTCCCGTCGAGCTTGAGCTCGATGGCCCGCACGTCTGCGTCGCTAGAACCATGCTTCAGCACCGCCAAGCGATCGGCAAGATCATGCACCAACGTCTCCTCGGGAGCGGCAACGCTGGCAGTGTGGACGAGGGTGAGTAGGCGCTCGATTTCACTTTGCTGCTGCTCGAGCACTGCCTTACCGACGTCGCGGAAAATATCGACGAACTCCGGCAAATACGCTTCACGCAATCGCGGCGCCGGATTTCCGTGTCGCTCGCCGCCGAGATCCGCCGCGGTGTCGATGTTGTCGAAGATCTCCAACGTTACCTTGTCGTGGTCGAAGCGGCGGATGGATTGGTGGCGGGGTTTCGCGAGCTCCTGGAGTTTCGTAAGCTCGTCTGCACGCAGGATCTTGTCTTCCAGAGCTTTGTTGGTCTCGAGCGGCAAATCCTCCCAGAACGCCGCGCGGTCGCGTGGATCACGCGCATCAGCCGCCAACTTGAAGGAGGAGATCGGGCTCTGGAGAGCGACGTCGGTATTGGTAATGTAGTCTCGAATGATGTCGCTCGGAAGCGCCGTCATTGGCTGCCACCGATCCATGCGCGGCAAGATCGAAAGCCGGTCTTCGACGAAACTGTGAATGAGCGCCAAGAAGTAGATCGAGCGCCGCCACCTCAGCGTCATCCCATCCGCGCTCGGAATGCCGTGTTGTGCGACATCGAGCAGGCGTGGAACCAACAAGCTTTGGCGCAGCTCGGTTGATAGCCGCGCTCGCATGGCGCGCCGAGCGCTGCCGTGAAAGTCCGGAAAACGGTAGAGCAGGCCGGTCCGCTTGACGGTGAAGTCGACGATGCGTTCGCGTTGTTCGCGTTCTCGATCGCTGCCGAGCAGGTCCATCGCGACGTGGTACGACGCGATTGCATCCGCCGCGGGAGCCCACGCCCGCTCCTGTACCTTGTAAGCCAGCGTCATGTAGGCAATGCACACGGCGGCTGCGCCGATTGCGAGTTGCAAATGACGCCGCAACGGGCTCGGTCCGGGTCCGGCTTCCGCCGCATTCCGCAGCGGGTTCGCGGTGCTGGCCGGTTCGCTGCAGAAGAATACTCCACCTCGGAGCGGAGTTTGCGACATCGGCTCGGACGTGAAGAGCGCGTCGCTGATGAAGGACAGCGGCGCGAGAATGCGCGGCAAATCCCGAGTAAACGCCAGGACATTGCGATAGTCGTCCGCGCTACACACGCTGAGGGCGCGCGGCAGCTGCGCGTCCGCCTCTCGCTCCCAGGCGGTGATAGCTTCGGGAATACTCGCCTCGGCCGGCATCCGCAGGCTCGCCGACACGCCAACTTGAGACCAGAAGCGCATCGTTTCATGCGCACCCACGAGTGCGTCCAAGTGTGTGAGCGCGATGCGCAGCTCAATCGGCTTCTTACGGATCGCCGAGAGCAGGTTCACCTTGCTTCGCGCGCAGCGTGCGAGCTCGCGCAAGTCGTCTCGGGTCGCGCTGGTCAGCCAGGAGACATCCACGGCGAGGACGACCGTGGGAGAGCGCCGCGCATACAGCGGCCCCCACAGCCGATCGATGGCTACTCGCCCTTGCAGCGTTTCGTCTTCGAGAAAACGCGCCGGGAGCTCCATGATCACGGCGCCGGACGCGAGCACGACGGGGAGCTCCGGATCGATCGGCGCATCGCCCGCCACCTGCCGCATTTGATAGCGGTAGTCGGTCTGAGTTTCGAGCAAGCGACTCTTGCCGCTTCCAGCGCGGCCGAGCAAGATGAAGTGCTCGAAGTTCAGAATCGAGCGTCGGTACTCGCGCGGCAAGCGTAGGAGGAAACGCAGCCAAGCCCGACGCAATTGGCGCGGCGGAATATCGGGCTCGGCGGGTGCTCCAGCCGGACGCAACGTTTCAGGGCCAAGCGTCTTTTTCGCCTGAATGCGCTCGCTGACTAGCTTGAGCCCGCGCTTGCTCACCCAGGCAACAACCACGGCGCCCAAACTTGCCGCAGCGATCAACAACAGGTTCGACAGAGTGAGCTTCTCGGCAACACCACCTTTGGCAGCAACCTCCGCCGGCGCGGCGAAGACTGCGAGCAACTCGGAAACCATGGACACGACTACACTCCCCTGGCCTTCCATGCCCTCACTCGAGCCGTGAGTAGAGATACAGGCGGCAGCGTTCCAGCGCCTGAATATCGAATAAAACGATGCGTCCCTCGGCGATCGCGTAGTCCCATTCCTGCCCGCGCGAGAGCGCGTAGATCTCGACCGCAGACGAAAGGCTCTGAGCAAACGGAGGGCGCTCCACGCGATTGAATGAAATTCCCGTGAGGGCCCGCTCGTGCACGACGTGCAAACGAGACGGGCTCGCGAGCTTCGCGCGCGACAAGTCGACGCTAGCCGCCACCGCTGGCTTCTGCACCAACAGAAATACATCTTTGGCGCGCTTCACGTTCTTGTCGATGTCGCAAAACAGGAGACCTTCTTTGCGAGCAAACTCCACGTACGGAATTTCCGGCCGACCGCGCGCCAACAGGCGCTCGAGGGGATCCAAGATGCGCGCAAAACAAGCCCCTATGTCGCGATGATCGTAGGGTTGATCGATGGCCTCCAGCTCCTGCACATTGCGGAGTACGCAGGTGTCGATGTAGAGGCCCCGCAAGCTCGAGAACAGGTCGTACGGATGGGGAGGCACCTGACCCGCAAGGTCGCCGAGGCTTGCTTGAAACCCATAGAGACTGCGCAGCGCTTGCTTGGCGAGCACATGCGTCTCACCTGACAGATGATTTTCCAGAATCTCTTCCCGCAGGGTGTGGCGAAGCTGATTCACAATGTCTCGCATGCGCTCGAGCTGAGCATCGAAGAGCAAACCCGGCCGTGCGCGCAGCAGCGATGGCACGTATTCGGGACAAAACTCCCAAGTACCGTCGGCGCCGCATTGCACTTCGGCGAGTTGAAACGACTGCTCGGCTGCAGCCTGGTCAGCCGAGAGCTCTGCACGCTGCAGCACCCGCTCGATGCCTTCTTCACCCGGATCTCCCGGGCGCGTCTTTACGATCTCGAAGTCGGACTTGAGCTGCACGTACACCGGTGTTCGCGTGCGCCCGACGTCATTCAGGTCGAGCAGCATTGGTGACGCATTACCCGGTACGTCGAGCACTGCTCCGGACTCGAACACCAGCGACAATTCGCGAACCGACAACACACCGGTAGGAAATAGAAACGCATCGAACTCGAGCCGCCCGAGCCCCCACGAGGGCAACGGCAGCATGGCAAAACGCAGCGACGCCTCGGCTCGCAACGACTCCTCCTGCGCGTAGAAGTGCTCTGGCAGGAGCGCCTGGCCCATGTGCCAGAACACTCGCGTCATTCCTTGTGCCGGCTGATTCATCGCAACTCAACGCATGCTCGCCTGCTACCAGGCGGACCGATTTGCCTTCCCCGATCGCGCGGCGCCGCCGTCCGCACCACACGAACGGCGGCTTCCGGCATTCTCGTTACTTCGCTCAGGTCGTCGCGGGCAGCGCGGCGGCGGCTTGCGTGCCGACCTTCAGGCCCCAACGCTTGACGAAATTCTTCCCCGAAGCAGTGGCGAAGTGCAGATCACACGTTTGGTTCGCCGCAGGAACGACTTCGAAGTAGATGT
Organism: Myxococcota bacterium; assembly: GCA_049324695.1. GTDB lineage: Bacteria > Myxococcota_A > Polyangia > Polyangiales > Polyangiaceae > PMG-095. The sequence goes on from JBMOMJ010000039.1 coordinate 330,424, forward strand.
TGTAGACGTTCACGTCGATGTTCGCCGCTACCTTGGTGGGTTCGTCAGCCACCATCAAGCGAACGTCCGTTTTTCCGGGCGCGTTGAGTTGCCCCGTGATCTCGGTTGGTGCCATCGGGTGAGCTTCGTCGAACCATGCCTTGGTTTCTTCGTCGAAGTTGGCGATCCACCAGCCAAGCTGGCTCACCGACGTCGTTTTCAGCGTCATCTTGAGAAGACCTTTGACGAGCAGCGCGTTTTCGGCGGACATGTACGCGCTGATGCAAATGGGATCGCCGACGCCACCATTCCACGAGAAGTTCTCGAGCACGCCCACCACCGTCACCTTGTCCTCGGTGATCGTTAGTTTGTCGTAGTTGGTCGCCGCGCCGTCCACGTTGTAGGGCGTGAACACCTGAACGTCTTGTGCCAAGGCCGCGCTGAGGCCGATGCCGTTGAAGGCAACTAAGTAGCCGACACGTTGCTTCTTCGTCGGGTCCATCACGAACCCGGACTTCCAATCGCAGGGGAAATTGTAGGCCATTAGATGCTCCTTGGGTTCAGCCGAGACGCGCGTCGACACGCAGGTCGACGTTCAGCCCTTCGAATTGAATGTGGGGTAACACCGAGAGGTTGCACTGGAACCAACCAACGCGGCCCTCGATGGGCGTGACCTCGAGTTTGTACGCCTTGAACGGATAGTAACGCAGCGTCAGATCATCGGGGTTGACGAGTGTGGTGACGTAGCGCGAAATCCAGCGATCGATTTGGGTTTGGATATACGCGGCGTCGGCGGTGCTTCCGATGTTGTCGCGCATGATGCACTTCAAGTAGTGAGCGATTCGAGAAATCGAGTACGTGTACGATAGGTTCGCCACCAGCTGCGAATTCTCCGAATCCTTGGCATCCTTGAAGCGATGTGTCTTCTTCAATGCTTGAGCGCTAAAAAACACGGCGTCCGCGCTGCCCTTCTTGTGGATGAGCGGCACGACGCCAGCGTTTGCCAACTCGAGCTCGCGGAAGTCCGGCATAGAGATCTCGACCGGCGCGCGCAACTCTTCCTCTCCGCGAATGTTGAAACTGTACGACGAGAGCCCAGACACCAACCCGCCAGCTTTGACCCCGCGGATGTATTGGCACCAGCCAGACGACTCGAAGCTCTTCACCAGGTTGCGCGCGAACAACATCGCGGCGCTGCCCCAGACGTACTTGCTGTCGTCGTCGCCGCGCAGCTCCTCCTCGAACAGGATGTTCTCGGCTGGGTTCGATAGGCTGTTATAAGGGGCCCGCACCATGTAGCGCGGCATGGCAAGGCCCAGGTAAACCGCCTCTTCCGAGTCGCGTAGCTCGTTCCACTTGGCGTAACGCGGCGTGCTGAAAATACCCTCGATATCGCGCAGCAAGTTGACTTCCGCCATGGTCTCGCAGCCAAACAAACGCGGTGATGCGGAGCCAACGAACGGCGCGTGTGAGGCCGCCGCCACTTTGCCCATCGCGCGCAGCCAAACGATGTCCGATGGCTTGTTCTCGAACTCGTAGAGCCCAACGATGGCGCCGTACGGGCTGCCGCCGAACTGATCGTATTCCGCGACGTACACTTTCTTGAACAGCTCGGCGCCGCCGATGTCGGCGATATTGAGTTCGAGATCCTCGAGCGCCTCCTCTTTGCTGATATCGAGCAGGTTTAGGTCGATTTGCGCCTTGAAGTTCGTGCTTGCTACCAGATCGGCGATCGACGTCCACGTGCCCTCCATCGCCTGAAACTCGGGCGCGTGAAGGATCTCGTTCAACTGCGACTGAACCATCTCGTCGATGGCGGTAACCAGTTGCTGAATGTTCTGCTTGTCGAACTTCGCGTCGATACTATCGATATTGTAAACCAGCGCGGCCATGCTCGAGATGAAGCGCTCCTCGACGGTGACATCTTCGACGACCTCGTCGAGGTGAGAGCTAATCATTGGACGCGGCGACTTGACTTCGTCTGGAAGCCGCACGCTCTTCAAAAGTTTCTGCAGGGTAACCGTTTCCATTCAATTCTCCCTCGGATCTATGGCGCTTCAGGACTCGTCTTCGAGTGGACCTACCGTGAGTGCGACCGTGGCATCGTGTTCGGCGACGACCGTCTTCACCCAGGGTTTCTTGCCAGGTGCGAATGCTTTGACTTCGATGGTGCCGGGCTTCACGCGGATTGGTTGATTGAACTGCGTCGCGTCGACGACTTCCTCTTCCTTGCGCAAGAAGCCATCCTGCTTGCCGAGCGGATCCGGCACGAGCATGGCGCGCCGCACCTCGAGCTTGGGAAGTTTCGCGATCTCGTCGGAAACGCTGAGCTTGAGCTTGGCTGCGGGCAGCTTGTAGGTCTCGAAGGTCGGCAACTCTTTCACGAGCGCGTCGATCGAAGACGGGCTCTGCGCGACTTCGCGCAACAGGTTGCGAAACTCCTTGCGGTTATCGAAGTTCGCCTGAGCCTCGAGCAGGAGCTTCTTCAAGAGCAACAGCGCTCGCACGCGCGGTACCTGGTTTGCCACCTGCGCGGGCTGAAACGCTCGCGTGGAGTCCACCGGCAGCCGCACCTCGAACTCTTCTCCGCTGGTTTTCGGATTGATGCGATTTTTGACGTTGAATTTGAGGGACATGCCCATGTCGGCCATGACCTGATTCAAATTCTTGCCGTCGAGGCGCCGAATTTGGCGCTTGTCCAACTCGAGCTTGCGATCCTTCGAGCTGCCGCCGGACAGGTCGCCCATGATCAAGACGCGAAACGGCAGCGTTACGTCCTCGGGTTCACCGCGAACCGTCGTCCGATAAGTAAGGGTGATTCTCGACCTGGGGACCTCGTCTGTTATCGCCATGTTTTCTCCGTGATGTTTGGATGCAGTCGCTCCCGTTCCGCGCCGCGGAAAGCGGGATTGCTCGGCAGCGTCCGAGCCCTTCGTTCTTCGGGAGCCCAGCTCCCGCCCCAATCAACCAGCATTAGCTCAGTCTCCCGCCCACTTCTTGACGAGTCTTTGAGTCGGGCCGGTCGCAAACTCCAAGAGCGTACTCGCGCCTTCCGCAGGCACGATTTGAAACTCGATCTTATAAACTCCCAGGTCCAGGTGACCGCCGACGGGCACCGACTTGCTCTCGACGAAGAGTTGTAGCGTCCCGTTCACGACGTCGACATCCGCTTGCGCGCGCGCAGCGTTCTTGATGAATGCGGCTTCGAACCATTGCTTCCTATCGTCGTCGAAGGAAACGATGTACCAGCTTACCTGCAGGGTAGTCGCCGTGATGGGATTTGCCAATTTTGCGCGCACGTTCGCCGCAGTGTCCTTGCTGACGAATGCCGTAATTCGGATCGGCGCGTCGCTTTCACCGCCATAACGGAAGCGTTCGATCAACCCGATGCACTTCACCGTAGCTCCCGACACGACCGTTTGCCCCGTGCCAGCGAACGCGTTCCACACCTCGATGTCTTTGGTTAAACTCAGGCCGCCGCAACCACTCCAAAACAAGAGATAACCGATGGTTCCCTTGCGCACCGGATCGAGATTGAATCCGAGTCGCCAGTCGCAATCGAAATTGAGACCATTGAGCTCTCCCGCGTTGTCGTCGATCATGTGAGCTTGCTTGCTGCGTCCGAAGACTGACGACACTCGCCGGTTTCCCCGGAGCGTCATCCAGGCGCAACGCTGACGCGTCGAGCATGAGCCTCCACGTCAGTCAGCCGATCTGTCGGATATCGATGCATAGACTTCGCTACTTGACCCATCGGCTGCGCGCAGGGCCAATTGCGACTCGACGTCGAAGAATGCCACAGGCTTCGTCCGGGGGACAAGCTACGAGTGCAACTTCGACAACTCATTTCGACAGGCACTCACACTCGTGACGATGGGAAGAAGTTTAGAGTCGAGCTCACTCGAGACGCTCGCAACTGCAGCTCCCACGAGTTCGGCCATCCTTGCTTTAGTTGCGTTCACGCTGGTGAGCGCGGCGGAAACCGCACTATCGATCTGCGTGGAGATTTGATCGAGAAGGCTCGTTATCGCCTGACGTGCAGAGGCGAGCGCCGCAGCAACCGTCGGCATGATTGCGTCGAGTTGCGCGGAAATGGCCGAAACCAACGCATTCAACTGTTCGAGCGCTCGCCCCTTGGCGGTATCGATTTGCGCCACCACGCTCGAGACGACACTCGTAATCTGCGTTCCGGCCTGCTCGCCCGCGCTGCCAATTGCGCTCGCCGCGCTCGATAACGCCGAGTTGATCGCGCTTTGCGTCGATGCAACCAGCGGCTTCGGCAGCGCAGAAACCGGAATCGCGTCGACGGCGCTCATGGCTGTATTCAGGCAGGTCTGCAATGCCTGCACCCCGGTTTTGAAGGCTGTTTGCACTTGCTTCAGCAGATTCTTCAGGGCCTGCACCGGTGGCAGCACCGTATCGCGGAGCTCGTTCACGCTGACTCGTACAGACTCGAGCGTGGTCTTAGCAGCATCGATGGCAGCATCGAACTGGTCCATGAGTTGCTGAACCTGGATGATGGCTTGGCTCTGCAGCACATCGAGACCGCGCGAGACGACACCTAGCGCTTGCTTGATGCTGGCGTCCGCCGTGTCGAGACCTTGACGCGCACTGGAGACCGGCAGCAAGAGCGCTGCCTCGACAGTTGCCAAGCCGGAGCGAGCCGTATCGAGGCGTGCCCCGAGATCGGTTCCCTTGCGGCCTGCTCGAGCCGTCACCGCCTTGAGTGCAGTGATTTCCCGGCTCACGTTGGTCGTGGCCGCACGCACCTTGCTTTCTAGTGCCGTCAGTTGTTGGCGCTCCGTTGCAAACACGGCTCATTCCTCGAGCGCGGCGTCGAGCTGCGCTTTGGCGGCGGCCACTTTTTGATCGAGACCGTCGCTCAGCGCATCCAGTTCAGCTGCTTGCTGGGCGAGCTCCGCTTCGATCGTATCGGCCTTTGCACTCAATCGAGTTGCCGCCGAACCGACCCCATCTTCGAGCTCGCTGCTAGCCCCATTCAAAGCCGACGACGCGGTTGCCATCGAGTTTTGGTAGCTACCGGTGAGGTCGGAAATACTCGAGCGTGCCTGAGCGCTCGCGGATTCCTTCGCGACTTCTGCCTGCGGCGTCAAATCGTACGACTGAGTTGCCGGCTGCTCGGACTCCTCGGCCTTCACCTCGAGAAAGATCCGGCCCTCCGACAGCTCGACACTCTGCGTATCGCCGGACTGGGTTCTCACGAGAGTGAAGATGGGGCTGTCGTCCGCATAGACGTGCTTCATCACTGTGCCGCTGCTCACGCGCTTACCCATGACGAGTTGGTTGCCCTGCGTTTCGCTCGCGAGCTTCGACGCCCAATCCAAGAAAGTAACGATTCTTGCGCTCTCTGCGTCGAACGCCAACAGCACGCGTTGGTTCTTGTAGGCAGGAAAGAAGAAGTGCCCAGACTCGCCGGTGGGCAGAAACGGAACCACCACCGTTACATTCCAGAGCGGTACGTAAACACGATATCGTACGACGGCGTCGGTCTCCGCCATCGCGTACCAGGTGCGATCGGTTTCAGCCCCGCTCGCACTCAAGATCTTACCTTCCGCAAAGAAGGGGTACTTCGCCGCCTCGAACTTCGGTAGCACCGGAGTCGGGTTCGAGGAAGCCTCGCAGTCGAGCGTCAACTCCAAACCGAAGCGCTTGGTTTGCGCATCCAAATCGAAAGCCGCGTCGCTGTCGACGCTCGGCGGCCCGGCTTTCAGCACGCTGCGCACCACACGATATGTTTTCCCGGCCGCGTGGATGCGCGGACTGAACGAGTCACCAATCTTTACGCTGCTATTTGGCGCGGCGATGACTGGCAACAGGCGCTGCAATCGGATGGCGACCTGATGCTGAGATGCTCGCAGGCGATCCGCTTCGAGCGTCGCGCGCTGGTCCATCTCCTTCGGAATCGGAGTGTAGGCCACCACGTCGCGCCGCACCCCTTGGCCGGCGGATTCGTTGGCAACGTCCTTGCTCTTTGCGGTCGCCTCGCTGAACGGGTTCAACACGCGAGTCGCATGTCGCGCCGGTGACGGCAGCACGATGTCGAGCGCTTCCACGCAACCGGCGTCGAGTTCGAGGCTGCTATCTGCTGCCGACTTGTCCTTACCGAGTCGATAGCTGCTGCTCGCGCCGTCGAACTCGATGACACCGACGCTGTCGGAAATCACCGCGCATACGTAGTCGTAAAAACTAGCGCCCGCGCCGGCCCCCAGCCCCACGGCGATCACGTCGTACGCCTGTTCCAGCGCGCTCGAGTCGTATTCGAGCGTGACTCCCTGCACCAAATTGGCGTCGAAGACGTCCTTATAGGATTTTCCAGCGTACACGCTGAGTGGCCGGTGCTCTCGCCAGAACACACGCGCTGCGTCGGCAAATCGCACGGTGTACAGCCGCTCGATGATCGGCATGCCTGTGAGATCAGGGCTCGTCGTCTCGCGCACACCGCGCTCGGTCACATACCCAATCCAGGTAGAAACCTCGGGGACCTCTCCTTCCAAGCCGAGCCTACCGTTGGCCAACGCGAGCGTTGCCTTCATCACGTCGGCTTTCAAAAAGTCATCAAACAGCCCATCGGTCTCGCCCTCCGACGAAACGCGAAACGCGACCGTGGCTTCGAATCCAAAAACCCACGCTTCAAGCTCGATGCTTTCGACCGCGCCGGCCGCAGCGCTGAAGGTCGAGCTCCCGATGTTCAGCGTCAGAGTTACCTGCAACCGGTCGTCGAACATGAAAATCACAGGCCGGCGACTGCGGCCCCCTCGGTGAATCGAATCGCGCTCTCGCTGACGATGGACTCCATCTCAATAATGAAAGCGAGTGCGAAATACCAAGTTTCCAATTCGCCGGCCGCCCTGTCTCAGCCTGGTACGGAAGGCTGATTCGTTGCGGAAATGCGGGGGTCGCACGTGTGCAATCGGAACGACGACACGACGCGGCAGCTGAGCTTGACGCGCGAGTACGAGCACCGGTCCGCGCTGCGTCAAATTGGTCCGTTCTCTGGGTGCATGGTAGTTGCTCTGGACATGGCCCGTTGGAGATCGGCCGTCGAGTTGTGCGAGCGCTATCTGGTCGGTGAGCAGCGCCTCCTGGCGTTCAGTCGCCGGGGCAACCTGCCGATGCTGCAAGTAGCCGGCGAAATCGCCCTGTTCGACGAAGACATCGTGGCTCGCCTGTTCCGGCGGCGCGATGACGCGGGCGCTCCCGCAAGCCAGGGCGGCTGGGGGATCATCGGCAGCGCCCGCCTGGGGGCCAACGATGTGAGCCCGGTCGCGAGCGAGCGACTGACGCGCACTCGCGCGTTGCGGCGCGGTGAACACGCGGAAAACGAGCCGGCATCCATGACCTCCGTGAAGCGATTCGCGGGCTGAGCTGAGCGCCACGGCCACGCCCGATCGCTAGCCAAATCCAACTTCTGCAAATACCTCCAGCAGATCTTCGATATCTCGGAGTACTGCGCGAAGCTCCTCGCGAAGCTCGCTCGCGGCAGGCTCACTAGCGTCCGACGCCGAAGTCAGTGTAGCCGCCGGAGGCTCTGCGGCGGCCTCTAGAGCTGCCAACAGTCGTTCGGCTTCCGTGAAGAAGGGCTGCAGCGCCGGCCAGTGCTCGGCGTAGCGCTGCTTGGAGAGTGCCATGATCCCATCGAGCAAGCGGCGCGCTTCGACTCGCGCATCGCGCGGCTGATTCACTCGCGACACACGTGGAGGCAACGAAGGCGCCATGGGCCCGCAAGCGCGCTCGAAGTTGTGTCGAATACGAGCCGGGTCGAAATGCGTCATTAACCTGCCGCTATCGAAAAACACACATACACGAAAGCTACCAATCCGAAGGCAGCCGCATAGTAACGCAACGGAAACGATACCAACTCCGCGCGTCGCATCTCACGTGGAACGTCTGGGAAGCGAATCGGTGCGAGCGGAATTCGTTCGCGGAGCTGCGCCTTGGTATCTTCGATCTTCTTCGAGCCGGCCGGGTACATACCCGTGAAGCCATCCATCAAACAGAAATAGAAAGCTTCGAACACGAGCGGATGCGTTTCGTCCTGTTTCAGGCGCTCGCTACAGACCTCGTAGAAGAGCTCTCCGCCGTTGTCGATTTCGTAGAACTCGCCCTGCATCGGTTCCCAACGGTTCGCGGCTCCGCGGGTCGCGGTGGACACCAGCTCGTCCGCGTAAACCACGATTGGGAACAGCACGTAGTACACTTCGTTTTCAGTCAGCACCTCGCTCAACGTCGCGCGCAGCTCGTTCAGGCGTCGCCGCAAATGCGAACGCAGCATCACCAGATCCGCGCCCGCTGGGTGGCGCTCGCGAAATACCGCGTCGCGCGCCAGCTCACTCGCCTTCGCGTAGCGGCCTTCCTCGACGAGCCGGCGCGAGGGTGGGATCCCACTTGCGACCGCAAGCGAGCGCACCACTAGATCCTCAGCCTGCTTCTGCTGAACGATGAGCTCTGCCGCACGCGCTTCGATGCAAAGCTCGAAAATCTCCGCGAAGGCGTCGTCGATAGCGAACCAAAGGCGAGTCTTACTGTCCATGCTTCGCAGCTCCAGTGTTCTCGCTCAGTCGAACAGCAGCACCTGTGACAAATTCGGTACACGCGCCTCGATCTCGACGACCTCCTCCGCGCTCCACGTAGTCAGCAAGTCGAGCAGCCACGCACAGAACAAACCGAGGCGCGGCATGTCCGAGCGCTCCAGCATGTCGAAGGTGAGCTCGTAACGGTACTTGAGACCGTGGCTCCGCTGCCCCATGGGTTTGGTGGAGACTCTCACATCCGAAAGCGCCCGTGCGAGCGGCGCGAACAACGGCTCAGCCAAGACTCCCACGGCGCGGAGCAGCGCCGACAGCTCAGACAAACCTAGGAATCGCATCGTCTTCAACGAGAGCAGCTCGAGCTGGGCATCTCGATCGTCATCGATGTCGCAATCGGCGTCGGGTATGATGCCGCCTGAAAGCACCCACTCGACGCCGTCGAGAAACTGACCGTGCAGGCCGACGCGAACTCTGGAAACATCGATCGAGCGCAGCGCAGGTTGATGCCAAAACGCATCGATCGAAATGGTTTCCGGCGCTTCGAAAGCTCCACGCACATGCAGAACTGCCCACGCGCGTCGGCCCTCGCCGTGTCCGGCCGTCACGACTTCATAGCTGTCAGCACTCGGGCCAACCACGCCGGGCTCGAGTGGAACGAAACCCTGTTTCGTTGGTCGCTGCGCGGCGATGACCCACATCGGTACGTAGCTCCCCGACACGTCCGGGTGGAGCACCGGGTAGCGGTCCTTCGTTCCATCACATTTGATGGGGTTCGAAAGGTCGCGCACCATATTGAGCATCGGTATCGTGAACAGCTCGAAATCGTCGGCCGTCAAACGCAGCCGTTTCGGCCAATTCGGGGAGAGATCCACCGCGATGGTAACGTGCTGCCAGTTGCGCGCGGAGGGCAGCCCTTGAAAACGCAGGAACAGTTCCTGCCGCGGGCAACGCAGCCGAAGCCGCGCGCGTTGTAGCGGGTTCTCGAACGGTTCAGGCAGCTCGTCCGGATCCTCGGGCAGCCCGAAACCGAGTGAGCACGGTGTGCCCTGAGTGTCTTCGGCGGTTTTTGCACCGTAAAACACCGCAGAGCCGCGCGCGTGCGCCTTCAGCTCGTGCAATACGGTGATGGACGATCGCAAATCGTCCAAGTGATTTACGTGCAAGCTCAAATTCTTGAGCTCCAAATTAGTGGGGTGATTGGCTGCGAGCCGAATCAGCAGCCGATATCCCTTACCCCGTACCGGAACGATGTCCGCCGAGCGCACTGCCAGTGGCAAAACTCTGACACCTGCCAGCGTCTTGAAACGAAATACAGATTCTCCGGCGTCCCCCTGATCAGCAGGCGCGCTAATCAACACTTCGGTGCCGCGCGGCAAGTAGCATTCTTCGACGAACCCCGGAGAAGGAAGCGCACGCAGCATCGCAAGCGCCGGGCTCGGCCCGAGCAGCGACGGGAAGTGCTGGCGGAAGATACGTTGCACACTTTCGTCGAGCCCGCGCAGCGCCGCCACCCGAGTGCGCGCGGTGAAGAACGCCATCGCTTCGATCAGGCGCCGCACGTCCGGATCATCGTGCGAGAGCGGAACCGTAGGAAACTGCGCGGTGTACGAAATCCGGAACTTCTCGAGCGCCTCGAGCTCCGTCAGAAATGCGCGTTCGATGACTTCTTCCGACACAGTTCAACCCAGCTTGACGAGAGCACCCTCGACTTTGACGAGCTGGCCCTTCACGGTCGTGAGCGTGTCTCCGAGCGTGGTCATCGGCGAGGAGATGTCGACCTTGGCGTCTGCGTTGACCGCCAACTTGGTCGCCGACAATGCCACGTCGACTCCCCCCTTGGCGGTTAGCTTCAAATTGGCCTCCAGATTCGTGTTGTTCCCCTTGAGCGAGGCGTCCAAGGCCGCCGATTGAGTGAGCTTCGCGCTAGACGCAAGTGACATGTCCTGCGTGCTCGACAAGCTGAGCTTGGCGCTCGAGGTCAGTGACATGTCTTTGGTGCTCGTGATCGTAAACGTTTCGGTGGCTTCGTGTTGCGTGGTCTTGCTCGACTTCACAGAGACGGTCTCAGCGTCGACACTGAAGCTCTTGCACTTGACGCTGACGGCTCCGGCGGTCTGTGTGACCGTGCTAGTGTCGCTTTCGCCCACGATTTTGAGCTCTACCTGCTCCGCTGTCTGCGTGTAAGTGCTCGTCGACTTCTCTCCGGCCACCTTCAGAACCAGAGAGGTTCCATTCAGCGTTACCGTCTGCGTTATCTTACCGGCATCGTTTTGCAGCTTGAAGGTGAAGCCAGCTGTCTTGCTCACTTCGATGGAGCAAACGAAGGTGGTTTGTGTGCCCGGCATGCGCGACGCTGCTTCCCGCGGCTTGCGAGAGCGACGTTGACTCGAATCTGCCAGACCCTCTTGTAGTGGGGCAAATCCGCGCGTGACTTTGCGGAATCCGTCACGGCGAGGACTGCCACACGGATCTCACGCAGTAACCTAATTACCAAATCCCACGAACAGCAGGTTCCCCCACTCGTAGACCTCAGCCAAATTGGCCACGAACTTGGATAGATGCGACCAGCCGTTGTCGACGTCCCATTCGAATACACCGAAGTTCGGGTCGAAGAACATCGCGTAGCTCCCAGAAACGTAGAAGCCAACCGCATGCGCCGGCTTCCAGGTACCGCCACCGATCAACACGTAGGAGCTCTTGAGAGTTTGAGCAAAGTACGCGATCGCTCCCGAAATCCTCTTACGAAAATCCGTCTCTGTTTGCTCTTTGGTGCGAACCTCGGTCACCTTGCCGTCCGAGTCCAACGACGCGAGCGGAACCTCGTGCTCCACGTAAAGCCAACTTCTGGATGTGATACCCTGGAGCACCGGCTTCCCGCCTTCCATGTGCTGACGTACATAGGTAATATATCGCTCTCGGTTTCCGTCGGCCTTGAAGTCGACTGGTCGAAACGCGAACTTCCCGCACAGGACGCTTTGATTGTCTGCGTCCACCGCAAAGTCGCTGGCGGTGCCTCGAAACGCAACGAAGTCGAGGTCTGCGCTGGCAATGTGGTCCCGTTTCTGAGAAGCGTTCTTATTCGCTTCGGCAACGTTCTCGGCTTTGAAGCCCGACCACGGGTTCGCATCGCGGAGCGCGCTGTAGTTGTTGGCGCGATGAATGATCGCATAGCTGATGAGCTGGTCGCGTAGAACGGACTTGAACAGGTCCGAATCCACGTCTGCTCGCACTGGTAACGCCGCATATGTGTCCGCTCCGCGATTGCCCCGTGATATGCGAGAAAGCCAGCCCTTCACGAGAGCGTAACAGACGCCTCCACCACCGACGCGTTCGGCGAGCTTCTCGTCTTCCTGGCTGAACCCCACCGTCATCGTTCCGTTGGCTTGCCCACACAGGCGTTCGACGGAGTCGATCAGCGAAGTAGAGTCCTCTTTGTAGTAGCTGCTCTTGTGATGATCTTTGAAGCGCGGAGGCAAGGCAGGACTCCTTTACGAACTCAAGAAGGCAACATCACAGGCGGATAGGCCACGATTCGACCTCCCCCTTCGGCGAGCAGATCGTCGACGGGGATCCCCGAAACGTCGACGTCGGTATCGCTTTCTTTCTTAATCGGAGCTTCCAGTACCGCGTCGACGTTGGGCTTGGCGGGAGTCGTCACCTTACGCAAAGTGGAGTCACCAGCCTTGGAGCTCCCGTTGCAGTTGAATACCCAACCTCCGGCTTGCGCGACGACTGCTTTGGCCTTGATAGACATGCCGCAGGAAGGAATCAGCTGCACGGGCACCGATTTCTTGCGGTTGAGCAGGCGCTGCTTGGCGTGGTCCAAACAAATCTCGACTCCGAACTTCAAGCCGCCCACCGTTACTTCTCCGTCACCACCGCCGTACTTGTCCGAGTGGCTCACGCTCTTGTCGTGCTCCATATGGTCGGCTTTCAGCAGCGTGAGCCCGTCGGGACCGGCATCCTTGGTGAGGAAGTCCACGTCCGAGCGAAAGTCTTTCATGACCGCTTCGCAAAAGTCCGAAGCCTTGTCCACGTCACCGAAGCCCCCCTCCTGCACGACGCACACGTTGTAGATTTCGGCGTCCGCAGCGGTGTCCACCGGAAACCAACTCGCGCGCGACGTGAGTTGCCGCACGAGCCAATTCGTTTGCTCGTGCGGGCGAGAAAACGCCAGAATCGTGCCGAACAGGAAGGTCCATCCCTTGAAGCGTTCCGCGCGCACGTGTGTTCGCAACTGCTTCAGGACGGCCTGATACTCGTCCATCGTGTAGGCGCCGATGGGTCCTCGAAAGTAAAACTCAGGAGCAACGAACACCTTCTTGGCCGCCGGGTGCGCTTTCGCGTGCGCCGCATCGATCGCGCGACACATCAATTGGCAACGCAGCTTGATATCTTCTGAGATCGGCTTCTTCCCCGCGTAGGTGCCCTGCCAAGGCAAGGTGAACTTGTCTCCACTCTTGGTGGTGAACGTCTTGTGCACGACGTCCTTCGGGCCCGTATTCACTTCGTACGCGACGAATTGAATCAAGGACGAGGCTGGGTAGAGCGTCGACTCGGACGCGATGATCACATCTTCCGGCATGCGCCCACGGTACTTGAACGCCACACCGAGTCACAAGTTACGGACTACGCATGACGCATTCGCGACGCGCGAAAATCGCCGAGTCGGAATTCGCCTGGAAACAAATTCGCACTCTGAAAGATCGTTTTTGAGTGTTGTGCTCGCGAGTACGAACGCGGCCGAGGCGAACGACAACTCCGATCATCCGACGACTCCTAATCCTCACGCTCGCTCGACCGGCGTCGATCACATCCGTCGACACCTGGTGCCCGGCCGGGCTCACCGGCCCACGGATCCGTTTCCCCACGTCGGCTTATGTCGATGGCTCTCCCGATCCGCGTAATTCCGGCGCTGAGCGCCGCCTAAAGCCAAAACAGCGCGCCAAATTGGTCCGGGCGAGCTGAGGCCACGTAAAAATGTCGCGCCCGCCAAATAAGGCGAAA
>JBMOMJ010000040.1:0-13504 GCA_049324695.1 Myxococcota bacterium
CGTTGGCCAAAACGGCGTGCGCTACTTCGCTGCTGAAGAAATCGAGGCCGTGTTCGTTCGCGTCCGGCGCAGCATCGCGACGGAGCACCCTAGGACCGACGACACCGCCGCCGCAGAGGCGTTCGCCATGTTTCGCGATGGCAAGGACCCGGCCGACGTCGTTAGACAGCTCGGAGTAGAGCCTGAAGTAGTCGAGCAGCTATTTAAAGCGTGGGCCCGGTTCCAGCAGACGATCCTTTTGCAAGGTGCTCAGCTCGAAGCACTACGCCGGCTGTTCCCGGGACAGGCGCTCGTGAACGAACGCGCGCTCGTCGACGCTGTCGGCGAGCTTCGAAGCATCTCGTGCTTCTGGTGTGAGCGCTGTCGCGCTCACCCGCCGTACTATTGTCTCGATTGTGCTCGTGACGCAGGCGTTCGCGCGTTCGCCGACGAGGACGTCACCCGATTGTTCTGAGAAACCCATGCAACACGAACTTGCACAAGTGCTGAACCGCGCAGCCATCGAAGTGCACGGCGATGATGATGGCATGTTTGCCGCGACCGTTTTCGGTTTGCTGGATGCTGGCGTATCGCCGTGCGAGGTCGTGATTCAAACCCGCGCATCCCCGGAACGGATTGAATCGCTGTTTGAGTCCTGGGCAAGACTGAAAGGATTTATCTTGCTCTCTGCCGACGCCATCAAAATCGTCGCCGAGGCATGCCGCGCGCGGCCTCCTGCTAACGCCGATGAAACGATCGCTGCGCTTCGCGGATTGGCGTTTGCTGAACACCGCACGTGCACCGCGTGCAAGTCCGCGCCCGCGCAATACTGCATCACCTGCCCACTCGAGGCTCTGAAGGACGCGCGTCGAGCTAGAAGCGAACGCGCCGAGCCGTCGAAGCGACCGCGGTCGCGGCGGCGTCGGTAGACTATCGCCGGCTTCGACGGCCTGTTATCGCGCGACGAAGGCCTTCCACGCTTCGATCGCGCGGTTCGGATCTTTCTCGTGGCGCACGATCGCAAACGAGCCCTCGACGTAGAACTCGTCAACGGCGATGCGGTTTTCTTCGTCACCCGGCGCGAGCTCATAGAAATAGATGCTATCGCGCCATTGACCGTGCTTGTCCTGCCAATGATCCTTAAGGATTGAGCGCACGGCAACGGAAGCCCATTCGGTCACAACGCCGTCGACGATCTTGCCACGGGAGGCTATCTCCGCGCTCGCTGGCAAGCGTGCGTGAAAGATGATGCCGAACTTGCTGCCGATGCGGAAACGAAGAGGTGAGCTCATTTCTTCGAGCGGGATGGACGCCCACGCCTTGGAACGTCATAGGCTGCGACCTCCTTGGGCAGCAAGTACAACCGCCCATCGTGCGTCCAGGCGTGAAGGGTTCGGTTCTTCACCGCGTTGTGGATCGCATAGCGATGGCGACCGAGCTGCGCGGCGGCCTCAGAAATCGAAGTGGTGAACGGCGCGCCGAGACGATCGACCGCTACGCCAGCCGCGCGCAGCTCGACGCGCTGAACCAAATCTACGCATACCCAATAGAGCGGGTCTCTTACGGTCCTTGCATCCGGATAGGCGCCCGGAATGGTTGGGTGTCGGGCGAGAATTGGGTTTTGGGGTCCGAATACGAGCGCACGCATTTCGGCCGGGGACGTTTCGGCCGCTTCGGCGAGCTGGCGCAAGCGGTCGATAAACGCCCGGGTGCTGGCGTCCGGCGCCGCGCACCGAATGACCCGCCCGGAAAGCTCCCGGTGCTCGATGGCGGAAACCGACTTGCGCGACATACGTTAACGGACGTGGAAGCCACCCAAATAGCAGCTCGATACAGGGAGTAATCGTCTAATTTAATATTGACGCGCGCCGTGCATTTGATATGCTGACCTGGTCGACGGCGACCACCGCCGACACCGACCCGGAGGAACCGGGGCTCAACAAGGGATGAAAAGCAATGGCGGAAACACCGCGCATTTATGTGGCGTGCCTTGCCGCGTACAACGCAGGCAAACTGCATGGGGACTGGATTGAGGCGACACAAACCGCGGCGGAGATCGAGGCGGAGATTCGCTCGGTGCTCTCCCGCTCGCCGGAACCAGGGGCGGAAGAGTGGGCGATCCATGACTACGAGGGATTTTGCGGCGCTCGGATCGGTGAGTACGAATCGATCGCAAACGTCGCGGCCATCGGCGCGTTCATCAAGGAGCACGGCGAACTCGGCGGAGCGCTGCTTGGTCACCTCGGCGATCTAGACGATGCGAAGCGAGCGCTCGAAGAGCAGCACGCGGGGTCGGGCTCTTCGCTCGCGGATTGGGCGGAAGAGTTTCTCGCAGACACGGGGGCGCTCCAAGGCATGCCCGAGCATTTGCGACCGTACTTCGATTTCGATCGGTACAGCCACGATCTCGAACTCGGCGGCGACGTGTTCTCGATCGACGTTGACGGGACCGTTCACGTGTTTTGGTCGCGGTGATTGCTGCGGAATGAGAACGAGGAAAGCACATGCCAAGCAGCATTCGCGACGGATTTCTTCTCACGAAGTCAGATGTCGAGGCTCTGTGCGCGTTCGCGGGTAGCGACGAGCGCCGCCCAGATCTGACTCACATCGCTTTTGAACCGAGCGGCGGCCGAGTCTACGCTAGCGACGGGTGCACGCTCGTGCGCATTACGATGAACCGGTCGGAGTACACGCAGAGCGATGCGCCTCTCCGTTTCGGAGTGCCCCGAAAGACGCTCAAGGAGCGCGCACGTGCGATGCGGGCAGCCGAGCGGCTTTCCGTGTGCCGTGTCGAAGGCGACATCGAAATCGGAGTCAGGGAATCGGCGACCGGCGAGCTCGTGGTCACGCGGGACCGGTTTGAACTCGACCCGGAGCTCGCGCTTCCGGACTACGAGCAGGCCATCCCGGAGCACCGCTACGAACAACGAGGCGCGTCGAGCGCCTTCAACGCAGAGTTTCTCGCGCGTCTCGTGCTTGTGCAGCGCGCGTGCCAGGCGAACGGGCTCGATTTCTTCGCACCGCTCGCTCCACTCGCGGGCACAGTGTTCGAGGGCTCGAACGCGCAAGCAAGCTGGCTCGCCGTGGTGATGCCATTTCGCTCGGAGCGCGCGCACGCGCTCAGTCGCCACTCCTCGCGAAGCCCTCCGCACGACGAGCTCAGCCCTGCTGCAACCCGGAGCCTTTCAGTTCCCTTGTTTCGGCGTCTGGTCGAGCGATTGGCGGTGCTCAGCGTGGCGGAGATCACAAGCGTGGAGCAAATGCTCGCGACGTTCGCGACATGCAAGCCTGGCGCGCCAAGCCTTGTTGCTGAGACGTTCAGCCCTGGAGGATCCACGTGAGTGCAACAAGAATTCCGCACGTTGCGACGCTGCTCGGGCGAGAGCTTGTGCTCAGCCTCGAGCGCTCGTGCCTCTACGCGCGGCGGCTCGAAGGCGCGTCGCGTCGAGTGCTGCGCGCGACGGAATCAGCCGACCCAGGGCGCAAGCAAAGCCTGGCTGTCGTGACCGAACAGGTGCGGGGTGCAATCGCTGACGTGTCCGCAGTGCTCGGGCTATTGCTGGAAGAGAACGGGCGCGTTGAAACGCTGGTGCGCATCGATGAGTCAATGGAGGGCAAAAGCCGGCTCCGGAAGTAGTCCGCTTTCCCCGCTCGACTAAGGTGCTTCCGGCTTGGACTCGCGAATGCCGGCGTCCGAGTGAATTCGAAGCCGAGATACGCTGCCTCCTCGCGCTCCTCCGACATTCGCGAGCGATGACTCACCGGCTCAGCCACGACGTTGAGCGAGACGGCCGGCACTCTCTCTGGCTGCATTTCAGTTTGCCCACGCCGGCACGGCAGCTGACACGCGCGTCGACCCTGCAAAGGGTGCTGTCGAGCGCGTCGGTGACGAGAAACCTCGCGGGGACTGACGACGGTGCTCTCGCGCACGGGTTCACGGCTCGCCTCCCACTACTCGGCGTCGGCGTTCGGTCTGGCGCCGGTGTCAACACGGGATCGGGGGCCTGTCGTTCGCCGAGAAGCGCCCACGCGTGTTGGCTTGGCGACTCGCGTTCGGCCAGGGTCCCGCGTCCTTCAGCGGGCGTGGGCGAGCGGACCGCGCCGCTGCAATGCATTGCGGTATGGGTTGCGATTGAGTTGCACCGCGACTCCTGCAGCCAGCACCTGCGCCAAGTTGCGCACCGCCCGCCTCTGTGGAGTTTGCTCGTTCTCTTCGGAAAGATTTGCTCCACCCGTGACACGCAGATCGTTGCCCGCAAAACCCGCGTCATTCAACCCACGCTCCTCGAGCAGAGACCTTGTTGCCTCCGTTTTCGGAACATGCGACTCTCCTGGATCCATGGCAAAAGCGAAACGCTTGGCGCTTTTCAACCACAAGGGCGGAGTCGGCAAGACAACGCTCACGGTCAACATTGCGGGCGGACTTGTCGACGCGGGAAGAAGGGTCTTAATCGTCGACGCTGATCCACAATGCAACGTCTCGGCCTTCTTTCTTCCGGAGGCCCAGCTCGATCAGCTCTTAGGCGAATCCACAGAGACAGATACGGCGCGGACATTGTGGTCTGCAATCAAACCAGTGGTAGAAGGTGTCGGCGACGTCCTGACAATCGAGCCGATTGAGCGTGCTGACAATCTGTTTTTAGCCCCTGGCGACGTGCTGCTCTCACTCTACGAAGAGGAGCTCCCTGCGGCATGGACGGACTCATTTGCAAGAAAGCCACGTGGGTACACTGTCGTGGGGGCCCTTTCGCGAGCAGTCTCACGGATGTGCGAGGCCCACGACATCGACATTGTGCTCTATGACGTCGGTCCGAATGTTGGGGCCCTGAATCGCAGCGTGCTGTTGGACTGTGATGCATTCATTACCCCCGTAGCGCCAGATCTCTTCTCGCTTCGCGCACTGACCAGTGTGGGTGCCGCCGTCGCGAAGTGGATTAAGGACTGGCAAACGATTCAAATGCTCGCACCGGAAAGCCAGCGAAATCAACTTCTGCACGGCCATCCCGCGTACTTGGGCTATCTGGTTTCAGCGTTTAAAGCTTATGGCGGAAGCAAGGCATCGTCGCACCTCTTCTGGGAGAGCCGAATTGCACCTCGCGTAAAATCGCGTGTGGTAGACGTTCTTGGCAAGGAAAGAGACATCCACGTTGTCAAGCCCCCATACAAGCTCGCTGAAGTCAAACACTACCAAAGTCTGGCAACGGAAGCCCAGAACATCGGTCTACCACTCGGATGGTTACGCAGTCACGTTAACAGCGGATACAATCCGGAGATAGCCAGTGCACAAGAGCAATTTCTGTCGATAGCACAAAGCGTTCTGCGTCGTCTCGCTGACGCAAGCATCTGAGGCGGAACAATGACGGACGATGCGCTCTGCTTGAAGGTCTACAAGGAGAATCGACACCACCTCAGCTCTTTCGCCGAAAGCGTGCGGAACTTCTTTGCTCATCACCCGGAGCTGAATAGGGACGGAGCGCCAGTCCTGCACTCGATTCGCATGCGGCTAAAAAGCGAGAGCAGTCTCGCTGACAAGTTGGCGCGCAAACGCGAGGACGCCGAGCCGATTCAACCCGACGAGCTGCTCAAGAGAGTGAATGACCTGGCGGGGATTCGTCTACTGCACCTCTACCAAGCACAGTTTCCTCTGATTCACGACGTAATCGACAGTCAAGTGAAACGAGGGGACTGGGCAATGCACGAAAGTCCGATCGCATATACTTGGGACCCTGAATCTAGGGTGTTTTTTGAGGGTTTCGGACTGCAAACCAAAGTAAAGGAGAGCTTCTACACGAGCATACACTACGTACTTAAGCCGCGTACGGACTCGCCCATTTGCTGTGAATTGCAGGTTCGCACACTGTTTGAAGAGATCTGGGGAGAAATAGATCACCAGATCAACTACCCGCACCCTGTCGACGACACCTCCTGCCGAGAGCAACTGAGAGTCTTATCTCGCTTGGTTGGCGCGGGAACGCGGCTCGCCGATTCAATCTTTCGGGCACACACGGTTTGTTCTAATAGGAGCGCAGGGAAAGTAAGCTGATTCGCGCGCATACCGTCGCGCTGTGGAAAGAACGGGAATGAATCCCGAGCGGGTGAGTGCTCCGACTCTTAAAGCGCTGGGCACCGACGGCAGTTGGATCTGTCGATATAGCTAGCGCGCGCCGGGTCGGTTCAATGCGACGAGGTCGCCGAGCCCCGCGCCTCTTCGAGAAATCCGCCCTGCCGCGCCTGGTCCACGACCTTTTTCGGCACGTCGACCTCTTGCCAACGCCGCAGGGCCCCATCGTCGAAAATGCAGAGCGGGTGGTGTCGCGGTGTTTGGCGTCGTCCCCACGCGCCGCCGCTTTCGGGGTCGAACCAGCTCCGACATTCGCACTCGCGCCAGGCCGGATTGTTGACGCACTGGTGGCGTTCGACCTTTTGAAACGGCGGCACCCCGAACTTGATTTGTCCGAGCGGGTTTACCCACGCGACGACGAACAGAGCGTCGGTGCACACAGCGACGCCGGTCTTGGGGTACTTATATGCGAGCCACTCGGCGAGCTTGTGTCGGACTTCGCGATTGATGGCCCACGCGCGCGTGAGCGCGGTCGTCAACCTGAAGAACGGGATCATCCTGTGAGCCCCGCGTTTTCACCCGACAGGTATTTGAGAACCGCATCCAGGAAGGGCCGGTAGACAGGATCGACACGGCGATCGAGTTTGCCTTGCTTGAGCTGCTGATAGCGTTCCCAGACGTTGTCTTTCTCGGCGCGCGCGCGTTCCGAAAGTTCGCTCTTGCGCTCCGGGGCGTCGAGCATGGTGAGAAAAAGCCGGAGCTGGTTCGGCTCATCAGGCTCGCCGTGTTCGTCGTGGAGAGCCGCAACCCGCAGCAGGCGCTGCGCGGGTAAGGTGTCCGGAGGCAACTTCGAAAGACGTGCAATAACGGCAGGAGCGAGTCCGCGCGCGAGCTGCATGGCCCTCGAAACATGGCTGGGCGACTTTTGGACCTCTCCGGCTATTTCGATTTGGGTCTTGCCACTTTCCGAGAGGTTTATGTACGTGCGGCCCAACTCCCAGAGCGGGGTATCGTGGAGCCAGATATCCATGATGTCCGCAAGCACGGGTTCGGCTGACTTGATGAAGCAGGGAACGTCGCGGCTCTGAAGGCGGCCCTGTTCCGCAAGCAGGAGCAGTGCCCGATAGCGGCGCTCCCCAGCGATGATCTCGTGATTGCCGTCCGCGTCAGCAGGCTCCACGACCAGACTTTGGACCAAGCCATCGCGAGCAATGGACTCGGCGAGCTCGGGAATGCGGTCGAAGACGCGCCGCGCCTGATCGGAGTTGGAGCGCAATCGGTCGAGCGGGACGACCGTGCGCGGGATCATTGGTTCCTCACGTAGTAGAGTCGTCCGTCGCTGAGCTCGATGGCGCCAACTCCGTCCTCGGCTGCCTTCGCTCGGCTCGCCTCAGCCTCTTCTGCGCTCGCCTCGCGCACCTCGGTCCCTGTTTCGAGCTCAACCAGCGTTGGCGTGAGCACGTTCTGGGCACGCTGCCATGCTTCGCGGAACTGGCAGAGCGGGTGGTGAGCGCCGGCAGGGACGCCCGCCCAATCGCGGCACACGCAGTCGTCCGGCGCGGGAAGCACCACGCTCGGCGCCGCCGGCTTTTCCGCGCGCGAACCTTCCGACGCCGACGCTTCGGGCTCAGGAGTCGCCGGCTCAGCAACGAGCAGCGCCCGCTCGCGCAGTACGTCAGGGCTCCGCGCTTGCTGTGACTCCCAGTGCTGCTTGTTCACGCAGAGCGGGTGGTGCTCGAGCTCCTTGCCCGCCGGCTTTTGCCACTCGCGGCAGATGCATTCCGCGGGTGACGGTGCGTGATGCGCGCCACGTACCACAGAGCGTTCAATCGGAACGCGTCCGGACTTCTCTGGAGCGCGCGCAACGCCCAGGATGCGACCGCTGGGCGCTCGCACTTGGGTTTCGCCGTGTTGTTGAAAGATGAGATTCTTGAGTTCCGCTCTGGCTTCTCGGTCGCGCCACGAACGGAGCTCGCGTGAGTTCAGTCGGTAGATGTTCATGTCTCCAACTGACACAAATCGATCGCTTTCCCCAAAATTAGTTTTCCATGCAAAAGCACCTGCCTCGCTGGTGACGACCAACCACTCAGCGCGGAGAATTTTGGGAGACCGATGCGCGTCCGGGCACAGTCAAAGCACCGAAGAGGAGAGCCGGCCATGCCGATGATCACTGACGCGCAATTGAACAATCTCGCGAGCACGATCCAAAACTTGGAAAGCAGGGTGGAAGAGAACAAGGGCCGCACCGAGCAGCAGAAGCTCGAGAAGAAGGAGCTCAAGCAGAAGTACGAGCACTTGCTGATGTCGATGCTCGGCGCGGGCGGCGCTGCGCTCACCGGCTACCTCCATCGCTACGAGGACGCTGAGGGCAACCTGTTCTTTCCGCGAACCACCATTCCCGCCGATCTGACTCTCGGAGCGCTGGGCGTCGGCACCGGCTTTTTCGTCACGCTACAGGCCAAGAAGAACAGCGAGAACGAGAAGATTGGAGAGGGCGTTTTCGAACTCTCGAAGGGCATTCTTTGGGGTTCGCTCGCGATGTACTTCCGAAAGCACGCGCTCGCCGGCAAACGCATCGACAAGCTTTGGGGCGGAGCTCCCGAGCTCATGGCGCCCGTCACGCACAATCATCCGGCAATTGGTGCCGCGCCCGTGCGCAGCGCGATGACCGACACGGACCTTGCGCACGCCCTTCGCCGGGCTCTGTAAGCACCCGTTCCGCGCGCATCTGTTTTTCGCACCGCGACGAGGCGGACGGTCGAGCTCTGCCCTTCGTACAGGAATTTCACCCACCCGAATAGGAGAACGACATGGCTACCTGGGAAGAAATCATGGGCGACGATGACGACTTCGGCGACATTGGCGCCGACTTCGACTTAGTCGGAGGCAACGGCACGTCAGAGATCGTAGGTGAGGACGACGACGTTGGCGCCGAGGAGGATCTGCTCCACGCCTTATCGATTGGAGCTGCTCGCCGGGGCAAGCACCGGAAGGCGAACGCGATTCAGCGTGTCGCGCAGAAGATCCAAGAGTTTCGCAAAATCGACCCCGGCGCGGTCGCAATTCGGCAGCGCGAACTCAACAAGCGCCGCCGGTTCCCGCTCGGATTTCAGCCAACGACCGTGGCCGCGGGCGCAACGAGCCAAATTCCGGCAGCGCCTCAAGACATGTTCCGTCCGGAGCGTCTCGTCATCCCGTCCGATGCTGCATTCGACTTCGGTGTTCAGGACGTGAAGGTCGGCAACACGTCGCAGCTCGTGAGCGGCGGCGAGGTACCGGCAGCGCTCTTCACCGAGGTCTCGATCGATACGCACGTGCACTTCAAGACGGCCGAAATCGGAAATCAGATCAGCGTGTCGGTTCGCAACAAGACTACCGGGGAAATCGAGTTCTCCGCTGGCATCGTCGGCACGGTCGTTCAGGCGTGAAGGCCCGTCGTGCAGGTGCTGATGAATCTCGGCGATGTTCCGCTGTTGAAGCGGAGCCGGTTCCTCGGGCTCTTCATCAAGCCTCTGCTCGACTCCCTCGTTGCGATCAATCGATTGTATCTGCGCTCGCACCACGTTCCGCCGCTCTATCGTTCGGGTGTTCGGTATCGACAAGAACCCGACGACGGGAAGCCCGAAGAGTTTGCCGCAATTCCCCAGGTTCTCAAACGCGGCTGGGGCGATTGCGACGATCTTGGCCCGTGGCGCGTCGCTGAACTTCAGGAAGCGGGCGAGCGGGCAACCATTCGCATCACTTGGCGACGACGCCCAAGCGGTCGCCGTCTCTATCACGTGCTCGTGCGGCGCGCCGATGGCCGCGTCGAAGATCCGTCCCGAATTCTGGGCATGTGAAGCGACCTCAACGTTTCGAAAGAAGACGATCCATGTTGAAGATTCTTGTTCCGCTGGCGATTGGAGCCGCCGGCCTCGTGTTCCTGATGTCCTCGAGCAGCAAAGCCGCTCAGACATCGAGCGGCCCGTACGATGCTTTGCCGC
The DNA here is from genome assembly GCA_049324695.1 of Myxococcota bacterium. Lineage (GTDB taxonomy): Bacteria > Myxococcota_A > Polyangia > Polyangiales > Polyangiaceae > PMG-095. Next base: position 10,024 of record JBMOMJ010000040.1, read on the forward strand.
TCGGGCTTCGGCAGCTCGTAGTGCAAGCGCACGCGACGCAAGACCCCGGCATGCTCGAAGTGGTAGCCGCCCAGCTCGAGCTCCAGGGCTATCCCGTGCAAGCGCGTCTGTTGCGGTCGCAAGCCGCAGATCTGCGCGGCGCACAATCGAAGGTTGGGTGAAACGATGATTGGCAAGTTCCTCATTCCATTGGCGATCGGAGGCGGGCTGCTTCTATTCATGTCGTCGAGCGCCAAAGCAGAGACTCCGGCTGCCTCGTACGATGCGCTCCCGACGTCGCTGCGGCAGCTCGTGGTGCAAGCGCACGCGACGCAGGACCCGGCCATGTTCGACCTGGTCGCCACCCAGTTGCAGGCGCAGGGCTACCCCGACCAGGCGCGCCTTCTGCGCGCTCAGGGCGAACAGATTCGTCGCGCGCAACCAGCGCCTGCCTCCGTTCTAGCGCCGAGCGCGCAAGCGGCTCCTATTCAGCCCTCGGTGATTCCGACGAGTGTGCCGAGCGGCTCGACCACGCCTCCGTTCGTGGCGCCCACGCCAGCGGCATCGACGACCGCGCCAAGTCCCACGACGCCAACGCTGTCGCCGGATCTCCAGAAGATGGTCGCTGAAGCGATTCAGAACGGCACCGCGCCTGTGCTCACGAGCACCGCGTTCATTCTGGAGCGCGCCGGCTTCCCAGAGGTCGCGGCCGAGCTTCGGCGCCGTGCCACGCAGGCTGCGGCGAGCGTCCCACCACCACCGCCTGCGGAGCGCCCCAACGCCGCACTCGACCCGAACATGCCCGCGGAGCTCGCGCTCGAAGTGGCGCGCCAGCTTCAACTGCAAGGCGACCCCGCGGCACTCGAAGCATTGGCGCGCGACATGCGCAAGCGCGGCTTCAACAAGACCGCCGACCAGCTCGAAGCCAAGGCTCGTCAGATCCGCACGATGCTCGACGCCGCGCACACGATGCAGACGATCGACACCGAGTTCACTTCGCCCGGGATCGTTCCGCCGCAATCGATGCCGGGCGGCTCGGCACCCGCACCGGGGCAAGTCGTCCCGATCACGGTGACCGCTACGCCTTCAGCGCCACTGCCGGTGCCTTCGACTCCGCAACCCCAAGCGCTTCCGCCAGAGCGCTCGAAAGCGCAAATCCTAGCCGAGGCAGTTGCGACGAGTCTCAACGACCTCGTCGCCCGCAATGGGAGCGTCCCCAAGGCTCGCTATCACGAAGACAAGTCGCTCGTGCAGCGCTTCCAATCGCAAGAAGGGCTCACTGTAGACGGCAACTACGGACCGAAGTCCGCGGAGCGTCTCGCGCGCTACGTCGCCGACGTCCCACCGCCTTTCTACTGGCGAAAGGGCGCCAATCAGAAAGACCTGAGCACGTATCGTTCGAACCTCGAGAGCTTCGCGCTCGACGCTGAACAGCTCGGCAACGCGGACAGGGCCGCGCGCCTTCGCGCCAGCGCGCGGAAGGCGAGCCTTGCGTGATGGGGGACAACCATGACCACCTTCTATCCAGCGCTATCCACGTTCGAAGTCATGGCAGCCGAGACGCCCGCTATCGGCTGCCTGGGTCTTTTCGGGCACGAGATCGTAGGTGTCGGCGCCGCGCCCGAGCACGAACCCGAGAGCGATGATATCGAGCTCCGCGTCGCTCCCGCAGGCGTAAGCGTTCGCGGTCGCTATTGGCGAGAGGGTCGCTACCTGAAGGCGACCGTGCACATTCAGGCGGCAGGCGCCGCACCGCAGACTGTCACGCTTCAAGTCGATCTGCGGCGCATCGGCCAGGCCTTGAAGCGCTGGCACGCACGCCAACATGGAGGCAGCTCGGCGCGTATCGGTGGCTGGCCTGGAAGCTTTCTGAAGAGCGTCAAAAAGATCGGAAAGTCCCAGCTCGTTTCCAAAGTCGCGAACGCGGTGAAGAGCGTTGCGAAGAGCAAGCTCACGGGAGCGGCACTGGGCGCAACCGCCGTCGTATTTCCGCCCGTGGGCGTGCCTGCCGCGGCCGCGTACGCCACAGCGAACGCTGCGATCTCGGCCGTCGAGCAAGCGAAGGACGTGAAGAACCAAGCACGCCGAGTGCTCGCGACGGGCACCGCCCAGGAGAAGGCGCTCCTCAATATGCGCGCGGGCGACATTGCGGCGACGCTTCGGCAGGCCGACGTTGCGCGAAACAACTTGCGAGAGATCGCACGACGCGCCCAGCAGGGCGATTTCGCCGCGAAGAAGACGGCGCGCATTTTCAGCCACGTGATGGCGCACCGCAATCGCGTGGAGCAGTTCGCAAAGAAGGCGAGCGGGCAGCAGCCCACGCCGGGAGTGCTCGTCACCGAGCTCGGCAAGATCGTTCCCGGAACCTGGCTGCTCGCAAAAGCCGAGCAAGTTGGTTTGCCAGCTCAGCTACTTGCCGCCCGTCCCTCGCCTGTGGCGCGTGTTCCTGCGCCCCGAGTTCGAGCGCGGCAGCTGCCGAGAAAGGTCAAGCGATGAGGCGCCCAGCAGAGCCGCTCGAGCCCTCTCTCAGCGTCTACGTGCAGCCGACGCCACAAGGGCTCTGGACGGGAAACAACAATTTCGGCTTCGAAGTGCCGTTTGGGCCAGATCTCAACGACCGGCAGCAGGTCGTGAAGCTCCCCGAGTGGGGAGAGCCCGCGGTTTGGACGCTGAGCCTCGGCATCGACTACTCCGATTCAGGTTGGCCTCTCGGCTACGCCCGCGGCTTCGAAGTCATCGGAGAGATCAACTACGGAACCGGTGGCGCAACAGAAACGGTGCTCGTCGACTGGATTCAGGGGTCGACGTTCGCGGTTCCGATGAACGCCGTGACCGTCAACGCCTACTACCGAATCCTCGAGTCACCGGCGGGCCCAACAATCCAACCGGACGATTTGGTGCTGCGCGTGCTGCTCGCGCGCGGCGGCTTCACAGGGTTCATCCCACCAACCAAGTACGCGAAGCTTCTGAACGGCGCGCCGTTTGCGACGCTCGTTGATAACGGCGTATCGGTTCGAGCTCGCATCCCGAAGTTTGGGCGCGAATTGTTCTTCGTTCCGCTTCGAGTGAGCGACTACTCGGCGCTGCTTGGCCCCAGCAATTGGGTTCGGTTCTTCAGTGCGCCGGATGACACCAGCGCGTTCTCGGTGGGCTCCATGCGTATCACTGAGAGCCTTCTGCTCGAAGGAATTCGCGTGCCGCCCTTCGCGAAGTACGTCGCCATCGAGAACGTCGGCGGTGGGGCCGCCGGCGCGCTCGTCACTCTAAACTTCGAGCTCCAGCTATGACTGCCGAAGACTTCCAAAACTTTGCGAACAAGATTCCGCCCGAAGCTCGAGCGCACCTGCTCGAAGCCACGCGAGGGGTTCGCGAATATTTTTCGAAAGCGCACCAGGTTCGGGAGCGCATTCGTCACGAGTTTCCGAAGCTCGACCCACGGCTCCGCGCCGTCGTGAGCTGTATCGCTGCGAGGCTCCTATGATTGTTGAAAACCGTTTGACTC